>NZ_WOFB01000002.1 GCF_009733865.1 Oceanobacillus salinisoli | reverse complement strand
CTTAACTTACTGGTTGTTTGTTCAGTTTTCAAAGAGCAACTTTATTAATATATCATACCGTAATAACATCTGTCAACAACTCTTTTTCTTGACGATGTTTTTTTGCGATAGAATTACACTATACACACTCACTCAACAAAAGTCAACACTTTTTTATTGAGTGGGCCTGAGTGGACTCGAACCACCGACCTCACGCTTATCAGGCGTGCGCTCTAACCAGCTGAGCTACAGGCCCATTATATAAATGGAGCGGGTGATGGGAATCGAACCCACGACATCAGCTTGGAAGGCTGAGGTTATACCATTTAACTACACCCGCAAAAAACAAAAATGGACCCTGCAGGACTCGAACCTGCGACCGATCGGTTATGAGCCGATAGCTCTAACCAACTGAGCTAAGGGTCCGTATAAATGATGATAGCGGCGGAGGGGATCGAACCCCCGACCTCACGGGTATGAACCGTACGCTCTCGCCAGCTGAGCTACACCGCCATATTTAAGATGGAGCCTAGCGGGATCGAACCGCTGACCTCCTGCGTGCAAAGCAGGCGCTCTCCCAGCTGAGCTAAGGCCCCTTAGTTTCAAATGGTCGGGAAGACAGGATTTGAACCTGCGACCCCATGGTCCCAAACCATGTGCTCTACCAAGCTGAGCTACTTCCCGAATATAAGCTGGGCTACTAGGATTCGAACCTAGGGTACACGGGATCAAAACCCGATGCCTTACCGCTTGGCTATAGCCCAATAATATAAAATTCAATGGGGCGACCGGTGGGAATTGAACCCACGAATGCCGGAGCCACAATCCGGTGCGTTAACCCCTTCGCCACGACCGCCATAGTGAAACTGGCAGGGGTAGTAGGAATCGAACCCACATTGACGGTTTTGGAGACCGTAGTTTTACCATTAAACTATACCCCTGTATAAAAGTGATGCTCAAGCTCTACTTATTGAGCAGACGGTCCGCATTTAAAAATGAATTAAATGGAGGAGGTAGAGGGATTCGAACCCCCGCGCGGTTTGACCCGCCTGTCGGTTTTCAAGACCGATCCCTTCAGCCAGACTTGGGTATACCTCCTAAGAATCAGTGGCGGTCCGGACGGGACTCGAACCCGCGACCTCCTGCGTGACAGGCAGGCATTCTAACCAACTGAACTACCGGACCATTTTTGTTATGATTCACCTTACAGCACAAATAATTCTCAAACTACCTAAAGAAGGTAATTTATATTTTGGTTGCGGGGGCAGGATTTGAACCTACGACCTCCGGGTTATGAGCCCGACGAGCTACCAGACTGCTCTACCCCGCGATGTGAAAACCAATCCTCTAAAATATTCGGATATGGTGGAGGATACAGGGCTCGAACCTGTGACCCCCTGCTTGTAAGGCAGGTGCTCTCCCAGCTGAGCTAATCCTCCTATTATATTGGTGACCCGTACGGGATTCGAACCCGTGTTACCGCCGTGAAAGGGCGGTGTCTTAACCACTTGACCAACGGGCCTTTTTTTCAATGGCGGAGAAGGAGGGATTTGAACCCTCGCGCCGCTCACACGACCTACACCCTTAGCAGGGGCGCCTCTTCAGCCACTTGAGTACTTCTCCGTGATGGCTCCACAGGTAGGATTCGAACCTACGACCGATCGGTTAACAGCCGATTGCTCTACCACTGAGCTACTGCGGAATAATTCTAATTCACAATTAAATTACTAAAAAAAGGACAGATTTATAATTTACCATACATATATTAAACTGTCAAGTTACTTTCCCTTAAACTTTTTATTGTTTTTTCGTAAAGTTTTTCAACAGCAAGATATATAATAAAACGACTTGATTAATATGTCAATATATTTTACAAAAAAAATTAAAATTATGTTAAGGTGAACTCCATTCATAATCTAAATATACTACCTCCTCTCCGGAAATCAACAAAATTCTACAAAAACCGGGAAGTAACAGGCACCAACCGAGGGGCATATTTTTATTAGTATAGTTTTGGGAGGTGTTTAAATGTCTTCTTCGGAATATCTTTTTGGTAGGCCCTATTTAATGACACGGAGTCTGCAACCAGAAAACCAGGAATCGCCCATTCATTTTATCAAATCTGATTTAGTAAATGACGAATTATTCTATAGAAGAAATCATTTTTCTTATCCATCCTTTTCTAATACCTATTACTTTCTTCCTGTTTTTGGTGCTGTTCACATGCCTAGGTTTTTCTCCATACAGGAGATTTTGCGTATGCCCTCTAGAAACTTAAAAATGGTACTTGAATGCGCTGGGAATAAACGCAGTTTGTTTGAACCTGAAACATATGGTGAACAATGGGAAAAAGGGGCAATCAGTCAAGGCGAGTGGAAAGGTGTACCATTAAGGAATCTGCTTCAACTAGTTGGACTAGCCAGTGAAGCAAGGGAAGTTGTAATTGAAGGGCATGATTTCGGAAAAACAAGTGACTCAGATGAATATTATACCTACACAAGAAGTTTGCCTATTGAAAAAGCTCTCCCCCTGACACGATTATTGCCTATGAGTACAATAATAAGTCAATCCCTTTTGAACATGGGTATCCTTTACGATTAATTGTTCCGCAATGGTACGCAATGGCTTCTGTAAAGTGGATTAAGCAGATCCAAGTGATTGACTGGGAATTCAAAGGGCCGTTTCAATCCAAAGATTATATGTATTATCCAAATAAAGAAAATGATAAAGGTGCTTTTCCTGTCACCATCTTAAATGTGAATTCTACTATACAAAAACCATTAGATAAAGAAATATTAGATACAGGCAATCATGTCATTAATGGAATCGCCTGGACAGGTAAAGGGTATATAACAAATGTTAAAATCAGTACAGATGGTGGAGATACATGGAAAGATGCAAATTTGGAGAATCAGGAAGATAAAAATTACGGTTGGATATCATGGTCATATGAATGGTCCGTGTTTGAAAAAGGAGAATACACAATAATGTCCAGAGCAACTGACTCCCACAATCGAACACAACCCTCAAGCCCCTTTTGGAACAGAAAAGGTTATGGTTATCATGCAATGGATCAACTGACGGTAAAAATTGAATAACAAGTCTACTAATCTTATACTAATTTTACAATCTCACACAATATTAAATAATGTTATACTAAATACGTGATACGATTCTTAAAGAGGTGAACAAGGATGGAAATAAAACTGTCAGAGAAAATGAATCATTTTCAAACTTCCATTTTTAATGAGCTGTCAAATTACAAGAAGGAAAAATTAAAAGAAGGCAAAGAAATCATTGACCTAAGTGTAGGTAGTCCTGACTTACCTCCTCCTTCCTTTGTAATTGATGAACTTACCAAACAGGTTAGTGACCCTTCTCAATATGGCTATGCATTAACTGGTATCGATAAACTACATGAAGAAATATCAAACTATTATGATAAAAACTATCAAGTGGAGCTTCAAGCAGACACGGATGTTTTAACGGTTATGGGATCTCAAGATGGACTCGTTCATTTGCCAATGGTCCTAACCAATCCGGGAGATGTTGTACTTTTACCAGACCCTGGGTACACCGCCTATGAAGCTGGAATTTCTTTGGCTGATGCCAAGCCACATATGATGCCATTAAAAGAAGAGAATCAGTTTCTACCTGATTTAGAAGCTATTCCAGAAGAAGTTTACGTAAAAGCAAAATTGATGATTTTAAACTTCCCAGGAAATCCAATTCCTACCTTGGCAACAAAGGAGTTTTTCCAAGACGTTATTCGATTTGCCAAGAAATATCATATCGTTGTCCTTCATGATTTTGCGTATTCAGAGCTTTATTACGAAGAAAAGCCAATCAGCTTTCTATCTATAGAGGGATCAAAAGAAGTGGGGATAGAATTTAATTCCTTTTCGAAAAGCTTTAACATGGCCGGTTGCAGAATTGGTTATGTTGTTGGTAATTCCACAGTAATAAAGGCTTTAAATCGCTTAAAATCTAATTTGGATTATGGTGTATTTATTCCTATTCAAAAGGCGGCAATTCATGCTTTGAAGAATACATCAAGTTTTAGCGCGGAATTAAGAAATACATATAAACAGCGCAGAAATATTCTGGTTAACGGATTAAATGAATTAGGCTGGAAAGTGGATGCACCGAAAGCTTCGATGTTCGTTTGGGCCAAAGTTCCAAAAGCGTATACTTCTACTGAGTTTGCTTATCGATTAATTGATGAGACTGGAATTGTAGTAACACCAGGTAATGCTTTTGGGGCTGCAGGAGAAGGTTATGTTCGAATTGCCCTTGTTCAGAAAGAGGAAATACTGCAAAAAGCTATTATCAAGCTAAGAGAAAGCAGCATATTTTCCTCGACAAAGGACAACTAACTAAACGAAAGAGAGTACGAATCGAAGAATTTTAGAGCAGAGCCTTCTATCAAGTAAATTTTCCATCAGTGTTTTTTTTAATCCCTATGATTGTTATAGTACCACAAGGCTATGACCTAAAGGCCTCTAAACGAATCAGGAGTTTACTGGCTGCCGATCCCCACTTATCATAATGGGGGTCTTACAGCCAGTTCACGTGTTAAAAATGGGGGTATAAATTGTGAAAAACTTTACTGTAATTGGGAAAGTAAACTTCATCTTGGGAATGATCTTTTTCATCATAGGTATATTCTTCTTAATGAAAAATTTATTATTATCTCTATCATTTCTAAGTATTGGTATAACCATCAGCTTATCTTCTGGCCTATATACAAAGAAATCAGATCACAGCATTAAAAAGTAGATACCAAAAACCAATGCAATGATAATGACTAAAACACCAACAAATACAAGGGTGATTCTTGATGTACGAAAGGTTTGATTATTAATGGAAATATGTTTTTTAAAATAGGAAACCGTTGCTAATATTATAGTAAGAATACCTACCCCAACGGATGCCAGGCCGATAACATGTGCTAAATAGTCCACTGCTTCAGAAGTAGTATATCGCATCGTGAAATGCATATTTGTCACTAAAAACCCCACTCCAATGATAGCAATTGCTGTACGAATCCAAGCTAAAAAAGTTCGTTCATTGGCAAGATGCTGTTGAATATATTTTGAGTCCACTGATTTATCATTTTTGTCTTCGCTCATACCATCACTCACGTTAATAAAGTATCATTTCATTCTCCTTCATTTTTTTATTGTTTTATACTCACGGTACTTTTATCCTAATATTTATTAAATAAAAATAGCCCTATTATGGACTATTTAAAAATCTTCCTTATTGCCTTTCCCGCGATTCTCCCTGAAACACGTCTGCCTACTCTCTTCTTTACTCTCCCTTTTCTAATGGCATCAATATCATTCCAAATCCGAAGTACCTTATAGATTTTTGATTTCACACTCATTATTTTCCTCCTTACATTATCGTACAATATAATAGGAATTAAGTATTAATACTTCTTTATCCCTATCATACCAGAAAAAAGAAGGAACCATGCCCATTTCGAACACTTGATTTTCATTTAACTAAAATATTATACTTCCCTGGTGTATGAAAGAAAAGCTAGAACGTATGAAAAATCCCACACAACTTCCCCGCAATATACATGTTTTTTTACACTGCCTGATCATTCATATTTACATGAGAAGACCTCTTTTTTAAGATGACTGCATCCACAGATAAGCTTGAACTTCCGTTTAATACGAGGTGAGCTGCAATGGCTAGTAGGATCAAATCTAATTCAAACCCTCCTAAAAATCCTTCTCCTAATTTTACAAACAGAATAGCACCTACCATAATAATGGCCATAGATAATGAAAAAGCTCTTGTCCCTAAGCCTAGAATAAGGGCTAAACCACCGGCAAGCTCCACCGCTGCAACAATGTAAGCTAAAAATGCAGGAAGTCCCATTGCTGGAAACCCTTCCGCAAAGTTACCAACTCCACTTTGAACCTTGTCCAGTCCATGCATAAAAAAAGTGAAGCCTAGGACGACTCGTAATAATAATGTCCCCATTTCCTGAGTGTTTTTCATTACTTTACTCCTCCTATTCCTTGCACTTTGTTATTTTTGCTAATCAAAATATAATGTTTGGGGCAAAATTCTTGGAGATGACATGAAAGGCTTCTGCTTAGCAATATGTCATTATACAATCATCCTTTTTAAAATAAGGCTCTGTTTTTTAAATTTGTTGCTTTTGACAGTAAATCGATAAACCGCGATGTAAGTATGTGGATCGTAGAAAAAAGCCTTAAATATTAATGATAAATGCTAAGAAGTAATTCTATGTTTAGTATATAAAAACTAAATTTCACAAACAATCGTCATATAGAACTAAATATAGTTCAAATTATTAGAAAAATAGTGATATACAACTATTTTTAAATTGACAACGATTGCATTTTCATGCAGCCTAGATACTAAATTTAATTCGTATTATAATTGATATACTCGTTAGTTTTTTTACATAGTTAATAGTATTTTAAAAAGAAGGTAATACAGATGAATAAAAACATAACAAACACTATGAATCCTCCCTCTGTCTTTAAACAAGCGTTTTTTGTTAATCAAAAACCTTTTCCATGGGGCAAAGCCTTTAGTGCTGGGATAGCTGCAGGTCTTCCCGTTTTAATTGGACTGCTGCTTGGTTATTTTGAATATGGAATCATTGCTGGATTGGGTGGCTTTTCCTTCCTTTATGTATTTAACGTACCGTACGCACAACGGGCTAAAAAAATATTTTTCGTTGTACTTGCCATGACTTTCGTTACATTTTTGGGAACACTCGCCGCACCATATCCGCTGGCGGTTGCTATTTTAATGGGGATTATCGGTGGTACTGCCATTTTTATTTTTGGTGCATTGCGAATTGCAGGACCTTCTGCCATTTTTTTCGTTTTAGTTTTTTCCATGACAACCGGAATGCCAGTAAATCCAGAACTTGCGCCATTACGCGCAGGTCTCGTATTTCTTGGAGGGTGCTTGTCATGGATAATCGCCATGATTGGATGGTCCTTTGACCCCCACGGTCCTGAAAGAGGTGTCGTAAAAAGAGTTTATGTGGAATTAGCTTCATTTCTCGATTCCGTTGGTACAGAGCATTTTAATAAATCCCGGCATCGGGTTATATCTGTACTGAATGAAGCAGAGGAAACACTTGCAGCAGGATATATTCCTTGGCGACAAACGGATATATTTAAACGGTTATATGTTTTAAATAATCATGCAAACTCCATTTTTATGTATACTATCGAACATTTTGCCAAATCCCAGGAAAAATTACCAACCGAATTAGGTCAAACTTTAAGGGAAATCTCGAAATCACTGGATAAGCAACAGAGTCGTAAAGCCAGTAAAAAAATCCTTCAGCCAGATGGAATGTTTGGGGATGTAAGTCAATTATTTGAAAAGATTTACAATGCTGATGCAACTATGAACGAGCCTGCTTCAAAGATTAATCAGGCTATTCAATTCAACCGGCCTTCCGTTAAGAATGTTTTCGGTGGTGCATTTGATAAGAACTCTATTATCTTTATTACAGCATTAAGGTTTTGCTTCGTGACAATCATTGCTGCAATTATTGCATTTGAATTTAACTTAGCTCGTTCCTATTGGGTTCCATTATCCTGTGTTGCAGTCATGTCAGGTGCTACAATTGTTGCCACCTACCACCGTGCCATTCAAAGAGGAATAGGTACATTAGCAGGAATTATCATTGCGAGTGTTATTCTTGCAACCAATCCTTCGGGGTACCTTATTGCCTTTTTTATTTTATTACTGACATTTATTACAGAACTATTCATTGTAAAAAATTATGGTTTAGCAGCACTATTCTTTACTCCAAACGCTCTATTAATGGCTGAAAGCACAACACAGGGATCTTTTAGTTTCACTTATTTTGCTTCAGCGAGAATCATCGATGTTGTCATAGGAAGTGCCATCGGTCTCATCGGCGTATGGATGATAGGCAGAAAATCGGCTTCAAGTCGTCTGCCTCATATAATAAGCAAAACGATTCGAAGCCAGTCCCAATTTTTATTAGTTCTTTTCTCCGAACAAAGCAAAGGCTTTAAGGCTATGGATAGCAGAGAATTAAAAAAAATGCGAACGAATATCAGCCATTTAAAAATAATGTATAACACAGCTTCCGGAGAGATTCCGGTTGATAGAGAGGCGTTGGGATATTACTGGAAGGTTTTATTCTCCATCGAGCAGCTAGGCTATCTTTTAGAAAATTGTGCCAAAGATAAGGAACGTCCAGTCCTTTCTGATGAGAAATTAGCTCAATTGCTGTACGTTTGTGAAACTATGGCAAAAGCCGCCTCACAAAATCAATCTGTAACCATAAAATATGTCCCAGAAATCAAAGAATATCCAAGTATAACAAGCGAACTTATAAACCTACAAAAATCCCTTCAGGTGCCTGTCACTTCCCGAAATATGTAGAATTTTGTCGATACTTCGTGGTGCCTGTTACTTCCCGGTTTTTGTCGAATCTGAAGAAGCCAGCCTTCCACTATCCAATTATAGTGGGAGACTGGCTTCTTTTTAGTCTTTTCCATCATACATTTTAGCTCATAATTAATCCTTTAGCTTTATATGGTTCCACCTTATATTTTTGCTTTTATCTCTCATTTTTCTCCCCTCCTGGCCATCTTCCGCAATAATCGTTGCAAATAAGGGGAATTACGAAGAACAAACACACTCACTTCATGATTACTTGATTTATATAAAGGATTGATGGCAATTAATCCCTGTGAACGCAAGTAGTTCAAAGTTTTTGGGTTCCTTTTGTACATAGTAATCCCTTCTATATTACTCTCACGAATTAACTGCCAGATTAACCGTTTTTCATTTTTGGGTAGAGCAGATAGCGTATCATACGTCTTTTTTTCTTCATCCGGTATGGATTTGAGTATATATTCCCTTTCCGATTTCATTTGAATACACCTCTGATTAATCCCTGTCATGGAATTTACTCGTCTATTTCACCATTATCTTCATCATTTCCACATGCTTTTTCACTAAATATGTATCACATATTATAACGAATTTTATTACAAAACCATATACTATTTCTTTAAGTTGCCTTATCCACCAGGATCTTTACATTATTACATGTATAAAAGGAAGATACATCCAGTACCTTCCTTTTATGCATTACCGATATTCATGTATCCGGTCCACTTCCCCACCAATCCATTCAAACTGACGTAATTTCAGTTCAAATAAAGTAAGGGGATCACGGTAAATTTCCGGATTTTCCCGCATTTCATTGAGGGAATCTTTATTTTTTTCCATTTCATCTTCCGTTTCTTTTAACATTCCGTTTAATACTTCATATGAATTCACAAAAAACATTTGGATGTCTCTTTCCAGTGAGTTCTCGAAAAACTCAAATTGTTGCATAAACCGATCTGTAATAGATTTAGCGAACTCACTGTAATCTTTACTTTCGATAAATTGCTTATACTTCCTATGAATTATCCCTTTATTTTTTTGTGGTATCGTACCAAATAATTTCCCAGCACTTTTCATTAAAAACTGTGAAGAGGCGGAGCGCATCAGGATGTTGACTTTTTCCAGTTGTATATTTCCTCCCCTTGTCATTCGATCTGCATCGCGCGCCCAGTCATCCAGCACCCTAAAATCACCATAAAACGCCATCTTCTCTTCCCCATACATCTGATTAAAACTTGCACTCATCTAAGAATGCCTGACTGTCCTGAAAGACCCTATCACTTTCCGCAATCCATTCCTGTATGGCTATACGAAAATCAGGTAAAACGGTTCCCTCTATATAATCCTTTATCCGCTTATTCATCTCTTCATTAATTGCAACATGTATTTTTTCAAAGTTACTGTCCTCACTCACCATTTCTGAACAATTTCGAAGCAGTTTCGGAATATTAACCATCAAATCTGCTCTCATTTCATCCTTAATAAGACAATAAGCGTTTTTTATTATTTGAGTCTTTTCCTCTTGCAAATCGCTCATCTGATGAACAGCTCCAGTGAGTTTTGTTGCCATTTCTTCCTTCCACTCAATCGTATCCAGTAAATTATTTTCCATTTCCACTCGTTTATCCAATAAAAATTGAATCAGTTTTTTAGTGTGCAATAAGATTTTATTCGTGCGCTCCGTTTTCAGATCATATCCACTGCTTATCGACTGGAGAAAGGCAGTCAACGCTTCAAACTGTTCCATACTCTTATCATGTACAGAAAAAACAAAGACTTTTGCATCCGGAAAATACATACTGATTCTCGATGTTGTATTCTCTATTTCTTTCATCGTTTCCTCAATATTTGTTATGGAATCCTTGTTTATTAGAAAATGAATAGATATATCTGGTGATTTTTCTCTAAATTTAACCGCCATATCAAGCTCTTTTTCGGATAAAGGAGATGCGGCATTTAAAACAAACAATAAAATGTCTGCTAAGTTCTCACCCATTACTTCCGGAGGATCGATTAGACTTAATTTATTATCTTCTGAAAAAGAAACTGGCATGCGGCAATGAATCATGTTCGTTGCACGCTTTCCGCTTCTGCTGTAATCATCCAAATTGGATAGGCTTCTGTATACGTTATTCACGTCATTAGAGAGAAGTCCAGTTTTGGTAGAATCCACCAAAAGATTTGCATCAAATAACTTATTAATAAATGCTGATTTTTCATTCGTCCCTGCAATCAGCAAATGGTAATGGTCTAAATCAAGAAGCTCTCTGACTATCCCATCAAAACGATCATTCAACAATACGCCCTTATCTTCTGCCCATAACATGATGGATTTAAATAACCTAGCCGCCTCCTCCATTACCTGAAGTGATTGTGAGGAATGGTTAGTGAAATTCTCTGCCATATTAACAACTGTCGTATTTATACTTGAAGGGAACATTTCATTCCATGCCAGAACCGCTGATGAAGAAAGCAATTTATCTGAAGATGTTGCAACGTTCATCCAATTGGTTAAATGAATTGGAATGAGATGGGAAATTTCCCAAATGAGATATTTTCCATTAATTAATTCATCGTAGGTTTCCTTATATAGTCCTGAAAGCTCCCTCCATTCGTATGAATGATTTGAATCATTATTTAATAAAATCTGATTGATCTCTTTCAGCCATGAAAAATACATATTACTTTCTTTATAACTGTTCCAAAGTGCTGTGACGAGATTTTCATAACTTTTTTTATCAATAGAATATAACGTCATTAATGCTTCACTAAAATAACCAGGTATTCTTTTTGCTATATGGCGTTGTTCTACATACATTTTTAGTACGTTAAACCATGGTATGGACTTCGTTCGAACAGCTTCTTTAGTAGCTAAATCAATCGCATGATCCCAATCTTCTTCTTGCTCAAAGAAAGATTTCGCCTGTTCGGTTACATCTGGATAATCCGGATTCAAATCCACTGCTCTTTTTATTGTATCTTTTGCCAACTCCGTCTTATCGCGTCGTATGTACAAGTGAAACAGCTGCAGAAGCACTTCTATTTTTAATACATCCGAATCGGTTTCTATCCCCTTATAATAATCTTCGGCAATCGCCAGGAAGTCCAACTTAAAATGCGCATCCGCTATATTTTTCTGCGCCCATGGTTTCAACTCATTGGAAACATTTTCCCACTTAAAAATTGCTGCTTCATAATCTTTATTTAAAAAGTAAACTTCTCCTTGGGCAAATCGAATAAAAGAAAGGTCAAACACTTCATTCCGCTGTTCTTGGATATACTTTTCACCAAGAATTTCTATTGGATGTTTGTTATCATCTTCCATAAAAGTCTTATAATAGGATTTACCAATTAATTGATTCTCTGATGTCATCCTCATCCCTCGCAATTCTTATTTAGAAGGTGGTCAGTAAAATAAACCACTTCATTCTATTTGTATTCAATCGTTTTCCAGTCTTTCATATATATAAATATTTATTTTTGTGTAATATGTAATGCAAAAAATAAAAATGACGAAAGATCTATATTAAGTATTCGTATAAAATGTCGAACTTTTGATGGTAGTATCGAAAAATATATTTTTTTAAAAGCCCGCATTCGCTCGCATCTAGTGAATGTGTTCTTATTTTAATTATAATCGGGACATTAAAATTTTAGCTACATCGAACAACTTCCTGGCTAAAATGTTTTATACTTTTATGATGCAAAAAAAGCAAAGAAAGAAAACCAATTATTTATTTCTTTCTGATAACACTGCAACTACAAATGACCCAAACGCAATCATAAGAACCAACGTTTCATATACAGTCATTCGGTGCCACCCCTTCCCTTTTTAAATTAGGAGATTCGCTAGTGCATATTCAAATGTATCAGCCCGCAAATAATGTTTTTGATAAGTTTTTAGCACATTTTTTATGTTTAAGAATATGTAGTGGGCTGCTTGTCTTATTCCATTTTTATTAGAAAAACTCGTATTCGCTCGTTTTTTAGTAAGGCAACTCCTCAATTACTGCATGATTTTCTACGTAAATGAGAGAAAATAAAAAAGACCAAGCATTTAAACTTGATCATTTTCCAAATATATACACTGATGCAACGGTGGACATCCCAGTATAATCCAGATTTTAATAAAAAGCTCCAGCCTAGGCTGAGATACATTATTAAATATTTTACTAATATTTGGTGGCTGCATATTCAGTTGATCGGCAATATCTTTAATGTACATATTTTTCTTTTTGGCTATTTCCTTGAAACGATTTTTAATAATAGCTGTCCCCTCGTTTTCCATCAAGGGATTAACCGAATCAAAATGTTTGATTTGCTCAATTTTGTCAACAATACAACCAATTATAAATTCCTCCATTTTATAATCGTCATTTCGATTTTTATCTCGATGACGATTAATCAGATTTTCCAGTTCTGTTAATTCTTTAATATGATTATAAGTCTCGTCTTTCAACTGAATCGTTATTTCTTTCATGTATAATTCACCCCAAAAAAGGAAAATGTATAGTTAAAAAGGAGGATAAACAATGCTAAATCATAGTGACAAAGACGAAGATGTAATAGAAATTATTCACGAAACATTTGATAAAGGCAGAAATGGATAGGACAAGCATGAATAGGAATGGATAACCCTTTTTAATTACATATTCCTATTAATCTTTAAAAATTCCATATAAAAATGTCATGAACCATGTTTTTTTACTCTATGTTAAGACTGGCTTTTTCGTTTTGCCCTGGCTATGTAGAATCAGGGATGGTAAATAAAGTTCAATCAATGGCGGTTTTTTCCGTCACTCACTGATTTTTAGTTTGAACGAATCCGGAGTTTACTGGCTGTAAGTTCCCCACTTATATTTCTATAAGTGGGGACCTACAGCCATTTAATTTTCCTAAGTTTTGTCGCAGTAATTTTAAAATACGATGTAACGCTGTCGAAGTTCATCGTTCGGATTTTTCTTTAATATATAAAGAGAACACGCCTATTTACTTATCACCATCATTCAACCTTCTAGCTTCCTCAGGACCGGACATTTTAGCTGTACCTTTATAACGAAGACCTACATCACGATCTGATTCCACTTTTCCACTTTGTCTTAACTTTTTTTCTTGACGGTCTTTTCCCATTAAAACACCTCCTCATTTTAACTTGAGTCTTTGATTCAAAATTATTCATACTGAGAAGGGATGGATACCAATCATTATCTCTATTACGTCACATTCTATAAATTTACTGGCAAAAACAACTTTAGAGACAGTCTTTCGTTAAAAGTTTTATTAAATAGCCCGGTAGCCTGAACCATTCCACATCATTAAAACCCAGCTGATAAGTATATTTTTTATATTCTCAACAAATCCCTTATATCCTCCTCTGTAAGTGCCCCCAGCACCTTATCATCGGAATCAATCACTTCTTCAATTAAATGCCTCTTCTTATTTTGCAATTCGTTCATTTTTTCCTCAATCGTACCCTTGGCCACAAGCTTAATTACTTGCACCTTATGCTCCTGACCTATACGGTGGGCCCGATCAGCAGCTTGTTCCTCAACCGCAGGATTCCACCAGCTATCATAAAAGATAACCGTATCTGCTCCAGTCAAGTTTAATCCTGTACCGCCAGCTTTTAAAGAGATTAAGAAGATATCCCTTTCTCCAGCATTAAATCGATTGCATCTTTTGACTCTTTCCTCTGAAGGTGTTTGCCCATCTAAATAAAAATAAGGTGTACCTTGAAAAGCTAGTTCTCTCCCGATAAGATCAAGCATTTTTGTAAATTGTGAAAAGATCAGTACTCGTCTTCCAGATAATTTAGATTCCTCTATGATTTGGAGTAACTGTTCATACTTGGCTGAATTTCCTTTATAACCATCTACAAATAATACTGGGTGACAACAAATTTGCCGCAGTCGAGTTAGACCAGCAAGAATTTTGATCCGATTTTTTCGGAAAGTCTCCTTGTCCAAATGCTTCCATGTATCGTGACGAAGCTTGGCCAGATAGCTAGCATAAAGTTTTTTCTGATCTGGGAGTAATTCGACGGACTCCACAGATTCTATTTTTTCAGGCAATTCATCAAGCACATCTTCTTTAACCCTTCGAAGCATAAACGGTCGGATTCTCCTGGAAATTTGCTTTTTCGTTAATTTGCTATAATCCTTTAATCCTAAAAATAATTCCGGAAAAACAACATGAAAAATCGACCAAAGTTCTTCCAGTGCATTTTCGATTGGGGTTCCAGTTAACGCAAAGCGATGTGTTGCTTTTAGCTTCTTTACTGTACGTGCTGTTTGTGTTAATGGATTTTTAAACATCTGTGCCTCATCAAAAAAGATTGTGTGAAATTCCTGTTTTTCATACCACGGGATATCACTGCGTAATAAAGGGTAGCTTGTAATTAACACGTCGATTTCGTCTATCCCATTCTGCAGTTTTACTCTATCCGCTTTTTTTCCATCCATTACCATTGCCTGAATATCTGGAGCGAACTGCATCATTTCTGCGAGCCAGTTATACGTAACAGATGAAGGGCACACAATCAATACAGGCAAGTTACTTTCACGAATCTTCGGAAGTTCTGATAATATAAACGCAATGCTTTGCACCGTTTTTCCAAGTCCCATATCATCAGCCAATATTCCACCGAAACCGTAACTGGCAATAGATTTCATCCATTGGAAGCCCTGTTTTTGATAGCTTCTTAACGTTTCATCTAATTGTTCCGGTACTTTGAATGTAAATTCTTCTGGATTCCGAATACTTTCTATAAACTGACGGAAAGAAGCCTCAAACGTAAAGGTATCCTCTTCTTCCACGGAATCAAGAAGCCGAAGCCCTCTTACAACCGGTACCTCCAATCCCTTTTCCAGGTCATCATCCTGAACGGGAGCAGCATGCAGGAAGCGTTGAATCTCTTCTAATTCCCTTGATTCTAAGGAAAGCAATGAGCCATCCTTCAAACGGTAATATTTCCGTTTTTCTTCGAGTGCACCTAATACCTCCTTGACCTCTTTTTCCGGAATACCGTCCATGTCAAACGAGAATTCCAGCCAATTTGTCCGTTCTTTCCTATGCTTCACTTTTATTTTGGGGCGCCAGTTTTTTCGAAAAATCCGCGTTCTTACTGCTGTTGTTGCATATACTTGGACCAGCTTTTGCAATTTCGGAAGGACATGATATAAAAAGGCATACTCCAATTCCTCGTTATGAATATAGTAGCCGCTCTCTGTCTTGTTCAATTGCCCCTCTTCTTCCAACAGCTGTAAGATTTCCTCTTCCTTTTCCGTGTCACGGATAATCATCGAACCTGTCTTGCGCTCCCGGTTATCCAGTGGATTAATGACAACATGATCATCGTAATGAAATTCGAGTCCGACAAGCAGACGTTGTTTTAGACGGTCCAAGTAAAGCTTGGCCTTTAACGGTGTTTTATTTAGCTGTCGTGTAATGGTCCCAGATAAATGAACCTCACCTATTCGCCTTAAAGCAGGTACTAATTTTTCCATGTAGAATTTCAATTGGTCGCTGGGGATGGGAATAACATTTGTTTCTAAGGCTTCCAAAAGTCGCTTTAATTCAAAAAGCTGTTCAGCCTCGTTTTTTTTCAGTCGGATTATCTTTCCTTCAAACAGAACAACATCATATGCCTTCATAATCCTCATCCGATGTAGGCCATCTATTTTTAAATGATAACCTTCCATTGTATCTCCAAATTCAAACGTAAGCGGAAGTCGGTCATTGTTCGAGTGAAAACCAATAAAACGTTGATCATCATATTGTAATGTGACATGCGGGGCATTTTCCAGCAAAGGAGCAAGTCGGTCCCAGGAAGAGGCTGGAATGAGTAATTGTTGCATATTTGTTTGTCGACCAAACTTATGTGGTAAAGCACGCCGGTACATTTTTTCATCATCCATGACACGGATGAGCTTCTGAATGACACTATCTGTCTCTCCCAGGAAACAATGCTTACTTGGATCATATGCCAATTCTGAAGATAGGAAACAAATCTTTCTCCATCTTTTACATGTTCAAGAAAGTTCCGAATATCCGCTATTCGATTTCCGGCTATGGATAGTTCTATACCAAACATATAGCTTCCCTTATCAACATGGACCACTTTACAGAAAAATGCAGTATTAAGTACTTTCCTTTCTTCAAAGTGGATTTGATGCCCGGTTGCTTGGACTGGTTTTTCTTGAAATAATTGGATCAACCCCTCCGATAATTCTGTATTTGTTGAATGAGCACTGGAATCAAGGGAGAAGCTGCCTTTCTGTTTATGTTCATTGATTGCGATAAGCACTGCAGCAATATGCTGACAATCTTTGCTAAAGGAATACAGCGAAGGACAGCTGCATCGCGAGTACCATCCTCCACCGTCTTCCTTTTCCACACGAACCTGAAAGTTTTCTTTTCCTTTCACTATTGCTTGAACAGAATTCGAAGTAATGGTTTCTATATTTACTTTTCCATTCCGATAAAAAGCATCCCCTTTTTTAAAAGAGACAGCACCACATCGGTCTTTGATGATTTTTGAATTTAATTTAACTTGCATTATTCTGCTCCTTTCAGGGGAATTAAGACTATCTTTACTAGATCTGCAAACACAGAAGGTCGTACAAAATATCCATCTATCTTTTAATAAATTATCACGAACATAAAAATCATGCCAGTCCCCTCACCAAAAAACTCCAATCCCCAAACAAACAGTACAAGTCTTACATATGCTATCAAAAAGGAGTTTTATGTATGAGCTTAACTGCTTTTATTTTTTTGTGTTTATATCATTAGTTATTGGTATCGTTGCAGATAAGTTATCCCCTGTTGGAATGCTGGGAAGCTGGGCAGGCGCTATCGTTGCTGGATTCATTGGTGCCTCCCGAAATTCATCTCCCCCTTACCGTTGGGTTATGCCCTTCAAACGCTTGAAGAGGGAGCTTCTTTCAGAGAACGGTTAAATTTAGTATAAAAGGAATAGTTTCATTTATATAAGTAAAACTTAATGAAAGATTATGGTTTGTTTGAGGTGTAAGAATTGATTGCAAATAAAAGGAATACAGAACCACGGCTTATCATTGCAGCCCTTATCCTCATCACTCTGTTTTTATCACCTTATTTTATTTTGGGTGATAAAGCACATATAAGAGTTCATGATAACCTCGACTCCAATTTAGCTTGGTATACTGTTCTGGCGAAAAGCGGTGAGATAACGGGAGCACTTGATGCAAATATACCCCAGATTATAAATGGAGAGCTCCAGCGCAATGCATTTGGGACAGAGTTCAGTATTATTGTCTGGCTCTATGCCCTTTTTCCGACGATGGTTGCTTACGGATTAAGCCAAGCGATTAGCCGCTTTGTTGCTTTTCTTGGGATGTATCTATTATTAAAAAAACATTTCATTCCTGATCAAAATCTAGAAATTATTCGAGTTGGTGTTTCTCTGGCTTTTGCACTTACACCGTTCTGGCCTTCGGGAATGCTCAGTACATTAGGAATGCCGCTCGCTTTGTGGGTGTTTCTTAATATTAGGAGTGGTGAACATTCTTGGAGAAACTATTTGGCACTGACACTACTGCCGTTATACTCCAGTATTGTGTTAGGATTCTTCTTTTTTCTTACGGCCATGGGAATATTTTGGCTTTCCGATGTACTGAGAGGAAAAGGCTGGAACTGGCCGTTCTTTTTATCTATTGTTTATATGACTTTCATTTTTTTATTGGTGGAATACCGTCTCGTATACTCATTTCTTTTTGACAACGAACCAAACAGCAGAGATGAGTACTTCCACGCACGGCTGACTTTTTGGCACTGTGTCCGACTTACATTTAAAAATTATTTTTTAGGACACAATCACGTCCAAACAGTTCATACTGTTTTCATACAGCCTGTCATTTTCATAGGCTTTTATTACATATGGAAAAATAAATGGTGGAAACAGGAAAAAAACTTTGTGTTTTTATTTTTCCTCAACTTTGTATTATCAGCTTGGTATGCTTTTTGGTTTTACAAAGGCTGGCTGCCAATGACAGAACGGTTTCATTTCTTGGATACCTTCAATTTTGCCCGATTTCATTTCCTCCGGCCGATGGTCATCTATCTCTTATTTGCCGGAGGATTGAATATAATTTGGATGCAAGGAAAGCGGTGGAAAAGAATCGTTCCCTGGTTCATTGCTGCCCAGATTGTTCTACTCCTTTTCTCTAGCGAGGAAATTGTTCATCGAAAGAAGCCAAGTGTAGGTGAATTTTATGCCGTAGAACAATTTAGTGAAATCAAAGCACATATTGGTCTTCCACAGGAGGAATATCGGGTGGTTAGCATCGGTCTCCACCCGGCCATTGCCCAGTATAATGGATTTTACACGTTGGACACTTACAATAATTTCTATCCATTATCCTACAAATATCAGTTTCGGAAAATAATTGAGAAAGAGCTGGACAAAAATGACACCATCCAAACCTATTTTGATGAGTGGGGCGGCAGATGCTATCTATTTACGGATGAATTGGGAAAACATTATATGTTTAAGAAAACTTCAGAAAAACGACTGGAAAATGTAGAGATCAACACTGAGGAATTTAAAAACATGGGAGGATTATACTTATTTTCAGCCGTTCCAATTGATAATGCAATACAAAATGGATTAACTTTGGAAAAAATATTCAACTCCGACCAGTCCGCCTGGAGAATTTATCTCTACAGAGCAATGTAATGCAGCTGGACAAGTAACAACAAGGAGGAACAGCAATGAGTGAACCAGTGCTTACGATTGTCGTACCATGCTATAACGAAGAAGAAGTACTACCAGAGACCATTTCACAACTAAAACGACTGTTAACAGAAATGATAGGAGAAAAAGAAATTTCGATGAAAAGCAGGGTTCTCTTTGTTGACGATGGCAGTCGGGATAAAACATGGGAGATTATTTATAGAGAGTGCATCAAAAAAGAGCACATCGGAGGCATAAAATTGTCCCGAAATGTCGGACACCAAAATGCGCTGTTAGCAGGTTTATCCGCCGCAAAAGAAGTATCCGATTGTGTGGTAAGTATAGACGCTGATCTACAAGATGATATTGGAATAATTTGGAACTTTATTGAAAAATTTAAGGCTGGTTATGAAGTGGTGTATGGAGTCAGACAAAATCGGGACACAGATAATTTTTTTAAACGTGCTACAGCCGAGGGGTTTTATAAGTTCATGAAAAAAATGGGCGTTGACCTTATTTATAATCATGCCGATTATCGGTTAATGAGCCGAAGGGCAGTAGAAGAACTGGAAAGGTATGAAGAAGCCAATATGTTTTTGCGGGGGATTGTTCCACTCATTGGTTTTCGCTCCACTTCTGTATTTTATGACCGTATGGAGAGAGTTGCCGGTGAAACAAAATATCCACTAAAAAAAATGCTAGCCTTTGCGCTAGATGGTATTACTTCCTTTTCCATCTTTCCGATTCGGTTGGTCCTTTTAGTAGGCTGTTTATCTTTTATCGGAAGTTTGGTTTTCGGAATCTATTTTTTATCCTTAAAATTCTTAGGGAATACACATACAGGATGGACTTCATTAATTACTTCCCTTTGGTTATTTGGTGGTCTGCAACTAATTGGATTAGGTTTGGTCGGGGAATATGTCGGAAAAATCTATATGGAAACAAAACGGCGTCCAAAATACTGCATTGATATTGACACATTTAACTTAGCCCCTGAACAATCCACCAAATCTTTTCATGTAGATAAAAACGATAATTTGGACAAATAGACATAGAGGAAGGATATTCTTGATTAACCTAAGACAAACGCACTCATTTATAAGGTTTTTACTTGTTGGCATGATTAACACATTTGTCGGATTATCGATTATGTTTATTCTATTAAACCTTTTTGGCTGGTCTTATTGGTCTTCTACATGTACAGGAATTTCAATTGGTGCGGTAATTAGTTATATTCTAAACCGGTCATATACCTTTAATAGTAAAGTAAGCAATCTTACCGGAGTGCTTAGATTTACAGCTGTGATATTAGGCTGTTATCTCCTATCCTATTCGATTAGCTTTTTAGTTACTTTGCAATTGGTGATTCCCGAAGGACTTGTAAAAATTATAACTGTTGACCATCTTTCTGTTTTACTAGGTACCGCCCTTTACACCCTTTCCAATTATTTTGGCCAAAGATTTTTTGTTTTTACTAACTAATGATTTTCATCATACAAGGATTATCGAATTTAGAATGGATAGTTTATATAGAAGCGTAAAAAATAGGATGGATAAGACCATGATGAAAAAGTAGGAGGAAAGCTTTATGTCAAAAAGCGAAAGAAAAAAACCTTATACAACAAACAAGATAGTGAGAGCATATAAAATTTCTGGTAGTTATATACCTGAAAACGTACGAAAAACACTGGAAGAAATAGAAAATGGCGATCACATAGCAACAAAGCGACCACAATAATAAAGACGTCATTCCTTATTTGGAAATAACGGTCTTAATTTATCTTAAATTTTTAGTAACCATAATGAAGGAGAAGGGATGAAGAAATCAAAACCTTCTCCTTGGCTTTCTCTCATGATACTGCTTTTCAATAGAACCATACTTATCCTCTTGATTTCGAACCATTAACTCATCAAATTTCCGTACAGCTTCCTCAAACTCTCTGCTACTTATTTGTTTGGTTGCCAAAAGAGAACAGAGCATCGCATAGGCAATCGGTGTAGTATCAACATCTACTTTAACGTCAACATCCGAGTTTCCACTTTCACGAATAATAGATTTAGTATCATTGGATTCAACGGGTAATATGTTTTGATCATTTTTTACAGGATACAGATGTTTAACTGGCCTTTTCATAACCTACCCCCATTCAATTAATTATGTCAAAGTAGGACATTTCATCCTACTTTGACATAAATTTAATTAATCAAATTCAAGTTCCTGATCTTGATCCGCATCTGAACGAGAACGTACTCTCGCCCTAGTTTCGGAGTCTACTTTAACGTCTACCTTGGAATTACCACTATCGATTACTCTGGCAATATTGGTGTTTCGATTCTTATTTCTCAAATCATTTTCGTTATCATTGTCATTGTCGTTATCTAATTCAATGTCACTGTCGAAGTTTACTTTCGATTTTGCATCCGCTTCTGCATCTGAAACAGAAAACTGTTGATTATCGTCATCAAAATTTCTTCTTCTTCGCTTTTTTGCCATGACAAATCCCTCCTTTCCCTCTATTTATTATTAATATATTGCTCCAAATTTTTTTTGAAACGTCATTTGACTCAAGTCGTAAGTCTAATTTACTGGCACTACAATTACTTTGAAACAATAAATACACATACTCAAGAGATTTTGTTATATAATTTTTAAAAAAATCTTAATATTTACCCTTGAACATATTATACTTATAGAAGGAGAGTTCGCTTCCAATTATGTGTACATATACTGGATAGAAGGGACGATAATTATGTTGAAAAAGAAGGGATTGAAAGTAATACGTGTTCCTATACCTACTCCAACTTTATTGCCTCACACAACAACGAACTGCTACCTCATAGGGAATGATCACGATTGTATATTAGTAGATGCAGGTTATGATATTGAGGAGACAAAAACACTGCTTGAATGGGAAATTTCAAAGCATAAACTTGCATTACCTAAACGAATCATCCTTACACATTCCCATCCAGATCATGCTCCGGGAGTACGAAAATTGATCCATTGGTTACCTACTGTCTATTGTCATTTGAAAGAAAAAGAGGATGTCATTTCAGCGATATCACCGTGGGAAGAAATATCCTTGTTAAATGACGGAGATTTGCTAAAAGTTGGTAATGAAGAAATCGTGATTATTCACGGACCCGGTCATACAGCTGGGCAACTAAATCTGTATATCCCTTCACTTGAAATATTAATTGCAGGGGATAACATTGTCACAGGAGGAACGACTTGGGTTGGAGCCCCAGACGGTGATATGAAAGACTATTTGCAAACCCTCAGACGTCTTAAAGAGCTGAAGTTATCCAAAATCGGCCCAGGTCACGGTAATTGGGTACATAATCCCTATGAGCAAATTGACTTTGTTATCAACCGAAGACTTTACCGGGAAAACCAAATCAAATCTTTGCTGGAATCACATAACCAATTAACTTCAGCAGAACTGACCGAAATGATTTATAAAGACTCCATTCATCCTAGTGTTTTTAAAGTTGCCATACGAACAACGGAAGCTCATTTGATAAAATTAATAAAAGAAGATGTTGCTGTAAGAAAGAATTCAAAATACTCTATTGTTCCTGAGAAGATTCAGTAATTCCTTTTACGATACAGACCTCTTTCATGCACCGCCATTTTTATAATTAATCATATTTTTAAGCGTAAGGATGGTTGGTGGTGCAAGTTTTATTTTTTTATTTTTAAACAAGGTAAGTGCTTCTTCCGGTAGAACCCAAAATGCCCCATCCACTTCCTTTTCATCTGGATCTGGTTCCTGTCCATCAGGAAGTTCAGCTAGAAAAAAACGAGTATCAAACCTTATAGGACTTTGCTTCGGTGTAATCATTTGACCTAAGTAAGTCAAATAGTGGCAATCGAAGTATACCTCCTCCCTTTCCAGCACCTCACTTAGAGATACCTCTCCTTTTTGAAGCTGGCTCCGATATTTCAATTCTTTCTCCTTAGACAAACGAACCGGAGAACCATCCCTCCAATTTCCTAATAAAATACCTGCTTCCTCAAATAATTCTCTGGCTGCAGTTATGTAGTACGCTATACTTAAAGAACTTTCCCTTGAATCCGTTATGACACACTTCTTATTAATAACATAATCCGATTCTTCCATAGCTCCTCCTGGAAAAACATGAAATCCTCCCATAAATTTCATCGTTGCAGGTCGTTTGGTCAAATAAACTCTTAATAATTTATCCATTAACACGACTGTTGATGCTGGTCTGGGGATTACAGGCATATTCTCTCTCCTAATTTTTTATTTGTAATTTACTATTAATATACTTATTCCACCTTAGGCATGAAATCCCTTTCTTTTTCTAAAAATAGAATTGTTATGAAATTCCAAACCATTACAAGACCCTAAGAAAAGCGCAAGCGCCCGTTTAGCGACGTACGGACTGGGACTGCGATTACTCGTCCCACCGAAAACCTTTTACGCCTGGCCATGCCAGGTGGTTCGGTGTTGCCGCGCAAAGCGGCGGTTTTAACCGAACAGTCCCCGCAGGAGATTAGATGATCTTGATTTTTACGAATGTAAAAATCTTAGTGAATCTTATGCTTGAAGAGCGAAAAGGAAACATGCCCCTTCATAGGGGTATGCCGACGCCTGAGCGCTGGCCCGCTTTTAGTCGGCCTTCCTAAAAACCTGAGTCGATGTTGACTTTCACCGCAAGGGTATAAGTGCGACTAAGCCTCTGGTTTCACCAATCGGCAAGTCTTCTTTATCGTACGGAGATGAGGGAAGTCTCGCTAGTCGCTGGGTGCTGGAGCTAGACATCGATGCAAAAAATTTATACTTTCTTATCTACTAAAAAGAAAAAATTGTTCTTTCAGCTTTCCTATTTACATATCATTAGTAAGGGATAAGTGGCTAGTAAGGGATAAGTGGCTGGCTAAAAAAAGAAGGTTAGTTATTGGACAAGCTTTCTTAAATACCCGAGCCTTTGAAAATAACCCTTCACTAACAGCTTACCCGCATACATACATAAAATCTAGGAGGCAATCAATGGGATTAATTGAGCCAGTATTAGAAATTCTATTAATTAATATCCTATTAAGCGGTGATAATGCCCTCGTCATTGCCATGGCAAGTAGGAATCTGCCCAAAAATCTACAAAGAAAGGCAATTCAATGGGGAACGATAGGGGCTGTCGCATTAAGAATTCTATTTGTGTTTCTTATGATTAACCTATTAAAAATGCCATTTATTCAATTAATAGGAGGCATACTGCTTCTATTTATTTCCTACAAATTACTAGTTGATAACCATGAGGCAGATCATATAAAGAGCGGAGAATCATTGCAAGAGGCTATATCTATTATCATTTTTGCAGACGTTATCATGAGTTTGGATAATGTACTAGCGATTGCAGCTATTGCGGAGAGTAATCTGCTGCTTATCATAGCAGGAATTCTCCTTAGTATTCCGATTATTATGACTGCAAGTGAATTCATTTTAAAACTGATTCAAAAATTTCCCATTATCATCTTTTTTGGTGCAGCACTTCTCGCTTGGACGGGTGGCGAAATGATTTTAAAAGAAAAACAAATTCAGCATTTATTGGATGCAGTAGGCTTTTCCAATTTGGCATTCTTGACGAGCATTACACTTATATCCTTGATTATTGGGGGACTTAAACGAAAAAGGAACCAACGTACTACTTAAGTATGAAATGGATAACCAGAAACGATGGTTATCCATTTTTATTTTTCTTATTTAATTCGTTTTTGTAATTCTTATTTTTCTGAGTAAATTCTACACTAAATTCCGTGTCTTCTGCATTATTAGTAATTTCCGAGTGAGATAGCTTATTATTCTTTTTCCATCTATCCATCTCCTTACCTCCTTCCAATCTGACTACCCTTAGGATGCATTCATCATCTAAAACTATACTCGAGAAGGAAGTATAGGGAAGGTTCTTTTCAAAAGGTACTTGTCCTTTTTTTCCAACAACGAGGACTGTTACTTTTTATATTACCGAAAAACCCTAAATGACCAACGCTTTATTAAATAGGGCGCCGATAGAAAAATGAACCTTCATTTAAGTGGGTTTACAGCCAGTCAATCACGTGATAAAAGCCTAATTCACGTCATTTGCGTACAGATATATCACTTTAATAATATGGAACAAATCCGACTTGATTTGCAGTTTTATTTCAGGATCATCGCATTTCTCATATTCCATCATCAACTTGTTAATTTCTTTTAATAATACCAATAATTCCTCGTTATCAAGATGCATAACATTCCCCTTTTTCAGCAATCAATTATTTATAAGTGAAAGAAGACGAATTCTCCATTCCTCATATCCCTTTAAAATATGACAAATTTTGGTCCCTAAGATTTCCGCTTTTCTTTCTTCCAGTAAAGTATAAAAAACCGGTATTATTCAAACTAAGAATGGAGAGCATTCTTAGTTTGAATAATACCGGTTTCCCTTCAACAAAATTTATATTTTTTGAAGAACTTCCGTTGTTTTTATCAGTATTTTTTCTAAATTAATAGAGAACTTAAAAACCACCTACTAGTACTGATATCAGTATGAAAGGTACCAATACAAATCTAACCCAATTAATTCGTAGGTCCTTTTTCATACAGTCAATTTGTATTAACTGCCTGCTAAAGAATAATAAATTTATAGAGGCCAAAAAAACTAGTATTTTTTTACTATTTAATCATATTTTAATTTTTACTAAACGACTTGTCAATGAGGATCAGAGTGAATAGAAGTACAAGGATCGCTCTCGCTTCATAATCTAATGGAAACATCGGTTAGGTTTCTTTGCTTCCATTCATGTTTATGTGAAGTACCTCTCCCCTACTTTACTTCTCTCAAGAAAATCTATTAATTTTTCATCGGTTACATCAGCTGATTCTCCAAGCCAGATTAAATGTCCCCAAGCATCCAACAGACAAAGTTCAGAAGAAGGAATATTTTCATGAGCATGTTGAGCATGCTCTAATGGTACCGACCCATCATGTTTACTGTGCATAATGAAAGTTGGGCATGTAATACGTTCTAAATCCTTCGTTAATAATGTGTTTACTTGATCCAAATCGATAAAGAAACCCTCGCCTGACCTCTGTCGATTATTCATAAACGAAATTAAATTCCAAGTATATTTTTCTGTTTTTGGATGAAATAGGATTTTTGCAGCCTTGTATTCTTTATCCTTTGTTGTCAACCATTGTTTAGTAACTGCCGATTGCAAGGTAAGGGTAGACACAAGATCGGGATATTTGGATGCAAAAAAGATTCCACTTGGACCACCTGCCGAAATAGCAATGACGTGAACCTTATCAATTTTTAAATCGCTTAGCAATTTAGCATAATACGTAGAAGCCGTTTCTAAGCTTGCGCCAATCTCTTTAGAAGTTCTACCGTACCCTGGTCTGGAAGGAGTAATGATAGAGTAACCATTCTCTATTAATGCCTTATACCCAAATTCTTCCTTACAATTGGAATGACCTCCGTGTAAGACAAATATAGGTTTCCCTTCTCCTATAACCGAATATTCCATGTAAATATCTTCATCTGAATAAACCTTATAACTTCTTTCCACGCCTTCTTCCCCTTTCACTAATTAAATCCATTATAACTCACTATATCAGGTATAA
This sequence comes from Oceanobacillus salinisoli, assembly GCF_009733865.1. Lineage (GTDB taxonomy): Bacteria > Bacillota > Bacilli > Bacillales > Amphibacillaceae > Oceanobacillus > Oceanobacillus salinisoli. Next base: position 375,673 of record NZ_WOFB01000002.1, on the reverse strand, counting down.
AATATTTACTGTAAAAAAATTAACATAATTTAATAAAGTGAATCTTCAATCAGTGGGGGTTTTTTTCATCCCCCACTAATTGTTAGATGAACGAATCAGGAGTTTACTGGCTGCCCGTCCCCCACTTATAATTCTTGAGGCATCTCGAATTCTTCTCGTTAAGGTCTTACAGCCAGTTAATCACGTGATAAATGATAATCCTTTCTTGCCATAAAATCTAACAAACCCATTGCTATGTCTGTAAAAACATGTTATTTTATTAAACAATATACCTATTTAAATGGAGCTTTTAGCACATTCGCAAAGGAGGAAGGAAGGATCATGATCAGAAACGTTACGTTAGAAAAACTTTTTGTTCACCCGGTTGTCCAAAAATACGTCGGCCGTTCAGGTATGGCACATGCCATTTCCGTTGCTGAAATAGCGTTTGATATTGCCACAAAAACCGATGTCAATCCAGACTTGGCTGCAAAAGGAGGGCTCCTGCACGACATCGGTCATTATAAATGGTATCACCCAAACGGCAAATGGGATTATGAGTTATATAAAGATAATGATATTCATGCGATTAAAGGTGCTGCCCGTGCCCATAAACTGCTAGTTCGCTGTGGTGAGAACCTGCAAGATGCCAAAGCAATTGCCTTAGCTGTACTTCTTCATACGAACTCCTATTTACCGCAAGGCCAGTTACAGCTCACCCCCTTACAAAAGGTGGTTGCAGAGGCCGATGAGGCGGATGAAGAACCTGGTGGCAATCACCATTACCGTAAAATAGATCATGAAACTGCCCTTCAGCGAATTCAAAAATTGGATTCAAACATTGACCAATTTCTCCGGTCCAATAGTCTGGAACGAACCAGTTAGAGTCATTTATGATACTACAAATAAACTTTCTTCTTTCATTTCTTTTAAAAGGAATGAAAGATACCATACTTAAACAATCTCACCATCTAAAGTTTCTTCTTAGTTTATCGACTTAGTGGCAAAACGACTATCTTTTTAAAAAAAGTCTTAAACAATATATATTAGCCGGTCTCATAATCATTTCTGCACGTACAGTCTTAAATGAATATTTCCACTTCCCAGTAGCATCATAATAGCAGGAAGGAAGTGATTATATGGATAATGAGACCGTGGTTGAAGAATTAAATACATTATTAAGAGGCACATACATGGGCATTCGTTCCCTTGAACATTACATCCAAAAAGTAGATGACGAGGAACTAAAACAAACCTTTCAGACGATGCAGCAGGAAGTAAAACAAAATGCGCAAAAATTATCCGCCCGTATTCAAAATCTAGGAGGAGTTCCAGCAGACAGTGAAGGCGTCTCTGGATCTATGCATAGCTTTATGCATAAAGTAATACTTCCAAATGATGAAGGTAAAATAATAGACGATGCAATAAAAGGGATGGACAATTATGGTGTTCAATATTCTGAGGAACTGGTAAAAGGAGATTTAGACCTAGAGAGCAAACAACTTGTGGAAGAAGTGATTGATACGAACCGTAAGTATGTGGACCTACTGAGAAAAATGTGAATCAGACAGAGGCACGGAGACGGTTCTCCTGCCTCTTATTTACTTATGGAAGCAAAAGAACCCATCTTTTTGATTCATTCTATTATGTACCCCCTTTTCTTCAATGTTGCCAAAATCTCTTCAATATGCTCCCTATCTCTTGTCTCAATAGAAAGGGATAGTTGCGCATAGCTTGGATAAATTTTATCTCCCATATGATTCAAGGAAATATCCAAAATATTTCCCCTCATCTCCGTTACTATCTGTAAAATTTTCTCCAGATTTCCTGGTTTGTCTTTCAGAATGGTGTTAAAACGCATAAAGCGACCCGCCTCAACCATGCCTCTTTCAATAATTCTTGAAATAAAACTGACATCCACGTTCCCCCCACTAATAACTGCAACAATTTTTTTATTCTTAATGGGAAGTTTTTGGGATAACATAGCAGCAAGAGACGCTGCTCCTGACCCTTCTACTAATAACTTGTTCCGTTCAAGTAACATAAGCATGGATTGCGCCATTTCCATTTCATCTACCGTAAAAATATCATCGACATATTGCTTTACTAATTGAAAATTATGTTGTCCAGGCCTTTTTACAGCAATACCATCTGCCATGGTTGGGCTGGAATCAACGGTAATTAACTGATCTTCTTTTAACGACTCAACCATACTTGGACAGGCAGATGCCTCCACTCCATATACTTGGATTGATGGATTTTTTTCTTTTACCGCTGCTGCAATTCCAGCTATTAATCCACCTCCACCAATGGGACAGACAATAGCATCAACATCAGGTAGCTGATCGATTATTTCGATACCAACTGTACCTTGACCAGTAATAATATCATCATCATCAAAGGCATGAATAAAGGCAGCACCCGTTTTATTTTTTAGGTCTAATGCATAATCAAGCGCCTCATCAAATACATTTCCATGCAAAATAACTTTTGCACCATACTCTTTTGTAGCTTGCACTTTACTCAAAGGCGCCCCAGTCGGCATGACAATGGTACAAGGAATACCAAGCATCGTACTTGCATAAGCGACCCCCTGTGCATGATTTCCTGCCGAAGCAGCAACTACCCCATTTTGCAGTTCATCTTTCTTTAGTGAAATTAACTTATTATACGAGCCACGCACCTTAAAAGAACCTGTCTTTTGTAAATTCTCAAGCTTTAAAAACACCTCATTATCTACTTGGTCACTAAAGGTTCGGGAATAATCCAAAGTTGTTTGATGTACAATTCCCTTCATTCTTTTATGTGCCTCAGCAATCTTTTCTAAGGAAACCAATTATATTCCTCCTCATATGTAAAACCCTATCCCTTAGTATCCTCAGAGGACAAAGAGTTATTCCGGAAAGCTTGCGGTGAGGTTTTACTTAGTCTATATTTGCATACCGTGGACAATAAATAATACATTGAACTTAAATTCCAGAAACTTACGAAAACATCTATATATTTAAGCATTCAGAAAGGCTTTATCTATCCAATTCTGTGACGATTCTTTTGCATTTTTATTGCATGATTTTCCCACAACACGGTAAGCTAAGGAAAAATACTGAAAGCAAAAGAAGGAGGCTAACTGTAATGGATGAAATCAAAGTCGGCGAGGTATTTACTATTAGTGATGAAACAGAAGAAGATCAAACCGTTGAAGTACTGGCAAAAGTTACATTAGCAGGAACAGATTATGTGGCAGTCAGCTTTGTAGAAGATCTACAAAAAGATAGCGAGGAAGATATCGACATCTTTTTTCTAAAAATTGACGAGGATGGCGATTTATCCGCAATAGAAACCGATGAGGAATTCGATAAAGTATCCGAAGCTTTTGACGCCATTCTAGATGAGGAATGAATCATCCAATGAGTAAGAAGCAACTTGACATAGATAAAGGAGTAATATAGATGCATGATGATAAGAAAAAACGTAAACAAACAAAAGAAAGGTTTACTAAGATTAAATCTTATCAGGAGATAAACAACGAAATTTCTAATAATAAAGATTTAAAAGAAAGACAACCAACCTTAGACCCTCAGGATTTTGAAGAAATTGAGTATTAAATACAATAGGCTGGTTCTTTTAGCTTTGGTTCATAAAGAAACACTCGAAGCTAAAGAACCAGCCTATAATTTTTACAGTTAGAGACTTATTTAGTTAATTGATAAAGAACCTTCTATTGGAATACCTATATAATTGGGCTACTCTTTAGAATTTGAACCGTTAATACCAAGCATATATTCCTTTTCTCTCCCCCTATAAGACCACCACACCCGTAACCAATCGACTACGCTTCCATTACCTAAACTATTGAAACTGCCCTCCGCTACAATCAACCATTACGATAGTAGATATCTAATTCAATTTAAACAAAAAAGTTTCAAAGCACTCTACCAGCGGCAATATACAGAGACTCCTGCGGGAAAAGTGGCCAAGTGAGACCCCGCAGAGAGTCAAAGGTACAAAGGGTAAGAACGCCACGTCCTAGGGCTGCGATTAATTGCCCCACCGAACCCCTTTGTGGCAACGCCTTCGTGACCAGCGTCCTGTTGGCCCGAGCTCACGGGTCACCCACGGAAAGCGTAGTGTATTTCCTTAGCGGTAGATTAAACTCCAACATTATATAAAGTTAGTTCACCCTTTTTCTCAAATACGAAATAAATTATGCTGTAAAGACAATCTTTTTGAATAGAACCTTAATACAAAAATATGTAACAACCGGCCAACCAATATCAAAAAAATACATAAATTTCGTTCCCAAATAAATGAAATCACCCATAGCATATAGCGAAAGGAAAAGTTCATCATTATACTTATTAGGAGATGAAAACATGTTTCAGCACCTTTCTATGTTAACGAAAGACGATATACGAAACGGGAACAAATATATACCTGAATGGTTTAAAAACGAATATGCTTATTGGGAGAAAATGGTTTCAGATAAAAATTTCGTCTGTCCATATGGCACAGTTGCTGAGAGAATGGGACATTTAAAATATTTTTATATCGAAAACCATGATTTCAGCTCCTTGCCTTCCGTACTCAGAGAATTTGTAAATCTATCTAAAGAAAACCAGTATATTAGGCATGCCTTCGTTGTTTTTGTAGAGCCAGAAAGTCCGGAAAAATCCTTTGCATATTATGAAAATTATTTTTGGGATATATTAAAATACCTGCATGAACACGATGATAAAGAGTGGAATAAGAATATTGCAATAGATCCAGAAGATCCGCTTTGGGAATTTTGTTTTCACGACGAACCTATGTTTATTTCCGTTAATATGCCAGCTTATAAACATAGAATTACCAGGAATTTAGGAAATTGTCTCATTTTAATTTTTCAACCAAGAAGAATTTTTAATAATATTGCTTATAACAGTATACGAGGTAAAAATGCTCTTCAACTAATCCGATCAAGGGTAGAATCCATAGAAAACCTTCCCTTCCACCCTGATTTGGGAGCATATGGAGATTTAAGCAAAAGGGAATGGAAGCAGTATGTTATTACAGATGACAATAAATCCAGAAAGGGAAAATGCCCTTTCCACCCAACTAAATAAAGCGTATATATAGCAGTAATCACTCTTATAAACTAAGTGATTACTTTTTAATCTCCTTCCTGCAATATGTCGCAGTTATCGATATAGTGGCAAAAACAGCCCAAATTAAAAAACCATCTCTTGCTCAGGAACCTGAAAAAGAGATGGTTTTTCTAAAAGAGATATGTTTCCTTACTGCATTTTAACTGGCGTGCACACTGCATATACGTTTTCAGCTGAGTCGGACATATTAACCTCAATAACTTGATAACCTCCATTTTTTAACTCGCTATTCCCAACCGTTCGCTTTTCATCTTTATTCATTTTTCTCTTCCTTCCTTTCAATTTTCTCACACAGAAGCCAATATATGCTGGAAGTTCGGAAATGTGCACCCATTTTTGTAAAAAATTGATTATTTACTTTCCGGAAATCCATCATCAATAATTCCTATGCACGAAATAATTCAATACGTGTTTTAAAAATGGGAATCCTTCAGGTACTTCACGCAATGCCTCCATTGCATGACAGTAATGTTCCCACATTGCTTTCTTAGCTCCCTCTTGACCTAAGATGGAAACATAATTAGACGTGTTGTTCCTGGCATCTTTATGAATTGGTTTCCCCAGTAATTCTCTATCTCCTTCCACATCCAGTAAATCATCCTTAATTTGAAAAGCAATTCCTGCATGGTAGGAAATTTTTCTAAAAACATCCATTTCTTCATCCGATGCACCAGCAAGAATGGCAGGCATGATGAAAGCAGCTTCGAACCCTATCCCCGTCTTATAAAAGCACATCGTATTTAATTGTTCCAAGCTTAATAGTTTCCCTTTCGAACCGAGGTCCATCGCCTGACCTCTGCACATATCTGCAGTTATTCCAGCAGAATAACGAATTAAATGTAACACCTTCTTAGAATCAAAAGCCTTAAGTGAAGCTTGTTCCTCAACAGCCTTCTGAGTTAGGAAAAGACCCGTTAGTTCAGCTACAGCAACATTGTGTATTTCATGAATCGTTGGCCTTCCCCTCCTGATGGGTGAGTTATCCTGTGACGGCAAATCATCAAGGATTAGGGAAGCGGTATGCATATATTCCAATGATTTGAGAAGTGGCACGATAGTTGATTCCTCGAACCCATATCTTTTTATTCCCATCATCCAAGTCAAGATTGGCCGGAGCCTTTTACCATCTCCAACACTAAAGTTTGCTGCATCAATAATTCTATCATTTAGTAAAGACCCCTTGTCTCCTTCAGAAATAGTTAAGAAGCGATTAATTTGTTCACGAACGGTTCGAGCCGTACGAACAAACTCTTCCCTCTCCTCTCTCTCCTTCTTAAAGGTAACAATCATATGATCTCTAAGCAGTTTATCAAAGAAATCGACATCATCTGCTTTTCTAACCAGCTGCTGAATAACTCGATGAAATTCAGGATGTCCGGAAGAAAAAATACCCATAACTTCATTATACTTCTTCGTTCCTGCACGTGCTTTAAACCGTTTTAATCCATTAATCGCACGATCCAATATCACTTCACGGGTCTTCGCATCGGAGCGATAAACCTGATGAATTAAATAACAAATAACTGTCCAGTATAAATGAAATGGATTTATCAAATCAGAACGTTCATGATGATATTTCAAATAATACGTATAAGGGGTAACAGCACCTTTCTCCATATCACTATACATATCGGAAAAATCATCCGATAACTGATTATAAATCCCATAGTAAAATGTTCGCTGAAAAATCTCCTCATCTTCGGGAGAACTCATTAAAGAACGGACAATTAAACGTGAGGACGCGGATTTTAATATTACTGGGATAAAAAGATCCTCATTCGTGTAATCTCTAATTGATAGAACCTTTTCACGATCAACTTCCTGTGATTTAAAAAACACATAGGACTGCTCTAAAAAAGATTTCCACGTTGTTCCATTATGGCAAGTTTTAATATATTCAAAAGCCGCTCGAAGCTCAGAGTGAATGAAGCGAATAAGTTTTCTATTGTTTTCATTCCACTCTCCCAGTTCCGGTACGGTGCCTGTAATAAGCGTGGTCCGTATCATATCGGAATATTGTACTCTTTCGTTTGTGGATAATATGTTCGAATCCAAGATATCATCTATGAAAGGATAAGTCAGACCATAGGAATAGCCTAGTCTGATGGCAGTATCCAATTTCCTTGCACGTTCTGCTGATGATATCTCCTCATCTAACTCTTCCACCTGTTGCATCACAACACCCGCAATGATTTTTATTAACTTTCGCTGCACCTCATCTTTATCCATCCCCTCTGGAATGTGGGAGGCTATTTCTCTTATTTTATCTATGACCCAAATAAAACTGGACTCAACACCTTCTTTCTGGGCCATACGATACAATCCAGCCAAACTATACGCTTCCATTGTAGAGTCAGACCTCAATTCCTTTTTCAAACTGTCCACTACGCTTTGAATCCTCCGCTGTGTACTAGGTGAATCAAGTACTTTACCTAAATCACGCATAAAAATGTAAGAGATACTGCGATCCAAATAGTTATCTAACTTATCTCTATGTTCCAGCCATTGAATATAATGGTGATAATTTCGGGACTTCCCTTTTCTACGTATAAAAAGAGAAAAGAATGAACGGGGGATATGATGCTGTCTCCACGATTGAAAATCTTTTATAAGAGTCGACACTTAGCGCTTCTGTATGTGCTCCTCTGAAAGTGTTCTAAAATATTGAGTGGCTTTCTGTTCCACAACCCGATAACATGTATCGGCATTGATTAACTTTTTACTCATTATGTTTATTACCTCTACTTCATATTTCCTTATTTTTAACGCTATTCTATTCTATAAAACTAACAAACACATTTAAATATAATCCAAAAATACCACGTTTATTCCAAGAAAGCTAATATGGATATTTAAACTTGTATACCTTAAATATTAAAACCAATGACTCACCTAATAATTCGAATTAAATTTAATCCACCAAATGTTAGTAGAATTCACAAACTCAGAAAAATTATTTTAATACTACATAAGCTTTACATGGAGCCTTTAGGGCATGAATTCTTGCGAAATAGTACGATAGGAAAAGATTTCTCACCCCCAATTGGGAATCATGCCCGCCTCTTATATAAAGCCGATAAAGTTTTTCTGCAAGATTAAAATTCACAATGTAACAGTCGCTCAGTTCTAAGTTGTCATGTGGCTCATTTTCCGATTAACATATACACACACCCTTTCCTTTTTTTGCAAAACCAATAATATATTATAACTTTAAAAGAGGAGGGGTGAGAAAATGACTGGTGCAAACTATTATCACTTTTGTCACAAATATACAGGACGTGCAGTCCAAATTAGAGATCATTATGGAAATGTATATCGAGGCAGAATCAGGTATGTAACACCAAGAGGCGTCTATTTAGATTATTTGAAGAGGCCAGGTGGATTTTTTATACCGTTTTTTGTAATCGTTTCACTTGTTCTATTGTCAACGCTTTTCTTCTAAAATAAACTAGTTGTTAAGCTTACAAGGCTATTTCCCATCCTTTAAGGGTGAGAAATAGCCTATAGCCTTTACAAATCAATCAATATTATTTGCTGATTAATTACTAGTTTTCACAATTGGTTATTTTTTTAATATATTAATAAAAAATAACAATCAACAAGTAAGCTAAAAATATATTAGAAAATGAAAAACTCCACCTAAATCACGAAAGATGTCGGGTGGAGTAAATATTTGCTTTGTAAAACAGCTATTAATGAATCATTTTCTGTATTTCATGGAACTTCAATGCTCGTACGGACCTGGGAAGAAACCTACGAATCTGTTCTTCATGATATCCTACTTGAAAACGTCTCTCATCACATATGATTGGACTTTTTAATATACCAGGATTTTTTTGGATAAAGCGGTATAGGTCATTTAATGGCAGTTGTTCCAAATCTACATCCATTTTTTGAAATGCCTTTGAGCGAGTTGATATAATATCATCTGTACCATTATCGGTTAAACGTAATATTTCTTTTATCTCATTTAAAGTTAATGATTCTGAAAACATATTCCGCTCTTTAAACGGAATATCATTTTCCAGAAACCATTTCTTTGCCTTTCTGCAGGATACACTGCCCGGGCTAACATAAAGCGTTACCATTCCATCGCTCCCTACCTTAGTTAGTATTGTTTCTTTTAGATAAGCTCGCACTCACTCTTCTATTAGTGAAGTAACCTTAAGTTACTTTTCTACTTGAACCGTCATCTTGTAGCTCTTTAAAGAATGCTACTTCACTGAAAAATCTGCAACATGACGAGACATGTGTGTTCGACTTTTATGATAGGGACGTTAATATTTTAGCTACGTCGAAACCATTTCTTAATCAATGAAAGCATTTAATTGCTTTGTATAATCATGTTGTTTACCTTTTCATAGATATCTTCATACGTCGTTTCTAAAGACATGGCCAATTCTTTAAACAATATTTCCTGAATGGTAGATAGAAGTCGGCGATCCTGATCATACAGTCTCTTTTTAGACTGTTTAGCCTCTTGATCTTTTCGCATTAACGTATTAGCTATTTTAGAAATCTCTTTTCGATTTCCAGTATTTACGATACTGTTGTATTGTTTCGTTCGCAATTTAACATTCTCTATCCAGCTAATACCATGCAGTTTGAAAGATTGTAAAATTTCTTCAGCTTCTTCTCTATCCATCATTTTTAATATAACTACTTTATCATTATCTACTGGCGCATTTATTGTTAATTGTTTTTCTTCAAGCGGATGCAAAACATAGTATGTACGTGTGACATCCCCATATGTTTTTTCACATATATCATCAATTTTACATACCCCATGTACAGAATAAACGATTAAATCTCCAATATCGAACATTGCACATCTCCTAACCTTCAATTGTCAACCAAGTTTACAATAGTAGTTTAATACAAACTCATTAAATTGTCAACCTGGTTGACAATAACGAGAAGCTTATGTACACTTAATTTCGATAAACGAGATAGGGGGAAATAGCTTGAATTCTGAATTACAAAACTTGGATTTAATTGATACATTAAGTGAGCGTCATCTTCAGCTTCGAAAACTAACAGAGAAATTATGGAATGACAACAGTGATATTTATATTTCAAATTCTGAATGGTTTATTATGGCAAGAATTTATAAAAAGCAGCCAACTATTTCATACGTCACCAAAAATATAAATATCTCCAGGCAAGCAACTCATAAATTAATTAAACAGCTGGATTCAAAAAATTTGCTGGAAATTAACAATGTCGAATATAACAAGAAAGATAAATACCTGCGATTAACTAAATTAGGGGAGGAATGCTACGAAAAAAACGAAGCATTGAAAGCAAACCTAGAGAAGAAAATCGGCAATAAAATTGGGGAAGATAATTTGGTAATGCTCAAAGATATTTTAAAATGGGACTGGGGATTATAACTATTTGGTTATATATTTAAACGAACTGGAGAATTATTTGGACAAAGATCATTGGAGCAACCAGTAGAAACCGCCTTTACTTTTTATTGAATGTGTACGTTTTTTAATACTTCGGACCTTTACTCTAACATATAAGAAAAGCGCAAGCGCCCGTTTAGCGACGTACGGACTGCGCCTGGCCATGCCAGGTGGTTCGGTGTTGCCATATAAAGCGGCGGGTTTAACCGAACAGTCCCCCGCAGGAGATAAAGGAAACATGCCCCTTCATAGGGGTATGCCGACGTTGGGCGCAAAGCCCGCTTTTAGTCGGCCTTCCTAAAAAAACTAAGTCGATGTTGACTTTCACCGCAAGGGTATAAGTGCGACTAAGCCTCTGGTTTCACCAATCGGCAAGTCTTCTTTATCGTACGGAGGTGAGGGAAGTCTCGCTAGTCGCTGGGCGCTGGAGCTAGACATCGAAGCAAAAAATTTATACTTTCTTATCTTGTAAAAAGGAGGGAATCCTCCTGATAGGATTACACTCGTCCGTCCATAATAAAATTTCTCTATAAATGGTGCAGCCATAAAGAAAGGAATAAACCAATTGCCGTAATAAATCCCACAATTGGCCCACCTTCTTTAAAGGCCTCTGGCATCATCGTCGAGGCTACCATAGAAATAATTGCCCCAGCTGCAAAAGCACTCATTAACGCTTTTATACTATTTGATGCGGATTCCAACAAAGCTCCTCCCCAGGAACTTAAGGCAGAAAAAAATACTACAAAAGCCCATAAAATTAAAATCTTTTTCTTTGAAAAACCACTTTGCTGCAAGCCCGCTGTACTTGAAATTCCTTCAGGCAAATTACTAATGAATATAGAAATAACTAAGGCAAAACTTACCGTTCCTCCACCATTCAAACTCATTCCAATCATAGCTGATTCCGGCAATGTATCCATCACCGTCCCAATAAAAATACCCAATCCTGCCCCTTTAGCTTGTTCTAATGATGCCTCATCACCACGTTTTGCATGTTTTCTTTGTTCTCCTCCCCGACGAGAAACAATGATATCCAAAATGGTAAAAATAAGGGATCCACCAAGAAAGCCGATTGCAAATTCGGTAAAGCCGGTCATCTCTACAGCATCTTCCAGCAGTTCAAAGGTCGTTGCCCCGATTAATGCTCCCGTTCCTAAAGCCATAATAAATGCGATAACACGCCTTGAAATGGAGAACTTTAAAACCAATAAAGCACCAATCATAGTTGCCGAAGCTGCAATTGTTCCCCACATAATTGCATACCACATGAAAAAAGTCCTCCTAAGAGAATGTAACATCCATTCTACTTAATGATTTCCTATTGAAATTCCAATTTAAGATATTTTATCTAATTACAAAACCCTTAAAACGATAAAACACAAATAAACTCATATATAGTTTGCCTTCGTTTATGCAGAGTCATTCTTTCCTATATTTTCCCTTTGAGAGCACGTAAAAAAACCTTGATTGGCATTTACCAACCAAGGTTTCATGATAATCTATATATAAACTTGTTTCATATACCTCATGGAATTGCGATGGCAAACAAAGGCCTTCTACTTCTAATATTTATCTGCGTATTGACCATGTGGAAACTGTTTTCCTTCTTGTGCTTAAATTATTTTATTTATCATTTTCAAATGTCCCTTTTACAGGCACTTTCCGAACAACAAACAGTTACTATATGACTCCCTGGGATAACATCGCATCTGCTACTTTTATAAATCCAACAATATTGGCACCAACCACAAGGTTACCTGGGACATTATATTTCTCGGATGCCTTCATGCTTTCTCTGTAAATCGTATTCATAATTTCTTGTAATTTTCCGTCCACTTCCTCTTGTGTCCAAGCAATTCGTGCACTATTTTGTGCCATTTCCAAAGCAGAAACTGCAACCCCACCTGCATTGGCTGCTTTAGCTGGAGCAAACAATACATGGTGCTCCATAAACATATCAATCGCTTCCTGTGTAGAAGGCATATTGGCTCCTTCCCCTACAGCTTTTACTCCATTCGAAACTAAATGCTCTGCGGACTCTTTGTCCAATTCGTTTTGTGTAGCACATGGTAAAGCAATATCACAAGGAATAGTCCAGATACCGGAATATCCTACTTGAAAACTTGCTTCTGGATGTTCTTTCACATATTCGTAAATTCGTTTATTCTCTACTTCTTTTAACCTTTTAACTGTCTCTAAATTGATTCCATTTGGATCATAAATATAGCCGCTGGAATCGCTGCATGCTACTACTTTTGCCCCTAGCTGCATTGCCTTTTCTATCGCGTAAATCGAGACATTTCCAGAACCGGATATGACAACTGTACTTTCGTTAAAGCTTAATCCTTTTTCCTTCAGCATTTCTTCCACAAAGTAAACTACTCCATATCCTGTCGCTTCTTTTCGTCCTAAACTACCACCATATCCAATGCCTTTTCCAGTCAAAACACCGGCTTCATAAGCACCTCTAAGTTTCTTATATTGTCCAAACATATAACCGATTTCTCTTGCTCCAACTCCAATATCACCAGCTGGAACATCAATGTCCGGTCCAATATGCTTAGCTAATTCTGTCATAAAACTTTGACAAAAGCGCATGATTTCTAAATCTGATTTACCTTTTGGATCAAAATCAGAACCGCCCTTTCCAGCTCCAATAGGCTGGCCTGTTAACGCATTTTTAAATATTTGTTCAAACCCTAAAAATTTAACAATACTAGCGTTTACTGAAGGATGGAATCGTAACCCACCTTTGTATGGACCAATTGCACTATTAAATTGAACGCGAAATCCACGATTAACTTTTACATTTCCACTGTCGTCCACCCATGGTACTCTAAAAGTAATCAAGCGCTCTGGTTCTACTAAGCGTTCAAGAACTGCTTGTTTCATATATGTTGGATTTTTCACAAGGACAGGTACTAAAGAATCGAGCACTTCTTTTACCGCCTGCTGAAACTCCGGTTCATTTGGATTCCTCTCCTTGACAACTTCAAATATCTCATTTACGTACTTTCCTACATTTTGTATCTGTGTTTCTTTGATTTCCTCCATTACTTTCATAACAATCAGCCCCTAATATATTTAAAGTAAATCTACAATTAAACAGATGATTACTGGCTGTTAATCCTCACTTTTCATTCTTATAATGAAATTTTTTTAGCCAGTTATTCCCATAGAACAATTTATCATTTTACTTTTTATTGTCATAGTTTCATTTTATAATTTAGTAAATAATAGTTTCAATATGAATAATCGATGAAATCAATGCAAAAAAAGCATGAATTAGGGGTGTTAAAATGGAGACGAGGCAAATTCAGTATTTTATGGAAGTTGCAAAAAGAGAGCATGTAACAGAAGCTGCAGATGCACTACATGTTGCCCAATCATCTGTAAGTAGACAGATTTTCAATTTAGAAAATGAATTAGGTGTAGAGCTTTTTATACGTGAAGGAAGGCGTGTGAAATTAACTCCTATCGGAAAAATCTTTTATGAACGGATGAAACAGGTAGCTAACTTGCTGGAAGAAGCAAAAAGAGAGGTAAAAGAACATTTAAATCCAGAAAAAGGTACCGTAAGAATAGCATTTCCAATTAGTATGGCTGCCCACACCCTGCCTTCCATCATCTACGCTTTTCGTACACAGTATCCAGAAGCGAAATTCCAAATGAGCAATGGGCTTTACCATGATTTAATTGACGGAGTTATAAAGGGGGAGTTCAATTTAGCTATGATTGCCCCTATGCCAACTAAAGAAATGGCAAAAAAAATTGCAGGAACAACATTATTTACAGAAAACATCGTTGCACTACTGCCCATTCACCATCCGTTGGCAAAACGGGAATCCATTATGCTGCAAGAGCTGAAGAGTGACCAATTCGTTGTGCTGCCTGAAGAATATGTATTTCGTGAGCAAGTTGTTCAGGCTTGCCATAAAGCAGGTTTCACACCAAAAGTTGCCTTCGAGGGAAAAGATATTGATGCATTAAAAGGATTAGTTTCCGCTGGCTTAGGAGTTGCATTGATGCCTGAAATGACGTTAGTAGATAACACACCAATATCTACAGTAGTTATCCCATTATCTGATACCAGCTTGACACGAACAGTTGGCGTCATCTATCCTACTCAGCGGAAACTGCTGCCAACGGAAGAACTGTTTTATAAATTTCTAATCGAAACTTATGAACGATTGCATGAATTTAAAAAGTGAGGGATTATGTTAGACAACACTTTCCTTCTCCTTCACTCCCCATGGCCGGCAACCCACCATTTCAGTATAACAAACGGGAATGGCTTATTCCTTTTCGGGTAATTCCACATTTCAAAACCACTTCTATGATAATAATGGTGGAAAGAGGAATTATAGGGAGGAAATATAATTGATTTTATTATTACTATTTCTCGGATTTCTTGCCAGTGTTTATGGGGCGATTATTGGAGCAGGAGGTGGGTTTCTCTTTGTTCCAATTCTACTGATTTTTTATGAGATCTCACCGGCCGAGGCGGCAGCTACTGGATTAGCTATTGTATTTATTAATGCCATTTCTGGCCTGCCAACCTTATTAAAACAGCATCGGGTATTCATTCGCATAGGCATTCTAATTTCTATTTGTGCTGTTCCTGCCACATTTATTGGTAGAATACTTGTCAAGTATAGTCCTGTGTCGATTTATTATAATTTATTTGCTTGTCTTCTTATAGGACTTGGTATATTCTTGATTTGGAAGAATCATTCAAATGATAAGGCTTCATTGAATATTACAAATCCTGAAATAAGTGCTGCATTAGAGGAAAAAACTGAAGCAGCACATGTAAACAGTCCATCCATAAAAACATGGAAATTAATATTCATTGGCTTCCTGCTCGGAATCATTTCTTCTTTTTTTGGAATTGGTGGAGGATGGCTTCTGGTTCCATTACTTGTGTATTTCTTCTATTTACCTATGAAAGAAGCTACAGCCACTTCTATTTTCTCACTTGCACTTTACTCACTGGCTGGACTTCTTCCGTCAATTGCTGATCACTCTATTGATTGGTTTGTAATTGCGTGCAGTACCCCTGGGATCATAATAGGTGCTCAATTAGGTGCAATGATTTCAAAGAAATTAAATGGATTAACGATAGGCCGTCTTTTAGCTGCTGTCGTAGTAATTATGGGAGTTGGTATGTTCTTTCAAGGTTAAAATTTCCAGTCAGGAGGGAAAGTATGGAAATTGAGAATCTAAAAATATTCTGTTATGTAGTAGAAGAATCCAGTTTTAGTGGTGCTGCAAAACGGGCATTTCTCACCCAGCCTGCTGTTACAAAAAAGATTAAACTATTAGAAAACCATTATTCGATGATGCTTTTTGAACGTAATCACACCCCACCTATACTCACTCCTGCGGGGGAAAGACTTTACCATTTTGCTAAAGAAATTATAAATTCCTATGAAGAGTCTATGGATTCACTCCAAAGTTTAAAGGCCGAAGCGTCTCATGCTTTAAAAATCGGATCATCCTATACACCTGGAGAATATCTCTTACCAGAAATCATCAGCAAATTCCAGCAAATATATCCAAGTATTCATATTCAATTATCGATAAACAGTACTCCTACTATCTTAGAAGAATTAGAGCAGAGAAAAATTGATTTGTGCTTTATTGAAGGAGATATTCAACACTCCAATTTGAGTAAAAAAATCGTCACAGAGGATGAAATTATTTTAGTAGTTGCCCCAGACCATCCTTGGGTAAAGAAAAAAAATATTGTTTCCAGAAATTTATTGGAAGAGCGGTTCATCCGACGTGAAGAAACTTCTGCTACCCGGAAAATAATAGAAAATCATTTAGCAGAAAAAATAGATCTTGCCCATCACCCAAACACATTGGAGCTTAGTACAACACAGGCAATTAAAAGTGCAGTCCAATCAGGTCTCGGGTTTGGCTTTATTTCCCGTTTTGCAGTGGAACAGGAACTTAAAGCAAGGCTTTTATCGCAAATATATGTGAGTGGTATATCTATCCTTCGCCCATTTTGGATTGCCAGCTTGCCGAAACGTTTTCCAAAAGAATCTATTAACTATTTTATTAGTTTTTCTGAGAAGTTTTTAAATAGTAGTGTAAATATTACATAGCTTCTTATTCTTATAGAGGATGTCCAAAATACCATACTTAAGATAAATTTCTCCCTTGTATTTACTATTGGGGTCCAGCAAAGCAATGATATTTTTCCATATGTACCATTTGTTTATGACATGAGCTTTTTCCGGCAGTAAGATTGTGGATCATATGCTGAACTCACACCTCTAGCATTTGAAATCCTGCTATAAAGTGGAGTTTGACTATAACAAATGATGGAAGATTCACTTTATTTTGCCGGAAGCTCCATTATACACGTTTACGTAATACATGGAAGGAAATCTGATTAGACCGGAAATAATTTATCGAATATAACACAGGCCGATTGGTTTGATCATAATGAATCTGACGAAGGATTAATAATGGTGTTTCTTTATCACAGCCCATTATTTCCGATATTTCATTATGGTAGCTAATCGTTTTAATTTGAGCGTCAGCATAACTGATAGAAATTCCAACCTCTTTCAAGGAATCAAGAATCGATTCTTGATTTAGTTTATATCCTTGAGCCAATACATTAGCCGGAATTTTGTCAATACAATACACCAACGGAACCTCATCCGCAGTTCGTACACGCTTTACGAGAAATACTTGTTCATTCTCATCCAATTCCAGCTCTTGAATGTCATCACTATGTGGTTCAACATTACCAGTAAAGTGAATTTCCGTACCGGGTGTCTTGCCTTCCCTTTCAATTAATTCCGTAATACTGAATAATTCCTCAATACCCCCAGTAAATACCGGTTTTTTATTGACGAAGGTACCTATACCGTGTTTTCGAATAATGATATTTTCCTCTTCCAGAATTCGCAATGCCTCTCTTAATGTATTTCTTGACACTCCCAGTTCCTTGGAAAATGCCGTTTCCGATGGCAGGCGTTCTCCAGGCTGTAATTCTCCAGTATAGATTTTCTCTTTAATTTGTTCAATGACTATCAAATAGCGCGGTGTTTGGTAGTTAAAATTCATATCCCACCGTCCTCTCTCTTTTCATAACCAACACGCCGCTCTCAAGATTATGGAGAGCTGGTAAGAATTTGGTTATTCCGCTTAAACTAGGAAGGTTTTTCATATAGTGTGTGAAAAATCTCCCACTCTTATTTGGAACTATACGACCTGTAATAATAAGTTAATCAAAAGTAGAGCAGCAATCATATATAACGGGAATTTTCAATCGGTAGGTTTTTTTCTTACCCTACTGATTAAATGAATGATCAGAAGTTTACTGGCTGCTTGACCTGCACTGATCATTCTTGAAGTATCTTGAATTCTTCTCGTTAAAGGTCTTACAGCCAGTTAATTACGTGATAAAATTAATCCTCTTTCACAATTGCAACACTGGAGCTTGCACCAATACGTGAGGCACCTGCTTCAATCATTGCTAGAGCAGTTTCCCTGTCACGAACCCCACCAGATGCTTTCACACCAATATTCGGTCCAACCGTTTCTCGCATCAGGCGAATATCACTAGCGGCAGCACCTCCAGTAGAGAACCCAGTAGATGTTTTCACATAGTCCGTTCCTGCTTTCACAGCAAGTTTACATGCTTTTACTTTTTCTTCCTCTGTGAGCAAAGATGTTTCGATAATGACTTTTACAAGTGCCTTGTCATTTGCTGCCTCTACAACGGCACGGATATCTTCTTCTACTGCTTCGTATGCTCCTGCCTTTAACTGCCCAACATTAATAACCATATCCACTTCAGTTGCTCCATTTTCCATAGCATCCTTCGTTTCAAATGCTTTTACTTCAGTAGTCGTTGCACCTAATGGAAAACCAATCACCGTACATACTTCTACATCGGAATCTACTAACTGCTTGGCAGCCTCTTTTACCCATGTCGGATTCACGCATACAGAATAAAAGCCATATTCCTTTGCTTCTGTACAAAGTTTTTCCATTTGCTCCTTTGTTGCTTCAGGTTTCAATAACGTATGATCAATGTATTTCGCTAATTTTTCAGCCATTCTATTCACCTCATTAAGAATTATGCTTTTGTTAAATCATCTGGTGTAAAGGCACCAGGAAGTAGTTCCTCTATTGTTGTTTCTTTTTGTTTACCATGTAAATTCGTTAATATGACCTTCATATCTTTTGGGCATAACTCGGACATCACTTGTCTGCATGAACCACAAGGGGGAACAGGGCGCTCCGTGTCTGCTGCAACAACAAGGATGTCAAAATCCCTTTCCCCTTCCGAATAAGCCTTAAATAGTGCTGTTCTTTCGGCACAATTAGACACCGGATATGCTGAGTTTTCAATATTGCATCCATGATAAATCTTTCCATCTTTTGTACGTAGTGCTGCACCGACTTTAAACTTGGAATAAGGGACATATGCTCTTTCTCTTGCTTTTAGAGCTTCTTCTATCATGCGCTGGTTTTCCATATTTACTCACTCCTTCATGGTTATAGACCACCACTTACTATGCTATACTGGTGATAACTTTTTTGACAAGATTCAAAAAGTCTTCTCTCACTTTTTCTGCTGTTTCCATCACTTCTTCATGGGATAGCGGCTGATCCAGTATTCCTGCTGCCATATTGGTGATGCAGGAGATACCAATAACCTTCATCCCACTGTGACGTGCAACAATTACTTCTGGGACCGTGGACATACCAACAGCATCTCCGCCCCATTTCTGCAGCATACGAACTTCTGCAGGTGTTTCATAGCTTGGGCCACTATTCCAAACATAGACCCCATTTTGTAAAGAAATACCCAATTGTTGTGCCGCTTTTCTGACCACATTCTGCAGTTCTGGATCATAGGCAGCAGACATGTCCGGAAAACGCACACCAAGCTCTGAATCATTGGGCCCGATTAATGGATTGGCACCTGCATTATTAATGTGATCGGTAATCACCATTAAATCGCCAGCTTCAAAGGATGGGTTTAATCCGCCAGCAGCGTTTGTCACCATAATGGCCTCTATATTCAACTCTTTCATGACACGTACTGGAAAAGTAACTTCCTCTAAACGATACCCTTCATAATAATGAAACCGTCCTTGCATCGCAAGAACAGTCACACCTTGCATCTCGCCAATGACAAGCTGCCCTGCATGCCCTTCTACAGTGGAAACAGGGAAGCCTGGAATATGTTCATATTTCAGCTTAACAGAATGTTCGATTTCCTCTGCCAATACTCCTAATCCAGACCCAAGAATAAGCCCGATCTTCGGTGAATTGGTTATCTTTTCTTTAATAAAGGCTGCTGCTTGTTCTATTTGCTGTCGTTTCATCATTATCCCTCACTTTTTCTTCAAGTGTCTTAAGTGACCTTGTAATATTCACAATCTTTACGGGTATGCTCTCTTTGGAATGTCTTTTACTTTATCTCTTGTAAAAAGCTTTTCCCATGTTTCGGGCTATTTACTTGGAAGTTTTCTGCAATTGTTTCTCCAATATCTGCAAATGTTTCCCGTAATGGAATCTGTTTACCTTCCACAATACCTTTATGATGGGCAAGTAATGGCACATACTCTCTCGTATGATCTGTACCATGATGGACTGGGTCATTTCCATGGTCAGCCGTGATAATTAAAAGATCGCCATCCCTAAGCTTTTCAAATACTTCCGGCAATCTGGCATCATATTCTTCCAATGCTTCACCATAGCCTTGCGGGTCACGGCGATGTCCATATTTCGCATCAAAATCTACTAAATTTAAAAAGCTTAATCCGTTGAAATCCATATCCATCGTTTCGAGCAATTTATCCATTCCATCCATGTTTGATATGGTGCGCAGCGATTGAGTTACCCCTTCCCCATCATAGATATCGGAAATTTTCCCAATGGCAAGTACATCATAGCCATCGTCTTTCAGCTCGTTCATCACAGTTCTGCCGAAGGGTTTTAGCGCATAGTCATGGCGATTAGGTGTCCGTTCAAATGCATCAGGTTTTCCAACAAATGGACGAGCAATCACACGGCCTACCATGTACTCAGGAGCATTCATTAATTCACGACAAAACTCACAAATATCGTAAAGTTCCTCTAATGGTACGACTTCTTCATGTGCAGCAATCTGTAAGACTGAATCCGCTGAGGTATAAACAATCAAGCTTCCCGATTTCATATGCTCTTCGCCAAGTTCATCTAAAATCGCCGTCCCAGATGCAGGTTTATTGCCAATTACTTTTCTACCTGTCTTTTCTTCGATTTTGTGAATAACTTCATCCGGAAACCCGTCTGGGAAAGTCCGGAATGGAGTGTCAATATGAAGACCCATGATTTCCCAGTGACCAGTCATCGTATCTTTACCAGCAGAAGCCTCTTGCATTTTCGTATAGTGGGCCAGCGTTTTTTCAGCAGGTGGAATTCCTTGGATTTCCCTTATATTACTTAAGCCAAGTGCTCCCATATTTGGCATATGTAATCCGTTCCTATGTGCTGCGATATGACCTAATGTATCCGCACCTTTATCGCCATAAGCCTCAGCATCAGGAGACTCCCCAATCCCGACTGAATCCATTACAATTAAAAATACTCGTTTAAAATACTTATCCATTTACTGCATACCTCCTTAGTTCGTTATGTAATTCCATTCACTTATATATGCTAGACGGCCATCCTTTTACCCTAGAAACAAAAGGGGAATGTCATCCCTCTATTCATAGATTACATCATATATTAGCGGACGTTTTTCCACTTTCTTTTCTGAAATAGTGTAGGAATGACTAATTTTATCTACTACCTCATCTACATCTTCCCGATTACTATGAATGGTAACAAGGGAATCTCCTTTACTTACTTGATCACCAATCTTTTTGTTGAGAACTAACCCAACAGCTAAATCAATTTCGGATTCTTTCGTTAAGCGTCCAGCACCTAAAAGACTTGCTGCAATTCCAATTTCATCCGCTATTATTTCAGCAACAACGCCATCTTCTTTTGCTTCGACTTCAAACGTATAAGAAGCGGTCGGCAACCTTGATGAATCATCCACAACAGAAGCATCGCCACCTTGAGCAGCAAGGAACGTTTTAAATGTCTCAATTGCACTTCCTGAACGTATTGCTTCCTCCAATTTTTCTCTCGCTTCTTCAATCGTTTCGGCTTGTTTGCCGAGATAAACCATCCTGCTTCCTAATGTTAGGCAAAGTTCTTCAAGATCTGCTGGGCCATATCCTTTTAGTGTATCAATTGCTTCTTTTACTTCAAGGGCGTTCCCAACCGCAAAGCCTAATGGCTGATTCATATCCGAAATCACCGCTATGGTTTCACGTCCTGCACCATTTCCGATTTGAACCATGGCATGAGCTAATTCTTTGGCACCTTCCAAATCCTTCATAAATGCACCGGATCCTGTTTTGACATCAAGTACAATGGCATCTGCACCGGATGCAATTTTCTTGCTCATAATCGAACTTGCAATAAGCGGAATCGAATCGACCGTTGCCGTCACATCGCGTAATCCATATAATTTTTTATCAGCTGGTGTTAAGTTCCCACTTTGTCCGACAACAGCTATTTTATTTTTATTTACTAAATTATTAAACGTTTTGCCATCCAATTCTACATTGAATCCCTCTACCGATTCCAGTTTGTCAATCGTACCGCCTGTATGCCCAAGTCCCCGCCCGGACATCTTGGCAACTGGTACACCAACAGATGCTACAAGTGGAGCTAAAATCAATGTTGTCGTGTCCCCTACTCCCCCTGTACTATGTTTATCCACTTTAATTCCAGCAATATCAGACAAGTCCACTTGATCCCCGGATTCGACCATCGTTTTAGTTAAATGAACTCTTTCTTCCGTGGTCATGTCATTGAAATAAATGGCCATAGCAAAAGCAGACATCTGATAATCTGGTATTTCACCACGTGTATAACCCTCGATGGCAAAGGATATTTCTTCTTTGGTTAGTTCCAATCCATCTCGTTTTTTCTCAATAATATCAACCATTCTCATCGCATATCATCATCCTTTTTCCCAATATATGCATGTTGTCTTTTCAACAACGGATTAAGAAAGTATAGAATTTCTTATCTGCATAAGTGCAACGAAGGCATTAACCTAAAATCTGGGCGAACACCAATTTTTCTGACACTCATTAATACTATTTCCATTATAACTGTAATTATAATTATTGGACGTCCAACAACTAAAAGTTATAAAAATCCCAACTATATTGCTCTTTCATTATAAAGTTAGACGTCCAACAAATCAATTACTTTCATGAACGTGATACGGAAAGAACAAAGGCGCAAGCGCCCGTTTACGACGTACGGACTGCGCCTAGTCATGCCAGGTGGTTCGGTGTTGCCGCGCAAAACGGCGGTTTTAAACGAACAGTCCCCGTAAGAGATTAGATGATCTTGATTTTTACGAATGTAAAAATCTTAGTGAATCTTATGCTTGAAGAGCGAAAAGGAAACATGCCCCTTCATAGGGGTATGCCGACGCCCGAGCGCTAGTCCGCTTTTAGTCGGCCTTCCTTGAAACCTGAGTCGATGTTGACTTTCACCACAAGGGTATAAGTGCGACTAAGCCTCTGGTTTCACCAATCGGCAAGTCTTCTTTATCGTACGGAGGTGAGGGAAGTCCGCTAGTCGCTGGGCGATGGAGCTAGAGATCAAGCGCAAATATCTACTTTCTTATCATTATAAAAAAACCTACCCAATGTTTTTTTGGATAGGTTCTCTTATTAATTACTATTCATTAATACCTGACAATATTATTATTGCACGTACTTACCCAAAAAAAGCTTCTGCCTTTTCCAGATATTCTTCCTGTTCAGGTGATAAGTCATGTTCATCTACAATTGCATTAACTGGACATGCTGCCACACATGCACCACAGTCAATACATATATTGGGATCAATATAATATTGGTCTGTTCCTTCTTCAATACAATCAACCGGGCAAATCTGAGTACATTCGGCTGCCTTTTCATTTCTGCATGGATCTAAAATAACAAATGCCAAAGTTATCCTCTCCTTTTGTTTTCTGTAGGTTCTTATCGTCGTGAGATCTCCTCCTCGATTCACCACTAATAGTTATCTGAACCTCTCATGACTAAAGTCACGAGTGTTCTCGGCTATTTCATAAATAGGAAGCGAAAGAATCCTCCCAAGTTTCAATCAAGATTCAAAAATCTTAATGCATTCAGTCCATGTATTTTTGCTTTTTCATACTCATTTAATGTAGATAGCTGATCAACGACTTTGCCAGATGGTACTTCACGTAATAAAAATGGATAGTCTGATCCGGCAATAATCTGATCCACGCCAAAACGATTGATCATAAACTGTAAATTATTCTCATCGTAAACGAGCGAATCATAATAAAGCATCTTTGCATAATGACTAGGTGGCTTTTTTGTTTTCCTTATATGCGGCCAAACATTCCACCCTTTATCCATTCTTGGAAGCAGGTATGGTAGAGCACCTCCACCATGTGCAAAACAAATTCGTAAATTAGGATATCGATCCAACATACCACTCATAATAATACTTCCAGCAGCAAGCGCTGTCTCAGAAGGCATTCCAACCATATACATGAAATTATGACGTGGCATTCTTTCTCCTCCCAATGTTGCCCACGGGTGAACAAACAATGGAACTCCCCTTTTACTTGCTGCCTGAAAGAAGCGCTCTAAAGATGAATCATCCAAGTTCTTTCCGTTCACATTACTTCCGATTTCCAGTCCAACTAACCCCAGTTCATTTACAGCTCTGTCCATT
This sequence comes from Oceanobacillus salinisoli, assembly GCF_009733865.1. Classification (GTDB taxonomy): domain Bacteria; phylum Bacillota; class Bacilli; order Bacillales; family Amphibacillaceae; genus Oceanobacillus; species Oceanobacillus salinisoli. The sequence goes on along the minus strand of NZ_WOFB01000002.1, from coordinate 351,327 downwards.
TCCTGAATCGCTAGTTCCACATCCTGCAATGGAACTGTGCCTAGTCCGATAAACTTTTCCGGATTTTCTTTTGCAACGGATGCAATAAAATCATTTTGAAACCTTGCCATCTCTAACCCCTGCTCAGGGTCGGACCAATAACTGAAGGTAACAGGAATTGGTGAAAGAACTTGAATATCGATTCCCTCTTTTTCCATATCGTTTATTCGTTCTTCCGCATCCCAGGCTTGGTTCGTAATATCCCTGAAGTTCTTGCCTTTTATCATAATTTTCGCACCACAGTCACACGTTTTTTCCAAGACCGGCCAGCGATCATCACTGTATTTCTCTGCTAAATTCAAAAAGTCCTCTGAGATAATATGCGTATGAAAATCAATTTTTAAGGTCGGTTGCTCCATGGTAACTCTCCTAGTATTTATAGTTTCCTGTTTTCATAAGGTTTGTTGCCTCCCTGCTGTTGATATGGTTAGTGCGTAAGAAACAACAATCCCTTTAGAAAACAGCCTATTGCTTAAACTTATTTACAGGAAACATAGACAAGACAGTCTATCTTTCTCTATTATTCTCCTATTTTAGTTCCATACGTAAAATAAGTTTCTGGTGGTGTGCTACCCCACATTTCCAAACCTAGCTGCCCAACTTCTGAGGACCATTTAATTGGTTCCCAGTCAGGTGAAAAGATTAAGAATCCTCCCGTCCAGATTTCCACTCGATGTCCAGAAGGTTCAAACACATAGATAAATTGCGCACCACTTGTTCCATGTTTACCAGGGCCCCACTCAATTTTAATATCATTTTCTGCCATAATGTTGGCTGCACGAATCAATTCATCACCAGAATCCAAGTAATATGCTAAATGATGAAATTTCGCACCATCCTGATTAGAGTTCCTCATCAATGCCATTTCATGGGCAATATTCGTCCGGCTTAACCAGGAACCTAAACGTACTTCCTCTTTATTTTGAATATAATAACGATGATGAATGCCAAGTAAATCCGTCCACCATTGCTGCTCCTTTTGCACATCATCCACTAATAAATTGACATGATCAAAGCGACGTGGAGAGACACCTCTCATCATATATTTGCTCGGATGACTCGGTAATTTGGACTCTAGACGTGGATCATCCGTCAAGAATTTTTCCTTTTCCCAGTATAGCTCTACTGGGATTCCTGAAGGAGATTTAAAATGAAGTGCATCACCTAATGCTTTCTTTTGTCCACCTTCTACCCATTTGAAATCGATGTTCATTTCTTTTAGTTGTTTTTCAAATAATTTAAGAGATTCTTCCGAGTTAACACGCCAGCCCATAACATTTACTTTTGATGTATTGGAGGCTTGGAGAACCAATGTATGATGATCATAATCCTGCCATGCCCGTAGATAAGCACGGTCCCCATCGATTTCTGTTAATACAAGACCTAACACTTCTGTAAAAAAGTCCAATGATTTTTCAAAATTTGTTACACTAATTTCTACATGTCCGATATGAGCAACGGTGCGTAAATACTTTTCTAGCCTTTCCTGTGCTGTTTCTTTACTAATAATTTCTTCCGTAACTTTTGACATTTTCATTACCTCCTGATTTTTTGGTTGATTCATCCGAGAAAAAATAGCCTTCCTTTCCCGGATAAGAACGTTCACAGAAATGATTTTTAATGTGTGAATGCTCCCTTTTTCTTTTTCTTTTTCTTCTTCTTTTCTTCCCGGCTCATAATCGATGTACTATGAGCGGAATGCAAGGATTCATTTGGATCAATGTAAACCTTTGCATTACTGACTGCAATCGGTGCCTCACCAAAGCCAGTCGCCATTAATTTAACCTTCCCTTGATACGTAGAGATATCTCCAACTGCATAAATCCCTGGAATATTTGTTTCCGCTTTAGAATTTACTAGAATCGAGTTATTTTCAATCGCCAATTTCCAATTATTAATTGGACCTAAGTTAGAAACAAAACCATAGTTCACTAGATACTCATCAGCAGCTAAATCCAAAAATTCACTGCCCCGTGTTTGCTTCAGTTTTATGGATTCAATTCTCGACTCACCATTGATTTCAGCAGGTACAAACGGTGTAACGATTTCCACAGAAGATTCCTTCAAAAGATTCACACTATGCTCATGTGCTCGAAATCGGTCTCTGCGATGAACAATGGTTACTTTAGATGCTAACCCCTCCAGCATTAAAGCCCAGTCTACTGCTGAGTCACCACCACCAAAAACAACGACTTCTTTATTGGCAAAATCATTGATATTTTCTATACGATAGTGAAGATTCTTTCCTTCAAATTGTTCTTCATTTGCCAAATTCATTGTTCTCGGCTTAAATGCTCCATTACCTGCAGTAATAATAATCGTTTTTGAGTAATGAACCTGCTTACTAGTTGTTATTCGAAAAATCTCATCTTCCTTAGTTACTTCTTTTACTTCTTCATCCAAGCATATTTCATTTTCAAATTGTTCCATTTGGTCCATTAGTCGATCCACTAATTGACCGGCTTTAATCTTAGGAAATCCAGCTACATCATACACATATTTATCCGGATACAATGCAGTAAGCTGACCACCTAATTGTGGTAAACTTTCAATAACCTTTACGGATGCTTGACGCATTCCTGCATAAAAAGCCGTAAATAAGCCTACAGGACCACCGCCAATAATGGTCATATCATACACTTTATCACCGTTAATCATCTACACACCACCTTCCATGATGACATTACTATTATAGAATTAGACTGATTTTGCCCTGAGGTCGTAAACTGTCTAAATGTAAAATGACTTTCTTACTTTTAATGGCAAGCTCGTTACCTTGCTGTACAATTTCATACTCAAGCTTTCCAATAAACATATCGACCACTTCCCGTTTGGTCCGATGTGTTGTAAAATTGCACTCCACGTTAATCACTTCAGAATTAATGTTATCCACTAAAATGTTGTGATAGTTTCTTAGTGTCGTAGAATGTGGGTATTCTACATGTGCTTCTTTCTTTAAGAGCCTTTCCGCCCGTTCTTGTAGACGTTGTCGGTTATCATGCACATAGAAAAGGGATTCAGTAGCCGTTGCATCCGGCTCACCGATTGGAGGTACCGTATATGTTCCATCGTCTGTGAACAGTGCAGCCCATTCCTTTAATTTCCATTCATCCAACAATTTCGCTTCTTTATATAGAAAATCAACAACATCCTGACGCGTTACAGCAGTTACCGTCATTGATGGGCAACCTCCTTTTCTCTATTAAAGGATTCCTGTAATATCTTATTGTACTGTCTCCAGAAGCTCCGCATTTGCAGCTCATCTGTTGCTAATGCATTTTCTTCCCCTCTTACCATGCCTTTGGAAATGTCATTCCACTCTACTTCTGTGTTATTCGTATAGGCTTCCTGGCATAATTCCAGTGCTTCATTATCATCAGGTGTTGCAAAACCGCCTGGCCCTAAAAACTCCAGGAAGTTATTATTTCTTGCCATCCGATGTTCCTTATCTTCACCTATAGGTGCTAAGGCATATCCGGAAACTTCCATATATCCTGGGGATGTTGGATAAAACGTCCTTGCTGTAACTGCCATAATATCATTTATAACTAAATTCGGAAAAATGATAATATTCCTGTTGTAGTTGGCTATCCGATCAGCACGTTCCTCACCAAAGCGCTCCTTTAATTTTTCTTTCATTTTTTCCATGTCCCGTTTTAAATCCTCGCTCCAGATTGGTGTCCACTGAGCAACTGGTCTTCCCCATGGTGCAACATATTCCATTACCGCATGCCCATTGCCTAAATCGATGCCTCTTCCTTCTAATTGAATGCGCTTAATCCCCGGATCCTGTGACTGCTTAATATCAAAATAGGTTTTGTGTGTAGGCATGCCATGATACAGGTCCACACTATTCTCTGCCAATAACTTCCAATTTGCCCTTACACTATATTGCTGAACCCCACCTAACACTTCGAGACCAGATTCAGATTGGTCAACTACAAGATCAATATATTCTTTCGCATTTCCTAAATACTCATCCAGGGAAATGGCGTTATCGTCAAAGTTAACAAATACAAAGCCACGATAGCTTTCCAGTCTATTAACCGCTTTCATATCTTTCGTACCGTCTGCATTAAAATCTTCAGGGAACCCATCTTTTCCCGGCATACCTGCTAACTTTCCGTCATTCGTAAAACTCCACGCATGATAGAAACAGCGGAAAGCCCGTGAATTCCCTTCGTTTTCCCGGCATACAAGGGCACCGCGATGTGGGCATGTATTGTAAAGTGCCCTTATTTCTCCATCCTGGCTGTGTACAAATAATAGATTGCGTCCTCCTACTTTTTTCCGCTTATAATCACCAACATTAGGAATTTCTGTTTCATGACCGATAAATAACCAGCATTTATTAAAAATTTCCGCTCGTTCTCTTGCTAGTATTTCTCTATCGGAAAATACGCTTCGATGAACAAGAAACTCATGCTTTTCCATATTGTCTTTAACTAATTGACGACTCATTAAATACCCTCCATTTCTAACTTTACTTTTCTTCTGGTAACTTAGAGCATTTTATTATTCCATTGACACTAAAAAGCTTCTAAACAAATTACGTAAACACTTACATTTTTGACAGGAAGAATCACTCCTTTATTAACCTTTTTATTAGAAAAATTGATTTGCCAGTGGTTCTTGCTTACTTTTTATTATATTAGACTGACAATTCAGAAACCAATTGATTATTTTTTGATTTTGTAAGCAATTCCAAAAATAATTTTATACTCATTATTCCAAATATAACTTATAATATAATTTTTCTGTCATTTCATTTGACAATTTTATATCTTTTTAAATAGACTTAACTTATACCCATTTACCAATAAATTCACTATAATTTGTAACCGTTTTCTTTAAGGGGCTAGCATGGATTATAGAATAAGCGGGGCAGGAGGAACTAATTATGAATGAGGACCAATTACAGACTTTTCTTACGGTTGCCGAATATAAAAGCTATTCCAAAGCAGCAGTTGTTCTAAATGTTACACAACCAACGATTACTTCACGAATAAAAGCATTAGAAGATATTTTGCAATGTAATCTATTTAAAAGAGTTGGACATGAAATCTTTTTAACAAAAGAAGGTAATATGTTTATTGAATATGCAAAAAATATATTAATCTATATGAGGCATTCCAAAGAAATTGCAAACATGGTAAAAGACCCAAACATCAAAGTTGGGTTCTCTCCTGGTTACTCCTATTCTTTTATTGTCGAGCTTCTAAAAACAATTAAATCAATTGGGGAAATAGATATTCAAGTGCTGGAAGGATATGATTCTGTCAGTTTGAATGAAATGATTTTGGCCGGGGAAGTGGATTTGGTTTTTACAAGAGATGTTCTTTCCAATAATCAGGATATCCTATCCGAATATTTATTTGATAATAATCTTGTTATTGTTTTGCCCCGCACGCATCCATTATGTCAAAAATCCCATCTTCAATTGGAAGATTTAAATGGTGAAACGATTATTAGCTATAGAAGAAAATCTGCACTTTGGAAATTGATTGATCAAAAACTCATCCGTGTAGCTAATGCCATCCGTATTGATGTGGATAACAATGAAATGCTTATGCAAGCAGTTTCCAATGGGATTGGAATTGGAATCATTCCTGAATTAGGGTTGGACAACAGGTATAAATCATACATAGAAGCTCGGAGTATAGAAGAAGTTTATAACATCCCGAATAAGGTCTATGTTCAATACCGGAAAAGTTCACAAATTAAAGATTTCGCAAAAAAAATCATCTACGCTATCATTAACCATAAATATACCGCTGTATGAAGTCTGGGGACAGTTTTAATGCTAGACCGGACTCATTCGGGAACCTTGGACCTCTTTACATATTTTACCAAAACAACCTTTAGGTTTTTTTGAGATTTTCTACTTTTATCATCTTCTTACATTTGTACAGTTTTGCGAAGAACGCAACTTTACTGAATCAACTTACAACAAAACAAACTCAAATGTATTCGTTTTTCTTACTAGTAACGGTAAAAATTAAACTACGAAGAACCCTATTCCAAACTAAAGTTTTATCCTTTTCTGGTGTACATACTGCCACCTTCGTTCATCGTCCAGTGAATAAATAAAGTGAACCTTCAATCAGTGGAGTTTCCCCCCCACTGATTGTTAGTACCACAAGGAGAGACCAGCAGGCCTCTGAACGAATCAGGAGTTTACTGGCTACCCGTCCCCCACTTATAATTCTTGATGTATCTCGAATTCTTCTCATTAAGGGTCTTACAGCCAGTTAATCACGTGATAAATGATCCCTTGGATACTTCCATCAGCAGGAGCCACTACTTCCCCAGTCACCTCCATTACAATCACTTCCTTCTGATAGGAATTCTGATTTCCCCCCTCGAACACTTCCTCGTTGTCTTGGCTAGTATTAACATACAGCAAAAAACCTATTATCATTCCTAGTAGAAACATAGTTCCCAGCAAACTAAGATAGGTTGACTTTTTCAAATAAATCACCTCAAAACCCTATTAAATTTATTCATAGCTTGGACATGTTTTAAACTATTTAGTCGTTTTAACATTTTGTAAAAATGAATGATAATACTATTTTTAGTTCTATTTTTTTCGTTCATTCGCGTATATTAATTCATAAGTAAAATTAATAATCTATTAGAAAAAAACATTAGCTCGCCTTTTAGGGAATGAATTCCTTATTCTTAGGAGGTTAAAAGGACGTTAAAATTGTAACTACGTCCAAACGCTTGACTAAAATTTTATACTTTACCTAATGCGTAAACAGATATAGGAGTTGATTTATGAATAGTAGTAAATAGAAATTATTGCGTATATAAATTTTCCATTTTTGAAAGAAAAATATATAATGAATGTGGTACGATTACTTTAAGACATGTTTTAAAGAAGGAAGGGTGTTTTTACATTGAAAAAAACAGCTCATAAGATTGGAATCGTGTTATTTTCTGTTACCATGCTGCTATTTATGTTATCACCAGTAATTAGCGCTGATGCTGTCCCAGGTGATGTGATTGTAACTCTTGGCGAGGACTTAACCGAAGAACAGAAACAAACTGTTTTAGAAGATATGGGTATTGAAAATGAGAATAATGTACAAATTGTATATGTAACAAACGAAGAAGAACATCAATATTTGGGTGATTATATCCCTGCAGCACAAATTGGAAGCAGAGCAATCTCCTCTGCAAGAATTACCTTCGGGGAAGCAGATACTGGTTTAGCTGTTGAAACGAATAATATCAACTATATTACAGAGGAAATGTATATCAATCCTTTAGCTACTGCTGGAGTAACCGATGCAGAAATTTATGTTACTGCACCATTTACGGTATCCGGTACAGGAGCATTAACAGGGATTTTTAAAGCTTATGAGGTTTCTACAGGCGAAACAATCGATGAGGATATGAAGCAAGCTGCCAACGAAGAAATGGTAGTTACAGCTGAACTATCTGAAGATGAAAATATTGGTGAAGATAAAGCGGTAGAACTAATGAACCTAATCAAGACGGAAATGGCAGAACAAAATCCGCAAACAGAGGAAGAAATTCGGGCTATGATTCAGCGATTAGCTGAAGAATTAGGGATTTCCCTGACGGATGCACAATTGGATCAATTGGTTTCCCTATTCAATAAGTTAAAGGGATTAAATATTGATTGGGATAAAGTAAATCAAACGATTGATACAGCAAAAGATAAAGTTGCTGAATTTGCACAAAGTGAAGAAGGACAAAACATAATCAATTCCTTTATGGGATTCCTACAATCCATTTGGGATTTCCTTGTTTCATTCTTCGCAAAAGAATAGTGTTTTAAAAGATCTAGCTCAAAACAAAGCTAGATCTTTTTTTGTTCCCTTCAGGTGCCTGTCACTTCCCGAAATTTGTCGAACGGTAATACTTTGGATGCGGGACAATTCTCGCATTTTTCCTTATAGATATTTAATAGTCTATTAATACGTACTTCACATCTACTTTTTATAATAGAGTTAATAAAAATATAAGGAGTGATTTTTATGAAAATGAAACGTCTCTTTTCTTTTATGGCGGCTGGTACCATAGCAATGACGATGTTTACTCCCCCCGCCTTCGCAGCAGAGAACAGCACCATTTCAAAGCAAGAGCAGCAGAAAATGATTAATGTTGCCCATCGCGGTGCAAGTGGGCATGCACCGGAAAACACGATGGCTGCTTTCCAAAAGGGCTTTGAAATGAAGGCAGACTATATTGAAATTGATGTTCAAATGACAGAGGATGGAGAACTGATAATTATTCATGATACAACGGTAGACCGTACAACGAATGGAACAGGACAAGTAAGTGATTTTACATTAGAGGAAATTAGACAATTGGATGCTGGAAGCTGGTTTAGTGAAGAATATGCTGGTGAAAAGATTCCTACCTTTGAAGAAGTACTAGATGCTTTTCGTGGTAAAGCTGGTATTTTAATAGAGCTTAAAGCACCGGAACTATACCCTGGAATGGAAGAGAAAGTTGCCGAAGCTTTAAAGGAACGTAATATGGATCAAACGAATAATGGTAAAATTATCATCCAATCCTTTAACCATGAATCTATGAAAAAATCAAAAGAACTATTGCCGCAAATTCCTCATGGTGTATTAGCTGGTGTAACATGGGCCGATGTTACGGACGAGCAACTAGCAGAGTTCGCAACATATGCTGATTATTTCAATCCGAACATGAACATTGTAACAGAGGAACTTGTCGACCGTGTGCATGAAGTAGATATGGAAATCTATCCATACACGTCTAGATCCCAAGAAGAAGCAAACCGTTTATTTGCGATGAATGTAGATGGAATTATTACAGACTATACCGAACATGTCTATTACCATCCAGTGAAGAATAACTAATCTCTAAGCTTACTAATTTCTGATTACATTTTTTGATGACATGGTAATTGATAGAGGGGCCAATCAGGCACCCTCTTTTTTTATATAGCTCCATCTTTCGACAAAAACCGGGAAGTGACAGGTACCTAAACGGATATTCTTAGGCTGTTGAAGTATTCCAGTACTTCCTTCCAGTTATCCACCTGGACATGATTGGTTTGCAGATTTTCATTGAAGATTGTCTTAAATAATATACCCTCACCAGTAAAAGCATCCAGTTGCTTTACTGTATCATCAATTAGATAATCAGCATTTACCACTTTCTTATTACCACAAAAAATAAAATAGCTGCTGTTCAGGAATGGAAAATGCTCCTTTAGCCAATTATATTTGTCTATAAAAGAATTTGGCACTTCCATCGCCGCGGTCGCAATGTAAATATCATAATGCTCAGAAAGCTCTTTAACTACAGGAATTGCAGAATCTATGACTTCCAAATCACGAAAAAAACCAGGTGCATTAATTGCTTTCCTTAACTCTACAACCTGTTCCTCATTTAATAAATTCCAAAACTTATTCCCTCTCACATCCTCTTTATCTATAGATAAGTTAAATAAGTCATTAGCTGTTTTCAGTATTTTTTTAAAGGTATCAGCAAGAACTTCATCCATATCAATAGCTATACTTTTTCTTTCCATCTAAACCCTCTCCAATCATTATTCTTATTCCTCATTCTATAGGTTCCTATTTTAAATTTCTAGCTTTCTATTATCTCTATCATTTTTTATATGTTCCTAAGCAGACAAAAACCCCTTAAAGATAAATTTAAGGGATTTTTTCTTCTAAGGCAATTCATTAACTATTTAAGCCTTGACTGAGGAAGGAAAATAACGATTCTTCAATCTGGTTGAAATAACCTCTAAAACGATAGCAATAATCAATATGGCATACGTAATAAAACCAACTTCCCTTAAGTCAAAATAAAAACCAGATGCCATAAATAATTCAAATCCGATACCACCCGCTCCAGCTGCTGCCCCCATGGCAACCGCTACAGAGAAGTTAATTTCAAATCGCAGGAACGTCCAGGATAATAAATATGTAAATGTAGATGGTAAGACACCATGCACCACAATATGCCACCAGCTGGATCCCGTTGCCCGCAATGCTTCAATAATACCAGGATTCACTTCTTCAATTGCTTCCGAGAAGGCCTTTACTAAATACGCAACAGAGTGGAACAGCATTCCAAGTACCGCCGCTTCACTACCAAGGCCAGCAGCAATCGCGAAAATAAGAACCCAAAGCACAGTTGGTACTGCACGGATAAACGCAACTATGATACGTATAGTTTTGGAGAGCCAAGGCTTGGATAAATTTTCTGCTGCCATCAATGATAGAAATAAAGCTATAATCGCACCAAAAACCGTTGCTAAAACACCTAATCCAAGCGTAATCCCAACCTGATAGAACGCTTCTCCCCAGCCAAAGTGACTTAATCCGGGTTCCAGAAACATCACTCTTAAATTATGTGCTGTCTCTGTAATCGCACGTTCCAGCTGAAGACCCGTGTAATCAAAGAAGAAAAATGATATTACTGTCAAAACAGTCAGCACCCAAATGGTCCATTTCACAGCCGAATCGATTTTGTTTCCGGACTTAATATTAATTTGACCATTTCTTTTCCTTTTCATAAGAGCCTGATTCATTGCTTGACTTGTTTCCATTATAAAATCACCTTCCGTATTTTATTAGATATCAATTCAATGACAATGACGGCGATAACAATGGTAAATGTAATCAATGCAACAACATTATAGTTCATGCTCTTATAATACAAATCAAACATGTATCCAATACCGGTACCCGTTAAAATACCAACCAATGTGGCACTACGGATATTCGTCTCAATCATAAACAAAATCCAACTGAGCATTTGAGGGAGACTTTGTGGAATAACGGCTTTACTGACAATATGAAAATAAGTGGCACCTGTCGCTGTAAGTGCCTCGACCGAACTTTGGTTTGCTTCATCAATCGATTCAATAAACGCTCTTGTTAAAAAGCCGAGTGTAGCAACAAACAATGCCAAAAATCCGGTTACCGAATTTTGCCCAAATGAAATGAGGAGAATTAACGACCATGCTACAACCGGAATATTCCTCGAAAAGGATGCTATAAATCTAGCAAGCATGCTGAATATATTGTTCACTTTCGTCGTTTTGGAACCTAATAAGGCAAGAAAAAGTGATACAACTGCAGCCAATGTCGTGGCAGCAATCGACATGAAAATAGTTTCACCAAGTTTTTCCATAATGGCCGGCATCTTTGCCATAGATTCCTGGGTTACCATTAGATTGGTAAACATCCATCCAATCGCCGCTGGGATGGTTGCTATACTATCAATGAAGTTAAAATCTGTTATCGCTGTCGATAAGTAGGTTATGAAAATAATAATAAGTAGAAATATCGTTGTCTGCCATTTGTTCTTGTGTATCTTCTTCTCGTTCATGCTACCTGTCCCCTTAAACCGTGATTAATTCTCTCGTTTCTATTCCATAGATATTCTCAATCTGATCTTCATACAGCAATTTGCTTGGACCATCAAAAACAATCTCCCCTTTTTTCAAGCCAATGATTCGATCTGCATATTCTTTTGCAACATCAACCTGATGGAGATTCACCAGACAAGTAATTCCCATTTCTGTACTAATCTGTTTCAAATAATCCATAATCACCTTAGAAGAATTTGGATCAAGGGATGCAATCGGTTCGTCACAAAGGATGAGTTTCGGCTCCTGAATTAATGCACGGCATATACCGACACGCTGTTGCTGTCCACCACTTAATTGATCACATCGCTTGTATGCATGTTCTGCAATCCCAAGCTTGTCAAGTAAGAAAAACGCCCGTTCTTTCTCTTCCTCCGTAAACCTTGCAAATACACCTTGCAAAGTAGATTTATAGCCAAACCGCCCATGAAGTACATTTTCAATGACAGTTAAACGAGGAACAAGATTATAATGCTGGAAAATCATCCCAATATTGGTTCGCAGTTTGCGTAATTCTTTTTTCCTCATTTCACCTACATCCAAGTCATCAAAAATAACTTTACCCTCACTGATCTCAACCATTCGATTAATACATCTCAGTAAGGTTGATTTCCCGGCACCAGATGGACCGATAATAGATAGAAACTCTCCTGCCTCCACTTCAAAGTTAACGTCCCTTAACACCTTTGTTTCCCCATCGTACAGCTTTCCTAGTCCTTCAACTTTTAATAATGGCATAGAACGAAACTCCTTTTTCATAGTTTTAGAAATATAGAGTATGCAATGGTTATGCATACTCCATATCGCTTATCATTTATTTTAGTTTTGAGAAAGTTCACGAATCGGATTAAACCATTCATCTTCTACAGGGACAAATCTTTCCTGTTCTGATTTAGAGAACAAACCGGTTGCATCAGAATCTTTCGGTACAAAAATTTCCTCGTTATTTGCTACCTCATCTGACGCAAACACTTCTTGAATCTTGTCATAATCCTCTTGACCCAATACATCCATATTTGCAACAAATGGTGCATTCAATACTGGTGTTACACTCATTAACATGAATTCACTTCCAGTAACTGTGTTGAATGGTTCTGCAGCATCATCTTTAACACGGTAAACCGCACCTATCGTATTTTCTTCACCCTCAGCAACCTCTACATAGTTATCCACACACGTATCACAAAATGCTGCAATATCCGCATTACCATTTAATAGATTAACTGCAGAACCTTGGTGAGAACCACCAAATAATACTTGTGAAAACAGTGGACCACCTTCCATTAAATCTTCCTCTGTTAGATCCATATCAGAGAAATGTCCAAGAATAGTAGATGATGGTACAACAAATCCAGATGTAGAGCTGTTGGATACAAACGAAAAGCTTTTTCCTTCAATGGTATCAAGTGAAAACTCCCCATCTACTTTGAAATCATCCTGATCGTCAACATTTACCGCCAACCAGCTATGATACATGGCATCATCTAACGTACCTGAAGGCCCAGTTGGTACAGCTATAGGCAGAATGGAGTCATTCTGTTCATTTGCTTCGATATATCCTTGGGCACCCATGAATGCAAGGTCTGCATTGTTATTCACTATAGTTTCAATTGCGATGGCATAATCTGTCGTTAAATGATGTTCTACTTCTTTGCCAGTTGCCTCAGCTATCTCGCTACCAATGGCATCCCGAGCCCCTTTTAAATCATTTCCGGATTCATTCGGATACCAAACAATATCAATGACATCATCCACTTCTGCTTCTCCGGCACTTCCAGTTGAACAAGCTGCCAACATTGCGGTAAAGGTAAACAATAAAATTAATAGAGTCCATTTCTTCTGCATTACCAATTCCCCCTCCATACTTTTCATTTTTTAAATTTGTCCTGAAAAAATTGATTTCAAGGCTAGTCTCATTAAATCATAATCCTAATGGAAAGTGCGGGAATTTACCATCTTTTCACACATAATTAAGATTATTTACATTTTTTCAACAAAAAATTTATAGGACTGCAAATTTTTCCGATTTTAATAGACGCTCCAAAAATCCCGTGATAATCCGTACCACCTGTCATCACCAAATTATACCTCTTTGCTAACGTATCTACTCGCTGATGATCGAGATCCGTATGATCGGAATGGTACTTCTCTATTCCGCCTAAACCTTTCTCCACCAGTTCTGGTATAAGATCATAGGAATCCAACTGACCGGGATGGGCAACTACGGCTAGTCCTCCATCAGTTACGATCGCCTCCACCACTTCAAAAACATCAGCATATTCAATATCGCCTGACGCAACACCATTATTTTTAAAAAGCTTCCGATATAGTTCTCTATATTCCACAGAATCATGACCGGCATTTGTCAAATGATGCATAATATGCTGTTTGTAAATCGTTCGGCCAGGTCTCGCGGCTTCCATAATTGCCTGTTCATCCAAACGATAGCCTAAGTTGTTGATTTGTTTAATCTGCCAAAGAGAATGTTTCTGCCTTTTTTCAAGAATCGGCTGACAAACCGCTTTAATATGTACAGCTTCCGGCCGATAACTATAACCAAGAACATGAACTTTTCTCTTTCTTTTAAAATCATAGGCAGAGATTTCAATGCCCGGAATGATGGAAATACCGTACTTTTTCCCAAGATTAACAGCTGCCTCTAAACCATCAACCGTGTCATGGTCTACGATACTAAGGTGTGTTAAACCATTCACTTTTGCCTTCCTCAAAATTTCCTGAATCGAATCTGCCCCATCGGAATAGTGACTATGTACATGCAAATCAGCTTTCATCCGCACTACCGCCCGCTATGACTGCCAGCTGTTTGGAATGCATATCAAAGACCTGATCACAAAGATTCTCCATAAATTCGATATCATGAAAAATTCCAACTAAAGTCGTCCCACTGTCCTTCAGCTTTTCAATGACTTGCCGGACCTTTATTTTTGATTGATTATCCAAACTGGCTGTTGGTTCATCAAGCAACAGTAACCTTGGCTTTTTCACTGTGGCCATCGCAATATTCAAGCGTAATCTCTCTCCACCAGAAAATGTATTCGGAAACGTATCCCATAGTTCCCTGTCCAACTCAAAATGGGTTAGTGCTTTTTCAGCCTCTAACTTTGCAACTGCAGCTGATTCCCCCATTTCCAGTAATTCCTTTTCAACTAACTGCCTGCTTGTTGTCCTTGGCATCACATTTAAAAACTGGGAAACATAGCCTATTTCGTGTTTACGTAAATATATCATTTGCCTCTCCGTTGCTTGTGTGACATCAATTCTTCCAAAACGCTCGGAATCAAAGAAAATATTTCCTTGATCTGGCAAATACGTACGATAAATACTTTTTAAAATGGTCGATTTCCCGCTTCCGCTTTTGCCAACAATCCCAATGAATTGTCCCTTTTCCACTTGAAAATGAATGTGGTGAACGGCTTGCCTTGTTATACCTAAATGGTAATTAGTGAACGTTTTTCCCAAGTTTACGACTTCAAGCATGGACATCGATAAACCCCTCCTTTATTATTTCGTCCGGTAATTGGTTGTCGTCATCACCGCACCATTTACCATGGTTGTCGTTAGCATCGGGTAGCCGTCATCCATTCGCTCAATAATTAAGATGTCCGCTTTTTTCCCCGGCTTAATCGAACCCAATTCATGGTCTAAACGAACCGCTTTTGCCGGATTTAATGTCACCATCATAAACATGCCATGCAGATCATTGCCATATTTCTCATGTAATTCAAAAATAGCATGCAATAGTGCTGCAGGATAATAATCACTGCATAAAATGTCCGCACATTGACAGCTAATTGCTGCAGCAGCCGATAAATTCCCGGAATGTGACCCACCAAGCAATACGTTCGGTGCGCCAACAATCGTATGTAAGCCTAATTCTCTGGCCTTTTTAGCAACTTCTAACGTAATCGGAAATTCACTGATTGTTGTTCCAAAGGACTTTACAAGCTCTAATCTTTTTACATTATCATCATCATGGGATGCTACCGCAATTCCATGATCAATTGCGAAGGTTGCTACTTCCGATATTTTTTCCATCGTCATTTGCTCCCTACTTTTTCGCTCGGCGATGATGACGTTCACTTCCTCATCTGTCAAATTACGATAACCTTTTAATGTGTCGCGAAACACCTCCAAATCACGGTACTGCCCTTGTCCTGGGGTATGATCCATGAAGGACAAAAGATGGATTTTATCATTTTTAATATTTTCGATAAGACTATCCACCTGATCAATATTGTCCAGTTCAAACCTTGCATGGAGTCGATGACGAATTAAGTGCATACGGTGATGTGTTCGATTAATTGCGTCCACCAACCGCTGCACATTTTTCGGGTAGCGCATCGGCTTATGGGTAACAACATCCTCGCGGTAAAAAGACAGGGAATGAAAGATTGTTGTAATCCCGTGACTGATGAGAATCTTCTCCGCTTCCCTTAGACTGATATCCATATCCATCATACTAGTAGGTCTTGGAGAAACAATGGATTCAATATAATCGGAATGTATATCGATAAACCCTGGTGATATATAGCCACCTTTGGCATCAATGAGGTTAGCATCACGCTTAAGATAAATATCACTTTCAGGGATAATCTCCTGTATTGTCTCTCCTTCCACAACTACTGCATAACCTTCCAATATTTTCTCTTCTGTTACAATTTTCCCATTATGAATAATAAACAAAGCTAACGAGCCTCCTATAGCAATGAATAGACTAATTGCTGCGTATATGCATGTGCTGGATCTTCTAAAATTTGATCTGTCAACCCCTGTTCAATAATCTTGCCATTCAGCATTACAATTGTCCGATCAGCAAGCATTCGAATGACGGCTAAATCATGGGAAACCACCAACATGCTGATGCCTAGTTCCCGCTGGATATTTTTAATTAAATCCAGTACATCTGCCTGAACGGACAGATCAAGCCCAGTCGTTACTTCATCTAAAAATAAAACAGGGGGATTATTGGATAATGCCTTGGCTATTTGTACACGCTGCTGCATTCCTCCCGAGAAATGCTGTGGCTCCTCCTTCATTCGATATATTGGAATATGTACTTTCTCAAGAAGGCTTTTACCAATCGCCTCCATTTCCCCTACATTCCGGTTTCCTGCTGCAATTAATTTTTCTGCGATATTCCCAATCGAAGAAAAATTCATTTTCAATCCATGAACAGGGTTTTGATACACCATTCCGTATTTATGATTGCGGATATATCGCTTTCTCTGTGCGGATAGTGCAAACAGATTTTTCCCCTTTAACTCCTTGTCATCGATATATGCTTCACCAGAAGTTACGTCAGAATCAAAATATAGGCATTTCATCAGGCTGGATTTCCCGCTCCCACTTTCCCCAACAACCCCTAAAATTTCTCCGGAATACAATTCCAAAGAAATGTCCTGACAAGCATATATCGTTCCACAATTTGGACAGTAATTTTTTGTTAGCCCCCTGTTTTCAAGCTGAGTGCACTTGCTACAACCGGATCCAAATTGTTTATTCAAATGCTGAACGCTCAACAATGGTTGTTCATGCATCAACACTCCCCACCTCTTCCTTCTGATTCGAATTCAGTCTTTCCATACAATAGCTTGTATCATTGCATTGATAAATGGTCTCACCGGAATGTTCATCGATTAATTCATCAAGAAACACATCGTCTGCTCCACATAAATAACAATGCTTGTTTGTAAAATCTTCCTTGGCAAATGGGTAATCCTCAAAAGCCAAGGATGTGACATCGGTAAATGGTGGGATCGCATAAATTTTCTTTTCGCGACCGGCTCCCAGTAAGATGAGTGCTTCAGATTGATTCATTTTTGGATTGTCGAAACGCGGTATTGGACTTGGTGCCATCACATAACGATCATTCACATAGACAGGGTGGTCTGCATCTGTGGATGTTTTTCCGTACTTCATAATTTGTTCAAACAACATCAGCCAAGCTCCACTGTATTCCTGTTCCGCATGCAGCATTTTTGTCTTATATTCCTTCGCTTCATATACTCTTAATGGCTCTGGCATCGGTACCTGGAGCACGAGTATCTGCTTATATGTTAAAGGAACCTCAGGAATTCGGTGTCGTGATTGGATCAAGGATGCATCCGCCGTTTGCTCTGTTATTTCCACGCCTGTTGTGGACTGTACAAGTTTTTTAATACTTACGGCATTCACCGATTCATCGGCCCCCTGGTCAATGACCTTCAACACATCCTCTTTCCCGATAAGTGATAGGGTAATTTGCAGTCCGCCAGTTCCCCAGCCACGGGCAATCGGCATTTCCCTGGATGCAAATGGTACTTGATAACCGGGAATAGCAACTGCTTTTAAGATGGTACGGCGAATCTCCTTTTTCGACCCTTCATCTAAAAATGCAAAATGCGGTTTAGTTTTCATCTTTTTCAACCTCCTGTTTCACACCACGGACACTGTCAAGCTTTGATTGAAATGTAACATAGTGGGGTAGCTTTAAATGGGAAATAAAACCAGTTGATTCCACAGAATCAATATGTAAGAGGACAAATTCCTCATCATGAGTAGGATACGGAGCCTCCGGATGATCCAGGCATTGATCCAGAATGCTCATTGCAATTGCTTTTGTTTCGTTTTGTCCAAAGCAAATTCCATATCCAATTTCAAACTCCAGTTCCTTTTTATTTCGGTTATTTTGTTTCATAACCGGAACAAAGGATTCTACTTCGGTCAGCTTTACCTCGCCAATATAGTAGTCATCTTCATACTCACTTTCTTCTTCCGTTGGCGGTGAAACATAAATAGGCAAGTTTCCGACACGGACTTCCCCTACTGTTGGATGTACTTGCCCATAACCTCTTAGGGAGGCATATCCAAGCGAAGTAACGGCACCAGTCTGTCCGCGGGTCAGGACTTGCAATCGCTCACTTCGCGAAGCAGGAAATTGCAGACTTTTTTTCGTAATATCATCAGGTGGTGTATTTTCTAAAGGATTGGTTTCAAACAAACCTTCTTCTCTGAGATAATCTACTACCTTTGGAAAATAAATGACCTCTTCCTGAGGATTGGAACAGTTTACTTCCTGCTCATATTCGCTCAGCCATTGCTCTATATCTGATTTCGTTTCCTCTATTAACTGAAAATCCAAAAGACGGTGCGTATAGTCATAAGTTGCTCCTAAGAGTTGTCCACCAGGGATATCTTTAAAACTTGCAGAAATGCGACGTTCAACAAACATATTTTCTGTTTCCATTGTTTGACTGTAATAAAGTCTTGGCAATGTAGATCGATGGGCACGGAGTAAAAATACTGCTTCCTCCATACTTCCTTCCGCCTGTTTAATCGCAAGGGCCGCAAGATACGGATCGTATAAACTGGCCTCTGACATCACTTGATCAACCATACCACGCATTGTAGCTAATATCGTTTCTACATGGATAGAATCCTGTCCCTTAAGCCGTTCATATTTTAAGCGCTTGATCGAGGCCTCAATTGCTTTTGTCCCACCTTTTACAGCGACATACCCCATTCCTTCACATCCCTTCCATTACTACTGTCGTTGTTCGTGGTATACATGCGATATGGGAATAATCATCCGTAAAAACCAGATCAATACCCAGTGGATATTCTTTTACTCTTTCATTCCTTTCTTGCAGGAGGTGTTTATTCCAATCCAGGTGGAGATTCACCTCATGCTGTACCCCTGGACCTGTTAGGATGAACTTTTTTTCGTTGGTTATCATACTATTATTTTCTAATATCCATGTGGCTGATGTTTGCGGGTCTAGTAAAGTACCAATTTTACATTTTTTAATAGCATCGGCAATCTCTGACTCTTTTGTTCCACGAAGAACAAGAACATAATCCGCCTCGTCAATAGAAGCGTGTCTTGCCAACGTATATTCTGCTAATTGATTTGCTAGATTATGATGTTCTTCTGATACAACATGAAAGCTGACTTCTGCATCCAATAATGCCAACATAGTAAGAAAAGTTGCGTGATTACAAGGTAAATGATGGTCTTGTTGCTCCGAATCTATTTTCAGCGTGGAAATAGTCCCAGGCCGTGACATGCTATGCAGTATTTTACGGTATACCTCTTGCAAATCATGTACATAATCTATTTGCATTTCATTTCCTCCTACTCCACTATATTAAATATCCATCGTTTCAAAATTCACTTTCGTTTCCATTAATGCAGCCTGCTTTTTCACCTTTTTTTTGAGAATGGATTGTTCTTCTTCCAAAAGCCGTATTTCCCATTCATTTGTTATTGGCAATTTCGCTTTATACGCTGCATCAATAATAGCCAGATGTTTAGCGAGCTCATCTTTCATCCCTGCAACAATGCCTATTCCGATTTGCTGATTAATTTCTACTTTTGCTTCCGTTACGAGAACTTCACCAAGATAGAATAATGAATTTTTAGCTGATTCACGTATCTTCAACATCGTTAGGCCATACCTTGGGGATATGATTTCATTACACGGGTATTGTTCAAGGATACTTGCCGCAAATTCTTTTGCAACATGAGAATCTCCTTGAATAAGTATTTCTGTTCTCCTTCGTCTTTTCATTTTTTGCTGCAACCTCCTTCTCCATTTCATCGTAACTTGTCGCCAAGTTGCTGCGTATTAAAAAATCATAAATTATTTGTAAATGGAATTAACATTTTGTAAATAATAAAAAAACTCGTATTTGCTCGTCCTTTAGCGAATGTGGTAGTTTTTCTTATACTTTAGACATTAAAATTAGCTTCATCATTACTTTCCAAAAGCGGAACAAAGGAGCAAGTGCCCGTTTAGCGACGTACGGACTGCGCCTGGCCATGCCAGGTGGTTCGATGTTGCTGCGCGAAGCAGCGGTCTTAATCGAACATTCCACTGCCGCAGGAGATAAAGGAAACACGACTAACGAAGGGAGTCGATGTTGACTTTCACCGCAGGGGTATAAGTGCGACTAAGCCTCTGGTTTCACCAATCGGCAAGTCTTCTTTATCGTACGGAGGTGAAGGAAGTCTCGCTAGTCGCTGGGCGCTGGAGCTGGATGTGGCTACTTATAGTAATAAAAATTATCCACAGGTTTTACATTTTATAATTTCCTAAGCAACAAAAAAACAAGCACAACACTCGTTAAGAGTATTGCGCTTGTTCTAACTGTCCACAGTAATATCGTATTTAAAACGATCACTACGATATAATATTTTCGTATGTTCCAATACTTTTTTTGTTTGAGCATCAATACAATCACTTTCTACCACAATGAGTGGCACCATACTTTTACAGGAAAGCAGCTGCTGTTCCTTTGACGTTGGAAAAGTAATACTAAGTAGTGTTTTGGTGCTGGCAAATTGCTGAATGCCATGATTACGATAATAGGAAAACATCGAAAAAATCATTGGACCATCATCTTTAATCTTTGGAAATTTCGCTTCACTTACAAACGAATAATGAATAGCAATCGGTTCTTCGTTAATATAACGCAGCCTGCCAATTTGATAGACAGCATCATTTTTATCAGCATGTAAGATTTGATATATTTTTGGATCATAGATGATTTTTTGACAGCATATATTTTCGGTTCTTAAATCATAATTCATTTTCTCCATTTTTTCTGTAAAACTTGTTTTCCCTGTAAGCGGTAGCTGGATTTGAATCGATTTCTCTTTTAAATACCTCCCCTTGCCCTGTTTAGAATATATATATCCGCGCTCCTCCAATTTGGTTAATGCATTTCTCACTGTCATTCTTGGGACTTGATATGTATCTACCAGTTCATTTTCAGAAGGGAGTTTTGAACCTGGTGCCATTTCCTTCATAACGATTCGTTTCATTAAATCTTCTATGATGACCATCTCTTTATTTACAGGAATGAAAATCAACCTCCTAGGAACGATGGGGCTTCATGATAGCCTCGCCAACATTTTAACTATTACTATATTAACATAGGATGGAAAATTTACATTCCTTCTATATAAAATGATGGCTACTCATAAAAAGAAGCAAGAGAACTTTCCTTTTCTGGCACTTGAGTATAATCAATTTTAAATCCAAGGTCTTCAATCATTTCATGGTCAACGGTGCTTTCCTGACCCGCAGTTGTTAAATAATCCCCTACGAAAATAGAATTGGCAGGATATAGTCCGAGTGGCTGTAGGCTTCTTAAATTCACTTCCCTGCCGCCGGAAATACGAATTTCTTTGGTTGGATTAATATAGCGAAAAAGTGCCAATACTTTTAGGCAATAACTTGGATCCAATTCGTGCGTTCCTTCTAGCGGTGTTCCATCGATTGCATGGAGAAAGTTTACTGGAATCGAATCCGCATCAAGAACCTTCAGACTTCTTGCCATATCAATCACATCTTCTTCCTTTTCCTTCATTCCAACAATGACGCCAGAACATGGAGAAATTCCAGCCCGTTTTGCTGTATTAACCGTTGAAATACGGTCATCATAAGTATGGGAAGTTGTTATATTCGGATGATGTGCTTTTGATGTATTAATATTATGATTATATCGATCCACACCTGCTTCTTTTAGCTTTTCAGCCTGTTCCGGCTTCAGTATTCCCATACAAGCGCAAACTTTCAATTCATACTTTTGCTTTATTTCTTTCACAGCAGAAGTAACAGTATCTACTTCTCTGTTGCTTGGCCCTTTGCCACTGGCAACAATGCAATAAGTTCCCGCATTCATATGATTGGCCTGCTCTGCTCCTTTTAATAAGGTTTCTTTATTTACCATCGTATATTTTTGAACCGGTGCAGTAGATAAAGAAGATTGTGCACAGTACCCGCAGTTTTCCGGGCAAAGCCCTGATTTAGCATTGATAATCATATTTAATTTTACTTTATTTCCATAATAATGATTCCTGATTTTATAAGACCCATGCAACAATAATAGAAGCTGATCATTTGGGCAGTTTAGGATAGATAGTGCTTCCTCATCTGTTATATCCTCTCCAGCAATTACCCGCTCTGCCATGTCAAACCAATGAATAGACATTTCTATTTCCCCTTTTCTGTATAGATTTCAATTTTTAAGATTGGACAACTGATGATAACTTCTGCACGTATACACTATTTAATGGTCAAGCAATCGTTTGGCTTTCAACTTTATTTGCTTTATATACTTTCCCACGAATTCGATAGGCCAGACCGCCAGCTAATACAGAGAAAATTATATCTTTCGGCAATGGTGCGACCATCCATAACCATGCTATCGCATAGCTGAATCCTTCCGGTGCCCCAAACCATAATTGATAGGCAAAATACATCCAGTTCGTGCCAAATACGTAATTAATTGTCAATCCAATTAAAGCAGCAACTACAAAATTAGTACGAGTCGATTTCATTTCAATTATTTTCCCTACTGTATAAGCAACAAGAATGTTAGATAGAATAAAGCCAAACGTTGGACTGATCAGTGAGGATGGTCCTCCAGAGAACTGCGCAAAAACAGGTGCACCAGCCAGTCCAATTAAGGCATAGACCGTCATAGAGATTGCACCTAACCTGCTTCCTAAAATAAGTCCAGATAAAATACTAAAAAAAGTTGTTAATGTAATCGGTACTCCACCAATAACAATAAAAGAGGTAATATTTGCCCCAATTGCCATTAAAGCAGCAAACAAAGCCGCTAACGTAATATCAATCGCTCTTAACTTCATAAAACTCCTCCCCTTCTCAATGAAGCAGCGGGATGGTTCTTTTGCTTCGCTATGCCAATAAGCAATGCATCCCCCCACCTAGGCTTCCTTTTTTTACTTCCTTTTCTGAAAATATCATATTTTATTTCCACTATATTGTCAACCCCTTTTTTATTAAGTTGACAATAATGATAGTGTCATTCATTCCTGAAATAGTATAATGTTAGTTTTTTTCTATTAATAATATGTTAGGATAAAAATGGAATAACGTTTTCTTGTGATAAGAACAGTGAGACAATTTTTAAAGGGGACAATCGGAAGTTTTACATGGAAAAGGCACAATTAGCGGATTGTTCTGCTCTTTGTGCCTTTTTCTTTTCTTATGTAATTCACTCACAAATTTTTTGATTGTCAAATTTCAAGTTTCTATTAGATATTCGAAAACCTCTTCCATTGTTAGGCGTTGGGAATGACTAATAGAAACCTGCTTACTTTGCAATACTCTTTCTATTTTATGAGCGTTGTTTGTTACTACCTGTACAGGTGTATTTGTTGAAAACAGGATAACATTTGGATGATTAGCAAGTTCATCCGGAACACGGGAAACCCAAAGTTTTGCCCAGTTCTCATACACTTCATCTTTATTAAAAGAATAAATTATTTTACCAGCTTGCAATACGACAATGTCATCACAGAGCTGATTAATTTCATCAGCATTATGGGTGGCAATGATGATACTTCTTTCTCCCTCTTCCATAAATAATATCAAATCTTCTTTCATTTTCCGCTGGGAAACGATATCCACACCAGCCGTTGGTTCGTCTAATAAAAGTAAAGCAGAATCATGACTTAGAGAAAAAATGAATTCCACTTTTTTCTTTGTTCCTTTTGAACATTTCCCAAATTTCTCTTCCGTATTAATATTATACTTTTTGATTAAATGGTTAAACTGCTCTTTATTCCATGTCGGATACCAATAAGCAATCATTCCCGCTAATTCCTCAATTGTCAAATGGCCATAAGGATCAAGCAAGTCACCTGCAAATCCCACTTTTTGCTTTACTTCTATTTCATTTTTTTCTACATTTTTACCGAACAACAAAATTTGACCATTATCCTTCCTTAAAATATTCATCAATAATTTAAACAACGTACTTTTACCAGAACCATTTGCTCCAACCAACCCTACAACCATTCCTTGTTCCACTTTCAAATCCATTGGACCTAATTGGAAGTTCTGAAACTTTTTTTCTAATCCTATTACATCTAATAGTGAGATACCCATATTCATCCCCCATTTTCTTTAAAATTCCGCTTGATAACCTCTTTAAAAATCTGATGCATTTCTTCCTTGGTGCAGCCGACTTGCTTCCCCTGATCCACTGCTTTTTCAAAGGCATCGTAAACCACTTTTTGTTTTGTTTCTTGTTTAATAACCTTTTCAATCTCCCTTACGAATGTACCTTTTCCCTGAACCGTTTTAATAAAGCCACCAACTTCCAAATTTTGATAAGCCCTCCTGGTCGTAATCACACTACAGCCTAAATCACTTGCTAAAACCCTTATAGATGGGAGTGGAGTTTCAGGCGGGAGCTGCCCACCAATAATTAGTGTTTTTATTTGATTTTCTACTTGGTGATAGATCGGAACTCTACTCTCTTCAGACACATGAATTGGTAATTTCATGACTGCTCCCTCCCCCTTCTATACATAGTCTCGCTTCTTTAGCCGAATCGTAAGTAATTTATTCCAAATATAACACCCAAATCCACCCATAACGAGAGAGAGAATAGCAAGTGGCCAGCCGGCATTTTTTGTATAATAGAGAATCATCTCTACTACTCCTTGGCCCGTGTAATTGTAGAAATTCAGAATAAAGATGAGAAATAAACCGAAAAATATAAATGGAAACAGATGCAATACTTTCCCATTCGTCCCATACTCAATAAATGGATTTATGCCCCCTACTGCTAACGCATACCCAAACCAAATAAAGATAAATATCAAAAACTCGCCAGTGGAAATAAAATCATAAAATGTACTGGACATTCCTATTAAAACAAAAACTATACTTAAGTAAAATGCACTGGACATTATAAGCAATATGATGAACATGACAATGGTTCGACTGAATGCTAATACATTAACCGGAATTGGCAAGGAACGAAGAAAAGCCATGCGCTTGCTATATGGGTCCTCCTTTATTGTTTGTAAAGTTAAATAGGGCTTAGCCATGAAAATGGTTGCAAAAGCTGGTGTCAAACCAAGAAATATCAAATCCAGCAGAAAGCAATTATAGGATGTTGCATGGTCTTCAAACATCTTAACAGCAGAATCAGCAAGTAACATTCCTGTACTGCCACCGACAAAGACAGTAAATAACAGCGATAAAGCGATAGCAGACCAATGATGCTTTAACTCCTTTTTAGCCAACCAGAATGCATCCTGAAACATTCAATTCCCTCCTTATAAATTGTTTATTGTTCTATGTCAAAATAATTAATAAATCCACGCTCTTCTAAACCCAAGAAATCGATTCCCAGTAATATTAGTATGGTGAAAACGAAGCCCCACGTAATAATGCTTGCTGTCATCCAATAGAATGTTTTTCTTTTTGTTCCTCCAAACGTAATGCTCATTAATGCTGTTAGATGACTCCCTACCACCAATGGACCAAGCATTGCTAATCCAGGCAGACCATATTTCCCCCATAACTTTTGTGCACGGACCGATCGTTTACTCGTTTTTTCATCATTGTTCCCTTTCCGTTTCTTTCGCCAATTCTTTATTTGATTAATGAAAACAATAACCAGCAGGACGGTAGCAATATTACCAACAACCCCAAGTACCATCACAGGCAGTACAGATAATCCTGCAATGGTCGCAACCGGAATTACTCCATAAGCCTCAAATAATGGAATTGCAGCTAATACAAAAACTGAAACATATGCAACGAAAATATTCATGAATCTCCCATTCCTCCCCAGTGTTATAGTGTATATATCTATATAAACACTATAACACATAATTAACACAATGATACCCTCAAAATTTGACGAACATATGCATGTAAAAAAACACTGTTTCTATCCAGAACATGGATGGAAACAGTGTTTTTTTGCACCTATTACAAATTTAATTGTAAGTTACTTCCTAGTAATAAATAAAAGACATCACTAGGGGTACCTGTCACTTCCCGAAATTTGTCGAAATTATTGAATGTGGTGCTTAGGTTGAACAGCATGGTATTTCTTAATGTGATACAAAGCGGTTAAATGTTTTTGATATAGAAATTGTTCTCAAAATATAATATATACAGATAGACAGAGCCACTGTAAGAACTATTTAAGGTGTTATTAATTTTTTAAGGCTGATAGATTTAGACTGTTTTTTTACAGGTAATTTGTTTCTTCTAAAAGTGTGCTTTTTTCAAGCTAATATCCTCTAATTAACCTTGTTTCTGTATAATTATTTTCCTATACATTCCACCTAGCATAACTGGTTTATCCTCTATAACCCTTAAATCATCTTTATATTTTTCGAACAGCGTTTCAAAGTTAAGTCCTATATCTGTTCCTAATACTTTTATTATTGGTCTCATAAGTCTTTTTCCCAGAGAAGGTCGAATGCCTGAAGAAAATTTGTCAAAAATAATTAATTTTCCTCCAGGTTTTAACACTCTGATCATTTCCTGAAAACATGTATTGGCATTAGGGACTACAGAAAGAATTAAGCTTCCTGCCACCATATCAAACGAATGGCTTTCAAAACTCATATTTTGGGCATCCATTTTTATAAATTTAATAGTTGACGAACTAAATTTTTCTCTTGCCCGTTCTAACATAGCTTCCGAAAAATCAATAGCCGTAATATCTAATTCTGTATCATTAATCAGCTCTAAATCAGCACCTGTACCAACACCAACAAATAATATTTTAGAATTACGTTTAAAATCGATTCCCTGAAATGTTTTCTTTCGTGCTTTCACAAACATCCCTGAGTTAAAAAATTTATCATACACAGGAGCCCAAATACGATATATTACCCTATTCCAATTATTATTCATCCCTCTCCCCCTAACAAGTGCCTGTTACTTCCCGAAATTTGTCGAATGATTTTTCTGTGTAAAGATTATAGCAACGAGTATTTATATGGTAGAATATCCTTGGCGCAAGGTAGACTGCCTTTAATTTTTTAATACGATTTCTATAAATTCAGTAAGCTTTCTCCTTGCTTCCGGACTTAACTCTTTCAACATAACAACAAGCTGTATCAAATCAGCAGGAATGTCTTGCAATTCATCTGAGAAAAATGTAGAAAGATCTGTATCTAAAGCAGTTAATATCTTATCTAACATTTCAATATCCGGTATTGCCTTCCCATTTTCAAAACGACTTATATAAGATTGGGAGACATTTACCTTGCTAGCAAGTTCTTGAGTGGTATAGTTTTTAGCTTTTCTAAGTAATTTTAATTGATTTCCTATTTTATATTTATCTATCATACAATACTCCTTCATCAACCTACAAAATTTGATAAACATTGTTTAAATCTGACTTTTTAGAACTAATAGTCATATTTCTGTTTACATTTATGATTATATGTAATAAAATATAGCTTGTTAGGATTAAATCGTTTTCTATCGAAGAGAAAGAGTAATGTATGTTCAATAGAACCTTTACACTTGAAACATTATAATCAAGATGAATGGAGGGATTTATTCGACAGAATGCTCCTAAATCATGTAGGAAAGCAAGATTTATGTTCGGATTATAGGACTTTTGGCACAGTTCGAAATAATTATAATACATACATGTTTCGATTATCAAATCAAATCCATCCCGGAGGTATCCAATGAGTGTTAATTATAAAGAAAAGAAAGATGAATTATTAAAAAGCATCGATAAAAAAAGAAATGATATGTTTGAAATTGTTAGCATATATGGAATTAACAGCGAAAAAACATTAGCATACAGTCAGGATTTGGATCAACTGATCGTGCAATACCAGAAAATCGACGGTTCTAAAAAATCTCTCTAATATGTTGGTTAAAAAGAAAGGTTTCTTCTCATTATCCAGAAACCTTTCTTTTCTTCTCATACTCTTTTTGCACGTTAGGAAAGTATAAAGGTTTAGCAAGAAGTAGTATCGGCACAATTAAAATTTTAAGGTACTAAGTATAAGAAAAACAGGCCCATTCGCTAAAAGACGAGCGAATGCGAGTTTTTCTAACAAGTTAGATCAGTGTAAAAATTGATGCATGAAGCTAAAATCTTAACGTCCAAAGTAAGAAAACTTTCTCTTAAACTGAAGTAACCTCAACGAATCCATTGGTACCTGTTACTCCCCGAATTATATAACATTTTGTCGAATCACTCAACTTATCGCCGTCCTGGTGCCTGTTACTTCCCGGAATTTGTTGAATCTGTTTGGCTCTGTCACCTAATAGTTTAGTAAATCTTCCATCCATCATTTACCGGGTATTGTTCACGAATAAATAATATAGAATTGATAAATAGTACCTCAAGCTGCAACTAAGCATCAAATAATGAAAAATCGCACAAAAATATAGCCCCCAAACATGATGGGGGCCTTCCACTTTAAAACAATGGCAAATTATCCAAATTATTCTCTTTGACTCCATCTGGTTCACTGCGAATAATATCCCTGCCATACTTATGAAACACATCAACATGGGCAAGATGTCCTGCCTTTGCTTCCTCTAATGCAGCGACATAATCCAATTCTCGACCAGTATCTGTTTTAAAAGCGATGATATCACCACTGTCATTTTTTCGTACTGCAATGATTTGCTCTTTTCCATTGTTATCACTTGTTCCACCATCTATAATTTGCTGCTCACTCTGTTCCCTGTACTCGTTATATATTTGTTCAAAATCTTTTTCAGGCATAGCTCAAACCTCCTTATTTTGATTGCTTTGGGTTAATCTTTTTTCGAACCTCTTGTGGATTGGTATCACTGTATACTGACGTACCTCTCCCACCTGTTGTATTAGCAATCAATGCTTTCACTTCATTATAAGATAAGCCCGACTCTGCATTTTTCCTTTTAACTTCTTCAATATCTGTACCTGTAACTGTATAGTTATGATTGTTTTCTTCCATGATATACTCCCTCTTTTTGCTTATTATTTTGTACCATTTATAACGTTTTACACGGTCAAACCTAAATAAACATTTTAAAAAAAAGCCCCCCTAAATAATGAATAAAATCATAATACTTCTGTAAAATAAGGGGGACTTTTTTATTACAAAGGAGAGATCACATCATGACAACACAGCAAGCACAACAAACCTTACAACAAATTGCACAAATTGCCCAGCAGCTTGAGCAAAACGAGCAGCAAAATGCACAAGCATTACAACAACAAGCTCAGCAAGGTGGACAGACACAAATGCAGCAAGGCCAGCAACAAGGCGGAGCAAACATGTCTGACATGACCATGTCCATGAGAGAGCGCAATGCAGCACAGCAATTACAACAAATACAGCAACTTGTTCAACAATGCCAGCAGCAACTAACCCAATAAGGTGCCTGTCACTTCCCGGAATTTGTTGAATTTTGTCGAACTAGGCACCGAAGAGGCTGAACCTTCTAGCGAGGTTCAGCCTCTTTCACACCTACTCTTCCTCTATTTTATATCTCAAAAAATCATAGTTGGAGGTTGGTACTCTCTTGACAACCACCCCGTTTTCATCTTCGTAAATTTCATACTCCCTGTACTGCTCTATCATGTATCCGTCTACTTCTTTTGTTTCTTCCAGAACATATTCTAAAGATGAGAAAGTTGGTATACTAACCTCTTCTGCTTGAGCAACAGCTTCTTCCGATTCCTCCATAGCTGGATTGGAATCAACATGGAGATCAGGTGTAAAACCGTGATACGAGTCCGATGGTGTTTCCATATAGGCAACCAAACCAAGTATCGCAACAATTCCAATAAAAGGAAACATTTTCTTCATTTCTTTCCTCCTCTTCTATTCGATTTAATAAGGTATTCTGGACTGAGCCGGCCTTGGTGTTCGTAATTTATTATAGCCGACTATGGTTAATACGAGCATCCCTATTAAAAAGGCAATAAAATACGGGGAAATCACTTCCCGTATAATTCCTGTTAAAAACGAACTAACAATCATACCTAAAGAATATACCGCTGACATTACTCCAAATGCCCTTCCATGCCCTTCCCTTGAAACGGCGTCTGTAAGCGCAGTTGCCATCGCAGGCATAATAATTCCAAAGCATAGGCCGATTAAAAACAAAAGCAATCCTAATGAAAGGAGCGAATTGAATAAAGCAAATAAACCCATACACATACCAAACAATCCAAACATCAACCGTTTCACCGGATCAAATCGATTGATAAAAAATAAGGACAAAGATAAAAATGTTCCAATACTTAAATAGCTGAATAAACGTCCTGTGTTAGCAGTAGAAAGTCCCTGTTCAACCGTCAAATAAGGCACTTCATAAATAATCACACCATGAATATACATCACAGCAAACCCCGTCATAAAAACAATCTGAAGACTAGGCATTCCCAGTACATGTTTCAAACTTAATAATTTCGGATTGCTATCCCTCTTCACCACAACAACTTGTCTATCTTTTAAAAATCCTATCGTATAAACAGCAGTTAAAATCAATGCGGTTCCTATAACAAAATAAGCATTGGCATATCCTATCCAAACACCCAATTGCCCGCCAATTAACGGAGCTATGATGCTTGCGATGGTTCCAAGAATTCCATTAATTGCCATGTTCTTTCCTTGCTGCTCGCTATTCGCTGCATAACCGGACAATAAAGCCATTGCAGCAGGGATTAAAAATGCCAACGAAAATCCATTTAATGCTCGAAGGATTAATAAACTTGCAGAATTCGATACCAGGCCATGGCCAATAAACAGCATACCTGATGCAAAGAGTGGTAACGTAATAAAAATTCTCTTGCCAAAACGATCCACCAAAGGCCCTGCAATTAAATTCCCTGTTAAATTTGCCAACGAAGAAACACTCAGCATAATACCAATTAAAACACTTGATGCACCTATCATCGCCGCATATGGGGTGAAAATAGGAGACTGAATACTCATGATCAAACTAATGAAGAACATAATAATAAAGATATGTGATTTATCTACAGTTGCTTCTCTCAATATTTTTCACCTCTGAAGACATTGTATGCTGGAGATGAAAAAATAGACGAGCTTTAAATTTGAATTTTTTGTTAACATGTAAATAAAGAGAATTTTACGGTATGTTGGGTGATTTAAGCTAAACGTGCTGACATTAATACAAATTTATAATTCTAAAAATATATTGACAGATCACCTAAAATCTATTATAGTAAATAATACTATTTATAGTACGATTCCGTAGCTCAGCTGGGAGAGCATCACCTTGACAGGGTGGGGGTCGCTGGTTCGAGTCCAGTCGGAATCATTCACCTAAAAGCCTGAACCTCTTACCTTACAAGAGATTCAGGCTTTTCCAATCTACACCAATCACTTACTTCAACATGATTGACAAACTAAATCTTTTTGATTAAAGTAAGATTAACAAATTTAATACCTCGTTAGGTGAGGCTCCTGTGCAGGAGATACGCTGCTGCCCAAAAATGTCCAAAGACGCCAATGGGTCAACAGAAACCATCGACATAAGGTGGTTTTTAATGTAGCTGGATAAAATCCTATGCCGCACAGTGCTAAAGCTCTACGAATGGAGGAAACTCGGATATTTTTGTTCTGAAATTTATTCAGCTCGTTCTATTGAGATTTGAAACACCTTCCATTCGTGGGAGGTGTTTTTTATATTACTAGGAAAGGAAGTGAGGATGGCATGGACAGTTATCCAGAACCCAGTTCGTACACCTGTAACATTTTTCAAAAAAGAATAATCACATCGGAGGCCATTCTCTCTTCCACAAATTAATTAATTGCCTCCGATAAGAAAAGCGCAAGCGCCCGTTTAGCGACGTACGGACTGCGCCTGGCCATGCCAGGTGGTTCGGTGTTGCCGCGCAAAGCGGTGGTTTTAACCGAACAGTCCCCGTAGGAGATAAAGGAAACACGACGAACGGAGTGAGTCGATGTTGACTTATCGTACGGAGGTGAGGGAAGTCCGCTAGTCGCTGGGCGATGGAGCTAGACACCAAAGCGCAAATTTATACTTTCTTATCTTTTTAAAAAGGAGGATTACTAATGATTAAATTAGGTATAAAAGACCATAAATCATACACGCAAGACATTATCAAATCACTGCAAAAAGAGGATTCCACATTATTTCGTGATATATTTTTGGAGATGCACCCGTCTGATCGAACAAAGATATTTATGACGATGGATGAAAAACAGCGCCATCTAATCTATCAATATCTAACTCCTTATGAATTTTCTGAGGTCTTTGAACAGCTCGACATAAACAAGCAAAAGGAAATTTTTTTAGAACTGAATGATATATATTCGACCGAAATGTTTAACTATATGAAAGCTGAGAATATTGCTTACTTCTTACAGGAACTACCGGGGGACAAAGCCAAAGAATTCCTTCAAAAAATGGACAAAATGATAGCTGCTGAAGTATCCTATCCATTAAAAACTGCTGGTTCGATTATGACCAAAGAGGTTTTCCGAATTACTTCCAATGATACAGCTTCCTCTGTCATCGAAAAATTGCGAAATGAAGTAGCCGATGTCGAGGGGATTTATTATCTTTATGTTATCAATGAAGATGAAAAATTAGTAGGGGTCATTTCATTAAGAAAACTAATTACAGCAAAGGAAAATGAAACAATTGAAAATATAATGAGTACAAATGTTGTCTCAGTGGATGTCAAAATGGAACAGGAAGAGGTTGCACGCCTTATTAAGAAGCATGGTTTTTTAGCGGTACCAGTTGTTTCAAAAAACCGAACACTAGTCGGAATGGTTACAGTCGATGATGTAATAGATGGGATGGAGCAAAAGACGACTAATTTTGATGAAATATCCACCTCAAAAGGAAGCACAGATGCAAATGTTAGTGCCTTTACTGCCGCACGAAAAAAGAGTGCCTTGGATTATTTTACTTATGTTTTTTGGACTAATCACAGCAGAAGTAATAGGAAAGTTTGAAGAAACACTGGAAGCTATCGTCTTACTTGCCGCATTTATTCCACTAATTATGGATTCTGCTGGAAATACGGGTACACAATCTCTAGCCGTCACTGTTCGAGGATTGGCACTGGGCACCATTCAAAATGGCGGCATCAGAAAAATGATACGTAGAGAATTTGCTACCGGAGCGATGTTAGGACTTATTTGTATGGTTGTACTGGGCGTTATGATAACGGATATTTTATGAAGGCAATATCCTACTTGCTGTCATTGTTGGAGTTTCCATTTTATGTACGTTAAGTATAGCAACTATTGTAGGTTCAATTGTACCTCTAATTATAAACAAATTAAACGTCAATCCTGCCATTGCCTCTGGTCCTTTTATTACAACTATAAATGATATTTTAGGATTACTCATCTATTGCTCCATCGCAAATGCAATGCTGGACTATCTATAGAATTTTCCTTAAAAAGAATCGAAAAGAAGCAATCCTACTCTTTACATTTAATAGTATAATAGAAGATAAAATATAAAAAGGAGAACGAACAATGATCCTATTAAACGTACCAATTATCAGTCAGCAGCCTGAATTACCAACTGGATGTGAAATTACCGCAGTAACGATGATGCTTCAGTACAAAGGTGTAGACCTAGATAAATTAACCCTTGCCAAAGAAATGCCTAGACATCCAGAGGATCCAAACCTCGGATATGTCGGTGACCCATTTACACCCGAGGGCTGGACGGTTTATCCCCCCGCCCTAATCAACTTAATAGAAAAATATGCTGGTAGTGCCATAGATCTTACGGATACTAGTAACGATAAGCTGGAAGAATATTTATCTAATGATAAACCAGTAGTTGTATTGGTGGCATCCATGCATGGTTTTACGGTTCACGCTTTAACATTAACAGGCTTTGATGAGGATCATTATTATTATAATGACCCCTGGACTGCTGAAAAAGATGTCAAAATTACGAAAGAGATATTTCATAAAATCTGGGAAGGTCAAAACAAAAGGGCCGTTTCTTTCTAACATCTTAGAACATATTTTACTTATTAAAATATTAATGTAAAATGTTTGGCTATTGCCATCCCCTTGGCAGTAGCCTTTGACAATCATAATAAATGGCCTATCTATACAACTAAAAGAAGATATCTAGACCGATTGTTCGCATCATCTTTGTTTCTCATAAAATCTATTAAGGCTTCTTAAATAATAGACCGACGCTAGTACCAGTATGATCACTCTTCAAAAATAATCGATGGCTAATCCGCGACATTAGGTTAAACCCCTGCCCCAGAGTGGAACCGGTAGAAAACCCATTTACCAGCAATGCTTTAGGGAGGTTTTTTAAAGCAATTCCTTTCCCTTGATCATGCACTGTTATTAAAATCTCATCATCGGATTCTCTTAATTGAATTTCCCCATCCGTAGAATACTTTAATGCGTTTGTAGCAGCTTCTTGGACGGCAAGGAGAATTCCATACTGTTGTTTATCCGTTAAGTTATAATTATTGATAACTTCTTTTATGCTTTCCCTAATAGGAGTTAATTGCTTTTTATCAGTTAACTGATACCTTTCCTTTTCCTGATATTCCTGGAGTAATTCGTCCATTTCCGTACTATTTTTTAACAGGACCTTCCCTTTTGTAATCGATTGAATAACCTCTTTATAATTTTCCCATTGTTCTTGCAGTAACCGTTTTTCCTTATTCACTAAATCGGTGACATCAAATGTCAGGCATCCACCTGTTTGATAGCCAAAAGGAACTGCATGAACATCAATATAACGGCCATCTGGATCAATAATGACATCCCTGGTCGGTCCTTTTTCTTTAAACGACTTTTGCATTAAATCGGTTAATGTTTCTTCATCCAATAATGGGGATTTTTCTCCACTTAATTGTTTAAGATGTCCCTTTTCATACTTATAGGTGGATCCGACCATTAATTCGTCAAGCAATTGCGATTTAAATAATTCTGTTTTCAAATCTTCTCTTATTCTAGTTTTAACTTCCTCTTCAAGATCTTCTGTCAAGTTATCAATAATCTCTGTTTTTTCCATAAATAAATATTCGTATTCATCTCTGGTAAGTCGTTTGTCTGATTTCTCTTCTCTATTAACTATAACGATATCGAATGCAATTAAATGTTCCAATCCTTTATGGTAGACTGGTGACAAATGTGCATTTATTTTACCATTTATAGATATTTTATATTCTTTTTTCGGAGCATCAGTTTCTATCAACATTCCCACCCGACTGATTGCGTGTAATTTCCCAGAATAACTGCCGCCGCCATCCAGACTTTGTAATTTGACATTTATAGGCGGATTGACTTTCTTGCGGAACCTTCCTCCACCGATTAATTCCAAACAATTCGTGCAGTCTTTGTTTGACGGACAATCGTTACAGTAATCCATTTTGATCCCCTCCATTCGATAACCTTCTCATGTTATCGAATAAATTTAGAAAGAAGAAAACAACATTATCTCTATCTGCAAAAATAATGCTATATACCTATCTGACGACATAATATATAGTAACAAATAACTATATAATTATTATACCTTATGCTACTTAAAAAGAACATTATATTTATTATCTCCTATTAATTATACACTAAAAGTGCGAAAACTTATAAGAAAGGCGCAAGCGCCCGTTTAGCGACGTACGGACTGCGCCTGGCCATGCCAGGTGGTTCAATGTTGCTGCGCAAAGCAGCGGTCTTAATTGAACATTCCACTGCCGTAGGAGATAAAGGAAACACGACGAACGGAGTGAGTCGATGTTGACTTATCGTACGGAGGTGAGGGAAGTCCGCTAGTCGCTGGGCGATGGAGCTAGACATCAACGCGCAAATTTATACTTTCTTAACTTATTAAAAAATACACTAAAAATGAAGTGTCCGTAATCCAAAAATAACAAGTTTCATCATTAAACGAAAAATCATCCCACTTCTCTCAATTAGGAAGTGGGATGATCTATAATCATAGCCATTCTTATTTTGATGATGGTACAGGTGATTTCACTTGTGGAGTTCCATATTTAAAGTAGGAATCCGGTAATGGAGCCCCATAGAATATAATTGCTTGCTCCACTTGATCTTCTGTCCAGGTTACTGGCTTCCAATCTGGGTCAAAGATTAAATATCCGGAATCGCCAAATAGTTCTACACGATTTCCTCCAGGTTCAATGACATACATGCACATCGCTTGAGATACCCCATGCTTCAATGGGCCTGCTTCAATTTTAATTCCATTTTCAGTTAATAATTCAGACAAGTCATGTAAATGCTGCGGGAAGCCATACCAGAAAGCAACGTGATGAAGTCGTCCCAGTCCCTTCTCAGAAGTACCTTGGTCACCCATTAAGGCTAGTTCATGAACTAACGGACTAACACTTAACCAAGCACCAATTTCTCCTCCGTCATTTTTTACGACATGCTCCCTTAAGTTAAATCCTAATTCATCCATCACAAAGTTTTTATTAACAGTAACATCACTGGACAGTAAATTCACATGATCAATCCGACGAACTGGTACCCCTTTGTTCGGGCGTTTTTGCGGTCGATTATTTAATACGGTTACTTGATTTTCTGGCGCCTGATAATAGTCAATATCCCATAAAATTTCCATATTATGGTTGTCAGGAGTTACAAATTGGTAAGCTGCACCATGACCAAGATCCCCATCAATCCATCCTTTCCCAGCTCCGGATTTTTCAAGGTCTTTCACGCGTCTTTCTAATGCATTCTTTGAACTAGCCCTCCAGCTTATATGCCCTAAGCCCGCTTCCTTTCTTTCCGTTACTTTTAGCGAATGATGATAAAAGTCCTCATAAGAACGGAGATAAACGGATTGCCCTTCTCTGGCTGTTTCTGACATACCTAATAATTCTTTAAAGAACCATAGTGTGCCCTCCGGATCCGGAGTAAAAATCTCCACGTGAGCTAATTGAGCAACATCAAACCTCTTTAATTCGTTTTCCATGACACAATTCCCTCCTATTTTTCTACTCCTAATGATAACGTTTTCATTAAATCTAAAAAAATATAGATTCATAGAAATGTTATACAAGGAATAGTTCTTAATGTTTATTATATATAAGTCAATCGTAATAGGAATCTAGTTGTTCCTCTATGCGCAACATTCTAAAAATTTTATAAAAAATTCTGCATTTTAGGATGGGACAAAAATGTTTTAGTTAAGAAAAATCCGAACTATGATTTAAAATCTTTATTTAGAAATCAATTTAGTTCGGATTTTTTTATAAGACTGCATTTTAAGACATTGGTACAGCGGTTACTCGTTTCACCGATTATCTCCCTAAATTTTTAGCACTGGTTCCACCAATGCCCCAATGTGTTTTAGGTATTTCGGTTACAATCACCCGTACATTTTCTTTTGGAGCCCCCAGTGTTTCACTAACCGTATCTGTCACATTTTTCATTAATGCATCAATTTTTTCCTGTGATCTGCCTTCCATAATTTGAATATTAACGAGTGGCAAGTCCATCCCCCCTTGTCGATATAAAGAAAATTTCCGTTTCACATTTATTCTTTAACGAAAAACGAAATATCTCCTAGGCCACCATACTTAGCACTGACATAATCTCCAGGGGATAATCGTACTGCTGCTGTAATACCACCAGTTAAAATCGGCTGACCTGCTTTCACCTTTTCCCCTTTTTTAGCCAGCATGTTAGCAAGTCTTGCAACAGAGTTAGCTGGATGGCCAAGAACTGCGGCACCTGCACCTAAAGCCTGAATTTCACCATTAATCGATAAGGTAACACCGACTACATCCAATTCTAATGATTCCGGTCTTTTAAGGTTCGTTCCAAATACTGCACCAGCTGCTGAGGTGTTATCCGCTATAACGTCTGGTAATGTGAAATTGAAATTTTCGTAACGGCTATCAATAATTTCAATAGCCGGGAATACATACTCAGTCGAGCGTAAAACATCCAATGGCGTCACACCCGGTCCTTCCAAATCCCTTGATAAAATAAAACCAATTTCCGGCTCTACTTTCGGATGGATATAATCTGATATAGAGATAGAATCCCCTTCATTAATGACCATGTAATCAAATACATATCCATAGATTGGATCATCTACATTCATTTGTTTCATTTTCGCTTCACTTGTAATCCCCATTTTAGGACCAATGATTTTGCTACCTTTTTCTAACTTTTGTTTAATTAATTCTTCCTGTACCAAATAGGCTTCTTCAATCGTCAGCTCCGGATATAGCTCCGCAGTAATTTTTAAGATTTCCTGTTTCTCTTTTTCTGCATGATGTGTATAATTAGCAAGCTCTTTGATTAGATTTTTATCCATGTTCTTCCTCCTTTCCAATGTATAACTGTATATTCCTTTTGGCTGTTTTCTAAAAGATTATTACTTTTTGCAGGAATATTTTATTTCGCATTTTATATAGACTGTAAATATATTTAATTTGAGATAATACTACCGCTGCAGAAATACACTACGCTTTCCACGGGCGGCTGGTGAGCCTCCTCGTGCTGTCTTCTTTAGGGGTCTCACCGATGCCTCTTTTCCCGCAGGAGTCTCCGTGTATTTCCTCCGCTGGTTTGGTGCTTTTGGCTTTCTAGCATGTGATTATGCTATAAAATATAGTCTACCACTATTAAGATGGTTGATTGTAGCGGAGGGTAGTCGACTCCTGCTGGAATAGCACGTGTCTGAAGACCCCGCAGCGGTGGTTTTCCGCGAGGAGGCTGAAGCCGTGCCCGCGGAAAGCGACTGCCCGGAGCGGAAATCAACATAGCACCCATCCCATCAGACATTTATCCTTAATTAAGTTAGTTAGGAGTTTATATCAATTTTATAACAATACACCTTGCAAAAAGAGCTTTTTATAAACTCTAACCATCAAACGGTTGCTTTTGCCTTCGCAAGCTCAGCAGCAACGTCAATAATCATATCTTCTTGTCCGCCAACAATTTCTCTTCTGCCTAATTCTACTAAAATATCACGGGAGTCAACACCAAACTTCTCCGCTGCACGGTTGGAGTGCAGAAGAAAACTGGAGTATACGCCAGCATAACCTAACGTTAAACTGTCTTTGGTGATTTCTTGAGGTTTTGGCAGGATAGGTGCAACGATATCCTCTGCGATATCCATAATTTTGTATAGATCTACGCCAGTCTGAATTCCCATTTTATCCAGCACAGCTACCAATACTTCTGTTTGGGTATTTCCTGCACCAGCACCTAAGCAGCGGATACTTCCGTCGATTCTATTAGCCCCTTCCTCAATCGCAGCTAATGTATTAGCCATGGCAAGGGATAGATTGTTATGACCATGGAAACCGATATGAATAGATAACTCTTGACGAAGAGCCTTGATTCGTTCCGTCACTTGATGTGGAAGGAGGGCACCTGCAGAATCCACTACATAAACCGTATCCGCTCCATAATTTTCCATTAATTTGGCCTGTTCTACCAGTTTTTCCACTGGAGCCATATGACTCATCATTAAAAACCCGACCGTTTCCATGCCTAATTCTTTAGCTGTTTCAATATGCTGCTTCGATACATCTGCTTCCGTCACATGCGTTGCAACCCTTGCCATTTTTGCTCCAATACTAGCTGCTTCTTTCAAATCCTCAATTGTACCAATTCCAGGGAGTAACAGGACCGCAATCTTTGAAAAATCAGCAACAGAAACAGCCGATTCTATTAATTTTAACTCATCTGTTAAAGATAAACCGTATTGTAATGATGATCCTCCCAGTCCATCACCATGGGTAACCTCAATATATGGGACACGTGCCTCATTTAATGCTTTCGTAATTGCTGTTACCTGCTCTACCGTGTACTGGTGACTAATCGCATGACTTCCATCCCGCAATGCAACTTCCGTAATTTTTATTTCTTTTTGATTGGACATATGTATCCTCCCCTCCTGAACTTATTTGGCTGCTACATTTAATCGATTTTTTGCAAATTCCTCCGCTACCTTCACAGCTGCCGATGTCATAATATCAAGATTACCTGCATATTTTGGTAAGTAATGACCAGCCCCTTCCACTTCAAGGAACACAGTGACTTTATTTCCGTCAAAAATCGGTTCTGTACGTAGTTTATACCCAGGAACATAAGATTGGACCTTCTCTACCATTTCCACAACCGAATCAGTAATTGCCTTTTCGTCCACTTCTCCCTCTTCTACGATGGCATGAACCGTATCACGCATCATAATTGGAGGTTCAGCTGGATTTAAGATAATGATTGCCTTCCCTTTTTTCGCACCACCTACTTGCTCAATGCCTTTAGCAGTAGTTTCAGTGAATTCATCAATATTTGCCCTTGTTCCTGGACCAGCACTTTTACTTGCAATCGTCGCAACGATTTCTCCGTATTCAACCGCTGCAACTTTATTTATCGCATGGATAATCGGAATCGTCGCCTGACCACCACATGTAATTAAGTTGACATTATCCGCATCCAGGTGGGAACCTAAGTTCACCGTTGGAACAATAAAAGGACCAATTGCTGCTGGAGTTAAGTCCAGCATTTGCTTACCTAGCTTTTTGGCCACCTCTGCATTATGAATATGTGCCCCTGCACTTGTTGCATCAAATATAATATCAACTATGTCCGGTTGTTCTAATAAACCATCTACCCCGTTATCAAATACTTCCAGTCCTAAGTGTTTCGCATGCTGCATACCTCTTGAAGTCGGATCTATCCCCATCATCGTGGTTAATTCCAATGTATCCGATTTGGTTAATTTGACCATTAAATCGGACCCAATATTTCCAGAACCAATAATTCCTGCTTTAACTTTACTCATACCCATCCCTCCCTATTTATTCTTCTGTAAAACGAACTCGTACTTCACCTAATTCAGCAAATTTTGCGTAAAAATGGTCACCTGGTTTTGCTTCTATCATTGCGGATAAGGCACCTGATAAAATCACTTCCCCGGCTTTTAATATAATGTCATAGTTTGCTAGTTTATTCGCAAGCCATGCCACACATTTGGCAGGGTCTCCTAATGCAGCAGCACCAACACCCGTATTTTGAAGCTCCCCATTTTTATAAATCGCCATTCCAATTTGCTTGATATCAATATCAGTAACTTTTTTAGGGGTTCCACCGAGTACATATAATCCGGAAGATGCATTATCAGCTACAGTATCCTCAAGGGTAATCTTCCAATCCTTAATTCGACTATCGACAATTTCAAGAGCAGGTACAATTACATCTGTCGCCTGAAGAACATCAAAAGCGGTTACATTTGGTCCAGCTAGGTCTTCCTTTAAAATAAAAGCAAGTTCTCCCTCCACTTTAGGCTGAAGTACACGATTAAAGGAAATCTCCCCATTATTTTTCACTTCCATATTATCTAATAAATGTCCATAATCCGGTTCCGTAACACCTAACATTTCCTGTACTGCTTTTGACGTTAAACCAATTTTTTTTCCGGAAATTCGCTGACCGCTTTCAACGTACTCTCTAATGGTGTGTAATTGGACATAGTAAGCCTCATCTATAGAGAGGTCAGGATCCAACTCAGTTAATGGTTGGACCCCTTCCTGATTTCTCCAAGCATTTGCTAAATGTTTTGCATGGCTTTCTATTTTAGGTATGTTCTTCGTTACCATATAAATCCTCCTAGAGTTTAACAGTTACATTCGTTAATTCTGAATAGAAGTCAAAGCTGTGTGCTCCACCTTCACGACCGATACCACTGTGTTTCATTCCTCCAAATGGAGTACGAAGGTCACGCAAGAACCAAGTATTCACCCATACCATGCCTGCTTCAATTTCCGCAGATAAACGCGTTGCCCGTTTAATATCTGTCGTCCAAAGGCTTGCGCTTAGACCATAGTGAGTATCATTGACTTGCTCCATCACTTCTTCTTCCGTTTCAAAAGGAATAACCGTTACAACAGGTCCAAAAATTTCTTCACGCACACATCTGGACTCTCTTCCCAAGTCAGTAATGATGGTCGGTTCCACGAAATATCCTTTATC
Organism: Oceanobacillus salinisoli; assembly: GCF_009733865.1. Taxonomy (GTDB): domain Bacteria; phylum Bacillota; class Bacilli; order Bacillales; family Amphibacillaceae; genus Oceanobacillus; species Oceanobacillus salinisoli. The sequence continues at coordinate 309,115 of NZ_WOFB01000002.1, read as the reverse complement.
TACATCTGCAGCCTTCCCACCTGTTAGGAAAGTTCCCCCTTCTTCCTTAGCAATATCCAAATAGCTAAGTACTTTTTTATAGTGCTCTTCACTTACTAATGCACCAACATTTGTATCTTGTTCAAATGGGTCTCCCACTTTTAACTCTTTCGTTTTTGCTACAAACCGTTCTAAAAATTCATCATAAATTGAACGTTCCACATAAATTCTTGATCCGCACAAGCAAACTTCCCCTTGATTGATAAAGCTGGATTTCATCGTTGTTTCTATGACATCATCTAAATTTGCATCCCCAAAGATAATATTTGGGTTTTTACCACCTAATTCAAAGGACAATTTTTTCAACGTTGGGGCAGCCGATTTCATAATCGCAGTTCCAGTAACGGTTTCACCAGTAAAGGCAATGGCATCGACTTCTTCATGTGCAGTAATTGCAGCACCTGTTTCACCAAATCCATGTACCATATTAACAACACCATCAGGCACCCCTGCGTCTGTACAAATTTGTGCTAGGACTGTAGCTGTCATCGGCGTTACTTCCGATGGTTTCATGACAACGGTATTTCCTGCCGCAAGAGCTGGAGCCAATTTCCATGTCATCAATAATAATGGAAGATTCCATGGATTAATTAAACCTACCACACCAGTCGGACGGCGAACGGCATAATGAATGGCAATATCATCTTGCTGGTAGGACTCCGTTCCAACTGAAGTCATATAGTCGGCAAAGAAATGGAAATTATATGCAGCCCTTTCAATATCCACACTGTTGGATAACCATAATGGCTTCCCTGTATCCAATGTTTCAAGTGTTGCTAACTCCGGCTTTCTTTCTAAAATTAAATCGCCAATTTTGCGAATAATTGCGGAGCGTTTTCGAATTGGCATGTTTCCCCATTCACCTTTCAATGCTTTCCTTGCCACTTTAACCGCTTGATCCACTTCGTCCTTTCCACCTACTGCAACGGTTCCCAATACCTCTTCTGTAGCAGGATTAACATTCTCGAACGTTTTCCCATTTCCTGATGGTACATACTTTCCATCAATATAATGTGAGCAATCAATCGGTTTCACTTCTGTCTTAGTTTCTGTAGTTTGCATGTTACCTTCCTCCTTATGTGTATTTCCGGAAATGTATACACCATTTCCGGTATTTTACCTATAAAACAAGTATTTTCATGTAGACAAACTATTACTTAAACGCTGTTTACTCCAGCACATGTTCATTATAAGTAAGCTAAATAAATAAAAAAAGACGCCAGTTCCTCTATGTGGAACGAGAGGTAAAAAATATATAGAATTTATAGTATACTTATGAGTAAGCGTTAACAAATTAGTGTACTTATTGAATTACACCTGATAAAACACGCAATAAATATGTTCTTATATACAGAACATCACATAAGGAGGTAGAATCATGAAGAAAAAGAGTGGTGACCCACAAATACTTTCTTCTGTAAAAAATGCCCTGCGTATTCTTAAAAGCTTTTCAACTTTTGAACCTACAAAAAAAGTAAGTGAACTCGCAGAACAACTTGGTCTTGCAAAAAGCACTGTCAGTAGACTGCTTTCCACTTTAGCAAGTGAGGGCTTTGTCATTAAAGATGAGAAAACAAGCGAGTATCGCCTGGGGCTATCTGTCTTGACACTTGGCGGGATTGTCACCAATAACTTGGAAATTCATAATGAAGCTGCACCAGTTCTCTACAAGCTGGTTAATGATACTGGTGAAACAGCACACCTAGCGATTATGGACGGACTGGATACGATCTATATTCATAAAGAAGAATGCAATCACCCTGTACGCATACTAACTCACCTCGGAAGGAGAAACCCCTCCTATTGCACCAGTTCAGGGAAAGTTTTACTCGCTTTTAATGACAGCAGTATCGTAGAAGAGGTCATCGAAAAAGGTTTAGTTGCCTATACTGAAAATAGTATCACAGATCCAAACAGACTTCGAGAAGAACTGGAAACGATTCGGAAACAAGGATATGCAGTCAGTACGGAAGAGTTAACAGAAGGAACGAAATCCGTTGCTGCACCAATCAGGGACTATACTGGAAAAGTAGTCAGCGCCATTACTGTTGTTGGACCCATTCAACGCATGAAAGACTACAAAATCCCAGACATTGCTAAAAAAGTGATTAAGGCAGGTAAAGACGCTTCTGAACGTTTGGGTTATGATGAACGCTATTTCAGGTGATTGACAAAAATTAAGAGGTAATTATTTCTAGGAGAGGATGGGGCAGGATTTAGTTCTGCCTGTTTTTTTGTTCATACTGGAGAGAGAGTCCGAAATAACAGACATTTACACTTTCTTCAAAATCGGCTCTTTTCGCAGAGTTTGTTGTTATGAATTTATATAAACTCCTGACTAACTTTAAATGATGTAGGAGCACCAACTTACCGCTACGGAAATACACTACCTACTTCCGCGGGTGACCATAAAGAAGCAAAGATCAACCGTTGTACAAAATATCAACACAACGGCCGCACATATCAACCAGTGTATGCGGGATATCAACCATTAGAGGAAATTTATCACTCGTGTTTAGACTTTAGCAGCGCGAGCACTACTGAGTAATCTTTTTTTTCCCTTGCACCGAGGAAGCCTACTACGGAGCGTTAATAAAAAACTAGAGGCGCACCGGTTTTCCTTGATGAGCCTTTAGGTCGTCCCCACGAACCGTAAGTATTCTGCCTGAGCGAATAAAGTCCGCTATCATCATGAGAACAAGCGAGAGCATCACCATAGGAATTTTCATTAGTCAGGAGGGTATATTAAATTTAGAACAACATTGTAAGAGCAACATCTTTTAGATAACAGCCTTAAAATAAAAGCCTTTTTGTATTCTTTTTATTTTCTTGGAAAATACTACTCCTAAAAAGGAGGGTATATAATGACAGGTCTAATAATTAAAATCTTTGTCTGTCCTATTACCGTTTTCATCGCGTCTTTCTTATTCCCAAATGTGACATACGCTAATCTTTGGCAGCCTATAATTGTTGGTTTAATTCTCGCTGTAGCTGCTCATATGATGGAAATTTTCCTGTTAAAAGCGGATACCTTTTGGACTAGTACTCTTATGGACTTTGCCGCTGCTACTTTAATCGTTTATTTTGTTTCACTGTTTTTAGCTGGTGCAGAAGTAACTTTCTTTGGAGCCTTATTTACGGGACTTTTACTCGCTGTCACCGAGATTTTTCAGCATCGTTATTTAATAAATAGTGGTAGAACCCGTAAATCACCAGCATAGTTAGAAAACGAAGCATTCGCTCGTCTTTTAGAGAATGTGTTCGTTTTTCTTATACTAGGGACATTAAAATTTAAGGTAAACCGAACATACTTCTTGGATAATTTTCCTTACGTGAAAAAAAAAGCTAGGGTTCACATCCCTAGCTTCTGTTTTCTTAAGAAAATATTCTCTTTCTAATAAACCCTATCCCCATTAAAAATCGAATTCTTCACAACAACATAATCGACATTACGGATGGCTTTTATTTCTTTTCCTCCTGCATAAGAGATAGAAGATTGAAGATCCTGCTCCAATTCATCTAGTGTATCTTGCAATGATCCTTTGTAGTCCACAAACATCTTCTTTCCTTCTACATTTTTCTTTTCCCCTTTTTGAAATTCAGAGGCTGAACCGAAATATTCCTTATAAAGCTTGCCATCTTTCTCTTTTGTTTCTCCTGGAGACTCTTCATGACCAGCAAATAAAGACCCAATCATAACCATTGTTGCACCGAAGCGAATGGATTTTGCAATATCTCCGTGCGTACGGATTCCTCCATCAGCTATAATCGGCTTGGTTGCTGTCTTCGAACACCAGTGCAGTGCTGCTAACTGCCAACCGCCAGTACCGAAACCGGTTTTAATTTTTGTAATACAAACTTTTCCAGGTCCAATTCCAACTTTGGTTGCATCTGATCCAGCGTTTTCTAACTCTCTAACAGCTTCAGGTGTACCAACATTCCCTGCGATAACAAAGCTTTCCGGTAAGTGCTTCTTGATATGCTGAATCATCTCAATCACCGCATTGGAGTGTCCATGGGCAATATCAATCGTAATATACTCTGGGGATAGATTTTCTATAGCTAATTGTTCAATAAAACTATATTCTTCCTCTTTGACACCAACACTAATGGATGAATATAAGGTACGTTCATTCATATCTTTAATAAAATCGATTCGCTTCTCCGGCTGGAATCGATGCATTATATAAAAGTAGCCATTTTCAGCGATACGTTGCAATTCTTTCATCTATAATCGTCTGCATATTAGCAGGAACTACCGGTAATTTAAAAGTTCGTCCTCCAAGTGTTACTGTCGTATCACACTCAGAGCGGCTATTAACCACACATTTTGCGGGAATTAACTGAATATCTTCATAATCAAATACATTTTCCATGATATACACTCCCTAAAACACGGATATTTTAACATATTTCCCTTATTATCGTTCGCACATCAGATAATATACATCATATGTAAACGATTGTCAAAACGATATAGACGTTATTTTACGAATATGAGTTTTGTGGAATTTATGTGGTGGTAATTCCGATAGATTAAGCTCCAATTTCATCTAAAGCTAGTTCACTTTGTATCCAATGCGATATAAGACTTGCAAAAGTAATCATCTTTTAGAAAACAGCCTAAAAAAATGAACTAGGCATGCACCCAGTTCACTTATCCATTGCATTCTTTGAAAACAATTTAAGATGCTCAATTAGTTCCCGCCTATGATCCTCATCTATTTCAAGTTGTATTCCGTAATCAAATGTCACCCCTACTGGTTTCTTCCACATAACATTCCCAATCACATTAAATTCTTTACCGTTTAACTTAAAAGTAATCGTTATTTGAACAGGTTTACTTGGTAATTCCAGTTCTGAATTTAATTTTGCTCCTTCTGGGCTTACATCGATGATTTTTGCTTCACCTTTTGAAGAATCAATCATCTTGTTTTCTATTTTTAAAATTTTAAAAGATGCTGGTATAGGTATTCCGAAAGTATAACGAAAAGGCTCATCTCTTTTATACCTCATATTTTTGTACCTACTTTCATTAGCTTGATTAGTCTCCCATATACTATATTAATAAAATCACTCCAAGAATAATTTCTAAATTAGTAAATATCTGTAAATAGTGTATTCCCTCCGCGTTCTTTTGCTTTATACAAATTTTCATCCGCCTGCTTAAATATTTGGTCAGAATCGCGGCCACCCGTCGGATAGAAGGATATACCGATACTTGTTGTAATTTCTATTTCATGACCGCTTATTTGCATTGGTTTCCGTACATTCTCCAGTATTCTATTCCCTACTTCTATCGCATCCAGTTCACTCTTCAACTCTGGAAGAACTACAGTAAATTCGTCCCCTCCGACCCTTGAAACAGTATCCGTTTTGCGAATAGTTAACTTTACTCTGCGACCAAATTCCTTAATTACTTCATCACCCACGTCATGCCCCAATGTATCGTTAATATCCTTGAATTTGTCACAGTCCATCATCATCAATGCTGTCTGTTTTCCGGTGCGATCCGTCGTATACATTGCCTGTTCCAGTCGGTCATTAAACAATCGTCTGTTCGGTAATCCGGTGAGTTGATCATAAAAGGCCATTTTGGAAAGCTTTTCTTCTTTACGTTTATTTTCCGAGATGTCTTTACAGATTACGACTATCTTTTCAATTTCACCCTGTTCATTAACATTTGGAATAACATGGGAACGCATCCAGATGGAATAGCCCTCCTGATGCATTTGTCTTACTTCCATTTCAAAGTTTTCTTTCGTCTGCAGCATGTTAGTAAAGTGCCGCTCCACTACTTCTGTATCCTCTGGATGAATGGAATGTATATAAGGTTTTCCGATAATTTCTCTGACAGGATATCCTAAAATATGCTCCACTGTCGGCGAAGCATAAGTCACTCGTCTTTTCGAATCGAGTACTTTGATAATATCCGTGGAATTTTCGGCAATGATGCGGAATCTTTCTTCACTTTCTTTCATCGCCTGTTCGGCCCTTCTTTTTGCTGTTATATCCCTGACCAATACGAGTATGGACGTTCTTCCATGAATGGTGACCGGTACTTTTAGGGTCTCTGCATAAAAAGTTTCCCCATCGAGTGTAAGAAATTTCTCTTCACTCGGTTCAACCTCTTGTAATTGCTGTTCTGCCTCTTTCATTTGCTCTATAACGTGTTTCCTGTTTTTCGGATGAATAAAATCGGATAGACCTTTTCCAACAACCTGGTTTGAGTTTTTCGCATTTAGCAATTCCAAACCTTGTTGATTAACATAGTCCACCTTATCTTTATGGTAAATGAATATTGCTTCAGGAAGTGACTCTGCAATTTGTCGATACATCTCTTCCCTTTCTTTTATTTCTTCCAGTAATGCATTAGAATCTGTCACATCCCTATAGGTTGCAATTGCCAGCATATTTCCTTCCTGGATTGGGGTGTAGGTAACTTCTGCATCAAACTCTGTACCATCTTTGCGTTTTCGTTTTGTACTGGATACGATTGGGTTCCGGTCTTCACTGAGCCTCGATAATAGCGAATCCATCTGATTATTGAGATACTCTGGTTGAATATCGGATAGTGACATTTTTTTATTCGGTTCAGATTTCACGCCAAACATTTCTTCAAATCCTGGATTCGACCTAATAATGGAGCCATCATACCCAATCAGGCATATCGCATTTGTCGTATGTTTCCAGACAAGTTCAAACTCTTCCATTTCTTTTTTGATTTGCCGTTGTTCGTTTATCGTGTTTGTAATATCTCTGCCGGTAATTGACATCCCAATAATATGATCCGTTTCATCATAAATCGGGGAAAATGTAAGACTCATGTCCAGTAATTCTCCAGACTTCCGTTGTCTTTTCGCATGTAGATCCTGTATTTTCTTTCCTTGTAATACTTGATTTTGTATCTCATCCGTTTCTGTTTTTAGCCAGTCAGGTACGGTAAGCATTTCTTCCCCTAGTACTTCTTTTTCCGCGAAACCAAATAGATTTATAAATGCATCATTAACATATTGAACCTGATGGTTATTATCTATAATAACGATCGTATCGGTATTATCTTTCAGTAATGAATTATAAAAATTATTTTGCATTCTCATTTCTTCAAACAGCTTTTTCTCAGAAGTGATATCTGTAGCCATCCCATATACGCCTTTTATTTCTCCATTAATGATGTATGGAATATTTTGTACATAGACATGAATCTCATGGCCATCTTTATGGTAGATAGTCGTCTCATAATCCACAGTGTGTCCCTGAACGGCTAGTTGAAATTGCTCTTCTACTTCTTCTCGATCCCTTGGTACAACAATATTTGAGAAATGTTTCCCTATTAAATTTCCGCTTGAATATCCGGACATATTCTCAGTTGTCTGATTTACTTCCAGAAAATAACCACTTTTATTAAACATATATACGGCATTCTTATTGTGATCGACCAGCGAAGATAAGCGCTGTTCATTTTCCTCCAAACGCCTTTTCGATTGGATTAAGGTATCCCATTGCCTATTTTTTTCCGTAATATCCTTTACTACAGCGATGACATACTTTTGTTCCTGGAAAGAAAAAGGTGTTAGTGTCGTTTCCTGGATTACTTCTTCACCACTTTGCAGGATCATTTCATCTTCAAATCTGGTAACCTCATTAGACATGACAGCTTCCCGATAATGCTGTTCCATGTTCTCTGCACTTTCCTTAGACAATACATCCTCAAAAGTTTTTCCAAAGAGTGATTGGTCACTTTGCAGGATTTCAAGCCCTGCTTCGTTGGCATAAGAATAAACGTATTTTCCATCTCTGACTTCCATCACATAAATTATAAACTGTAACGATTGAAAGCCCGATAACAACAGCTGAATAAAATCATCGTCCTGATTATTTCCCTTAAAATTGATACGCTGTTTCACTTGTTCCACAAAATCCGTCTGTTTCCATTTATTAAAAATATCATCCATCGACATTTGCATTTCCCTTTCTGCATGCACTTGAAATATAATTAAATTCTTTTCCGTACACGTTAATTGGTACAATTTATTTTCGCGCATTTGGGTAGATAAAGCTATCACCTTGTGTTCTTATTATCGACCATTTTAATAGGAAGACAGTACTATTTTTAAGTTGAAACAAAGTAGAGCATATTAAACAGACAAATTAGATTTCCATTCATTTCGAAACACGAAATAAGAAACTGGATAAAATTGAATGATACTATTATAATAGTAGAAAAATTGTTTTTATTTTGTATTGGAGGTACATCGTGAGAAATGTCTTGTCTTTTTTAAAACCGTATAAACTCTCCGCAGGCATCGCACTATTTTTGATGCTCATAGAACTGGCGGTAGAACTTCTTCTTCCCTTTTTCCTCGGATTAATGATTAATGAAGGTGTGATGAATCAGGATTTAGAGAATATCACGATGTGGGGCAGCATGATGATTGTGCTAGCTTTCTTTTCCTTTTTGGCTGGTGTTCTTAATTCCTTTTATTCATCACATGTCAGTTTTTCTTATGGCTATGATCTTCGCCAAAAATTATTTGAAAAAATCCAGGATTTCTCGTTTAAAAATTTAAATCAGTACCCAACCTCTGCACTCGTTACTCGGTTTACAAATGATGTTCGCCAAGTGCAGAACACCGTATTTATGGGACTTCGAATTATGGCAAAAGCCCCTCTTACTGTAGTGGGCGGTGTGATTATGGCCTTTGTCGTTCACGCAAGACTTGCTCTTATTTTCTTCATTACAGTTCCATTGCTTATTTTTTTCTTATCGATTGTCCTTAAATTTGCAGGGAAAATGTTTATGAAGGTGCAAGGAAACGTAGACAATGTCAATCGTATCATGCAGGAAAACCTTGCTGGTATGCGACTGATTAAAGCATTTTTTCGCCGCAATTTTGAAGGAAGCCGATTTGAAAAAGCAAATCGCAATTTAGCGAATTCAACACGAAACACCTTTCGTTTTGTAGAAGCTTCCACACCTGTCTTATTTTTTGTTATGAACATGAGTTTGGTATTTATTATCTGGTTTGGTAACTCTCAAATCGTTGCTGGAAATACCAATGTCGGTGAAGTAGTAACCATTATTAACTATGCCCTTCGTGTATCCATGTCGATTTCAATGTTTTCCTTTATCATTATGGCGCTCTCCCGCACGAAAGCATCCGCAGACCGAATAAATGAAGTATTAACGGTTGATGTTGACATCGTTGATACAGCAGACCCGAAGAAAACGGTAACTGTACAAAATGGAAAAGTGGAATATGACCATGTATTTTTCCAATATCCAAATAGTAATGAGCCAGTATTGAAGAATATCTCCTTTACTTTACCTGCAGGGAGGAAGTTGGCGATGATAGGTGCAACTGGATCTGGAAAAACCTCTCTCTTCCAGTTGATGCCAAGGCTTTATGATACAACTGATGGCGAAATTTACATTGATGATCAGCCGATTCATTCCTACAGTTTTGAACAATTACGCGGTAGCATTGGTTTTGTACCGCAAAGTCCTTTATTATTTTCAGGTACCATTTTTGACAATATTGCCTGGGGGAAAAAAGGAGCTACATTGGAGGAAGTGATGCAAGCGGCAAAAGACGCGCAAATTCATGAAACGATTATGGAACTGCCTAATCAATATGAGACAAAGGTTGGTCAAAAAGGCGTCAATTTATCCGGCGGTCAAAAACAGCGAATTTCCATTGCCCGCGCACTTGTAAGAAAACCAAAAATATTAATGCTGGATGACAGTACAAGTGCACTGGATTTAGCAACAGAATCCCGTTTACTTGATGCCATTCGAAACTATCAATGCACTATTATTATCATTACGCAAAAGATATCAACCGCAAGCAAAGCAGATCAAATATTATTAATGGATGAAGGGGAAATCTTAGCATTAGGTACCCATGAAGAATTATTAATGACATCTGACTTGTATCAGCAAATTGTAGAATCACAGCTTGGAAAGGAGTATGCACATGTCAATTAGCGAAATAAAGGCACCTTTTCAGCATCAAAAAATTCCCCTTGACGACGTGGATATCGATTCTAAAATGCGTGCTAAAAACATGACTGGTACCCTAAAGCGAATTTGGTCCTATTTAGCCAGGGAAAAGGGAAGATTATTTCTTGTGTTGCTAGCTGTTGCTGTAACATCATGCTTGAGTTTACTTGGTCCTTATATGGTCGGAATGGCTATCGACGATTATATTGTGACTCGAGAAGTAGCTGGCCTCGGTTACCTGCTAGTTGGCTTGATTTTCATCTATCTTTTCCACTCTTTATCGATGTTTTTGCAAAGTTTCTGGATGATAGGCATTGCACAGAATACCGTCAAGGATTTACGCGAACACTTATTTAAGCAATTTCACCGTTTACCTATTTCCTATTTTGACAAAAGGCAGCACGGGGAGTTAATGAGTCGCCTTACAAATGATATTGATAATATCAATAATGTATTAAATTCCTCGGTAATCCAGATTTTCTCCAGTGTTCTAACACTAATCGGTACCGTCATTGTAATGTTGTTACTGAGTCCGATTTTAACTTTAGTAACGATGATCATCATTCCGATGATGTTTCTGGCCATGCGCTGGATTACTAGACGGACAGGACGTCTATATAAAATGCAGCAGCGCGACATTGGAGAAGTGAATGGATATGTAGAAGAAATTGTGTCAGGGCAGCATGTAGTAAAAACCTATACCCAAGAAGACCGGGTTATTCAAGAATTTAAAAAACGGAATAACAGCCTGAAAAACACAGGATTTTGGGCACAAACGATTGCCGGTTTCACACCAAAAGTGATGAATACCTTAAACTTTTTAAGCTTTGGAATGATTGCTTTCATTGGTGGAATGTTAACGATTAACACCGATCTTGTTACTGTAGGAGTCATCGTTATATTCACCGAATACGCCCGACAATTCACAAGACCGCTAAATGAACTATCAAACCAGTTCAATCTGCTCCTTTCCGCGATTGCTGGTGCAGAACGAGTATTTAACGTTCTGGATGAAGCAGAGGAAGAGATGGATGAAGAAAATGCCATAGAAATCTCCTCTATAAAGGGAAAAGTGAGCTTTCACAATGTATCTTTTGCCTACGAAGATACACCAATACTTCAAAATATTCATTTTGAAGTAAATCCAGGTGAATCGGTTGCCTTTGTCGGACATACTGGAGCAGGGAAAACTACGATAATCAACTTGCTCTCCCGCTTCTACAACTATGATAGCGGGAAGATCACCATAGATGGAACAGACATAAAAAGCATGAAACGTTCCAGTTTACGTCAGCATATGGCGTTTGTTTTACAGGATTCCTTTTTGTTTAAAGGAACAATCCGGGAAAATATTCGTTACGGTAAATTAAATGCAGCTGATGAAGAGATAATACGTGCAGCCAAGGATGCTAATGCCCATGATTTCATCCGTAAACTCCCAAAAGGATATGATACCATTTTGGATCAGGAAGGCTCTGGAATCAGTCAAGGACAAAGGCAGCTGCTCACAATTGCCAGAGCATTGCTGGATGAACCAACCATTCTCATTTTAGATGAAGCCACGAGCAATATTGATACGATTACGGAGTTAAAAATCCAGGATGCATTGAAACGCCTTATGAAAGGTCGTACTAGTTTTGTGATTGCACATCGTTTAAATACAGTTCAGGAAGCAAACAGGATTATTATGTTGGAACACGGTAAAATCATAGAACAGGGAAATCACGAAGAACTTATCCAGAAGAAAGGACATTATTATCAACTATACAAAGGTCAATTATTAGACGCCGCAAATTAGAATGTTTGCAGTAGACGTGATAGACTAAAAAAAAGCATAATATTTGGGGGCATCGATATGGTCAGAAAAGGCAAGATGATCAATAAAGAAATCAACAGTACGTATTTAAATGAAACAAAAGCTATAAAGATTTATCAACCGGAAAGCTTCTCTCCCCTTTATAAGTACAATATTTGCATCATGCAGGATGGCAACGACTTTTTTCAGATGGGAAGAGTGGCAACATTTAGTGATCGGCTGCATGAATCAGAAGAAATAACGAATACTGTTTTTGTCGGGATTCATTATAAAAATAGAAAGGATAGACGGAAAAAGTATCACCCAAATGGTGAGGAATTTGAAGCATATACAAAGTTTGTTGTAAATGAAGTCATCCCGCTTCTCGATGATCTTATTCCAACATTATTTCTCGGAAAATCCCGGGCATTAATGGGAGATTCCCTTGCTGGAACCTTTGCATTAGCCACAGCGCTTAAATACCCAAATACTTTTGGCAAAGTGATCATGCACTCACCTTATATAGATGCAACGATGTTAAAAATAGTGAAAGAGACCAATGCTGACCTCTCTTCTATTGATATTTATCATACGATTGGCACCAAGGAAGACGAAGCAGTATTATCAGATGGCAAAGTGGAGGATTTATTGACACCAAACCGCAAATTAAATAAACTCTTAACTGAAAAAGGAGCAAGTTACACGTACCATGAACTGGAAGATGGTAATCACACCTGGAAGTATTGGCAGCAAGATATGCCGCACACATTAAAAGCCATGTTTTCTGAAGAATAAATGTTTTGGTATAATAAGAACAAAACCCGGAGAAAAGGTAGCGTCACAATAAAACAGGTTTTAACCATATAGTTTAAACTATTTATTTGACAGGAGGATTTAAAATGAAATATGGGATTGCAATCTTTCCATCCAAATCCATTCAAGATGAAGCCAATTCATATCGAAAAAGATATGATCCACATTATTCACTGATTCCACCGCATATTACATTAAAGGAATCATTCGAAGCTGAAGACAAACTCATGGATGAACTTATTACAGAATTGAAGCATATCGCTAATGATACGAAGCCGTTTATGATTAATATTAACAAAGTAAGTACATTTGCACCTGTAACAAACACGATTTATTTTAAAATAGAACCGATTCAAGAGTTGGTTGACTTACATCAAAAAATGCATGAAGGAAAATTCGTTGACAATCGCAATCATACCTTTGTGCCGCATATTACGATTGCTCAAGATTTAATAGATGATGAATATTCTGATGTATTTGGAACATTAAAAATGAATAAATTTGAATTTGAAGATAAAATCGATCGTTTTCAATTGTTATATCAATTAGATAATGGATCTTGGACTGTATATGAAACGTTTGTCTTCGGAAAGGAAAAAGTATGAAAATAAAAGTAGTAGAAACACAGGAAGAACTTGAGCAAGCATACCAAGTACGAATGGTAGTCTTTGTAGAGGAGCAGAAAGTACCAGAAGAAGAAGAATTGGATGAGCATGATCAGACAGCAACCCATTTCGTTGGGTATGACGATGACAAAGCTGTTGCGGCAAGCCGTTTGCGTTTTGTTGATGAATATGGAAAACTGGAACGGATCTGCGTTTTAAAAGAAGCACGCGGTAAATCCTTTGGAAAAGAATTAATTCTTGCAATGGAAGAATTCATCAAAGATAAGGGCTATAACAAAGCCAAATTAAACGCTCAAACCCATGCAGAAGAATTTTACGCGAAACTGGGTTACGAAACCGTTTCAGGTGAGTTTATGGATGCAGGTATTCCACATGTAACGATGATAAAAGAATTTTAAATCCCTAGCGCCACAAGCTTTGTGTGCGCTTTTTTAAAATTCAGGAAAGATAAAATTTTAGCTGAGAAATGGATTTAACGCAGCAAAAAATTTTAACGTCAAAAGTAGAACAAAAATGCAAACACCTATTTATCGACGTACAGACTACTTCCTGCCAGTCAAGTGGTTCGGTGTTGCCACTCACAAGCGGAAGTTTTAAACGAAGGATCTGTTCGTAAGTTTTGTTGTGTTTTAACCTCGCAGTAGATATAAAGTGCGAACTAAGTGACTGCAACGTTGATTTCCGCTACGGGCAGTCGTGCACCTTAGGGCACGGCTTCAGCCTCCTCGCGGAAAATCGCCGCTGCCCAGGTCAAGACACGTGCTTTTCCCGCAGAAGTCAACTGCCCTCCGCTCCAATCAACCAGCTTAATAGTGATTAGCTATGCTAAAATTTAATTAGCTTAATTAAAATGCTAGGAAGATAAAAGCCCAAAACCAGCGGAGTTAAATACACGTAGACTCCTGCGGGAACAGTGACCAGAGTGATCCTCCTAGAGACGCGTGAGCACAGGGAGGCTCACGGGGCGCCCGCGGAAAGCGTAGTGTATTACTGTAGCGATGGTGATGTACCAACATCATTTAAAGTTAGTTTGCCGTTTATAGATTTTGTGTCATAAACAACAAATCTTTTCGGTGGGACGAGTAACCACCGTCACAATCTATACTTTCAATCGAATACATTTGCTAAAGGCGAACGAATGCTTAGATTGTCTAATATAGTAAAAAAGCATTAAATTAGCAATGATAGCCCACATCATAAATAATTGCATTTTTCCTGGGTAAACTAGCAATTGAATTGTTTGCATAAGGAGATACGTAAAATGATGAGTGATTATTTATCCATGTTCACCGAAACAGTTTTTGGCTTTTTTGCTTTATTCGTTATTACAAAAGTATTAGGAAAGACACAAATATCACAAATTACACCCTTTGATTTTATTTCTGCCCTTTTACTAGGAGAACTTGTGGGGAATGCATTATTTGATGAAAAAGCCGGTGTACCGGAAATCGCTTTTGTCGTTACCCTTTATGGAGTGTTAATGTATAGTTCTGAAATTATTACACAAAAGTTTAAACGAACCCGCGGGCTTATTGAAGGGTATCCTTCCGTAGTTATCCACAACGGAAAACTAATGCGAGATGTCATGAAAAAAAATAAATTAGATATCCATCAGCTGCAGCACTTATTACGTGAAAAAGACGTATTCTCTATTCAGGAAGTGGAGTTTGGTATTCTTGAATCAGATGGCACCCTATCTGTTTTAAGAAAATCGGATTATCAAACTCCAACCCGAAAAGACATGAAGTTATCTCCTCAGGAAGTGAAGTTACCAGTAACCCTTGTAAATGATGGAGAAATCATTTATGATAACTTGAAAGAAAAAAACCTGACGGAAGAATGGCTTCATGAAAAGCTAAAAGAACAGGGATACGAAAAGGTAGAAGAAGTATTTTATGTAGAATACACAAAAGGAGAAGAATTATTTATCCTGCCTTTTTTCAATCGAGACCATCAAAAATGGGATGTCCAATGAACATCCCATTTTTGATTAAATCGTTACATTAAAATAACGTCCTTTTTTTTCATCCAATAATTCCTGCGGCGATTGAGAGACAGTATTATTTAATCGTTCGTATTGATTTCTTATATCCTGATGCTGTTTTTCTAAAACAACTTTAAACGGCTTTTCCACAGCTTTGGTACTCAAGCGCTTGTTTTCGTTCACGCGTGTTTGATAGTCACTATATTGAGATTGATGAACCGGCAAAATATATCCCATCTCAAATCCCCCTTTTTTCTCTATCTCTTTTATCATATATATTCGTTTTAAAAATCAGAATATGTCCGTTCTATCTTATTATCTATGCCCCAATTTTAAGAAAATTAAACCTATTGCTCCATCTTTTTTTCCAATTCCTTTATTATTGCTTCCACCTTAGAAATCTTTTTCGTAAATTCTTCATTCCATTTTACTGCATCTTTTTCGAATGACTTCATTTTCTCTTCGGGACGCTGGAACCACTTCTCATTCTTCTCTAAATGCTTTTCAATAATTCTTAAATTTTTAAGCCACGGGTTCTCTTCGGGATTCTTCAATCTATGCACCCTTCCCCTTTTTCTTGTGATTTACAGTAGTTTATGTAATATGACGGACAAAGTGTAACCGGAAAAGCATGATTTTTGAAAAATGGTTGTTTGTTTCGTTTAACTTCCCAATTTACCTAGCAAATCAAGCTATTTGATAGGCTTTTGGATATCTTTCTGAAGGTTAATTTCCACAGAATATCAATAAATGCCCACACCATCAGCGTAGTCCCACATATTCTATTAGGGAAAGTTAACCAAATAATGAAAGGAGATATAAATCATGGGTTGTGGGAAAAAATTTGATTCAGGTAATTGTGTTGCAGACATTCTAAAAGATATAGTGGAAGCACAAGACGATATTGTTGAGAATTGTTGTGACACAAGTTGTGAACAATCAATTAGTGATTTATTGGGAGAAACTGATCCAACAACTGGTTTGGACACTGTACCAGTCATTCTATACTGTAAAGACTGCAAACCATTTAAAGGTTTCGGTGCTGAAAGAAAATTCAAGAATAATGAACTTGGTATCGGTGATATTGTAGCAAGCTTCATCTTCCGTGTTAAATCTGTAGATGAAGATAACTGTGCCGTACTTGAGCTATTGCTTTCAGATGGGGAAACTTGCGGCCATGGAGACTTAAAAGACCCAACAGATCAATCCACAAAAGACTTAGAAGCAACTGGAATTTGCATTACTGTTGACCTTGATTGCTTCTGCCATGTAACTTGCCTGCCAGCAATCAGCGTATTTAATAACGACTAATTTGTCATTTAAAAATTTGTTCATATAATTGTATAATTCTTATAGAGCTGCATCGTGACAGGAAACCAATGTTTAAAAACACCATTGAAAAGTGGCTATCCACTTTCATGGTGTTTTTTTTATTTTTAGCTATTTTGTGAAAGATTATTGCTTTTGCCACTAAACATATACTCGCCCTAGTATAGTGCACAGTTGCTTTCCGCGGGCTCATCGTCTTCGCCTTCCCGCAAGTGTCGACTGGGATTAGAAAAAATAATAGTATAATAGCACAAAAATAGCGAAGGAATATATGGAGTATGCTACGGGAAAAGAGTCATCTTACCTTTTCAATGATTCCTGATCTCAATTTGGTCACGTAGTACCTCTCTACGTGACCCTTTGATTGAAACCCGAGTTCATTCAGTCACGTAGCACCTCTCTACGTGACCCTTTAATTGAAACCCTAGTTCATGCAGTCACGTAGAACCTGTCTATGTGACTATTTAATTGAATTCCGAGTTCATTCGGTCACGTAGAACCTGTCTACGTGACCTTTTGATTGAATTCCGAATTCATTCGGTCACGTAGAACCTGTCTACGTGACCTTTTGATTGAATTCCGAATTCATTCGGTCACGTAGAACCTGTCTACGTGACCTTTTGATTGAATTCCGAATTCATTCGGTCACGTAGAACCTGTCTACGTGACCTTTTGATTAATTTCTGAATTCATTCGATCACGTAGAACCAGCCGCGCACGAGAACCGTAGTGTATTTCTGCAGCAGTAGATGTAACTCAAACATATCATCTAAATTACCTCAGAATTTACATCAACTACCAAAATTAAAAAGCACAAAATTTACGAACAGGCCTTATTTTTTACAAATGCTTGTTTGGATAAAAAATATATTCACGTTTTTTCAATACAACAAGGACACGGCCTTTACATCAGCAATCGCCCTATAACTAACTTAAATGAAATATTAATTTAAAATCCAAGTAATCGTACATCTTTAATTTCGTCAAAAGGAATTTGAAAGACTCTTTTTCCAATTTGCATTTCAACCTTATTATCTTTAAAGGAACTAATAATTCCTTTAAATGACTTTTTATCTGTTTTCACTTCACATCTCACCTTTGGAGCATATTGGGATGTGTTTGCAAAATGTTCAATTCGTTCCTTTATTGTCATGTCTTTAAACTGCTTCCGCTCTTGCTGTTCATTTTTCTCGTCTTTAGCTTCCTCTTCCATAGCAGACGCCTGTTTCAGTGGCTTTTTAGAAGCATATCTTTTCCTGGGAATCTCTTTCGTCGATTCTTCTGTACTGCTTTTTTCGTTAATATTATTTTCCCTTTTCTTAGGACTCATATAACGGTCCTGCATTGGTGCTTTCGGTTTGCTCGTTTTGGCCTGATGTATAAAAAGTAATGGGTCATTAGCAAATTTCCCTCTACCCATAACTATCTCTCCCTCCATAACAATTTACTAAAGTAGTATATGTACCTAATTATCGAAGTGTGTTATTTGCCCAGGAGGAATTTTATTATAAAATAAAAAGAGCATCTCTCAAAAGAGATCCTCCTACATCAAATAATCCATAAAGGTCGTAGCCATTCCAAAGTAAATTAAAATAGATATAATATCATTAATGGTTGTGATAAATGGACCGGAAGCTACGGCCGGATCAATTTTCAGACGATCCATTATAATAGGTACAAGCGATCCAGCCAAGGTTGCTACAATTAATGAGGCCATGATGGAGACACCGACGATAAATCCAAGAAAAATATCATCTTTCCAGAAGAAAATGACAACCGCAATAACAATACCACATACAGTTCCGGTTATCAGTCCTGTGGTTGCTTCCCTCATGATTAATCGTATTTTTCCTTCATTTTCATAATCTCCATTGGATAGTCCACGAATAGCAACTGCAAGTGCCTGTGTACCTGTGTTTCCGGCCATCCCCGCAATTAGCGGAATAAATATGGCTAATACTGCAACCTGATTCAACGTTTCCTCAAATTGACCAATTAGGCTAGCCGTGAATATTCCTAAGAACAGAAGAATTATTAGCCATGGCAGCCGTTTTTTTGCCGCAGCAACCGCACTGTCGTTTGGATGTTCTGTTTCGGTGATACCCGCCAATTTGGAGAAGTCCTCACTCGCCTCTTCTTCCATAACGTCGAGAATGTCATCGACCGTAATAATTCCCAATAAATGATTTTGAAAATCGACAACAGGGAGTGCAAGAAAGTCATAATCTCGGAACATCTGGGCTATTTCTTCCTGATTCTTGGCGACAGATACAGCAACAATTTTTTCACTCATCAAATCCTCTATTTTCATATCGTCCTCTGCTATGATTAAATCGCGTAAAGATAATACTCCAACAATGCGCTTATCATCATCCAAAACGTATAAATAATAAATCGTCTCAGCGTCAGGTGCTTCTTTTTTTAATTGCTTCATCGCTTCTACTGTTGTTTGTGTTTTGTAAACAGCGACAAACTCGGTGGTCATAATACTCCCGGCAGTCTTCTCTTCATAATGCAGCAAGTGTTTAATTTCATCCGCGGATTCTTTATCCATCATCGTTAAAAAACTGACAACTTCTTCTTTATCCATTTCATTAAAAATATCCACTGCATCATCAGCAGGCATTTCCGACAAGATCATTGCACCAAGTCGCGGATTCATCTCCGTAAAATACGCAGGTGTATTTTCCAAATCGATGTTAATCATAATCTCAGCGAGTTCATCAGGCGATAAATAAGTATAAATTCTCATTCGCTTTTCTTTCGATTGATCAATGAAAAACAATGATTGATCATATGGATGCATATCCAGAAACTCTTCTCTGAACTCATCTGTTTGTTCCTGGTTTAATGCTTGATACACTTTATCCCAATGTGCTTTAAACTGTTCTTCATATTTTTCCTCGTATTTATTTTGTATCTCTTCCAAAGGGATACCCCCTTTCTTCTTTTAGAAAGACTCGCATTTTTTTACAATTTATAGGTTTTGTATCCATAGAGACTATAGACCTATTCCCGCCTTATTTTTTTTGAAACAAAACCATTTAAAAAATAGCTCTTTACGTACGTATACTTCATCGCCTTTTTATTCACACTTGATACAAACTCCTGATTAAGTAAGTGCACTGTTGACTTCTCTCCAGGCATTCACACACCTTAGGGAAGAAAACCGCCGCTGCTCAGGTCTAGACACGTGCTTTTCCCGCAGGAGTCGACTGCCCTCCGCTCCAATCAACCATTTTAATAATGGTAGGCTATGCTAAAATTTATTTGGCTAAATAAAATGTTATAAATATAAAAGCACAAAATTAGCGTAGTGTATTTCCGTAGCGGTTGGTAAGCAGTATCTACTTAGTCAGGAGTTTATATAAAATATGTCATAAACGAAAACCTTTAAGAAAACAGTCCAAAAATGAAACATGTATTATCTTTTAACCATAACCATAGTATAAAAAACGACACTTTTATACTATATTATAAAAAAAACATCCATTCGTGTATAGTGGTATAAAAACAAATCATAATCCAATTTCATTTACTTATTAAACTTAACGTCGAAAAAGGAGAAAATGATATGAAAATTGACGTAATTGGTGATATTCATGGCTGTATCAATGAATTACATGCATTGTTTCAAAAGCTTGGGTACGATAAACAAAGCGGCATATATATCTATCCTGAGGGAAGGATTCCTGTATTCGTTGGCGACCTGACCGATCGCGGACCTAATTCAATTGCCGTTATTAAACTGGTATATCGAATGGTTGTGCAACATCAGAAAGCAAAATATGTCCCGGGTAATCACTGTAACAAATTATATCGATTTTTCCTAGGAAATAATGTGCAGAAAAAACACGGACTGGAGACAACAGTCGCCGAATATGAGGCATTACCAGCAAAAGAACAGAAAAGCATAAGCAAACAATTTATAACACTATATGAGGAGGCACCTCTTTACTTGGAAATTCCTGAAGTATCGGCAGTTATAGCCCATGCTGGTATTCGTGAAGATTTAATAGGAAGAAACGACAAAAAGGTAAAATCCTTTGTCTTATATGGAGATGTAACCGGAGAGACCCATCCAGACGGTCGCCCCGTTCGCCGGGATTGGGCGAAGAACTATCATGGAGACCGCTGGATTGTCTATGGTCATACACCAGTCAAAAAACCGCGAATCATGAATAAGACGATTAACATTGATACGGGCTGTGTTTTTGGAAACCAATTAACAGCATTTCAGCTGCCAGAAGAAAAACTAGTTGCTGTCCGCTCTGAACAGCCACTAGTAGAAGAAAAATTTAATTCATTTGATTAAGGAGCGATTGCATATCTTTTGGTAATGAAGACTGCAGCCGGATTACCCCTTTTGAAAATGGATGTTCAAAAGAAAGCTCATAGCAATGCAAAGCATGACGAGGAATGTGTTCCGTTTTTCCTCCATATAAATCATCCCCTGCTAATGGATGATTCATATAGGAAAAATGGACACGAATTTGATGAGTTCTTCCGGTTTCTAATTGAATGTGGACAAGTGTGTGGTCATGTAACCGCTTGACTACCTTAAAATGGGTAACAGCCCGTTTTCCAGTATTCTTTACGGTACGCTCAATAATCGAGCCTTCTTTCCTGTCGATTGGAGCATCAATCGTACCACTGTCTCTCGATACATTTCCTTCTACAATTGCCTCATATGTTCGTTTGACCTTTCCGTTTTGCTGGGCTTCAGCCAACAACGAATGACTATAACGATGCTTGGCAATTAATAATAATCCGGAAGTATCACGATCAAGCCTTGTTACCACATGGACAGTATATGGAATACTGTTTTTCAAATAATGAGATAAAACCCCATTAGCTACCGTACCCGAAGGATGATGCAGAGAAGGAATGGTAGCTATTCCAGCTGGTTTATCAATTACAATAACAGCATCGTCCTCATAAACAATCGATAACTCCATATCTTCATCCTTCAAATAAGAGCCGATCTGTTCTTTCGGAAAAATAATTTCCAGTTCATCTTCTGCTTTTAAAAGATGTCGGACAGTTTGTGGGACACCATTTACCAGAATATGTCCGTCTTGCTTAATCGCAATCAGAATTCGTCTTGAAAAGGCATGGATTAGTCTTAAATACTCACGAATCATCATCCCTTCATGTTCTGATGTTATTACCCATTTCATCATAATTCAGCCTCACTATATCTACTCTTTATCATCTGCAACAAAGGAATCCCGAACACGATTCCAAAACGGAAATTGCCTAAATCGGGCAAAGCGAACTCTTTCCTTAGCAACTCGGCACTGAATGGATTTCACATCATGATAAGTTCGTGTGAAATGATCGATTGAAATAAGAAAACTCTTGTCTTTTTTTGGCTCCAGCAAACATGTATGATGTTTAGGTAATATTAGTGGTGAACCAATTGTTCGGAATACACGATTATTGATCGAAGCCATTTCCGTTAATTGAATCGCCTCAATGGAAGGATGGATAATTGCACCGCCTAAGGCTTTATTGTAAGCCGTACTTCCAGATGGGGTGGAGATACATATCCCGTCGCCTCTAAATGTCTCAAAATGTTCTCCTTTAATTTTCACATCGAATACAACCGATCCTTCTGCCGTTTTTATCATTGATTCATTTAATGCAAGCAAATGGTCTTCCTTCTCATTGGAATTCCCACGGATGATGACCTCCAGCAACGGATATTCTACAATTTGAAACGGTGTTTTAGCAATCTCTATGATCAGCTTTTCCAATTCATCCGGTGTATAATCCGCATAAAATCCGAGATGACCAGTGTGTACCCCTATAAATGCCGTTTTGTCTAAACGATGTATATAGCGGTGAAATGCTTCAAGAAACGTTCCGTCACCACCAACCGAGATAACCAAATCCGGCTCTTCCCGATTGTATTCCAACTCAAAGTCGGTTAAATATTGCTTTATCGTCGATTTAATTTTGTTAGAGCGTTTATCACCTTTGGATATAATTTTAAATTTCATTATTTTCGCCTCCCCTATTATTCCAATTACGTAATAAGTGCCCTATTTCCGATGAAAAATCCGCTGTGCTTCCTGTATCTCATGTTTGATTTTGGACATCTCTTCATCTAATTTAAAAGCGGCTTCCGCAGCACGCTGTAATCTCGCCTTCACTTCTGATGGAATACTACCTTTATACTTATAGTTTAATGAATGCTCATTTGTTGCCCAAAAGTTCATAGCCAATGTACGTATCTGAATTTCTGCCAATACCAGTTTTCTTCCCTGCACCATTTCCACCGGATATTCAATAATCATGTGATACGATCGATAGCCGCTGTCTTTTTTATTGGTTATGTAGTCCTTTTCTTCAATGATTGTAAAATCATCCCGATTGCGAAGTATTTTTACGATGGTATAAATGTCATCCACAAATTGGCAAACCACCCGTACACCTGCAATATCAAATATTTCTTTCTCTATATTTTCTAATGGAATACCTCGATTTTTAGCCTTTTCCAGTATACTTGGGACTGGTTTTACCCTTCCTGTAACGAACTCGATTGGTGAATGGCTGGATTCATATTCGAATTGTGAACGAGTCCCTCTTAATTTAACCTTTAATTCTTCAACTACTTGCTTATAAGGAGCAAGCAATGCGTCCCAGTTCATGTAAAACACACTCCTATGTATCAGTCAGTTCAATCAAATTATAGCTTATATTATTTTAACATACTAGCGGGATTCCTTTTCTTTGCAAATTTGCGCTTTATTGGCGATAATCATTAATAATATATTTTCATTATACTGGAGGCCGCATTTATTCATGGCACAAGAAATTGAAATTGAATTTAAAAATTTATTGACCAAAGAAGAATTCGAGAAACTATTGTATAAGTTGCCATTTCCGAAACATAGTGTGAAGCAAACCAATTACTATTTTGAAACAAAAAACTTTTCTCTAAAAGACAAAGGAAGTGCACTACGAATTAGAGAAAAAGCAGGCAAATATCAGTTAACCTTAAAAGAGCCGCATGAATTAGGATTACAGGAAACACATGATGAATTGACCGAAGAAGAAGCGAAGCAATGGATGAACGGGAACATCATTCCCAAATATAATACATCCAAACAATTAAAGAATCTGGGCATTAAACTAGAGGACCTTGTTTATTATGGAAGTTTAACAACGGAGCGCCGGGAGGTTACCTACAAAGATGTCCTCATTGTGTTGGACTATAGTACATATAATAAAAAAGAAGATTTTGAATTTGAATTAGAAGCACAGGATAAACATACAGGGCTTCAAACTTTTGATGCATTACTGCAGGAATTTCATATTCAGAAAAAAAACACACCTAACAAAATTGAAAGATTTTTTGCATCCTTTCCAGTATAGGTAATTTTTATCATGCCCCAATTTGGATTGGTTGCCCAGAATGAGGTAGCCCTGCTAAAATATATATAATCACTGTAAAAAATCAAGCTAAGAATCAAATTTTTTAATATAAGAAATCTTTTATACAGTATTAAACACATTCCAATCTAAAGGGCATCTTAATCGGCCGTACCAATTTATGGGGACAGGAGAATCATAATGGAAGAGATAAAACATGGTAATATTTATGATGCAATAGGCGGTTTTGACACTATAAATCGATTAGTTACCTCTTTTTATAAACGTGTCGGGAAGCACCCGGATTTGACTCCAATCTTCCCGGATGACTTAACAGAAACTGCTAGGAAACAAACATTATTTCTTACACAATTTTTTGGTGGTCCCAGGCTTTACGAAGAGGAGCGTGGGCATCCTATGCTGCGGCGTCGTCACTTGCCTTTTCCTATTACACCGACAAGAAGAAATGCATGGCTTGCGTGTATGGAGGAAGCACTTAAGGAAGCTGATATTCAGGAACCATATCGTACGGTGATGTTTGAAAAATTGACCCTAACAGCAAATCATATGATGAATACACCAGATTGATAGAAAGGAGAATTCGATGTGAGTTGGGATCAAACTGGGCTAAGGAAGTCTAATAAATCAAGCACATCGGAGAACCGGGACTATCTTGAAAACCATAATCCAAAACCGATTGAAATGTATGTATTTATTGACCCGCTTTGTCCAGAATGCTGGTATTTTGAGCCTTATTTAAAAAAGCTAACATTAGAATATGGGCGATTTTTTACCACCCAGCCAATTGTAAGTATTTCCATGAATCGAGAAAATTTTTGCAAATCGATCAAACTGAAAGATCCTTGGACAAAAACGAAACAAACGAAAATAAATTTTGACACCCAATTAGAAAAGTCTATTTCCAACCCATGGATGGTATCTCTTGCCATCAAAGCTGCCGAAATACAAGGAAAAAAGGCAGGAAAAGCCTTTTTGCGGAAAATACAGGAATATCTCTTTTTACGGAGGCTTGATATTTCTAAAGAACATATTTTAATGGAGATTGCCCAAGAAGCAAATTTGGACATGGAAGAATTTGAAGAGGATCTTTATTCGACTTCAGCAAAAAAAGCATTTCAGTGTGATGTGCATTTAACTCATGAAATGGAAATTGATGACACACCTACTATTGTCTTTTTTAATCACTCCAAGGATGAGCAAGGCATTAAAATAGCTGGACTTTACCCATATGAAGTGTACGAATTTATTTTGCAGGAAACTTTAAAAATTAACCCAATTCCATCGGAGAAGCCTCCACTGGAAGAATTCTTAAAAAAATATGATATAGTTGGCAGTAAAGAAATTTCTATTGTATATGATTGGAGTTTAGCAAAAACAGAGAAAGAAATGAAAAAACTGCAGTTCAGACAAAAGGTCGATAGAATCCATGAGAAACAGGGAACATATTGGAAATATACTGAACAGCCTTAAATAAAAAAGGATATGCGGGGCAGCGCATATCCTTTAATCCGTCTTTGTATAAATACAAAGGGGGGATGGGAGAAAGTTTTCATGATCAAACAAAAGGGGTATTTGTTTGTAATTAACTTACATATATATCATAGCAAGTACAAGCTCATCTTGCAATCCTTTTGTTCATAGATTCACAAAATGTTCACTTCTACTAACCATTCTTTTACATATACATAAGATAGAAAAACATCCATGGGAAGGAGTGAATATTGTTGCAACAACTTTACCCAATTTTTTTTCTTGTTTTAGCTGCTATTGCATTCCTCTTTAACCTTCTTGGTTTAATGCAATTAATGCCACTTTATATTACATTGCCATTATTATTTATTTCTATTTATTTAACAATCTATTCTTTTACTAATCAAAAATCATATCGAAGGAGAATGAGATAAGACTATACATAGACCTTAATTTTGGCTTGTAACAGGAGGAACACATTTGTGTTCGTTTTTCTTATACTTGGGGCATTCAAATTTTAGATGTGTTGGACCTACATTTTGACTAAATTTTACATAAAAAAGGATATGCGGGGCAGCGCATATCCTTTTTTTTCCGTTCTTTGTATAAATACAAAGGGGGATGGGAGAAAGTTTCATGATCAAACAAAAGGGGTATTTGTTTGTGTAATAAACTTACATATATATCATAGCAAGTACAAGCCCATCTTGCAACCTTTTTGTGTATGGATTCACAAAAAGTTCACTTTATCGTTTTGAAAAACCGGCTACTTTATTTTTAATGAATACCCCTGCCTATCAAACCAGGAATAATTATATCTATCCAAGTTGTATCGTGCTCTAAAACAAGTTAATTTTAAAAGGGAGCAGGTACCTACTCCCTTCCTTATTATTGATTTAACAGTAATTTTTCCATTTCATTTAACTTCTCTTCAAAAACATCCAACGCATCCAGTATTGGCTGCTTTGATGTCATGTCTACTCCAGCTTTTTTCAAAACCTCAATTGGATAATCACTGCTACCAGCTTTTAGGAAATCAAGATAACGTTCCACAGCACTATCCCCTTCTGTGAGGATCTGATTAGCTAATGATGTTGCTGCAGAATACCCGGTTGCATATTGATACACATAATAGTTGTAGTAAAAATGTGGAATTCTTGCCCATTCCAGACCAATTTCTTCATCGGATACGGTAGAATTACCGTAATACTTTTTATTTAGATCATAATAAATTTCTGTTAGCTTATCAGCTGTTAATGCTTCACCATTTTGTGCCTTCTTATGAATATCGTGCTCAAATTCAGCAAACATGGTTTGACGGAATACCGTGCCACGGAACCCTTCCAGGAAATGATTTAAAATATAAAGTTTTTCCTTTTCGTTTTCTAAATTATTCAGCATATAATCATTCAGCAATGCTTCATTACAAGTGGATGCCACTTCTGCAACAAAAATGGAGTAATTTCCATAACGGAATGGCTGATGTTTTCTCGTATAATAACTATGCAGGGAGTGCCCAAGTTCATGAGCTAATGTAAACATATTATTTACATTATCCTGCCAGTTCAACAGGATATATGGGTTGGTTCCGTAAGCACCAGAAGAATATGCTCCACTCCGTTTCCCTTTATTTTCTTCCACGTCAATCCAGCGATTATCAAAGCCTTCCTGAAGAACTTTTCCATAGTCCTCTCCAAGAGGTTTTAATCCTTTCATCACATAATCTTTTGCTTCTTCATAGGATATTTCCATTTCTACATCTTTAACTAATGGTGTATACAGATCGTACATGTGTAATTCTTCTACACCTAACACTTTTTTGCGTAGTTCCGTATAGCGATGCAGTAATGGGAGTTTTTCATTAACTGCCTCCACTAAATTATCATATACCTCTTCAGGAATATTATTGTTATCTAATGCGGATTGTCGCGCAGATTCATAATTTCGTACTTTGGCAGAGAAATTATGAGTTTTCACCGTTCCGCCAAGCGTAGAAGAAAATGTATTTTTAAACTTACCATACGTATCATACATAGCTTTAAAAGCATCTTTGCGCACTCTGCGGTCTTTGGATTCCATAAACCGGCTGTAACGGCCATGTGTGAGGTCTACTTCCTCCCCATTTTCATCCTTGATAGCTGGGAAAGTTAAATCGGCATTATTCAGCATGCCAAAGGTTTGTGAACCGGTTGACAATGCTTCGGACGCTTCCGCAAGCAGCGCTTCCTCTTTTTCACTTAATACATGAGGTCGCTGACGTGTAATTTCGTCCAATACTTTTCTATATAATTTAAGTTCTTCTTTTTCTTTTATAAAAGATTCAATTTTCCCTTCATCCATTTCCAGAATCTCTGGAACGATAAAACTCATGGAACTAGATGCAAGTGTCAGCACATTTTCTGCCTGGGCATTCATCGCTTGATAATGGGAATTGGTTGTATCCTGATCATATCGCATATGTGCATATGTATATAACTTCCCTAGCCGTTCCGAAAGATGATCTTGAAGCTTAAGTAACTCATATAGGGTATTTGCTGATTCAGACAGCTTCCCTTGATACGTTGTTATTTCGGGTATATCCTTTTGTAACTTCTCAAATTCTTCCTTCCAAAGCTCATCAGCCGAAAAAATATCTTCCAATCTCCATGTCTTGTCTAAAGGAAGTTCTTCTCGCTTCGGTAATTCTTTTGTCGATTTCGCCATTGTAATTCCTCCTTTATTCCATTACCCATTATAATTCTAGATTCTCTTAAAAATTCCTTTTAAATTTCTCTATTTATTTAGTATAACGAAATATATAAAATTCATGCTTGAATATTGCTTCCTATCTAATTTTTTAATTGATTTATTATTTCTTTATCTCCCTTTAAAGACTGCTCAATATTTTGATAACCGTCCACGCTTTTTGCCTTTTGATACGTATGATTCGACAGCTTCTTTATTATGCCAAGATCAGCTAGCAATTGTAAATATTGTTTGATTGGGTGGTCATTGGAGCGAATTAACGGAAAAACGGAGGATGACTGAAGGGATTTTCTTAGAAGAGATTCAATGGAATGTAAGGTAAATACACTTCCTACTGTCATTGGTTCGAGAACCTCTAAGCATATTCTGCTTTGCCAGTCCCATAGTGGGGACTTCATTCGATATTGAGCGGAAATCGGCAAATAAACGATGGATGGCAGATATTCAATGTGCGACCCTTTTAAATAAAGCCACTGATGCCACGCAAGTTCATTTCCATATAAATTCTTTCTTGGCCGCAGTCGAAATCGTTCCTTTTCTTTGCCCCATATCATCCATAATTTCTTAGCTGGTAGATGGGAAAGAGTAAACAGATTCTTAAAATGCTGTTTTCTAATATCAGTTACGTTTATGTTTCCAATTGCCTGTCCATGTTTTATCAAGAATATGTCCTGAATGGAGATAAATTGAAGGGTATGGGGACAAAAATAATAAAGAACGGAAGGTAATTCTGATGAAAATTGATGGATGAATTGCTGTGTGAAAGAATCGAGTTTAAAATAGTTTCCTGTTTTTCTCTCAAAGCGATTAGCACCTAAAATCCATATTGGTGTAATACCGGCTGAGATATAACCTTGATTGCGTTTTTGGATCTGCTGAGGCGGAATCCTTGCGCATTGATACTCAAACGCAATTCGTTTCCTATGTATAGTCAGCAAAAAGTCCGGACGCTGGCTAATACTTGGAATATATTCTTCCAGGGATACGTCTAATCCCTTATGTTTAAGCCAGTTATATAAAAGCAGTTTTCCTTTTTCATGGTATTTACCTTCCCCACTCTCATTGGATGGACAATCTCTGCTTGAATAATGGGCAAAATGCGGAATCATTTTTGAACCGGCTTTGATAAGAACTGACTGATTACAAACAGGACAATAAAATTTAATTTGCTTTTTCCTTAACCCTTCAATTTCTTCCTTCGTCAAATGAACGAGTGTAAACGAATTACCATTTTCTAATTTAGCTTGCAGCATAGCTACAACCACCTCCTACTACAAGCTTTCGACAGCATCTGTCAAATATCCTGCAATATTACAGAAAATTCCTTACCAAAATCATCATAGCCCCCACCTCATGTCTTTTAGAGTTTGCATTTTCTTTTAGCAAAACCTCTTACATAAATTTTATTGTTTTTAACTATATGTAACTTTCCTAACACGAAAAATAGACACCCGCTTTAATAACGAGTGCCTATACTTGTGCTGGAAAATAAGATTTAATTTGTTCAAACGCATTATACTCAAAGATTTTCTTACCGTACTCTTCCAAAACATGAATGGACATATCAGAGTCGTTTGCAAACTCCAATACTTGACTGATTAAATCCTCTTGAAGGTGATCATCAAGCAATTCAGGAGAAAATTCCATAAAGAGATAATACTTATTATTATAGAAATAAAGTGTTTCCTCTACACTATCTGTGTCATCCTGGAAATAATGGCTCAATTGGATGGCGTCTTCAAAATTATTAAAATCTGCAATAATCCACATGCCGTCTTCGATGAACTCATCATCATTTGCAACATTTTTTCCAAATTTATCCTCAAGGAAGTTTTCAATTTTATCTTCAAAGTGACTGTCCATAATAGCATCATTTGCTTGAAGTTCACCATTTTTTGTTATTTTGGCTTTTGTAACGATAATCTCTAATCCTTTTTCAAGAGCTTGCACTTGAATCCACAATGGACCATCCACATTAAAATCTTCTTTGTAGTTTACTTCGTCCATCATTTGCCAGAAAAGTTGTTCACTTCTTTCACGGTCGTACCAGATTTCCTCTCTCTCGAACCCAAGATCCTCAATGTCAAGATAAGAGATGTAGAATTTCACCGTGTTTTCATTGATTCTCTCTATATCCATATTTTTCTCTCCCTTCTTATAGAAAAACGTTTAACTTCGCTTTCTAAACTTTAAAGTATAAACAGTTAGGTGGAAGAGATAACTTCACCATTATCTATATACATTAAAAAGAATTCATTTTCTTTCTCGTTTACCTGCTTTTTCTAACCATTCATTCTTTCTATGTTACTGCTATTGTATGACAATCTGCAGCAGCTTGGAAATTAATATGCCTATAATATGCCAAAAAAATTTCTTTTGTTTTTTTCCTTATCATCCGCAAATCAAATGTCTCAATAACATTTATAAAAAGAATATAGGAATAGTTAGTATAGTATTTTAAACTATAATCTAACTTTTGTCACGACATAAAAACTGGAAAAAACAGAAACCCGTAATCGCTCGTCCTTCGAGAAATGTCCCAATTAACGGAATATTCTAATCATAATAATTCCAAAAGGAGAATAAAAACGCAGAATGTAAATTATTCTGCGTTTTTATTTCTTATTATATGCACTTCCACCAAGATTAATTAACCATTCTTTGCGCTTCACGTAATTGAAATGTACGTACTGTTCTAGGAAGAAACCTGCGAATTTCATCTTCGTTATATCCCACTTGAAGACGTTTTTCATCAAGAATAATCGGTCTTCTTAGTAGACCAGGATTTTGTTGAATTAATTGGAACAGGTCTTTCATTGGCAACTGCTCGATATTAACATCCAATTTTTGAAAAACTTTAGAACGTGTTGAAATAATCTCATCAGTTCCATCTTCAGTCATACGCAATATTTCTTTTATTTCTTCCAATGTTAATGGATCTGAAAAGATATTGCGCTCTTTATATGGTATGTTATGTTTTTCCAACCATGCTTTTGCTTTTCTGCAAGATGTACAACTTGGTGAGGTATAAAGCGTAACCATGTAACTTCACTCCTCATTCTATAAATATGATATATATTTTCCTTGTAACCATTTGAAAACTTATTCCATTCTTAAATTAAAATAAGTTTAAATAACCTATATGTATAAGTATACTACATTTGTCAAGTAAAAGGTAGAGGGTTTTTTAGAAATATAAGGTAATTTTCTAATGTTCACATAAAGTTCTCATTTACTATATAAGATACCCCTTTCCTTTTTCAATTAAACCTAACTAATTGAAAAAAGTTTAATATTGCACAAGTTAAATACTGGAATTAATGATTAAGGCTGTTCTCAATGACTTTAAAGCATATTCATCATATGCAAAGAATTTTTAGAGACACATGCTACATTTAAATAGGGAAAGCCTTTTTGACTTCCCCTATACTTATTGATTGGGCTCCAACCTACTTAAAATGTTTTGTGAATCCCTGGTTTCATCATAACTCAAAACTTCTTCAGCCGGCTGATAGGATTTTCCATATATCTCTTGGTCTTTATACGTATGAATATCTTCATACATTTTTTTCATTTGTTTGTATATTATTTCTTCTGGTTCGTCATTTGGTGACCAATACAGGATTTCCATTGGTGTTTCTTCATTGGTCGCTAGAGATCTGCGGTTATAGCCGATGGATTGTGCATGTGAAAAGCCTTCTCTACGGTAAAAGTGTAACCTTTTTTCCGTATCACTATCTTCATAATCAATAGGCTCTACTTCCAAAATTATTGGCTTATTTTTTGCTTTTAGTTTATCAATTAATTTATGACCTATACCTTGTCCCCTGGTTTCTGAAGATACCCAAATATAATCGATAAAGATAAACGTATCAAATTCAGCATACATAAGGACATGTGTTGGGCTTTCATCTTTATGGTAAACGTCGCCTTTTTCTTTTAAAAGTAATTCCATGTGCTTTTTTGATTTCATTTCTTCAATCGGGAAATACTCCTTCAATTTATCGTACCAGTTCATTGATCTACTACCCCTTTATCATTTGTCCCGTATTCACGGATTTCCAGTTCATCGTCATCAAAATTATTATACCCAAAAATTTGCTTTTTGAAAAATGGAACTAGGCATGAAATCCCAACATTTCATGGCAATTTTTACAATGAAGATACATTAGAAAAGCAGACCTCCGAATTTCGGAGAATCTGCTTAAAAAAGTTCTGAATCCGTCAACTATTCATTTTTACCAACTAAATAATTTACGTCTTTTGTATATTGATTGCCGGCATTCCAAAGAAGAAATTCATCGATGCCATGATCATAGAGCGCTTTTATTTGTGCTTCGACTTCCTCTTTTCCGTATTGCTGTGTATTGCCATTATATAGCCAAGGTGCTTCAAAATCCTGAAGCCAAGGCCTTGAAGTTGGTGGCATATCTAATTTCCCTAATACTTCATTTTCCACTTTGGAGTATTCACTTACAAGCCGATATGGTTCTCTGTCAGGTACATCAATTCCAAAATAATTATTGGACCAGTGACTCGGGTAAATCATCGATGAAATAATATCCACATTCTCAGAAATCCTGGAAAAATTTTGTCCAATCCCTGGTGTTTCTTCCATCGTGGCTGCATATCCAAAAATATCGACCGACACATCCACGTCATAATCTTTCAATTCCTTCTTCGCATATGCTACAAAATTTGTTACAGCCTCTACACGTTTTTTGATGTTATTCATTTCAAGGGTTTTATAATCCCCCATAGAATATTGTAAAATTTCGTCTTTCCTTTCAAATCCTTCTGGAAAACGAACATAATCGAATTGAATTTCCTGGAATCCCATGTCTGCTGCCATTTTTGCAATGTCTACGTTATAATCCCAAACTTCTTTTTCAAAAGGATTAACAAATGCTTCTCCGCGGCTGTTTGTCCATACTTTTCCATTTTCTGTAAAGGAAAGGTCCGGACGCTTTTGCGCAAGCATGGAATCTTTAAATACGACAACCCTGGCTATCGGATATATATTTCTTTTTTCTAATGTCTCCATTATCGCTTCGGGATTTGAAATATAATTCCGTGCGATATCTTTGTATGGTGAACCTTCTTCCACATTAAACGTTACATTTCCATGGTCATCTTTTATATCAATAACCATCGCATTTAAATCTGTCGTATCAACCAAATCAAGCAAGGATTGAAAATGAGTGGAACCTGCTGAATTTCCGGATACATATATTCCTCTTACTGCATCAGGATACGTAAAGGAAAAATCCGGTGCAGAAGAAAAACGTTTCATTGTAAGGTCTGGTTCCATTAACTTGATGCTTGTTTCTCTTGGTGAATGGGTATTAATAACCGTAAATTCTGCTTCACCACTAATTTTCATTGTTGGCAAAACCATACTAAAGAGGAGAATGATGATAACTGAATAATAAAACGTAAGATACTGTTTCCCCATTGTATCAATCTCCTAACTGTTTTCTAAATATTAGTATATATGGAAAAACGACATATTTGAATAATTAATCGAGGAATAGATAAACTAAATTTTGGCATTCAAAATTTGATTTCCTTTTTTTATTTTGTATATTTTAATGTTAAGAAAAACGCATGCTGTTTTGACGATGAACATGTCAGAATACAACTGGCCTTTTTCGTGGAACAAGTACCATTTTGTATAGGAATTGGCCTTTGGAGCTTAATCAACAGATATAGTAATTCTTACATAAAACAAAGTAATAAAGGTCACGCCAATGGCATGTCACAAAAACAAGAGGGTGTTAAAAACACTTTTACAACCATAGAAGAAAGTATGGAATACATTTTTTGGAGTTTTACGGTATGACACGGAGTTAACACTGCTTCTTTGTGTGTATTAACTTATCCATATTATATGAAGACTTAAGAGGTCTATAATTTGTAATATAAGGACCAAATACAAATAAAATCACGGAATACCTATAAGTTCCAGTTAAATAAATTCTAGCAGCTAAAAAAATCCGAACTGATTCAAATTCTAACGGAAGAATTTTGAATCATAGTTCGGATTTTCCTTCACTAAAATAATATTCCCTAAGCCATTTTTATGACTTTACTCTTAATGTATGTTTTTATCCACATACTTCCCATAATCTGGAATGGCAATGTCATCAAATTCTTGAACTAACTTTTCTAAGCTGTTTGATAAAAACTCACCAGACATAGGAATTCCATGTCCAGTAACTGCAACAGTAGGTTTCAATGCTTCTAATTTAATGACTGATTCCTTGGCAGCTTTCCAATCTGTTGTAAGGTATCTTGGTGGTCCATTTATTTCCTGTTCTTGCGTGACAACTTTATAAAGGGAGTCTTGTTTAACAGTAACAAATGCATCTCCCGCAATTAAGGCCCTGTCGTTTTCTCTGAACAATGATACATGGCCAGGTGTATGTCCTGGTGTATGAATCCAACGGAAATCAGACATATGAGGTATAGTTCCATCAGAAGGGAGCATTTCCACATGATTCCCTAAATCAATAGGTTCATTAGGAAACAGTGGAGACATTTTTGCTACCATACCACCTTCCACATTTGGGTCTGGTTCAGGATAACTTTTCTTACCTGTTAAATAGGGCAGTTCTAATTCATGAGCATAAACAGGAATGTCCCAATGTTGAACCAGGTCAATGACCGCACCAACATGATCAAAATGACCATGCGTTAAAATAATAGCTCTTGGACGGCTGTTATCACCAAACCGTTCTTCGATAACCGAAATAATTTTATCTGCTGAATTCGGCATTCCTGCATCAACTAATACAAAGTCGTTTTTTTCTGGATTATCAACTAAAATAATATTGACAATTTGGATTGTATGACAATATAAATCAGGCAAGACTTCAATCCCCATTCCACTTTCTAGAGAAGTTGTGGGGATATATTTGTAGTCACTACCGTAATGCATATCCATATCCTTGTCCATTTAGCACCCTCCTTGATCATGCTGTATCCGATCAATAATATTTTTTTCTCTCGAAAGGTGAAATATGCAATTTCCCGCTTGTCTAACTTTACCTTGTATCATTGCCCGCTATGGATAATAAGTGATCTTCAATCAGCGTTTTTTTATCCCCGCGATTATGAGATGATTGAATCAGGAGTTTTCTGGCTGCCGAGTCCCCACTTATCATTCTTGAAGTGCTGATTTTACAAGTCATTTATCACACGACCACATATACTGCTACTTTTGCGTTAAATAACTGCAAACGACATGCCCTACTGATTTGGCTGCAACAAGAATTGCATCCTCATCAATATCGAATTTAGGATGGTGATTAAAGTAAGGCTCTTCCACACCTTTTGGAGTACAACCAATATAAAAGTAGGAGCCTGGAATTTTTTCTAGGTAGTATGCAAAATCTTCAGATGGAGACAGTTTAGGAAATTCTTTTACTTCTGTAATATCTTTATCATTTACCTTATTTAAGGTTTCTGCAACAAAAACCGTCAATTCAGGATCATTATATAATGGTGGATAATCAGGTGTATACGTAAGCTCACAAGTTACACCAAATAATTCTTCCAACCCTTTGACCATTCGATGAATTTCTTTGTCGATAACCTCCTGTACTTTATCATTTGAATAACGAATATCTCCTTCAAGCTCAATACTGTCTTTAATAACATTAAAACTTCCTTTTCCGTCAAATGAGCCAATGGTTACCACACCTGCAGCAAGTGGATCCACCTTACGACTGACGACCGTTTGTACTGCAGTAACAAAATAGGAGCCTGCAACTATGGCGTCATTTGCTTTATGAGGAGATGAACCATGCCCTCCACTTGCCTGAATCTGTAATTTAAAATAGGTACGACCATTAAAGGAAAATCCACTATGATAGCCGACTGTTCCCGCAGGAGCCATAGGTAATACATGAATGCCAAAAATTGCATCTACATCATCCAGTTTGCCTGTTTCCATAATGCTTTTTGCACCACCAGGGGGCTCTTCCTCTGCATGTTGATGAATAATTTTAATTTTTCCATTGATTTTATCCTTTAACTGGATAAGGCAATCAGCCAATACTAATAAATATGCGGTATGGGCATCATGTCCACACGCATGCATCACGCCTTCATTTTTCGACTTAAACGGAACATCCGCTTCCTCGATAATAGGTAGTGCATCAAAATCAGCACGAAGTCCGATAGTTTTCCCAGATGAAGCACCCTCAATCGTTACAATGATTCCATGTCCATTTCCTACATTAGTTTCTACTTGGACATCTTTACCATTGTAAAAATCGGCAATATAGGATGCTGTTTTTTCTTCTTTAAAAGACAGTTCAGGATGCTCATGTAAATAACGACGGATTTCAATCATCTCATCTTTTCGTTCCTCCAGCATTTTCATTAATTCATCTCTCATCATGTAAAGCTCCCTTCTAATTTTTAGATTAGGAATGACATAGGGAAAGCTTCCATTCCTCGTCCCTGAGCGAATGTGCAGTTTTTCCTATGCCCTACCTTGCTGAATTTTTATAATTTCCTAACACAAAACAAGTTCCTTTTCTGAATAAAAACACAGCTCATATGTTGTTTTTAATGCTTATTAACTTCCCTTGGAACAAGTACAATAATAGAAATTAGGGAAATAGCAGCAAATATAACATTTGTGATTATACCAACTGTAGCTGATATATGAACATTGGTTATTTCAGCTACTGTACTATATACAGTTGCTGAAATGGCAATACCAAATGCATTACCTAAAGAACTTGCCATTTTATAAATACCCGATGCTTCCCCAACTTTATCGTCTGGAGCTCCAGCAACAGCTGTGTCCGTTGATGGAGTAGCATACATACCTAAACCTAGTCCAAATAAGATAAACCCGATAAACACACCAATTGTGTAAATGAGATTAGGTAAAAAAGTTAATCCCATAATAGCAACCCCGATTAATGTAATGATTGATCCCCATATCATTGGTTTTTTAGCACCAACACGCTGCATGAGCTTTTCTCCTACGCGAATCATTGCAAGAACAGCAACTAAATAACCAATGGATAGCATTCCTGATTGAAATGCAGTGAATCCACGCCCTACTTGTACATACGTATTCGCTACGATTAAAGTACCTGCAACCGCATTCAGTAAGAAATTCGATACAGTCGCACCTGTATAGGGTTTATTTTTAAATAACTTGAAATCAATAAAAGGATTCCTTCTTTTTCCTTCATAAAGTACAAACGCAATAATACCAACAATAGATACGATGACTAAAATAATGGATGTTAAACTAGTCCACCCTAAATTATCGCCCTGCGTAATGAGGATATTAATCGCAAGCATAGTAGCGATAAAAATCGCCAACCCAACGAAATCGAATCTAAATTTGGTTGTTGTTTCTGCTTTGCTTTCTGGTACTTCCCGAATTAGCCACATAGCAAGCAGTGCAAAAATAATCGAGAATATGAAAATCCATTTCCACCCCATATACGTAGCAATAGCACCACCGGCAAACGAGGTAACCCCAGATCCTCCCCATGATCCAATAGACCAGAAACTAAGTGCCCGTTGTCTTTCTGCACCATCGAAATAGGCTTTTATTAATGCAATGGTAGCTGGCATAACACATGCCGCTGATAATCCTTGCAGAACTCGTCCTAAAATTAATAGGATAGATCCTTGCGCTAAAACGAGTAATAGAGAACCAATGACACTTAATATTAAACCAATATTGGTGATTTTCTTTCTTCCAAGTCTATCTGCCAATCCACCCGCAACAACGATAAACAGACCAGAAAATAAAGAAGTCAAGCTGATTGCTATATTCAAAACCCCTAAATCAACACCTAAATCCTCCTGAACTGCTGGAACGATGTTTACCATTGCTTGAGCAAATAACCAAAACGTAATAACACCAAATACAATCCCCATAATCATTTTATTGGTACCTTTATAGTTTGCAGCTTCCATATTAATCCTCCTTCATTTTCCATCTTGTATGGGTGTTTGTTATGTTAGTATCTCGCTTTCTCATTTAATTATTTATTCCCTTGCAAAATAATGTAATCATTACAATGAAAGTCTCTGAGCTCATCTATCCTTACATACTTGTTTTAATAATGTCCCAGCCCAAATTCATTAGAAAGCGCAAATTTATACTTTCTTATACTTAGGACGTTAAAATTTTAGCTACGTCGAAAAACTTCTTTGCTAAAATTTTATACTTTCCTAACGTGCGAAAAAAAAAAAAAAATTGAAACATAATCCGTTAGATTACGTTTCAATTTCATATTTAGTGCAATATTCTAAATCAATATTCAATATTAATCTCTTGATTCATCTTTTTCCAAATAGTTAGAAACAACATATCCCACTGATTTGGCTGCGACGAGAATCGCATCTTCATCAATATCAAATTTAGGGTGATGATTGAAATATGGTTCTTTTACTCCCTTTGGTGTACAACCGATATAAAAATAAGAGCCAGGAACCTTCTCTAAAAAGTATGCAAAATCATCGGATGGAGACATTTTAGGGAATTCTGTTATTTCTTTAATATCTTTATCCTCTACCTCTTTCAAGGTATCCGCTACAAATGAAGTCAACTCTGGGTCATTATATAACGGAGGATAGTCGGGTTCATAGGTTAGTTCACAGGTTACTCCAAATAATTCTTCGGTACCTTTAACTATACGATGAATTTCTTTTTCCATAATATCCCTGGTTTCATTATTTGAATAGCGAATATCCCCTTCAATTTCAATGCTGTCTTTAATAACATTAAAACTTCCTTTACCATCAAATGAACCAATTGTCACTACACCTGCATTCAATGGATCTACTCTACGACTAACAATCGTTTGAACCGTTGTGACAAAATAGGACCCAGCAACAATCGCATCATTTGCCTTATGCGGAGATGATCCATGTCCTCCACTTGCCTGTAAACGAAGTTTAAAATATGCACGACCATTAAAGGAATACCCACTATGATAACCAACCGTTCCCGCTGGAGCCATCGGTAATACATGAATACCGAAAATGGCATTTACATCATCTAAGAATCCAGCTTCTACAATGCTCTTTGCTCCACCTGGTGGTACTTCTTCAGCATGTTGATGAATAATTTTAACCGTACCATGGATCTTATCTTTTAATTGGATAAGACAATCGGCTAAAACTAATAGGTAAGCTGTATGAGCATCGTGACCACAAGCGTGCATGATACCTTCATTTTTTGACTTAAAGGGAACATCCAATTCTTCTTTAATAGGCAGTGCATCAAAATCAGCCCGCAGTGCAACCGTTTTACCAGGTTTTCCACCTTTTATCGTAACTACAATTCCGTGACCATTACCTGCATCTGTTACGACTTCAACATCTTTGCCTTCGTAAAATTCTGCGATATATGCAGCAGTTTTTTCCTCTTTGAAAGAAAGTTCAGGATTCTCATGTAAATAACGGCGAATTTCAATCATTTCATTTTCTCGTTCTTCCAACATGTTCATCAATTGTTCTTTCATCAAGATCATCTCCTTTCAGATTTTGTAAAAGCAGGACAATATTTTGTCCTGCTGTTTAATTACGCTGTTCTATTAACTTCGTCCGTTTCCTCTTTAGAAGCACTTGGGACGAGTATCATAATAGATAATAATGAAACAGCTGCGAAAATAACATTCGTGATAATTCCGACTGTTGCAGATACATGAACCGTACTGACTGCCGCAACAGTACTATATACTGTTGCAGAAATTGCAATACCAAAAGCATTTCCTAAAGAACTTGCCATTTTATAAATACCTGATGCTTCCCCAACCTTATCGTCTGGTGCTGCAGAAACGGCTGTATCAGTCGATGGAGTTGCATACATTCCAAGACCTAATCCAAATAAAATAAATCCGATAAAGACCATTACGGTGTAAATTAGATCAGGTAAGAATGTTAATCCCATTAAAGCTACACCAATTAAAGTAATAGCTGATCCCCAAATCATTGGTTTTTTCGCACCAGTCTTTTGCATCAGTTTTTCACCAACACGAATCATAGCTAGAACGGCAACTAAATAACCAATGGAAAGTAAACCAGATTGAAATGCAGTAAAACCGCGACCTACTTGTACATACGTATTAGCAACAATCAATGTACCTGCGACAGCGTTCAATAGAAAGTTTGAAATGGTCGCACCAGTATATGGTTTGTTTTTGAATAAGTTAAAATCAATAAGTGCATTTTTCCTTTTCGCTTCATATTTCACAAATACGATAACACCAACAATAGATACTAATGCTACAATAATTGTCGGTAAACTTGTCCAACCTAAGTCAGCACCTTGCGTAATAAATATATTAATCGCAAGCATGGTTATGATAAATATTCCCAGTCCCCCGAAATCGAACTTAAATTTACCAGTTGTTTCGGCTTTGCTCTCCGGAACTTCCTTGATGAGCCACATCGCAAGTAAGGCAAAAATGATAGAGAAAATAAAAATCCACTTCCATCCCATATACGTTGCAATAGCACCACCGGCAAAGGAAGTAATTCCAGATCCTCCCCAAGAACCAATGGACCAGTAACTAAGTGCACGTTGTCTCTCCGCACCTTCAAAATATGCTTTCATCAAAGCAATCGTAGCTGGCATAATACATGCCGCAGATAAGCCTTGCAATACACGACCGATAATTAATAATCCAGCACCTTGTGCAAGTACCAGAAGCAATGAACCAATGATGCTTAAAATTAAACCAATATACGTAATTTTCTTTCTTCCCATTCTATCTGCTAATCCACCTGCAACAACAATAAACATACCTGAAAATAGAGAAGTTAAACTAATGGCTATGTTTAAGGCCACTGATTCAACACCTAAATCCTCCTGTACTGCAGGGACAATATTTACCATTGCCTGAGCAAATAACCAGAATGTAATGACACCAAATACAATACCTGCAATCATCTTATTTGTACCTTTATAGCTGGTAGCTTCCATGATGATCCTCCTTTTATAAATCTTAATTTTGTTTCACAAGTAAGTGATAATAATTACTTTTTTGTTTCTTTAATAAGCTGTTTATGCTTATTAATATAAATTAATTGTAAAGAAAAACATGAAAGCGGATAAGCTAATCCTTGCTCAATTATTAACAAAGTTTAACCTTTTTTTTATGACAAATTTAGACAAGTATAAAATCAACCGTTATTTTTTTACCTCATTAAAAAGAACCAATGCCTTATGCATTGATTCCTCAGTAATATGACCATTTAAGTACGTGTTCAAAAGGAGGATGAAAAGGACCGAGAAGTTCGAGACGGCGAAGCTTTAAGTAGCGGGCCCCGAGCGTGTTGTGGTGACTTCTACGTTACCCACAGGACAAGGAACACTTCGTCAGCTGATACATCCACGCAGAAAAAGTTCTTTTCTTTTTCAAGGACGTGGGCGGTTTTAGTAGACCTGTCGATGTGTCCTTTTCACCGGACTTTTTGAACATCCTCTTTAAGTTATTATTTTACGTATTTCAAAAAAATGTATAGCATTAAAGGTTAAATAAGAATAGAATGACCATTCTTTGTCAAAGGTTTTATCAAAGAGATCTAAGGAAGGTTGACTTGTTTCAATGATATATTGAATCACCTCTTCATCAATACCAAATTTACTATTTAAATTCCACCATTGATTATAAAGTGCACCATGATCCTTATCAAATACACGTTTTCGGATTTGGTAATTGCCTGGCTCAAGGTTAGAAATGGTAACATGAATGTCTTTATTTAATTTTTTTAATAAGGTTTCTTCTGTTGAATAATAAGGATTGACATTTGTATAATTCATTAATACAAGCTGATAGCCCCATTCATTTTCCGTCATCATATATTCGTTACCTTTTGCAATGATCTTTCCTTCTAATCTCTGTAAAAATTGCATAGAAAAATATGCTGGACGTTTCCCACTAAAATAGTGATAAAGTTCCATTCCTTCTATACTAATACCCCTACTATTCACCCTATTTTCATGTTGTTCCGTATTAATCCAAAAGCCAATCGATTCTACCTCTTTTGCAACCTCAAGCGCGCTTTTAAATACCAAGGCACCTCGGAAAAACGTCCCATTTGTATAACGGGTATTTCCGGTCAACGTATTCCAGTTAACAAGGTGAAGGTTTTTTTCCTTATGATGCTTTCTTAAGTATTTTTTTAGCTTCTCAGTTTTGTCAGTTATATAGTTTTCCGTTAAAGCAAATCGTTCATCATCAAGGTTTTCAAAGTCTACAACCTCATTTTGGTTGGTTTCATACCCAAAAAAATCTACTGGAATGTTCTTTTCCATCACCCACTCATGTTTTTTACCTGTTCTTTCTTTTCTAGAGGAAAAAGGAAGGAATACTCCTACATTT
This sequence comes from Oceanobacillus salinisoli, assembly GCF_009733865.1. Taxonomy (GTDB): domain Bacteria; phylum Bacillota; class Bacilli; order Bacillales; family Amphibacillaceae; genus Oceanobacillus; species Oceanobacillus salinisoli. The sequence continues at coordinate 266,535 of NZ_WOFB01000002.1, read as the reverse complement.
ATATTTGGAATCAGATCTTTTATCTTTTGATTAAGCTTAAGATAAACACGGCTCATTTCATTCATACTGACCACGGTTCTAGGTGATTCATAAAACATAAATTTCCATGTATTCAAGTAAGATCTCCCATATATATTAAGACAATGCTTCAAAAATTGATCTAATTCTTTAAAATAATGCTGTTCATTTTCCGTAATTTCTTGATAGTCTACGCTTATAAATAAAGAAATTCCATGTTTTTGGAGAAAACTTAAAGCAAAATCAGCATTGTAATAAGGAGAAGTTGTTGCAATAAGTTCATCTGTTTCAACGGCAGGAATAATAGTAGATCCATTTATTAGACGTCTAATACTGACAAATTCCAAACCCAAATCTTTTTTGACCGCTAACAATTGGGATCTGACGTCTTTTCTTAATACTTCCCTTAATTCGCCGATGGAAAGATTATGTTTCGGTTTAACCATTTCCTCCATCCTATTCCTATTTTGGGAAACATCAATCATTAATTCCTCTGAACGCCACTCCGTATTTTCATAGGAATCTTTAACATCTTCATGAAGGAATAGCTGCAGCTTTTTCAGGATACCTTTTGATTGTTTGGTTTCCAGAGTATCTTCAGGTTTATGAATATTCACGACATCCGACACATTCTTCTGATTTTTTTCTCGATAAGTTTTAGGCGTTTCTTTATACATCTTCTTAAACAGTGTTGCAAAAGATTTGGCACTTGGAAATCCATTATCTATAGCTATCTGGCCAATTTGGTTTGAGGTATAAAGCAAATCCTTAATGGCATGATTCATTCGAATCTCCATTAAAAAACGATTAAAACCAATATCCATCTTTTGCTTAAAGTATCGAGACAGATAACCTGTAGAAAGATAAAAATTCTTTGCTGTGTCTTCAAGGGTTATCGGATGTTTATAATTTTCTTCTATATAAGCAATGATTTGTGTAATACGATTATCGGAAAAATGTTTTTCTGTATTTATGGCCTTTTGTTTAAAGGAACGGATGAGAATAAGCAATATTTTGCTTAAATAAGACTGCATTTCGATCTTATAGCTGTCATCTCTCCGATAATTGGAAATTAGCATCTCTGCAAGCAACTTCCGAATGGACTTAACCAAGTGTATACGTCCCATATCGACTTCTTTAGAAAAACATTCAAATCGATATTCTCGATAAGCGGGATAGTGCTGTTCCAAATACTTATTTGTAATCGTTACAACCAGCACCCTATTGTTTTTACTTCCTCTCATTTGATAAAGCTGATTTTGATTAATAACTAATAGGTCTTTCTCCTCTAACGTATAATATCGACTATTCGTTTCTACAATCAGTTCACCACTTATCAGCATCATTACTTGGAGTCCCTGATTTAATGTTGGATTCACTAATTTAATTTCTTGTAAACTGATCATATAATCATTTGCTTGAACCATTTTTTTTCCTCACTTATATTTCGTCTTCCCAGTCAAGTATTCATTTACAATTTCCTGTATTACTAAACTAACTTCCCAGTCCCTGAGAATGTAATATTTTTTTGCCTGACTCTATTAAGTATATTATAAAAAATACTAATATCGTTAGCAATAAATGATTTGCGAACTAATTAATATCACTTCTTGGTGTTAATATATCCTGTTTGCTACACGGACTTTCCAATAATCCCACTAGCGTCTATTCTTGTTTCTTGACCTGTTCATCAAAAACTGCCACTGATTGATGACAGCCTTTCTAACATGTAATATGAGAACAAACATTTAATAAAGAATTAAATACATTGGTTAATAAACGTGAGATAATACTTATTTTTTTCAGGAAAACAACCGTTTCGGAATTAATTCCTCTTTGCTGATATTCTTGAGTAACCCTATGCCTTGATGATTAAACACGAGAAGAGAAGAAAACAAAACATCATAGGCACTCCCTTCATATGTATTTGGTGTTTTATGAGGAAATATCCCTTTATTGTAGTACGATGCCCTTCACTCTTTCACGTTATTAAAAATTTGTTTTGTACCCTCCATTACTAGTCCATTCGATACTAACTTCTTAGCATAAATTAATACTGTGAGGGATATTTTTATCGCAGCACAGTTTAATTGTTGAATTAAAATCGATTAATTTTATGCATTTAATGTAATAGAGAACACTATATTCCTCATATATTAAAACCCTTTAAGAAAGGAGGATATATATGACTGATTATAGTGGTTACGGACATGGCGGCGGCTTTGCCCTTATCGTCGTTCTGTTTATTCTTCTAATTATCGTAGGAACTAGTTTTGTGAACTATTAAAAAGCTTGAAGGTGGAGGACAAGGTCCTTTGCCTCCATATATTGTGAAAGGGGGGGAGAATAATGTCAGCTGGTCACCTTTATCACAAAGCTTGTAAATATTATGGAAAACCTGTTGAAGTTGTTGATTATTATGGTAAACGTTACTGTGGGGTGATAAAGAAAGTTACGCCTAAAGGCATCTATCTTGCTACAAATGGGTCCGGTTTCTTTATTCCATTCTTTGCAATCGTATCTCTCGTATTGCTTGCGTCTCTATTCTTTTTCTAACCAGACGTTCACACTTGAAAAGGTTAAGTACGAACAAAGTACTTAACCTTTTTATGGGTTTCACTCATTTGTGATTTCAATTAAGTAATCCGATAGAACTTTAAATAAAGAAATTTAAGCACCATTCAATCCATGGTTAACTGTAAATAGAACTTAATAATTGAGCAATGAAATGAATAGTGACCAAACCGTATTTTTAAACGGAATCTGTTTATCCGTAATGACTTGCTTTCTTTTTTCTTTTTCGTATATATAATGAAAAAAACTTATATTAGTGATGACAAAGATAAAGTACAATTGCCCTCTGGTTTTAGAGAACTTGTGGTTGGTGAAAACAAGTGCCATGGTCTATTGGAATTGGGCTTTGGAGCTGTTTTAAGATAAAAAAGTGACCTTACATAAAATTGTAGGATAATAAGGGTGGCACCGCGGGGCATGTGTCATGAAGCCACACAACTTTTTAATTAAAGAAGATACTTTTGAGTACATTACTATAAAATTTACGATGAGATGCGGGTGACAATTCCCCGCTTTTTGATAATCCTGAACTACATTAACAAGGACTTCACCCAAAACATTTTTTGAATTTTCACCAAACTTTCACATTTCCACTGTATCATTTGAGATACCTTTTAGGCTAAATATAATAGTCCTTCCTTTGATAACCGTTTCCACATATAGAACATAAATTACAAGTAATAACTAATGGTAACCTTTACATTAAAGAAAACAAAAATAAATCATTAAAGGAGTTAAATAAAATTGAAATTCACTATGAATGAAAATGGTTTTCAAGCAAATTTAGAATTCGGTGAATTAAGGATATCAAGTCAAGAAAATTGTGGTTTTCGTCCTTATCAATTGATGATTTCTTCAATAGCAGGCTGCAGTGGTGGGGTTTTAAGAAAGATATTGCAAAAAATGCGCTTGCCATTTAATGATATAGTTATCTCTACTAGAGTAAGAAGAAATCCAGATAAAGTAAACCGCATTGAGGAAATTCATTTGGTTTTTACTATTTATGCTGAAAAAATAGAGCCCAATAAAATAGAAAAGGCTCTGGAGTTGACACGGAAAAATTGTTCCATGATCCAATCTGTTGAAAATAGTATTAAAATCACAGAGGAGTTTAAAATTAAAAGAACATACGATTCATAAAAACGATAAGAAAATCAAACTCATCATACAGTCATTTGAACTGCATGATGAGTTTTTTGTTAACAAAGAGACACAGTAAACAATAATTTATGATAATGAAAAATTTGATGAATTGTAAGGATTTTGAAGGAAACACATTTTCCCCATTATCCATTCAAAACTTTTTTAAAACATATTTTTTATCATTATATACTTTGATTGGATTGGTGCATGCAATTAATCTAATTTCGTAAAAATGATGGTTATATGCTTAGAACTAATTTGGTATAGCCTTTATTGCATAATTTGCTTGATTCAATGGAATTATTTTGGCATCAAACCCATTTTCTTTCAAAATTCTAGACATTTCTTCAGATGGGATTCGGTGATGCACTGGCGGACCAGATTCTGTTTGGATAGCCTCCCATTCAATTAAAAGCATCTGTCCACCAGATTTTAAAATTCTTTTTATTTCACTCAGTGTTTTGTCTATATTCGGAACCTCATGAATGACAAATGCAATCATTACTTTGTTTACTGAGTTGTCATCAAGCTGAATATGGTCTAAGTCGCTTTCGACATAAAAAAGGTTTTCGAATAGTTCTTCTCTTGCATTTTCCCTCAACATTTCCAGCATTTTTGGCTCAATATCTACCGCATAAACTGTCTTTTTCGTTCGCCTTGCCAATGGAATTGTAAAATACCCATTACCAGCACCAAGATCAGCGATAGTATCATCTTGGGTCACATTTAGATGTTTAATTATTTCGTCCGGTGGTAATAACTTTTTGCGATCCTCACTCATTAATACACGTGCCTTTTCGGGATTAAATCGTTTATCTGTCATATTTATAGCCCCTTTCTTTCAACTCTAGTTTGACTTTTTAATCATTCATACCGCCAATCATATGCCAGCCATAACCTCTCTACAGCCAAACTTAAAACACTTAACATGCCATAATATGCTTTACTGCGATTGTTAGATTGACCAAGTAAATATGTTTTGCTTATATCTAATTTTTCTTAACATATTACAAGATGTCCTGGTGGTTGTATGTTTCAACAACTATTGTAAGTGATTACAAGATATAGTAAAATTACCCGATGACTTTAGGGAGCTGTGGCAAGTGAAAATGTATAAAACGGTAATAGAAACGATGACTGTTCCTGAGCAATATCAAATGGAGTATTCAATATCATGTTCTGAAAAGTAATAATAACATCCTTGTTCATTTCGCTTTCTTTTAGTTTTGAAAATATCATACACTAAATCGGAAACTTTCCTTTGGGATATGGGAAAAGATTAGATATCGGGTCCTTATCAAAAACAATAATTGAATTTGAATCATCATTCGTAAAAATCGCACATTGATACGTTGTTAGCAACAACTCTTTTTTTGAAGTCTTTACTTTTTCCAAATCCTCAAGAAATATTACACATTTTCATTTTCATAAGGAAATCTGTCTAAGATACTTATTAACTGTCTTATATGCCCCTATATTATATAGATGCTCAATCTTTTCTGCAAATGGCTCTTCAAGTAATGACATTTCTAGTACTTTTAAGTCATTAGTTGGCTCAGAACCAGATAAGTATAGAACTTTAAGGAGTACCGTCAGTAAAATGTGATTTTACAATGTTAAGAAAGTATCAATATGAAAAAGACCGACTTCTCTGCTAGTTAAATAGAGAAATTGGGCTTTTCCGTTACTACATTAAAGCGCCCTTTAATAGAATAACTGAAACATGGGGTTCTTATTCATTCTATCTATTTTCAGTGAGGAGAGAACAAAAGCTCTCATTGAATGATGCTTTACTTTATGATTAATATCATGTTCCAACCATGTCTACATGCTTTTCTCATTTTTGTAGGGTAATACCTATTAGACACGGTGATAATCAGCCCTCCACGTTTTTACATTCTTTTTAATTTCAGCTGGTGATAGATTTTCTTCAAGTGTACGATCTACTAACTCAACAAATTCCCTATCTGAAGAAAAGCGTAACGCAATTATCTGTTCATTTGTCAGACGATTATTCAAACCCTTCCCCGTCAACATATAATATCGCAATTGCTCTTCGGTCCGAATCAATCGATCTTGCAAAGTTAGGGCATAGATACGAGCTAGCATTCCAGGAATGATTGCCAGAATAACTACACCAACTAATAATAACAAATGCAAAGAAAAACCATCTTTCATGAATTGAATTACAGTATAAATAACTGTACCAACTAGCAACAGAAAGCTTAATGGTAACCAAACAAAGTGCTGTAACGGTTGATAACGAGTATGATTTGCATATGATTGTTCTTTCATTTTCTCCACCCCTTATACCCATATAGGTATATTATAATACTTTTACAGAAATAGCTAAAGAATAAAAACCTAACAGAATGATTGATTTTTGCCACTGTAAATGGGTATTTAAAAAGTGAATACCTAAATTGTGGGCAGTTATTCCTTCACCTTATTGATCTGTCTTCTCTGAATTCTTGAGAACTGTGGGTTCTATCTCTTGAAAACTGGAGACAGTTAAGGGTAGGAAAAATAGGGGAGGTTTTGAAGCAAATCCTACGTTGTTTACTTAGAATAATGTTTGACTAAAATACCTAACTAGCAACACACTAGGATAAAAAAAGAACCCACTTTATCAGGAATTAAAAGGCTATTCCTATAGCATTTGGGAATAGCCTTCTAATTCATATAACCTTCATAAATCTTCTGTAATTTTTCTTCGAATAGACTCATATGGACAATACGTGCTTCTCGCAAATATTCTTTCCCATCTATAAATAGAAGCAATGCCGGGACCGAAAAAACAGTGAATCTTTCTGCGACCTCCTCCACTTCTGCGGAATTGATATGGGCGAGTTGGATTTCCGGAAAATTTTCCATTAGTTTACGGACCTTCGGCAAAAGGGCATGACATACACTGCAGCCTGTACGCGAAATATAAACAAAGGATAACGGATTGTTGGAAATGAAACTATTCACAGCTTCAATTGTGTGTAACTCTTCGAATGTTCCCATCCTGCAACCACCTTTCTGTTAGCCAAGCTTTAGATAAAAGTAAAGACCTCTACTTGCCGCAGATGGCAACCATTAAATATTTATATGTCATTATCGAGTTAGCATTTATCTGAAATTCATATGATACTTTCATTTCTTCAACTTGATAGCCGATGTCAGTCAGATAACTCTTATTTTATCTAAATGATCATATTTTTTCCCTCTAAATCATCTAAGGGAAGATACGAATTTCCTCCTTCGAAACCCTTAGCAACTCATTTAGCGTTTCGATGTGAAATTGATAATATAATCGATCCGTCCCTTTGGACAATGCGGATCCAAAGGGGTAAAACGTCGCGACTTTATTTTAAACTTCGTGACATTATTTTAAATCCACACTATAATTTTTCATTACCATTGTTGAAGGTTGGTAAAGTTTCCTGCACATGGGTATCATTTTATTTAAAAAGAAAAGTTCATCAACTCTTCTTTTTACATGAATTGTTGAACTTATCTACTTTTAACTAATAAATCGACAGCTTCTTTAACTACTTGTTTTGTGTTTTCACCATTTGCTATATTTTCCCGAACACATTGTTCTAAGTTCATACTTACAATTAAACCAATGGTACGATCAATGGCAGTCCGTGAAGCTGATAATTGAGTAATTACTTCGCTACAATCTTTATTTTGTTCAATCATATTTAAAACACCCTTGATTTGTCCTTCCACTCGTTTTAAACGATTGACAACAGATTTATCATACTCCATCTATAATTCCTCCTTTTTCCTTACAAGGACAATCTAAAATTTCAAAGCTGCTAACAAGAAACCCTCTTCTTAATAGAAACGTACCTTCTATAATTATACCTAGCAAATATAATATCATAATTATCACCTGTTAATAAGGATTATAAACTTATACAATATACCCCGTTAGGTATTTCGTTAAGGTAACTATAAAAAAAAGCTTGCTATAATATTCTGTTTAATTGGATTACGTATTTGCTAAATTACAACTATCTTCCTGTTAAATTCTGAAGGAAACGAGGGCTACAAAGAGGATAAAGAAAGCAAAGGGCGATATTTTCTCGCCCTTTAATCTTTTCATATACTTATTGTTTAAGTGCTTTAATGATGCTCTCAGGATCAAATCCAATAACCCATTCACCATTAATTTCTGTTTGAGGAACTCCCATTTGTCCTGTTTGTCTCACTACCCTTTGCATCATAATTGGATCTTTCTCAACATTTACCTCATTAAAAGCAATATTATTTTGAGATAAGAACCCCTTTAGCATTGTACAATATGGACATTGTGTTGTCGTATATACTGTAATGTTGTTCTCCATGAAAATACCTCCTTTTTTCTTTGGGTTATATCTTAACAAAAAACGAATATGGTATTGATTGCATATCTATATCCCCCTAAATAATCCTAAGAACTTAATACATCTAATATACGAACAGGATCAAACCCAAAAATCCATTGACATTTATATTTGTCTGTGGGACAGAAAATCTTCGGGTTTTTCCAATCAGTTTTATCATTGCAATTGGATGAAGATCTACATTAACTTCTTTATATTCCAAATTCATATTCGTTAAGAAATCTCTAACCATACCACATACTGGACACATCGTGGTGGTGTAGATGGTTATATCTTGATTCATTATAGATGGCCTCTATTTCTTTTAAAATATTTGTGGCAATTGCCTAAAACACCATGATTTTAATGATAACCTCAAGGAAATTTCTCTATACCTCCATGTTTTACTCGGTTTTACCGCTCCAGTTATTCATGCCGCCAATCATGTCTTCTACTTTATATCCTAATGCTTCTAGAATTCCACAAGCAGCTTTACTACGATTACCTGATTGGCACGTAATAAAATAGTTTTTATCCTTGTCTAGTTCACCCTTACGTAAAGCAAGTTGACCTAAAGGGATATGCTTAGCACCGGGAATTTTACCGTTAGCCACTTCACTACTTTCACGAACATCAATTACTATTACTTCTTCACCCTTCTTAAGACGTTGAGCTATTTCTTTAGGTGTTACTTGTTTTGCCATCGTATTCTTCCTTTCTTAAATCCAAGTACTCATACCGCCTTTTACGTTATATATATTCTGAAATCCATTTTTCTTTAGGATTTTTGCTGCTTTAGCACTTCTCATTCCACTTTGACAAATAACAACAGCTTCTTTGTCCTTATCTAAGGTATCAATCTTACTAGCTAAATTAGAAAGTGGAATATTTTTAAAAGGTTTGCGGTGATTTGCCTTATATTCACCAACCGTCCGTACATCAATGAATTGCACATTGTTTTCCTTGAATTTATTCTTCGCCTCTTGAACACTTATATTTGAAATACCTTTTACTGGCATGAAACGATTAACGAGAAAACCAATAATTAAAATGATTAGAATCCACTCAATAATCCCCATTTTATTACTCCATTTCTCCTTCCCAGTCAAGCATACCGCCTACCATATTTATTACATTGTAACCGTTCTGGATTAGGAACTGGCATGCGTTACCACTTCTACCACCTGAACGACATACCATATAGTAATGTTCCGTTTTATCTAATTCTTCTAGACGATCTGGAACTTGACCAAGCGGGATATGTTTTGCTCCTGGTATTTTTCCAGTAGCAACTTCCACATCTTCTCTAACATCAATAATATTAAGTTTCTCGCCTGATACTAATTTTTGCTCTAATTCTTTTGCAGTAATTTCTTTCATTATCATTACCTCCAATTACACACATATACCCCAATAGGTATTATTTTGATTAAAAATAAAAGAAAAGTATATCAACTCTTCTATCGTCAATCATATACCCAACACGGTATTTAGTCAAGTTTGTTTAGGTATAAATTCCTATTCACTAATTAGATTTATGGATAATTATTTAAAATTATATTCTGTAACGATTTTCTCTCTTCCAGTTTCCAAATCATTAAAGTATTCAAATAGATTAACACCTAGATAAGAGCCAGAAATATTTAATACATTAGAATATCCTAAGTTTTTAAGAGCCATGACCATGTTATAGCTTCGTTGACCAGAGCTACGATGAATGTAAACCGGTCGATCTTGCGGAATTAAATTGTCAGGTCTTTCTAGAATAAAATATCATACCAAATCTTTACTGCGGTTCCTGCAATAAGAATTGCCAAAATCACTTGTAAAATTTGTGTATTCATTTTCTTACCGACTTTTGCTCCGAGCGGTGCTGCTAATAAGCTTGCTACAATCATAATAAATGCTGGCCAATAATCAATTTGACCGGTTACAAGCTTACCAACACTACCTCCAATCGAAGAAATAAAAGTAACGGCTAGACTAGTTGCAATGGTCATGCGTGTAGGTATGTTCAAAACTGTTAACATGATAGGTACTAGCAAGAACCCTCCTGCTGCACCAACTATGCCAGATACTATTCCAACTATGAAAGCTAATATTGCTGCTAATGGCTTATTAAAAGTTACTTCCTTTAGTGACATATCATCTACGCGCTTTTTCGGTACAAACATCATCACTACGGCAATTACGGCAAGAATACCATACACAATAATCACTGCTTGTTCCGATATGAGGCTAGATCCATAACTTCCGATTAAGCTACCGATTAGGATAGCTCCTCCCATATAGATGATGAGTTGTTTGTTCAGGTATCCACCTTTACGATATGCCCAAACTCCAGCAATGGAGGCAAACAATACCTGTACTGCACTTATCCCCGAAACCTCATGGGCTGTAAAAGCTACTAAACCGAATAAAGGTGGAATATATAATAGCATTGGGTATTTAATGATCGAGCCACCAACACCCAACATTCCAGATAAAAAGGAACCAATAAATCCGATTGCAAATACTACCGTGATAAATGTTAAATCCATCGATAAACCTTCTTTCTAACTTTTAGAAAAGCGAGTAGATGTTGCTACTCGCTTTTTGATTTTCATTATGCTTTTTGAATATAGAAGTATAGAACATCCTCTTCTGTTTTTTGTTCTAATACGATATGACCACCTGATTTTGCCCATGCAGGGATATCGTTTAAAGCTCCTTTGTCTGTTACAAGCACTTCAAGTACTTCTCCAGAGTTAATCGTGTCCATTGCTTTTTTTGTTCTAACGATAGGCATTGGACATGCTAAACCTTTTGCATCTAGTGTTTTTGTAATGTTCATTTAAAATACCTCCGTTAATTTTGTTTTAGTAGAGTTTTGAATTGGATGATCAACATTAGTTGTAGATCATCCACTGCTATTTTTGAATCAATGACTGATTTTCTTAACCTATTACGTTACTATTAAATTATTATCGTTCAATTAACGAACGGCACAACGATTTGGTCCGATTTCCATTTCGGTTTGTTCGTCATTATCAGGAGTAATTTTACCCATGTTTACTTGGCGAATTTGTTCGTACGCATTTGGTTGTGGTGGTAAGTTATCTGTAACCGTACGACGGAACTCTTCTTCGTCTTTAATGTTTAGGCCATGATTTTCTTTATATAGGTCACCTAATCGTCTTGCCACTGTACCATCCTTATTTAATTCATCGATAATCATGAAATGTGCTGGTAATACTACTAAATCTTCTGCTAGTTCACGGTAGCGAGAATATAAGGTTTCACGTAAATCCCCAACCCAGTCTTCAGCTAAGCCAGCTAAGTCTGGACGACCGATTGAATCGATAAATAAAATATCACCAGTTAATAGAAATTTGTTATCAATGACAAAAGATGTTGATCCTATTGTGTGTCCTGGTGAATATAGTGCATTTACATCAATTTGAGATGCGCCAATTTTCACGTTTAAACCATCTGTAAGAGCTGTGTAATCGAACACTACCTCTGTAGCATCCTTTGGTGGTAGGTAGTAAGTTGCGCCCGTTGCAGCTGCAATGTTGCGTCCACCTGAGATATGGTCTGCGTGTAAATGTGTATCAAATACATGCTTAATTTCTACACCTTTTTCTTTGGCAAAGTTTGTGAATAAATCTGTAAATCGTACCGCATCAATAATTGCAGCTTCTCCTTCAGAAATAACCATATAGGATAGGCAGCCTTTACCCAGACGAACGAATTGGTACAGCTCCCCACCATTTTCTAAATCTGCAACTTTAATTGGTTCTAGATAGCTACTCCAAGATTTCATTCCACCTTCAAGGTATGCTACTTCCAGGCCTGCTTCAGATAGCATTTCTGCGACCATAACAGAAGACCCTTCTTTCGCACAGACTACTAGCACATCTTTATCCGTTGGAAGTTTTGGTAGGACTTCTTCCACACCATCTAATAGTTCAAAGTAAGGAATGTTTAAATACTCAAATTTATGTCCTTCAATTTTCCAATCTTCAAATGCATCATGATTACGTACGTCTAAAATAAATAATTCTTCATTATCTATCACTTTTCTCGCAACTTTTGCTGCTGTCCATTTGTTTACAGCCATTCTCCTGATTACCCCCTTAGGTATATTTTTGTAGATTTTTTTGCAGTGGGAGAAATTCCCCACTGCATGAAGTTTTATAATCTAATTAGAAAGTTAATGTTGGTGCTGCATCTTTTGCAAAGTCTAAGAATGTGACTGCTCCACCGACTTCGATTCCATCGATAAAATCTTCTTTTGTAAGTCCCATTACATCCATTGTCATTTGACAAGCAATGAATTTCACGCCAAGTTCCTGTGCCGTCTCAACTAGTTGTGGTATGGTCGGAATGTTTGCTTTTTCAAACCCTTCCGCGAAATGTTCTTTCCCTGCTGGCATTTCTAAGTGATGCATTCCTTGCTTGTGAATTAAGTTTAACCCTTCAAACGTGAAAAAGATTTCTACCTCTTTTTCTGAAGCTGCTGCTGCTGTTGCAATATTGAATACTTTGTATGCATCAAACATTCCACCGTTTGCTGCAATAATAGCTATCTTTTCTGACATTATAAATTCCTCCTATACCTCTTTTGTAATTTTTCCGTTCCACTCATTCATACCTGGTAGAACATTATAAACTTTTGTAAAACCATTTTTAGCTAAAAGTTGTGCTGCCAAGTCAGAGCGTTTCCCTGTACGGCAAATCACATAGATTTCTTTTTCTTTATCCAATTCCGCAAGCCGTGATTCTATTTCTCCCATCGGAATGGATTTAGCACCCTCAATATGACCAAATGCATATTCTGCTGCTTCACGTACGTCTAAAATTAAGCCTTCACGTGATTCAATTTCATCAAGTGAAACAGTGTGTTCATATGATTTTTCCACTTCTGGCTCATTAGAACCTTTACGAATGTAATGATAAAGAACATCGCCTTCTTCCACTGTTCCTAAATATTGGTGTCCCACAGAACTTGCCCATGCAGTTAAATCTGCCTTGGAGCCCTTGTCTGTTGCTTGAATTTCCAATACTTGACCTTCTTCAAGTTCGATGATTGCTTTTTTTGTTTTCACAATCGGCATTGGGCAAGCTAAGCCCTTTGCATCTAGTTGATGATTTGTTTGAATCATACATTTACCCCCCAAGGTATTATTTTCATCAAAAAAATTTGTGATTTGACATCTATTTTATACCTACATGGGTATAATAATTAGTAATAAAATAGTCGTTATTAATAACGACGTTTATAAGATGATTTTTGCATGATTTCCACTGATTTTGCTTTACGAAAATCAATTACATCACCTATAATATACCCCATAGGGTAAAATGTCAACCCTGTTATCTATATTTTTTTTGATACCTTTTTCCAATGTATCTATGGGCTATTTAACTTGGACATAGGTTCATGTATCCCAGCATTGGCTACACCTCACAACACTTAGGCTTATTCCCGTGGCACTCTAAACGAAAAAGTATGCACATTCTCCTCTGAAGTAACACCGATAATGCCACGATGATGTCCAATAATTTCTTTTGATATTGCTAGCCCTAGTCCAGATCCCCCAAATTCTCGTGACCTAGAATAGTCAGTGCGATAGAAGCGTTCAAAAATCCTTTCCTGACCCTCAACTGAAATAGGTTTTCCAGGACCAATTACACAAAGCACGTATTCTGACTCCAGATTCTTTCCTTCTATCATAATCGGTCCAGTCCCTTCATAATAGCGAATCGCATTATCTAGTAAATTACTAATGACTTGTGTTATCGCTCCACTATTAACCGTTACCAAGCTAGGTGCAACATCTACTTGTACTTTAATTTTTGCTTGCTCCGATGTCCAACGAAACATTTCAACAGATTGTTCCACCAGTTTTTTTATATTTACAGGAGACTTTTCTGAAAAGATCTGACTTGATAGGTGATCCCATTCCTTGAGCTGCTCCATCTGCTCAACCAAGTGAATAAGTCGTTTCGATTCCTCATATAGAGATTGGTATAGTTTCTCATCTCCCTCTATCACACTACTTTGTAATGCACGAAGATAACCGTTTAAGTTAGATAATGGAGTTCGAAACTCATGTGATAAATCAGATACTAGCTTTTGTCTGTGTTTTTCATTAGCCTCTAATTGTTTCACTAAATCGTTAAAATGACTCATCAGTTCACCAATTTCTCCCTCAGGCTTTATTTCAATAGGAGTAGGGTACTCCCCTTGCTTCATCTTTTTAGTAGAATGAATAAGCTCTCTCAATGGATGAATCAGCTTCTTTGTTAAATAAAAATGTGTGAGACTACCGATGGTTATCGTAGAGATACTAAAGATCCATAAGTATTGAAACAGCCGGTGGTCCAGACTCATCTCTATAGCTTTCCATTCAATAAGAAGTATTTGTCCACCTGGTTTTAAATTCGCTTTATTTCATAAAGTGTCCGATCAATACTGGACACTTCATAAATAACCATTGAAACAATAGCTTTATTAACTGAATTATCATCTAGATTAATATTAACTAAATCACTTTCCACAACATACTAAGCACCTTAGGTTCAATATCAACAGCATAGAAAGTATTATTAGTAACTTTAGTAATGGGAATAGTAAAGTATCCGTTAACTGCACCAAGGTCGGCTACCATATCATTTCTATTAATATTTAAGTATTTAATAATTTCTGTAGGTGGTAAGATTGCTTTTCTCTCTTCACTTAATAGTTTGTGTGCTTTATTGGGATTAAATTTTTTCCTGACATTACTCTTTCCCCCTAAAATTTTGAATAATAGATATGACTAAAAATATAGGCCTAGGAATTAGAATGACTTAAAGAATTATAAAGTACATACCAAATACAACTGCAATTACAATCACGAATAATCCAAGTAAGATAACAGTTAGTCTTGGTGCTCGAAACGATTGGTTATTAATGGCATCGACCTTTTGAATATAAGTAATTATCGCAAGGGCTATAGTGGCTATACCTAATACTACAGAAGAAATACCAATAATATTTGCTAAAATGTCACCAAGTATAGTTACCCTTGATTTCATTGTAAAATGTAAATTTGTTACTAGAAACCCCACTCCAATAATAGCGATTGCTGTTCTAATCCACGCTAGCAATGTTCGTTCATTTGCCATATGCTGCTGAATATATTTAGAATCTTTCGTTGACTGGTTTTGATTCTTCTCCTTGTCCATTATAATTAAACACTTCTTTATTAATTATTTGTTATCTTCACATATTATTGGCTATTTTCATCCTTAATTTAAATAGAAATACGTGAAAAAGCTAGTATATTCTCAATAAAAAACACCCACACAAATGCTGATTTAGACAAAATCGTGGGTGTCGCATCTTAATAACCAAAAAAGGCCAAAAATCTTTCCTAACATTTGCTAATTGGTTTAAATGGACATCTTACAAAAACCCTAACCATATTTTTATTGCTGTTCTAAAATCAATATTACTAATATTCATCGTAGAATTTTTGCATTGACCCTTTTTCCAGAATTAGCACCTAATGGTGAAGCAACTAGGCTAGACCAAGACAAGTGGGGCACCTTAACCTTCAACCGCACAACGGTTTGGTCCTGTTTCCATTTCTTTTTTCTTTTCTTCTTCTGGGGTGATTTTACCCATATTTGTTTTTCGAATATCTTCATAAGCATTTGGTTGAGGTGGAAGATTTTCGGTAACCATTTTTCTAAATTGGTTCTCATCATCCACTTGCAAGCCGGAATTACGTGATAAAGGGCTCCCAACCTGGCTGATACTAAACCTCCCTTGCCGAGCTCTTCTGCAAAAGAGTAATGGGCTGGTAAGACAATTAAATCCTCGGATAATTCTTTATAGCGATTATAGAGAGTATTACGTAAGTCACTAACCCAATCTTCAGCTAAACCAGCTAAATCTGGACGTCCAATGGACCTTACAAAAAGAATATCTCCTGTTAGTAGATATTGAGCATCAATTAAAAAAGAAGTACTTCCGATTGTATGACCCGGAGAATAGATTGGTTGGATTTTCACAGAACCACCCATTTCAATGTCCTTTCCTTCTTGAAGCGGTGTGAATTCAAAAGTAACTTCTGTAGCATCTTTAGGAGGCAGGTGATAAGTTCCTCCAACCTTTTCCGCTAACTGGCGGCCACCAGAAATATGGTCCGCATGTAAATGGGTATCGAGCACATGTGTGATCTTTACTCCTTTTTCAGCAGCAAACTCCTCATAAACGCCCGTCATACGGTTTGAATCAATTATTGCCGCTTCCCCGTTTACTTCTATAAAATAAGATAGGCAGCCCTTACCTAAACGAACAAATTGATAAAGCGTTCCCCCTCCACTTAATTCACCAACCTTAACAGGCTCTAGATGCTCACTCCATGATTTCATTCCACCTTCGAGACTGTATACATTTGAGAAACCTTCATCCTCAAGTAGTTCTGCAACCATTTTGGAGGAACCTCCCTTGGCACAGACCACAATAACCTCTTGCTCTTTCATAAGCTTCTCTACTAGTGGATCAACACCATCTAACAAGTTAAAATAAGGTTCATTTATTACCTCGACTTTTCCGCCTTCTATTTTCCAATTGTCGAATTCATTGGTGTTACGTACATCTAGTATAAGTGTCTCTTCATGTTTTATGACCTTCTTCGCTAATTCTTTTGTAGTCATAATTTTAACCATGCATAATCCTCCTAGCGATTAAAATGTTAGGGTAATATTAGCGTCTTTCGCATATTCAATAAACGTTGCCGCACCACCCTCTAAACTTTAATTCATTGTTAGGGTCTCCAAAAGACCAAATTCTATATGAAGAATTTAATTGTAAGCCAAACAAGTATTATATAGGTAAAGAGGAGTTAAGCGGTTGTATTACGAGTGGAACAAAAGCGCAAGCCCCCGTTTAGCAACGTACGGACTGCGCCTGGCCATGCCAGGTGGTTCGATGTTACCGCGCAAAGTGGCGTTTTTAAGCGAACAATCCCCACAGGAGATTAGATGATCTTGATTTTTACGAATGTAAAAATCTTAGTGAATCTTATGCTTGAAGAGCGAAAAGGAAACATGCCCCTTCATGGGGTATACGTGAGTTGGGCGCAAAGCCCGTTATTAGTCGGCCTTCCTTAAGTACTTGAATGATGTTGACTTATCGTACGGAGGTGAAGGAAGTCTCGCTAGTCGCTGGGCGCTGGCCGACTAAGTTCGCCATGTCCTGTGGCGACGTCGGCACTAGTACGTCCTGTACGTCGAAGCTGGACGTGGCTATACCTAAATAAAAATAATCTACAGCCACAAATTTTATAATTTCCTAAACCGCAAAAAATCCCCACAATGATTGCATCATTTATGGGGACTTACGGCATTTTTGCTGCTGTTGTTTCGTAACACAATTAGAATGACCGGTACAAGTAACAAGGAAATAACACCACTTCCTATTGAAAGGGTAGCAAAGCTTGAACCCGCAACTACCATACCTGATAAAGCACCACCTGCTGCACCAGATAACGCAATCAGAACGTCAACCGTTCCTTGTACTTTCGCACGATTGGAAGGTGTAGTACCATCAACAATTAATGCTGTTCCACTAATTAACCCAAAGTTCCAACCTAGACCTAGAAGAATTAGCGAAATGGTTAATAGTGTTACTGATTCTGTTGGTGCATAAGCAGCCATAATCCCAGAAAGGAGCAAGGTAATACCAGCTATACTTGCCATCGCTTTACGTCCAACTTTATCCACTAGAACACCTGTTACAAGAGATGGTAAATACATGGCTCCGATATGAAATCCAATGATTAATCCTACTGCAGAAAGTCCATGTCCATGCTCTTCCATGTGTACTGGAGTCATGGTCATTACCGCAACCATTACAATTTGAGTTACAACCATGACAGTAGCTCCCATCGTTATAGTACGATGATCAAGCTTTAGTATTTCTTTTGTTTTATGTTCTGTACTTTCTTCAACTTCTTGTTTATTCATTGCGATTGCTTGTGCGACCTTAAGTGGGTCTGGAAGAAGCATCACAAATAACACCAAACCAGCAAGGAGAAAGGCAACCCCGGCAAGAATGAAAGGTCCAGCTAACGCTGGGACACCAATCGATAAGGCAAATTCACCCATCACTCCTACCAGGTTGGGTCCAGCAACTGCACCAAATGTCGTAGAAACCATCGCCATACTAATAGCTGTAGCACGTTGTTTTTCACTAGCTAAGTCTGTACCTGCATAACGCGCTTGTAAGTTCGTTGCTGTACCAGCACCGTATATTAGTAAGGCAATAAATAGGAGCATAACATTATGGAATAAAGCTGAAAGTACAACACCAGCTGCACCTAAGCCACCTGTGATGAAACCTGATGCAAGACCGACACGACGACCAAATCGTTGAGAAAGGTTTCCTACAATTAAGGATGCACCTGCAGATCCTAGAGTAAATAGTGCGATAGGTAAACCAGCTAACGTGTTGGAGCCTAGCATATCTTCAGCAAGCAATGCACCTACTGTTATACCAGCTGCTAAACCAGCCCCGCCGAGCATTTGAGCAATTATAATAACAATAAGTGTTCGTTTGTATAATTGTTTTTGTTTACCTGGATTATATATATCGTTTTGAATTACATTGTTCTTTTTATCCATATCTCATTTTCCCCCTAATATTATCTCTCCTAATATACCTGTTAGGGTATTTTAGAAGCCTGCTTTATTATATATGTACGGAGAAAATTTTGCAACATGTTATTTAGCTACTATGTCATCTATGGGGGCTATAGAGTGCCAAAAGTCGACTTCTCTTTTGCATCCCCAAACAAATACAATCTAGAGAGTTAATCATTTTACCCTTGTTTTAACTTCCCTTTACTTTAAAATTGATTTAACAAACAATAACTCCTCAATAACACTCTCTCTATACTTCGATGCCAGATTCTTTAATATATATCATTCATTTACCTTGCTCATTCTATTTCTAGGTAGGAATAAAGTAGTATAATTGACTTATCTACCGTTGCACGTCTATACTATAATTCTGTATATGGGAAAAAGAAAATTCTATTAATGGACTAAAGTATCAGCCAATATGAATGAACTTGTTGATATGGGCTGATATGTAGGCAACCATAGGGATCTCAATAGAAGAAGTTGAAATAGATGGTTAAAAAAGGAAAAAATATTGTTTAGGTGATCAAAAAGAAATCGACTTGGTTAGAAAATATTTTAAAATGATATTTAGAAGATGATAATAGTCAAAGTGAAATTGTATAAAACAAGAAGCTGTATTTATAATAAACATGGAGTATCAAAAAGAAATTGAAATATATGATGAAATTGAAGAGCAAGCAAGGGAAATGGGGATGATTAGACCGCCATTTTGATATTTCTTCTGGTTGTTTGTAATAAAAGGTGGAAACTTGCAATGAATACAATGCTATAATATAATAATAAAAAATCAATAATATAGGCAATGAAGAAGGCGCAGTACGTTTTACCCGCTGATTTTTAGAGAGCTTGTGGTTGGTGAAAACAAGCATCAAGGTAAATCGGAATTGGACTTTGGAGCTAATTATTAATAAAGTGATCTTACAACGTTAAGATAATTAGGGTGGCACCGCGGTTCATTCGTCCCTTTTTAATTGGGATAAATGGGCTTTTTTTAATGGACTTTTTTAGAGTTAATATAGAAGTGGAGTGGATAAAAATGGAGAAAATTTTTTCAGGTATTCAGCCAAGTGGCACACTAACCTTAGGAAATTATTTAGGAGCAATCAAACAATTTGTAGAACTGCAGGACGATTATGAATGTTATTTCTGTATTGTCGATGAACATGCCATCACTGTCCCACAGGAACGATTAAAATTACGAAATAATATTCGTTCTTTAGCTGCCCTATACCTTGCTTCAGGGATTGATCCCAAAAAGGCTACCTTGTTCATCCAATCTGAAGTACCAGCACACACCCAATTAGGATGGATATTACAGTCCATAAGCTATGTAGGCGAATTGGAACGTATGACACAATACAAAGATAAGTCTAACGGAAAAGAAGCAGTTTCTTCTGCTTTACTTACTTATCCTTCGTTAATGGCAGCTGACATTTTACTGTATCAAACCAACATCGTACCGGTTGGAGATGATCAGAAACAGCATCTTGAATTAACAAGAGATTTAGCACAACGTTTTAACAATCGTTATAATGATATCTTTACGATTCCAGAGATACGTATACCTAAGGTTGGTGCACGAATCATGTCCTTACAAGATCCGACAAAGAAAATGAGTAAATCAGATGAAAATGAAAAAGGCTTCATTTCCATGCTTGATAATCCGAAACGTATCGAGAAAAAAATAAAAAGTGCTGTAACAGATTCAGAGGGAATTGTTAAATACGATAAAGAGAATAAACCAGGAGTATCTAACCTACTTACCATCTATTCCAGCTGTTCAGGCGAATCGATAGAAACATTGGAAGCGAAATATGAAGGTAAAGGCTATGGAGAGTTTAAACAAGATGTTGCCAATGCTGTTATTACGTTATTACAACCTATTCAAGAAGAATATGAAAAATTAATTACTTCGGAAGAACTTGATAATATTTTAGATGAAGGTGCAGGAAAAGCTTCTATTCCTGCAAATAAAACATTGATGAAAGCGAAGAAAGCAATGGGATTAGGAAGAGTTAAAAAGAATAAATAACGTAAGAAAACATGGCGTTCGCCAAGCTTTTAGGTGATTGGCTTAGTGGCACTCATCCCAAATAAGAAAGTGTTATACTTTCTTATCTGCTAAAAGCGTATGGCTTATGCCATCTCCTAAACCATTCAAAAAGAGGGCATCCTGAAGCAAATTCAGACTGCCCTCTTTTTATATATCTATTTTTGACTGGATGTATTTTGTTCTTGGCCATTTTCAACTTCCCACATTTGCTCGAGGAAAGGCTGCCCTTTAATTAATTTCCCGCATAAATCTTCGTGTGCTTGACTCCAGCCGTCCTTCACCCCGTTATAAAGAGTATCCCATACTTTTTCTTCGTCCATATAGCGGATATATGGATATTGTTTCGGATCCCATTCGGTAAGCCAATAACGCAACTCTTCCAAATTATTGGACGTACGCAATTGATCCAATGCAATCATTAATAATTGCTTTAACTGTCGTTCTTTTCTAGTAAGTCCAAACACGAGCTCTGGAGCCATAGACAACATATGATAATCTTTCTCATAATTTTCCAATTCAAATCCAAACGATTGTGGCTTTGTTTTTTTAATCATGTCATATACTAATTGTTCTTGTCTGGGAATTAATCTGCTTTTACGTATCGGGATGTGATACCCAATCGTATCAAATGCGATGATATCTTCCCCATTTGTCACAACACAAGCATATTCAATTACTGATCTTTCATGTCCTTTTCTTATATAAGCACGCTTATAAATGGCATCAAGTAAAGGTTTCGGCAAGTCATGCATATCATTTTCGATGTAGCTGTACAGTCCCGGTGTTATGTATAGAAGTGGTACTTGATCCAATAATTCTATCCCATCATCTTTACGCCATTCATGAAAATAACATACATTATAGCCGTTTTCTTCTCCTTCAAACCAATTCACCCAAACATCATGCAAATATAACATAAACAACCCTCACTTTAAAAACTTAATTCCTTTTCTGTACGTCATGTGTATGATAGTCACTTGGTTCAGCTGAACAAATTTTAACTTACAATACATTATGACCATCATTTAGAAAAATATTCTTTTCTTGAGTGATTATGGGTTGTTTGGAAAACGGGAAATTACTATTGCCATCAGCAAAAATCCCAATGGCAAAAAATAACATTCTATTCTGCTGCTGATAAAAATAAAATAATCAGCCCAAATTAATCCTGCTGGCAAAAAGTTCAGATATGCAATAAGTGTAACTCCTCCTGTAACAGCTAGTCCAAATCCTAATAAAAATAAAAAAACATATCCCATTTCTCCACCTACACCTTGTCCACTTTTTACTATATATTTATGCTTGTCCAAGGTGGGACATGCCTACTTTGAAATGGTTGCTAAGATTATGTACAAACGTTCTTTTCTAATGTTTGGTTGTTTTTCATCCTTGGATTTGGATGATTTGGATATGAAGTAGTTCCAATCATGGGGTAAACTAGTTAACCTAATAAACGCAAGCCGAAACACAAAGACAAAACCTAGAATATTGGCTCCACACACATAAGATTAACATTACAATTGAAAGCCTAGTCGTTTCCAGCAACCCACAAACAAAAATCACAAATATTTATGAAGACCCCAAAATATACAACAAGCTAGTACGTGCAGAAAGCTTGAATCCCCCACCATTCCAGGATTAAGAATAGTTTTAAAAAAACCCTACTTAAAGTGTGTGTTCAAAAAGGAGGATGAAAAGGACCGAGAAGTTCGAGGCGGCGAAGCTTTGAGTAGCGAAACGTATGCAGTTAATACGTGAGCAACGGAAAAGCGAGCCAACGAACTTCCACAGGATGTGGTGACTTCTACGTTGCCCACAGGACGTGGGCGGTTTTAGTAGAAGGTGCCCTATATAGATGTGTCATTTTCACCGGACTTTTTGAACATCCTCTTAAATAAACACACTCTAAATAAATTATGTATGCTACTACTAAACAACAACGAGCCACTTAAGCCAAACCTAATGGATACCTATCAAATATCTGACTATCATCTTATAAAAGGAATCCCCTGTCCTCACTGCAATAAATATTCCATGAATAGGATATATAAAAGATGGATGTGTCCGAACTGCTCGCATTTAGATAATAATTCGCACATTCAAGTGATTTTCGATTACTTTTTACTCGGCCATCACACAATAACTAACCAGCAGTGCAGGGAATTACTTCAAATTGACTCTCCTAGAACGGCATATTTTATACTTAATTCCCTCAACTTAAAGTACCAAGGAAATAATAAAGGAAGAATCTACTTTGCCCCAGACTTGGAGGATTTTCCTCAAGACTCCTTTTTACCTCTGGCTCAAAAATCCAGTATTGGATTAATTAGGATGTTAAGGGCGCCACTATGTTAGTGGTGCTTTTTTCATCTTACCGTTGATTTCCAGCTTCCTATGGTCGATTTCTTCCTCGCTTCGGTTGATATTGCATTCCTTTGTGTTGATTTATTTTTCAATGGTTGATATATATATGCTTACCGTTGATTTCCGGCTTTCTATGGTCGATTTCTTCCTCGCTTCGGTTGATATCGCACTCCTTTGTGTTGATTTATTTTTCAATGGTTGATATATATATGCTTACCGTTGATTTCCGGCTTTCTATGGTCGATTTCTTCCTCGCTTCGGTTGATATCGCACTCCTTTGTGTTGATTTATTTTTCAATGGTTAATATATTCCTGCTTGACGTTGATTTCCGGCTTCCTATGGTCGATTTCTTCCTCGCTTTGGTTGATATCGCACTCCTTTGTGTTGATTTATTTTTCAATGGTTAATATATTCCTGCTTGACGTTGATTTCCGGCTTCCTATGGTCGATTTCTTCCTCGCTTGGGTTGATATCGCACTCCTTTGTGTTGATTTATTTTTCAATAGTTAGCCTATCCTACAAAGTCGCTTCGTATATTAAGCCTAAAAACAAAAAAACTGACCAGCACATAGCTGATCAGTCTTCCTGTTCACTCTTACCCATTATACTTTTTAAAAATTAAACTCACATTGTGCCCACCGAATCCTAAGGAATTACTCATTACCACGTTCACTTCCTGTTCACGGGCTTGATTTGGAACATAATCCAAATCACAGTCCTCATCAGGGGTTTCATAATTTGTAGTTGGTGGGATAATACCATTCTTAATCGCCAATAACGAGATAACTGCTTCAATTCCACCTGCTGCACCTAGCAAATGCCCAGTCATGGATTTCGTTGAAGAAATGGCAAGTTTGCGTGCATATTCGTCAAAAACAGCTTTAATAGCTTGTGTTTCATATTTATCATTTAATGCTGTACTTGTCCCGTGGGCATTCACATAGTCAACAACTTCTGCTTGTAATTCTGCATCTGATAAAGCGTGCTGCATGGCACGGGTTGCACCTTCTCCATTTTCAGCGGGAGCTGTAATATGATATGCATCACCTGTTGCACCATAACCAACAATTTCACCATATATATGGGCTCCACGCTCTAATGCTTTATCTAAGGATTCCATTACTAGAATTCC
The DNA here is from genome assembly GCF_009733865.1 of Oceanobacillus salinisoli. Lineage (GTDB taxonomy): Bacteria > Bacillota > Bacilli > Bacillales > Amphibacillaceae > Oceanobacillus > Oceanobacillus salinisoli. The sequence continues at coordinate 242,209 of NZ_WOFB01000002.1, read as the reverse complement.
TGCACCCTCCCCCATGACAAAACCATCACGATTCTTATCAAATGGGCGGCTCGCAGTTTTAGGGTCATCATTTGTTGATAATGCTTTAGATGAAGAAAAACCAGCAAAAGCCATATCGGAAATCGGGGCCTCCGTACCACCTGTAATGATATAATCAACATCACCACGCTGAACCGCTTTATACGCATCACCAATCGAATTGGCACCTGATGCACAAGCCGTTACCGTACACGAGTTTATCCCTCTTGCACCTAATTGAATCGATACTTGACCTGCTGCCATATCCGGAATCATCATAGGAACAAAAAATGGGCTTACTCGTCTTGGTCCTTTTTCCATTAAAATCGTATGCTGATCTTCCCATGTTTTCATACCGCCGATTCCTGATCCAATCCAGACACCTACACGATCACGATTGTCATCGTTAATATCCAGCTTTGCATCTTCTACTGCCATTTTAGCCGCCGCAACAGCATATTGAGTGAATGGATCCATTTTTCTTGCATCTTTTTTATCCATATATTTTGTAGGGTCAAAGTCTTTCACTTCCGCTGCAACTTTAGCAGGATAATTGTCTTTATCAATTTTGGTTACGAAATCAATTCCTGATTTTCCATTTACAATGCTTTCCCACATCGTTCGAACATCGTTTCCTACAGGAGTCACTGCTCCTAGTCCTGTAATTACAACTCGTTTTTTATCCATAAATGATCCTCCTTCCAGATCTATCAATTATTTTCCCCAGCGTAAGGCAATAGAACCCCATGTTAATCCACCGCCAAAGCCTACTAAAACAACGATATCATCGTCTTTAATGTGACCATCTTTTACAGACTCTGATAAAGCAATAGCAATAGATGCTGCAGATGTGTTTCCATATTTTTTAATCGATTGATTCATTCTGTCCTCTGAAATATCAAGTCGTTGTCTAGCCGCTTCCATAATACGAATATTTGCCTGATGTGGAATTAGATAGTCCACGTCTTCTTTCTTTAACCCGGCTTTTTCAATGACATTAACGGAGGCTTCAGGCATTTTTCTTACGGCAAACTTAAATACTTCACGGCCGTTCATTACCAAATAATCGTCTGAATTTTGGTATAGATGTTTTCCACCTGTTCCATCTGATCCCAGTTCATATGACAGGATTCCTCTACCCTCAGAGACCTCTCCAATAACAGCCGCTCCAGCACCATCTCCAAACAATACACAAGTACTGCGGTCAGACCAGTCCGTGATTTTTGATAATTTTTCAACACCAACGACTAGTATGTTCTTATATGTCTTTGATTCTACAAATTGTTTTGCCGTTGATATGGCATACATAAAACCGGAGCATGCTGCACTAACATCCATTGCCGCCGCTCTTATTGCCCCAAGTCTCTCTTGTATCATACAGGATACAGAGGGAAACGGCATGTCTGGTGTTACGGTTGCCACTAGTATTAAATCTATATCTTCAGCTGTCAAATTTGCATCCTTTAACGCGTCTACCGCAGATAAATATGCCATATCTGACGTATTCATATCATCTTCTGCAATTCTTCTTTCTTCGATGCCTGTTCGTGTTCGAATCCACTCATCGCTTGTGTCCACGATTTTTTCTAAATCTTTATTGGTTACTATTTTTGGGGGAACGTAATGTCCGAGCCCTATAAAACCAACACTCATATTCACCGCTCCTTATAAGATGCTCAAAATATTAACTATCAATTCTTACAATCAATTCTTATGACTTGGTACTAATTTTATTATATAACCTTACAAATGGCAAGAAAAAATGATTTTTTTACTGCTCATTCGGCAACAAAGAAGTATCTATATATGCCTCCACCGTTTCATGAATATAATCCTGAAAGTCTTCCGGTATATCTTCGTTAAACTCACCCAGCGAAATAACTTCATCCTGAAAATCAAAAGTCAGAATATCTCCTTTCAATTTCCCTTTATGGAAATTCCTTGCCGTAATCTCATATAGCTTGTCCACATGCTGAATAGTACTTGTCAAGACCGCATCAGGTGCAATTTCAAGTTGATCCTTCACATAACCAACTGCATATAATCCATCTGCTTCCACCTGCTTAATAATATCTTCACTATAAGCATCACCTATTGGATAAAAAACATCCACATCATTTGCTTTCATTTGTTCATACATGGACATGGCCGCTTCCTTGTCATTCCAGCTTTTTATATAATCCATCTCTACAACCACATCAGGATTTTGATAGTTAACCCCCTCAAAAAAACCTTCTATCTCCGGCTGCCATAAAAAAGCAGCGATGACTCCCACTTTATTTGTTTCTGTCATTTCCCCTGCAACCATGCCACCAAAAAATCCCATTGCATGTGAGTTAAAATTAAGACTTGTTACATTTTCACTATAAATGCCACCATTAAAATAAACAAAATGAACATCTGGGTAATACCGGGAAAGCTCGGAGAAATAATTCCCATAGACACTACTATGTCCAAAAATCAAATTAACTCCATCTTGTACAAGCTCATCTACTGCATTTCTGATTTCTTCTTCTGTATTTATATTTTCCTTATAAAAAATCTCTGTATCAAACTCTTCTTCAATACGGAGTAATCCATTATATCCACTTTCATTCCATGCATTTCCCTCAATAGCACTATCCAGCAGCATACCGACATTTTGAATTTGCCCAGTTTCAAAATAACTGCATCCAGTTAGCAATAGTAGTAACACGAAAAACAAGATATGTTTAAATGATTTCAACGAAGGCACCCCAATCTAAAAGCAGTAATTCCATTTTTTATTTTATAGCCTAAATGTCAAGGAGTAAACGGCAGTTTTTGAATACTAATAAAAATTTTTATATAATTTGTAGTGCTTTTTAACATCCTCAATTTTTTTCTCTTTGGGTCCATTGTCCCTAAGATAGACAAAATTCTCAAGTTTTAGCTGCCGGTTCGAATGAACAGGGTTTACCTCTATATATTTTGGTAAAGTAGAAGATTTCATCCATTGTAAGAGTGCGGAAGTAAAAACTTGTATATATATTGCATTATTTATAAATTCCTCGGAATCAAAAGGGATAAACCTGTTATTTTTGTATATTCCTTTCTCATTCATCGGCATCCATTCGCCATATAATAGTGGTGCTTGAATCGTAACGATGTCTTCTCTTTCAGAAGCACCATCTTCATCCTCTAAACCAATAAGAAATTTTTGTTCTGCTTTAATGTTTTCTGTATGATGATATTCACCAATAATGATACATGATTGATACGGTTTCAGATTCTCTTCAGTTACAAAGCTAAACGAACTGTTTCTTCCAAAAAACAGCGATAAATCATTATTTTGATTTGTTCCTTTTATTCCGTCCACATCGTAGTCCAGATCAAGTATCGTGTTTATAATATGAAACCCAACCCAGTGATTGCAGTTAACAATTAAGATGGACATCTGTCTTCCCCCTTTTCATAATTATGGAAAACGAGAAAATACTTTTCCTTTATTCCCTATTTTGATAAACTGGAAATAGGATGTAAAATTCTTATCAATATATACTAAAATAAACAAACAGCTATAATGTGAGGTGTAAACATGCGCTACATAATGTCAATTTTTTGGGCAATTCTAATTAGTTTAGCTATCTCCTATGTATTAACCAGTATGGCTGGGGAAACATTTGTACTTTCCGATTCATTGATTTTAGCTGCTATTTTATCTGCAGCTATCTTTCTTCTAGGTGATAGTGTTTTAAAAGAAGAAAATTAACTCCATATGATTTTTACAGTGAAACCCTTGCCCTCAAGGAATGTGGCAAGGGTTTATTATTAGTACCAAGGCAGTGCACTAAGTGCTACCAATGCGGCTAACGGTAGTACCAGTCTTGCAAATCTTCTAGGTGGAAAACCATACCCATAACCTGGGAAACCGTATCCGTAACCAAACGCACCCGGAAATCCATAACGGCTATCATCCGTTTGTCTCATACCTCCTGGCTGTTGCGGATATCCAGGCATTGGCATTGACCCTGGTGCCGGCTGTTGGGCATATTGAGGCATTTGTCCGGATGGTCCCGGCTGTTGACCATAGCCTGGTGCATAGCCCGTTGGTTCTGTTTGTTGACTATAACTTGGTGTATAACCAGCTAACCCTTGTTGTGGCGTATAATCTGCCAGATGTCCTAAACCCATATCTGGCTGTGTTGGGTCGACTGGAACAGCGAAATAAACATACTCGTCATCCAAACCCGTAATAATGCCGTCAAATTTAGTTCCATCTGTTGTTTCTGCTAGTACATAGGAATGCATATGCTGCTTACATAAATCATATATATGATGATGTTTCATTCTTCAACCTCCTCACCATCCAGATTATTCATCAGCCTATTAGATGGTGACTTGTTTTTACATATTAGAATTAGTTCGATTTATAAGGAGAGAATTAAATGGATTTTATTGAGAAGTTATGGACTTTATTTCAATATTTGTTTTTAGGATTGGTGCAGGGTATTACTGAACCAATTCCGATTTCATCCAGTGGTCACCTTGTTATCTTCCGTGAAATATTTGGAATCGAGGCGGAAGGTTTATCCTTTGAAATCTTTGTTAATTTCGCATCCTTGCTTGCTATTTTAGTTATTTATCGTGAAGATATTATCCGTCTTATCCAAAATAGCTATCTTTACTTATTTAAAAAGGAAGAGGAAGCAAAAAGTGATTTCCGTTTTATTGTATACCTTATTATTGCAACAATTCCAGTTGGGGTAATTGGTGTATTATTTGGAGAAGTAATTGGAGATACATTAAGTAATCCTGTTGTTGTTGGATATACATTATTAATTACTGCTGCAGCGGTATGGATTATTCGAAACTTGCGTGGGAAAAAGAACGATGGGGACTTATCCACAAAAGATGCAATTATTGTTGGACTAGCCCAAACGGCTGCACTTACTCCAGGGATTAGTCGTTCTGGCGCAACAATTGTAGCGTCTATGCTTGTAGGAATGAAACAGGAAACAGCACTTCGGTTTTCCTTCCTGCTATATATTCCTGTTAGCGTTGGAACTACAATTCTAGAAGTACCTGATTTAATTGGCAGTGATGAATTTCAGGCGATGCTCATTCCTAATTTAATCGCCTTTATTACCGCGTTTATTGCCTCTTACTTTGCATTGAAATGGTTCATGGGAATTATGGCTAGAGGTAACCTAAAATACTTTTCCTACTACTGTGTAGTTGTCGGTTTACTTGTTATATTATTCTTATAGAGATAAGAGAATTTATCTTAATCAAAAGCCCAAACTGTCATTCAAAATTCTACCATCAGAATTCGAATCAGTTCGGGCTTTTCTTTTAATAAGGCTATTTTCTAAAAGATTTGGACTGTGGTTACTCGTGAAAAAAAGAAAAAATCTTTGTATTCTACAGAAATAATCTATTCTCTGATCCAATTAAATCGGTTAGTAACACTCAAGTAGAAGGTTGAAAAGCACTACCCAGCGAAGAAAATACTCGGTGACTCCTTGAAAAAGAAAACAGCTTTTTCTACGTGCGATGTAACGCTGCCGTAAGTTTTCCCTGTCCTGTGGAAAAGAGGATGAATCATTTCTTTAATATGTAATTATATTAGTTATTTAGGGCTGGGTCTTTAGTCCCAGCCTCTAATTTTGTTTTATGCTTTAACTACATTTGTTGCTTGAGGGCCACGTTCACTTTCTTCAATATCAAATGTAACTTGTTGGCCTTCTTCCAATGTTTTAAAACCTTCCCCTTGAATTGCGGAAAAATGTACGAAGACATCATCTCCATCCTCAACTTCGATAAAGCCAAAGCCTTTATCTGCATTAAACCATTTTACTGTACCTTGCTTCATAAACAATACCTCCAGATTTTACATAAATTCTTGACCTTTGCAACCATCCTGTTATGTTTTCTTCTAAGTAACAAATTCCATAACAGATTAGACAAAAGTCTTTATAATTAATTTTCCTTATATGTAATGAACTATTCATTTTTCCAGTTTACAATATATAGAAAAAACACCTGCTGATTCCTCATGAATGGCAGGTGTTTTTTCTATATATTGTATTGACTTCTTTTAATCAATCCGGAATTCCAAGTGCAATTTTTGCGTAACGGGACATTCTTTCTTTGCTCCAAGGCGGATTCCAAACAATATTCACATCGACTTCTTTAACTTCGGGAATATCTGCTAAGACAAATTTCACATCACGCTCAATGTGTGCAGAAAGTGGACAACCCATTGCAGTTAAAGTCATCGTAACTGTGCAAAGTCCTTCTTCATTCACCTCTGCATCATATACTAATCCCAAATTAACGATATCTATGCCTAATTCAGGGTCAATGACGTTCTCTAATGCCCCCATAACATTTTCTTTTAGTGCCTCATCCATCGATTTAACCTCCCTTTATCACCTTTCTTATATTTAAACATATTTTCTTTCGTTTTTAAATGATATACATCACACTTTGTCTTACAGATGTTCCTTAAACCATTTAACAGTTTCCAATTTAGCTGGACGGCTTACTTTATGGTCACGATTCTCTTCTTTTAAATATTTGATATCACCTGGGTTTTCATAAAAGCTTTTCGCTTCCTTATAAAAACTGTGGGAATGATTAAATGGAACAACCGAATCGTTTTCCCCATGCCAAAACAGTAATGGACGATTATTCAGCTTTTCCGGTTGTTTGGATAGATCAATTGCTTCCAGCCTGTCATACAATTGATCAATCATCTCATCAGAAAAGGGCAGGTTAATCATCTTTCGGTAACTGTCCACTAACTCTTTCGCAAATTCGGATATTTTCGGTGACCCCATAAGAATAACAGATGTTTTAATCCATGGGAATTGTGTAAGTGCAGCTGATACAGTAATACCACCCATACTCGTTCCGGCAATTCCAATACGATTATCCTTCAGCCATTGTTTTTCTTCCAAAAAGGACTTAATGGACTCTATATCTTTCAAGTTTTGCATAACAATTTCCCAAAAAGCTAAAGTTCTTTTCATCGGGGGAATTCCCATATCTCTTTCACCATGATGCACACTGTCTGGAAGGATCACTCGAAAGCCTTTTTCTGCAAGCAAATATGCCAAATCCAGATTATGTTCTTTTGCACTCGTAAAACCATGCATCTTAATGATTGCAGGCAGTTTCTCATTCTCCATTGATGCATCTACAACGATTAAACTCGGTATTTCGTTAATTTCCTCTTTATATACTCCAATCATTTCATGTCGTCTCCCTTAGTTATGTAATACTTATATTTTAATGTTTTACCTACTGTTCAAGCAAACGTAGTTAACGAAAAAATAACTTTACATATTATTCTTTCCGCTTTAAACTAAATGCATATGAGGTGAATGGAATGAAAAACAGACATTTAATTGCTTTAGATTTAGACGGAACACTGCTAACGGACAAAAAAGAAATCAGTTCACGAACAAAACAAACAGTATTCAAGGCAATGGATGAGGGACATATTGTCATCATCGCAACCGGAAGGCCCCATCGAGCAAGTATTGAATATTACCATGAACTTGGTTTAAAAACCCCGATGGTTAATTTCAATGGAGCCCTTATCCACCATCCGACAGACAAAAAATGGGATGTCTTACATAATCCGATGCCAATAAGAACAGCTAGACAAATTATTGAAGCAAGCTATGATCTAGACGTTCACAACATCTTAGCGGAAATAATGGATGAAGTCTACATGGAACAATATGATGAGAAAGTGATTGAACTATTTCAGCAATCGAAAAACGACCCACCATTTACAATCGGCAATCTGAAGCATAATCTAAAAGAAGACCCAACATCCTTGCTTATTTATCCTAAAGAGGATGATATTCTTAAGCTTCGGAACCATTTAACGGAATACCATGCTGAACTCATCGAACACCGCAGATGGGGCACACCATATAATGTCATTGAAATTGTTAAAAAAGGAATAAATAAAGCAGTTGGTCTGCAAAAAATTGCGCATTATTTTGACATTTCCAAAGAAAATATTATTGCATTTGGTGATGAAGATAATGATTTGGAAATGATTGATTATGCAGGTGTAGGTGTTGCGATGGGAAATGCGATTGATGAACTGAAACAGGTAGCAGATCATGTAACAGATACCAATGAAGAGGACGGAATTGGTATATTTCTTAATAGCTACTTAAGGCTAAGTTCATTTTAACTAGGCAATATCGTACATTATTCCCGGATATTTCCACGCTTATAAAATGATTTGAGCATCCATACTATTAGTGAACGTCAGGAACGTTCACTTTTTGTTTTACTTCTTAGGTATTCAGGATTAGGAAACATCTTCATAAGCCTTTTTCCAAGTTTTCCATTCGATTCTAAGGAGGAATTAGTTTGGGAAAACGAAGTAAATCAAAGCGATTTACACAGCAAGGTGCTGACTCCGTAAAAAAGCATGACGAACAATTCCCCTATCGTTCTACCTTAGCAGAACGAGATCGACTGAAGAATGATAATTAAGATTATCTAGGAGGGTTTTCATTGCAAAACAATTTATTTCAGCAAGCACGAGATGCTGTAAACAACCTAATGAATGGTAATGCTAGTCAAACGGATAAACAGGCAGCTCAAAACGCTATTCAAACCGCTTATAATGACGCTACTCCAGAAGAAAAACAGCAACTACAGCAACTTGAGCAACAATTAAAACAGCACAATCAATTAAAATAACCTCTGCTACCTTGAAGCATGAGATCCATACATCCCCTTCCCGATAAAAAGGAAGGGGATGTTACTTTAATCCTTGGCAATAATCTGCTAATATAAAAGTAAGTATGTATAATTAGGAGGGAAGCACATTGAGCTTACGAATGGAAGGTACACCAAACCCAAATGCAATGAAATTTACAACTGATAGCATGATATTTGAAGGAACGAACAGTATTTCGGTTATGCCTGGAGATACAAGTGAACACGCTATTTTAAATGACTTAATGGAAATTGAAGGTGTGGATAACGTTTTTGGTTATCAAAATTTCATTACCGTTAACAAACAGTTTGACACCGAATGGGATGATTTAACACCTCGTGTGAAAGAAGTATTCGAAAAGCATGGCTATTAATTTTACATAGAAAAGAACAAAAGCGTAAGCACCCGTTTAGCGACGTACGGACTGGACTGAGCCGCAGGAGATAAAGGAAACACGACGAACGAAGGGAGTCGATGTTGACTTTCACCGCAAGGGTATAAGTGCGACTAAGACTCTGGTTTCACCAATCGGCAAGTCTTCTTTATCGTACGGAGGCGAAGGAAGTCTCGCTAGTCGCTGGGCGCTGGAGCTGGATGTGGCTACTTATAGTAATGCAAATTATCCACAGGTTTTACATTTTATAATTTCCTCAGCAAAGAAAAATCGGTGATAAGCAACTTTCCTTATCACCGTTTTTTTATTCCTTACCTATCGCTACTGGTATATAATTTGGATTAATCATATCTCCATTTTCATTTTTCCCGTAAATAACAATAATAGGTGGATTTTCTTCTGCAGAAACTTCCTCTGGTAATGTTACTTCGAGTTCGAATGCATTCCATTCCTTCTCACCATTGAAACTCATCTGCCTTTCTTCCTGCAGCAGTTCTTCCCCTTGTTCCAATCGATAAAAAATTTCATTACTGGAAGTTTTGGCTTCAGCCATTAATATAACTTGAAGTTCTTCCACTTGTACATCTACATTTCTAATTTCAATGGAAGCACTCGTTTCTTCTGTTTCATTGCTTTCTCCATTGGCTGCTTCTTCATTATTGCAACCAACTAAAATCATTGACATCAGCAATAAAATGATGTATTTCATTTTTTGTATTCCCCCTTAATCTCGTCTAAAGAATCCATAAATTCCAGCAGTCTCAACAATGTTTGTAAAGGCATTTGGGTCGACTTCATGAATGATTTGCTCCAGATCATATAACTCGTATCTCGTAATAACAAGATACAGCATGCTTTTGTCTGACTTGGTATATGCGCCTTTGGCAGGTAAAATGGTAATGCCACGAACCAATTTATTATGAATGGCCTTTTGCAGTTCATCTGCCTTATGGGTAATAATCATCGCTGTGACTTTCTCATGGCGTGTATGAATGGCATCAATGACTCTTGTTGACACATACAATGTTAACATCGTGTACAACGCATTCTCCCATTCGTACATAATACCGGCTGCCACAATAATAATACTGTTCATGATTAAAAAGTAATTTCCTATTGGTTTATCTTTCATCCGTGATAATACCATCGCAATAATATCCATACCACCAGTTGAGGCACCATGCTTCAATGTTAGACCAACACCTACCCCACCAATGACACCACCAAATACAGCATTCAAAATAATGTCATTGGATAATTCCATAATTGGTATAAATTCCAGAAAAAGCGTGGAAAATGCAACAGAGACAATACTATAAATTGTAAACCCTTTTCCAACTTTAAACCAGCCTAAGATTAGAACAGGAATATTTAATAAAAACAGTAATATACCTGTACTAAGTCCGATACCAAGGAAATCATTTGATATACTGGCTATTAGCTGAGCTGTACCAGTAAATCCACTAGCATACACATTTGCTTCAATCAAGAAAAAATTCAGCGATATGGCATTTAATAATCCGCCAATAATAACAATAAAAATACGCTTTGCTTCTAACAAAAACATAGCAAACTCCCCTTATTCTATTTACTAAACTTTCTGTCTATTCCTTAAGCTAATTTCAATGATCGGTTCATATCCAGTTTTCCAAACAATGCTAACATATATCCTAAACTTTGACTAAACACTTATATCACTATACACTTAAAAATAAATAATTAAACTATAGATTGTAGGTGAAAAAGATATGACGACAATTAAAATACTTACCGATTCTGCCTGTGATTTAACAGAAAAACATTATAACGAATTTGACATTGAAATGGTACCATTAACTGTTCATTTAGATGAAAAAGAATATGAAGATGGCAAATCAATTGAACCAAAAACCGTTTATGATGCTATGAGACAGGGGAAAGCTCCCAAAACCTCACAAGTGTCGCCACAAACGTTTAAGGAAATCTTTACATCCTATGCTGAAGCAAATCAGCCACTCGTATACATTGCGTTCTCATCACAACTATCAGGTACATACCAAACAGCAAAAATGATGGAACAGGAAGTGAGAGAGGAATTTCCCGACGCACCGATTCATGTTATCGACACAAAATGTGCTTCCATCGGTCAGGGATTAGTAGTATTATATGCTGCTAAATTAGCCAAAAACGGGGCCTCATTGGATGAAGTGCTCGAAGCTGTAACATATCAATCCGAACACATGGAACACATCTTTACAGTAGATGACCTGGAATACTTAAAACGTGGTGGGCGCGTCAGCAAAACTGCAGCTTTTGTCGGTACATTATTAAAAATTAAACCGCTCCTTCATGTAGAGGCCGGAAAACTCATTCCCCTTGAAAAAATTCGCGGTTCCAAAAAAGTGCTTGGCCGTATGATGGAATTAATGGAGGAAAGAGGAACTGATTTCCAGCATCAAACGATTGGCATCAGCCACGGCGATGACCGCGAAAGAGCAGAACAGCTTGCATTAATGATTCAAGATCGATTTGATGTCAGTGAAGAAAATATCGTTATCGAGATGGTAGGTTCTGCCATTGGAGCCCATGCCGGCCCAGGAACCATTTCACTATTCTTTTCCAATAAACCTGTATAAAAATCGAATAGCTTGCTTTGAACTTTTTGAGTTTGAAGTGAAGCTTTTTTTGTTTAGGAGAAGTTTCTTTCTACTCTTATGCTATTCTTTCTCTACTTATGGACTATTCAACCGTTTTTGTTTAAAACTGCCCATTAATAGTAAAAAATCTGTAACAAATTACAACTCCTGGCGTCTAACTCTATAAGGAAGCATTTACAAAAGAGAGGTGAGAGCTATGAAAAAGTACAATTGGTTGATTATCATTACTTTAGTCATTGCTGGAATTATATCTACAGCAGTCATAACTGTCATATTTTCTAATAAACCGACTGCAGAGATCCCTTCTGCTTCAAAAGTTGCTACTACTACAAAAGATTGGACGGTGCATTTCTCCAAGAGCATGGATCCAAATACTTTTACAAAAGAGACCGTACGCATTCTGGATGAAAATGATCAACCTGCAGATGTATCCTTTGAATGGAACAGTACGAACACGATACTGACGTTGAAGGCGCCAACAAATGGTTATATGGAAGATAAAAATTACGTTATTACCATCTCGGATGACGTGAAAGCGGATAATGGCAAAAATTTGTCAAAACCATTTATCCACAACTTCACCGCTTTGGGAGATTTACCAAATATACAAAATAATGAACAGTTGCTTACCTTATTAAACGAACGGATGGAGAACCATAATCAGACTTTTTATAGTGAAGAAGAATCTGCAGAAATTATGTCCGTAAGTGAAGACCAAGCAGCTGCGTCACCAGAAGGAAATTCAGTAGTTTCTGAAACCAATGTACAAGTTGCGGGAGTTGATGAAGGAGACATCATGAAAACTGATGGAGAATTTGTATATTTTGCACGTCAAAATGACATTGTGATCACTACTGCGGATCAGCAAAACAGTACGGCTGTCACAAGCATAAGGGAAGACAATTTTCAGCCGAGTGAAATTTATTTAGAGGAAAATGTATTAATTAGCATCGGACATCGGTTCGAATCAATTCGTGAGGAACCGACTACTGAAAATGACGCAGGATCGGATATCGCTATTTACCCGGCACCGGTTGAACAAACGGCTGTCTATATATATGACATCTCAGATAAAGAAAACCCGGAAAAAATAAGAGAAATCACCGTCGAGGGATATTTAAATGCTTCCCGAAAAATGGACGGATACCTTTATTTAGTTGCTAATCAATATCCGAGATTCCACATACTTGAAGAAATGGAAAAAGATATGGAAGCAAGACCTTTTATAAAGGATACGGCTGTTAGTGAGAGAGCAGAGCCATTATCATTTGAGAATATGTACTACTTCCCAGACAGTGAGGATACAAATTATTTATTGCTCGCCTCTATTGATTTACATGATCTTGATAAGGAAGCCAAAGTGGAAAGTTTTTTAGGAGCTTCTAATAATATGTACATGTCAGAAAATCATATTTATCTTGCCCAGACCAAATTTGACATCACTTCTTCTAATGGAAATGCAGAGATGGCTATTGCCAGTCCGAACCAGGCAAATACCGAAATTTTTCAATTTCATGTAGATAAGGGTGAATTCAACTTTAAAACTTCCACTGTTGTAAATGGTACACTGATTAATCAGTTTGCGATGGATGAACGTAATGATACGTTCCGTGTCGCTACTACACAAGGTTTTTCATCGCAGGAGGATAACACTTCAACGAATAATCTTTATACCTTTGATTTGGAATTAAATCCTTTAGGGGCCGTGGAGGGACTTGCGGAGGGGGAACAAATCTTTAGTGTTCGGTTTATGGAAGACATCGCCTACATGGTAACATTTGAACAAATTGATCCCTTGTTCGTAATTGATTTGGAAAACCCGGAGAATCCAGAAGTACTCGGAGAATTAAAGATACCCGGATTCAGCAATTACCTTCATCCATTAGACGATAACCATGTAATCGGTTTTGGACAGCATACAAAACTAGTAGAAAATGAACATAGCAGTGAACCGCAAGTAAGAATGGATGGCTTAAAAATATCTTTATTTGATGTCAGTGATCCGACCAACCCTATTGAAAAAGACAGCGAAATTTTGGGGCGCGGTGGGTCCTATAGTGAAATCACCCATAATCATAATGCTTTATACGAACACCCAGAGCGAAACCTGTTTGGTTTTCCAGCGGTTCTATTTGAATCGAAAACCGTTCAGCAAGGTGATGCGACCTATGAAGATCAGTCATTTGTTTATGAGGGGGCGTTTTTGTATCACATTACACCAGAAAATGGTATCCAATTATCTAATAGTTTGACCCATCAGAAAGAGGTACAGCAAAAAGAATATCCTGACTACGAATCAGAAATAAAACGAATGATTTCAGTCGGTGATTTCTTATATACATTTTCCTATGACCAATTCACGGTTTACGATATCAATGAAAAATTGACTATTCATGAAGTCCAGCTGCCGAAAATGACGAACTCCCCGGGATATTAGAGGGATAATCCTTGCTCTTGTATTTCCGCACCAATTTTACTGATTCGTCGAAGTTCATCGATTTTAGTGGTAAAAACAACAAATCCTTTAGAAAGACTCTTTTCGCAAAATTGTTGTTATTGAATTTATATAAACTCCGGACTAACTTTAGATGCATAGTTGGTGCTGTACCTACCGCTGCGGAAATACACTACGCTGGTTGAGCTTTTAAACTTTATACCTGAGTGTTACTAACGGTATTTGATTGGCTCAGAGAGTAGTTTGTTTCTAAATACAAAGACATCTTCTTTTTTCGATGTAACACTGTTCTGTTGAAAAACAGGTAACTAGAATTTTCACGAGCAGAATGAAATCTGGTTGAGTACGCGTGCCCAAGTATTCTGCCGGAGCGAATGCATTCACCCTGTCATCATTAGAACAAGCGAGAGCATCACAAATAGAAATTTTCATTAGTCAGGAGTTTATATCAAATATGGAACAACTTTTCCTTTAAAACCAATAATCTTCTAGAAACAACCTATAAAAAAGCATGAAAGCTATTTTATTATCATATATATACACATGGATACAGAGAAAGTTATTCTTTAAGGGGGAATAAGATGCATATCCATGATTTAGTAGACAGATATATGACAGAACGTAATTATATGCCTGAGTCAGTTAATGATTTGCTTGATTATTACCAGTACAAGTACATCATCGGTGAAATTGACATAAAGGATTACCGCCACATTTTTGCTTATTTGCATAAGCAAGGGGCAATATCCGCTTTCGATTATAAAGAACTCCAAAAGTCCTATTAAATTAGGGCTTTTTCTTTTTGGCACTTATCGTAAGTTTTTTTACCTCGCAATAGATATAAAGTACGAACTAATATAGTGCTCCGTAGATTTCTGATCCGGGCAGTCGCGCACCTTAGGGCACGGCTTCATCCTCCCCGGAAGAAAACCACTTCCTGCTTAGGTCTAGATACGTGCTTTTCCTACAGGAGTCGACTACCCTCCGCTCCAATCAACCAGCTTAATAGTGATTAGATATACTAAAGTTTATTAAGCTAAATCAAATGTTAGAAATATAAAAGCACAATACTAGCGTAATGTATTTCCGGGGCGGCTAAAAAAGCACCAACATCATCTAAAGTTATTGATTTAGTGACAAAAAACAACACATCATTTAGAATACATATCTGCTCCTTTATGGTTGATAAAAGCCTTCTAATGATTAAAATCCCGCATACACTGGTTGATATGCGCGCCCGTTGTGTTGATATTTTGCACAACGGTTGATATCAATAGCCTTCTTTTTTCTCTTCTTCATAATGGAACACCTTCCAAATGGGTACGATAAGCATGAAGGAGGAGATAATATGGGAATGGAGCATCAAAATGGGAAGATAACCCCGCCCAAACAACAGCAAGGGATACAACCGGGAATTGAGTCAGAAATGAATCCACTGCCAGAATATATCCGCGATGATTATCAGGGTGCTAATAAATTGAAAAATAAAGTAGCGATTATAACTGGTGGGGACAGTGGCATTGGTCGGGCTGTCAGTGTCCACTTCGCGAAAGAAGGAGCCGATATCGCAATCATTTATTTAAATGAGCATGAAGACGCAGAAGAAACTAAGCGGATTGTCGAACAGGAAGGACAAAAATGTTTACTGATTAGCGGAGATATCGGAAATGAAGCATTTTGTGCAGATGCTGTACAAAAAACATTCGATACCTTCCATAAGATTGATATTTTGGTAAACAATGCGGCTGAACAGCATACACAGCCAAGCTTTTTGGACATAACAAGCGAGCAACTGGAAAAAACATTTCGAACGAATATTTTCAGTATGTTTTATTTATCCAAAGCGGTCATTCCACATCTAAAAGAAGGAAGTTCAATTATCAATACTTCCTCCATTACCGCTTATGAAGGCAATGTAGACTTAATTGCTTACTCTGCTACTAAAGGAGCCATCACATCCTTTACCAGATCCCTGTCACAAGCACTGGTTGATCAAGGTATTCGTGTAAATGCTGTTGCTCCTGGACCCATTTGGACACCACTTATTCCTGCATCTTTTAATAAAAAGAAAGTCGATTCATTTGGTGCCAATTCACCAATGAAACGACCCGGTCAGCCAAAGGAAGTCGCCCCTGCCTATGTATACTTAGCCAGTGAAGATAGCAGTTATGTAACTGGACAAATGATTCATGTCAATGGCGGTACGGTTGTAAATGGATAATCAACGTATAAGCATTTTTATTTAAGCAATAAAACAGGCCATCCAATTCATCACTGAATGAGATGGCCACAAGTTGATAAATATTATTCCCAAACTTCACTCAAAATAATAGAACTAAGACTAATACATGCTGTTAATGCTAAAGCAATAAGACCAACCATATCCCTGCACCTCCTACTATATTTTCATCGTAACTATTATATAGGAAAAGGATGGAACTCCTTTTACACTCCAGATTCATGTTTTTTTTTGTTTTCTACTTAGATAAATGACAGCAGCGATGAACAGAATAAAAATTCCGCCTACAAAACTAATAAATCCCCAGTTCAATCCTGTATTTGGTTCAACAGAAAACACTTCTGCCGTTTCACGAGCTAAACCAATACGATATTCACCATTTTTATCTTCGCGCACAAGATTGTCTCCCAAATATCCTCGCAATTGCATGCCCGAATCCAGATTAGAAAGAGATATATCCTGTGATTCACTGCTGTTATTAATCGCGATATAGATGGTTTCATCTTCATACGTTCTTCGGAATACACTCATTGCATTACTTGAACCTACTAACTCAAAATCCCCAAATTGTAATGCAGGAAACTGAGAACGTAAGGAAGCAATTTGATGATAATATTCCTGAAGATCTGCCTCCCCACTATTAAACTGGACGAGGTGTTGTGCTTCCTCCGCATTTGCACCATACATTGGAATTTCCGACCCTTGGAAAATCGACGGTATTCCGGGAGCTGTAAACATGTAAGTCAAAGCTAACTTCCATGTTGTAAAGGAATTTCGCCCGTTTTCTGAGAACTCTTGTGTAAATCTTTTGGAATACATATCATCCATGTAAAGAAGAGGAGTTTGGTTACCGCTTTCTTCCCATATATCATAAATGGCAGAGACTTCGTTATCTTCCTGTGAAAAAACTGTTCTCATCGCCTGGGTCAAGGATGGATTTTCCAATACTTGTATTTCTGTATTCTCTAATATTTCCTGATTATACTCATCTGTTACTAAATTATCTCCAAGCAGATAAAAGTTTGGGTCTTCTGATTGAATATGTGTTGTCATTACTTCCAAAAAGCTGATTGGTACTTGGTCTGCAGCATGCAGCTTAAATCCATCAATGTTTGTTTCTGTCATCCAATAATCAGCAACATCCATCATATATTGCTGTACTTCTTCATTTTCCAAATTTAATCTTAATGTATTACTTACCCACTCCGGATCTGATAATTCCTGTTCGATAAACCAGTTTTCCTTCTCTGGATCACTTGCAATTGGGTGGGATGGTGAAACATAATTGGTTACTATTTCCAATATAATTTTCATATCGTGCTTATGAGCTTCTTCCACAAGCATCTGGAAATCTTCCATTGTTCCAAATTGCTCTTCCACTTCATAAAAGTCCTCGATCCAATATCCATGATAGCCTTTTTCCGCATTTGCCATGATTGGAGATAAGGAAATTGTCGTTATTCCAAGTTCAACTAAATCATCGAGCTTAGCAATGATTCCTTGAAAATCTCCACCATGATAAGCAGTGGGATCATCAACATCAACCTGTTCATCAATTTGGTGATTTCCATTGTTATAACGATCAATTAAAATGTTATATATGACTTCTTCCTGAATTTGTCTCTCGTCTGCAAATAAAACTGGTTTGTTTGTGCCAAAAATAAAAATAAATGCAGTAAAGATCATGATTAAAAATTTCTTCATTCAACTGTCCCCCACCAAATATGTCTTTCTGCTTCTATTATTAACCAAAGAAGGAAATAGTCAACATGATTTCCGATATTGTTAAAAAGGGTTCACTTTTTAACCATTTTTACCGTAAAAATAGATAAAAAACTGACAAACGCTTGTAGGCTTACAAGCCATTTACAAGCAAATCTATTTGGATAACTATGTTAAAATGATAAGAGATAATGCAGAAGATTGTTAAATACTAATCATTTATTATATACAGATTGATTTAAGTAGGGCTGTAAGAACAATTAAATCGAAAAGGATAAGAAATTGGATAATCGGGTTAATGGTTTTGGTTATGCTGACTATCGTATTTGCTTCCAGTTATATCGTTTTTAGAGAAGCTAAAAATACTTGTGAAAAAAACAATGGAACTGTTACTAAACAAGATTTAAATTTATTAGCATTTCATTGGTCGTTTTCTTGTGAAAGGGATGTTCAGTAGACCCCCATATCAAGAATTCGAGACATCTCAAAATTATATTTTGTGCCATATCCAACTAAAGAGCGCTTAACTATCGAAGAACAAGAATGAAGAGACTATGGTGGCTAAAGGGGTTATAAATGTCACGATTTATCATTTTTCTTCCTCACAAGTAAACCGAATATAAACTGCGTTATTATAAGTTAAGAAAAAACGAACACAAATGTGCTCGTTTTGTGACAAGACTATTCAGTAAAGCAGCACTACACGCAAAGCTACAAGCGTGCGAATGCGGTTTCTTACTAATATTTTTATAAAACCACTCCATATGGTAAACGAACAAAACCTAAAACGATAACAAGAATGAGAGCAATCACAAATTGAATCCACCAACTATTAGCAGGTTTTCCCTTTGCTTTTTTCACTAAAATTAATTCCATTGCAGCAATTAACCAAAGACCGGCAAGCCCCTTTGTTATGGCTTCGGCAAAAAGCGGCATTTGGATGTTCTGGAAATATAATGCAAGTAGTGCCCCACCAGTATATAAAACAAACAGATAATCCAGACGTAAAATCATTTGAACGATTTTAGCAGGTTTTTCTTTTCCCTGGTTTAATAATACAATAGCTACAGCAAATAGGATAAAGCCTAATACCCATGAAGTTATATGCATATGTGTCATCTAGTATGTATCCTCCTTTTAAATCAACATTTTTTGAATGATTACTAGTAAATAATTCCTTTACTATCGATATCATATCACGATAGCGTGAATAGGTCATTTAAAATCTCCTTAAGTTAATGCAGAATTACTCCCTCTATTTATTTTCGTAAGGGCTGCTTTTTCCAATAGGTTAAGCTTCTCCAAACCCATTCAAGTGGACCAAAACGGAACCGCATAAACCACCATCTGCTAAAAAACACTTGACCCGTGAAGATCGTCACCACGAACACGACTCCAAGAAAAGGACTTACCGAGCCATACAAGCCAAATCCAACTCCATAGAATAAAATAAAGCTAATAATGGATTGGGAAATATAATTAGTAAGTGCCATTCTTCCAACATAGGCAAATGGTTTGAGCAGTTTTCTCCCCAACCCGGTTCCTGCTAACAGTGTAATCGAAAGAATGTAAAATAACGCAGAAAACATTCCACCAATATTATCCTGAATATAAGAAAGCCATAACGGATTACCAAAGGCATATGGACCTATTTTAAATCCGATAAAACATACAAAGGCAATAACCCATAATTTAATTAATATAGATTTATATTTTACCGGTTCATGAAGCCAGCGTTTCTCCGCAAGAAACATTCCAAATAAAAAGAGAGGCAGCAGTACGAGCGTTAAAAAGAACAAGCTGAAAGCGCTATTGGAATATACCCAATCCTGATAATTTTGCATCCAAATGGTACGTATATCATTGCTTTGATAATTCACAAATGACTGTTCAATCATAGGATGGTTGACAAAGTCTAAGTAATCTCTGGATATATAATATAAGAATGAAAGAAAGCTAACACTGCCAACTAACAGAACCGATCCTATTCCTAATTTTGTCTCAGCTCTAACATGCAGGAGCAGTAAGGAAAGAATCCCAACCATCCCATAGGTCAGCAATATATCTCCATGCCATAAGAGAAAGGCATGAACCATTCCAAAACATAGCAGGATAAACAGTCTTCTCAGCAAGAATGGATAGAGGCTAATACCACGGGCAATAATACGATCTTTCATAATCTGAATCCCAAACCCGAATAAAATAGAAAATAGTGTATAAAAACTGGCCTGGAAAAATATATCAATTATTACCTGTATCCATGGGTCAACGCTGGATGTCCACCCCTGCTCTTCCCCTCCATACAAAAAATACGGAGCACTAAAAGCACCAATGTTTACCATAAAAATTCCAAATATCGAAAATCCTCTTGCAGCGTCGATCCAAAAGAGCCGATTCGATTCTTGTGTCGGTGTTAACTCACTGTTCATCTTTCACTTTCCTTTCTCGCCCTCCAAAATTATAAATCTAAAAGGTTATGAATTGATATAAACTTCGAACTAACTTTAAATGATGTTGGAGCAGCAACTTACCGATACGGAAATACACTACGCTATTGTGAGCTATTCAATTCTACCCGAGTGTTACTAATCGATGTTTGATTAAAAGGAAGAACACTTTTTTCTTACCACTGTTCTGCAGGTAACTAGAATTTTCACGAGCAGCAAGCAATCTGTTTAGTACGTATCTTTTTACTTAGTAGTGTATTAAGGGATCTCTTCAGGATAAAAGCCGTAAGTATTCTACCGGAGTGAATGCAAGCACGTTATCATCATTAGAACCAGCGAGTGCATCATATAGGAATTTTCATTAGTCAGGAGTTTTTTTAACTAAAATTTTTATTTGAAAGGCAACAAATCTTTTCAGGTAGACGAGTAACCGCAGTCCCAATCTTTTAGAACCCCCCCTAAATCTATTATAACACCTACTGACTTTCACTTAATATCCCTTTTCAACATTTCCTTATTTCGGCATAAACTATGACAAAAGGGGGATTTTATATGCCTGCAATCGTTGGAGCAGTGAAAGTGATTACTGTATCTACATCAAGTATTTTTAATATTGGGGATGTGTATTCCATTGCACCACGAAGTACAGCAAAGACATATGCTGGCGGCGGCTCCTTTAATACAGGTAGAGGAATCCAGATTCGTCTCACAAATTCAAAGACTCAAGTAACAGATACAGACAAAATTGATCAGCCTGTACATTAGTTAGGGTGATAACTATGAACATGACCATTCATCAAACAATCAACATTCATTTGTTAAGAATTGGATCGATAACCAATTCTTCCGTTGTACAAATTGGCAGTACAGGGAGCATTCAAGCGCAAGCAGACATCTATAATACTGGAGGTTTTACGGAACCCGCTGAAGCTGCAGTTGCAGAGGCTCCTGCTGCTCCCCTAGTTCCCTTAGCTCCTATAGATTAAACACATCTCAAAATTTTTTGCATAAAATAATTCTAGGCATTTGTCCAGAATTTAATTATGAAATTAAGCGTACAGGGGGCATTAGAATGTACGGCAAAGATTGGAGTCAGTACTTATATGAATTGCAGCAGCAAATACAACATCAGGATGCTAGAATCAGATCCCTTGAAGAACAGATTCAAAGACTTGTCAACGACCAGCAGCAAAAAAACGGTACTGTTATTGAAAAAGTAGAATATAAATTTGATCAATTAAAAATCGAAACACTTTCAGGCAGCCTTCAGATTGGTTTATCCCCTGAAGAATTAAAAAATATGGAAGACTTAGCTCTAGGGCAAGCAAGTCAACTAAGCCCAACTAACAACTTGCCATCATTTGAGCAGCAGCTTACATCTCAACTGCAAAATTGGCTGCAGGGATCTGGGCCATCTATGATTAGTGACTTAGCAAAGAATTATAATCGTACCATTGATGATTCGCACCAATCTTTGATGCTTCATGATATCCAAAAGCAGTTTCCTAATCGAATCAAATATTATAAGGAGCAGGCAATGAAAAACAATACCGCTTTAAATGAACAGGAACTTGCCGATTTCATTTTTAATAAAATAAAAGACGAAGTTCGTCATTCTCTTACCAATTACATGAAAGATTATAAAGGAGAATAAAAAATGTTTATGGAAGTTCATAATTACGGACTGCACGTTGGGAGTGTAGAAATAGATGCAATTGGTTCTTCATCTGTATTTTTAATCGGCGACAACGAATCCATCGTTCTATCATCTTTCTTTGATACACCACCCGAGAGCTATATCGTTGCTGCTAATCTTGTACCACTAGCTCCACCAGCATAATAGGAGGAAGGAAATTGTCTAAACGTACATCTGTAGTTAAACACTTGAAAACAAATTCGGTTATCAATAGCTCTATACAAAACATCGGTGATACGCATCAAGCCAACCCAGTTACACGGGTTATCGCTTTGCAAAAGGAAGGACCAACTTTTCAAGGAGATTTGCAATTTGAAGATTATTCTATTTTTCAGAGAGAAGCAAACTGGCCGGATTCTCAGCCAAATGTCATAAAGAGAACGGTTCATCATAACCCTTATATTCATGTAAATAATGCATCTATAATAGCAGCAAGTGCTTCATCTATAATTCATGTAGGGAACTTAAATTATCTTTCAGCAGAATCCAGAATTAAACATTTCCGTATACTTCTGGCTCAGTTTCATCCAGATTAACATTATCTGTATTATCGTCATATATATATATAAATAGAAAAAGTGGGTGTTCATAAATGCCATCTATTGTCGGTCCAATTAAAATAAACAGTGTTGGTGGCGGTGTCGTCAATTTTGGTGATTCCTTTTATCTTTCACCAAAAAGTACCGATAAAACAAATGTTGGTTCCGGTAGCTTAAATACTGGTGATTTTATCAATACAAATACAGGCTTTAGCAATACCGGAACAAACGATCCCGATATTTCTGACCAAAACCAAAATGCCAATGCATAATAACGCTTTAAAAAGTCAGCAACTATATAAGATTAGCTGGCTTTTTGCTTTTCTAAAAGTTTCTATATAAGATTATAAAGCTACAGAACTAAAAAAAGAGCCATATTAGAAAATCTTGCATTCGCTCATCCTTTTGCGATGTGTAAGGTTTTTCTTATACTTGGTACATGAAGATTTTAGCTACGTCGTACTAAAATATTATTTCCAACGTGTAAAAGAACACCCTGCAGTCTCCCACAGCGTGCTCCTATAACACAATTATCCTTTTCTCGGTACTTTCACAAGCAATTGCTTCGAAAAGAAGTATAAATAGGTTTCATTTACAGGCTGTTTCCAGATTTCTTCGATTGCATGACGGTATAGATCCATTTGTGTTTCATATCGCTTAAGTAATTTACGCTTTAAGCTATCAGAAACACCTTCCGTTATGGCATCTGTCTTATAATCTACAATCATCCAGCCATCTTCCCAAGGTACAAGACAGTCAATTACCCCTTGGATAAGCACCCGTTCTTCTGCTCCTGACCATGTTGCATATACTTCACTTGCAGGCAAAGTCAAACTAAACGGTACCTCACGCTGAACAGCTACAGCTTGCTCCATTAAATGGACTGCAATATCCGTTTCGAAAAACCTTACAATTGCAGGAATGTCAATAATATCCGCTTCCTGTCTTGTTAAAATTTCTTTTTCAACCAAAACTTCAATCTGCTCGTGGATTCCAGAGTGATCAAGTGGTTTAGAGAGCGGAAGATGCTGCATAACCGTATGCATCGCTGTCCCTTTTTCCGCTGCCGTAACCACTTTTTCCTTTTGCATAAAATTAGGCCGTTTTACAATTGGCGGTTTAAACGGTTTAACCAATTGATCTGCACTGTACTCATCTTTGATTTCCCGCTGTCTTTTAATTTCCGTTACCGACTGTTTTGCCCGTGAATAGGCGGCCTGCTGATAAGGATATTCATAGGAAAGCCGTTTTTCAACCTCATCTTTCCATTCCCCATCTTCCACTTCAACTGGTTTCCACTGCACGATTTTTTCTCTTAATCGCAGGTCGGTTTCTGTAGACGATTGTTCCAAATTCGTATACTCGCTTGCATGGACAATAGAAATATCCCATTTCGATGGATCAATCTGAATGTCTTTTAATACCACATCTTTTACTTCATTAGAATGCAGTGAACTACTATCCTGATGACGCATTAGAGCTGGTCCTACCCAATCCAAATAAGATTTTGCTTCCATTCGGAAATAAGCCGGAAGAATCCACTCGGAATGATCCATCATCTTCTGCCATTTCTCCAGTTTTTTCTCAAATGAAGCGACATTTCCTACCATTACCAACTTTTCCTTCGCACGGGTTAACGCAACATATAGCACCCTCATTTCCTCTGCAAGCAACTCCCGTTTTTGCTCACTCCTTAATGCATGATAAAACAAGGTCGGATATGTGATTCGCTTTACAGGATCAATGTATTTGCTCGCAAAGCCTAAATCTTTATGCAGCAAATACTTCTGATTCAAATCCTGCATATTAAACTGTTTATCCATCGCCCCCATCATAACGACTGGAAACTCAAGCCCCTTACTCTTATGAATCGTCATAATCCGGACAACATCTTCCTGTTCACTGAGAGCACGTGCAGCCCCTAAGTCATCCCCCCGCTCCTCCATACGTTCAATAAAGCGCAGAAAACGAAATAACCCTCGAAACGATGTGGATTCATAACCTCTTGCTCTGTCGTATAACGCTCTTAAATTCGCCTGGCGCTGGCGACCACCAGGCATTCCGCCAACGAAATCGTAGTAGCCTGTTTCCTGATAAATATCCCAGATTAACTCTGATAATGCGCCTTGTCTGGATGCCAGACGGAACTGGTTTAACTGTTCTAGAAAATGGGACACCTTTTCCGTTGTTTCATCCGAATACTGCCGTTTGTATTGTTTCAAAGCATCGTAATAACAATGATGTTTATCTGCCAGCCGAACTCTTGCTAATTCATCTTCCGTTAAGCCGACAATTGGTGATTTTAATACTGACGCCAGTGGGATATCCTGCCTAGGATTATCGATTGCCTTTAACAGACTGATCATAACCTTGACTTCAACTGCCTCAAAATAACCAGAAGAAAGCTCTGCATAAACAGGAATACCCTGATTTTTCAATTCATCGACAATCGTTGGTGCCCAGGTCATGGAACGAAGCAAAATAACTATATCCCGATACTGAATATCCCGCTGCATGCCCGTACTTTTATCAAAAACCTGTAGCGGCTTTTTCCCTTCCTCATGCCCAATCCAAGCTTTAATTTTCTGTGCATAAGCCCGGGCCTCAATTTCGGCTTTTTCTAAATCTTGAAAGTTTTCCGCAGCCTCCGTATCCTCATCTTTTTCTTCCTCTTTATCGCGATCAATAATCACAAGCTCCGGATTCGGTTCCGGAAAATCATATTCATCATATGTTTTGTTTCCATAAATTAGTTCCGCCTTATCATCGTAATCAATCTCACCAAGGGTCTCATCCAGAATCTGGCGGAAAATATAATTTGCCCCAATTAGCACCTGTTCCCTGCTTCGGAAGTTTCTGGCCAAGTCAATTCGTCTACCAACAGACTCCTCATTTGCAAACTGCTTGTATTTTTGGATAAATAGAGATGGTTCAGCATGGCGGAAGCGATAAATGCTTTGTTTCACATCTCCTACCATAAACCGGTTACCAGTACCCGTTTGATCACTGACTAGCGAAAGAATCGTTTCTTGAACCAAATTGGTGTCCTGGTATTCATCCACCAAAACTTCACTGAACTGTTTTTGGAATTGAATCGCAACACTGGATGGGATAAGTTCCTCTGGAGTCGAGGATTCATCCAGCAATAACTGAAGACAATAGTGCTCCAGATCTGAAAAATCAACCAATGCTTTTTCCCGTTTTTGTTCGGTAAATTTGGCATCAAACTGTTTAACTAATTCCGTTAATTGTTTAATAACAGGAGCCAATTCCCTCATGTCTTCAACATGATTGGCCAAATCACGGCTGAACCACTTTTCTTTCATTTCTTTCCATCTATCTTTGTAGCTATCCCTTAGCTTCTTTACCTTTTCCTTTTTTGATTCATCACAATCCTGTTTCTTTCTTGATAGCGAGCTGAATTTATTGTTCTGAATAAAGCCCTGTAAACCGTCCCAGGAATCGAGAAATTGCTTTGCTTCCTGCAAAAGCATTAAATCAGCATCAATAGTTTCGGCATACTGATAAGGTCCATCACTTTCCCGCGTAATATCCAGAGCGAGATTCATTTCCTGCTCCATGGCAGAAAATTGATTTTTCACTTCACGCTTCATAAGATTTAACCAGGTTAAATCTTCTTCCCGAAAGTCTTCCGGAATCTTGTAGCTTTCTACAAGACTATCGAGCCAAAGAGCTGGCCAAGGGTTTTGTATCGCAAAGGTATACAAGTCCAGAATCACTTCCTCAACTTCCACGTCACTGCGGTCACTGGAAAAACGGTCAACTACAGCAAAGAATTTCTCCTGTTCTTCCCCTTCCAAGCCATACCATTCTTCAAATAAATCATCCATGACTTCCTGCTTCATTAAATCTGCTTCCATGTCATCCGCAATTCGAAATGCCGGGTCTATATCCAGTAAATAAGCATACTTTCGAACGACATCTAAACAAAAAGAATGCAAGGTTGAGATGGATGCACGCTGTAACAAAGAAAGCTGCTTTTTTAAGTGTACAGATGTTGGATTTTGTTCCAATGCCTTTTCTAAAGCAGCACCCACTCGATTTCGCATCTCCTGGGCTGCTGCATTTGTAAATGTAACAACAAGCAAGGAATCAATATCGACAGGCTTATCTCGTTTAAGCAGCTTCTGAATAATCCGCTCCACTAATACTGCGGTTTTTCCAGAACCTGCTGCAGCAGCAACAAGGATATCGCTGCCATCTGTATATATTGCTTCTTCTTGATCCTTTGTCCAACTAACCATCGATATCCCCTTCCTCACTTATTTTTTCAAGTACTTCATCATCCTTCATATCTTTCAGTTTCCGGTAATTGTTTTCCTCTAATATGGGATCAAACTGGCAAACAGAAAGGAATGGACAATAAGTGCATGCAACTTGATTTTTGTTCTGATAAGGATTTAAATCAATTCCTCCTGAAGTAATATCCGTCCCTGCCTTTTCCATTAAATGATGGATATGGGACTGCAAATTGGAGAACGTTTCTTTTTCCGCCACCTTGGAATGATGGTTAAACCCGCCATTCTTTTTAAATCCTGCTGGAACGATTTGGCTCGTACCGGAATCCAGTGACGCATCCATCATTTTAACAATTTCTTCATTGGAAAGAAGCAATCCTTTCATTTTATAGCTCTTGAAAATTTCCTCATCGATTTCTTCCGTATTTAATTTTACATTTTTAGAAATCATTGGATTATGCACATGGAAATACAATACCCCTGCAGGCGTTGCTTCTTGCTTCAACCATTTTTCCGAATGGGTCAATACTACATCCAAGTAAGCGAGCATTTGCAGTGCAAGTCCATAATATACTTCTACTAAATTTAATCCTTTCGAACTTGACTTATAATCAATAATTCTTAAGTACAAATCATCTATTTTTGTCGCCTTATCAACACGGTCAATTCTCCCTCGCAATAAGAGTTTGTAGCCATTCGGCAATTTCATCGACAATGGTGGAAGATCTTCTCCAACACCAAATCCAAGCTCCAGTCCCACAGGTGAAAAGTGGCTCTGTCTTGCCTGTTCACTTAAAATAAACGTAGCCCTTGCAATAATCTCCTGCAGTTTTTGGCTAATGTATTTATGACGATTGGAGCTATGCAGAATTTGATGCTGTAGAATTGGAGCTAAATTTCCAACAGCTTTATCTGCGTAAGTATTTGCGTCTTGCTGATTCAGCTCGGAAAAGTCTCTCCCCTCTGATTGAATCCACTCCGTAATAATTTTAATAGCCTCATGGAAGAGCATTCCAATATCCGGTGCATCCAACTTATAGGTTTTACGCTCATCCAATTTTAAGCTGTATTTGGCAAAGTGCTGGTAAGAGCATCTGAAATACGATTCTAATCTGCTTACACTTGCTTTGATTTCTTTTGGATACAATTCTTTCACCGTTTCAGACTCTAAAGCAATTGGGGTATTTTGATAGTACAGACTCTGTAAAATTTTATAGGTTGTACTATGTTTCGGATGATTTTCCATGTACCAATTCAATACCTGCCACCAGATTGGTTGCATCGGATAGCCTTTTTGATGACGGGAAAGCTGTGCCGTAAGTGCCGACCTCGTCTTAACAGGGGTCGTAATAAACCGGTCCGCTTCATATAATTCATCCGGATCTTGCAGTAGGATATGTTCTTTGCACGCGGGAAACAGAGCTTCCATTCGTTTAATCAGTTGGGAAGGCATTTTCGCTTTTCCCTCTTCATCACTTAATGGATAGCTTACCCAAAGTCTGTCCTTTGCTGCAGTAAATGCCAGATACATATAAAACCAGTCATCCAAAAGCTGCCGTTTACTGCTTTCTGCAAGCTGAACCCCCTGCATCGCTAGTAGTTCCCGCTCTTCTTCACTAATCATACCATCACCAGGTGGCTTCATTGGCCAAATTCCATCATTCACACCTAATAAAAATGCACACTTTATTCCACTAATCCGTGAACGGTCAATTGAACCGACAATTACATGATCAATGCTCGGTGGGACATGAGAAAAGGTTAGTGTTTCAAAACCAGCATCGAGTGCAGAACGGAAAACGGACAGTGACATTTCTTCCTCTCCAGCCATCTCAACCATTTCATCAAGCAACTGGATTACTGCATTCCATACTTGCTCCTGTTCTCTTCCCTTTTCCAGTTGCCCCACATCATCGTAATATGTGCGTACTTTTTCCAATCGAGCAGGTGCCCCCAGTTTCTCAAGCAATAAATAAATCATTTCACAAAATTCCTTGACGGTCGATGCACTTCTCATCTGCTCATCAAAATCCTGTAGTGCATGTACCACTTGCCCGCGGTAGCGATTAATACGTGTTTGTGTCTCTCTTTCTTGATTCGTCTGTGCAGCCTGTTCAAAACCGCGGAAACGCTGGAATTTCCATTCTTTGTCACCAAACCAGCGCTCTCTGGAACGAATTCCATATTCCAATACATAATTTTCCAGCTCGTCAATCGCATCGTTTGTCAACGGGTATTCCTCATCCGATTTTGGAATAAATCCTGTCTTTAATACCCGGAAAATTGCATCGTAACGCCAGTTCCCTTCAACAATATCCAAAACCGAACGAATAAACTCAATCAAGGAATGATTCAGCATCGTACGCTTTTCATCAATGAAAACAGGAATACCATGATCATCAAATATCGTATGGATCAAATCATGATAGACATCGGTTTGTCGGATAAACACGGCGATATCCTGAAACCGATAATTTCCTTCCCTTACAAGGCGAATAATTTCCTGTGCCGCTCCCTCCACTTCAGCCCGTGGATGTACTGCTTCTGCAACCTGTACCTTTACATCTCCTTTATATGCCGGAGCAGGCCTTGTATCAAAATGACTTTCCAAATGAGCAAAATACGGACGATGGCGAAATTTCCCATTTTCCGGTTCCATGCGAATGGTTTCATCAATAGAAATATTATTTTCAACTGCAATTTGGCTTAATACATGATAGGTCTCTGTCGTTTGATAAAACAAATCCAATTCAGTTGCTTCCTCATTCGGATTATCTAGCGTCAATGTAACGGTGACCGATTCACACCTTCTCATCAGCTCTCCCACTACCAGCAGCTCTTTCGGTGTAAATCGATGAAACCCATCCAGATAGATTTCCGCACCCTGCAGCAATTTGGATTCCTTTATTTTTTCTGCTAAAATCTGCAATCTATCTTCACTATCCACATAGTGGTCTTTTAAAGCTAAAACTAATTTATCATAAATATAAAATAAATCCTCTAATTTATTGGTTAAAGCTTCCTCGCCAGGCTCTTTGTGTACAAATTGTTTCATATGTTCAATCTGAGCTTGCAGAACTTCAGGAGTGACCTGGTACCTCTTAAATTCGGTGATCATTTCTTCTAATTGTTTTAAAAAGCCTTGCTTCTCCATCGCTTTATGAAATGTAAGCCAATCACCCTGTTTTTCTTCAATAATTTTCCGGAGCATCATTTGGATACCAACGGAGCTTATAAACTGTTTCGTTGCCCCACCTGTTTCCTGAAGGATACGCCAGGCAAGTCTTGAAAAGCTTACGACCTGTGCCCTGATACTTCCCTGTAATTCTTCATCGTTAAATAACGTATACTCCTGTTGAAACGTCATTTGATCAGGAACAATATAAAAGATAGGTTTTCCTAAAGGATTCTGTATCTGTTTTTCTTTGATTTCATCCAGTGTTTTTCCACTTTTCCCCGTTCCCGATCTCCCTATAATAAACCGGAGTCCCATGGTTCATCCTCCATTCGTATGGTAAAACTTTTTATCTATCAACATACTTTATTGATTACTTTATTCGTTCGGCTCTCCATTAAATAGAGCCTCTATCTTTTCTATTTTACCAAAGATAGAGGCGCTGATATAGTAACTAGTTCAGTTATCGAGGTGAGAAAATGAAACTAAAATTTTTGTCACTAAATATATAAACTGCGAACTAATGAAGCTTCTTAGAGTGGCTCTCGCTTGTTCTAATGATGATAGCGTGCGTGCAATCGCTCCGACAGAATACTTACGGTTCGTGGGCAAGACCTAAAGCCTCTTCAAGGAAAACCGATGCGCCTCAATTCTTACAGTAAAGCTTCATAGTAGAATTCCTCGGCGCAAGGGAACAAAGAAGATTACTCAAGTAGTACCCTCGCTGCTCAAGTCTGGAACGTGCTATTCCCACAGGACAAGGAACGCGGTCTGCAGCTCTACATCGCACGAAGTAAATCGGTTTTTATTTTCGAGGAGTCTACGTTATTTTGGGTTCAAAATAAGAGATCTAATTAAAAACAAATACCGATTTTTATGCAGCTTTTTTCACGTATCTTAGAATCATGTGTTTTTACTTTTTATTTTATTGTTTCATTTGACTCTTCCCGCTCTGCTCGTTTCTGTAGCCTTTTTTCAATGATTTTTCCTATCATCCAAAATAACCCAATAATAATGAATACAATAATAGTTTTTAATGGGTTTTCTGCAAATTCCATAATGCTGGTCCCAACATAGGAAATGGAAAAAATCATGACCGATTTCCCAAGCAGTACTGCTAATGTAAATTGCTGAATACTGACTTTAGATAACCCAGCTACAATATTAATAATAGACGACGGGGAAAATGGAAAAGCCAGTAATAGAAACAATGGCCCGAACCCATGCTTATCAACCCATGAAGTAATGGCACTTACTTGTTTATTTTTCCGGATTTTTCTCACCCATTTTTGACTCCGCAACTGGCGAATAATAATAAACACCGTGATTGCACCAACACTTGCACCTAGCCAGGATAATAAAAATCCCTCAAGCAATCCATATGCAGCAGCATTCGTTAATACAAAGACAATTAAAGGTAAAAAAGGAAGGAACGCTTCTACAAAAGGCAGAAAAAAACCTGGCAATGGTCCCAACCCTTCATATTGTTCCAGTAATTGCAGGATAAAATCTTCTACTCCTTCTTTTTCAAGCATGGTTTCCCAATTTGAAAAGGTAATATTCATTATATACATGTAGTTTTATACTCCTCATTATGTATCGAATTCTGTTTTTATCCTTATGTGTATACCATTTTATCTTATAAGGCTTCATCATGCGTACTTGTAAGATTAATTAAGCTACTTTCTTTCATTTTACTAAAAAATTATGATTTATGTTGTATTTTCGTTTCACTTTATCATATAATAGAATAAACAGAACAAATGTTCCTGGTGATATGGAGGAGTTTACATGCGTTATCTGAAAGATGATGAGTTACAGATAGCAACAAGATTTCTGTTTCTTTCCATGGCAATTGTCGTGTTGCACCAAGATATCGTCCATATTCAGAATGGGCAATTTAAAATTAATGAACCTTATCTTGATTTGGTAAAGAGAATGGATTCCTTGGCAAGAAAGGAACGCAGAAAACTTCGGAAAACGATGGAGGATAAGAAAATACAGGTTGTAAATTTAAACAAAAATGACTCATTTTCTTCTTTTCTGTTCCTTTGTCAAGGTAGAGAAGAGAAACGTAATTACTTTAATCCTGCCATTCGAAAAAAAGTGGAAGAAGTCATTCGGGATCTAATGGAGAGGGCTCTGCAATCATCTCAGGATTCTGCTGTTGCAAAAACCTGAGACGCTTATCAAGTAAAAAGCGGAACTGTGCCGTTCGCTGTAATTGATTTAGCATCGTTCGAAAGGACACATCCAATGTAAGCGTCTTGCCATTCTTGAAAATGATTTTCGTTTTTTGGTTCCTCATCTTGCTTAATTTTCCGATATGCGAATGGGCAATCCAAGAACATTTGGAATTTTTAGGTGAGGTTGTAGGAAAAAAATACATTCCACTAGAAGGGTCAATAGAAATAGGAATTTTACTGGAAAATCCACATATATTCCTTGTTCCCTCCTGTCTGCCCTTTAGACTCGATCCGAAAAACTTACATGCGAAATTGATAACCTGTTGTGGAGTTTGATCCACAAGAAATTCTTCATCTTCCTCAATAATGCGGGTAACAATTACGTCATTTTCATTATGTTCTGCGATAATTGCCAATGTAAGTGGGCTTATTTCAAAAATCGGGGTATTAAATTCTTCTATCACGGTAACCTTCCTTTCGATTTTAGAAAACGAAAAGAAAGTAGCTTTATTTATAATTTACCAAATTTCGACGAATAAAGATAGTTAAAAACTAAATTTTTCGAAAAAAATATCCCCTATTACTGTACCATCGATTCCGACTTGAGTTCTTCCGGGTTATCTGCTCCACTTTTCACGTTTAAATCCTGATTTTCAACCGTAAAATCCGGATTTAAAATCGTAAATGTATCCAGTTCGGGATTATTCTTTTTCTCCATTCTTTATCAGCTCCTAGTCCTTATTTTGCCTAAATATGATGAAATCCATACTAAAAAAAGCTTTAGAGTTTGTTATTCTCTAAAGCATTTTTGGGTTATTGGCTTATTAAATGACGCAAATCTCTGCGGAAATTTCCCCTATCGGCAATTCCTCTAAAATGATATTTTCGAAGGGACCTTATTTCGCTATTTGAACTTGCTTAATAAAAAAGATTAATAAAATCTTCCTTTGAAATTTTTCCTAAATAATGTGGAACTTCCACATCCTTTAGTGCTTCTTCAATTGCTTGACGGTCATGACGAACTCCAATTAGTGTCTCCTCCAGTTCTTTTACATCACCTATGCCGAAGAAGTCGCCATAAATCTTGCAATTCTCAATGACACCTTTTTGAACATCCAAACGAATATCCACTAAACCTGATGGGAATTTATGAGACTCCTGAACATTATAAGATGGAGATTTGCCATAGTTCCATTCCCATTTTTGATATCTGTTTTTAGATATTTTATGAATATTTTCCCAATCTTCATCTGTTAGTTCATATTGTGGAACATCTTTTATATCTTCTACGTTAAAGATATTTTTTAGAATAGCTTCTTTAAACTCTTCCATGGTGATTTTTTCATTAAGGAATTCAGAAATGGTAGCAACACGGCTGCGAATCGATTTAATTCCTTTGGATTCAATCTTTTCTTTTTTTACTTTTAATGCTTTAGTGAGTTCTTCTACTTCTGAATCAAGCATTAATGTGCCGTGACTGAACATACGGCCTTTTGTTGAAAACATGGCATTACCGGAAATCTTTCTTCCTTCCACAGCGAGATCATTACGTCCCTGCATTTCTGCTGGTACCCCTAATTTATTCAATACGCCGACAATTGGCTGCAGGAACTTAGCAAAGTTTTGGAAGCTTTCTCCATCGTCTTTCGTAATAAAGCTGAAGTTTAAGTTTTGTTCATCATGGTAAACCGCTCCACCACCAGATAAACGACGAACGACCTTAATTCCTTTTTCATCCACATAATCTGTATTTATTTCTTCAATTGTATTTTGATTTCTGCCAATAATTATCGATGGTTTATTAATGTAGAATAACAAGTATGTATCTTTCTCACCAAAATTTTCCAAAATATATTCTTCGATGGCCAAATTAACCATTGGATCGGTAATCCCTTTATTATCAATAAATTTCATGTTAGAAACCTCCTATTAATTGTTTAACAAGACTCTTTTATAAACTTTGCTGCTTTTTAACCCTCAAACTTTGGTGAAGTCTTAATGTATTTCCGATGCGAGTATAGGCACCAACTACCCGTAAAATGATGTCACAGTACATTAATTTTTTGTCAGAAACAACAAATTAAGACAGCCTTTCATTATTAGTTTAATCCAAAAGAAAATGAATTCAAAGAGAAACGCTTTCGAATTATCCTTCTAATGCCCCATCCCAGACAAATCCTTCTTTGGCTAATTGAACACGACCATCATACTGTTGTTTTGCTTCTTCTACCAATTTTTTTCTGTCCCCGTATTGGGGTAAATGGGACAATAATAACTGTTTCACATTTGCTTGTGCCGCAATTTTCCCTGCCTCTTCACTATTCATATGTCCTGCCTTTGACCCATCTTGTCCAGCATAATAGTTACAATCGCTAATGAACAAGTCAGCATCCTCAGCAAACGTCCCCCATTCTTCCTGGTAACTTGAATCTGCCGAGTAAACGATAACCGATTGACCATCTGTAATCCGCATTCCATAACATGGAACAGGATGATTGGTTTTCAGGAAAGTAATCGAAAATGGACCTATCTGCAATGTTTCATTTGGATGATACGCAATTCCTTTTGTATAGGTATGGGTAAGCGACTGAAACCCTTCCCTATCCTCTGTGTGTCCGTAAATTGGTAAAATAGTATCATTTCCTGTTACATAATATTCAATCAGTCGGGCGTATTGTAATACACCAATATCGGCTATATGATCATGATGATAGTGAGAAACAAGAACAGCATCCAGCTCGGAAACATGCTTATACTTTTGTAGCTTCGATAACGAACCACTCCCTACATCTATCCATAGCGAGAAATTATCTTTTTCCAACAAATACGAAGAGGTTGCACCATCCATAGCTGGATAGCCTCCCCAAAAACCAATTACAGTAAATTTCAAAAAAATCACTCCTTTTCAAAAAAAATGTTATAAAACAGCATTGACATAACAAATGCTGTTGTAATACAATAAAAGTACATTAACTTATGAGGGGGAAACAAACATGGTCAACATCCTTGAATTCTTTAAAAGCTTACCGAAAAAGAAGTGTACGCAATGCGGTGGAGAAATCCATGAGAAAGCCGATTGCTACGGTAATATTTGTGATGAATGCGATCATCCAGCTAGATAAAAAGGATAAAATCTTTGTTATACAACAATCATTATAACAGAAATTACCATGTAACAATCAAATCCACCTTCTTATTTAAAAATATTGAACAAACATGCAGCTGCCTTGGTAGTTGTATTTTTTTGTTTAGTTATGGTTAAGCACTATTAGTTTCCAACATATCAATATCACTAAACTCTGTCTTTCTGCTTATTTATATAATATAATTACTTAGATTATCGAAATATTTGGAGAGGAGAATACAATGAATACATCTGCTACAGCCCCCCTTCACAGAAGTGAAATTTCTGAAGAACAGAAATGGGAACTAACCGATTTATTTCCATCTCTTCAGGCTTGGAAAGAGGAATTAACTGCCCTGCAAAAAGATATCGACAATGTAACTAAATACAAAGGGAAACTAAAGGAAAGTGCGAAAATATTATTAGAAGCCATTATTTCCAGAGAAACCTACCAGGAAAAACTTGTTAGAGTTGCTACATATGCAAATCTTCGTTCCAGTGCTGACGGATCTAATCCAGAAAATCAGCGGGATTCCGCCAAGGTATCTTCATTATTTGCGGAGATTGGAGCAAAGCTTTCTTTTTTCCAGTCAGAACTGTTAACTCTGTCAGAGGAAACGATTGACTCATTTTTGAAAGATGAGCCAAATCTACAAGTCTACAGCAAGATGTTTCAGGACCTAACGGAGAAAAAATTGCATACCCTCTCCCCTGAAGTCGAGGAAACACTAGCTGCATTACAACAAGTTCATCAGGCACCATATTTGATATACCAGCGGGCGAAAGTTTCTGATATGACCTTTGATTCGATTAAAACGGAAACAGAGGAAGAATTGCCAATGTCTGCTCCATTATTTGAAGATCGTTATGAATTATCACCAGATGCAGACATTAGAGGAAAAGCATATCAGTCTTTTACCAATACTTTAAATCAATATAAAAACACATTTGCTGCAACGTACGCAACAGAAGTTTCCAAACAGGTAACATTGTCCCGGCTCCGTAATTACGAATCAGTTACCGATATGCTGCTATCCTCCCAGCAAGTATCAAAAGAGATGTACCATAATCAATTGGATATTATCCAAAAAGAACTAGCTCCCCATATGCGTAAATTCATCCGACTAAAGAAAGAACAATTAGGACTTAAAGAAATGCGTTATTGTGACTTAAAAGCTCCATTAGATCCGTCATTTAACCCGAAAATAACGTACAAAGAGGCAAAGTCAACCATTCTCGATGCAGTGCAAATTATGGGGCCAGAATACAGTGACATCATGGAAAAAGGACTGTCTAACCGCTGGGTGGACATAGCGAATAATAAGGGCAAAGTGAATGGTGCATTTTGTTCCAGTCCATATGGTGTCCATCCTTATATTCTTATAACATGGACAGATACGATGCGTGGTGCTTTTGTTTTAGCTCATGAATTGGGCCATGCTGGGCATTTCTACCTTGCCGGAAAAAATCAAACGCTATTTAATTCACGTCCATCGATGTATTTTGTCGAGGCACCTTCTACCTTAAACGAGTTACTGCTTGCTGATCATTTATTAGAGAAACATGATGATAAAAGGATGCGCCGATGGGTAATTACCCAATTGCTCGGAACTTATTATCATAACTTTGTTACTCATTTATTAGAAGGAGAATTCCAGCGCCGTGTTTATAACTTGGCGGAAAAAGGAGTACCTTTAACTGCTGATTTGCTATGTGCACAAAAGCAGGAAGTATTGGAAAACTTCTGGGGTGATGATGTTGTCTTTGACGGTGGTGCAGGCTTAACCTGGATGCGACAACAGCACTATTACATGGGATTATATCCATATACGTATTCAGCTGGATTAACGGTTTCAACTGCCGTCGCACAAAAGATTAAAGAAGATGGAAAACCAGCAGCGGATCAGTGGCTAAATGTCCTTAAATCGGGTGGCACACGGAAACCACTGGATTTAATCAAACAAGCTGGTGTCGATATGTCGAAAGCTGATGCAATTCATATTGCAGTTGATTATGTTGGTTCCCTGATCAATGAATTAGAAAATAGCTATAAATAAACCAATAAGTCCAAGGCCGCAGAATCAAGGCTTTGGGCTTTTTTTTTTATCTTATAGTTCATATTAGGGGGATAAAATTATGATTATCAAGGAAAAATAAAATGACTAAGTATTTATTTAAAGGAGGTTATGAAAATGGCAGAGAGACATCGTCGTAAAAAGCCATTTTATAAAAGATGGTGGTTTTGGCTACTCGCCATCATTCTAATCATAATCATAGCTACTAGTGGTGAAGAGGAAGAAGAACCTACTGACACTGCAGAACCAGTAGAAGATACAACAGAAGAACTTCCAGAAACGGAAGAAGAGCCTGAAGAAGGGGAAGAAACAGAGGAAGTGGAAGAAGAGGAACCTGAACCGGAAACAAGAACCCGGGACAATGCATCTGCCACTGAAACGACACTTAACGCGGGTACGTTCGCAGTAGGAACAGATATCCCTGCAGGTCGATATGTCATTACCGGGGACAGCAACGGCAATCTATTTGTATATGATGGAGATATACCTACCGTAAACGAAATTCTGGATCCATCTGGTGAGTTTGGTGTAACTAGTGTTACAACAGAAATTGAAGACGGACAGGAAATAGAAATATCCGGAATTAACGCGGTAACCTTCACACCAGCTGAAACGGAACTATCGAATACCCTTTCCACCGGTACATGGGAAGTTGGTTTGGACATAGAAGCTAGCAGATATGATGTGACAACACCAAGCGGAAGCGGGAATCTCTTTGTTTATAATGCGTTGGAATTCCTACAGTAAACGAGATATTGGATGCCTCCGGTGATTTCGGGGTTCCAAAAGTAACCATTAACCTGGAGGATGGGCAAATAATTGAAATTAGCGGACTGAAT
This sequence comes from Oceanobacillus salinisoli, assembly GCF_009733865.1. GTDB lineage: Bacteria > Bacillota > Bacilli > Bacillales > Amphibacillaceae > Oceanobacillus > Oceanobacillus salinisoli. Next base: position 203,689 of record NZ_WOFB01000002.1, on the reverse strand, counting down.
GAAGTGAACTTTGAAGCAAGGGAATAACATGGACTGGAGTATGGCTATTGGAATTGAGTCGCATCTTAAGGCAACACTTCAACCTCCCCGCTCGCAAAATTGGTGATCCTGCGTCTTCTAGAATGCACGGAACAGAGACTACTGAAAAAAGCACATTTTTAAAGGTGCACTTTTAGGATTCTCGGACAGGTTCAACGTGCTCGAATGAATTCAAGTACCTTTTAAAGGGAACGTAAAGAGCTCTACGTGAACGGATGCGCTCAAGTACCTTTCAAAAGGTCACGTAGAATGCTTCTACGTGACCGAATGCACTCAAGTACCTTTCTAAGGTCACGTAGAGAGCTTCTACGTGACCGAATACGCTCAAGCACCTTTCAAATGGGAACCTAGTGAGCTTCTACGTGACCGAATGCACTCAAGTGCCTTTCAAATGGGAACCTAGTGAGCTTCTACATGACCGAATGCATTCAAGTGCCTTTCTATAGAGAACCTAGAATGCTTCTACGTGACCGAATGCATTCAAGTACCCTGCAAAAGGGAATCTAGAATGCTTCTACGTGACCGAATGCACTCAAGTGCCTTTCAAATGGGAACCTAGTGAGCTTCTACATGACCGAATGCATTCAAGTACCCTGCAAAAGGGAATCTAGAATGCTTCTACGTGACCGAATGAAATCAAGTACCTTTCAAATGGGAACCTAGTACGCTTCTACGTGACCGAATGCATTCAAGTACCCTGCAAAAGGGAATCTAGAATGCTTCTACGTGACCGAATGAAATCAAGTACCTTTCAAATGGGAACCTAGTACGCTTCTACGTGACCGAATGCATTCAAGTACCCTGCAAAAGGGAATCTAGAAAGGCTCTAGATGCTCGAATGAACTCAAGAACCACTAGCTCCAACATATTTTAAAGTCGGATTTTATCGATATAGGGACAAAAAAACAAATCTTTTCTGTAGGACGAGTAACCACAGTCCCAAACTGTTAGAGAAAAATAAAAAATCCGAACTAATTCGAATTCTAACTAAAGAATTTTGAATTATGCTTCGGATTTTTCTTTAACTAAAACACTTTTGTCTCAGCCCCGTTTTATTGAATGTATTTCTCTTTATTTTTGCAAATAACTTATTACTTCTTCTGCAGCCTTTTCCCCATTTCCAATACAGTCTGGAATTCCTGCCCCATCATAGGAGCTACCAACCAAATAGATACCTGGTAAGGTTTCTGACATATTAGCACGTACTTTGCTGACACGTTCCAGATGGCCAACATTATATTGTGGGCGTGCGTCTTTCCAACGTGTGACAATGGAAAATTCTGGCATCCCTTTTATTTTCATAGTACGTTTTAAGTCTTTCAGTACGATATTCGTTATTTCTTCATCTGATAAATCAACAACCGTTTGATCTGTTGGTTTTCCTACATAGCAACGTAACAGTACTTTTCCTTCCGGTGTAGTTGTTGGCCATTTTTTGTTTGTCCATGTACATGCTGTAATTCGATATTTAGAGCTGTTACGGGCCACCTGAAAACCAGTGCCATCGAATTTATTTTTAATAGCCTTTTGATCAAAGGCAAGAACCACATTTGCTGATGACGTCAATGGTATCTCGTTCAATGTCTTAAAGAAATCATATTGGCTAAATATTTTAGGCACAGCATTATGCTGGGTTGCCATTATGACAGCATCAGCTTTATATACTTTCCCATTGCTTAATAACACATGATAGCCTTCTTCTTTTTTTTCAATATGATCCACAGCAGTATGAATGGAAAAAATATCCTCGTCCATTACTTCCACTAGACGATGTACCAGTGTTTCTAAACCACTCTTAAAAGAAAAAAACATACTTCCAGGTTTTTTGGGCTTCTTGTTAAATGGGTTCGGCATAGACTTTTGCAACCCTTTCATAACGCTTCCATATTTTTGTTCCAATTGGTAAAAATTGGGATAGGTTGCCTGAAGACTCATGTCGTCAACATCACCAGAATGAATTCCTGATAGTAATGGGGAAATTAAAGTATCGACTACTTCATTTCCGAAACGTCGGCGCATAAAGGCGCCAACTGATTGATCTCCTACCTGCTTGCTCTTTGGCAGGATAAGATCGAATAATGCACGAAGCTTCCCTTTTGTAGAGAGCATTCGTGATGTTAATACAGCATCAGCCACTTTTGGAACTCCCATAAATGTCCCCGCTGGTAATTTATGTAATTTATTTTTTGCTAGTATATAGGACTGACCTGTAGCATTGCGAATCATTTGCTCCTCCAGGCCTATCTCTCGAACAAGATTAATAGCTGCTGGCTTTCGTGCTAATAGAGAATCTGGTCCTTTATCAATCGTAAATCCTTCTTTTTTAACCGATTGTATCTTACCACCAAGACGATCACTCGCTTCAACTAATTTCACACGGTATGGAAGAGCATTTTCTTTAATCGCTTTTTGTAAATAGTAGGCAGCGGATAATCCTGTAATTCCGCCACCTACAATAACAATATGTTTATATTCCATTACGCTTCACTCTTCGCGGTATTTAGTACGACATCAGCGAGTGTGTGAATGAATTGCGGATGAACATTTGGCATTTCCGGACGATAATATTTTGCACCGAGTTCATCACAAACCACTTTACATTCATAGTCATTATCATATAAAACCTCTAAATGATCTGCTACAAATCCAACTGGTGCATATACAAAGGAACGGTATCCTTTTTGTTCATATAAGTCACGAGTCAAATCCTGCACATCTGGACCAAGCCAAGGATCAGGAGTATTTCCCTCACTTTGCCAGCCAAGTTCATAATTTCTAATACCGGCTTCTTTAGCAACTAAATCTGCTGTTTCTTTTAATTGATTTGGATATGGATCTCCATTTTGCAATATCTTCTCAGGCAAGCTATGTGCGGAAACAATTAGTACCGCTTTTTCCTGTTCTTCTTCAGGCATCCCTTTATAGATGTCCTTAATTCCGTCAGCCCAGAACTTAATAAATCCAGCTTCATTGTACCAGCTTTGTACAGATTTAATAGTAATACCGTGCTTATCCGCTTCAGTAGCTGTACGGTCATTATAGGATTTCACACTAAATGTAGAATAATGTGGAGCTAATACGATAGATACTGCTTCTGTTATACCATCCTTGGCCATTTCTTCCACAGCATCTTCAATAAATGGATGAATATGTTTTAATCCAATATATGCTTGAAACTCGTATTCATCTTGAGTTGTATTTAATGTATCTTCCAATGCTTTTGTTTGTTCTTCCGTAATTTTTGCGAGTGGTGAAGTTCCGCCGATTGCTTGATAACGGTCTTTCAAATCCTGTAATGCTTCAGGTTCCGGTTTTCGTCCATGGCGTATATGTGTGTAATAAGGCTCTATGTCTTCCTCTTTATATGGTGTACCATATGCCATAACTAATAATCCTAATTTTTTCTTGCTCAATTGTTGTGCCCCCCTTATTCCAATATCTCTATCTTTTTGAATATTCATGGATCAGCTTCGTTAATTGTTGCAATGTTGCTGGTTTAATATCTGGTGTAACACCATGTCCAAGGTTGAAGACATATTTTCCATGTTGTAATCCTTCATCTAAAATGGCTTTTGTACGGTTTTCAATCGTTTCCCATGGTGTTAGTAATATCGTTGGGTCAAGATTTCCTTGTACAACTTTTGTCACGCCCATTTTACGTGCTTCCGTAATAGAGGTTCGCCAATCCAGCCCGATCACATCGACTGGCAAATCATTCCACTCAAGTAATAAGTGTCGAGCACCTACACCAAAGATAATTAATGGAACCTGTTGTTTACGTAATTCGGAAAAAATCCTTGTCATGACTGGTTTGATAAACACACGATAATCCGCGGCATTTAACGCTCCTACCCATGAATCAAAGATTTGAATAGCTTTGGCACCAGCCTCAACTTGTGCCTCCACGTACGTAATGATCATATCTGCCAGCTTATCCATTAACGCAAACCATGTTTCAGGCTCACGATACATCAATGCTTTTGTCTTGCTGTAATTTTTCGAAGGACCCCCTTCAATCATATAACTGGCCAGCGTAAATGGTGCTCCACTGAATCCAATCAAAGGTACTTCCAATTGTTCTTCTGTTAAAAGACGTATTGTATCCAATACGTATGGAACATCTGCAGACGGGTTGATTTCTCCTAAACTTTCCACATCCTGAATGTTTCTTATTGGATTATGAATAACAGGTCCAATTCCTGCTTTAATTTCAACATCCACCCCTAAAGAAGGTAGTGGGCTCATAATATCTTTGTACAAAATTGCTGCATCAACCCCATAGTGCTCTACAGGTAAGCGGGTTACATAAGCACATAATTCAGGTTGATGGGTAATTTCAAAAAGGGAATACTTCTCTTTAAGTTCACGGTATTCCGGCTGGGATCTTCCGGCCTGGCGCATAAACCATGCTGGAATATATTCCGTTTCCTCCCCGTTATACGCTCTTATAATGGTGTCATTCAAATTTTTTGGCATAATTTCCATCCTTTAGCTGTTCTTCTACTATCACTACTATAAAGATTTCAAACAAGAAAGTGTAGTAATTATCGATTTTTGTCACTAATTTGACTAAATTGCTTTGCCTAGCTCCTGGCTGCAATCATAAATGGAAGTATTGCAGCCAGTTAATCACGTGATACATTTACCATGTTAATTTTACCGTTTCCGACCGTTTGCCTTCAAGTTTAGTTAGAGGATCATAAGGTACAACATAGTATAGGTTGGATTGGAATAACGCAGGATTGATATAAAATTCCGTTGTACCTTCTACTTCACCAACCCTTTCATCTATACCTTCTTGTTCACGGTATATCCGGTATATGACACGATCATCTGCCGAACCATTCCATGTTAACTTGCCACGAATGAGGGAAAACCCACCAATTTCATAGGTAGCTTTTACCTCAGAAATTTCCGGGAGTTCAATTGGCTCAGGCAACTCTTCCACATTATCGGGCTTTATAAATTGCTCAGAGAGTGGATTTAATTTATCGATTTCAGTAAGTATCGACTTGGTCAGGGCGGTTGGATATGCACTGCCACCTGTAAGATAATGATCTTCATCTGATTGGTCATATCCCATCCATAATGCACTCACATATTCTGGAGTATAGCCTACAAACCACGCATCTTTCGTTTGTTCTTCTACATGCGGGTGTTCCGTGGACCCAGTCTTACCAGCCAGCGCTTTATTAAATTCACCAGCACTTGCCGTTCCTTTATCAACGGTATCTGATAGAATTTTCGTCATGTTCCATGCTACTTGGGGACTGAATACCTCTGTCTCAGTAGGATTCGCTTCAAAAATTAATTCATTTTGCTGATTGTAAATCCGATCAATGGTATAGGAATCGATCACTTTTCCTTCATGTACAAAGGCACGGTAACTTTCCATCATCTGAATTGGTGTTACCCCGTAAGTCAATCCCCCCAAAGCAATTGGCAACCCATCATCCTCTATGTCCATACCCATTTCAGCTAAAAATCCTTTAGCATAATCAATTCCAATCTCATTAAGTAACCAAACCGCTGACGTATTTTTGGATTCCATAATTGCGTTATATATTGTAATCATATTGGTGTACATATTATCCGCATTGGAAACTACATAATCATTCACTTCCGTCTGCTGGTCTGGAATAAGTGTGTATGGTGTATATACGTTCTCATGCATCATTGCAGGCCCGTAAACCACAATCGGCTTAAAGGTCGAACCAGGCTGCCTCTCCACTAAGGTTCGGTTTAAATTTCCCAACCGGTAATTTCTCCCACCAATTGCAGCGATAATTTTCCCTGTTTCCTGCTCCATCATTACAAACGATCCCTCTGCACCGTCTGTATTCCCTGGGAAATAGTTACTGTCCTGGAACTGTTTATAGGCAATTCGTTGTGCATCAGAATCCAAGTTCACAACAATACGATAGCCTCCACGTCGTAATTCTTCCATAGATATTTGATATTTGTCTGCCGCTTCTTTTGTAACTAGGTCAATGTACGTATCATTCCAAGGATGTTCTTCTTGCTTATATAGATTTAAACCTAATGTTTTACCCTGCTCCTGTATTCTTGTTTCCGCTGAAATCATTCCACCATCATTCATGGACTGGAGAACAATATTTCTTCGATTCAATGCTTTTTCCGGATGGTTAATCGGAGAGTATCCATTTGGAGCTTTTACAAGTCCTGCAAGCATCGCTCCTTCTCCGATAGTTAAATCAGCAGCAGGCTTGGAAAAGAAATACTCGGCCGCTGTTTCAATACCATAGACGCCATCCCCAAAATAAATTTCATTTAAATATAATTCTAGTATTCTATCTTTAGATAACGTTTGTTCTAAATAGATTGCTGCCATTACTTCTTTTGCTTTTCTTTTCCATGTTTTTTCATTATATAAAAATAAATTTTTCGCTAATTGCTGGGTAATCGTACTTGCCCCTTCTACTTTACTCATAGCGATTATATCTTTATATACCGCCCGAACAACGGACTTGAGGTCGACACCTGCATGTTCATAAAAACGTCTATCTTCTATGGCAATAAACGAATTTTTCACATGGTCTGGTACTTCGTCAATTTGGACAATTGTTCGTTTTTCATTATACAGTTGGTCAATCACTTCTCCATCTTCCGTCTCTATCATCGTCGCAGCATCTAGTCTCATTGCATCTTCTTCAACAACGAGACTTCCGCCAATCCACAATATACCATATCCTGTCATACCTAGTAATAATACAGCCAACATGACGATTAATAGGTTTCTCAGTCCTTTTGGTATGCGACGTCGTATGGATAGTACATTTTTCTTTTTTATTTGCATTTGTTCACCTCTATACAGGTTCCTTTTCATTATACGACATATTTCTTCATTAGAAAAGTAATATATACTTTATATCACTTAATAATAATTATAAATTATAACTTTAATCAGCAAGGGCTTATCATCAGTTATGACGTGATAAACTGACATACTAACACTATTCATTGGTCTAAATGATTGTATCATAGTTTATCGCCGCTATTTTTGAAAAAATTTTGTCGATTTCCCCAGTAAATAAAAATATGTAATAAATGATTAACTAGCTTTAATGAAATGGAATTAGGGTAATATAATAAAAGGAGAAAGGTAGGAAGGATGATACGATGAAAGCTTATATGACGAATGGAACATTGGACTTCCTTATGAAATTACAAGACAAACATCCGGCAATTAACTTCTTCTTTATGACGAATAATGGAGGTGCATTGGCTTATTACGAAGAAAGCGAAAAGCAGATTTTTGGTGCAGGTCGTACGTATGAAGTCATTAAAAAGTCAGGTGAGCTCATTCAAAAAGGCTATGTCGTAATGAACACGATTGCGGTTATGGACGATGATCACGCCGTCTTTGAAGATCGCATCAAAAATAACTTACTCGATAAAATAGAAGGAGTACAAGCATTTCGATTTCTTAAGCCAATAAAATCAAATAAGTATGTCGTACTTACGCATTGGAATTCGATTGCTGACTATGAAAAATGGAAGGAGTCTGATCGTTATAAGGAAGCACATCAAGTGCTTTCCGTTAAACTGCCAGCATACTATAATGATATGCCGTTTACGACCACGTATTTTATGCATGAAGAAGATACAGAAAAAAGCTAACTAGTTATCGTTCTAGTTAGCTTTTTTCACATGATTAGTTCAGTACATACTCGTCAAAAAATGCCTGGAACTCTTCTTCTGGTCTTTGCCCCACAATCCGTGCAGCTTCTTCACCATTTTCAAAATGAACTAATGTAGGAGTAGATTCAATCGCATATGGTACGGCTTCCTGACCAAATTCCAATAGATTATATTTCTTCATATCAATATTATTTTCTTCTGCGAGCGGTACAAGATACGGAGTTGTATTTTGACAATATACGCAAGTTGGACTATAGAAATAAACGGTCACATCTTCCCCGTTTTCTAATTGTTCGCTAAGCTCGTCCGGCAAAATTTGATTTCCATAATTTGGATCATCCAACTGATCAATCGTTGCCTGATCTAAATCTGTGGTACCGTATGGGTTATCTGCACCTTCCAATGCCTGATTATTTTGATATTGAACAACGAAATATAAAGCAACCAATAATAGCACAATCACTCCAACTATCGATAGCATTTTCTTTCCCATAATAATTTACTTCCTCCCTTATTTCTTCTGTTCTTTTAATAAAAATATACTTAATACGAAGATAACTATAAATGCAGTTAATGCTAAGAAAGGTATCGTAATGAATCCAAAGTAGTTCACATAAACAGCGTTGCATGGAACTCCACCTGTACAAGCCCCACCAAATTCCTGAAAGGCTGGAACTTTTTGGATAAGGTAATGGTATGCAGAAACAAACATTCCAATTCCACTTAAGATGATTCCAGGGAGTGCAATATTTATTTCCTTCTTAATGGCTGCGACTCCATAAATAACAACTAACGGGTACATCAGAATGCGTTGATACCAGCACAATTCACAAGGAACATACCCCATTACTTCAGAGTAAAACAAGCTTCCTGCCATTGCGATAATGGCTTGAGCCCAGGCAAGCATTAATAAGTTCTCTGCTTTCTTGGTTAATTTCCCCATTTATTCGTATTCCTCTCCCAAATTTGCTTTTCTCCAATCATCATTATACATGACGAGAGTTATCAAGTACAAGAAGATTACTAAAAATAACTATGACAACTTTTCAAACATTTTGATTTTACGGCTATTTAAACAAATCATTTCGATGCACATAAATAGCAGCCTGTGTACGATCATGTACGTCAAGCTTCGATAGAATATTACTGACATGGGTTTTTACAGTTTTTACTCCAATATATAGTTTGTCACTAATTTCCTGATTTGTCATCCCATTTCCAATACATAACAGTACTTCCATTTCCCGGTCAGTTAAATCATCATGCGGTTTCTTATCACCTGCCCGGAAACCTGATATCATTTTCCCAGCTACTTTTGATTCAATCACATTTTCACCCTTTGCCGCTTTTCGTATCGCATTTACAATTTCCTTGGCAGAGGAGGTTTTTAAAATATAACTGAACGCCCCTGCTTCAATTGCCGGGAAAACCTGTTCATCATCATAGAAGCTGGTTAAGATAATAATTTTGCATGCTGCAAGGCTTTCCATCACCTTTCTGGTAGCCTCAATCCCATTTCCATCTTCCATAATTAAGTCCATTAACACTACGTCTGGTTCATGCTTCAAAATAAGCGCTGCTCCCTCATTACCACTGGAAGCTTGACCAACTATATCGATATCATCCTCTGTTTGCAAATAAGCAACAATTCCTTTTCGAACTACTTCATGATCATCCACCACGATTACCCGAATCATTACAACCTCTCCCCTATCTATGTTCTTCATTTCTTCTAACAGGGAATCCGAATATCGATATAGGTTCCCTCGTCCTTATTGGAACGTATCATAAATGTTCCTCCTAATTCCTCACTTCTTTCCTGCATGGTTTTTAAACCATAAGATGTCTTTCTTTCGTAATCATTCGTCACATCAAAACCTTTTCCATTATCACGGATGTGAATAAATAATTCCTTTGATCGGTTAGATATTTCCAGGTTCACTTCGGTTGCGCTGGCATGTCTCAATATGTTTGACAGTGATTCTTGAATAATTCGAAAAACATGGTCTTCTACTGTATCTGACACCATTAAATCTTCTGGGATAGAAACCCGAAATGCAAGCTGACTTTTCTGTTTCAGCTCCGTAATTAATTTATGAACTCCTTCTGCTAACGAATCCCCAGATAGATGAACAGGTCTTAAATGTAACAATAGTGCCCGCATTTCCGTTTGTGCCTGCAGTGCAGCTTGAGATACCTCCTGCATTTGTGTTTTCGCAATTTCTGGCTGCTTTTTCAACTGCCTTACCGCCGCTTCTGACATCATCGTTAAGGCAAATAGCTGCTGACTGACCGCATCATGTAAATCCCTTGCAATTCGCTGTCTTTCTTCAATCACCGCTGCTTTATGTGCTGATTTGGTAAACTCAGCCTTCTCATCTGCCATACGCTGCAGCGATTTAACTTGGTTTTGCAGCTTTTTTCCTAACTCATTTAATTCATTCGTAATTCGGCTTATTTCATCCTTTTCTACCGATTGAATATAGGAATCATAATTTCCATTGGCATACTGTGTAATTAACACAGACATAGCATCCAATCGTGATTTAAGCGAACCACTCGCATAAAATCCTATATAAACAGAGAGTATAGCTGATATCACAATATACAAAGAAATGAATAAAAAAATACTTTGAAAAGATAACCATTCTGGACGGAATAACACATATACCGATAATAAAATCGATAAAATCGTGACAGTTGTTAAAAACAAACTATAAAAATGGGCCCGAAAAAATAAATAACGAATACCTGAAAATCTGAGTTTGAACACTCCTTTCCCTCCTTATACTTGAGCAATACGGATCGATCCAGCTTTTAGATGAATTTGAAAATCAATTTTTCTTACCGCTTGTTCGTAATCGGTTGTAGAGTATATCATCGATCTGTAAATTCCATCTGACGTTTGGCCAAGTACTTCAATTTCTCCCGCTTTCACTGAAGCATTTACCTGAAATTCTATATTCTCAGGTATTACAATATTGACATCCCCAGCAAAACAATGAATGGTGATTGGTATCTCCTTCTCCGGAATGTACGCTTTCGAAAAATCAAAATAAAGGTCACCAGCGAATGTCCGAAAATTCATAGGCTGCACTTTCCAGTTTGGCTCACTAAAATGATGGTCACCTATCGAAAAAAAGGAATGATTATATGTTTTCTTTTTCCTCCTATCTGACTCATCCACATCTTCCATATTCATATTCGGTTTCTTAATCAGCATAAAACCGATATAAACAATCAATAAGGGCCATAATTTAAAGACATCCCAAAACGTAAAATGGATAATCCCAAAACGGTCAAGAAGCAATAATAAGCCAAATATAATGAAGAAAGAACCAAATACCCAGCTTCCTCCTTTTCTCCTTAAATGGTCAATCCACCACTTTAATCCGATGGCCACGAATAACATTGGATAAATAAGGTGCCATGCCATCGAAATGTTAAACTCAAACTCTATTGCCCCGACATTGGTTAAAACAAGAATAGTACCAATTACAATGAATAGAATTGCAATAAAATAACGAACCATACTTCTCAAATTTATTCTCCTTTCATAGGAGTCCTAACCGCTTACATTCCTACGATTCCTAGATCAGTTAGTCCTTCTATCATAAACGTTGTTTCAGGCCGAGGAAACCTTCTACAGATTGCTTTTCTCTCCGACTTGAGACGGAGCTATTTTTTTCCTTAGTCCTTCGTAAAGATATAAAAATCCCACTAGAAAAATAAACCCAAGAAAAAATCCTGCTCCTACATCAGTAAGATAATGTACATTAATAATGTATCTACTGATTCCTATTAAAAAAATAAGCAAGGAAAAAATAATTTGTACAGCTATCGATAACTTTGGTGATTTTAATTTTTTTATCAAAAAATATGCAAGTAATCCATAACAAACCATTGAAATCATCGCATGACCAGATGGGAAACTGTTTCCTACCGCATTTGCCTCCTCCAAAATACTCGGTCTTTCCCGTTGAACAATATTCTTAATAACCCCATTAAACAAATAGGTAACAAGCGTTCCTCCAGCAAAAATAAATGGTGGTAACCAATGTTTATGTATGATCCATAAGACTATCGCTGCTGTTGAAACGAAAGGTATCAAAAAATGTCTGGATCCCAAATTTGTTATCATAAGAAAAACATGATAGGCAAATGTATCATCAAATTTCTCAACTAATTCACGGGTCCATTGATCGACATAAGGGACGTATCCGTTAACGATTTGAATAATCCAGATTACTGTCATGATAAAAACCGTGATGAATAAAAAATTTACCAGATTTCGATTGAACAAATTCCAAATCTCCTTCTCTATGTTTGAAAATAGCCAGTAGTGGTATAGATGTAGTATACCAAAATTTACTACAAGTACGTGTTCAAAAAGGAGGATGAAAAGGACCGAGAAGTTCGAGGCGGCGAAGCTTTGAGTAGCGGAGCGTATGCAATTAATACGTGAGCAACGGAAAAGCGAGCCAACGAGCTTCCACAGGATGTGGTGACTTCTACGTTGCCCACAGGACGTGGGCGGTTTTAGTAGAAGGTCCTCTATCGATGTGTCCTTTTCACCGGACTTTTTGAACATCCTCTACAAAGGCAGGGATAATAATGGATAATGAATTACAACAGTTAATTGATGGATTAAATGAAGATTTATCACATGAATATGGTGCAGCTATCCAGTATACGTATAGTGCATCTGTCGTTTCCGGCCTCTATCGCTCTGCTTTAAAACCTTTTTTTGAAGGGGAGGTATCCGATGAATTGGGACATGCACTATACTTATCAGAAAAAATCAAATCCCTTGGTGGCACACCAACAACGAAAGCCGCTGAAATCCCGCAGCCGATTCACGTAAAAGATTTATTGGAAGCAACACTAAATTCGGAAACAGACACGATTAAACGTTATGAAAAACGAAAAAAACAAGCCGAAAACTTAGGTTTAACGGAACTTGTTGTCAAACTGGAAGACTTAATTACTGATGAAACACAGCATAAAGAAGAAATTGAAAGATTACTAGAGGACCCTAGATTCTCTTAATTTTTATAACAGAAATAATTGACCATTTAAAAAGAGGTACTGATCAAAATGATTAGTACCTCTTTTGATTAACTATGCCCTACCTTGTACTACAGATTTTTTGCTTTTTCGGACAGGAATGAATAATAATTCTTCCACATTACTTAGCATATTGTTATTTTCGCAACTATTTCCACCTAAAGTGTTATAATTGTAAAAAAGCTTTAAAGGTGGGACTTATTTTGCTTGATGAAATTTTTAAATCTATAGAAAAACTATATCCGGAAATGGTGGAAATAAGGAGGCATCTGCATCAATATCCGGAGCTTTCCTTTCAAGAAACGGAAACAGCAAAATACATTGCTGATTATTATAAAGAACTCGGTATTCCTTATCGCACTAACGTAGGCGGAAATGGTGTTATAGCAACATTGAAAGGCGGTAAACCAGGTAAAACAGTTGTATTAAGAGCAGATTTTGATGCACTGCCGATTCAAGATGAAAAAGATGTAGAATACAAATCAAAAGTTCCTGGTGTCATGCATGCCTGTGGACATGATGGACATACTGCAACCCTTCTTACGCTTGCAAAAGCATTGAAACAGTTTCAAAATGAACTTCCTGGAACGATTGAATTTGTGCACCAGCATGCGGAAGAATATACACCGGGCGGGGCAAAGCCATTGATTGAGTCAGGTGCCATTGATCATGTAGATGTAGTCTTTGGAACACATTTATGGGCCACTACTCCACTTGGTAAATTACAAACTACGAAGGATATTATGATGGCTGGGGCAGATCGATTTGAGATTACAATCCAGGGTAAAGGTGGTCACGGCGCCTATCCGCATGAAACCAAGGATGCTATCGTTATCGGTGGACAATTAATTTCTGAACTGCAGCAGATTGTAAGCAGACGAATTGACCCCCTCGCAACCGCAGTAGTTTCGGTTGGTATGTTTCATGCTGGAGATACATTTAATGTTATAGCAGACAGCGCCAAAATAAAAGGAACGGTTAGACATTTTGATGTAAACGTACAAGAAAGAATTATGTCAGAAATGGAAAAAATCATAAAAGGAGCTTGCATTGGTTATGATGCAACCTATGATTTTCATTATCACAAAGGCTACCCACCAGTTGTTAATCATGAAAAGGAAGCGACACTTGTTTTGGAAGTCGCCGAAAATATTAGAGAAATCCATACCTCGGAAGAAATGAACCCATCCATGGCAGGAGAAGATTTTGCCTATTACTTAATAGAGAAACCTGGAGCATTTTTCTTTACCGGTGCTCAAGTTCATGACAACCCATATCCACATCATCATCCGAAATTTGATTTTAATGAAAAGGCCATGCCAATTGCAGCCAAAACGCTATTTGGAGCATACTTTAAATATCAAGAAAATCAATATTAAAAAATTTGGCTATTGCCAGCCATTGTTAACACATATGCAGGAAGAAGGCTTTATGCTTTCCTTACATATTAGAAAAACTCGCATTCGCTCGTCCTTTAGCGAATGGGTAGTTTTTCTTATACTTAGGACGTTAAAATTTTAGCTTCGTCGAAAAACTTCTTTGCTAAAATTTTATACTTTCCTAACGTGAAATGAAAAAGAGAGGGACTCCCTCTCTCCAGCTTGTAGAGAAAGTGGGTGTTTTTTCTCTACAAGCTTTTTAATATGAGTTTAAAATGGTTTTTAAGTAATGTATTGAAGAATGAATTTTAATTGAAAATAGGCTCCCACACACCTAACCTAGTCTTGCTAGGTGTGTGGCAATCTTCTTCATGTTCTGGCAGGCTGCAGTCAGTAATACTTGCTCGCCCGCGTTATGCAATCCCCTCAACCGGCAGTAGCGAAGCCCATGCAGTTGTTTTGAATCTGCAAAGCTTCGCTCTATTTTTTCTTTTCTATATTTATAAAGCATCTTTCCCGATGAAGATAAACGATTCTCGCGAACCTTCTCTTTATGCTCTTCCCAGACATGTCGGGTTAATACTTTTTGGTGATTTTTTGATCGTGTACACTGATCTAAGAGTGGACAGGTTGCACATTTCTTAGGATCTGATTTATATTCTCGATATCCATCTCGACTTGTCGTGGAATAGGCTAATGTCTCGCCATTCGGGCAGATATAATAATTTTGATCCTTATCATATTTAAACTTCCATTTTGGAAAAAGTCCTTTAGTTGGATGAAATCTTCGGTGGGCAATCGTTCCAAATATCTTTCTATCAGCCAGTCCTTTACAAATTGGATTCGTCAGATAACCGGAATCTAAAGCAACAGCTTCTACATTGAAGTCAAATTTTTCCACTTGCCTATCTAAGCGTTCTAAATACGGTACGGAATCATGGACGTTTCCTGGGGTAACGTAAGCATCCGTAATAATATTATATTTCATATCCGTTGTACGGTGGTCTAGGTAACAAAACATTTCTTGTTTATGATCACGGGACATGAAGCCACTCTCCGGATCCGTTTTACTTTTGCGAATCGTCTTTGTTTCACTTCCTCTCTGTCCTTTAGTGGCTTTTTTCCATGTTGTCTCCGATCTTCTTCAATAGCTCTATTCAGTTCTTCTATGTAGTCTCGAGTCTCTATCTCTACCTCTTCTTTCGAGAATTTGTGCTTATTGGCATTTGCCTTCAAATGGGTGGAGTCAGTAAATAAAACCCTTCCTCCAACCATTCGATGGTTGATAGCTTTTAGAACGGTTTCATCAAAGATTTCTTGAAATATGTTGGTATTATTAAATCGTTTACGACGATTCCAGCTAATGGTGGAATGATGGGGAACCGGGTCGGAAAGCTTTAATCCAAGGAACCAACGATAAGCTAAGTTCGTTTGAATTTCCTTTTCCAGTTGACGTTCCGAGCGAATTCCAAAGAAATAGCCAATGAACATCATCTTAAATAAGACAAGGGGATTTAAGGAAGGGCGACCATTGTCCTCGCAGTAATACGGCTTTACCTTATCTATAATAAAAGAAAAATCAATGTATTTATCAATTTTACGAAGTAAATGATCCTGAGGTACCAAGTCTTCAAGACAAACAAATTCTACTTCATTTTGAGTATTATTCCTTGTATGAAACAACCTAACCACCGCCTTTTATTATTACTTATATTATACCAAATTAACGCGGTGAATTGTTAAAGTATTCTAAATTAAAACAGGCTGCCGAGGGTTTCTCGACAGCCTGAAGAGAGGGACTCCCTCTCTCCTTTTTCATGCTAATTTAGCTTTTACATATCCATTAATAAATACCACACTAAATAATATGCCTCCTGTTAATGCGAGCAGGAAGCCCAGGTAATCCTGTATCACAATAAATACCAGAGCAAATAGAACGGATTGTATAAAGCTTAGCTGGTATAAAATTTTAATAATCGATTGCTTCCGTTCTTTTGATTCTAAAGGATACAAATCTAGCCATATATTGGTCCTATGATGATGGTACAAAGCCATCATTTGGAAGGTGCTTAAATAGATAAACAAAATACTGAAAATGACTTTTATCCAAATGTTTGGAATCAAATAGATAAATATACCACCTATAACGATTAAACGGAAGTACATCCCCAGATATTCCCCACTTCGAACAAAAGTAATTCGAAATAAGTAATCATAACTATTGCTATTTTTAAACGGAATACCCTTCGTAACGAGATTAACCAGCCATTGACGCTTTTTCACTCGAACTTTTAAATGCGGAACATCGGCAAACATATTGGCAAAACGATAAAAGGCCTGTAACCGGTGCTGATCCTTTTCAATTAGTAAATCCCAGTTTATTCCGTGTTGTTTTTTGGAAAAAGTATAATCATACAGAAAAAGCAGCACGAAAATTACGGTCGTAATCCCCGCAAATAGAAGATCCCCTCGTATAACAAAATATAAAATTACCATGCTCAATAGTGTTCTAACTAGCATATCCAGCTGGCGTATGTTTTTATCCCTTACTTTAAGCATCCACCAATTTGCAAATAGATTGGCTATCTTGATTATGAGCAAAACCAGGATACTTAGCAAATACATATTTCCGGATCGGTCTGGATAAGTTGCGAAATATAAAGGACCTAAGGCGGCCGCAAGAAGCAGGATGGCATACAGTTGAATGACAAAGCTATATATTAACGAATTGCGAAAATAAGCATCCATTTTATCTTCAGCAACGATGAGAAAAACTAAATCAGGCTCTTTTAACAACGTACGAACAGGACTATAGCTTGCTATCAAGCCAAATAATATTCCAATGATTAAAGCTGTGGGAAAATACTCCGGCAGCTTGGTTAGGACTTGTTGATAATATACAGCTAAAGTCGATATTAAAAAGAAAATGACAATAACCATATGCCCATTCAATATATAGCGCAAGTAGCGCCCCAATTCCTTCATATGGGCAGACAAACGCTTTTTATAAAACGCATGGGAATCAAACATGGCTATCTTCCTTTGTAAGCTGTACATATAAATCATCCAAGGTTGCACCAGCCATATTAAAGCTATCACGTAGTTCCTCTAGTGTCCCCATCGCCCGTATTTTTCCATCATGCAATATAACAAATCGATCACAGTAACGTTCCGCAGTAGCTAAAATGTGTGTGGACATTAAAACACCAGATCCATTATTTTTCACTTCATTCATTAATTGAAGATAGGATTGAATTCCTAATGGATCCAACCCAACAAATGGCTCGTCCACAATATATAGTGGCGGTTCAATTAAAAACGCGCACATAATCATGACTTTTTGGCGCATCCCTTTGGAAAAATGCACCGGAAACCAATTCAGCTTTTTCTCCATGCGAAATTCTTTCAAGAGTGGCTTCAGTCTTTTCTCAAATTCCTCTTCACTAATCCCATAAGCCATTGCGGTTAAATGAAGATGTTCATACAAGGTTAATTCATCGTACAGAATTGGCATTTCTGGAATATATGCCATTTGATTTCGATAAGATGCCGGGTTTTCCTTAAACGTTTTTCCATTAACGGAAATATTCCCTTTTTTTGGCTGCATCAGGCCAATAATATGTTTAATGGTCGTACTTTTTCCTGCACCATTTAAACCGATAAGTCCAACGATTTCTTTCGACTGAACTTCAAAGGAAATCCCGTGCAATACATTTTTATGTGTATATCCACCATAAAGATTGTCTATGTGCAGCAATGAATCCAAATCATTTCCTCCTCTTCACTACCCTTGATTTTATCATTTTTACATAGCTTTTCCAAAATAAACCGTGAGTAAATTTTCGACACGTTTAGCCATTTGGGTTGAGTGATAGGGAGGCCTATTCAGTTTTGTAATTTTTCTTTACTTATGAAGTATTCTACTGCTTACTATTACTCACATCAAAAAAATTAAGTACCTTTGTATAAGAAACACAAATCCGCACAAAATAGTTATTGAAGAAACAGGATGTATAGCAAACACTTACGAACGTGTGAATCACAAATGAGGTGTTAGTGATCGAGTTACTAATGTAGTTTCGTGTTACTCAAAGCACAAATGAGGTGTTAGTAAACGATAAACTACTCTAAATTTGATGACCAATAACACACAAATGAGGTGTTAGTGTTGGCGTTCTAATGCAGAAAACCCTTTTGCCAGAACCCGTCTCATATATGAGATGCTGACAAAAAGGTTTTTGTAAACGAAAGTTAAACTCGATTTAACAAGTTTACAGGTCCCCACTCATTAGGTTTTACCATCCTGTTTCTTCGCAAAGAATAGGTCTGGTTCGCTTGGGAGGCGAGCTGGGCCTATTTCTTTTTCTAACTCCCCAGCTCATCCTAATTGCTTTACTTTGTCCCCTTCCCCTTATACAATAACTATAATAAGAAAAGCGCAAGCGCCCGTTTAGCGACGTACGGACTGCGCCTGGCCATGCCAGGTGGTTCGGTGTTGCCGCGCAAAGCGGCGGTTTTAACCGAACAGTCCCCGTAGGAGATTAGATGATCTTGATTTTTACGAATGTAAAAATCTTAGTGAATCTTATGCTTGAAGAGCGAAAAGGAAACAAGCCCCTTCATAGGGGTATGCCGACGCCTGAGCGCTAGAGCCCGCTTTTAGTCAGCCTTCCTAAAAACCTGAGTCGATGTTGACTTTCACCTCAAGGGTATAAGTGCGACTAAGCCTCTGGTTTCACCAATCGGCAAGTCTTCTTTATCGTACGGAGGTGAGGGAAGTCCGCTAGTCGCTGGGCGTGGAGCTAGACATCAAAGCGCAAATTTATACTTTCTTATTTTTTAAAAAAGAAGGAGTGGTAAAAATGAGTCATGAGGATTGCATTTTTTGTAAAATAATTGACGGTGAGATACCTTCCGCAAAAGTATATGAGGATGAAAAAGTGTATGCTTTTCTTGACATTTCCCAGGTCACAAAAGGCCATACTCTAGTCATTCCAAAAACCCATACCAAAAATATTTTCGAAACCCCACCAGAAGTAGCAAAAGAATTATTTCAACGTATTCCAATCATTGCTAATGCTATTAAAGAAACCTATCAGCCATTAGGCATGAACCTGCTTAATAATAATGAAAAAGCAGCAGAACAATCTGTGTTTCACCTACATATTCACTTGATTCCACGTTATGGTGAAGGAGACGGCTACACACCAAATTGGAAAACCCATTCAGATGAGTATACATCCGAAGATTTACAACAAATTGCTGCAGAAATTAATCAAAACATTACAAATTAGTCAGAAAAAATGGAAATTAAAAAATAGTACTTTTTATTTAGAACGTTTTTTGTTATAATTACAATACATTCCGCAGCTGAAAAATAGTTTACAGTTGGGAAGAGAACAGTAGAGCATAGAAATGCATAGATGAGGAGAGGTAAAAAATGAATATTCGTATATTAATTACTTTATCCCTGTTAATAGGGATTGGGACAGTGCTTCATGCTTTCGTTCCAGGTTATATATTTGGAGTGAAACCAGATATGCTGTTATCCATGATGTTTTTAGGCATTTTTCTATTTCCAAGGGCAAAATATGTTTTATTATTAGCATTAGTATCAGGTGTTATTTCTGCATTAACAACACAAGCTCCAGGGGGACAAATTGCCAATATGATTGATAAACCAATTACAGCTTTTGTTGTTTTGGCATTATTCCTATTCTTACAAAATAGAGCAAAAAATACGATTAGTGCACCTGTACTAACCTTTATCGGGACTTTAATCAGTGGTTCGATTTTTGCGGCGGTAGTTGCTTTAATCGCTGGTTTAGGGGAAGGTGGATTTATCGCATTATTTATAGGTGCGATTCTGCCAGCAGCAGCAGTAAACACGATTATTATGGTAGTTGTATATCCAATTGTACAATCCATTATGAAGCGAACCAAATTTGCTGCAGCGTAGCGTAAAAATGAATCCTCTGGCATACACCATGCCAGAGGATTTTTTTAATCATGACGGCCGATAGTAAAACATTTTTATTTGAATGGCTTCACTATAGAATAATTGGAAAAAATGATATAATAATTTAATGAAAGGAGCGTGTTTTTTTATGTCAAGAGCAAAATCACTCGTATTAGGAATCGTCGTTGGTGGAGCAGTTAGTGCTTCTGTGGCATTGTTAACGACACCTTCATCCGGAAGAGAGCTTCGCAGCCGTTTTAAGGAGCAGGACCTCAGGGAAATGTTACATCATTTAAAAGAAGATGGTCTGCGGCTTAAGAGACAAATCACGGAAACTACGAAAGAAAGTGCCGTTTTAATTAAGGATCTAACACAGGATATAAAACAATCCGTAGAAGAATGGAAACAAACGGTTGAACCCCATCAGGAAAGTATTCACAATTATCTGGAACAAATTGAAAGTAGTTTAAAAGACCTGGAAGAAAAAGTGAAACAACAAAATTAAGAACAAAAGCGCAAGCGCCCGTTTAGCGACGTACGGACTGCGCCTGGCCATGCCAGGTGGTTCGGTGTTACCGCGTAAAGCGGTGGTTTAACCGAACAGTCCCCGCAGGAGATAAAGGAAATATGCCCCTTCATAGGGGTATGCCGACGCCTGAGCGCTAGAGCCCGCTTTTAGTCGGCCTTCCTAAAAACCTCAGTCGATGTTGACTTTCACCGCCAGGGTATAAGTGCGACTAAGCCTCTGGTTTCACCAATCGGCAAGTCTTTTTTATCGTACGGAGGTGAAGGAAGTCTCGCTAGTCGCTGGGCGCTGGAGCTGGATGTGGCTACTTATAGTAATGCAAATTATCCACAGGTTTTACATTTTATAATTTCCTAAGCAAAAATAAAGCTTTTTCTATAAGGAGAAAGCTTTATTTTTTCTCTTCTATTGGCTGTTTTCTTAAAGAGGATATTCTAAAAAATGATTATTTTTACATCTAAAATTTTATACGTCTCTTACATGTAAGAAGACCATCCTTAGCAGATGGCCTTTTCATTTATTCCTTTGGCTCCAGGTCTTCAATGGAATCGATATCCATATAATCTGGAACCACCAATCCAATTTTGGCACCTTTTAAATTTTCTCCCAAATCATCGAATTGGTCTTCATATTGCTCATAAAAATCCTTGTGAGTAATTGGCATCCAAGCGATAAGTGAAGCATCCCCTTCACCATTTGCAATTGCTTCAAAAGCAACAGCTACATCAACTGGAGTAACTTTTACATTAAACCCTTTTTGCTCTAATACTTCGGCCATAACATAGGCAGAGGCACGTTCTGTATCCCATGGAATAGATATCAGTTCAACAGAAACCCCATCCCCATCCTCTACTCCTTCTGTCCATTCTGCAACTTTTTCTGGATTATCCTCTACCCACTTTTTCGCTACCTCTTGGATCTCTGCTCCTGTCTCAGATGATTCATACATAATACTTTCCATATCTTCTACTTCCCAATAAAATTGATCTAGAATCTTATAGGCATCTGGTTTCTCTTCCTTCAACCCTTTTCTAGCTATAGTTTTAATGACTTCTTCTCCCCCAAAAACACCTTTAGGATCCTCTAGATATTTTAAGTTATCATATTTGACAAATTTCCAGTGTGGATTCCATCCAGTTACAACTATTGGTTCCTCATTATCAATAGCTTGACCAAGCTCTGTTACCATGGCCCCAGTGGAAGACAATTCTAAGTCCCATCCCGCTAAATTCTCATATTCCTGTATAGCTTTTTCTGTCGTTATAGTTAGGCCTGCTCCTGGTTCTATACCGGTAATCGTGTAATCCACCGCTTCGCTATAGTTTATTTCTTCACTTTCGCCTGCTGTATCATCTGAACCACAGCCAGCAGTAATTAATACAAGTGATAACCCAATGAAAAATACGAATTTTTTCCATCTTAAATTGTTAAATAACATACAATAAGAAACTCCTCTACTTTTTTTAGCTGTTTTCTAAGAGTAACTATCAAAATTTAAAAGCAACCATACTTACAAAAGTTTAATATAAAGGCTGATACCGGTTATACGTATCAGCCTTTATAAAAAAGTTATATGAATTATTCGATGCCTTCTGTCCATTCAGCAACTTTATCTTGGTTTTCTTCAACCCAAGTAGCTGCTGCATCTTCAGGACTAGTACCATCTTGAATAGCAAGCATTACTTCTTCCATATCTTCCGTTTCCCAATAGAAGTTATCTAATACTTGATAAGCTTCTGGTGCATCTTGTTCTAATCCTTTACGAACCATCGTATTAATTACTTCTGCTTCACCAAATGATCCTTCAGGGTCTTCTAGATATTTAAGGTCGTATTTACCAAATTTCCAGTGTGGAGACCAGCCCGTGACAATGATTTCTTCTTCATTTTCATAAGCTTGGCCTAATGCAGTTGCCATCGCACCACTTGAAGAAGTTTGTACTTCCCAGCCTTCTAAGTTTTCATAGTCTTCTAAAGCTTGTTCAGCTGTAGCTACAACACCAGCACCTGGTTCAATACCAGTAATTGTTTGTCCAGCTTCTTCTGTTAAATCAGCAATAGAATCTGCATCCATATATGTTGGTACAACTAGACCAATCGCAGCACCTTCAAGGTTTGATCCTAAATCAACCATCTGGTCTCCATACTCTGCATATTGAGCTTCGTGTGTTCCTGGTAACCATGCAGCAACCATACCATCAGCTTCTCCGCTAGAGACAGCTTCCCACATAACGGCATTGTCAAGTGGTGTTAATTCTACATCATAACCTAAATCTTCAAGTACTTTTCCAACAACATGTGTAGATGCGATTTCTGTATCCCATTCTACGTATGCCAATTCGATTTCTTGACCTTCAAGGGATGCTGATTGTTCTGTACCTTCCTCAGAACCAGTATCTGTGTCTGTTTCTTCTTCTGCAGCTCCACAACCTGCTGCAAATAATGATAATGAAAGTCCAGCTGCAACACTTAGACGTTTCCAGTTAAGTTTAAACATAACTATGAATCTCCCCTTCTTTATAATTTATATATGGAAACTTTTCGTAGAGAAAAGATACCAACAACTTAATCTTTTTTCTTGTTCATACTTTGTGTAATACGATCAATAATAATTGCTAATATAACAATTCCAAGTCCTGCCACAAAACCAGTACCAACCTGTGCACGCTGCAAGGATGATAAAACCTCTCTACCAAGGCCTGGTGCCCCAATCATGGAAGCAATAACAACCATGGAAAGAGCCAGCATAACGGTTTGGTTAATACCTGCCATAATGGTTGATTTAGCCATTGGCAATTCTACTTTAAATAACTTCTGTGCACCAGTACTACCAAATGCGTCTGCCGCTTCGACTAATTCTTCGGATACTTGCCTGATTCCCAAGTTTGTAAAACGAACTGTAGGAGGAGTTGCGAAGATAAGGGACGCAAACACCCCAGGCACCATTCCAATACCGAAGAACGCTACTGCTGGAATCAGATACACAAATGCAGGCATCGTCTGCATAAAATCAAGAATTGGAGTAATGATTCCATTTGCAGTCTTGCTTTTCGACATTAAAATTCCAATTGGAACACCAATAATCACAGATAAAATACTTGCCAACAGTACCAGCGTTACGGTATTCATCAAATTATCCCAATGCCCTTGATTGTATATGAGCCACAGCCCGACAATCGAAAACGTCGCCAAACCAAACTTTTTACCTGATACAAAGAATGCAATCACCGCTATAATTAATATAAAAATGAAAGGCGGAATGGCCATCAATACATCATCTGCAACGAAATCCATAAAATTGCCAAAGTATTTATTGATAGGATCAAACAGAAATGAAAATACATCTGTTATTTTATCTGTCAACCATTCAGTTCCTTCAGCAATTGGTATTCTTGGCGCAAAGTCTAATAAACTATTAAGCATTTTCTAAATTCACCTCGCTATCCCCAGCTAGTGCTGCAATTACCGAACCACGTACAATAATCCCTACTAATTTTCCTTCTTCCACAACGGTTACTGGAACCGGTGAGTCATGAATGATGGTAAATATATCATGCAATGCCGTATCCTTTTCTACTTTTGGCATATCTGTTCTAATGATTTGCTGTAAATCTTTGATGTCTTTTTTCCGTGCATCAGATGCATCCTCAGCTGTGATGTATCCTTTCAAGTTTTTCTTACTGTCAATGACAAAGATACTGGATAGACCCTCTTCTCTCATCCTTTCCAGTGCTACACGAGGACCATGTTTTTCCACATTTATTGTTTCCGGTCGTTTCATAATGTGCTGAGCAGTCAGCACCTTAGACCGATCCACATCTTCCACGAATTTTTCAACATAATCATTTGCTGGCTGTACCAATATTTCTTCCGGTGTTCCAATTTGTACAATGGAACCATCTTTCATTAATGCAATTCGGTCTCCAAGACGTAATGCTTCATCCAAGTCATGTGTAATAAATATAATGGTCTTCTGCATCGATGTTTGCAGGTCAAGCAGCTCATCCTGCATTTCTTTACGAATCAGTGGATCCAGTGCTGAAAATGCCTCATCCATTAATAACACCTTTGGATCATTAGCCAGCGCTCTGGCCAGACCTACACGCTGCTGCATCCCACCTGATAATTGACCAGGGTATTGATGAATATAATCCCCAAGCCCCACTAATTCCAACGCTTGTTTTGCTTTATTTTCCCGTTCTTCTTTCGGTATATTCTGTATTTCCAATCCATACTCTGCATTTTGCAAAATGGTTCGATGTGGAAACAGACCAAATTTTTGGAATACCATACTTAATTTTTCTCTTCGTACTTGACGAAGAGCAGGCTTATCCATTTTAGACAAATCTTCTCCATCAATATAGATACTTCCTGATGTTGGCTCTATTAATCTATTAATAAGTCGAACTAAAGTTGACTTACCACTCCCTGATAGACCCATGATCACGAATACTTCTCCTGGTTCTACAGAAAATGAGGCTTGATTAACACCAACCGTATTCCCTGTTTCCTTCAGTATGGCTTCTTTAGATTTCCCTTCATCAAGTAGCTTTCGTGCATGTTTTGTATTCTTTCCAAATATCTTTGTTAATTTATCTACTTCTATGATTGGCATATCTTTCACCTCTTTCTAACAATTTATCTACAACTTATGTGTTTAGCCAATATCATCGTTGCTTGCTATATAAGCAAACCGAAAGTTCTAAACAGCAAATTACTACCTTACTACTATATACCTAATCATTTGTTTTGTACAAACTTAAAATACGGTTGTTTTTGGATATATTTTACGTACAGTTTAAACTGTACAAAAAATACAAAGATATTCCTTTCTTTTCCTCCCATTTCCTCCAAAATCCTAGGCAATGACGCATTTTTAATTCCTTTCTATTTCGTGTAAGGTTTACATAGAGGGGACGGGTTGGAACATGAATACATGGAAGAATGAAGAAACCACACATAAAATAATGACAGAATTGGCAAAAACAGTTGAACTGTTCGGATTAAATCCTGTTGAAGCAAGATTATTTTCTTATTTATACCTTTCAGGAAAACCGCTTACACTTGATGAGATGAGTGAAGCTTTAGGTAAAAGCAAAACTTCCATGAGCACGAATATTCGAAGTCTATCGGAATTGAATCTAGTAACACGTGTATGGAAGAAAGGAGTACGAAAAGATTTATATGAAGCAAATTCTCCACTGTATAAAATATTTATGGATTTTTATATCAAAAAATGGATGGATGCAGCAAATAGCCAAAAGAAATCCTTAGAAGAAATTCAGAGATTAATTGAAAGACAACAAAAGAAGGATGAGCCTTCAACAGATTCTGATAACATTACAGATCGGCTGAAGGAAATTATTGGCTTTCATAAAGAATTGGAATTGCTCTTCAAGAAAGCAGAAGGAGATTAATTACTTTTTTCGAAGTTTGGATTCATATAATAAGATTTTTGTAAACTCAGCCATTAAAGAAGGATAGTATCCTTCTTTTTTTAATGCCGAAATCGTCTCATTAGGATCCAATTTTTCATTTAGCATTCCAGCAAATTGAACAAGCAATGTTGTAAAATCGATGAGCCCCTCTTCCTTTTGCTGCAAATAAGTCTCGTTTAGTTGGTTTAGAAATTGCATTAATCCCTCATATTCTGTTTCCGTTATATTTTTCTCAATAATTAGTTTAATAAATGGAAATGCATCTATATCGATAATTTTAGATAGTAAATGTATATGAAATGAAGAAGTATTACAATTCCTAATATCCTTCAACTTAAAAAACCTCCATTTTAAAGGTAAAAATTCTTTTGTTATATCATAGCTTGTCTGCTTCTTCTGCCCATTTTCTATAAATACACTAAATAATTCTCACACTTTTTATATACATGAAATAATATTTATTATATTTTCACATAAAAATAACAAAAAAACTATTGATTTTTATTCCGATTCATACTATTATTCTTGAAGTACTCTTGATGGGCATACCAAATTTATGAAGCATGGGAGTGATTCAACATGAATTGCTGGAAATCAATCAACCCTAATAAAGAAATGGGGCAGAGCAGAACACTTTTAATTTCCTTACTAATTGGTGTTCTATCATTCATTATTCTTTATGTTCCTTTTTCTATTTATCACGGAACCAATCGTTCCCATGAAGCCGGAATTATTCCATTTATAATAGCAATTTGTTTTATGCCTACCATTCACTCGTTTATGCATATTCTACCATTATTAATCATGCGAAAACGAGCGAAAATTGTCTATAAACTAAAAATAAAATTTATTCCTGTTTTTACCTATTATACAAAAACCCATATCACAAAAAAAGTTTCTTTAATTGTACTATTATCACCAACGATATTAGTATCACTGACAGGTATATTCGCAACCTATTTATTCGTTGACTATTACCTGTATATACTGCTCTTCACTTGTATGCATATTGGGATTAGTTTCATTGATTTTTGGTGTATAAACCAAATTATTCGTGCTCCCAAAGAAGCATTTATCCAAAATGAAAATGATGGCTACGATATATTGCTGAAGGCAAATTAAAGACTGAGATAAAGTGTTTTAGTTTAAAGAAAAATCCGAACTGTGATTCAAAATTCTTCATTAGAATTTGAATTAGTTCGGATTTCTTTTTTCATAAGTCCCATATTAGATTAGAAATCGTTCGTCTTGATAATTTATGGTTGTCGTTGTAGCTCAACCTGGCCCTAAGTGACCTTCATGTTTAGTTCCGAGCTTCTTCGGGAACCTAGAACCTTTCTACGTGACCTTTTTACGCTGGCTCGAACTCGTTCGGGAACCTAGAAACCTTCTACGTGACCTTTTCACCCTGGCTCGAGATTGTTCGGGAACCTAGAAACCTTCTACGTGACCTTTTAAAACTGGCTCGAAATCATTCGGGAGCCTAGAACCTCTATACGTGACCCTTTTAATCCCGTTATGATTTGTCGCGGATGTTTCCACACTTTTTCTTCAAAATGTGGCATAAGTAAGTTATTTTTAAAGTATTTCACTTTCCGCTATTATTTTTCTGTCAAAGTATGTTATATTTATTTTTGAATAAAATAAGAAAGTAAGTATAAAGATTAGGAGTGTTCAGATGAAAAAACTAGCCGCGGCTCTAGCATTATCAGCTAGTGTCTTAACTTTAGCTGCATGTAATAATTCAGACTCGGAAGTTGTTGTAGAAACAAATGCTGGGGACATTACCAAAGATGAATTTTATGAAGAACTAAAAAACCGTTACGGTGACTCTGTACTTGAAGAATTGGTAACCGTTAAGGTCTTAGAAGATAAATATGAAGTCTCAGAAGAAGATGTTGATAATGAAATCCAGAGTATGAAGGATATGTATGGAGAATCATATGATATGCTCATTCAACAAAACTTTGGTGATGAAGAATCATTACGTCAAATTATACATATTTCTTTACTCCAAGAGCAAGCAGCAGCGGAAGATATCGAAGTCTCTGAGGAAGAAATTCAAGAACGATATGATCGTAAAAATACTGAAATTGATGCACAGCATATACTAGTAGAAGATGAAGAAACCGCAAATGAAGTAAAAGAAAAACTGGATGAAGGTGAAGATTTTGCTGATCTTGCTGCTGAATATTCGACAGATGGTACAGCACAAGACGGTGGTAACCTTGGTTACTTTTCAGCTGGAGAAATGGTTGCTGAATTCGAGGATGCTGCATATAGCATGGAACCTGGTGATATTAGTGACCCTGTCCAATCTCAGTTCGGATTTCATATTATTAAAGTAAATGATGTTCGCGAGAAAGAAGAGAGTATTGGTGAATATGAGGATGTAAAGGAAGAGTTACGTCGTGAATTAGTATCTGAAAAAGTAGACATGACTACTTTACAGCAAAAAATCAACGACATGATTCAAGATGCTGACGTGGATATTAAGATTGAAGAATTCCAGGACATGTTTGAACAACCAGAACAGACAGAAGAAGCACAAGGTTAAAAGCAAAGCGAATCATTTCCAGTATATTTATTAGTTAAAACTTAGTTAAAAGAGGTTGTCCAGATTAATCGGACAACCTCTTTTTATTTTTACTAAACTCCAGTTAAGAAGTTTGCTGTCTTTTTTTATCTCTTTCTTCCCTTTCTTTTCTCATACGTTCAATATATACTTTTCCTTCTTTTTCTGCATATTGCTGTTCCAATTCCCGTTCAGCAATCATAGCTCGAAAAGACATATAACCACTAAAAAATATTAAGACGATTACCGCTAAAATCCACCAAGGTATACCTGCAATCACTGTCCTACCTCCCTTGTCCATTTCTATCTACCCAAATATATATGAATCATCTTATAAAAATATAACTTTTTCAGAAAAAGTAGATGAAAAAAATGAATCTTCCCCTGCAGATTGTGAGTACCACAAGGGTATGACTAAAGGCCTCTGAACGAACCAGGAGTTTACCGCCTGCCGTCTCCACTTATCTATCTTGAAGCATCTCAAACTTTTCTTACAGCCAGTGAATCACGTGATAAATTCTTTCCTAATTTATAGCAGTCTAGTAAACTATAATATAAGAAATAATAATCATAAAATTAATCTTACAAGAAGAGTTTTTCTATTGGAGTGATAACTTGACAAACACACAATTTTATTTTTATAACCATGTTCCCGTAAAAATCGATACAACTGAGCTTGAACAAAAACAAATATTGGATCAGTATCCGGTTCCTATATTACCAAATGGGCAAGATACATTTGTTCTCGAAGATCAAACAGCTGGCGACCGAGTTCACGTTCGTTTGCTGGTTAACGATTATCAAGTGCAGCTAACAAAAACAAACAAAGAATTTATAAAGATAAGATTTAGCAATAATGCAGGAACCATTAATGCGAAAATATGGGATAATCAAGGTGCCGTAGAACGAATTCTACCATTGCTTGAAAGCTACTCCATATTTGATATTGCTGGCAAAGTCGATGAATTCAATGGCTTTAAATCACTGACTGTCGATGAATTGATCCCTTGTGAAGAGGAGGTCAATCCGTTTTCTTTCCTCCCTTATACAAAACAGGATTTAGAAAGCTTCACGATCGAGCTTTTTTCGTATTTGTATGAACTAAAATCCCCCTATCAGGAGATTGCTATTGGTGCTATGAATCGATTTTGGAATCAATTTTCCATCAGACCTGCTGCAAAGGGATATCATCATAATTATTTGGGTGGTTTATTAAAACATACAGTCGGTTTAATGCGCTTTGCGAGATATATTTTAAAATTTGAAGAAGACCCCTATAAAGCAACGATGAAGCTCATGCACATCGTAGAAAAAGCTCATAAGAATGAATTATGGGCACAAATTCAAGGAGAGCAAAATCAGCCACTAATTTGGAAAAATACGATTGATCACTTGTATGACATGTTCTATCGTATGATGGAGCATAAAGAATGCAAACCAAATTACGACTTACTTATCACAAGCATTCTATTTCATGATATTGGAAAATTACTGGAGTATGACCATGCAGGAAAAACATTTGAGGAATTTCATTTCTTATTCCCGACTGCAATAGATTCCAATTTTGAAAACCGAAAACAAGCTGGTATTGCCATGGACGAGTTAGGAGTAATGGTTGGTCATATTCCTTATGGTGTGCTTATTTTAACTAAGATTATTGAGGCTGAGAATATTGCTATTTCTATGCAGGAAATTCATCAAATGGCACATTGTATCCTTTGTCATCACGGACTTCCAGAATGGGGATCAGCTGTTAAATCCCCACAGACTATGGAAGGATACCTTATTCATATTGTCGACTATTTAGACAGCAGATATGAAAATACAGAAGGAATCAAATAATAGGTTGTATTTTAAAATCTTGTTTTGACACAAACTATAAAAACTGCAAAAATGAAAAGCAGCATCAAAACTTACTAAAAATCCACATAATAAAACAAGCACAAAGATATTTCCATTCATCTTTGTGCTTGTTTTTCTTTACTTATTTTTGGGAATGTAGTTAAATATTTCTCCTGACTCCACAACCTTGATAAATTGGATAAGCCATTGATAATAATTCTTGGCGTAATCTAATTTTTCCAGATCCTGCGTTATTCTTTCCTTTAGCTCCTCGTCCTCTGTCTTATTATACATTTCTTCTAAAATCTCAATGGTTTCCTCGGCTTCTTCAATATTGGTTTCCGTTTGCTTCCGCCAGCGAGTTCCAAATAATGAAGTAAATGATTTATACCAATCTTCTTCTGATTGATACAGATCTTTGCGTATCCCTTTACGGAACCTCGATTCCACCATCTTCATATCAGCTAAAGTACGTACACCAGTGGACATACTTGTCTTGCTCATCGACAAAGCATCTCGCATATCATCTAATGTCATCGGTTCATCATTGAAATATAAAACACCATATAGTCTTCCTATAGACGGTGTAATTCCATATAAATTCATATTTTTTGCAATGATCTGGATAAATTTTTCAATAATTGCCTCATGCTTTTCCCAGTTCTTTTCATCTTTTTCTGCTGTCAATGGATGTTCCCTCCACCTACATGTAATCTGAAAATAGTGTACCATTAAATGCTAATTTATGCGAATCGTTTATGCTAATAGACGTATTTCCAAATTTTTAACAGCATCTACAGCTTCTTCCTTACATGTAAAAAGTATCATCTGATGTTTTTCAGATATTTCTTCTACAATTTCCATAATCCGCTTTATTCGTATCGAATCAAAGTGCAGAAATGCATCATCCATCATAAATGGCAACTTGTGACGCTCACTCATCGTTTGACTGATTGCAAGTCTTAAGGATACATACAGCTGGTCCATGGTACCTTTGGAAAGTTCGTTCACCTTATAACGAATACCACCTTCTGTTTCCACTTGAAATGGTTTATGATCCATTGGCGCAAATACTCTCTGATACTTATTTCCTGTTAGCCTCCGGAAGTAATCTGACGTTATTTCCATCACCTGACTTAAATATTTTTCTCGATATGTCCGTTTCGTTTCTATCAATAGCTCTTTTGCTGTTTTTATTATTGCCCATTCCTTTGCCAACTTATTTAACTTCTCCTGTTCCATTTCAAACTGATGTAAATTGTTTGAGTACTCATCAGATGATTCCATCGTTTCTAGTTGGACTTGAAGGCTCGCTAATTCCCTTTGCATTTCTTCCATTTGCTTTTCCATTTTCTCAATCGTATTTTGAGTATTTTCTCGTTTCCATTCCAGGGTATGCTCATCTTCCTGTTTTCCAGCAAACTGCTTCCACTCCCCATTAGGAAACAATCTCTCCAACTGATCAAGCGTTTTTTCCATTGCAGCCTTTATTTCAAGCTTCTCACCTAACCGATTTGCCTTTTGATAAAATGCATCCTCCGTTTTCACATGAGCCTTTTCAAATAAAACCGTCATTTCTTTTTGGTACATTTCAACCCGCTGCCGTAATTCGTGTTGTTTTTGTTTATTCTCTGCCAGTAAATCAGAATATTGGCGGATATGCTGGGAAACCTCCCTCTGCTGTTCAAGAAATGATTCTATTGTATGGATTTGATGTGAAATAGATTGATCTTCTTCCCACTTATTTTTTTTAAAAAATTGAGCAACTTCCGAGTGATACTCACTCACTTTCTTCAACAATCTTTCCGTATCAGCCTTGAGGTGCAATAGTTCTTTGTAATGTGTTATCAACTGTTTCATTGCATGGAAAAATTCCGGCCAGTACGTATGATCAACCTGTTTTAGAAAAGGATAATTTTTGTATTGTACATGGATTTGTTCCTCTATGTTATATTCTTTTTCCTCTAATTTCTTTTTTACATCCCGATTGTTTAGACGTTGGATGTTATTGGCTTTTAGTTGGTCTTTCACATTTTCCATTTCACTAACACACTTGTTATGATGTAACAACTGTTGTTCTACTTCTTGCTTCTGTTCTGTCGATACCTGGGTGCCGACAGAAGGTTGTGCTTCTATTTGTATCATTTTTTCCACTTCTTTTAGCGATTGCCTTCCTAAAATCCATTGTCCGATTCCAATTACAAATATAATCAAAGTGATTTGAAACAGCCAATTCACTTCGGTTAACATTGCTGCAATTCCAGTGATTACGGCAACCAAAATGCAACCCGCTAATAAACGATTTATATCTTTTTCTTTTTTCTTATTTTTCCGCTTCCAGTTTTGTTGCTTTAGATTTGATTCGGCCAGTAATTTTTCTAATAAACGGTTCTCATTGTATACATGGATTTTTTCATTTAATTCAAGAACCTTTTCTTCAGGTAAACTTTGTTCTTCTAACTCTTCCAGTTGGTTATATAGATCATTTCTCTCCTCATTTAGTTGCTTCGCTTCTAGGGTGTTTTTTTCTTTTTCCAGTTTAAGCTGCTCTAAATCATTTTTTAGCTGGGTCCACATCTTTTCCAAATGAAACGGAAAGGATATTTCCCCTAAATCTTCCAGTTGCAGACCAATATTTAAACGGTTCAATTCGCCTTCTATTTCCAATTGCTTTTTATTTAAAGTATTTTCTGTTCGTTCCAATTCATTGCTGGTATCAAGAAACTCCTGCTTTCTTTGTATAAGTGATTGTGCATCATCCTGTATCTTCTGTTCCGCTAATTGCTCATGTAGGTTATTCAGCTTTTGCTGATACTTCTGTCCATTTTCTTTCAAAACAGCGAGTTCACTTTGTATAGGTAACAGAGAAGCCTTTATGTTTTCCAGACGCTCCATGCCATTCTCTGGAAAAGTCAGGTTATCCTCATCGTTTTTTAATAGATTTTGATAACGGTTGTAGTCCTGAAGAATCGGTAATGCTTGCATATGTTTTTCCAAACTCACCAAATGAGCTTTTTCTTTCTGAATCTCTTCTTGGAGCTTCATCATATGATTCTCCAAAGTTAATTTACTATTTCTCTTTTCACGGTAAGTTGTCTCATTGGCTTTATAATCCTGTAAAGACGCAAATCGCTTATCCAATATTTCCAGCTGTTGATTAATCACAGGCTTTTTACCGGATGGTTTAAATAAATCACCCAGCTGATTGTCCAACTGCTTTTCCAACCTATGAATCATCGTTGAACCTGACATCCCAATCCCCAGCAGCACTTCTCCAAGATCTTCTTCTTTCATATCATCGATTCCTGCTAAATCCATCGATGAAAAAGAAAAAATAGATTGATATGTTTTCATTGTCATTCCCTTCAGCCGTTCCTTCAGCCAGGCTTCACCATATTCCTTTCCATCCGGCGTATAACAGATTGCCTCCCCATTATTTACTTGGTCTGTCCGCTCAATCGAAAACATTCCTTCATCGATATCATACATGGTTAAGCTTCCACCTATTGTTCCTCCTATTTTCGGACGATAAAATTCCCTCTGTTTTGGTGGAAATCCAAATAACATAAACAAAATAAATTTTTGGAGTGTTGATTTTCCCGCTTCATTTTCCCCATAAATACATATACCGTCAGAAAACTCGATATCATAGTCAACCCATTTTCCAAAGCCATAAATGGAAGCCTTCACTATTTTCATTCGCTTCCCCCCTTGAACAGTTGATTGAACAATAATTCTTTTGCTTCTTCTTTCATTATTTGCTCCTCTTCGTTAGTAAGCTGCACCAGATACCTTCTTGCTTGTTTATGGTGATACAATTCTTTCACATTGGCTTGGACGGATACATAATCTACTTGTCTGATTAATTCGCCAATAAAATGATCTCCTTTTCGAAGTTCTATATCCGCTTTTTTTTCCTTTACTTCTGTTACTACCCGAAAAATATATTTCCATGGCTGGGCATAAGCAATCGGCTCATTGATAACTTCTACCAGTTCTTCCAGCAGCTTATCGTTTTCCCATTGTCTTAGGGTGGAGCGGCCAGTCAATGTTAGGTCTATCAATTCATTTCCTGTTAATTGCCGGCTATTTATTTCTTCTTGAATGCATCTTTCTATTTCATAAAGATCTTCACATTGAGAAACATCTATGTATACTGGATGAATAGTGAATGCCTGGAGGGGAATAAAAGACAGATTTATATCTGTTTCCGATAAAACAACATGATAGCATCCCTTTTCTCCCGTCTCTTTGCGGTTTCTTCCTTGGATATTACCTGGGTAAACTATTGGCGGTTTTTCTTTTAAAACTTCCCGTTTATGTATATGGCCCAGTGCCCAATAATCAAAAGGCTCTTTTTGTAAATCCGTTAATTGAAAAGGAGAATAAACATCATGTTCCGTATTGCTCCGAATACTCCCATGCAGCATTGCAATATGAAAAGGTATTTGTCTGTCTTTGACTTTGTAATCCTTAGCCTTCTCCTCTAGTACAGCCCGGTTTTCATAGCTGAATCCATAAATTTTTGCTATGGCCTTACCTGCTTTTTTAAATATAAAATCGGATATATTTTCATCTGGAAAAATAAATACATTATCCGGATATGTAACAGGATGGATATTCCCATTGATATAGTCATGGTTTCCATATGACAAATAGACGTGAATCTGATGTCGCTTAAGCTCTTCAAATGCCCTGCGCAACCGTACTTGTGCTTTTAAGCTTTGCTTTTCATTATCAAATAAATCTCCGGTAATAAGCACAAAATCTACTCTTTTTTGTATGGCAGCCTTAACTAAGTTATCTAAACTGTTAAACGTACTCTCTTTTATGTCCCGAAAAATATGTTCCGGTGTATAGGAAAGCCCTTTGAAAGGACTGTCCAGATGTAAATCCGCGGCATGCATAAAGGATATTTCCTTTTTCATATCCTCACCTTCTTTTCCTATGATTACCTACATTCTAGCAAACCACGAAACAGAATGCACGTTCTGTTAATAACATAAAGTGAATCTTCAATCAGCGGGGGGGGCTTACAGTCAGTTAATCACTTGATAAATACCTTCCACTTAACGTAGTAAAGTAAATAGCAAAAAAAGGCCACACACCAGTGACCTTCCTTTCTATGATTCTTTCTTCGATAATGTCATTGCCCTCTTAAAATCTTTCCATGAACTGGAGCGGCCATACATGAGAACTCCGCCTTTGTACACTCTTGCACCAATCACTGCAATTAAAATAATGGTCGCAACTAATATTCCGATAGATAACACTATTTCCCAGGCAGGAACATCCAGCATCCCTACCCGCATGAACATAATCATTGGTGAGAAGAATGGAATATATGATGTTACATTAATTAATGTTGAATCTGGTACATTTAAGCCATACATTGCAATAAAAAAAGCAATCATCACTAAAAATATTAGGGGCATCATCATTTGCCCTGCATCCTCAACGCGCCTCACCAATGAACCTAGCATAGCCGCCAATGTTGCATATAATAGATATCCAAGCAAAAAGAAAACGATAGCATATATATAGACAGAAGGAGATATATCCTGAAATCCTAGATATTCAAATATCCCACCAACTAACTCGCCCTGCTTAGACGATATGAGTAAATAACCTACTAAGATAAAAGTTCCTACCTGAGTTAACCCAAGCAATGCAATTCCCAGTATTTTTGCAAACATATGTGTAACCGCGGGGGCGCTTGATACTAAGATCTCCATTACTCTCGAGGATTTTTCATTAGCGACATCCGTCATAATCATCTGCCCATATGCCATTACGGTAAAATATAAAACAAATAGCATTACGTAAACAATTCCTCGCGCCTCGTTAAGCTCCTCCATTGACTTGGCTGTCTCATCCAATGCTATGGTTTGAAATACAACCGGTTCGTTAATATCAGCAAGTGTCTCCTGATCAATCCCTGATTGTTGTGTCGCCATCGCCACCTTTAATTGCTGAAGCTGCTGTTCTATAAACATTTGATTCCCCATATCGGAAATATTATTGGCATAATACGTTGCTTCCGGTAATTGATTATCATTTAATGTTAGAACGACAAGTGCTTTATAGTCTTCTTTTTCAACCGCAGCTTTTCCTGATTCTTCGTCTCCAGTAAACTCGATTAACTGTAAATCTTCGCCAACAGCTTCGGCATTCATCATTAAAGGTTCCCAAAGCAGTTCGGACTCATCTATAACCGCAATTTTATCTGCACTTTCGTCTGAGAAAAATTCCATAATTGATTGAATGTTTGCTAATCCTAAAATAAACAATAGAGTAATTATCGTACTAATAATAAATGATTTCGTTTTAAGTCTGGACATATAGGTGTGTGTGAGGATAACCCAGAATTTACTCATATGCTGCACCGACTTTCTCGATAAAGATGTCATTTAAAGAAGGTTCTTCGAGTTCAAATTTACGAACAAATCCTTTTCCTTGCAATTCAGAAAAAATCTGTTGCGACACATCTTCATTTTCGATTTGCAGCTCACAGCCATCAGCAACTTTTTTGTATTGTATTACTCCAGGCACCTTTTGCAAAAATTCTAATGACGTGTCCGCATGTATAAGGAGATTTTTTTTGCCAAAAGATCGCTTAATTTCCCTTAGTGAACCTTTTACAACTGGACTTCCTTTATGCAGGATACATAAATGTTCACATAATTCTTCTACATGCTCCATGCGATGGGATGAAAAAACGATTGATGTCCCCTGTTCCTTTAGGTCAACGACAGCGCTTTTCAGCATTTCCACATTCACAGGATCTAATCCCGAAAATGGTTCATCTAAGATTAATAGATTCGGATTATGTATGACGGCTGATATAAACTGGATTTTTTGCTGATTTCCCTTGGATAGCTCTTCTACCCGTTTATTCATATATTCCGTAACCTTAAAGCGCTCCAGCCAGTTTTCAAGTTCTTGAACTATTTTCTGTTTTTTCATTCCCCGTAACTTACCTAAATAAATAATTTGCTCCTTCACCGTAAGTTTAGGATAAAGCCCCCTCTCTTCTGGAAGGTAGCCAATTAAATGGCTTTTTCCATAATTTATTGATTCACCATTCCACGTAATTTCACCTTCTGTCATATCCAGCAGTCCGAGAATCATACGAAAGGTAGTTGTTTTCCCAGCACCATTTCCTCCTAAAAATCCAAACATCTCTCTTTCTGGAATTTCCAAGGACAGATGGTCTACAGCTGTTTCTTTTCCATAACGCTTTGTTACTTGCTTTAATATTAATGCCATTTCTCTCTCCCCTTTCAGACACTATTACGATTATAGCACTTCAAAGTTTCAGCTTTTGTTAGAAAAGTGTAAATTTGTATTTATTTAATGAAGCAAATAACAATTTCTTTTCCTTTTGCACATTATGATTTATAATAATTTTTAGAATATAAGATACATTCTAACAAGGAGGTTTAATAATGGAAGAATATACATTAACGGTTTTTAGTAAATTAGGAGAAAAACTAATGGACGAAACGTTTACTGCACAAAATAACGAAGAGGCCAAAGCAATTGGACAAAGACGCTTAGATGAAAATGGATACAGTGAATATACCCATCGCTGTGTATCCCCACAAGCAAAATTAGTACTGTTTCACAGGTAACTGTTAAAAAACATCCAAAAAATGGGACATAACTACTTCCCCACCCTAATAACAATGATGACCTGTTAGAGAAGCAATACCTGTTTGCTAAATTTGTTGTTATGGAATTTATATAAACTGCAAACTAACTTTAAATGATGTTGGAGCACCAACTTACTGCTAAGGAAATACATTACGACTTCCGCGGGTGACCATAAAGAGGGAGATATCAACCGTTGTGCAAAATATCAACACAACGGGCGCACATATCAACCAGTGTATGCGGGATATCAACCATTAGAGGGCATTTATCACTCGTGTTTAGACTTTAGCACGCGCGGGTACTACCTGATTAATCTTCTTTGTTCCCTTGTGCCGAGGAAGCCTACTACGGAGTGGTAATAGAAGACTAGAGGCGCACTTACGGTTTTCCTTGATGGGGATTTAGGCCGTGCCCACGAACCGCAAGTATTCTGCCGGATCGAATGTAAGCACGCTATCATCATTAGGACAGGCGAGAGCATCATGATATGAATTTTTATTAGTCAGGAGTATATATCAAATTCGAAATAAAGTTTTTTTGCAAAAGGCAATAATCCTTTAGGAAACATCCCTATAAAAAGCAAATATCCGAACTAATTCCAATTCTAACCAAAGAATTTTGAATCGTAGTTCGGATAATTTCTTTAAGAGGATGTTCAAAAAGTCCGGTGAAAAGGACACATTTATATAGGGGACCTTTTACTAAAACTGCCCACGTCCTTGAAAAAGAAAAGCACTTTTTCTGCGTGCAATGTATCGCTGACGAAGTGTTCCTTGTCCTGTGGGCAACGTAGAAGTCACCACATCACGCTCGGGGCTCGCTACTCAAAGCTTCGCCGCCTCTAACTTTCGACGCACAGGACGTGCTAGTGTCGGCGTTGCAACATGACGTTGCGATTTTAGCCGACCGGTTCTTTTCATTTTCCTTTTTGAACACGCACTTTAACTAGAACACTTTTGTCCCAGCCTGTTTTTTCTTATTGATTATTTGGGTCACCGTACAGTTCTTCTAATGGTTTAGTGATGATTCTGCTGATATCGTTAATCAAAAGATTTAAGCGTTGTTCTTCTTCCATCAATTTGGAAATATCGCTATGCTGCTGCACTTGTTCAACAACTGCACGTGCTTTCTCTACTTCCTCTTCCGTAATATCTAATCCTTGCATTTGTTTTTCCTGAAGCTGCATTTGTGTATCACGGAAACTTTCGAACATCTCTTTTGCTTGAGGGTTGTTCATTACTGCTTCATAAGCAGTTTTAAGGTGATTGAATTCCTCACTTTCACGAATAGCATTTTCTAAATCATACGCAGTATCATGTATGTTAGCCAAAACGTAACCTCCTTGAATTTTATTCTAGTCAACTATAACAAACGTACCATTCATTGTATACTAAGAAGGGTAACTTTGTTATTGCCTACCAATTAATCTTTATCATGTTAAAATAGGACTGACGAATGACGGAAGAGAGGATTTTCAATGATAAACAAACTTGGAAAATTATTTCCTTCTATGTGTTTCTTTGATGAACTCCATGAAATACCGGAAAACTATCGCTGGTTTATAACAGAAGATAACCAAATTATTGGTATTGATAAGTCTGAGCTGACAAAAAGTGATGAAAATTTACTATTAGTCTTTCTTAAACCACATAATATTATGATTCCACAACCTACTGAACAAGAGCAAAAGTGGAGAAGGAGAATAAGTGATCATACAAGGGACGAACAAGTACATCCATTCCGCTTTGTTTACTTTTCCATTAAAGCAAACGAAATCGAACCATCTTTATTTAAACAGGCGATATCTAATTTCTACTCCACTCCGATTTCAATATTATGGGAAAATGAACATGAAGGCATCATCATAGAAGAAAAGCCAATCATTCAAGAGGAGTCCATTTCCTACGAGCAAATCATCAAATTGTTAATGGGTGACTTATATATCAATATAAAATTTTTTATCGGCCCTTACATAGATAATTTAATCAACCTTCATCATTATTATAAAACCTTTTTAAAAAGCGCTGAAATTGGTTTTATCTATGCAGACCGACCCGTCGTTTCCTATGTTGAAGCTATTTCCTACCATTTCGTTGATCAGGCTGATAAGGAATTTCTTCATTCCATCAAAAAGATTGTATTAAGAAAATTGACAGAGGATCCGGAACTGCTTCATTCCATCAAAACTTTTATCGAAAGCAATTTGAATGTCACCGTTGCAGCAAAAAAACTACATTTACACAGGAACAGCTTACAATATCGATTAGACAAATTTATTGATAAAACGGGTATTGATGTACGTCAATTTAATGGTGCAATGACCGTTTATCTTGTTATTCTGTCCATGGTGCACAAAGACTAGTCCATTCTTTGTGCACCATTGCTATTATCAGAATAAACCCTTCGTATTAAAATAAAATTAAACGTTTACAAATATGGAGGTCATAAAAATGGCAGAATTAAGATTAGAAAATATCCAAAAACGATATGATAAAGACGTTGTAGCAGTAGATGATTTTAACTTACACATAAAAGAAAAAGAATTCATCGTTTTCGTTGGCCCCTCCGGATGTGGTAAATCAACTACCCTTCGTATGATTGCAGGGTTGGAGGAAATTTCCAGTGGAGAGTTTTACATTGATGACAAAAAAATGAATGATGTTGCACCAAAAGACCGTGACATCGCCATGGTATTTCAGAACTATGCCCTATATCCACATATGAATGTATATGATAACATGGCATTTGGTTTAAAACTTCGTAAATTCAGTAAAGATGAAATCGAGAAACGAGTTAACAATGCAGCTAAAATACTTGGTTTAGAAGCTTATCTTGATCGCAAACCGAAAGCTCTTTCAGGTGGGCAGCGCCAGCGTGTAGCACTTGGTCGTGCAATAGTTCGTGATGCAAAAGTATTCCTAATGGACGAGCCACTGTCCAATCTGGATGCAAAACTGCGTGTGCAAATGCGTGCTGAAATTCAAAAACTTCATCAACGCTTACAAACTACCACCATTTATGTAACCCATGATCAAACCGAAGCAATGACAATGGCGACACGCCTTGTTGTAATGAAGGACGGCATCATCCAACAAATCGGAGCACCAAAGGAAGTTTACGATTCCCCAGAAAATGTATTTGTTGGTGGTTTTATTGGCTCTCCTTCCATGAACTTCTTTAATGGAACATTAACAGAAGGCTATTTCCAAATGGGAGATGTGAAAGTCAAAGTTCCAGAAGGCAAAATGAAAATGCTTCGTAACGAAGGCTATATAAACAAGGAAATTATTTTAGGAGTACGACCGGAAGACATCCATGATGAACCAGCATTTATCGAGGCTTCACCAGAAACTAAAATAAGTGCAAAGATTGATGTTGCTGAGCTAATGGGAGCTGAATCCTTCCTTTATTCTAAAGTAGATAATCAAGACTTCATTGCTCGTGTAGACTCTCGCACTGATATTAAAGGTAATGAAACAATTGAATTAGCGTTTGATATGAATCGTGCTCATTTCTTTGATGCTGAAACAGAAAGTCGAATTAAATCATAACTTAGTTGAGTATTATAACTAGTTAATCAAATGATAAACGATTTCAAGAGTATAAAGCCACTTGGTTTTATACTCTTAAAATCGTTTATGTTTTTATTGAATAGATATAAACTTCGAACTAACTATAGTTCCTAAGTTGGTGTTATACCTGCCACTGCGGAAATACACTCCGCTGGTTTTGAACTTTTCAACTTTCTACCTGAATGTTTTGTGTAACACTGTTCTGTTGAAAAACAGGTCACTAGAATATTTAACAGCTTTTTAAAAAGAAGCAGGTATTTAATGATAAATTATTGTCTACGATATAAATAAGAGGGAAGCCTCTTAGGACTTCCCTCTTTAGCCATCATTTATATTATTGTTGTCCACCGTTAAGTTGTTGTTGAGCAGTTTGTACAAGACGTTTAGTGATTTCTCCACCGACAGATCCGTTAGCACGAGAAGTTGTGTCTGCTCCTAAGTTCACACCAAATTCAGATGCGATCTCGATTTTCATTTGATCTAAAGCTTGTTGTACTCCAGGAACTAATAATTGGTTTGAGTTGTTGCTTCTGTTAGTTGCCATGTGTTATCACCTCCTTGTGTATTTCTATTGTCTGTCGATAACCCCATTCTTATAACTAAATTTCATTGGTAAAATGTAGATGTACTTCCAATACAATAGAAAAAAGCCCATTACACCATGTGTAACAGGCTTGTTCATCCTCAAGTTATTTATTACTATCCTACTTCGGATATGTCATTTCCTCTGGTTTTACATATTGATCAAACTCTTCTTCCGTCAATAAACCTAATTCTACTGCGGTTTCTTTTAATGTTGCATTATCAGCAAATGCTTTCTTAGCAATCTTTGCCGCATTTTCATAGCCGATATGCGGATTTAAAGCAGTAACAAGCATAAGAGAATCATTTAAATTCTTTTCAATTTGTTCTTGATTTGGTTCAATTCCTTTTGCACAGCGCTCATCAAACGAAAGAATACTATCTGCTAATAATTGACACGATTGCAGGAAGTTATAAGCAATTACTGGTTTAAATACATTTAGTTCAAAATTACCTTGACTTGCTGCAAAACCAACTGCAGCATCATTTCCCATTACCTGTGCGGCTACCATCGTTACTGCTTCACTTTGTGTTGGATTTACTTTCCCTGGCATAATCGAGCTTCCCGGTTCATTTGCAGGTATCGTAATTTCTCCAATTCCACAACGTGGGCCGCTCGCTAACCACCGAACATCATTGGCAATTTTCATCATATCGGCGGCAAGTGCTTTTAAAGCACCATGAGCATAAACCGATTCATCATGACTTGTTAATGAATGAAATTTATTGGGTGCAGACACAAATTCTTTTCCGGTAAACTCACTAATAGCTTGGCACACTCTTTCAGAAAACTCGGGATGTGCATTTAATCCTGTACCAACAGCCGTACCACCAATTGCTAATTCTTTAATATGATGGACACTTTCTTTAATCATCGCTTCCGATTTTTCAAGCATACGGTGCCAGCCGCTGATTTCCTGGCCTAATGTAAGTGGAGTGGCATCCTGCAGGTGGGTCCTTCCAATTTTAACAACATCGGAAAACGCATCCATTTTCGCTTTAAATGTACCCTTTAACGTCTTTACTGCAGGCAGTACTTCATCTTCTAATTTTAAAACGAAAGCAACATGCATTGCTGTTGGATACGTATCATTGGAGCTTTGTGATTTATTTACGTCATCATTAGGATGAAGTTTTAGATCACTGCTATTCTCGGAAAGCCATTTATTCCCAACATGTGCGATCACTTCATTCACATTCATATTAGATTGTGTTCCACTACCGGTTTGCCAAACAACAAGCGGAAAATGATCATCAATATTTCCTTGAATAATCTGATCAGCAGCAAATGCGATAGCTTCAGCCTTTTTACTTTCCATTAGACCTAAGTCACTATTAGCCTTTGCAGCACTCTTCTTTAGAATAGCAAATGCTTTGATTACTTCACTTGGCATCGTTTCATTTCCAATTGGAAAATTCTGTTTGCTGCGCTGTGTTTGTGCACCCCAATATTTATCAGCAGGTACATTGATTTCCCCTAATGTATCTCTTTCTACACGATATTCCATCCAATTTTCCTCCCCTATGTAATCTTCTCACTTTTCATCTCTATTGTAACAAATTTCCCAAATAAAAGAATAAAAAATACACGGTGATAATAAAATTCTTAATAGTGTCTAATCAGAATTATGTATCAGATAAACCTGTAAAAGTTTCTTCCTTTTTATTTCACCAAATCCTTTCGTTTTTACTATATAATAGATGAGTACTTGTAAAATCATCTACATTTTATATATAGAAAAATAAAGGGGGATTTCACTGTGCCAAATATATGGACACATATACTTTTTTGTGAGGAAGTCGTGGATGCAGTAAATCAACCGTTTCTAACTTCACAAACTGAGTCATTTTTAAAATTAGGAGCCCAAGGCCCTGACCCGCTTTTTTATTATAATTTTTGGCCTTGGATAAAAGATGAACCTTTCCAACAAATGGGTATGGCATTACATACTAGACAATGTGGTCCATTTTTGATGGAATTAATCACTTCTGCAAAGAAAAAGAGTAAATGTG
Organism: Oceanobacillus salinisoli; assembly: GCF_009733865.1. Classification (GTDB taxonomy): domain Bacteria; phylum Bacillota; class Bacilli; order Bacillales; family Amphibacillaceae; genus Oceanobacillus; species Oceanobacillus salinisoli. The sequence goes on along the minus strand of NZ_WOFB01000002.1, from coordinate 159,380 downwards.
TACGAGCATTTGTAGTTGGGTTCCTAACTCATCATATACTTGATCGAAATACACATCCATACATCCACTACCATGCAGGTTACGAGGGCAGCAACCACCAAAAATTAGAGGTTATTATTGACACTTTAATGATGAAAAAATATCATCATTTAAAAACATGGAAAACACAAGTATACAAAGAAATACATGTTGGCAGTTCTTTAAATCAGGAAATCATTGAAATGATGCATACTGCCATTAACAATTACTATCCGGAATTCAAAAACAGTTCACCCTCATATATCCATAAAGCATATAAGGATATGATTCTTGCTTTGAAGCTCTTATCCGATCCTCATGGCTGGAAAAATCTATTATTTCGCTCGTACATTTCTTCCTATTCACACCAGCCGGTACAGGATGATAAGGACTACTTAAATTTACAGAATCAGACATGGTATCATTCCGCAACAAACGAACCATCTAATAAGAGCTTTATCGATTTATATGAAGAAGGACGTGTGGAAGCAATCGAAATCTTAACCGAATTAGGGAATTACTGGAAAAAAGACAATGAGGGTTCGAGACAAAAGCTGGAAAAATTAATTGGCAATATTTCTTATGATACAGGAAAACCAGTGTCACTCGGATTAGAAAATAAATTTAGTAATCCATTGTTTCATTAGAAAAACTCATTCGCTCACCTTTGAGCGAATGAATTCTTTTTATATTGAGACGTTAAAATTCTTAGCTGCGACGTACTCCTTTTAGCTGAAATCTCACAATTTCCTAACGTATGTCTTCAATTAATCGGATGTTAACTTGCCACAGGCTCCTTCGCCTCTTGAATTCCCTTCTCAATGTCTACAAATCGTAAAATCACTATTCCAGCTATAAAGAATACAACTAGCGATAAGATTCCCGTTCTGCTATTCCCGGTAACCTGACCGATCAAAGCAAACGCGAAAGGCCCAATAACAGCGGCAAATTTAGAGGAAATCCCGTAAAAACCAAAGAATTCTGCTTTCTTATTTTCCGGAACCATACTCCCAAAAATAGACCTGCTTAAAGCTTGGGCTCCCCCTTGTACCATTCCTACACAAATGGCCAAAACATAAAAATGTACAGCCGAAGTCATAAAGTATCCGATGGAAACAATGCCTAAATAAACAAATAACGTAATATATAAAGCTTTTTTCGCAGTTATTTTCGTTGCCAGCCAACCAAAGAAAAATGTAAAGGGAATCCCAACAAACTGGGTAATTAATAGGGCAACAATTAAATCATTACTGCCAATCCCAATTGAACTCCCATAAACAGTGGCCATACGAATAATCGTAGAAATCCCATCATTATAAAGCCAAAATGCCAATAAAAAAATCAACAATTGCTTATAGCGTCTTATTTCTTTAAATGTATTTCCAACTCTCAAGAAACCAATTGCAGCATATGACCTGTCTCTTTTATGGTTATGAAACTTTTTCTCCTCTTTTATATTTTTTATTAGCGGAATGGAAAAAATAAACCACCAGACCCCAACTGTAACAAAGGAGATTTGAGTAGCCAACGTTGTATTCGGAATTCCAAACCATTGCGGATTTAATATCATAAGAATATTTATCGCCAGTAATATCCCCCCACCAATATATCCGTAAGCAAAACCACCAGATGAGACTTTATCCATCTCATTTCTATCCGCGATTTCGGGCAAAAACGAATCATAGAAAATATTCGCACCGGAAAACCCAATAGACCCAACAATAAATAAAACAGATGCTAATATGTAGTCTCCTTCACCGACAAAAGCCAGTAGAATACTTGCTATAATACCCATAAATGCAAAAAAATGGAGAAATTTCTTTTTAGCTGACGTGAAATCACTAATAACTCCCAATATTGGTGCTAAAATAGCTACAATCAGTACAGAAATAGATTGAGAATATCCCCAGTAACTGGCTGCGAGATTTTCATCAACTCCAGCTGCTGCAACGGTTGAATAATATACAGGTAAAACCGCTGCCATAATAGTCGTTGCAAATGCTGAATTCCCAAAATCATACAGCATCCAGCTGCGTTGAATTTTTTTCCTATTCTCCATGAATCCACCCCCTATTTTCAAAAAACTCCCGATATGCAAATAAAGTATAACAAAATAGTATAACTACTTTATGCATATTTTCTAAAATTTACATAAACTATAAAATCAAGCTTTTAAGCAATTCGTTTGCTTTTCAGAGCCACAAAAAGCCCCACCCATCATAGGTGAGGCTCTATATCACTTACTCCCAGACGTAATGTCTATATAAGTTACTATACTTCATAAATTCTTCTTTATTGTTTGTTTCAATGGAATGATTAATTTGTTCAATCAGCTGTTGTTTATTCCAATTAAAACAAATTTCATCCAAAACTAACTGAGCATTAAAACTAAATTCATAAGGGATTCCTTTTTTCGCGTAAAGCACTGCACCTTCATAACGGCAAAAACGATAAACTGCTTTCTGTTTTTTCATTGAGAACTCCCCCTTAGCTCCTTTTATCTATTATCCTAAATTTTCCGAAAAAAAGCAACTCATTTTTCTCATAAATATCTTTGTCATTTTTTACAGATACTATTGGTTATGGTGCGTGTTCAAAATGACCGTAAAAGTTTGGGGCTTAATACTTTTAAACATCCTATTACGTTAAATTTTGCCTTACGAAAAATAATTAGTAACTCCCAATACATATAACCGAAGCCTTTTATGTTTCTCTAGACTCACCAACATGACATTTGTTAGACTATGATAGCTACATACAAATAAGGGGATATTATATAGAACGCTGTCAACATGTGAAAAGTGGAGGAAATGAAATGAATTATTCGAATAACTTAAAGCAGGGCGAAAAGGGCGCCTGGATTAGTATATTCGCTTATGTTACTTTATCCATCATCAAACTGATTATTGCTTATATCGGTAATTCCGATGCCTTACGTGCAGATGGATTAAATAATGCTACGGATGTTGTTGCATCTGTAGCTGTCCTGGCAGGTTTAAAAATATCACGTAAACCTCCAGATGAGGATCATCCATATGGGCATTACCGTGTTGAAACCATTGCCTCTTTATTCGCAGCATTCATTATGATGTTTATTGGTATCCAAGTTATATTTGAGACACTCCAAAAAATAATCGCCGGTCAAATATCAGAGGCGCCAAATTTATTAACAGCTTGGACTGCTCTTGGAGCTGCGGTCATCATGTTTTTTGTCTATCGTTATAATGCTGCACTGGCAAAGAAAATTGAAAGCAGTTCTTTGAATGCAGCGGCACAGGATAACAAATCGGATGCGCTCGTAAGTATCGGGGCATTTATAGGAATTGTCGGGGCACAATTTGGTCTGTTTTGGCTTGACCCACTCGCTGGATTTGTTGTAGGAATTATTATTTGCAAGACAGCATGGGACATTTTCAGGGAAGCGACATTAACGCTTACAGATGGTTTTGAGGAAGAAAAGTTAAAAGAAATAAAATCGAGTATTGAAAAAGTTGAAGAAGTAAAAGAAGTAGTCGATGTTAAAGGACGTGTCCACGGTAATCAGTCCTTGTTGGAAGTAACGATATTAGTCGATCCCAGTTTAAATGTAGAACAAAGCCATCATGTGACAGAAAATATAGAGAGTTACTTATTCGAAAAACATAAAATTACACATGCACATATTCACATTGAACCTTATTATAAATAGACTGCCATAAAGGCAGCCTATTTATTATACCGTAAACAAAAATACCGTTAGAATAGCACCTATTACAACCAGGACAACATTTAATCCAAAGGAGGCCAGTATAATTGCTACTACCCCTCCAATGATTCCTACCATCGGTTCTTCAGGAATCACTGTCATAATCCCAGGGAAAATCAATGCTCCCAAAGCAGCATATGGAATGGCACTTAGCCAACGATTGATCCATGGACGAAATTGTAATTTTTCCACAACAAATGCTGGAATAATTCTTGGTACCATCGTCACGATAGACATCCCTATAATAATTAATAAGTTCGTCATTGTTCATTCTCCTTAAATAAATAAATTCCACTCATACCACCAAGAACCGTACCTATCACAATCGCCCACCCTGTGCTCAGTCCGAGTTGCACACAAATCGCATTGATTAACATTGCAATAATAGCAATTAGACCAATTCTTAAATTCTTTTTCACAGACGGGACAAGTAGACCAATAAACATAGCATATAATGCAATTCCCATACTTTGACTTAAACGTTCGGGAATAATTTCACCAAGTATTCCACCAAGCAAAGAACCTAACACCCATGAGAGATATGCAACGATGATAATTCCAATGTAATAAAAAGCCCCATTTTCTTTTCTTGCCTCTTCCGAATGCAAAGCAGAGACGGCAAAGGTTTCGTCCGTTAACCCAAGCGACATTGGCAACTTCCACTTTAGAGCGATTCCCCGTAGCTGATTCATAAAGGAAAGACTCATGACAAAATGACGGAAATTCAGTACAAAGGTTGCAATAATAATTTCCAGTGCGCCAGTACCAACAGCAATCATATTCGTCCCCATAAATTGTGCTGCTCCGGCAAAAACCAAAAGACTCATTAACGTTAGTTCCGTCAAGGACATCCCAGCTTGTTTTGCCAACACACCAAACGTAACAGCAATCGGCAAGTACCCTAACATAATCGGTATACCTGTCATCATCCCTCTTTGAAACATATGTAATTGACCGGCTTCGTTTTCCATCGCGGGCTCAATTTGAGCTTCTGTCCTCCGTTTCGAAATCACGTTATCCCCCCTAATTTAAGTTTTACTTTCATTCTCTTAATTTAGCCTTCATTCTCATAATTCAGCCTTCATTCTCATATTTCAGCCTTCATTCTCATATTTCAGCCTTCATTCTCATATTTCAGCCTTCATTCTCATATTTCAGCCTTCATTCTCATATTTCAGCCTTCATTCTCATATTTCAGCCTTCATTCTCATATTTCAGCCTTCATTCTCATATTTCAGCCTTCATTCTCATATTTCAGCCTTCATTCTCATATTTCAGCCTTCATTCTCATATTTCAGCCTTCATTCTCATATTTCAGCCTTCATTCTCATATTTCAGCCTTCATTCTCATATTTCAGCCTTCATTCTCATATTTCAGCCTTCATTCTCATATTTCAGCCTTCATTCTCATATTTCAGCCTTCATTCTCATATTTCAGCCTTCATTCTCATATTTCAGCCTTCATTCTCATATTTCAGCCTTCATTCTCATATTTCAGCCTTCATTCTCATATTTCAGCCTTCATTCTCATATTTCAGCCTTCATTCTCATATTTCAGCCTTCATTCTCATATTTCAGCCTTCATTCTCATATTTCAGCCTTCATTCTCATATTTCAGCCTTCATTCTCATATTTCAGCCTTCATTCTCATATTTCAGCCTTCATTCTCATATTTCAGCCTTCATTCTCATATTTCAGCCTTCATTCTCATATTTCAGCCTTCATTCTCATATTTCAGCCTTCATTCTCATATTTCAGCCTTCATTCTCATATTTCAGCCTTCATTCTCATATTTCAGCCTTCATTCTCATATTTCAGCTTTCATTTCCATATTTCAGCCTTCATTCTCATATTTCAGCTTTCATTCTCATATTTCAGCTTTCATTTTCTTATTTCAGCCTTCATTAACTTATTTCAGCCTTCATTAACTTATTTCAGCCCTCATTCCATTTTTTCAACCTCACTAATCAAATAAAGTAGGAAACTTACCCCTACAAAGTTGTATGTTATATTATACAATCATATGTTATAATAGACAACAACTATGGAAAAAACTTCATTATTTTCTACTAGAAGAAATGGGGAGATGTGATGGAACCTATTCAGGATATAATTGCTTATAACCTCGTTAACATAAGGAAGGAGCGCGGATTAAGTTTAGATAAAGTTTCCAACTTAACAGGTGTAAGTAAAGCAATGTTAGCTCAAATCGAGAAAGGGAATTCCAATCCTACCGTAACGACCCTTTGGAAAATCGCTAATGGGTTGCAAGTATCCTTTTCCAGTTTTATGAAAGAAATAGATAAAACGAAAATTGAAGTTGTCGATCTAAAAGCTATTACTCCTGCCGTTGATGATGAAGGAAATTATCAAGTCTACTCCATTTTCTCTTTTCATCCGGAAAAGAAATTTGAGATTTTCTCTGTTCATCTTCAACCAGGACATACACATCAATCAGAAAAACATTTAGGTGAAGAATATATACTTATCCAAAGTGGTAAATTGACACTTGAGATTCAAGGGGAAAAATATACTCTATCCCCCAATCAATTCATCCATTTTAAAGCCAATGTGGAACATATGTATTCCAATAGTGGAGAAGAGCCCGTTCATTTTCATAACATCATTTACTATCCGGAATAATTTTTTTTGGAAAAATTAACTATTGACAATCATCAAATGCAGATTGTATATTCTATACTATCAAACAATCACATAAGCAATCCAAGAATGCATAGTAGATTATTCCCGGGCAGCACGAAGAGACAAAGTGATTGGTGGAAACTTTGGCAGGAAATAATTGAATTACACATTCATCATAGAAAAGCGAAAGTATACTAAGCAAGGAACGCAGATTCTAGACAACGATTGGATTTAAGCATAAATGAAGTGGATGAAAATATATTATTTTCATCAATCAGGGTGGTACCGCGGAGAAAAGCTTCGTCCCTACTATGGGATGAGGCTTTTTTTCTTTTACTCTTTTACTAAAAGAGGACGTTTATAAAATTACAATCAGGAGGTTTTTGTATGTTTCCGATTCAACCTAAATATCAGCCATCATTAGCAGAGTCCCTGCTATTCTTTATTCTCATTATAGGCCTCATCAGTTACTTTATTATTGGTCTGGGAACAGCACCACATATTCCGATATTATTGGGGATATTCCTGCTCATCACTTTTGGGTTTTTTAAGAAAATTTCTTTTAAAGACCTGCAGGAAGGAATGATCGCTGGTGCAAAATCAGCAATGGGTGCGATTTTTCTATTCTTCCTTATCGGTGTATTAGTCAGCAGCTGGATGATTAGTGGAACGATCCCATCTATGATTAATGCAGGATTTTCCATCATTAATGGCACATGGTTCTTCGGTATTGTGTTTGCTGTTACAGCCATTATTGGGGTATCACTTGGCAGTTCCCTTACTACTACGGCAACCATAGGGGTTGCATTTATCGGAATGGCAAATGCCATGGATGCATCATTAGCTATAACAGCGGGGGCAATAGTTTCTGGTGCATTTTTTGGTGATAAAATGTCGCCATTATCTGATACAACCAATCTTGCATCTACCATTGTTGGTGTCGATTTATTTGACCATATTAAACACATTAGTTTAACAACAATTCCTGCATTTATTATTTCGTTTATTATCTTTGTCATGTTATCACCAAATGAGACTGCCATGATAACCAATATTCAAGACTACCAAGAGGCACTAATATCGACTAATCTTATTCATTTCACATCCTGGATTCCACTAGTATTGCTTATTATTTGTACGATATTCCGTGTCCCTGCATTTATCGCTTTAGCCATAAGCAGTTTGGTAGCAACTTTCTTTGCATGGTTGAATAATCCGTTTACGTGGTCAGAAATCTGGGCAATCTGGTTCGATGGATATATTGGAGCGACTGATTTTGAACCAGTAAATGAACTGCTTACTAAAGGTGGAATCAATAGTATGCTCTTCACCATTTCTCTTGTTATTTTGGCATTGAGTTTCGGAGGATTACTGTTTGTCACTGGAATTATCCCAAGTTTGTTAACGGCAGTTCAAGACAAGATTAGAAATATTAGAACGACCATTGCTACAACAGCTGCAACAGCAATTGGAGTAAATGTTTTAATCGGGGAGCAATATTTATCGATTTTATTAACAGGGGAAACATTTAAAGGGATTTACCATAAGGCTGGATTATCTAAAAAAGCATTATCCAGAACTTTGGAAGATGCCGGTACAGTTATCAATCCACTCGTCCCATGGAGTGTATGTGGTGTATTTATTGCAAATGTATTAGGTGTATCTGTTCTGGAATATCTGCCTTTTGCATTCTTCTGTCTGCTTAGTCCGCTCATTACTATTTTATTTGGCGGTAGAACTACTGGAGCTAAACGGCTATAATACGAAAAACTATCTTGTGGTAACGGCTATTTAAGCAATTGCGAGGTTTTTAGTTGTTTGGTTGTCGCGCGAATTAGGTGACTGTCGCTCGATTTGACTTGGCCACCGCGCGAATTAGAGTTGGTTGACATTTATTGACTAAGAAGGGGGAAAGTTCTCTCCCCCTCCAATTGGTAAAGATTTCACAACAGTTTCACCTTATTTAAGAATTGTAGTTAATTTCCGCAATCCCTCAAGCAATCTTGGTGACGGTCGGCAAAACAGTGACTCCTCCAACACATGAATATTACCATTTTTAATCGCCTTCATCTCACTCCAATCAGGCCGCTTCTTTACTAATTCAGGACGCATCTTCTCTTCCTTGACCCCAACCCAAACCATACATATATGATCTGGATTCCGCTTTTTCACTTCCTCCCAATCCGTTTGAAAGCTGGCCACGTTCTGGTCTGCGAAAATATTTTCCGCTCCAACAAGTGCACTGATTTCTGTTAGCCAATTCAAGCCACCGGGAGTAAAAATCGGTTTTGGCCACCATTCCCAATAAAGACTTGGCTTATATTCATTGGCTTTCTTTTGAGTTTGAATATCCTGGATTTCTCGTAAAAATTGTTTCGCTTTTTCTTCTCCAAGTTCTTTTAACCCGAGAGCATCCCCGACTTTTCTAATGTCATCCGAAATTTCTTCCAGTGAATTCGGATTTAAAATGATATAAGGTAATTTCTTTTCTTCCAGTGCTTCAATATTTTTTTCCATTCCAGGAACACTTAAGGATGCAAGTACAAGATCTGGCTGTAATTCCGCTACTTTCTCCATATCAATCGATAGATCCGGTCCAACTTTAGGTAGTTTCAAAACAGAAGACGGCCAATCGGAATAATTATCAACACCAACCAATAAATCTATTTGGCCCAAGTATGCCATTATTTCTGTATTACTCGGACAGATGGAAACAACTCGCAAAAACCTCTCCTCCATTCATATAACAAACGCCCAGAAAAGCATTGTCCTTCTGCAAATTCTGGGCGTTAGTATTTTTATTTATTTTGATCTGTTAAGATGAGTGGGCCATCTTTCGTAATGACAATGGTATGCTCATACTGGGCAGAACGGCCATTATCAATTGTTCTCGCAGTCCAGTTATTCGAATCCATTTTACTCTGCCATGCTCCCTCATTAATCATTGGCTCAATAGTAATTACCATGCCTTCTTTTAAACGCAACCCTTTATTCGGAAGACCAAAATGAGGAATATGTGGGTCTTCATGAATAGTTGGACCAATTCCATGACCAGTGAAATCACGTACTACAGAGAACCCCTCTTCCTCTGCATAAGTTTGAATAGCATGGCCAATATCCCCAATTCGATTCCCAACTTGAGCTTGCTCAATTCCTTTATACAGAGATTCCTTTGTTACTTCCATCAATCGTTTGCCTCTTTCATCTACATCCCCAACTGCATATGTCCACGCAGAATCAGCTAAGCCACCATCTAAATTGACAACCATATCAACCGTAACCATGTCACCATTTTTCAACTGTTCTTCCCGAGGAAAACCATGGCAAATTTCATCATTAACCGAAGCACAAATTGCATATGGATAACCATTGTATCCTTTTTGCTCTGGAGTTGCTCCATGTTTAGCTAGAAAATCTTCCACAAATGTATCAATCTCCATAGTTGTAATTCCCGGTTTGATCATTTTTGCAATTTCCTTATGGGTTTGCACAAGTAGATCACCTGCTGCTTGCATTTTTTCAATTTCACGTTTACTTTTACGGGTAATCAAATATAATCTTCCTTTCTCAGCATAAAAATACGTTTCTTCTATATATAAATGCTTATTATTTCACGTAAGATAATAGTAGCCTTTTAAATTTTATCACAAACTTACACTTCCTGCAGAGGTTACGGTTTTCAATAATATATTCCTTTACCCCACTTGAATAACAACCTTAGCATACAGGCCGGTTCACAAGAAAAACATCTGTATATTTATAGTCTTGACAATAAAATTTATACTACCTTTTCATTTTTAGAAAAACTCGCATTCGCTCGTCGATTAGCGAATGGGTAGTTTTTCTTATACTTAGGACTTTAAAATTTTAGCTACGTCGAAAAACTCCTTTGCTAAAGTTTTATACTTTCCTTCCTAACGTGTAAAAAATACAGTGGGGGCTTTCCCCACTGTATTTTTTCATGCTTTAAAGATAATTTTTGATGCTGTATAATTTCCCATTAACGACATCCTCATCATTCAGTATATCGATAAGGACACCAGCTACATCCATCGGGCTGTTTAAATGATTTTCTTCTTTTAATTTCCGGTAGCGTTCAACATCAGAAAAAGCTTCCTTGTTGCTGGATCGAATTGTTTCCTGCATTTCTGTATCCATTACACCTGGGTCAAAGGCTATGACTTTATTTCCTGTATGTAACTCTTCCTGTTCCAATGCAACTGTTTCCGTATACATGTTCATACCTGCTTTCGTGGAACAATATGCACTCCAACCATATATAGCCCTTCTCGCTGCACCTGAGGTAACGATGACGGAGATCGCTTGAACCGCATCAAACTCCTGTGCTTCTTTTAAAAATAAGTTAGTCAACAACATCGGAGCAACCGTATTAATGTGAACATGCTGAACAAGTTCTTTTCGATTCACGTTCATCGCTTGATCAATCGGCCCTACTGCTGCAGCATTGTTTACGAGAAATACAGTAGAAAGCTCTTTTGTAAAAACCAATTCTTTTAATTCGTTAAAAGTACCTTCTACCTGCTCAGGATCACTTAAATCACAGCTGTAATGTTTGTAAATCTGATTATTTTCTTTTGCTATTCCGGGTAGATGGTGATTTTGGCTTCTGGATAAACCAATTACATTTACCCCTGATTCAAGAAGCAATTTTGCAATTCCCTCACCAAGCCCCCTGGACTCACCGGTAACAATGGCGAATTTTGACATACTTTACTCTCCTTTGTAGTACGTGTTCAATAAGAAGGATGAAAAGGACCGAGAAGTTCGAGGCGGCGAAGCTTTGAGTAGCGGGCCCCGAGCGTGGTGTGGTGACTTCTACGTTACCCACCGGACAAGGAACACTTCGTCAGCGATACATCGCACGCAGAAAAAGCGCTTTTCTTTTTAAAGGACGTGGGCGGTTTTAGTAGAAGGTCCCCTATAAGATGTGTCCTTTTCACCGGACTTTTTGAACATCCTCTTATACATAACTTTGCAATCTGGCTGTTTCTTTACTTATACTTTTGTCACTTTATCCCAATAATAAACCAACGTTTCCATTCCTTTATCAAAACTATCTAGCGGAAAGCTTTCATTTGGTGAGTGTAGGCGATCTTCTGGTGTTCCGAAGCCTAATAAAACGATTGGAATATTATAAATCGCTTCTATCCATTCTACAACTGGGATGGAACCACCCATCCGAATATATACGGTTTCTTTACCAAACGCTTTTGTATAACTCTCTGCAGCTGTTTTAATAAGTGGATGATTTGGTTCCACTTTATATGCTTTAGCAGATAATTTTTCTTTTTTCACTTTAACCGTTACGCCTTTTGGTACGACTTTCTCGACATGCTTCTCCAGTAATTCCTGAATGTTTTCAGGATCCTGCCCAGGAACTAAACGGCAAGTAACTTTTGCAGTCGCAGATGTAGGAATAATCGTCTTTGTTCCTTCTCCCTGATAACCTCCATAAATTCCATTAACCTCAAATGTCGGACGTCCCATCGTATGCTCTTTTGGTGTATAGCCTTTTTCTGAGACAGTTTCTGGAATACCGGTCGATTGGGCAAAATCTTCACTTGGAACTTCAGCAATTAATTTTCGCTCTTCTTCTGTTAAAGGCTCCACATCGTCATAAAAACCTTTAACTGTGACTACTTCATCCACATTTTTCATCGATGACAAAATATGACTCAATGCCATAATCGGATTTCGAACAGCACCACCATACATGCCTGAGTGCAAGTCATGATCTGGACCAGTTACCGTAATTTCAATACCGGTAAATCCTTTTAATCCATAAAGGATTGTCGGCTGATTTTTGGCAACCATCCCTGAATCTGAGATCACGGCAAAATCTGCTTGAAATTTCCCTTTTTTCTTATGTAAAACATCATAAAGGTTCTCACTTCCGATTTCTTCCTCCCCTTCAATACATACTTTTACATTGAGAGGAAGTTTTCCTTCTGTTTTCATATATGCTTCAAAAACAGCTAAATGCATGAACACTTGTCCCTTGTCATCACTAGAACCACGTGCATACAATCGCCCGTCTCTTATTTCCGGTTGAAATGGATCACTTTGCCACTTATCAATTGGATCTACAGGCTGCACATCATAATGGCCGTAAAACAAAACCGTTGGTGCATCTGGTCCTGCTCCATTATATTCAGCATACACCAATGGATGCCCACCAGTTTGCTGCTTTTCCACATTTTCAAAATTAATATCTTGTAAATATGTAACAAGGAAATCAGCTGCTTTGTCGACATCCTCTTTATGAACACTATCCGTGCTTACACTTGGGATGGATAAAAACTCATTTAGTTTTTCCAATAGTGCAACTCGATGTTCTTTTAAATAAGCTAAGGCATTTTCACTCATATATCTTTCCTCCAATTCCTTTTCCTTTCTATTCTAGCATATAATGTTTCCAACGTGGAAAAACAAGCGAGCACCTCATGTAGTATGAGTTGCCCGCCTAAAAACTATCTCGTTTGATTTTGTGGAGATAGACGCTCAACCATATTGTTGAACTGGTCAAAGAAGCCTTCAATCGGTTCTCCACGGTTCACGTCATTCACATAGTTGTTTGTTAAATCAAAAAAGTCAGGATTAGTGGATATATAAACATTGTCAATATTATTATCAACAGATTGTACAATATCCGCAATTTCATCTTTTACATCTTCTGATAATTCATCATCAAATCTGTTTTGGTTATTTCGATTGTTGTTACGATTATTCTGATCTCCTCTATCTGTATCAAGCTCAGCTGCAACATATGCATTGTTTTCAGTTGTTAACACATAAACATTGTCAATTTCTTCCACTCGGTCAGAAATTCTGTCAGCAGCTTCAGAAGAAACTTCATAACGATTTTCATTTCTATTGTCAGTAACACGGTTAATGTTATTGTTATTGTTATTGTTCATTCGATTGTAAAAATTATTGTTTGTACGATTATCATTTGCACGGTTTACGTTATCTGTACGGGTATTTGGATCCATTGTCCGATTGTTAATATTACGTGTATCACGATTTTGGAAATTATCCGCATCTCGCTGCATCGTATAATTTCGAACATTTGTCATCCCGTCGCCAGTGTTGGTATCATATCTTGGTTGATCCATAGTACCGTTTGGAGCAGCACCTTGATCTGCCGCTTGACAGCCACCTGCTAAAGCTAAAGTAACAACAATTGCTCCAGATACAAGCTTTTTCTTCAACTTTTTAACCTCCTTTTTTTGTGAATCTGGTCATAGTATGTTTCATCAAAAACACATTATGCGATAAGGAAGTGAGCCTATTTATGGTAATCACACCAAAAAAGTTTTGCACATGTAATAGTAAAAACGGGGACAATATGAAATGACCCTTTAATTATAAGGAGGGGAAAAATGATTCCGGATTACGACAAAGCACTTTACTATACGCTTTGGGGGCAATGGGATGATTTGCTTGTATTAATGGTTCGAACAAAAGATGACTTACTTTCCAAAAAGATTCAACAATTTCTTCACTCGTACAACTATTCCCTTGATCAGCAAAAAATTATTGAGTCCCATGACAGCCTTCTTTACTATATTGACCATGCAATGAAGCAAACACCAGCTGTTACCATGGAAATGTAAATAAATAAAAAAGGAAGCAACCAATTGGCTGCTTCCTTTTTTCTACATACTATTAGTGCGTGTTCAAAAAGGAGGAGGAAAAGGACCGAGAAGTTCGAGGCGGCAAAGCTTTGAGTAGCGGGCCCCGAGCGTGGTGTGGTGACTTCTACGTTGCCCACAGGACAAGGAACTCTTCGTCAGCGATACATCGCACACAGAAAAAGTGCTTTTCTTTTTCAAGGACGTGGGCGGTTTTAGTAGAAGGTCCCCTATATAGATGTGTCCTTTTCACCGTACTTTTTGAACATCCTCTATTAATTAAAATTATATCAATTAATGTTTATTATTGCCGTTTCCTTGGTTAGAATTACCGTTATTCCCGTTCTTATCCTTGTTTTCTTTATTTCCTTTATTACCATTATTTTCCTTTTTGTTGCTTGATTGGGAACTGTTATTTTTACGTTCTGCACTTTTTCCATTGGATTGGATTTCGCCATTTTTGCTTTTCAATTCACTTGGATGTGATTCGCTCGTTGATTTTCCGCTTGTATTAACGGATTTTTTATTTGGCTCCGAATTCTTTTTTTCCTTACCTATTACTGGTTGGGCTTCTTCCTCTTCCTGTTCCGGCTCACTTGCTTCATTCAAGTTGGTTTCTGCCGCTTCTTCTTTGCTTTCATTTTGACTGTCGGATTCTTCGGCTTCCTCTTCTTCAGCAGGATCGGTAATATTATAAAAAGAATCAATAATTTCAATTTCCTCATCATCTAATATAAAATCATCTGTCCATTCATTTAATGAAACATAGTCATCACTGGCAACTGTTGATGCCATAATCTCATTCATGGATGTGTTCTGTTCATCAGCCAACTCCCGAATGTCTTTTGGCACATTAAATGCAGCAATATTCCAATCGGGTTCCCTTACTTTAAAATGACTTTCAATATTTTGAAGAATCTCCTCGTTGTTCGCCATTTCATCATTTAAAAAACTGACGCCAACCAGAATATTTTTTTCACTATTAATAAGTCCAATTTCTTCACTTTTTTCCATAATCATTTGGATAACGGTTTCCAGGTTTTTTTCTTCATAATTGTTCAACTCTTTTGTTACATTGGATGCATCGTCATTCATTGGGCGAATATCACGCACTAGATAATTATCATCAATTTCTAATTCAATGCTCGGATTAATATCAATCGTTACATATGCATAGGTTTCATTCGCTCCTGAAATAAGATAAAAAGGAAGAAGTAATAATATGAGTATACAAGCCATAGACAGCACTTGAGCTGGCGCATGTTTGCGCCTGCCTTTCGCAAAAAATAATGACTTTCTGGAATGAATAGGCTCAAAGTATACTTCTTCACCTATTTGTCCACCCTCGGCTTTGCCCTTTTCGAAAGCACCGTCTTTCGTCATTAGGATGGTATAATTTCGATGTTGTTCAAGAATAATTCCTTTTTTCACTGACCCACACCCTTAAGATAGTCCTTTAAATAAATAAATTCTTCACTCAAGACAATAAAAATTGCTAAGATGAACTTTCTATTACGTTCCAATGTTTTTTTGCTGACCTCTACTTTTTTAGTCAGATTTTTAATTGGCAGTTTCTTTTTTTCCAAAACATATTGGCGTAATTCCTCATCTTCATACAGCACTCGAGCAGTTTGAATGGCTGACTCCCGCGCATCTTTATGTTTTGGAGATACTTCTGTCAGCTCCGTCAAACTTAATTTGTACTCCGATAATTTTTCCTTGAATTCCGCAATTTCTTCTCTTAAGAGGACCGTATTTTGGTTTTCTTGATATTTTTCCTTGGCAACCCGAATTTCAGTTGGATTTTCCATTTGAACGTCATCATAATTTTCATCAAGAGAAACTGCTTTGATTACTTTTTGATTAGAACGAATATAATCAATCACTTTTCGTTTTATAACTAATTTAGCAAATGGTAAAAATGAGCTGCCTTTTTCACGGGAATAAGAAAATATTGCTTCATTAAATGCGGATAACCCAATGCTAAATTCGTCATCATGTTTAGGATTGATATACCGTTTACAAACCTCGGAGACACATTTTGCAATAAATGGCTGATACGTCTTCAGTAAATAATTATGTACTGAAGTATCTCCATTCTGAGCAGAAATAACCATTTGTTCAAGGGGCTTTTCTTTTATAGATTTAGTTATCATTACACAGGATGCCCCCTGACAATATAAGTTTCGATTTATTAGAACCCTTTTTGGGTGTAGTTTTTGCGTTTTTACTATATATATTATGAATAAAATGAAAAGTTAACATGGATTCCACCATCTTCTTTAAAATACTTCGACATTTTTCTATCGAATAAGACACATTCTATCGTAACGCAACAAAAGCTAGGTTGCTATCTCAAAAGTATTACATTTTATTTAAATATCGGTTACTGAAATCTATTAGATGAGGGATAAATCTCTAACATCTAATAAAGTGAATCTTCAATCAGTGGGTTTTTTTCATCCCCCAGTGATTGTTAGTACCACAAGGAGAGACACCCAGGCCTCTGAACGAATCAGGAGTTTACTGGCTGCCCGCCCCCCACTTATAATTCTTGAAGTATCTCGAATTCTTGAAGTAGGGATCTTACAGCTAGTTAATCACGTTATAAAGAGATCATGAAATTAATTTTTGGATGAGTGATATTCATAAAACAAATCAATTGGCACAAACAGTCCAACTTTCCCATGTATATCATGGTTTAAGGTTGCAAATATGACACCTATTACTTCCCCATTATGATTAATAATTGGACTTCCACTATTTCCGCGATAGACTGGCGCCTCAATCATCACTACTTGTTCCTTCCAATTCCTTAATTCTGTAGATCCAATAATATTTCCTTCATTGGCAATTCCGTTAAAACGCAGAGGGTTTCCAATAAAATAGATAGGTTCACCAGCTTCAAAGGAGGCCTCTTCAGATAAGGTCAGATGTGGCAAGTCCTCCTCCTCTACTTGAAGGATTGCTAAATCTATCGATGGATACGTTTCTACAACTTCCGCTTCAAACAAACCATCGTCAGGGAAAGCAACAACAATTCCGTTCTCGTCTTCAATGACATGATGATTCGTCAAAATCGTACCATCATTTGAAATAGAAAAACCTGTTCCCTTGCTGTCCTGAGTTTCAACAACAACGACTGCTTTTTTATACGCTTGAATATCCTCATCTAATGTCAATCTTGCCGACGTCTTCAAAAAGTCGATGGCAGGAATGGAAAATGTTTGAGGAATCAGTGCAAAAACATTAATAAATAATGCGATAGCAATTAGCCAAAACGCCCATTTCGGAAATGGGCGTTTGGGAGGTGTATCTTTTTTATTCATTGCCTTTTCCAGAGCTTTCCTTCGCTCTTCCTGAACCAATTCATAAAGTTCCTCATCATCAAACTCTTCGTATAGATCTTCATCGATAATATCTGGTTTACGATCATTTTTCTTGTCCATCATGCGTCACCCCGCGCACTATATCAGATTCAACATACAGGAATAACTAAACGGCTCTTCCGTTTATTATACCTTACTCATTTGGCATATTAGATAATATCACCAATTAGTGATTCGTGATTGCCTTATTAAATTATTGTACCATGATTTATCCAAAAATCGTATCTGATTGCTGAATGAATGATAAGAAGTTAATTAGCAATAATTTGTACCGTTTTAAAAAACATCATTTGATCCTGAAGAATTATCATTCCCGTACGAAACTAATAAGATGAAAACTGAAAAAATTAAAATTTTCAAAATGACAAAATCATCTATTCCTGCTATTATGGTAAAAAAGTAAGGAATGGAGTTGATATCATGCATTTAGATGAAATGTTGGAATTTAACAAACAATTCATAGCCCAAAAAGAGTATGAAGCTTATCAAACGGATACATACCCAAATAAACGTATGGTGATATTTACTTGTATGGATTCCCGTCTCATTGAATTGCTTAATGAAGCATTAAACATTAAAAATGGTGATGTTAAGATGGTTAAGAATGCTGGAGCCATTATACGGGATCCATTCGATAGTGTGATGAAAAGTATTTTAGTAGCAATCTATAACCTAAAAGCAGATGAAGTAGTGGTTATCGGTCATCATGATTGTGGAATGTCACAAGTGGATACCGATTCCTTGTCCGCTAATATGATAGAACGTGGGGTTGCTCAAGAAACAATTGAAGCGTTAGAACATGCAGGAATCAATTTGAGTGATGAATTCAAAGGCTTTCATAATGTAGAAGAATCGGTTGCACAAAGTGTAGACATTATCCGTAATCATCCATTACTTCCGGATGGAATTAAAGTACATGGCCTTGTTATTGACCCGGGTACAGGAAAAGTAGATGTTGTTACAAGAGAAGACTAAATAATGAAATACATCCAAATTCATCAAAAGAGTACTCCCACTTCTGATTGCTCAATGAACGGATGAAATGACAAGTTTTAACTACCACAAAATTGTGGTAGTTTTTTATTTTTACACTAAATATTTTTCCTTTAGCTTCGCATACTAAAAAAATAAACCAGTAATATGCGGAGGATTATCGAATGAACAGAAGGAAAAAAACAGGAAAAGGCAATATCTTCCCATTACAAATAGAGGATTTGGAATCACTTCTAAAGTCTAAGTTTAAGAACAATCCAGATTTAAGTTTTACAACGTATGAACGGAAAAATGAAAAGGTAGCAGTATTTTATATCGATTATCAGGTAGAAGCAGATAAAGTAGAGGACTTCTTATTAGAACCATTATTAGGAGAAAAAATAGAATGGACAAATGATTCCATTCTGAATGAAATACCATTAAGCTCTGGTAAAACCTATGAAAAACTGGATGATATTCTGAAAAACCTTTTAATTGGTGCGGTCTTTATTTACTGTGAAAGTGAAAAGTCCGTTGTATCTTATTTATTGTCCAAAAAAGAGAATCGCTCTTTGCAACAATCAGAAACGGAATCGTTAGTACTAGGTCCCAAAATTGGCTTCACGGAGTCGATGACGACCAATTTAAACATCATTCGCTGGAGTGTTCGGTCTGAAGATCTTGTTTTGGAAAAGTATATAATTGGAAAAAGAGAACCCCGTGAAGTACGGCTCATTTATTTAAAATCGATTGCCAATGAGACTGATATCAATACGATGCGTCAAAGATTACAGGAACTAGATGTGGATGTGGTGGATGATAGTGCTGTATTAATGCAATATATTGAAGACTCTACAACGACTATTTTCCCTCAATTTTTCACAACGGAATTGCCGGATCGTTTTAGCTATAACATTAATAGAGGGAAACTTGGTGTACTAGTCGAAAACAGTCCAACCGCCATCATTGCACCGTCTACTTTTTTTAGTTTTTTTGAATCAACCGAAGACCTTTATATGCGCTGGAATGTTGGAACATTTCTAAGGGTACTAAGATATCTATCATTTTTTCTTTCTACATTACTAACCCCACTTTATGTGGCAGCAGTTACATTTCATTATGAAATTATTCCAACTCCATTATTAATTAATCTCGGACAGTCTCGGGCTGCGGTACCATTCCCACCAATACTCGAGGCCTTATTTCTTGAGCTTATGATTGAATTGCTGCGGGAGTCAGGGGCGAGACTGCCAACTAAGGTTGGGCAGACCATTGGTATTGTTGGTGGTGTAGTTGTTGGAACAGCAGCAGTGGAAGCAGGGGTTACAAGTAATGTGCTCATTATCTTTGTTGCTTTAAGTGCATTAGCATCCTTTACGGCTCCCAACTATTTAATGGGTACTACTGTTCGGATTTTACGGTTTCCGATGATTATATTAGGGGGATTGTTAGGGATTGTTGGCATTTTCTTTGGTGCTAGTCTACTGATTATTCATTTACTAAGACTAACATCTCTTGGCAGGCCATATCTTTCACCTATCTACCCTCTTGTAGTAGAGGATTTTAATAAAGTATTGTATCGTTTACCGAATCAGTTTCAAAATCAGCGGTTTAAGTCCTATCGTCCAAAAGATTTACAGCGGTACGCAAATAAAGATGCCAAAGAGAAGAAAGATATCGATGAGTAGGTGATTATATGGAAATAAATGTTAAAACAAGGAAAAACTTGCAAATCCGTGCATTTTATCTATTCTTTATTGTCACCTCTCTTCAATTAGGAGTCGGTATCATTGGTGCTCCAAAACTGATTTATTTAGAAGCACTTCAGGATGCCTGGATTTCTATCTTAATTGCGTTTATATACATTATTGTTGTAATCGCTGTTATGTTTATCATTCTTAATCAATACGAAAATGCAGATATATATGGTATCCAAGTAGATATTTTTGGAACATTTCTTGGTAAATTGCTTGGCACGATTTATATTCTGCATTTCGCAATTAGTTTTTTTTCCATATTAATTACTTATATAGAAATAATTAGAGTATATATGTTTCCCGCAATAAGCAATATAGCAATCGGTTTTCTACTGCTCAGCCTTGTCGTATACAGTGTATTAGGCGGATTTCGTGTAATGGTCGGAGTTTGTACGCTATTTTTCATTTTTTCACATTGGATTGTCTTTCTGCTCGTTCATCCTTTTACACAAATGGATATTACGCATTTACAGCCCATGTTTGTTTCCTCCTTTCCTGAGTTATTAAGTGGAGCAAAAACAACTTCGTACACGTTCATGGGCTTTGAAATTCTCCTGCTTGTTTATCCCTTTATACAAAATAAAAAGAAGGCAAGATTTCCTGCCTTCTTAGCTATCAGCTGGACCACTTTTTTGGTTTTATTAACTACAATCATTGTCATTGGCTATTTTAGCTATCAGCAAATAGCCAGGAGGGAATGGGTGTTACTCGGTCTCTTTAAAATTCAGAATTTAACCTTTATCGAAAGATTTGACTATATTGTCGTTGCCCAATGGATGATGATTATCCTGCCAAATCTTATTTTTCTCATGTGGGGGATTACATTTGGAATGAAGCGAATGTATCAAATACGGCAAAAAACAACCTTGTATGTTTCGGCTGTTATCTTTTTAGTTGCATCCATATTTTTCGATAAACATTTTGTTATTCAGAATTTAATTGATTTTTCTGCCCGCTATGGTTTTTGGCTCGTTTATGTTTATCCATTTGTGTTATTGCCCTTAGTTTTATTAAAAAAATATCGGCGCAACAAAAAGGCAGGTGAAAGCCATGAAAAATAAAAGTCTAGCAATTATAATAGTCTGTATTCTAGTGCTTACTTCATGTATTCCGACAAATAATATTGAAGAATTAGCCATTATTACTGCAAGAGGAGTAGACCGTATAGAAGATAACCGAGTAGAAACAGTATTAAATGTTGCCCGATTTGATCCACAAACGCAAAACATCTTTGCCACCGTTTCGGGAACCGGAAACACGGTCAAAGGAGCGCGGGAAGATGCAGGAAATCGACTAAACTATGAATTGAAAGAGGGACAAATTGATGTGGAATTATATGGAAATGAAGCTGCAAAACAAGGAATATTCCCTTATATAGGGGGGTTAATCCGTGATGCCCGTGTATCCGATACGATGAAGTTGGTAATCAGCAATACGACAGCTAAGGAAATTCTGGAATTTGAATTAGAACAAGGAATAGCCATCGGAGAATATTTAGCTGACCTTATAGAGATAGAAGTTGATGAAGGTGCCCTTCCATCCTCTACTTTACAGGATTTTACGAGAAGAGGGGCTACGATAGGTCAAGATGCTGCTCTGACACTTATTGATATAAAAGAAGATAAACCTTCCATCGTAGGCATGGCTGTATTGCAGGATGATCGATACGTACTGGAGATATCTACACATGAAGGCTTTTTACTGAATCTTTTTCTTAATCAAATAAGAAATACACCGATAGAACTTACTTTACCATTAGAACCCTTTCAGGAGTATATAGAAAAAATAGGAACTACTGAAAGGGAGAGAGATGAAAGGGAAACTTTCTCTATTCAATTAACTGGCGAACACGGAAACAGCAAGACCAAAGTTAAAAATTTAGAAGAACTTAAGTTTCAGACTGATATATATTTAGATCTTGAAATAGCAGAAATATCTCAGCCTATTAGCATTAAAGACAAAAAAGCCTCAGACCTCTTAGAAAAAGAAATGGAAAAAAAGATTCAGCAGCAATTTGAAGAGCTACTGAAAAAGACACAGGAAGTTAATGCCGATCCCTTTGGTTTTGGGAAAATATATCGGGCAAACAAAGAAGATGGAAGAATAACACCTGAAGAATGGCGAGAGAAGTATCCAAATATAAATGTAGAATTTAATGTTAATGTGAAGCTCATGCATACCGGAACCGTTCAGTAATGTCGAACAAAAAGGAGTCTATCTAAATTTAGATAGCTCCTCTTTTAGCTGACAATTGTAAATTTCAAATATCATGTTATGATGTTTATAATTCACGATACGGCTATTCCCACAGAAGTCTACGTATTCTGTCGTGCCCACGAACCGTAAGTATTCTGCCGGAGCGAATACAAGCACGCTATTATCATCAGAAAAAATGTTCTTTAATCTAATCAAACACCGCTAGTAACACACAGGTAGAAAATTGAAAGTTCAAAACCAGCGGAGGAAATACACGGAGACTCCTGCGGGAACAGACACCAGAGTGAGACCCCCAAAGATGCGTCAGCTTGAGAAGGCTCACGGGTCGCCCTAAGGTGTGCGTAGTGTATTTCCGTAGCAGTAAATTAAGCTCCAATATCATCTAAAGTTAGTTCGCAGTTTATAAGTTTATATCAAATATGGAACAACATTTTCCCGTAAAAAGCAATAATATTTTAAAAACAGCCTATGATTTTATTTACTAACTTCTCTTATAATTTCAATCACCCGGTCACGTGCTTTTTCACTTTTAAATTCTTTCATTTTATCCAGCATAACAGGGGCAACATCCTTCAAACGAGTAAGTTCTTTCACTAGCTTTTTATTCGCTAATTCTTCTTCCTCCAGCACCCGGGCATAATTTTTGCTGGCAAATGATTCGGCATTAATAATTTGGTCTCCTCTACTCGCTTCTCTGGATAACGGAATGAGGAGCATCGGGATACGCAATGCCAAAAATTCAAATATCGCATTGGATCCTGCACGTGACATGACATAATCCGTGGCAGCAAATACATCCTTTAATTCTTCATTCACATATTCAAATTGAACATATCCTTTTTCCGAAATGCTTTCATCCACTTTTCCTTTCCCACAAATATGAATAACTTGAAAAGTAGATAAAATTTCAGGCAAACTGTTTCTGACGGTTTCATTTATTTTTTGTGAACCACCGCTTCCACCCATAATAAGCAGAACTGGCTTTTCTTTCGTTAATCCGGCAAATTTTAACCCTTTTTCCCTATTCCCTTTAAAAAGCTCTTCCCGAATGACCGCACCAACATACTCTGATTTCTGTTCAGGAAGATATTGAAGTGTTTCCGGAAATGTGGCAATTACTTTTTTCGAAAAAGGAATCGACAATTTATTAGCAAGTCCTGGTGTAAAATCTGACTCATGAATAACAGATGGAACACCGCGAAGTTTCGCAGCTGCTACAACTGGCACAGAAACAAACCCACCTTTTGAAAATACAACAGATGGTTTGCGTTTTCCGATGATGCGATACGCTTGCATGGTGCCTTTTAATACTTTAAAAGGATCTTTTAAATTTTCTTTTGAGAGATATCTGCGCAATTTCCCAGTCGATATTGGATGGTAGGTTACCCCTTCTAACTGACTAATTAAATCGCGTTCAATTCCATTATAGGATCCAATGTAATCAATCTCCCAGCCCTTTTCCTGGTAAACTGGAATTAAGGCTAAGTTAACAATGACATGCCCTGCTGTTCCACCACCAGTAAATAGAATTCGTTTCGTATTCATGTTATGTACGTCCTTTCTTTCCCAAATCAATATTTTACGTTATAATTACTTTTATGCTTCTCTATCCATCCCTTCTTTTATCCTATTAAAAGTATATAAAAAAAGGAAGACTTTATTATGTATGAGACATCATCATTAAGAGAAAAATTAAAGCTATTTGCACTCATATTGTTTCCAATCCTAATTACTCAAGTTGGTATCTATTTAATGAATTTCTTTGATACCGTCATGTCAGGTCGTGCAGGAGCTGCAGATTTAGCTGGTGTTGCCATTGGCTCCAGTCTTTGGGTCCCCATTTTAACAGCAATAAATGGAATTCTCCTAGCGATAACACCTATTATAGCGCAAATTACAGGCGCACGTGCAAATCATCTCGTTCCCAAAAAAATCCAGCAAAGTATTTATTTATCTATTGCCCTGGGACTGGTAGTTATTATCATTGGCGGATTTGCCATTAACCCTGTGTTAAACCTAATGGATCTGGAACCAGAGGTGTTTCGCATTGCTAAATACTATCTTATTACACTTGGAATTGGAATTATACCGTTGTTTGTATATAACACGCTCCGTAATTTTATGGATTCCCTTGGACAAACACGGATTTCGATGGGGATAATTTTAGTATCTCTTCCGATTAATATCTTATTGAATTACATTTTCATTTTTGGTAAATTTGGGGTTCCTGCATTTGGTGGAATTGGTGCAGGGATTGCGACAGCAGGGACTTACTGGTTTGTTTGCTTTATTACTATATTGGTTACCCATAAGGTTTATCCGTTTAGCGAATATAACATTTTATCAAATTGGACCTTCCCACATATCAGTAACTGGTGGGAACAGTTAAAAATTGGGATGCCAATTGGTTTTGCCATGTTTTTTGAAACGAGTGTATTCTCAGCAGTAACCATTTTAATGAGTGTATATAGTACCTTTACCATTGCTGCGCACCAGGCAGCCATGAATTTCGCTTCGCTTTTATATATGATTCCGCTTAGTGTTGGCATGGCTTTAACGATTCCAATTGGTTTTGAAGTCGGTGCCAAACGTTATAAAGAGGCGCGGACGTATGCCTACATTGGAATCAGTGGTTCGATTTTTATCGCCATTCTAAACGGTGCTCTGTTATATCTTCTAAGAGAACCCGTTGCCACCTTATACAACACCAATCCGGATGTAATTGAACTAACCACTCAATTTATCATCTTTGCTATCTTTTATCAGTTAGCAGACGCCTTTGGTGCACCTATTCAAGGCGCCCTTCGTGGGTATAAGGATGTAAATATGACATTGGTTATTGCGCTTGTATCTTACTGGCTTATTGGTTTACCGTCAGGATGGTTATTAGCTAACTATACTTCTCTTGGACCTTTTGGTTACTGGGTAGGAATTACGGTTGGCCTAAGCTGTGGTGCCGCCGCATTGCTTTGGAGAATGTTCGCCTTGCAAAGAAAATACAACCAATTAAATCATGACTCATCTGCATAGATAAATGTAGATAAGTTTTTATATAGCAAAACCGAGGTAATAAACCTCGGTCCTCCCTTTATCTTATGAAAAGACCTGCAAATGTTGCAGATAAGACGGAAGCTAATATCGCATTAAATAACAGTTTCATTCCAAAACCAGACACAATCGACGCTTTTTTATCATCAATTCCCTTCACTGCTCCTGCAATAATCCCAATGGATGAGAAATTCGCAAAACTAGTTAAGAAAACTGTCACAATTCCAATCGTTTTTTCAGACATATGTTCAAGCATCGGCTGGAACTCAAGCATTGCTACAAATTCATTGGTAACAATTTTAGTCCCCATTACAGCCCCTGCTTCAATAACCTCATTCGCTGGAATACCCATAAGAATGGCAATCGGGGCTAAAATATAGCCTAAAATCTGCTGTAAAGTTACCCCGGCAAAGACTAATTGAACGAGCCAATTGACTAATTCCAATGCTGCGATAAAGGCGATTAGCATGGATGCAACAATCAGGGCAATTTTTCCACCTTCTAAGGCACCATTTCCCATTGCCTCAAAAATACTCCGGTCATCGGTTACATCTTTTATATCCACTTGGTCATCTTCTTTGGCAACATCAACAGGAGCCATAATAGAACCGACAATTAGTGCACTGAACATATTTAGTGGCAGTGCCACCAAAATATACTCTGCCGGCAGCATCAGGATATAAGCACCGACAA
Source organism: Oceanobacillus salinisoli (assembly GCF_009733865.1). GTDB lineage: Bacteria > Bacillota > Bacilli > Bacillales > Amphibacillaceae > Oceanobacillus > Oceanobacillus salinisoli. The sequence continues at coordinate 133,243 of NZ_WOFB01000002.1, read as the reverse complement.
TAGATGCGGATACAGAACTCATCGCAGAAGCACATACAATAAATAAACGGTTATCATGTAAATAATGAAATTGGGAACGGATTGCAATAATAGCTTCTGACTGCCCAAAAAAGATACTATTGACGGCATTAAATGATTCAATTCTTGGCAGGCCAGTAATTTTTGAAATAAATCCACCAATATATTTGATAATGGTCGGAAGTATACGCAAATAAGTTAATACCGATAATAGGGTTGCGAAGAAAATGATAAGCAGTAGCACGTTAAAGAAGAACACGCCACCTTCTTCAACCATAAAGCCTCCGACTACAAAATTAATTCCCTCTGTACCAAATTCAATCAGTTTATTAAACATGGCGGAAATCGCACGAATGATTGCTGCACCAATTTCAGTTTTGAACATAAACCAGGTGATCAGTATTTGGAATAAAAGCATAATACCGACACCTTTAAAGTTAATCAGTTTTTTGTTGTTTGACATCAGATAAGCAAGTCCTAAAACGATAATGATTGCTAAGATGCCTAGTAAAATATCCACATTTGTTCCTCCCTATAAAATTTCTTCGCATCATTTATTTTAGTTATACCCTTTAAGGAGATATTTAACATAAAAACATAGAGCGAACTAAGGAATTAAGTTTAAACTCCTTACCAAAAATTATGATTGTAACAAAAATTAGAAAGACTGTCCTTAATAAAGTGTTTATCGATTTTAGTAGTTAGAAAAACTCACATTCGGTCGTCCTTTAGCGAATGTAAGTTTTTCTTAAACTCTAAAATTAATGCATTGGGAAGAAAATCATCTGAATTAAGAAAATAAACCCGAATACATAAATAATCCAATGCACATCTTTTCCTTTTCCACTTACTAATTTTAGTAATGGATAGGTTATGAATCCAATTGCAATACCTGTTGCAATACTGGACGTAAATGGCATAGCTAATATAACTGCAAAAGCTGGAAATGCTTCTTCAAATGCCTTCCAGTTAATTCGCGCTAAACCTTCCATCATGAAGCATCCAACAATAATTAGTACTGGTGAGGTAATCGCTGGAATTCCGGCTATTACCTGAATGATTGGAGTAAAGAAAATCGAAACAATGAATAATACAGCCACAGTTAGTGATGTTAAACCAGTTCTTCCCCCTGCCGCAACCCCTGATGATGATTCGATATACGCTGTTGATGGACTAGTTCCAAACATAGAACCCACTGTTGTTGCCGTCGCATCGGATAATAATGCTTCTTTTGCACGCGGCATTTTTCCATCTTTCATAAACCCTGCTTGTTCAGCTACGCCAATCATCGTTCCAGTTGTATCAAATAATGTTACTAAAAGAAACGCAAATACAACTGTAAACAGACCATTTGAAAACACTCCAGCAATATCCATATCCAAAAACACTGGTGCTGGAGGTGCTGCTACTACACCTTCAAACTGTAATTGCCCCGTAAAAAAAGCTATAATCCCCGTTGCTGCCATACCAAAAAATAAAGCACCTTGTACTTTCGACACATACAATATTAGCGTAATAAACAAACCAACAACCGTTAATATGATTATTGGGTCTGTTATATCTCCTAATCCAACAATATTTGCTTCATCGGGAACAACAATACCAGCATTTCGCAGGCCAACAAATGCTATAAATAATCCAATACCAGAAGTAATTCCATATTTTAAAGAAGCTGGAATTGCAAAGATTAAAGTTTCCCGCAGCTTAGTAAATGATAATAATATAAATAAAATACCAGCCAAAAATACTGCACCAAAAACAACTTGGTAGGATAATCCTTGCGTCGCAACGACACTGGCAAAGTATGCATTTAATCCCATACCAGGTGCAATTGCAATCGGATAGTTAGCAAATAGACCCATTAACAAACACCCAACCACTGCAGAAATAACCGTTGCCATAAAAACCTGTTCAAACGGAACCCCTGCCCCATACAGAATTGCAGGGTTTACCACAACAATATAAGCCATCGTTAAGAATGTCGTAATCCCTGCCGTCATTTCTGTTCGGATATTTGTATTATTCTGTTTTAATTTAAAGAAGTTATCCATTACAAACACCATTCTTTCCTTATTATTTAACCAACATTTACTATATTATTCGTTTATAGGGGGATTTTCAATACATTTGTAGAAGGATTAGTGAAAGATGTAGACATTTGTCCGTAACTCCGGATACAGATAAAAGGATCTTTTTGGGTTATATACTCTCCACCTCACTTTTGGGGCTCCCTTATCACTTAAGGCCTTCCTGTAACCTTTTCAAAGCATACAAAAACCCCGTACAGACCTCTCAGCCAATACGGGGTTGTGCTTTCCAAACCTTATCCTTCCAACAATAATGTTTCTGGATCTTCCAGCATTTCCTTAATGCGAACTAGGAAACTTACGGCCTCTTTACCATCTACAATTCGGTGGTCATAGGATAGTGCCAAATACATCATTGGACGTACTTCGATGGAATCATCCGGCATTACCATTGCACGTTTTTGGATGCTGTGCATACCTAAAATACCAACTTGTGGTGAATTAAGAATTGGTGTGGACATCATGGAACCAAAGATTCCTCCATTAGTAATGGAGAATGTTCCACCTTGTAAATCACTTAAGCCTAATTTATTGTCACGAGCTTTCTTACCAAGCTCCGCAATTTCTTTTTCGATACCAGCAAATGTTAAACGGTCTGCATCACGGACAACCGGTACTACTAATCCATCATCTGTGGAAACAGCAATACCAATGTCATAGAATTTCTTCAAGATTAGTTCGTTTCCTTGAATTTCTGCATTGAGAAGTGGGAATTCTTTTAATGCCCCAACTACTGCTTTCGTAAAGAAGGACATGAAGCCAAGTTTAACGCCATGTTTCTCTACAAACTTATCTTTTCTTTCTTTTCGTAAATTCATAATCGCCGTCATGTCGACTTCATTAAAAGTCGTAAGCATAGCGGATTCCTGTTGAACCTGAACAAGATTCTTCGCAATCGTTTGACGGCGGCGTGTCATTTTCACACGTTCTACCGGTTTATCAAACTCTTGTTTCGCTGGTGCTGCTGCTTCTTTCTTCGCCGCTTTTTCTTGCTTCGGTGCAGCTGCCGCTTTTGCTGCAGCCTCTACATCATCTGGACGAACACGGCCCAATGGATCACGTGGACTGATGGTGTTTAAATCAATATTTAATTCACGTGCCCGTTTTCTAGCAGCAGGTGTTGCAATGACATCACCATTACCATTTGTATCTTTCGCCTCTGAAGCTTCTGGTTTCGTTTCAGCAGCCGGGACTTCTTTTGGTTCTTCTTTCTTCGGTGCTTCTTCCTGTGCTGGTGCTTCTGATGTTTCTGCGCCTGCTGTTCCGTTTTCATCCAATTTGGCAATCACGTCACCAACAGAAACGTCGTTACCTTCCTCTTGAAGAATTTCCGTAATTACTCCGGAAGATTCTGCATTGACTTCTACATTTACTTTATCTGTCTCTAATTCTACAACTGGATCGCCTTTTTCTACTTTATCTCCTACTTTTACAAGCCATTCTGCGATTGTACCTTCTGTAATCGATTCTGCGAGTTCTGGAATTTTAATTTCTTGCACTGGAATTTCCTCCTTCAGGGTTAATTGCTTGCTGTACGATTTGATTTTGTTCATATTTATGCACATTAGGCAGTCCTACTGCTGGTGCTGAACGGTCTGGGCGGCCAATATAACGCAGTTTCTGCCCATCTTTTAACAGTTCTCTTAAATAATCGTCTACAAAGTCCCATGCTCCCATGTTCTTTGGTTCTTCCTGTACCCAAACAATTTCTTCCAGATTCGGAAGTTCACTTAATATATTTTCTAATTCCGCTTTAGGGAATGGGTAAATTTGTTCAAGTCGCAAAACACGTAGCCAATCATAATTTTCCTCAGAGTTATCCATCGCCTCTTCTATATCAATCATTATTTTCCCGGTACCAATAAGTAAGCGATTTGCTTGTTTATTTCCCTTTAAGTTCGGCTGGTTTCTTAATGTCTGGAACTTAACATCGGTAAATTCTTCTGCAGCAGATGCCATTCTTGGATGACGAATTAAACTGCTCTTCGGTGTCATAACGATAAGAGGTCTTGCAATATCATCTCCGCCTAATTTCGCCTGTCTGCGCAGCAAATGGAAGAATTGGGCAGAAGATGTTGGATATGCAACGATCCAGTTATTTTCCGCAGCCATCTGTAAAAATCTTTCTAAACGAGCGCTTGAATGCTCTGGCCCCTGACCTTCATAACCATGTGGAAGCAGCATGACCAGATTGGATTTATCTCCCCATTTTGCTCGTGCAGAAGAGATAAATTGATCAAACATCACTTGCGCAACATTAGCAAAGTCACCAAATTGAGCTTCCCAAATCACCAATGTTTCTGGAGACTTAATGCTGTATCCATATTCGAACCCTAATACAGCAACTTCAGAAAGCGGACTGTTTCGAATTTCAAAAGATGCTTTAGCATCCTCCAATCCGTGTAACGGACAATATTTTTCACCTGTTTCTATATCACTAAGCACCATATGGCGATGTGCGAATGTACCGCGTTCTGTGTCCTGACCGGTAATCCGGATTGGTATGCCATCTTTCAAGATAGATGCATATGCCAATGCCTCACCAGTTCCCCAGTCTGCCTTGTTCCCTTCTTCCAGCGCATTTTCACGGCGTTTAAGAATTCTTTCGGTCTTTTTAAATCCTTTAAATCCTTCTGGACGTTTTAGCAAGTCCTTATTCAATTTCTTTAAGGTTTTTAAGTCAATACCCGTTTCAAATTTATTTAATCCATTTCTTAAAATACTCGGCATAAATGGCGGTTCTGAATCAATAGACTCATTTTCAATCATGCCATTATAGATATCCCGGAATTCCTTCTCTACGGTATCTTCTATTTGCTTGATTTCCCCTTCCTTAATGTAACCATTCTTTTCCAGGGAAGCAGCAAATACATTGGTAACCGATGGATGATTATCGATTTCCTTGTAAAGTAAAGGTTGGGTTGTTCTAGGTTCGTCCATTTCATTATGTCCATAACGGCGATAACCAACTAAATCTATTAAAAAGTCTTTGTTAAACTTTTGACGATATTCATAAGCAATTTTAACTGCTGATACACAGGAAATTGGATCATCCGCATTCACTCGAATAATCGGAATTTCAAAACCTTTTGCCATATCACTTGCATACCTTGTGGATCGACTATCTTCCCTATCAGTAGTGTACCCTAACAAATTATTTGCTATAATATGAACCGTTCCACCAGTATTATAACCAGGCAAACCGCTCAAATTTAATGTTTCCGGGACAACCCCTTCTCCAATAAACGCGGCATCCCCATGAATCAACACACTAAATGCTTTATTTATATCACGCTTTGGAAATCCCTTATTTGCACGCTCATCCTGTGCAGCGCGTGCAAAACCTTCCACAATTGGATTGACAAACTCTAAATGGGATGGGTTATGGGCCAGCGTTATCCTAGTTGTATTTCTTCCATCCTTCACTTCTTTTTGTGCACCGAAATGATATTTCACATCTCCAGTCCAGCCATAATTAATTGCCCTCGATCCTTCTGATGGAATTAATTCTTTATCTGGAGAATGGTGGAACTCGGAAAAGATTTTATCAAATGGTTTTCCCAACACATGTGCCAGAACTGCTAAACGGCCACGATGTGCCATTCCCATCATAATATTTTCCACATTATCCTCGTTGCCAAACTTTACAAGTTCATCAAGCATTGGCACCATTACTTCCAGTCCTTGAATCGAAAAACGTTTTTGTCCAACAAAAGTCTTTTGCAGGAATAATTCAAATCCTTCCACATGGGCTAATCGTTTTAAAAGCTTGATTCTTTCATCTTTGGATAATTCTAATCTAGCATTTCCAGATTCAATTAAATCAAATAACCATTTTCTTTCTTCGTCATTGTTCACATGATCGTATTCAAATGTAATAGTACCTGTGTAGTATTTCTTTAATGTTTTGAAAACATCCAAACCATTTTCAACATCACTTGGAGCCTGATCCCACAGCCATGATGCTGGAATACTTTTTAAATCTTCCTCTGTTAAACAATATGTTTCCGGATCAATTTCAATTGCTTTCGGGTCTTTATGCTTCCCTACTGGATATATATCAGCTTCAAGATGACCATAACGACGAATAGCCTCAACAAGTTGGAATGCTGAGGTAAGTTTTTTCACATCAAAATTTGAAGGCACTTTAGATGTCGTTAAATTTGTATCTTTCTCTTTTTGCTGATTCAGCCACTCGGGAGAACCGTATTGTTCAAAAATCTCTCTAATGGACGGTTCAACAGCTTCTGGATCTTGTTTGTATAACTCATACTGCTGTTCCACATACCCCGCATTAGGGCCATAAAACTGCTCCCAAAAACTTTTAGCAGATTCTTCCAATCCTACTGACACGATGAATACCCCCATAAATACTTTGCCCGTTTATGTAAACGGTTAATGTTTTAGATACTGCCCTCATCAACTAATATACCTCATTTTATCGACTCGCACAATATTTGTACCTGATATTTGTAAAGAAAATGAATTATCGTAATTATTCTCAGGTTCGCGACAAAAAAATAAATATTCTGATTATACATTAGAATTAAGACTTTTAGTTAACATTGAAACCGTTTTGATTTATACTATATAATAATGACAAGTTAAATCGTTCCATACAAAAGGAGGATCTAGATATGAATTTAGCATTAATTTTAGGGGTAACTGTAACATTTATCGTTGCTATCTTTAGTGCCGGATATGAAGCAAAACCAGGAGTACCGAAAGATAATCAGTAAAGCTGATGGTTGATTAGAAGGTTACAAACTGCGTCCGTACATAAGAAAACCGTCATGTACTCCTACATGACGGTTTTCTTATGTTAAATTAGGAAAGCCCTGCTGTCTCATTGCTTCATATATAATAATCGCAGCCGTGTTGGATAAATTTAAAGAACGTACTTTATCATTCATATGAATCCGTAAGCAACGGTCCTCTTTGCCAACTAGCAATTCTTTGGGAATCCCATCGGTTTCACGGCCAAACACAAAAAATATCTCCTTTTTTGTATCACTAAAATCAAAATCCGTATAATGTTTTGTTCCAAAATTTTCAATATAATAAAATTCACCTTCCACATATTTTTCATATAATTCATCAATGGAATCATACTCGTAGACATCCACATTTTTCCAATAATCAAGCCCCGCTCGGCGAAGCATCTTATCTTCTGTAGAAAAACCAAGGGGGCGAATTAAGTGAAGGGTAGTATCGGTCGCTAAGCATGTTCTTCCAATATTACCTGTATTAGCTGGAATTTCTGGTTGAAATAATACGACATGTAAACTCACTTTTTCATTCTCCTAACATCATTTGAAAAGATTGCAATTTCAATTCAAAAATCATTATACCATTTCTATTCTCCGATTCGGAAAAATTTATATTCAATATTTGGTGTGTAAGCAGTTGAATCTTCATATGACCAATAACGATGCCTGCTGTTATCGGTATGGGCATTGACTAAAGGCATACCGTATGCATCTTTGCTAACGACGATAGTATTGTGATCCCATCGGCCATCTCCCTGGAAATCATAGCAAATAATATCCCCTGGCAGTAACTCTTCGGGACTTTCCACTTCTCTTCCTTTTAGACCTTTTGTTGATCCACTTAAATACCATCTTAATGAATGCGCTACTGCCCAACTGAAACTCCAATTATCCCCAGAATACCACCAGCCCCGATCGCGAACGGGTGCCCCGCGCATTGGAGCACCACCTGCCCGTAAGCATTGAGAGACATAATTGGTGCAGTCTACATCAAAGACACGGTATTCCGGATTATAGCTGTTCCACCAACGTTCTGCATACTGTACGGCAGCATGTCTGTCATAAGAAAACCGTTCAGTATCTGCTTCATTCATCTCCTCTATATCCAGTGGCTGTATTTCATCTGAAGAAAAATCCCGTGCAATTTGTTTATGTTCCACCATTTCTCCATCCACCATTCTAAATTGATACGGTACAACCAGTTCTTCCATATGGAAATTGTTGCCTTGTTTAATTAAAAAGGAAGTGTGTAATAAATATTTGCAGACTGTTTCATGGTCATACCGCAATTTTTGAAACACTTCACCATTTCCCTTTGTTTGAACAATCTCAGCATCTCTTTTTTCCCATAAAGCCTTTTTACGGGACCACCAATTATCATCATTCCGTTCAGATTGAAAAAAGTCCATCCACATTTTTTTTATTTTTTCCATAAAAATCCCCTCCATAAACAGTATATGGAGGGATAGCTTGGTTTAGATTAACAATAAAAATGCAGCTGCCACTAAATTGGGAAGAGCAAATATACCTGTGACCAGCATCGTATTATTGCGCCTCTTTCGATCTTCTTTACTTTCTGTATGGAAATTAGCTCTAATCTCCGGACCGCTCAAGAAAACACCACCTAATAGTGCACTAATCACTACAGATATGATCCCAAATCCTAGCAAAACTTTTCCATAAAGCCCATAATCACGGGTTATAAAGGCGGTCAATATCAAGATGAAGGAAATTCCACATCCTATGAAAAATGCCTGTTTCATCGTCTACTCACCTCGTATTGAAGAGTGTCTCTTATTTATACGTCATAGCATATGAAAAGGTTTCAGATTATAATTTTTCATGTTGCAATAAAAATTCCTTCTTATCAAGACCACCATTATAGCCAACCATTTTTCCATTTGTCCCGATCACTCGATGACATGGAACGACAATTGCAAATGGGTTTTTATTAACCGCTCCGCCAACTGCCCGTACAGCTTTTGGATTACCTATTGCCTCGGCAATATCTTTATAGGTTTTTGTTTTGCCAAATGGAATTCGTTCAAATAAAGCTTGCCATACTTTTTTCTGAAATTCTGTACCATAAAATTCCATTTTTATGGAAAAAGAATACTGTTTTGAATCAAAATAATCTCGTAACTCTGCCTTCACTTTGGTGAATTCGTCTGGTTTGTCAATAAATTCTGGTTTGTGAAAATACCGGGACGCCCACTTTTGCTGTTGTTCATTCAAATCCTTCATGAATCCATAATCTATTCGAACCATTTTCTCTCCATTACTAATTAACGTTAATGGACCTAGAGGTGACTCCATTTCATCTACATATAGATTCACTATACTAGCACCCTCTTTTTGACTAATTTGTTACAGCAGACTTTTTAAAATCCAATCCCTTTTCCATTTCAAATAAAACCTCGTCATCATTTTCATATTTCATCGCTTCTTTGATCGCTTCAAATGCTTCCACTGTCCCTATTTTACCAAGAGACCATGCAGCTGTACCACGAATAACTGGGCGTGGGTCATTTTTCATCACTTCGATCATCTCTGGTATCGCCGTTTCATCTTTATAATGGGCAAGAGCAATGAGTGCATTTCGCTGCAATGGCTTTTTGCCACGCCATGATCCGGAAATAGGACCGAACTTCTCTTTAAACTCTCGATTGGAGATACGAAGCATCGGGGTTAACTTCGGTTTGGATACTTCTGGATCGGGTTCAAACTCTGAATGAATATGATAATCGATTCCTTTATTTTTTGGACAAACCTGTTGACACGTATCACAGCCGTACAGACGATTTCCAAGCTTCAATCGGTACTCATCTTCCAGGAAGTCCTTTGTTTGCGTAAGAAAAGCAATACAGCGCTGAGCATTTAGCTGACCACCTTCAACTATTGCACCTGTTGGGCAGGCATCCAGACATTTCCTGCAGTCCCCACAGCTATCCTCCACAGGATCATCGGGAATAAATGGGATATTCGTAATCATCTCACCCAAATAAACAAAAGAGCCAAACTCAGGTGTAATAATTGAAGTGTTTTTTCCGCTAAAGCCAATACCTGCTCTTTCTGCAACAGCACGGTCTGATAGCTCACCAGTATCCACCATAACTTTATTATCTGCGTCCGGGAATTTTTCTTGAATGAATGCAGAAAGTTTTTCCAAACGGTCACGCAATACATCATGGTAATCAATCCCCCAAGACGCTCTTGCAAACAGACCGCGTCGCTCTTCTTTCGTACTTCTCGGGGCATTCTTCATTCGTGAAGGGTATGCAATGGCAATCGATATTATCGACTGTGCTTCCGGCAGCAATCGCTTTGGTTCGGTACGTTCTTCAATCGATCCCTTTTCAAATCCAGACTGGTAGTTTAATTCCTGCTGCCTTCTGAGACGTTCCTTTAGTTCACTGAAAACATCTGCAGCTGCAAATCCAATTTTATCGATGCCAATTTCCTTTGCATAATCTCTGATTTCCTGTTGTAATTCTTCGGTGCGCATGATTATCCCTCCCTTTATTTCAGCAGTTTCTAAAAAACTGTTATTTTTAACGCAAAATACATAAACTGCGAACTAATAAAAACTTCATATCGTGTTGCTCTCGCTTGTTCTAATGGTGATAGTGGGTTGCATTCACTCCGGCAGAATACTTCGCTTTCCGTGGGCACGGCCTCAGCCTCCTCGGAAGAAAACCACTTCCTGCGGGGTCTTCGGACACGTGCTGTTCCCACAGGAGTCTACGTATTCTGCCTACGCTAGTACTGGCTTTCTGATTCATGTATAACTATAACCTATAAAAAAGACGTTTCATAATCTACTTTTCATCTGAATAGAGAACTTCTTTATTCCAAGTAAAAAGGATAACTTTATATTCTAGAGAAATAACTATTTTCTAATCCAATTAAATATCAATCAGCAACATTCAGATAGAAAGTTGAATAGCACAAAAACAGCGGAGGAAATACACGGAGACTCCTGTGGGAAAAGAGGCATCGGTGAGACCCCGCAGTGCGGCAGCACGAGGAGGCTCACCAGCCGCCCACGGAAAGCGTAGTGTATTTCCGCAGCGGTAGATTAAGCTCCAACATCATCCGAAGTTAGTTCGCACTTTATTTCAACTGCGAAGATTAAAAAGCTGCGAATTTTACGAAAAAGGGCTTTGTTTTTGGGTTACTTTGGCTGTTCGCATACGGTTTAAAACTGACGCAATCTCGTATTTTCGTGGTCTAGCAAGATCTCCGGGATGCTGGTCATTGAATACTGTAAAAGACGCAAGACCTTGTTCAGTAAACTGCTGTTCGACTTTATCGAGTAAATCCTTCAATGAATCGTTGCCCAGCCCTTTTGTCCGGTCTAAAAATTGAATGATTTCCGCAATCATTCTCGTTTGCGAGGCATCCACTAACTGTTCCGTATATTCAAAAGAAATATCGGTTTTTCCCATTACTATTTTATATAAGCCTTTCGCTTGCGTCTTACTTCGTTTCCCTTTTTGGGTTTGCAGAGAATTCTGCTGAAAATATCGACTCGTAATGGAACCGAAGTCTTCATCCATGAAAGCATCACGTTCCAATGGGTGTTCTTCCATTATCGCCATTGCTTTTGTGGTTACATTATGAGGAACATATTCATCCATCATAATGACCGAATCCGCAACAGCAAAATAGTCACCAGAACCCCCCATAACTAAAATCGACGATACATCGAGCTTATCCCGCATTTGTTTAATCTTATCGATAAACGGTGTAATTGGTTCCTTGTCCTTCTTAACCAGCTGTTGCATTCTGTGATCACGAATCATAAAATTCGTAGCACTCGTGTCCTCATCAATGAGTAATGTGTTTGCACCGATTTCCAAAGCCTCCATTACATTCGCCGCCTGAGACGTACTTCCACTCGCATTTTCTGTGGAGAAAAAGGAAGTATCCTTTCCGTGCGGCAAATTATTAATGAACGGAGAAATATTTACTCCACTGATTTTCCGTCCATCTTCTGCTCGAATTTTCATTGCATCCGGGTCTGTCAGCACAAATTCCCGACCGTCTCCTTTAGTATGGGAATATACACCACGCTCAATGGCCTGCAGGAAGGTACTTTTTCCGTGGTACCCACCACCAATGATCAAAGTAATTCCCTTTTTAATGGCCATCCCTTTTATTGGTTCAGATTGATATGGTATCGTAATCGACACTTCATCTTCAGGAGGGCTTTGAAAAGCTACTGCTTCTTTTAATGGTTGATTACTAATCCCGCTTTCTCTCGGCAATATCGCTCCATTGGCAATAAAGGAAATCCATTCATTCTTTCTCATATGCTCCCGTATCGCTTCCTGCTGATCCGCAAGCTGCATGGCTTCAGTGATTTCATTGTCCGTAATCGAAAATATCGAGTTTTGAATAATGGTTGGAATCACTATAGAAAACAGCTTCTCTGCTTCCCTTCCATTAATTCTTCTTCCGTTTGCAGGAAGTCCAACTGACATGCAAACAGTGATTTCTTCCAAATTGATTTGTACTGCCGTCCGTTCAAGTACTTCCTGGCCTGGAGTATCAAATTGAATCTGCCTACTTTTACCAGAGCCTTTGATAAAAGTATTTTCCTGATAAATTGCTTTCCCAACTGTACGGGCAAACGCATCTTCCACGGCTACTTTACGTGGTGAGCTCTCCAGCCAATCCGAATGAATATTTCGTTTTGCATTAGGGATTACGACTCGAATTTTTGACGGGCTGGCAAATGGATCCCCTTGCACATAATCAATAAACAGAAAAAAGTCTCGATAATCGTACTTTCCCTGTAAACTTTTATAAGCTTTATACCCTTTATTATCCAGTTGTTTGAGCTGTTGAAATAATTTATTCATAACAATCCCTCTTATTACGTCATTTTATTATAGAATACTATGGAAGAAATGATTGATTCAAGTGTAGAAGAAAAATGTAGAAATAGTAGGTAAGCATAAGTGAATCTTCAATCCGTGTTTTTTTCATCCCCCAACTGTGGTTTAATGAACGAATCACGTGATAAAATTAAAAACGCAACGCTTCGTAGCCTAATTCTACGAAACACTGCGTTAACCACTTATGTATGGAGCGGGTGATGGGAATCGAACCCACGACATCAGCTTGGAAGGCTGAGGTTATACCATTTAACTACACCCGCATGTTGAAAAATATATAATATATTGGATATTGTTAATTTTTATTAACAAAATTTATTATAACAAGTCTATTTATACAAATCAAGAGGAAATTCAACATTTTTTTACATTTTTCTTTAAGTCCCCTTTCGTAAATTGTTTTGTTATGAATTGATATAAACTCCTGACTAGTGAAAATTCCTATTTGTGATGATCTCGCTTGTTCTAATGATTATAGCGTGCACATTCTCTCCGGCAGAATACTTACGGTTCGTGGGCACGACCTAAAGCCTCCTCGCGGAAAGTTAGCCGCTGCTCAGGTCTGGAACGTGCTATTCCCACAGGACAAGGAACATCGAACTGCAGCTCTACATCGCACGAGGAAAATCGGTTTTTATTTTTGAGGAAGTTTACGTATTCTGCTACGCTAGTACTGGTTTTCTGATTCATGTATAGCTATAACTTATAAAAGGTACGTTTGATAATAAGCTTCTTTTCACCTTATCTATGTTAAAAGATACATACTGCACCAGACTACTTGAAATAAACTATTCTCTAATCCAATAATCCAATCAAAATCCGTTATTAAAACTAAGGTAGAAAGTTGGATAGTGCAAAACCAGCGGAGGAAATACAAGGAGACTCCTGCGGGAACAATGACCAAAGGGAGACCCCTAAAGAAGACAGCACGAGGAGGCTCACGGGTCGCCCTAAGGTGCGCATAGTGTATTTCTGCAGCGGTAGGTACAACACCAACCAAGCATCTAATGTTAGTCAGGAGTTTATATCAAATACGACATAAAATTTTCTTTTAAAAAGCAACAATCATTAAGAAAACATCCTTCGTATAAACACCAAAGTTTATATTCTTTTTATTTACATGTAGCATGAATCGATATAAACTAGACTTATTTAGGGGAGGGAAAGAATAAAAATGTCAATATATCCGATTATCTTAACACAGTCCAGATTTTTGCATCGTGATCAATTACATTATCCATTTGAAGAGCGTGGTCTCCAGTTTGGAGATGGAATTTATGAAGTAATCCGTATCTATCAAGGTAACTATTATTTACTGGAAGAACATGTCGATCGCTTATTCCGTTCAGCTGAAGCAATTAAACTAAAGCTTCCGTATACAAAAACAGAACTAAAAGAATTATTAGTGGAATTAATGAGCAGAAATAATATGAGTACGGATGGGAAGGTGTACTTACAGGCAACACGCGGCTCTGCACCGAGGGATCATATTTTCCCAAAGGATGTCTTACCTAATATTTATGCTTATGTTCAGGATTTGCCGCGTAATATTGATAGTCTGAAGAACGGTGTCAAAACGATTACACAGCGTGACGAGCGCTGGGAAAATTGCTACATTAAGAGTTTAAACCTCCTACCTAATGTACTCGCTAAACAGACAGCTAAAGAGAATGGCTGTTATGAGGCCATTTTACACAAAAACGGAACAGTAACAGAATGCAGCAGTTCCAATGTATATATGGTAAAAGACGGCAAAATTTATACCCACCCTGCTACAAATCATATTCTGCATGGATGTGTTCGAATGGCTATTGAAAAATTTGCCAATGACTTGAGTATCCCTTTTATCGAGGAAGCTTTTTCAGTAGAAGATATTGGCTTAGCAGATGAACTATTCCTTTCCAGCAGCACGTCAGAAATTACACCTATTACTCAGGTAGACCATACCGAAGTGAATAACGGAAAACCGGGAAACATTACGAGACAAATACAGACAGCATACGAAAAAGATGCAAACATTCATAGTGCTATAGAAGCTTAAATTAGAAAGAGTGATCACCATTGGTCACTCTTTTCTTGTCCGTAATACAATGCACTGGTTGATATGCATGCTTTGTGTTGATATTTTGCGCAACGGTCGATTTCTTCTCCTTTATGGTTGATATATTCCCTCTAAAGGTTGATATATCTCTCCAACGATCGATAACTTCACACCAACAATCGATTACCGATCTCGGTCACTTCTACCAACCAAAAAACGAGGGCAACCCTAAGTGCCCTCGCTCCATCATTAACCAATTTTTATTTCATTATGTCCTAAATGTTCCTGAAGGGAAAGAAGACTTTCCTCTTCTTCTTTACAATTATAGCAATCTACCATTACATCCAACGTTTCCAAGCTCGTAAAATATGGTGTCTGATATCTAACCGCTAGCTCGCGTATATAGAAACCAATCTTTTCTTTTTCTCTTCCTTGATTCGGAATATTTAACACGACATCCGGTGTTTTAGTCTGCCAATAGTTCAAAATTTCACCCTTATCATTGGCAATCGAATTTGCATGGATATCTTTTGATTCTAAAAATCTCGCCGTTCCTTCTGTTGCAATAATCTCAGCTCCTGATTCAGCAAATTTACGCACTAGAGAAACACTCTCTTCTTTTAAACGATCCGAGACCGAAACAAAAACCTGATCCACTTTCTGTAAATCACCAATGTATGAGGCAACTTTTTTCAACGCCTCATTTTTCGAATAGCCTAAACCAATGATTTCTCCCGTTGACTTCATTTCCGGTCCTAAAACATGGTCTACCCCTTTTAGCTTGCTTGCTGAGAACACCGGGGATTTCACTGTGTAATAAGTAGGTTCCGGCAATAAATTAAACTCCTTCGTAATCTGTCGCAAAGGAACACCTAATTGCGCTTTGACTGCCCACTCAATCATTGGGATGCCTGTCACTTTACTCATAACCGGAATGGTCCGTGATGATCTTGGATTTACCTCCAGTACATAGATGACATCATCGTGAATGACAAACTGGATGTTCATCATACCGACAATCGGAACGGTACGGCTAATTTGCTTAGCCATTTCTATTAGTTCTTCTTTTACCTCATCAGATAAAGAAATCGGTGGGAATACACTCATACTGTCTCCAGAATGGACACCTGCTTTTTCAATATGTTCAAAGATTCCCGGTACAACAATGTCGTTTCCGTCACTGATAACATCAATCTCACATTCTACTCCTGGCAAGTATTGATCGATTAATAATGGCCAGCAGCGGTCATTGGTATCTTTTTGGATACGTGATACATAGCTGTATAATTCTTTTTCACTGTTACAAATAAACATGGATTGCCCACCGATGACATAGGATGGACGAATGAGAACCGGAAATCCTAATTGATAGGCAGATTCAGAAAGTTCCTCTAAAGAGTGAACAATATGTCCGGCAATATGAGGAATATTTAATTGGTTTAACACCTCATAAAACTGTTCCCTGTCTTCCATCTGATCAATATGTTCCGGCAACGTTCCGAATACATGAATTCCTTCGTCTTTCAAATCATTTGCTAAGTTAATCGCGGTTTGACCGCCAAATTGAATCAACACACCTTCTACCTTTTCCTTTTCGACTACAGCAAGCACATCTTCTAATGCAAGGGGTTCAAAATACAAACTATCTGCAACCGAATAATCCGTACTGACGGTTTCCGGGTTATTATTAATGACAACCGCTTCGTATCCCATTTCCTTTACTGCCCATGCTGCATGGACAGAGCAATAGTCAAATTCCACCCCTTGTCCGATTCGAATCGGACCAGAGCCTAATACTAAAATTTTCTTCGCATTTTGAGTTGTTTCCACTTCATCTTTTCCATGCCAAGTGGAGTAGTAATACGGTGTCAACGCGTCAAATTCCCCTGCACAGGTATCTACCAATTTATATGCCGGCTGCAGGTCCATTTTCTTATAAAATTGGCGTAGCTCTTTTGCTGTGGTGCCGACAAGTTCAGCGATACGGTGATCACTGATATTAAAGCGTTTGGCTTCCACTACTTTCTCGGCAGGTATATTTGGCCAGTCAAATGCTGATAAGGCTTTTTCACATTCCAATATCCGCTCCACTTTCCGTAAAAACCAATAATCAATGTTCGTGATATTCATTAACTGATCCATTCCCATTCCACGCTGAAACGCTTCGGCAATGGCAAATAACCGTAAATCATTCGGATTCGTCAACAATTCTAAAAGCTCTTCCTCTGACTTCTCATCCATTCCAGGCCAAGCAAGACTATAAACATTCATCTCCAAGGATCTAACTGCCTTATTCAACGCTCCTTCAAATGTACGGTCCATCGCCATGACTTCTCCTGTTGCCTTCATTTGTGTACCAAGTGTGCGGTCTGCTTCGGTAAATTTATCAAATGGGAAACGTGGAAGCTTTACCACAACATAATCTAATGCTGGCTCAAAGGATGCGTAAGTATTTCCGGTAATCGGATTGATAATTTCATCTAAATTCTGGCCAATGGCACATTTCGCTGCAATCCGGGCAATTGGGTAACCAGTTGCTTTGGATGCCAATGCAGAAGATCTGCTCACCCGTGGGTTTACCTCGATAATGCAGTATTCTTTGGATTCTGGATGTAATGCAAACTGAATATTACATCCTCCCACTACATCCAATGCACGTATAACTTTTAAAGAAGAAGAACGCAGCATTTGATATTCTACATCTGACAGTGTTTGTGATGGTGCTACTACAATGGAATCACCGGTGTGAACACCAACAGGGTCCATGTTTTCCATATTACAAACGATGATACAGGTATCATTGGCATCACGCATCACTTCATATTCTACTTCTTTCCAGCCTTTGATACTTTTTTCCACTAACACTTGATGAATCGGACTCAGCTTTAATCCATTTTCTAAAAGACCTTTAAATTCCTCTTCATTATAGGCAAAACCGCCGCCTTCCCCGCCAAGTGTATAGGCAGGACGCAAAATGACCGGAAAGCCAATTTCCTTAATAAATTCCAGGCCTTCTTCCACGGTTTCCACAATTTTAGACTCGGCAATGGGCTCGTTGATATCAATCATAAGCTGTCGGAATTTTTCCCGGTCCTCTCCCTTTTGTATGGAGGAAACCGAAGTACCTAACAACTCTACATTGTATTTTTCTAAAATTCCTTTTTCATGAAGCTGTACCGTAAGATTTAATCCAGTTTGGCCACCCAGCGTACCAATTAGACCATCTGGCTTTTCTTTGGAAATAATCTTTTCCAATGATGGAACAGTTAATGGTTCCATATAAACATGATCGGCGATGCTTTCATCGGTCATAATTGTTGCCGGATTATTGTTAACCAGTACGACTTCAATTCCCTCTTCTTTCAGTGCTAGGCAAGCTTGCGTACCTGCATAATCAAATTCTGCAGCTTGCCCGATGACAATTGGTCCTGATCCGATCACAAGAACCTTCTTTAATGTGTTATGCTTCGACATATTTCTTCCCTCCAGAAGTAATTACCTGATGAATGAATTCCATGAAAATATATTCTGTATCACTTGGCCCTGGATGTGCCTCAGGATGGAACTGAACAGATAGAACAGGCAAATGAATATGTTTTATTCCTTCCACAGATTTATCGTTGACATTTCTAAATAGAACTTGGAATGCATTCTTATCTAAACTCTCTTCTACCACAACATAACCATGGTTTTGCGAGGTCATCCGTACCTTTCCAGTTTGTAAATCCTTGACTGGATGATTTCCTCCACGATGTCCAAATGGCAGTTTCTCTGTTTTTCCCCCATATGCTAAAGCAATAAGCTGGTGCCCAAGGCAAATTCCAAGCGTTGGAAAGTTTTCTGTTAATGCTTTGACCGTTGGAAATACATGTTTTAGTTCCATCGGATCCCCTGGTCCATTGCTTAGTAAGATTCCATCCGGCTTTAGTGATTGAATGGTTTCAAAAGAAGTGTTATATGGAACAATCGTTACTTTACAATCTTCCTTTAGCAACGCGTTTATGATTGATTTCTTGTAACCAAAATCTACAAGGACAACATGATACGCACCATCTCCATGTATTTCAGACTCTTTTACGGAAACATCCTCAACCAATTTGACGGTATCCTTGTTGTTCCAATCTTTCAGTTCCATATGCTTTTCTTTTATTTGAGTAATTTTCCCCTTCACTGTCTTATGCTTTCGTATAGCAGCGACAAGGGAGCGGGTATCCACATTGGCTAACCCTGGAATATCTGCTTTTTTCAATTGCTCTGAAACGGATGAAGTAGATTGATAATGGCTCGGCTCTTCACATACGTCATTGATAATGACTGCTGAAACAGTAAGCTTTGCGCTCTCATCATCTACCTCATTCACGCCATAGCTGCCGATAATCGGATAGCAGAATGTTAAAATTTGCCCTGCATAGGATGGATCTGTCATCATTTCCTGGTATCCAGTCATACTCGTATTAAAAACGACTTCACCTTCTGTATCACTTTCTGCTCCAAGCCAATCCCCTTCGAATACTTCACCTGTCTCTAACACGAGATATCCTTTTGTCATGAAGTAATTTCCTCCGTTTCTGTTAATAATTCATGGAAAGTATTCACAAATTGTTTCAATTCTTCTTTTGTTGTTGTTAGTGGAGGTAAAACGCGTAATACGTTTGCACCTGCTGCTAACACTAAAATGCCCTTTTCCCGAAATTGTTTTATCCAAGGTCCCGCTTTTTCTGACAGTTGTATGCCAACTAAGAAGCCGAGTCCTCGTACTTCCTCAACCACCTGAAAGTCTTGTTGTAATTTAGTCAATTCATCATAAAACCAGCTGCTTTTTGCTTTCACTTCTGTAAGAAAATCTTCTTTAAGGAGACTTTCCATCGTTGCAATGCCAGCACTTGCTGCAAGTGGATTTCCACCAAATGTGCTGCCATGGGTTCCCGGTTGAAACGACGCTCCTGCTTTGTTATTAGCGAGCATAGCGCCAATCGGTACCCCTGAACCTAATCCTTTTGCCAATGTCATCACATCAGCTTCGATTCCATACTGTTCGTAAGCAAATAATGAACCTGTTCGGCCCATTCCTGTTTGAACCTCATCAATCATAAGCAGAATGTCATTTTCTTTGCACACTTTTTCAAGTTCCTTCATCCAGTTTTTATCGGCAGGAAGAACTCCACCTTCCCCTTGAACCATTTCAAGTAGGACAGCGGTTGTTTTTCCATTGTCTATCTCACTTAATGCATGATAATCATTAAGAGATAAATAGCGAAATCCTTGTGTTAATGGGGTAAACCCTTGATGGATTTTTTCCTGTGCCGTTGCTGCCATCGTTATTCCCGTACGTCCATGAAACGAATTTTTAAAGGTAACGATTTCCGTTCGCTCCGGATTCCCCTGGTCTTTTGCATACTTCTTAGCGAGCTTAATTGCCGCTTCATTCGCTTCTGCACCACTATTACAGAAAAAGACTTGATCAAAAGTACTGTTCGTGGTTAATAATTCTGCCAATTTTTCCTGGTTTGGGATTCCATATAAATTCGAACAGTGCCAAAGCAAATCCAGCTGTTCTTTTAGTTTACTTTGTACCTGTTCTGGAACATGCCCAAGATTACAGGTTGCAATACCGGACGTGTAATCTAAAAATGTATTCCCCTTATCATCCCAAACATAGCTGCCTTTTCCTTTTACCAATTTTACTGGAAATCGGCTGTATGTGTTCATGATTGCTGACTGATTGTTTTCTACAGCTAGATTAGACATGCTGGACCTCTCCCATCATAATTTTTGTCCCGACTACTTGGCCTTTCATATAATCCTTCAAATCATTCGGTGATAAACCATTGATAATAACAGATTCTGTAACGCCACCAGATAAGGCATTTACAGCCGAACGCACTTTTGGAATCATGCCGCCATAGATAACCCCGGAGGAAATCATCGAATCGATTTGAGTTTTGGATAGTTTCGAATGAATAACTTTTTTATCCTGGATCGTCTCCATGACGCCTGGAATATCACTAATAAAAATCAGTTTACCTTTCATCACACTTGCTACTCCTGCAGCTGCCATATCTCCATTGATGTTATAGCGAGTAGCTGATTCATCCACCCCAATCGGCGAAATTACCGGAATTCCTCCCTGGTCCATGATTAACTTAAGCCAGGCATCATTTACTTTCTTCACTTGGCCTACGAAGCCTAATTTCCCAGAATGATCCACTGGTTCTGTTTGTAAAAGTGATCCATCTACTCCACTTAATCCAAATGCAGTACCACCTGCTTGCTGAATCTTGGCAACCATTCGTTTATTAATGGAACCGCTCATGACCATTTCCGCAATTTTCAATACTTCTTCTGTTGTCACACGCAGACCGTCCACAAAAGGAGTTTCCACATTGGCCTGTTTTAATGCCTGATTAATCTCCGGTCCTCCACCATGAACAATGATGGGATGACAAACCTTGGACTGTTTCAAATCAACCACTGTCTTGTAAAAGCTTGCTGAAAGCTTTTCAAAAACACTGCCACCTATTTTCAGTATGATAGTATCCACTTTTTCTCACCTCACGTCCGATACGAAGCATTTATTTTGACATAATCATAAGTTAAGTCACAGCCCCAGGCAGTTGCTTCATGTTCTCCATGTTGCAAATGAATGTTAATTGTTACCGCTTCTTGCTGCAGATATTGACTTGCCTCCGTTTCATCAAAGTACAGAACAGCACCATCTTTCACCACTTCAATGTCTCCAAGAGAAACACATATCTTATCAGGCAGTACCGGCTGTTCACTGTATCCAACTGCACATATAATTCGTCCCCAGTTTGGATCAGACCCATAAACCGCTGTTTTCACGAGATTGGAAGATATCACTGCTTTTGCCACTTGTCTTGCAGCTGTTTCGGAAACGGCACCTGATACATTTACCTCAATCAGTTTCGTTGCTCCCTCTCCGTCCTTGGCAATTTTCTTCGCTAGTTCTTGACTAACAAATTGCAATGCTTCCACAAATTCGCCCCATTGTGGATGGTTTTCATTTAATACTTGGTTGCCCTGCATTCCATTAGCTAAAACAAGTACCATATCATTCGTGCTGGAATCACCGTCAACGGTAATCATATTAAAGGTATCATCCGTCGTATTGCGTAATGCATGCTGTAAACTGTTTACATCCACTGCTGCATCGGTTGTTATAAATCCAAGCATTGTCGCCATATTCGGGTGAATCATTCCTGAACCTTTGGCTGCCCCGCCAATGGTAATCGTTTTATCGTCAATTTCCAATTCCACAGCAATATGCTTCGTTACCGTATCCGTCGTTAAAATTGCCTGTTCAAACCTTTCCGCCGCCAAGTGACTGGACTCTACCATCGAGTCTATCCCCTCATGGATTTTGTTCATTGGCAATGTTTCGCCAATAATGCCAGTGGATGCGACTGCAACATGATCCACTTCAACCATCATTTTCTCTGCAGCCTGCTTTTGCATCTCCAAGGCATCCTGATATCCTTGTTCGCCTGTAAAGGAATTGGCATTTGCCGAATTAACAATGATCGTTTGAATTGTATTCATTTTCTCCAGGCTATTTTTGGTAACTTGTAATGGTGCAGCTTGAAAGGCATTTACCGTATATACCCCCGCTGCCGCTGCCGGCACTTCAGAATGAATCCAGCCGAAATCCAGTTTTTTCTTTCGTAACCCGCAATGTACTCCCCCAGCAATATAACCTTTTGGACTTGTAACATGACCATCCTTCAGAACAATCATGTTTTTTGCTTTTGCTTCAATCAAGTTTTTCATCCTTTCCTCTTATGGAAAAATTGGAATGTGATAAATTCCGTGCTCCTCATCCCAACCATTCATAACATTTGCATTCTGGATTGCCTGCCCTGCTGCCCCTTTTACTAGATTGTCAATGGCAGATTCAATGATTAATTGATTCGTACGTTCATCCACATATATCCCAATATCACAAAAATTGCTTCCATGAACTTCCTTCGTGGTTGGGAATACGCCCTCTTTTCTTACCCGTACGAATGAGTGAGATTCATAGAAAGATTGATATAAATCGATAACCTCAGCGGTTGTCATAGGTTTCTTCAGTTGACCATACATCGTACAGATCAATCCACGTGTCATTGGAATGAGATGGGTCGTAAAAGTTGTAGTAATCGATTCATTTGCAGCTTCAGATAAATAAGCGTCAATCTCTGGTATATGCTGATGTTTCCCAATTTTATATGGCTTCACATTCTCATTCGTCTCAGAATAATGGGTCATTGCTGATTGTTTTCTTCCTGCACCAGATACCCCTGTTTTCCCATCAATAACAATCGATTGTTTCGAAATAAGTTGATGCTCAACTGCCGGAATCAGTCCGAGCAATGCAGATGTTGGAAAGCACCCTGGATTGGAGATAATTTTTGCATGTTTAATCTGTTCCTTATAAATTTCCGCCAGCCCATACACTGCTTCATCCAATGTTTCCTGTGGTGCTGCTTCCTTTCCATACCATTTTTGATATTCATCACGGGAGTTTAACCGCAAATCTCCGGATAAGTCAATGCACTGTACATTTGATCCACGGAATTGTGGTACCAGCTCTTTCGCAACACCAGCTGGGGTAGCAAAAAAGATAATATCTGCTTCTTCTTTTAACCTTTCAATCTCTAATTCTTCCATCGGATCATCAAAAAATTCCGTTAAATGTGGATAAAAAGATGCAATTTGCTCGCCATGCTGTGAATTCGAAATAATTTTTTTTATATGCATAAACTGGTGTGATTGAAGTAATCGAATTAATTCAACTGCACCATATCCCGTTCCACCAATAATTGCTACATTCTTCAATGTATAAACTCCCTTTCGATTTTTTGAATTATTCATTATTATAGTTTTATCTGTTTATTTATGCAAGTATATTTATAAAAAAATATTTATATTTATGCATAAAATTTTGGAAAAAATCTTATACCTTTGCATAAAACATGTATAAAACCGAATACACAAACGAACATAGCGGATAAATGAATAATATAAAAAACGCAAGGTGAATGAAACCCATGCGTTTAAATTTATACTTGATATAGTTTTTATACTTTGGACTTTAAGATTTTAACTAATTCTGTGTGCCTGTCCGTTATTCTAAAAGTTTGTTGTTTTTTCACTAAATATATAGAATGCGAATTAGTTTAATTTGAGATAATACTACGGCTGCGGAAATACACTGCGACTTCTGCGGGTACCATAAAGAAGCAGATGTCGACCGTTGTGCAAAATATCAACACAAAGAAAGCACATTTCAACCAGTGTATGCGGGATATCAACCATTAGATGGCATTTATCACTCGTGTCTAGACTTTAGCAGCGCGGGTACTACTTGAGTAATCTCCTTTGTTCCCTTGCGCCGAGGAAGCCAACTACGGAGCGTTAATAGAAGACTAGAGGCGCACTTACGGTTTTCCTTGATGAGACTTTAGGTCGTGCCCACGAACCGTAAGTATTCTGCCGGAGCGAATGAATGCACGCTATCATCATTAGAACAAGCGAGATCATCATGATAGGAATTTTCATTAGTCAGGAGTCTATATCAACTGCGAATATAAAAAGCAGCAAAACTTACGAAAAGGGCTTTCCTAACGTAAAAAAAGAACATACTAGCAATTTTGCTGAAATTATAAATTTATAGTTACTCCAGGATTATTATATAGAGCTCATATGTAATTTATCTGTGACTAATTGTACTTAAAGTTTACTGCCTGACGTCCCCCGCTTATCATTCTTGAAGTATCCTGAATTCTTAAAGCGGGGACCTTAGAGCCAGTTAATTAAATCAAAAAAACATTTTTCGTCAATCTACATACGTATTCAAAAATCCAGTTAACTTCTTTAAATACGTTTCCTTGTCCAATACAATCGACTCTCCATGACCCGCACCATCAACAATCAATAACTCTGCTTCGCTATTCGTATTTGCTAGTAATTCTTCTGTCATTACGGTTGGAACAAATGAATCTCGGCCGCCATGGATATATAATATTGGAACTTCTGCTTTCCTTACTTGATTCAATGCGGAAGATTCCTTAAAGTTATACCCAGCTTTGATACTTGTAACAAGTCCCGTTGTTGGTAAAATAGGCACTTCCGGCAAGTTAAACATCCGTTCCAGCTGGTAAGCAAACAGATCATATACATTGGAATAAGGACTATCTGCTACAATCGCTTTTACATTATCAGGAAGATCTTCCCCACTTGCCATTAAAACCGTTGCTGCTCCCATAGAAACGCCATGGAGGACTATCTCCGTATCTTCTCCCAGTTCATCAACGATACGGTTTACCCAATCAACCAAATCCAGTCGATCATGCCAGCCGAATCCAATGTAATCTCCTTCACTATTGCCATGCCCTCTCATGTCAGCAGTAAACATATTATATCCGAGGTTTTCGTAATAATATTGGCCAAATAACCCCATGTCGCTCGCACGTCCCAAGTAGCCGTGAGTGAATACTACTGTTTTATTGGTAGGCTCTTTTGCTTCAAGAAAATAACCTTGAAGGGTGAGATGATCAAAGGACTCCATTTCCCACTCTTCAAAATCCTGGTCTCTTACCCAATCCCGCCAACCGCCTGCTGTAAATACTTCCATTGCTTCCGCCGAAACTTCCAAATCTTCATTACCAACAAGGAAGTCTTTTACATTTCTTTCAATGGCTAAATCATATAAATAAAAACCAATCGCAAAATTTATGATGAATAAAATAATTAATAGTCCAATAAATATTCTAGCCCAAAATTTCTTTTTCACCAATCCGCCCCCTTCAATGCATTATAGTTCCATTATACTAGAAAATTCGACAAGTGAAAGGCATTATAAATGGTAGTTTATAGTAATAATCATTGACTTTTTTGCAATAAAATAACCCCCTGCATATGCAGAGAGTTTAGCTTTTTGATGACTGTTTTTCTATAAGATTGAAGTTTTTTCAGAGGAATTTTATGCTATATTAGATATCAATTCCTGACTAACTTTAAATGCTAAGTTGGTGTTGTACCTACACTAAGGAAATGTCTTATTACATTTCCACTTTCCGAAAACTTATTTTCCAGTTCGCCCCTGTTTCTATATGATATGCCTTGGCAAATGATCCCTGATTAATGGCGACACCAATTTTATCAAGGGAATTCACAAACAAAAGTGGC
This sequence comes from Oceanobacillus salinisoli, assembly GCF_009733865.1. GTDB lineage: Bacteria > Bacillota > Bacilli > Bacillales > Amphibacillaceae > Oceanobacillus > Oceanobacillus salinisoli. The sequence continues at coordinate 107,235 of NZ_WOFB01000002.1, read as the reverse complement.
TCCCCTAAACGACTGTCAGCAAACGACCTTCCAAATTTGATCATATTTTTATATAGATGCCGTTGATTATTTTCAATCGTTACTTCCAAAAAATCCCCATAGTGAATGCCAGCCTCTTTAAATACATGCCGATCTATATTTGTCCAAAGGTTACCAAATCGAACATCCAAAATATCAATATTGCCTGTAATGACCCCATCCTTCACTGCCATTTCATTAAGTGGAAGCAAAACCAAATCTTTAACATCGTGTTCAGGCCCAACCTCTTCAAAGGTAATGATTCCAGAGGCAAGTCTGGCGGCAGTATAAATATAGACATCCCGGCCATGAAAAGTATAGGATTCTCCAGAGTTTGGCAATCGATTCACTTTCTCATCAATCACACGTGCTTCCATAATTCCTACGCTATCCTTAATATGGGTTAACGTACCATTGTCAGGAGTAACAACATATTGATTCTTTTCTGTTTTCACTACAACACTTAAGCGATCTGTACCTACCCCTGGGTCAACAACCGATACAAACACCGTGTCTTCTGGCCAATAATCAATGGTTTGGTATAGTCTGTAGGAAGCTTCCCAAATGTGGAAAGGAGGAATATCATGTGTTAAGTCAAATAATTGGAGCCAAGGATCCACCGATAAGGCAACACCATACATTGCACTAACTGCACCATCACTTAAACCAAAATCAGTCTGTAATACGATATGTTTCCTCATTTGAAAACCTCCCATTACTGTCATATTCCCTTTTATTTAGCTAACTGAACTTAAATTTATCCTGATTATACGTAAATCTCCTATTCATCGCAATAAGAAAACAAGATGATGGGTGTATCTTCTCTACCGCTCCGTAAATTCACTAAGCTAGATTTTCAACTAATCAACTTATATTATTATCATTGCTATTTAGATTGTTGATTGGATCGGAAAGCAATCGATTACTAAAGGTAAATGGACGGCTAGGCTTGAGCAGGAATTGGTGTTCTTCCGACGAAGCTATTAGAATGTCACCCAAGTGGAATCACTGGATTAAAAGTGGACATCATGCGGAAAAAACTTTATACCTTCCAAAGTGATAGGATGCTATTAAGATAACATAATCAGCTAAGACACATCCAAATCTCCTAATTTCTGGTAGGCATTTTATAACAGAAACCAAAAATTACTAGGAAATTTCTCTATTGTTAACATTGCTTTGCAAGATTTCTCCTAGTATTATTCTCTCATTTTCTGATTATTTAAACAGTTATTAAGTTAGATATAGTATAATATATAGAACAGGTCCTGCAAGATAAAAAACATTTGGTTGCTTAAACCCTGATGAAAGGGGTTGAAGCGATTGATTCCAATTGACAAAACCATTGAGTTAATGCTGGGATTTGCGACGCTCGTGTTGTTAATTGTGAACAGCCAAGAAAAAAAGTAATTCACTATTTACCGTCTGGTTTAAGTGATTACTTTTTTTCGGGAAACCCTGATAAACGAGTAGCCTAATGTTGCAGGACTCTGTACGAGCCGTAAGTTGGCGGAACTTACGGCTCGTTTCCTGTACCCCGCCGCATTATTTTAACACACTATATATCTTATTGAGGAACCTGCTCATATATGATTTAAAATCTCCCGCCAGGCTTGTACTTTTTCAGCAAAGGTTTTAGTATAACGCCCAGGGATCGGACTCGTGGAAGGCATTTTCATGACGTGAACCTGTTCCAATTCTTTGGTATCGAAGTTCTTTTGAAAGGTTTCATAGGCCTTTGTCCCATTACAGGCAATCAGTCGCAAGGTTGGATAATTCTTTACGATCCCTAAAATATCATTTGGTTCCTCATCTGAAATCGAAGCATCCAAACTCCCTTCCCGGTAACAAGCAGCAATCGTATCCCACAAAGCAATTCCATGTTGCTTTGCAAATTCAATTCGTTTATCATATTCCTTTATTTCCTCAACGCCAAACAATTCAAATAATATCGGCCAAAAATGATTCCGGGGATTTCCATAATACTGTTGCTTTTCCAGTGATTGAACACTTGGCATCGAACCCAGGATAAGTACTTTAGGGTGTTCCGGCAATACAGGAGGAAAGGACACTACTTTTTCACACAAAAATATCACTCACTATCTATATTCTGGATTTCTCCAATGAGTATCATTTCATCTATTATTTTAATTCGTTATGATAGGTCTATTTCTGTCGTTTGAGGATTAATTTTTTTTACTTTATCCGCCTGTTTATGACATAACTTACCTTACAAAACATCTTTAGTGTTCTCGGTTTTGTAGCTTCTATACCTTGTCCGTCTTATAGCGAAAACAATCCAGGAACAAGCCATTATTTCCGTATGGAGGATGTTCAAAAAGTCCGGTGAAAATGACACATCTATATAGGGGACCTCTACTAAAACCGCCCACGTCCTTGAAAAAGAAAAACACTTTTTCTGCGTGCGATGTATCGCTAACGAAGTGTTCCTTTCTTGTGGGCAACGTAGAAGTCACCACAACACGCTCGGGGCCCGCTACTCAAAGCTTCGCCACCTCGAACTTTAGGGCGCACAGGACGTGCTAGTGTCGGCGTTCGCAACAAATGTTTTCGGTGGAACGAGTAACCGCAGTCCCAGGACGTTGCGATCTTAGCCGACCGATCCTTTTCATCCTCCTTTTTGAACACGCACGTATAGTAAATTTGAACCAGATAGATGATATCTGATCAGAGGCTTACCTGGATTGTTTAACCCATTGCACAGCTTTAGACTGCCACTACCAAAGGGAAGGCAATATGCGATCATCTGCAAGATTGGTATCAATAGGGCATGCTTCTGAATCTCTTCCATACTGCCATAACCATACATTGCTTTCACAGTTTGGAGTTTCGGGATTGAAGGAAGGAGCCTGGTTTGGCGAGGTGGTTCCAATCTCCGGTTCTGCACTCCATAAAACAGACTGGATTTGAACTTGGTTATTTTCTCTTGCAGCCTGACAGAATGCTTCATCAAAATCACCTTCTACCGGGTCGTTGTAGATTCCAACTTTGTATCCACTGTTATACATGGATTCCACCCATCCTCTTATCCAAGCAGGATCTACATTAAAAAATCTCTCTACATTTGCAAAAATATAAGTTCCCCTAGGAAACCCTAACCTCGCAGCATGAAATGTTGCATTTGCAGATGCTACTGCTCCTTGTCTGTAACCAACAGCTTCCCTAAAGTCATTGTATATAGGGAGTATTTTAATGTTTTCTCCCCTTAAAAAATTGATCTCTTCTGTCGTAAGTCCTTCTGATGCATTTGGTACGGTTGTCAAATACCGCGCCCAAAATACCGGCCTCCCATAATTATTTTCAACACAGCTTAATAGCTCTGGTGTTACATTGGTCGACGAGTCCACACCCCACACATACCTTACCACTATATACACTCCTTTTGCCGTTTATCTATTGTATGTTTGCCTTTATAAGGAAGTGATTCAGTAAACAGTGGACTATCCAACATATTCTATCCCATTAATTAGAAATCGGTATTTCTCCCATTTAATCGTAAAGATGTATTCTACGGTATGCTCTTTAGGTCCATTTCCGGTATCGACTACTTCAGTAAGAACAACATGATAGAGAAAATGATGAGGCTTTCGTGTAATATCTTCATCTTCAATTTTCTGTAATGCAGTTGTTGGATAGTCATACTCAATTGTTCTCCTTTTTCCCATGACAAGTGTCTTTTCTGCAATTTCAGCCATCTCTGCATCCGTAATGCCTCCCTCAAATAATTGATAATAATCATGAACTAACTCATTTCCTTTAGCTTTTAGATAGTTATCTGTATAAAAGTACGGAGCAGCCATAGCATGAGTAATGACTAGTAGAATAATAAGGTTGGCAAAATTCAACCAAAATAAGGGGAATTTTTGTCTATCCATAAACCATCTTATTTTTTTTATCACGATATACAAAAAAGCAAACAGCCCAATTAAAAATAATAGCTGAAAAAAGATACCTGCTTCCGATCCAACATCTATTTCTAATACATTTAATAAGAAAGTAAAAGGTGCAGATAGAACAGTGAATATAAGGTCATTAAAGAATAACAACAAAACGAAAGTAACCATAAATGAAAAGGTAAACTCCGATATATATCGCATGTTATCCTCCTAACTTAACTGCCAAGTAACCATCTGCAATGCCTTACCGGTTTCCCACACAATATGAGATGAACTCATATAATTGGCTTATAGCCCTTGCACTCATTCGCGGCAAAGTTCAAGAACCCGTCTTAAGATCTCGATAGATTCAATAAAGTAAAACTTCCTATCAGTGTAAACATTTATAAGTGCGTGTTCAAAAAGGAGGATGAAAAGGACCGAGAAGTTCGAGGCGGTGAAGCTTTGAGTAGCGGAACGTATGCAGTTAATACGTGAGCAACGGAAAAGCAAGCCAACGAGCTTCCACAGGATGTGGTGACTTCTACGTTGCCCACAGGACGTGGGCGGTTTTAGTATAAGGTCCTCTATCGATGTGTCCTTTTCACCGGACTTTTTGAACATCCTCTATAAGTTTCTCTTCACCTGAAGCAAGACCTTCCTCTATTCTAAGTACCGTTTATTAGAGAACTATTCATTCCATGCTTTGGCCGGTCTGGTGCTCGGATAGCCATTCAATGAGCGAAAACGCTTTCTTTCTCCTGTGAATTCATACCAAGGTTTCGGGAAGTCCGGATGATTAGCATAATGAATAACACAGCGTAATTGATCTTCCACACAAGGATCTGTCCATACACCTAATTTTATTTCCAGTTGATCCAATAATTTTGCAGCATCCTTTGTCTTTACTTCTTCCAGTGAATACAGATTCACCTGATATACAAGTTTATCTGCAAGATGATAGCCAATGGACGGAATGCGCTGAAAAACAGCAAGTGCCTTAAGTTCTTTTGCACGATTCAGCGTCGTATCCAAAACTGCTTTTAGGAGATCCAGTTCTATATCAGCAATTTCCGCTAACTTCACTTTTGCTTTCCGTAAATTTGTTCGTTCTCTTTGTGTTAATGGAAGTGTTGGATTTTTCATTAGTATGCTACCTTCTTTCATTGACTTTCTCTTTTTGGTTCTTCATACGTTTCCTTCTCTGTTTTTTTCATACCGGGCCACTTATCACGAATCCAATGAAAAACAAGGTCTACATAATAATGGCATTTATTCCAAAACCATTTTAGCTTTTCATTCACGTATGGTATCTTGCCTATTTTTATACATACATCTACGAGGACGAATAGTAACCATGATGCGATATAAACATATCCGACAGTTAAAGAAATAGCGAGCCAATCATTTGATTGAAGTTGCTCCCTCAAATATTCATATTCGTTTCCTGAGGTTCTCTGCACCGTATAGACAAAGGCTACTAATGGTAAAAGTGGGGATAATATTAACGCAATAGCTGCTAATGGACTATATCTTCGGATAACCCAGTAAACCACGCTAGTTATGAATGCTAGTGAGAAAATAGTAATATATAGACTCCAAAAACTTTCCGACATACTATTCAATGGTTACACGCTCCTTTTCCCTGAAATGCGCCTGTAGAACTATATCTATATTATTCGTCAAAAATCTCTATCTTCCTGCATTTTCTTTTATAAATACAGCCTATAAGTGTGTGTTCAAAAAGGAGGATGAAAAGGACCGAGAAGTTCGAGGCGGCGAAGCTTTGAGTAGCGGAACGTATGCAGTTAATACGTGAGCAACGGAAAAGCGAGCCAACGAGCTTGCGCGTGTTGTGGTGACTTCTACGTTGCCCACAGGACAAGGAACACTTCGTCAGCGGTACATCGCACGCAGAAAAAGTGTTTTTCTTTTTCAAGGACGTGGGCGGTTTTAGTAGAAGGTCCCCTATATAGATGTGTCCTTTTCACCGGACTTTTTGAACACTCTCTATCAGGGCATACGCACATTCTTTCCATTATATGAAAACAAGAGCATCCTTTATGTATGTATTTAAAATTTAATATATAATTTTGGCAATTTTCCATCATTCCACTCCAATTTCTGCTATGATAGGTAATAGCTGCTTTATTTGTGGGGTGATTGTATGAAGGCAATTTTAATTGGACTTTTAGGGGCATTGTTTTTTTCTGTGACGTTTGTACTGAACCGTTCCATGGAATTGGAAGGTGGCAGCTGGGTGTGGAGTGCATCATTACGATTTATGTTTATGCTGCCAATTCTACTGATCATTGTCGGATATCAGCAAAATGTCAAAACCGTATTACTGCATTTAAAAAATAATCCATTACCATGGCTTGTTTGGAGTACAGTGGGTTTCGGTCTATTTTATGCACCACTGACGTTCGCAACAGTGTATGGTCCAGGATGGCTTGTGGCAGCAACCTTTCAGCTAACGATTGTTGCGGGGTCTCTGCTCGTTCCTTTTTTGGATAAAAACAAAAAGCAACGAATACCTGTTCAAAGTATACTAATCTCCTTCATCATTCTAATCGGTGTATTCATTATGCAAATGGACCATACTTCATCGGTGACAATCATAAGTGTTATCTTATGTGTGGTTCCATTAATCATTTCTGCATTTGCCTATCCACTTGGTAATCGAAAAATGATGCAAGTCGTTAACGGAGAGTTAAATACATTTGAGCGAATTCTTGGGATGACGATTGCATCGCTTCCGTTTTGGGTGCTTTTATCCATCTACGGAGGAATTGCCCATGGGCTGCCCACTCCTAGTCAAATAATGCAAACGTTGATCGTTGCTGTATCTTCCGGTATAGTCGCAACGGCCTTATTCTTCTATGCTACAGAACTGGTTCGTCATGATAATCAGAAACTCGCTGGCGTAGAGGCAACACAGTCCGGGGAAGTAATATTTGCCTTAATTGGGGAAGTGTTATTTTTAAGTTTGCCGATACCAAGCTTATTATCCTTCATTGGAATGGGGCTTGTGATTGTCGGAATGATCCTACATAGTATGAATTCCTCATTTAAAAACCGGAAAAAGGTACTCACCATAAAGAAGGTTTCTAGTGGTAATTAGGGCTGCTAATCAATGGATTAGCAGTTTTTTAATCTGTTAGTTTCTCTAAAAAGTGTAATAACCTTTCCTGATATTCTATTGTAGCCACTTCACATGCGTCCGTGTGACCTGCTCCAGGAACAATTCAAAGTTCCTTATCTCCACCCGCTGCTTCATACGATTGGTAAGCCATATCTACTGGAACTAGTTCATTCTCTTCCCCATGAACATGAGAAATGGCAACGTATTATTTTTAACTTGATCAATTACTGATGCCTCGTCAAACTTAAAGCCTGACCGAATCTTGGTCATCCAGCTTGTCAAATCAAGTAATGGAAATGCTGGCAGATTATAAAGATGTATTAATTGAAAGGGCAACTCTTCTTTGACGGTTGTATAGCTATTATCTGCTATGATGCCTTTTTACCTCGGGTGGCAGATCCTTCTCCACTTGTCAACAGTACAGTGGAAGCACCATAGAATTTCCGTGTAAAATAATAATATTATCCACATTATATTTCTCTATTAATTATATCAATCCAGCCAAGATAAGCAGTAATAATACTTGCAAAAATGATAGCTATTATCTTCAAAATTCTTTTTCTCATTCTATTCCCCACTATAAAGTTAACCTTAATTTAGTATATTCCTGTCTAAAGTATGGATTACCTCTATTTCAAAACCAATCTGAATAGAATGACAATTACCGGAATGGCTGTGCCATATGGAAATAGGACGCTACTGTTACAGCAGTAAAATCAACTTTCCCCCATAAATGCAGCTACAATTGTCCCAACAATTAAACCAATCAACATACATGCTGAATACTAATGCTGCTGTCTTCATCTGAAAGCGATGAGTTAATCTTGCTCTCATTCTAAAAACTCCATTCGGTTCCCAAATGGATCTGATAAATAAAAACGGACAGTTCCAGGCAATTTATGATCCTCTTGAAATTCAATCTGATTCTCTATTAGGTATGCTTTCATCTTTTCAATGTTTTTAACTCGTATGGCTGGGTGTGCCTTTTTAGCAGGTGTAAATGGCTTCTCCATCCCAATATGAATATGTACTGTTCCTGCCTGGAACCATACCCCACCATTTTTCTTTAATAAAGCAGGTTTTTCTACTTCCTGAAAACCAAGTAAATCCTGATAAAATTTTCTCGCTGCTTCCTCACCGCCAGCCGGGGCAGCTAGTTGAACATGATCAATACATACATAGCGAAAACTCATATCTTTCCCCTCCTCATGTAAAGCATAGCACCGAGTTTCTTGGAAAGATAATACAAATTGATTATCATAACTGAAAAGAATAACTTATTATGCAGACCTTGTTAATTATTCCTGCTACAGTTTAGAAATAATATCTACAGGTAAAAAGAAAAGACCAGCAATTTTCTAATAAAGCTGGTCTTAGAAACATTAATTATTCAAAAATGCATTGTAAAAGCGTGTTATCGCTACGGCAAAATCTCCACGTGTGACTTCCTCAAGCGGTGAAAAAGTTGCTGTAACGGTCGGTTCAAGGTCATAAGGATTTTGTTCCACATCAAAATATGCATTTATAATATTCAAATCTAATGCAACTTGTACATATCCTTTTAATTCTTCCGGTATATCCGCTGCGTCTTCAATAACAACTCTTTCGTCCCCATATTGTACCGTAACTTCACCGTCCGTTTCTTGAGCCATATTCTGAAGTCCAAGACTTTGCACAAGAGAATAAGCAAGTTCTGCTCTGATGACACCTTGATTCTCATTGAAATCTTCGTTACTGTTCGACAACATAACCCCATCTTGGTCTTGTTCTGCATCTTTTAATGCTGCACCTTGTATAAGAACTGATGATATAAATGGAGATTCTCCTTCTTCATTGGTGAGGGATTGGCGAATTCCAGCTCCCATTACTAAATATTGTGCCAATTCCCCCCTTTTTAAAATGTGATCTGGCTTATACTTACCGTTGGAGTACCCATCAATAAGACGCTCTGATACTCCCATTTTAATTGCTGCAGAAGCAGGATGTCCCTCTATATCATCTAATCCTGAATAACCACTTACCTCCGTAAAGGCTAACGTACCTTGAACTGTTTCAGGTAAAGCAGTACCAAAAGGATTGTCCTCAATACCTCTTAGACCGCGGAGTTCAACTTTCCACGTGCCAGCCATAGGCGCATTCACTGACACCGTTCTATCCCCATAGAGTGTAAATAGGATACTTATTCCTGAACTATATTCTGTTCCATCCGGGGCGATTAATACTAAATTAACCGGGTTACCTGTCAGACTAAGTAACCCCTCTGCATCTACCTTTGCTATAAGACTACCTAATCCTTCTTCTACTTCAAATGTGTACTGATTATCTGAAACATCTGTCAAAGGATTATAATCTACCTCAAATTCTTCTGTAGATGTACTAGATTCTACATCACTGTTAAACGTTTGAAACATATTAACTGTGCTTCCATAGTCTTTTGATGTATCAAATGCTACATCTACTGCTGCATAAGCGTTAACATATCCGGCACCAACTTCCCAAGATTCATATCCTGGCATATTTGTTGCTGTTTGTTGTAGTAATTCTTTCACTTCTGCCGGAGATAATAATGGATTCGCCTCCAGCATCAACGCAACAATACCAGCCACATGGGGGGTTGCCATGGATGTTCCACTCATTGTTGTATAATACGGTACATGTGCAGGATCGATTAATTCTGCATCCTTGTCTATTGCTAGTGTAGAAACAGGTGCTATTACTCTTGTGGAGATTATATCAACACCTGGTGCAGTTATAGTCGGTTCGTCCTTCCATGTCCAAGTTTCACCATTCATTTCAAAAGTACCACCAGCATCCTTTGTTCCACGTGATGAAAAGTCTGCTAATGTTCCATCTTTATCTCCTGCAGCAACAGATATTACCCATGGAGCTTTTGCGTAGGGATTATGTGTATTTTCCCCAGGACCAGAGTTTCCAGCTGCAAATAAAACTGTAATACCACGGTCATGCGCTTTCTTACTTGCAATATTTATAGGATTGTCTGGATCAAAGTCTCCAGAAGAACCCCACGAATTGGTAATGACACGGATGTTATACTCTGTTTGATGGGTTATAGCATAATCAAAACCTCCAATGGCATCCAATATAAACAGGGCTGCGCCTGATCCATAACCAATTAAGTCTGCACCAGGAGCTACACCTTCATACTTTCCACCTGACATCTCCCCTGTTCCACCCACTGTCCCTGCTACATGTGTACCATGTCCTGAATTCGTGTCAGTGTTTGGTACATTCTCCAAATAGGTGATAGGTAATAGTTCAGGGGATAGACTATTCAGATTCACGTTCGCCATAACATTTTGAACTAGATGATTACCAAAAGCATGATCTTGATGAGTTCCATCGACTCCACTATCATTAACAACTACACCTATACCTTCACCATATACAGGCATCCCCCCATTTTGTTCTCGGAAGTCATTATCCGTTCGTACTTTATCTACCCCGGTAATATTCGTTGAATCCTCGTTGAAGTATTCTAGTTCTGAATTTAAATAAATAGATCGAACTGAATCATGATTTTGTAGTGTTCTAATCTGATTTCCGGTTAATATTGCCGCTACCATTGGAAGGGAAGACAACGAAACCCCTTCAGTAATACCTATACTTTCTAGTAAAATTATATTTTCTTCTGTCGGTTCTTCATCTCCATGAAAGGTTATGATTACTTCAAATTCACTTAATCCTTCTCCTATACCCTCTTCAATTAACGGATCAATTGTGGTTGACTGTGATGCAGCGTCTAGGTTTTGAAGACCAATAGATGTAAAAAGAAGCACGAAAATACCAAAGATAACTGAATATTGGATAAATACCTTCACACCATTCCCCTCCTATTTTTTGTAATATTCCTTGCAATTTCATTTTACCTTAGAGGAACAACCTTGTGAACCTCTTCAACTAAATAAAAGAATTCGAAACGCATTTAAAAAAGTATGATTGGAAACCATATTTTTGGAGCAGAAATTATATGATTTTAAGAACTGGCGGAGCAACCAATGATGTTATAAAAAATACATCGAACAAGAGAAGGAAAGACCTTAGAGATTAAGCACACTAAATCAATGATTTTAAAGGGGAATGCGTCGCTAATTTTTTGTTCAATTAGCAAAGGTTGTTATAAAAATGGTTGTGAAAAGAACTAGTATCCTTTTATGTTGGGATGTGCTGCTTCACTGAATAGCCTTGCAGCACGACGATCACATTTTTGTTGTTTTCTAATACTTGGGACGTAAAAATTTTAGCTAAGTCGAACCAACATCTTAGCTAAAATCCGTACGTGCAAAAAAGCCAGCTTCCAAAAAGGAAACTGGCCTTAACATTTACCTATGTAGTACAGCCACAATTGCCGTATTTATATAATAAAAAGTTTTAAACCACCACTTCACAAAGTGGGTGTTCGCAGAAATCTTCCTGCCTTCCGCTCTAGTACGACGGCACGGCATTAGGATTCCGATGTAAAACTCCCTATTATCCAATTAGAGGTTAAAACTTAATTAAATACGAACAATGTAGCTTGTACCTATATATTACACTTTCTCACCCAGTATGACAATAGTAAATTCCTACCAATGTTTTAGAATAATAACTCAAAAACTTCTGTCAGCTGCTGTACTCTTTCATCACTTTGGACATTCTTTGCATAGTTCAGTTCATTTTCTAAAACATTGTCTAAGTATGCCATTTCCTCTTCATCTAAATCCTCAACAAATTCTTCTTCATTCTCATAATGACTTTGTTCTATTTTTTTAAGAATATGCTGACAAACTTCATTTTCACTATAATTGGCTAAGGATTCGCGTAAATACTTTAGTGTATTGTCGATGACGTTTCACCTCTTGTTCAAATCTTTGTATTTTTCTTCTTTGCCCGCTGTTCTAATTGTGATTTTGGACGCTGATCAGCCACATCCTCTGTTAAACCTTGGGGATTAATGCTTGAATTGACACGCTTGTTTCTGGCTTTTTTATCTGTCATATAAACACCTCCATTTTTAGTTTTTCTATAATTTATCAATGTATGTATATATGACTTTTATAATAAGAAAAAAAAAAGAGCGATACCTATATTGGTAACGCTCCTTCAAGCTATTTGTTCGTCAAGTCTTCATATTCATCTCTTAATGTACGTTTTAAGACCTTCCCACTTGGATTCTTTGGTAATTTCGTTGTAAATTCAACATATTTAGGAACTTTAAACTTTGACAGTTTCTGTTTACAAAAATCCATCACATCATTATGTGAAAATGTATATCCGTCTTTTGGAACAATAATTGCAGTTATCGCTTCAATCCAATACGCATCAGGTATACCGATAACTGCAACTTCAGAAACACCGTCCATTTGGTAGATAGCTTCCTCCACTTCCCGGCTCGAAACATTGACACCACCAGTATTAATCATATCCTTTTTCCGATCAATAATGGTGATATACCCGTCTTCATCCATAACACCTAAATCACCGCTATGGAACCAGCCATTTCGAAAAGCCTCCGCCGTTTTTTCCGGATCATGTAAATATCCCTTCATGGCGTGCGGAGTCCGATGAACGATTTCTCCAATCTCACCACGGTCAACTTCCTGATCATTTTCATCTACAATTTTTGTTTGGCAGTTTAAGACGGGCATTCCAGCAGAGCCTAACTTATCTAATTGATCTTCTGGCTGTAGGACGGTTACTAGTGGTGCTACTTCTGTTTGCCCATAACAGTTCCATAGCTCTACATTTGGCAGACGTTCACTTAATTCCTTGATTACTTCCCGCGGCATAATGGCTGCACCGTAGTACCCTTTTCGTAAGGAGGACAAATCCCATTTATCAAAATCAGGATGACGGAGCAAACCAATCCAAACGGTAGGCGGGCAGAATAGTGATGTTACTTTTTCATTTTCAATTGTTTTTAAAATAGCCTCAGGTGTTGCTGAACCAAGGATAATTCCACTGGAACCAACATAAATGCTTGGACCTAAAAATACATGGAGCTGGGCACTATGATAGAGTGGCAATGCATGGACGACGACATCTTTGGTCTCGATTTTTGCATCGACAATCGTACTTACATACTCGCTAATAAGACTTTTATGTGTTAACATGACACCTTTTGGTCTGGATTCTGTCCCACTCGTATACAGCACATGAGCCAAGTCATCATCGGCAATGTCTACATCTACAAGTTCTGTAGATTGCCCATTCCGTACTGATGATAAAGGTTTCCATGAAACAAGTTCTTCCCGTTTACTCCCATCCGTATCCATTAAGTAACGAAAATTTATATCCAGCTTACCAGCAGCCTGGTCCAGGACAGATGCATATTCCTCGGAAGCGATCAAACCTGTTACTCCAGCATGCTCTAAAATATACTTTACATCATCTATGGTAAGCATATAATTTACAGGAATCATTACCGCACCAACACGGGCTAAGGCAAAATTGGTAATCACAAAATCCAAACTGTTCTTTGACATAACTGTAATCATATCACCTTTTTTCATCCCGTGAGATGTAAAAGCTTGTGCTGTTTGATTTACCTTGTCATCGAGTTGTTTATAAGTCAGCCGCACACTTTTGTAAGCGATTGCAATTTTGTTTGGACTTCGGTCCTTCGTTCGTTCTAAAAGGTCACCTAGTGTATTTCGTCTTGCCCGTTCCAGTTTCTTATGTAACTCACCATGCATATTAACGGTCATTTTATCACTCCTCTGGAATTATAATTAAACATTTATAGAATTTTCTTTCCATTAGTTTAATTCAGATATAAGAATTTAGCAATATAAAAAGCACAATCCTTTGTTGTGCTTTAGTGATAAATTTTCGGAATATCAACAGCTTCTGTTTTCAGGGACACATGTAATGTTTTATTATTGTCAACTGCGGCATAGAAGACTTTATTAACATCGGTAATACTTAATTTTTGTAATTCCTTTTCTATCCAGATGGCATCCAATTGCAGGTCAGCGAGTACTTCTTCATAGATTTTTCCTTCTACAATAACTGGAAGTGCAAAATCTGGCTGCTTATTCTGTATATTCAAATCCTCCAACACAACCGGCGATTTGCTCCCTTTCCTTAATACGGATAAGTCCCCATTCGCTTCAAGCACTGCAAGTTTTACAATATTAACATCAAATACATCCTTCTGTCTGAGCATCATTAATATATTATCAATGGAAAAGTGCGTTTTTTTCAGGTTCTTAATGATAAATTTTCCATCACTGATCACCACAACAGGCTCAAAAGTAATAAGATTTCCCAATTTTCGATTACGAATTTTCCACTTTGCTACAACTTTTTGCAGTACTCCAATTAAGATAATAGCAACCGCTGTATGGATATGACCTATCGTCGGATCCGCAATATCTGCACCAACTACTGCACCTAAAGCAAGTAAAATGAGAAAATCGAAAATAGGTAATTCGCCAATCGACCTCCTTCCCATATACAATGTAATGAGCAGCAATAATGGTAAAATCGTAACCACTCGTCCCAGTAAGACAGCCATTTCTTTTAATAATTCCACCCCGACACCTCCAACGTTTCACCTGGCTTAACATTAAATTGTGTTAAAGTTGGAAATAGTATGTAACACATGGATATGAAAAATCGGATATTGCTAAATGTTGGGATGCGTGTTTGCTCCGTTTAAGGTGGTGCTGGCGCGATTTGGATTGGTGCGCGCTCGATTTGACTTGGTGATTGCGCAATTTGGATGCTTGAGCGCATTTTAGCTCAATGGTGAAGAATTATGACAACAAAACTGGCGCTAAAGAGCTTAAATAAAAAAGCACACAACATTCATGTGTACTTTTTTATTTAAGATAAAGCTTCTGTTTTTTTCTCGTTTTCTTTACCTTTGGTGCTATATAACCGCGTTCAAAAATTCGACCCTTTGACATGCTGCAAGCTTCCAATACTGTTTCAATTGAGTCTGTCTGATGTTCCTTTAAGACTTTCATTAAAATTTGTGCTGCAACCCGAGCATCCTCTAGAGCATGATGATGTTCCAATTCAAACCCATGATAGGCTGCTAACGTATTTAACTTATGATTTTCCAAATCGGGCCAGGTTTTTTGCGATAATTTGACCGTGCAGAGATAGTCCATTTCTGGATATGGGAGCTTGAAATAATCCAAAGTATTCCGAATGACACTCATATCAAAGCTGGCATTATGAGCAATCACGAGAGGCTCTGTTAAATATTCACTCATCTTTGGCCAAAGCTCACTAAATGTCGGGGCATCTATTACATCCTGATCATGTATTCCATGTACATATGTATGAAAGGAGCTAAACTCCATCATTGGATTAATTAGACTATAAAACTCGTCCACTATCTCATTTTCATTCGCAACCACTACACCAATAGCACATGGACTGTGGCGTTTTTCATTTGCCGTTTCGAAGTCAATCGATACAAAATTCATTGCCGGTTCCCCCTTTACGTATTCACCCGCATTATATCCCAATTGGTGATGATTCCTACGAGAGACTCGGTTGGATCACCATTTTGGGTAATCAAAATGGCTTCTAAGCGGTTCCCGTTGCCAATTTGTTCTTTGAAAATTTCTACCGCTTCATATATCGAACTATTGCCCGATATGAACTTATAATTTTCTTTATCTCCATACCGCAAAACATCAGATAATGGGCTTTCCAGAAGGTCATCATTCAATTGACCGATAGAGTTGGCGAGCCAATTGGTAATCCCTTTTTGAGTGATTAATCCCTGAAATACCTTCTCCCTATAAATGGGGAACTTTGTAAACTCTTTTTCACGGATAATTTTCAAGAGTGATCCAACTGTTTCATTCTCTTGAAAAGTGAAGACTTTCCGCGCAAAAACAGAATAAACAATTCTTGGCTTTGTCAGTTCCTTTTCTATATTAACGATATTATCAACAATCGAATCATGTGGTTCTGCAATCGCATAGGCTGCATCCGTTTTGTTGTGTACAATGGCATTTCGCAATTCAGCAAATTCCAAAAGGTCGTCACTATATCTTTTTACAAGCGAATTGGAGTTTCGCAAAATTTTTACTGCTCTGGAAAACCCTACGTCTTTATGTATGAGCAATGTTTTTAACTCTTTTTCAATACGATTAAATGTTGCTAGAAAAACATCAGAATTCTTCATAAAATTTCCCCTAAAAGTTGTTTTAGCGATAAATAATATTATAAAGCAAACAAAGTGAATCCTCAATTAGTGGAGATCTTACAGCCAGTTAATCACGTGATGATTTCAGAATCGAACTCCATTTCCTTTAAGCGTATCAATGAACAACGTTATAAACTGTTGCTTGCACGAAATAAAACTTTTCCATCACTTACTTTTCGCTCTATTTTTCCGATATCTTCTAAATAAAGAAATCTTGTTATCGTAGCCATCAATGCACTTAATTCAATAATAATATTTAATGTACCGTAAATCTCCTCTGTAACCTGCTTCGCTGTTTTGTATTCGTATTTTACTGCCTCATACGCTTGTTCCAGCCGGTGTTCATGTCGATCTTGCAGTTCTACTACACGGTCCTGAAAATGATAGATAGAATCTCCGTGCCCTGGCAATGCAATATCCGGTGAGTATTCCTTTATGATTTCAAGCGATTTCAAATAGTCACGTAGCGGATTTTGTTCCTCCCCGTTCCATAATCCAATTACTGGTGACACTTCTTTTAAAATATGATCGCCAACAATCATTATGTTCTTCTCTTTGTTATAAAAACAAAATTGATCATAAGCATGACCTGGCGTCCAAATGGTTTCATACATATCGTCACCAAGCTGGATTTCCTGATGATTATCAAATGTATCATCTGGTATAAAATCAAAAATCGATGTATCGTCCCGAAAATGCTCAGGAAGACCAGGACCACCAAACTTAGTTATAAGTTGATTAAATTGCTCTACTGTCAAATTTCTTCGTTTTTCCATTTCCGTTAACCCTAATTTAGGGATGATAACAGGAACACCGATAGTTTCCTGAAACCATTTTGCCAGTCCGACATGATCTTCATGTGTATGGGTGATGACCACTTTTTCTAGAGTTATCCCTGAATCCAGAAAACGCTGCCAGATTTCCATCGCTTCCTTTAGATTTGCTCCTGTGTCTATAACGGTATATCCCTTTTTCCCCTCTATTAAATAACTATTTACATCTCCCATGCCCATAGGAAATGTTACGACTAATTTATGTATGTGATCGGTTATTTGCGATAGCATGTACTTTCTCCTCTTTTTATAATTATGTCCAGCTTCAGCTTTTCGTTGTTATAATACAATTTTAACTTTACCGCTTTCAAATGCAAGATATGTGTATTGCAAGATTTAATTAAATTTTTAAAATTCCAGTGTTGACAATCATTTTTAAGAGGTGTATATTAATGGTTATAATTTAATATTTCGAAATTTTTCTTATCCAGAGAGGTGGAGGGACTGGCCCTTTGAAGCCTCGGCAGCGGACTTTTAATAGTACTGTGCCAATTCCAGTAGCAAGATGCTAGAAGATAAGAAGAGAGCTAGTTAATTACATAATCTAACCCTCTTCTTATTTACGGAAGAGGGTTTTTTGCTTTATTTATTTAAGGGTGAGTCCTAAGCCGGAAAAGGCAACAGGATTCCATGTCCGTTCTTTTGCTATATTACCATAATGAACTTCATTCTATTGAAAAGGAGAGAGATATATGTCCAATTCATTACCTAAAGCACCATTTAAAGCAGACCATGTAGGAAGCCTTCTTCGTCCGGAAAATTTGCGAAAGGCAAGGCAAGATTTCAAAGATGGAAAAATATCTACTGAAGCATTGCGTGAAGTGGAAACGGAAGAAATAAAACGTATCGTGGATAAGCAAATTGAAGTAGGGATAAAAGCAGTGACTGATGGAGAATTCCGGCGTACGTGGTGGCATTATGATTTTCTGGAAAACTTAAACGGGGTGGATGGATACGAACCAGAGCAGGGTCAATCCTTTGCCGGGGTAGAAACAGAGAAACATAGTGTTCGCAATACAGGAAAAATTTCATTTAACCCGAATCACCCCTTTGTCAAAGATTTTGTGGAACTGAAAGAAATCGTTGGTGATCGTGCTATCGCTAAACAAACGATTCCAAGTCCTAACCAGCTATTTGTTGCTGGTATACGTAATCCGGAAATTTACCCAGATATTGAAGAATATGCAAATGATATTATTCAAGCTTATCGTGATGTATTCAAAGCTTTTTACGATGCAGGCTGCCGCTACTTACAACTGGATGATGTATATCTTGCAAGACTTTCTTCTCCAGAAGGGCCGTCTCTGGATAACATTTATTCAAGGGAGCAGTTGATTGATTTGGCATTGCGGGTGACAAATGGGGTACTGGAAGATAAACCAGACGATTTCATTGTAACTACTCACCTTTGCCGTGGAAACTATCGGTCTACCTGGGCATTCGAGGGCAGCTATGACAAAATTGCTCCTACCCTTTTCGCAAAGGAAAAAGTGGATGGATTTTTCCTGGAATACGATGACGAGCGATCAGTATTTCAAACCATTAGAACATATTCCAAATGATGGGGCGCAGGTTGTTTTAGGAGTTGTAACTTCCAAAACGGGTGAATTAGAGGATAAAGAAGCAATCAAGGCACGCATTAAAGAAGCAACTAATTTTATCCCATTAGAGCAGTTATGCTTAAGCCCGCAGTGTGGCTTTTCATCGACTCACCATGGAAATACATTAACTGAAGAAGAACAGTGGAAGAAATTAAAATTTATTGTCGATGTCGCTAAAGAAGTTTGGCAATAAATTTTAGTTCAAATAAAAAAATAGGGAGAGATTTTAAATGACAAAAACATTAGTAAAAGCTCCATTTAGAGCAGATCATGTTGGAAGTTTTTTACGCCCGGAGAATCTACATAAGGCTAGAAAGGAATTTAAAGAAGGGACCATTTCAGCCGAAACATTACGTGAAGTAGAAACAAAAGAGATTAAGCGAATCGTTGACAAGCAAATTGACATTGGCCTTCAAGCTGTAACAGATGGAGAATTCCGCCGTACATGGTGGCACTTGGATTTCATGGAACACTTAAATGGAGTGGAAGGATTTGTTCCAAAGCAGGGATATAAATTTGCTGGAGAGGAAACAGAAAGATATGATGTTCGCACTGTTGGAAAAATCTCCTTTAACCCAGATCATCCACATGTAAAAGATTTTATTGAGTTTAAAGAAATTGTCGGTGACCGTGCTGTTGCAAAACAAACCATCCCAAGTCCAAACCAATTCTTTAATGCGGGTATTCGCGACAAAGAAATTTATCCTGACATTGAGGAATATGCAAATGATATTATTCAAGCATATCGCGATGCCATTAAAGCATTTTACGATGCAGGATGCCGCTACTTACAATTAGATGACGTGTATATTGCAGGACTTAATGCACCGGAAATTCCATTTAATGATAGTGGCTACTCTCGTGAAGAATTAATTGATTTGGCACTTCGCGTGGCCAATGGAGTACTGGAAGGTAAACCCAAAGATTTAGTTGTGACTACGCACCTATGCCGTGGAAACTATCGTTCAACTTGGGCATTTGAAGGCAGCTATGCAAAAATCGCACCAACATTATTTGCTAAGGAACAAGTAAATGGGTTCTTCCTGGAGTATGATGACGACCGTTCTGGTGATTTTAAACCATTGGAATACATTCCAAATGGCGGTCCGCAAGTTGTATTAGGTGTGTTCACATCAAAACATGGGGAACTGGAAAATAAAGAAAACATTTTAGCACGTGTAGAAGAAGCTACAAAATATGTGCCTAAAGAACAGTTATGCATCAGCCCACAATGCGGATTCGCTTCCACGCATCACGGAAACATTTTGACGGAAGATGAGCAATGGGCGAAATTGAAATACATTGTTGATATTTCTAAAGAGATTTGGGGATAAAAAGTTAGCGAACAGCTATTTGTGGCTGTTCGCTTTTCTTTACATCGGAAACTCCTTTACCCATTCCGTAAATGATTCGATTGCTTCCTCATCGATATCATAGCCAATCCCTGGTTTATCAGGAACTTCGATGACGCCATGTTTTGTAACGACTTCCGGCATGATGATATCCTTTTCCCAATACCGGGATGAACTGGACGTGTCGCCAGGCAGCACGAACTGTGGCAGTGTGGAAAGTGCGATGTTATGGGCTCGACCTACCCCCGCTTCCAGCATACCGCCACACCATACTTCCATTTCATGTTCCCTGCAAAAATCGTGGATGCGCTTTGCTTCTGTCAGTCCCCCGACACGGCCGATTTTCACGTTAATTATTTTGCAGCTCCCTAACTCATAAGCTTTTCTGACATCCTCAACAGAATGAATACTCTCATCCAGACATATTGGCGTGTTAAGGTGTGCCTGTAGCTTGGCGTGATCGACGATGTCATCATGCGCCAAGGGCTGTTCAATCATCATCAGGTTGAAGTCGTCCAGTTTTTTTAGGTGGTCTATGTCTTCCAATGTGTATGCGGAGTTAGCATCCGCCATAATAGGCGTATCTGGAAAATGGGCTCGAACCTCTTTTAACACTTCTACATCTGCATCTGGCTTGATTTTCAATTTAATTCGTTTATATCCTTCCTCCAGCGCCTTTTCTATTGTATGTATGAGGGCTTGGGTGGATGGCTTTATACCAATGCTAATTCCTGCATCGATGGATCCATTCTCTCCACCAAGTGCTTCAGCAAGGGGGATATTTTCTCTCTTCGCATATAAATCCCATATCGCCCCTTCTATCGCCGCTTTAGCCATGTTGTTTCTTTTAATTGGACGAAAAAGTTCGGTAACCTCATTAGGGTGATGAATGATACTACTTTTTAATATAGGAATTAAAAAGTCTTCTATGATATGCTTAGATGTCTTTACCGTCTCCTCCGTGTACCATGGAACTGTGAAAGCAACCGATTCCCCATATCCAGCATTACTATCAGGGTCTTTAGCTTCGATAATAAAAAATTCCTTATCCTGTGTTTTGCCAAAACTAGTTACGAATGGATCCTTTAACCGCATTTTCAGCTTTCTTAAGACTATTTTATTTAAAGGTATTGTCAATCTCATGGCCTCCTGATGTTTATTATATTTGAATTTATTATAATTTAAATTATAATTTCAGGCGAATGAAGGGTTATGAGGAAATTGTTTCTCTTCCTTTTCAAACGGTTCTTGTGAACGATCTTTTATAAGTGGACCTCCTTCACTTTACTGTTCACCTTCATCATGGAGCCCACCTTCCCTTCTTATAACCACACACCTGCCCTTAATCTTCCTATCCGAACCTTCCAGTCATTCTAGACTCGAAAATCCTACATTACAGGAACCACTAAATATGTTACTATTTTACATAGAATGATTATTTCATAGTTTAGGAGTTGGATATAAGTGGTTAAAAAAATGAACGTGGAAAGCTTTAACCTTGATCATACAAAAGTACAAGCACCATATATTCGTTTAGCTGGTGTAACGGAAGGTGCGAATGGTGATGTCATTCATAAATATGACTTGCGGTTTAAACAACCTAATAAAGCACATATGGAAATGCCAGCTTTACATTCTTTAGAACACTTAATGGCAGAGTTAATCCGTAACCACCACAGTACAATCGTCGACTTAAGTCCGATGGGATGCCAAACTGGTTTCTACTTAACCGTACTTAACGATGATAATTATGATAAAATTCTCGATACGGTGGAGAAAACGTTAGAAGATGTACAAAAAGCAGACGAAGTTCCTGCGTGTAATGAAGTGCAATGCGGCTGGGCAGCAAGCCACAGTTTGGAAGGCGCCCAGGAACTCGCACGCGAGATGCTTGCAAAAAGAGAGGAATGGAAAGACGTATTTGGTGAACAGTAGGGATAAATGGTAAGGCGAACGGGGTTACACCGTTCGCCTTTTTTGACAGTTTTCTTATCTATATAAGTCCAACTAAGGCATTCGCCTAAGCTTGGCGAACACCAGGTTTTCTAAAAGCAAAAGAACCGTCCCCATGCTTTCTTTATAATTTTATTTCATCTTCCCCGTTAAGGGAATAGCTTGCAAGAATTTCTGCATTCAATGAATGGGATACGGAACAATATTTATCCATCGATAACTGAATAGCTCGAACGACTTTATCTTCAGGTAAATCTCCATTTATTGCATAGTGAATATGAACGGTAGTAAAACGTTTTGGATGGTCATCTGCACGCCGTCCGTTAACAACCATTTCAAATGAGTCTGGTTCCAATCGCATCTTTTTTAAAATCGAAATAATATCAATTCCGGTACACCCTGCAACAGCATTTAACAGCAGTTCTGTTGGTCTGGCACCGGTATTTGATCCACCAAATTCTTCCGCTACATCCATTTTCATTTCATGACCAGATGGAGTAACCCCGGAAAATGTAAATTCCCCATCCCATTTTATCATTTGTTCCAACATTATCACCTCTCGTTTAAAATTGTTACATTTAGTGTACCCCATTCAGCGGCCTCATACAATTTACCGATTTCCACTCCAAATACAGAAAAAGCCATCACAACCGTGATAGCTTTTGTTTCTTATTTTCTTACTTGGCCATTTCCCTTGATATAAAACTTGCTTGAAGTAAGTGCCGGAAGACCCATTGGGCCTCTTGCATGAAGCTTCTGAGTACTGATACCAATTTCAGCACCGTAGGCAAATTCAAATCCATCTGTAAACCTCGTGGACGCATTGTGATAAACGGCAGCAGCATCAACCGCCTGCTGAAAGAGTGCCGCATTTGCATGATTTTCTGTAAGAATGGCTTCAGAGTGTCTTGTACCGTATTGGTTAATATGTTTTACCGCATCCTCTACACTATCTATTACCTTCACACTAACAGCTAACCCGAGATATTCCGTATGCCAATCCTCTTCGGTTGCAGCTTTTGCTTCGGAAAATGCATGACATACTTTTTCGTCTGCATATACCTCTACTTTGTTTTCATGTAATTTTCCCAGCAGGGTGACCCCATATTTTTCAAACCAAACCGGATGAATTAAGATGGTTTCAATTGCATTGCATACAGACGGGCGCTGTAATTTGGCATTCAAAACAATTTCCTCAGCCATATCCTGTTTCGCTGTTTCATCGATAAAAACATGGCAATTACCTGCACCAGTCTCAATAACTGGTACCGTTGATTCGCGAACGACCGCATCAATTAAATTTTTGCCGCCTCTTGGAATGAGGACGTCCAAATACTCATTTAAACGGAAAAGCTCCTTTGCCGTTTCTCTGCTCGTATCGTTAATTAATTGTACCGCATCAACTGGCACAGAACTTTTTTCCAGTGCAAGATGAATCGATTTGACCAGTGCGATATTTGAATATTTTGCAGAAGAACTTCCTCTTAAAATCACGGCATTCCCTGTTTTTAATGTTAGTGCTGCGGCATCAATCGTTACATTTGGCCTTGCTTCATATATCATGCCGACCACACCAATTGGTACTCTTCTTTTTTGGATAACTAATCCATTGTCCTTTTCAATCGTTTCCAGTGTTTCACCAATTGGATCTGACAATTCCATCACTTGCCTGATTCCTTCTGCCATTGCTTGTATGCGGTCTGGGCTAAGAAAAATCCGATCCAAAATGGAATCAGTAAGTCCCTTCTCTCTCCCATCTTCCATATCTTTTTTATTTTCTTCCAAAATGACTGAACTGTCTTCTAATATTTGATCTGCAATCAAGCTCAATGCCTCATTTTTATCCTCTGTTGTTAATCCTGTCATTTCATAACTTGCTTCCTGCGCCTTTTTTCCTTTAAACTGAACTTCGCTCATTCAATCTCCTCCCTTATTTTTTCCGCTTTCACCCATTGATCCCGGTGAATCACTTCCATTGCTGGTGGCCGAAAATCAACCCCACTCCTTTCAATTTGCTGTCTCAGTTCACTGGACGAGCATTTTACCTGGCCCTTTCCAAGAAAACCACTGGTGCTCAATACCTCCACTACATCCCCTTTTTCAAACATCCCATTCACTTTAAACACTCCTGGTGAAAGTAAACTTCTTCCATGATATAAAATTGCTTCCTCCGCTCCCTGGTCCACATAAATTTTCCCTGAGGCTTCAGAATGCAAGGCAATCCATTGTTTTTTCGTATTCACCCAACTTAAATCCTGATTTGCAATGTACGTACCATTTCCATGACCCTCTAACACGTCAAGCAGTTTTTTTGTTCCTTTTCCCTCGCCAATAAATACTGGAACTCCCAGCGAAAGTGCGGTTTTAGCTGCCAGCAGTTTGGATTTCATTCCTCCTGTTCCTACTTTGGATCCGGTGGAATCTGCTGCCTGGAACATCTCCTCGTCAATGGTTTCCAAATAGTCGAATTTCTTTGCATTCGGGTTGGTTCGAGGGTTCCCATCATAAATTCCATTTATATCCGTTAAAATAATTAATCGGTCGGCATGGACAAATCCACTAACTAATGCTGATAACATATCATTGTCTCCAAACGTTAACTCATCCACCGAAACGGTATCATTTTCATTTATAATTGGTAAAATTCCCCGATCCAGTAGCTCACTTAACGTAGCAAATGCATTTTTATACCTTTCCCGATTGGAAAAATCCGAACGGGTAAGCAAAACCAAAGCAGCCGTTATATCATAGGAATGGAACTTTTCCAAGTACGTTTGGATCAACAGACTTTGCCCTACTGCTGCAGCTGCCTGCTTCCCTTTTATCGTAACGGGTCTGGAGGAGTAGCCAAGCTTTTTAAAACCTGCAGCAACTGCCCCGGATGAAACAAGAATCACTTCATGATTTTTCTGTCTCAATGCAACGATGGCATGGACATGGTCTTCCAATTTCACCAGGTCAATTTCCCCTTTTTCATTTGTCAGTGAACTGCTTCCGATTTTAACAACAATGCGTTCCTTTGCCATTATTCTTAACTCCTATTTTAAAATTTTTTGAGATAAAAGATAAGTAAAAAAAGAGTAATTTCGCTAAATGGTGCGAATTCCAAGCGGGAGATAATTTGTCGATCATGATTATGTCATCATTTCAGAATTAAAAAGCAATCAAACTTATGAAGAAAACTTTTGCTTAAATTTCCCTAACAAAAAAAGCCCAGTCATCCTTCATTTAAAGGACGAAAGAGCTTCTGCTTCCGCGGTACCACCATTTTTGGATGTGTGTTTACACATCCCGCTTTCCTTCAAATAACGCTGAAGAAACGCCCATGTTTTAGCATGGGACTGATAAAGGCAGGTTCTGTGAGTTGCCCGTGGCGGAATCTCTCAGCTCAATAAATTCCACTCTCTGACACTGCAAGGTTCACATACTATTCCTTCGTTAACGTTCAAAGTATTATTGTAATTTATTATGGATAGAAAAGGGGGATATGTCAATAGGGAAAATTATTTTTAAATTGAATTTTTTTCAGGGACAATGAAGGAAAACTGATATATGTTGTATGTACTATCTGAACTTTCGGATGTACCCTAACGCTTCATGGCGTGCTCTTGTCGATGATTGGCAATTCCTGACATATCCCTGTATGCCGTTCCAACCTTCAACATGCTTTTCTTCGGACATACGAGGTATTATTTTTGTATTCGGGCTTACCAATTCGTATAATATGACAAAAGGGGAGAAGATACGAATGTGTTTAATAAATTTCCATTTTCATGATCATCCAACATATAAACTGATTGTGGCTGCAAACCGGGATGAGTTTTATAAGCGGCCAACTGCTCCTGCTTCATACTGGGAGGATGACCCAAACATTCTTGCTGGCCGTGATTTACTGCAAATGGGAACATGGCTTGGTGTAACCAAACAAGGTCGTTTTGCAGCATTAACGAATTATCGTGACCCTAATTTATCTGAAACCGGTAAAATATCACGTGGAGAGATTGTACGTACCTATTTAGCTGGTGGTCAAACACCGGAAGAATGTCTGGATACACTGCAAAAAAATAAGGATCAATATGCCGGGTTTAATGTCCTCATTGGTAATCAGGAACAATTATTCCATTACAATAACATATTGGATGAGCTACATACCATTACTCCGGGCACCCATGGCTTAAGTAATCACACGTTGAACACACCATGGCCAAAAGTCATTAAAGGGAAAAACATGCTGCATAATTACATAAGAGAAAATAATAACCTGGATGTAAATGAATTATTTAAAATAATTTCCGATTCGGAGAAAGCACCGGATAATGATCTACCTGATACTGGAGTTGGACTGGAGCTGGAACGAATGCTTTCCTCTTTATTTATTAAGTCCCCCGAATATGGAACAAGGTCATCAACGGTTTTACTGATTGACAAAGAAAATAAGGTTACTTTTCACGAGCGAACTTACCATAACGGAGAATTCCAAAGAGAAAAACAATATACATTCCCCATTGAATAGAGAATAAAATGCAGGAGCAAGTAGAGCTCCTGCATTTTTTTAGATTCTTTTTTTAATTGGTGGTTTTCTCTAATTTGATAAACTGCGACATAAGGACTGCTTTGCCCAATTCTAGTCTCCGGGCAATTGTGCACCCCTGCTTGCGCGATTTGATGTGGTGGTCGTGCGATTTCGTTGCGGGCTTGCGCGACTGGATTGCGTGCTTGCTCGATTTGGTTGCCTGCTCGCTCAATTTGATGTGGCGCTCGCGCGATTTGGTTTCGTGCCCACGCGACTCGACTGTGTGCCCGCTCGATTTGGTTGCGTTTTCGAGCGACTTGACTCGTGCTCGCGCGCAATTTATATCAACTACAATTAAAAGTAACAAAACTGACAATAGAGCCTTTAGCTTAAAATGGGATTAAATCCATAAAACACATAATAATTAATTAGAAATCGCAAACACTAAACCTATATTTTGTGCCTGCGAATTACTTTATCAACTTATTTTTTTAAATGCGATAGATCCCGGGACGAGTTAAAGGAGGAGACGATGATGATATTGGAAGACCCGGTTCTAGCCAGCCGTTTTTTAACGTTAATGACCCTGACCTTTCATGTGATTTATGCAACGATTGGTGTTGGAGTTCCATTGCTTATTATCATTGCCCATTGGCTGGGAATCCGTAAAAATGATGAACACTACATTCTGATGGCAAGACGCTGGTCCAAGGGTTATCTTGTAACCGTAGCAGTGGGGGTTGTAACAGGTACCATTATTGGACTGCAGTTGTCCTTACTCTGGCCAAACTTCATGGAACTGGCAGGTCAAATCATTGCCCTTCCTTTATTTATGGAAACATTTGCATTTTTCTTTGAAGCTATATTTTTAGGAATCTATGCCTACACATGGGATCGATTTGCTGATCAGCGCAAGCATTTACTATTGCTTATTCCCGTTGCTATTGGTGGAGGAATGTCGGCATTCTTTATCACCATTGTCAATTCTTTTATGAACTCTCCTGCTGGTTTTGATATGGTGAATGGACAGCTTGTCAATGCCGACCCCATTGCAGCGATGTTTAATCCTGCAATGGTAACCAAGGTCTTCCATGTCGTGGTTACTGCCTATATGGCGGCAGCATTTGTACTTGCATCCATTGCCGCATTCCAATTATTAAAAGGATCGAAACATCCTTATCATAAAAAAGCACTATACTTAACGATGAAAATTGGTCTTATTTTTTCAATTGCGACTGCGGTTAATGGGGATTTTTCTGGAAAATATCTTGCCGCATATCAGCCGGAGAAATTAGCTGCTGCTGAATGGCATTTTGAAACAGAAGGCTATGCCCCCCTTCTTATGTATGGCGTGCTGGATGAAAATCAGGAAGTCAAATATTCAATAAAAATTCCTTTTGCCCTAAGCATACTCGCTCACGGAAATCCGTCAGCCGAGGTTATTGGATTAAATGAATTTTCTGAAGAAGAAACCCCACCATTAATTATCCATTATTTCTTTGATTCGATGGTAACTATCGGTGTTTTCATGATTTTATTATCCTTTGTATATTGGATTGGAATCAAACGGGGCTGGGCCTTTATCAAATCAAAAGGGTTCCGCTGGATTATTGTCCTTGGCGGTCCATTATCCCTCCTTGCTATTGAGTTCGGTTGGTGGATGGCTGAAGTTGGAAGACAGCCATGGATATTACGGGGTATTATGACAGTGGATCAAGCAGCAACGACCAGTGATTATGTCCATGTCATGATTCTTCTCTTTGGATTGTTATATATCATCCTTGGTGTCGGTACCATCGTAGTTTTACGCCGTATATTTAAACAAAACCCAATTGAGGCTGAACTTAAACGAATCGAACAGGGGGCTGATCCGTCATGAGCTTAGAAATTTTGGGAATTTCAGTACTTTGGACATTTCTGTTTGGTTATGTGATCATCGGTTCGATTGACTATGGTGCAGGTTTCTTTAATGCATATAGTATCATCACCGGTAGAGAGCATATTTTATCAAAAGTAATCCAGCGTTACCTTTCACCAGTATGGGAAATTACCAACGTATTTTTCGTATTCTTTTTCGTGGGTATTGTTGGTTTTTTTCCACAAACTGCTTATTATATCGGAACCATTTTCCTTGTTCCTGGAAGTATTGGACTCATTTTGCTGGCCATCCGTGGGTCCTATTATGCTTTTGAAACATATGGTTCCAAGGGACATAAGGGTTATGCTTTTTTGTATGGATTAACAGGATTATTGATTCCTGCAGCCTTATCTACCGTACTGGCGATTTCAGAAGGTGGGTTTGTCTTTATCGAAGACGGAAATCCCGTTCTTGATTACTGGGCATTGTTTACCAGTCCATTATCATGGTCAATTGTCATATTGAGCATTGTTGCAGTTTTATATATTTCCGCTGTGTTTCTTACTTGGTATGCTAACCAGACAGGCGATGACGAAGCAACAAAACTCATGCGCCGGTATGCATTGATTTGGGCATTGCCTTTGATTGTAACAGCTGGTGGTATTGTATATGAATTACGTTTTCATAATCCTGAGCACTATGAGAGATTAGTGGACCTTTGGTGGGTGTTTGGATTATCCTTTTTGCTCTGGGCACTAACCGTTTGGTTCATCTGGAAACGCAAAAATTATGGGACAGCAGTTTGGCTCTTATTTGGACAATTTGCACTTGCTTTTTACGCATATGGCATTTCCCATTATCCATACCTACTCTACCCACATTTGACGATTCACGAAGGGTTTACAAATCGAGCGATGGCTATCTCGCTGGTGGTTGTGTTTATTCTCGGCCTGGCCTTACTACTGCCTTCTTTATATCTTGTGTTAAAACTGTTTTTATTCAATAAAAATTATGTACGAGGAACGAAGGAACAAAAGGAGTGAAGGATTTGTTTGATGACTTTTTAATTTTTGTTGCTCCAATTATTATTACCATTGCGGCCATTGTCATTTCTTTCTGGGCAGCACTAAAAGATTCACCTGCTATAGAGGAAGACGAGTGAATCCATGTTGCCCTATTTAACATCTATAATTTTCAACTCCTTTGGTTAAATTACCGATAGGAGGTGGAATAAATGGCAAAGAACAACAAAGAAAAAACGAATGAAAAAATTAACGTCAAACTTGGTGGAATGGGACTTTACGGAACTACTTCCAATACCGAAATTGCGGGATACAAAGCAACAGGTGACATTGAAAATGCCGGTCAAGCAGATAAATTGGAAAGAGTGGAAGAAGAGGATATTTCAGCTGCAGCATCCATTAAAGAAGGAGATCAAGAGGGGTATTAAGCAGGGATAGGAGCTGATAATTCAGCTCCTATTATTTTCTGTGCACGACTTTCTGCAAATATCGCGTGAGAAGCCCCCGCTATTCAGGATTCAAGTAACTCCCCAAGTAAACACACTCTTTTCAATTTGCTTCATCCCGTAAAAATAGCCTCTCATCTCCATCAATTCATGATAATTCCCCATCTCCACAATTCTTCCTCGATCCATTACGACAATCTGATCCATCTCTTCTAATCCCTGTAATCGATGACTAATCAGGACAAGCGTATCCTTTTCTGCTAAAGAAAAAAGATGCTGATAAATTTCCGCCTCTGTAATAGCATCCAAGGAGGAGGTCGGTTCATCAAGAAGCCATAAGGGTGCTTTCTTCAAAAAAATCCGTGCAATGGCCAAACGCTGCTTTTCGCCCCCTGAAAGATTTTCCCCCTTCTCTAATACAGAATCATCCAAAGAAAAATGGCCAAGTTTTACTTTTTCCAATACCTGAAGGATGTCATCATCCGCTGTCTTTGCATCTAACAGTAAATTATCGCGAATTGTTCCGAAAAAGAAATGATTTTCCTGAAGCACGATGTTCGTATGTTTCCAAATACTTTCCTTGTTTAGTTGACGGTAGGGCTGATCATTGATACGAATCTCCCCATCAGCGATTGGATATAAATACATGATTAATTGCATGAGTGTTGACTTTCCGGACCCACTTGGACCAACAATTGCGGTTTTCGAACCTGCAGGAAGTCTCAACGAAATATTGGAAAGCGCCTTTCTCGACTGATCAGGAAAAGTAAATGTCAGATTTTCTACCTCCAAGGAAGGAGCACTTTGTATGATTAGCTTAGCTTTCCCAACATCTGATTCCTGCACTTCCTCATAACTTACAACCTTATTTAAGCGAGCAGCTGCTTGTTTGTTATCTTCTAAATGACCAGGTAACGCTGCAATTGTCGTAACATTTTCAAAAACGGTTAAAGATATCATGACGAGCATGGCCAGGAAGATTCCATCCAGCTGTCCTTCACTAACCAAATAAGCTCCAGTTCCTAAAACGATAAACGATATACTTAAGGATAGAAAGGTATTGACAGATTCGCCAAACAAATGATGGATTTCTTCTCTTTCCTGTTCCTTTAAATACGCATCAGATGACAGATTTAGCTGATGCTCCTTCCCTTCTACTTGCTGATATATTTTCAAATCCCGGTATCCATAAAGAAATTCAGTTATCTCGATTGAAAATCTGCTGCGACTGTTCCTTACTTTAAGCTGAAACTTTCGTTGCCTTAGTAAGAAAAGCGCTGGTACAATAATTGTCGTCAAAATAAATCCAATAAAAATAATGAGCGCTGCTTCCATTGAAAAAAACATAGCAATAAAAATGGTGCAAACAAAGATAAGAGCGGTTACGATTGGCGGATAAAAAACCAACAGGAAGAAATTCTGCAACGTTTCAATATCCCCTACTATTCTCGCTAAAAGATCTCCACTTCGATATTGATGAAATACACGGGGTACCAATGGTTCGATTTTTTCATAAAAGGAACTACGTAAATTGCTTAACATCGTAAACGTTCCGCGATGGGAAAAATAACGTTCCCCGTAGCGGCTTACTGCAGAAATAATTCCCAGCAGCTTTACCGATGCAACTAGAATCATTAGCGTATAGATTGGCGGGGCAAATGCAGATTTGGAAATTAAATATCCACTCGATGCAAAGAGACCAACTGCAGTTATTCCCGCAATAAAACCACACAGTACTGATAAATAGATATCCCTTTTCTCACGAAACATGATTTTGACAATCGTTCCTAAATCTTTCACGTTAAGCACCTCCCTGCTGAACAGAAACCATCCTTTTGTATAACGCATGATTCAATAGCTCCTGATGGGTACCAGCTGTAATGATTTTTCCGTCCTCCATCACCATAATTTTATCTGCACGCTGAATCGTATGCAGCCGATGGGCCACAGTAATAACGGTGGCATTCCTCGATAATTCATCCAGCGATTCCTGTAAAATCCGCTCCGTATAAAGGTCTAATCCTGTTGTAGGCTCATCAAATAAAATGACAGATGGCCGTTTTAAAAAAGCTCGGGCAATCGCAATCCGCTGTTTTTCTCCACCAGAAAGTCCTCTCCCTACCTCCCCGATTTTCGTATCATAACCATCTGCCAAAGACCGTACTACTTCAGCTATTCCGGCTTTTTCCCCAGCATGTTCGATTTCTTCCATTGTCGTAGAATGCCGAGAACCGACAGCAATATTTTCAGCAATCGTTCCCGAAAACAAATAAGGAGATTGGGAAATATAGCTTACACCTCCAAACCATTCTTCTTCCTTGTACATATCCCGAGGATTTCCGTTAATGAGTATTTTTCCTGCCGTTAATGGAAATAGTCCAGCAAGAACATGCAATAACGTTGTTTTACCAGAACCGGTTTTGCCGACAATTGCCACATTTTCATAAGGATGGATGACAAGATTTATGTTTGTCAGACTAAATCCAGCATCCCCATAACGAAAACCAGCTTTACTTAAAACGATAGTTGGCGGTGTTTTTTCATCTAAGTGCTCCTCTCCCCACGTAACAGGAGCAAATGTATTTTCCAGCTCCTCTTCTATCACATTAGCTGCACCTATACTGCCTTTTCCTGTATGAAATGCACTGCCCAATTCTTTCAGCTTATTATAAAACTCCGGTGCCAATATGAGCATGAGAAACCCTGTATAAAAGCTCAAATCCTGAAAAATAATCATTCGAATCGCAACTTCCAATGCAATCAATCCAATACTTAACATAGAAACAAACTCTAATATTAGAGAATTTTGAAAGGCAATTTTTAATACATCCATCGTAGCATCTCGAAACTCCAAACTGCTTTTTCTGATTTCTTCTTTTTGTTTTTGAGAGTGGCCAAATAATTTTAATGTAGTCAGACCTTGTAATGTATCGAGAAACTTCCCTGAAAAAGCTGCCATTTTATGTAGCTGTTCTTCTGATTTATCCTTCGTTTTAAAACCGATAACCACCATATATATTGGGATAAATGGTGCAGTAATTAGAATAATCACTCCTGTCGGTACATGCTCAAAAAATATAACGATGAAGATCAATACTGGAATGATGGTTGCCTGAAAGATTTTCGGGATATATTTGCTAAAATAGCTATCCACTTTATCTACTGCATCCAACAGGACACTTACTTTTTGTCCAGATTGTCCGTGGATAGAAGACTGAAGCGTTGTATTGGAATAAGTACGAAGAAGAAATTGACGAAGACCTCTTTTCACCCTCGAAGCCATCTTTATCCCTGTTTTCCCTATAAGATAGTTAAATAACGTTCTTGCAAAAAGAACAAACAGCAATCCGGCTAATAATGTAGTGATGTCAGAAAAAGGAACACCCTTAAGGAATACACCGTCAATAATTGTAGCGAATAAATAGGCTTGTCCAAGGATGGAAGCACCCGAGAAGAAAGCATAAACCCCTAAAAGTATAAGATTCCCTTTCTGTTTTTTAGCCATCTCTTTTAGCTTTAACATTGCTGTGCCCCCTGAATCATTTTCTGACACGTTACTAAATATGTAAGAATAGCGTTATTTTAACAGTGTATACATAATTAATACTTCATATTACAGTTAGTATCTTATTACCATAATCTGGTAATAAATCCAGACTACACGAAAGCTGTTTGATGCCCCGCAACAGTTGAATTATTCACACGAAAGCTGAATTCTCTGCATGATGGCTGAATTATTTCCGCGAAAGCTGAATTCCTCACATGAAAGCTAAATTTTATCTTCCGCAACTAGTAGCAACTCATCAGAAATACCATTACTCAACTATGTGATAAAAAGAAAAAGAACAACTGCTAATTCACATCAGAATTTTACAGCTGTTCTTTTTCAAACATTAGCCTCTTTTCTTATTCATCCACTTTCTAAATCCATAAATGATCAGACCAACCACCGCATAGATCATAAATAAGACAACAAATCCCCATAACCCGGCAACCGCATCGGCGAATTCCATGTTTCCGCGATTCGTTATCGCCTGCTGCAGCTCAATCGCAAATACTAAAACAACCATTCCCGTAAACGTATAGATAAACGACAAAATCGTAATACTCCACTTCATTCTTGCAATCCATTTAAAGAAGAAATATACGACTAAAAACGTAAACATTCCAATAACTCCAATAATCCAAAAATGCAGCTCCTTATCGGTCATATGAAACCCAAAAATATCTATGAGAATATCATGAATCTCATTTACAGCATCTGCCATTGCCAACACAATCTCTTTCATATGAATCTACCAACTTCCAGTATATTTTTCTATTATTTTACTATGAAATTTAACCTTTAAAAACCCAGCGTCCTAAGAAAAACTCATAGCTCTCCTATTAGCATAGCGACGTCTTGAATTCAAATTTTTTTCATGTAGCTTTGCGTGGGGGCTACTTCACTGAATCATCTTGAAACACGGCGAGGACATTTTTATCCGTTTTTCTTATACTTGGGGTGTTAAAATTTAACTACGTTGAACCGACTTCTTGCTAAAATTTATATTTTCCAGGAAAAAAGAGAGAGGTTAGACTCTAGAGCCTAACCTCTCTCTTTTTTTATTATGGGACATGTAGGGCTCGAACCTACGACCCGCTGATTAAGAGTCAGCTGCTCTCCCAACTGAGCTAATATCCCGTATCCAATTGCGATTATTTTATTTTACCATATCCCAAAATGAATTGCAAGACTCTTTTGTCAATGATTGTTATATTACTCCCATTCTGCTAGAGTTGCTTTTAAATTTAATAACTCTTCTTTGGTTAGGGTGACACCTTTTCCCATTTTATCCTTATCTGGTGCCCAATCCCTCAAGTCGTATTTTGGATCTCTGCCATTCCAGCTAATGAGATTTAACTCTTTAGTCCATCCCTTAGGTGATTCAGAAAGTACTGCAATCTTTTCGATAATATCGTATTTTAAATCTGCCATCGCGATCTCTCCTTTATTCATATACTTCTTTATTAACTTGAATCGTTAAACAAACAACACCTTTTTCTAGAATACCCTCTTTACACTCGTCTAAACCATGGTATCTAATTTTATAGACAGCTTATTCGCTCCAGCATTATACACCAGAAGTATAGAAAGGGAGGTGTAAATGCGGCAGATTCTATCTTTTCAGCTTTATCCATAGTTGTCTGGAATTGATTGGGCTGGTGGAATCATGTTTATCACTGATTACTGGCTGTATGCCCCCACTTCATTAAAGATTCACTTTATCAGATGGGGAGCATTTCCTGATTCCCAATGTATGTAATTCGTAAACCAAAAACATTCTTTCAAACTAATGAAATGGACACACCATCTCATCTGGTTACACTTTCACTGCTTCCACATTAGCTAAATTTCTCATACGATACCACTTCTTCTCTAGGAATATGATTCTTTGGCTTTGGATTCTCTTTCGGATAGCCTAATCCTAGTACCGCAACCACTCGCTGCTCTTCTGGTAAATTTAATAGCGCACGAACATGATTTTCCCTCTTTATGGATTCCTCTTCATCTTCCGAGTGATAAACCGCACCGAACGCAGAACCAATTCCTACTTCTACTGCTTCCAGCCAAATAAAAGCACAAGCAATCGATGCATCCTGCAGCCAATATTTGCTTACTGTCGGATTTCCAGTAACAGCAATTGCAGCAGGTGCTTCCTTCAGCCATTTCATATAAGGCGTTGTTTCCGAGAGCTTATCAAGTGTTACACGGTCTTTTACAACGACTATATGCTTCGAAGGCAGATTATTCCCTGTTGGCGCATAATATCCAGCATCTTCTACTTTCTTCAGCTTATCATCCGGAATCAATTGATCACTATACTTCGTAATCTCTCTTCTTTCCTGAATAGCTTGAAAAACATTCATTTTTTATCCCCACCATTATTTTCCATTTTAACACAACCAAAAGCTACTTCTCCGTTAATTCAAAATATTTAAAGCCTAGATCACTATTTTTTCTGCCATTTAATAATCTTTGTCTACTCCTTATTAGCCGCTCCCTTCCAAGCTCACTTATTGTGCGAAACCCATCTTTGTATGCCACCGACTTTTTATCAATTAATTCTGGAAGCTGAACAAGAATGAATCGGTGGTTTCCTCCAAATTCCCTATTAAACCGCCAAACTGCTTCACCAGTCGTACCTGACCCCGAGAAGAAATCCAGGACAATTGCTTTTTCATCTTGATATAAAAGGGACTGGATTAACCGGCGAATTAGTTTTTCAGGCTTTGAATAATCAAATAATTTTTTCCCAAATAAGTCTGTTATTTCCTTGTCCGCATCTTCATAGGTTGGAAATCCATAGCCTGTAATGGAAAACAGGTTTTTAATTTTTTTTACTTCTCCACCGGGTTTTACGTGATTCGGTCGAAAGGGAACTTTACTAATCACAATTTCTTCTCCGTTTCGAATAATTTCATTTACCTTTTCCTGGGAGTAACGCCAT
Organism: Oceanobacillus salinisoli; assembly: GCF_009733865.1. Classification (GTDB taxonomy): domain Bacteria; phylum Bacillota; class Bacilli; order Bacillales; family Amphibacillaceae; genus Oceanobacillus; species Oceanobacillus salinisoli. Next base: position 70,938 of record NZ_WOFB01000002.1, on the reverse strand, counting down.
TCCCCCTTAAGACGAAACATATTTTGATTGACCCCATGTTTAATTACGACATCATCCAATAGCTCGGTTATGATTTTGCCTGCAGACATATCCTGCGCTTTGATCGTTGAATCCTTTAATCGAAATTTTACTGTACCTTTTGGAAAGGTTAAAACACCCAACGTATTTCCCGCATTATTAAATGGATATTTTTTCCCTTCTTCCGTTTTTTCTATAGAAAGAGCATGCGATTTTTCATTGTTCTTTGAAAAGACGAGAATGTATTCTGTAACACAGCCAATATTTCGATCCAAAAAAGATGGCTTTTTCTTTTTCTCCCAAATAAACGTTGTTACAAAGTTTTCTTCACCGAAAATCTCATCACAGATTTTCTTCAGATTATAGAGTTCTTTATCACTAATACTAATAAAAATCATGCCATCCTCTGTTAATAGATTTTTGGCCAATAGTAATCTTGGGTACATATAATTCAACCAGTTTGTATGAAATCTGCCATATAGCTCTGTAGTGTCATTGTTTGTTTTGTAGTTGCTGAGAGTTTCACTGAAATCATCTTTATAAATAAAATCCATTCCAGTATTGTAAGGGGGGTCAATATAAATCATTTTGACTTGTTCTAGATGAGATTGCTGCAGAAGGCGTAATACTTCCAGATTATCTCCTTCAATGTATAGATTCTCTGTCGTATCCCAGTCGATACTCTTGGAGCGGTTTGGTTTTAACATATTGGTCGGGGCTTCATAGGCCAAGCGAATGGCATCATTTTTCCCATGCCAAGTAAATTCATAGCGCTGACTCTCTTCCGTATTCTCTCCTAATAGTGTGAGCAGTTTATTAAGATTTAGCTTGGTACCAGTAAAAGCTTCGGGAAATACTTCTTTCATTTTTTGAATATTTCGCTCGACCATACCAAGGCTTGTTCCATCTATTTTTTCCATGTTCGATCTCCTATATCATCCAATAATAGTTTGAATCTAATTCCTCTCTATTATATATTAACCCAGTACATTTGTCAGACAATTTGCAATTAAAAAAGGCAATCACATTCTCTTAGTTTTTAGTGATTGCCTTTCTGTCTTTTTTTATGCTCTTTAGGCACCTGGAACCAGGCTATGTTACCCTTCATTCTTTTTCATACTCTATGCGGGCACGTAGAACCTCGCTACGTGACTTTTCTTTCTTTTTCATACTCTATTCGGGCATCTAGAACCTCGCTACGTTACCTTTCAAGCTTTTTCACGCTTTCTTCGGGCACCTAGAACCCTGCTACGTTACCTTTCAACCTTTTTCACGCTCTATTCGGGCACCTAGAACCTCGCTACGTTACCTTTTAATCTTTTTCATGTTCTATTCAGGCACCTAGAACCTCGCTACGTGACTTTTCAATCTTTTTCATGCTCTATTCAGGCACCTAGAACCTCGCTACGTGACTTTTCAATCTTTTTCATGCTCTATTCAGGCACCTAGAACCTCGCTACGTGACTTTTCAATCTTTTTCATGCTCTATTCCGGCACCTAGAACCTCGCTACGTGACCTTTCAACCTTTTTCACGCTCTATTCCGGCACCTAGAACCTCGCTACGTGACTTTTCAATCTTTTTCACGCTCTATTCAGGCACCTAGAACCTCGCTACGTTACCTTTCAACCTTTTTCATGCTCTATTCAGACACCTAGAACTTCGCTACGTTACCTTTCAAGCTATTTACACAAACTGCTCTGTCTTCTAGAAATTTTTTCTAATACTCCCGAACATTCTCTACACTTCAGCTTGTAAACATAGACTGATCCAGTACTGTTTGGACATGGGAGAGTTCTCTCGATGCCTGGCGAATGGCTTCTTCATACAGGACAGGGTCAGATTCGAATTTTTGAATCGCCTGGGAAATTAATTCCTCTGATAAAGATATATTTGCTCTCGCTTCATTTAACTGATTAACATTTTCCCGCTGATTATCCATTTTATCTCTCCTACTACATAATTTATTACTAGGATGAGCATATTTGAAGCATTCTATAAGTAGAGTCAACAAATTCCTTAAACAAAATACGAACATTAGTTCTTATTACCGATTATATTAACGGAGTTATTATGATAGAATATACCATGACAACTACAAGGATAGTGGGCGGTTGATCATCTTCCCTCTTGATGGGAGGTGATAGATTGACGACATACGAATCACTGAGCTTAATTGCGCAATTTGGAAATACAATCATTGCGGTAATTACTATCACTGTGACCATTGTCGTTTATTTAAACAAAAAGAAGTAACCGCCTGCTATGACTAGGATTGGCGATTACTTCCTTATGTGGAGAATTGCAATATTTTGGTCAACCGCTCTTCGGTTGGGTTGTAGTTGCCAGGGATTGGAGCAGTTGCAGCTGCTTTAATCCCTGTACTCATTATACTATCATTTTAACAAAATATACGTATTCTGATTAGGTGCTTTTGAACTAAATATGTGCTTCTTTGAACAGATACATTATAAATATAATTCAGCTGCCCCAATCCATCACAGACCAAATATCTGAATAAATTGACGCTATTATCTTTACACTAATTTAAAAAGGGTATATAGTTTATAAATAAACCACTTATATCCTAGCAATTTGCTATGGTTTATATTATTCGTATAAATTAGGGGGATTTCATCATGACAATGAAAAAAACATTAACATTTGCAGGCTCTGATACGAGTGGCGGTGCTGGTATTGCAGCTGACCTAAAAACATTCCAGGAACATGATACGTATGGGATGACGGCATTAACCACTATCGTTACGATGGATCCAGAAGGCTGGCATCATAATGTCGTACCTGTTGACTTACAACTTGTTGAAAAACAATTGGAGACAGCTTTATCTGTTGGAATCGATGCTGCTAAATCCGGGATGCTAGGTACAGTTGAGATTATTGAATTAGGGGCAAAAAAATTTAAAGAAGCAAATCTGGATAAATATGTTCTTGATCCCGTCATGGTGTGTAAAGGCGAAGATGAAGTATTACAGCCGGAAAATACCGATGCGATGCGTGAACTTCTCTTGCCACAAGCACTAGTGACAACACCTAACCTTTTTGAAGCATGGCAATTGGCTGGTACAAAGGGGCCAATTAAAGATATCGATGGAATGAAAGAAGCAGCAGTGAAGATTCATAAGCTAGGTGCAAAAAACGTGGTTGTAAAAGGCGGAAAAGCATTAGAGCATGAAAAAGCAATTGACCTATTCTATGATGGAAAAGAGTTTACCGTTCTAGAGGGAGAAAAAATTAACACAACCTATAACCATGGTGCTGGATGTACATTTGCCGCTGCAATTACAGCGAATTTAGCAAACGGGAAATCCGTAAAAGATTCTGTTGCCGATGCTAAAGCATTTGTGAATGCAGCAATCAAACATGGCTGGAAACTCAATGAATATGTTGGACCAGTCATGCACGGTGCCTTTAATAAATATAATACAGAAGTAACGAATTAATCATTTTAAACCTCAGAAGAAGGGCTTATCCCCATCATCTGAGGTTGTTTTATTATTGCAAATTCTACCTTCCAACGTATAATAACTATACCGTTACCGATTAACACCAATTTTTGTTTTTTCCTTTTTAGACCTCCATCCGGCCATTTAGTGATCCGCAAACTGTTTACTTAATTCCACAATCATTGCCCCCATTTTCGGTTCCATCGGTTGAAGTACATTTTCTATCCCACTATTCTCTAGTTCGGCTGCCGTTACTTTTCCAACTGCCACTGCTAAGACATGATCATTAAAAGCAGCAGCCAATTCGTCCCGATCACTGGATGAAAACAGATTCCTTACCTGTGTTTTACTTGTAAAAATCACTGCATGTACGGTTTGCTTTAAAATCGTCTCCTTCAATGCAGCTAATAACTGTGAATCTGGTTCTTTATAAGAATATGGTTTGGATAAATAAACCTCATATCCTAGTTGCTTAAGACTGCTTTTTAATTCAACATCGTCCTCGTTATACGTCTGTAAATAAATCCTTTTTTCCGTTTCATTTGCAACTGCAGGCAATGACTTGATTAAATTATTCATCGTACCATCCTCTGAAACATAGTGAGGAGTTAAAGCATGTTTTTTCATCCATTTACACGTCTTGCTGCCACGAATTGCCAGCGTAGACATTCTTAGTTTCTCGATAAATTGGGCATGAATATTTAGTTTCTGTGCGGATTGCTCCAATGTGTCCGCACCAATGCCCGTTGTAAGGATGACCATATCAAAAGATTTATCAACCAACTCCTTCACATCCTGTTTGCAGACTAATTCATTTAGTTGATATTCTCCCTGAATAGGAAAGTGAAATGCCTCTCCATCATGCTTTTTAATTAGTATATCGATTGCATTGGCTTGACGGGCCGCAGCAATTGCAACCTTCTTTCCGCTAAGTCCTTTCATGCATTTCGCCTCTTTCTATGAATCATTACTTGTGTCTTATTTTTTATCTGAGGTTGCTAATCGATGTTTGATTAGATTTCTCTACAGTACAAAGAGACCTTCTTTCTCCGAGTATCTCTGTGCTGTTGAAAAACGGGTAATCTGGTGAAGTACGTATTTTTTTACTCATAATAAAGTAAGGTTTTTCTTCAGTGAAAAGGAGCTTCAAACGTCCCTTTTATAGGTTATAGTATACATAAATCAGAAAACCATTACTAGCGTAGGCGGAATACGTAGACTCCTCCGTGCTAAAAAAAGACAAGGACTCTTATTGCGAATCCTTGTCTTCTTCCTATGCTTATTTAGCAGTAATCTTCGGACCTTCATCACGTACTCTATCTTTAATATAGAAAGTAACCACCAGACCAATAACTGCTATTATCCCTGCAACCATAAAGGATACATTGACACCGTGGATTAATCCATTGACACCTTCATCAGGAATTGCCGTTGTCGTCATAATCGTAATTGGCAATGCCGTTCCAATCGCACCGGAAACCTGACGGAAGGTATTGTTTACCGCTGTTCCGTGAGAGATTAAATCGATTGGTAAAACATTTAGCCCCGCTGTTGTAGCTGGCATCATAACCATAGCAACCCCAAGCATTCGGATAGCATGAACAGACGCAATATACGTGAAGGATGTTTGATCAGTAAGAAACGATAGCATAAACGTCGTCACAACAATTAAAGACAAACCTGAAATCGAAAGCCATCTCGCACCATACTTATCAAATAATCTACCTGTGATCGGATTCATTATCCCATGTAGGACTGCACCCGGCAACAGTGCTAATCCCGACTCAAACGCTGAGAAACCAAGCATATTTTGCATGTATAGCGGTAATACCACTGCTGCACCAATCATTACCATGAACGTTATCATACCAAGTATTGTTGTTAAGGTAAACATCTTATATTTAAATACCCGCATTTCTAAGATAGGTTGCTCTAAATTCAATTGTCTTAAAATAAACCAAGTGAGGGTAACCGCACCAACAATAAAGGAAATAATGACTTGCACGCTTCCCCAGCCAGCACTTCCGGCAATACTGAAGCCATATAAGAAATAACCAAAACCTAAGGTAGATAATATAATCGATAATACATCAATTTTTGGATTCGTCTGTTTCGTTACATTTTTAAGAATAAAATAGCCCACTATGATATCGATCATAGCGATAGGCAATATCATATAAAATAACGTACGCCATGGCGCATGTTCCACAATATATCCGGATAAAGATGGACCAATTGCCGGGGCAAATGCAATGACTAGTCCAAACAGCCCCATAATCGTTCCCCTTTTTTCAACCGGGAAGATTAACATCATAATCGTTTGCATAAGGGGCATTAAAATTCCAGCACCTGATGCTTGAAGCATTCTTCCTATCAGCAATGTAGAAAATCCCGGCGAAATTGCCGCCAACAGTGTACCTAGAGTAAATAAAATCATTGCTGTCAAAAATAATCCTCTTGTCGTAAATTTGCCAATTAAAAAAGCTGTTACTGGAATCATAATCCCATTAACAAGCATGAACACCGATTGTAGCCACTGAACAGTGTTTTCATCTAATTGTAGATCCCTCATTATGTGTGGCAATGCCGTTCCTAATAAGGTTTGATTTAAAATCGCAACAAAAGCACCTGAGATTAAAACAATCATAATGGTTACTTTATTGATGTTTTCTGGAGATTGTGTAGAGGAGGAGTGTTCTGACATGAGATTACTGCCTTCTTTCTTTGAATATGATTTTAGTTCATTTCTCCATTCATTTAACGAAAAATTTGTATGATACAATTCTACAATTTCTATATATTAACACAATGAAACAAGATATCATTTTAACGTATCCATCACTACTATTTTCTGTTTAAAATGTTGGGATATCTTGCTTTTTTCATTTTTTAAAAACCATGTTAGATTTTCTTACATTTCCCGTGACAATGTTAGGGACGTACTCTAAAATAGTATTATAGAATGTTAGGAAAATTCACATTAACTGAAAATGTTTTTGACTTTACACTCCATCTATAGTATTTAACATCTTCTTCTGTTCATTCTAATTTAATCGGAGGTGTCTAAGATAGATAGGAGATCTGCTCCGTGTGCTATAGAAGAAATAAGAAAATCTACATAAATAAACTTGAAGAAGCTGGGTTTATAGCAAATTTAAATAAAAAAAGTTTCATTTGCTTATAAGTATCGGGTGGAGGGGAGAAAAAACTTGACTTCTTACAAAGATAAAAAGGTGATAACAATCGGAATTGTGCATGAGTTAACCGGTTTATCGGAACGGAGAATTCGTTATTATGAAGAGCGTGGCTTAATTTTTCCGGATAGAACGAAACGGGGAACAAGAAAGTATTCATTTCATGACATTGAAACGTTAATGAAGATCGCGAATAAACGGGAGGAAGGTGTGCAGACCACTGAAATAAAAAAAGACATGCTTAAAGAGAAGAAAAGGAATGTTCGCGAGGAGATGCTTCGCGGTCAGTTAAACGCGTATTTTAAACGAAAAGAATAGGCTTCCTTATCCCCTCCTTTGCTACTCACTTCTTTTGCCCACCTTATTTTTATAAAATGGAGGGAAGAAATTTTTTTGATAATCCTTCCCTCCTCATTTCAGTACATTCTTCTATGTAGAAGGGATGCATGGAGTAGTCCATGCTCACACTTCCTTTATATCAAAAGAAACAATTCGATTCGTTTCCGTATTATAGGTAACCGTTCCCTGTACTCGTAATGTTTCCTGAGGAGATTGCACAATAAATTGGTATGTCTCCCTTATTTGTGTTTCTGAAACCCTTGTCTTCCCTATCAAATTATACTCTGTTACATTATAATTGGGATAAGCCGCCTGTGTAACTTCCAGCAAATATTTACCCCACTGCTCTTCTTCCAATTCAGGTGATGGAATAATCTCCACGTTTAACACGCCAATATCAGGATTTACTCCTAATGCTTCAAAAGCTCTTCGGTGCAGATTAATTCTGTTTGGAGGGAAACCAGGTGTTTCATCCACGACCATAACGATGATTTCTCTACCATATGGCGCAGATATATTTCTTATTTTAAGTAATTGACCACATTGATATGGGGAATCTTCACCAACGGCTGCCGTCATATATTCATTTTCCGACCAAGGTATGCCACATTTGGTTACCTCTCCACCCTCTGTCCAAGTTACTTGTCCTCTAATAGGCTGCTGACGATATTCATTTGCTGATGGCATCGTATAAGCATTTGGATAATAAGACCGCTGAAAATCATACGGATTAACTGGGTAAGGCTGAATCACATAAGGTATATATGGATAATATGGATACATTTGTATTCCTCCTGTAAATAAATTAAACTTATTCCGCCTAAAAAATAACCTTCTTTGATAACATATTATCAAGAAGGTTGACTGGTGACAGTTTTATAGGAACAATTTATTTTTGCTATTTTCTAGGAGAAGTGATTGCAATGCTGATTTCTACTCCTGCAGTCTTGAATACCAGGGAAGAGCAATAGTATGCTCGCGCGGCTTTATGTGGCGCTCGCTCGATCGGGAAGAATCCACGCTCGATTTGGATGCATCCGCGCGCAGTTTTGATTTCCTCGTACGCATTTTAGATCATTTATAAACCAACAAAAGTTACGAAAGGATCCTATTTTCACTAAAATGCTCTCTTTTTCCAAAAAACGTAAGCAGTACACGTAACAGCAGCAATACCCAATAAGTAAATCCATATAGTTGGTCCTGAATTTTCATTTCCTTGAGAAGCTGGAGCGCTATTGTCAACCGATGCACTATCTAGCTGTTTTTCATTTTCTTCCTCTATTTTTTCTAGCGGAAAAGTGGAGGTTGTCAAATCATCTTCTAACTGAAGTATCCCACCTTCTTTTATTTCCTCCGAGGACTTCTCATCGGATGCGTGTGTATAGATAATCGTTTCTGTAGTAATGTATTCCTGATTCCCGGTTTGAAATCTAGTACCTTCCTCAATTTTCGAATTCTCAAAATTACCGAATCCATAGTCTAATAGTTTGATTGTATCCTGGTAGGGTTCGTCTTTAAAATTACTATTTAGCGTAACAACGATTAAATTTAAATCATCCTGTTCTGCCATCGTTGCTAGGGTATAGCCAGACTGACTTACAAATCCATTTTTCCCGCCGGTCACTCCCTCATAAGGAAATTCCCCTTTAAGTAATTTATGGTGAGTTTGAATCGTTGTATCCCATGTTTCTCCGTTCCATTCCAGTTCCTTTGTACTGAAAATATCCATAAAAACGTTATTCCTGGCTGCATACTGCGTAATTTTTGCCATATCCTCTGCAGTGGTCACATGTTCAGGATGAAAGAGACCATGGGGGTTTTTAAAATTTGTATTCTGCACACCAACAAATTGTCTTAAATAAGAATTGATGTCTTTTGAAAATTGCTCGACACTGCCACTAAGATGCTCTGCTATCGCAACAGAAGCATCGTTTCCGGAATTAATGAGCATTCCTTGAATAAGCTTTTTTAGGGAAACTTTCTCCCCTTCTACCAAAAAGACGGTTGTCCCATCTACTTCTACTGCATTGGAACTGATGGTAACCATATCATCCAAACTACCATTTTCAATCGCATAAATAGCTGTAGCAATTTTAGTTAAACTTGCAGGATACATTTCCTTTGTTTCATTTTTTGCAAATAATACTTGTTCTGTATCGGCCTCCATCATAATGGCCGCTTTACTTACGATATCTGGTGGTTCTTGATTGGGGCTTTCCGCATATATTGCAGGGGAAAATAGTAGAATAGAAATTGCTGCTAACACCAAGCTGTAAATTTTGTTTATCATATAGTACACCTATTCTTTATTTTTATGTTAGTATAACCGAATTTAAGTTTAGGAGATTCATATGGAATAATTATGGGATTTGTATTACTACATTTTACAAGAAAATAACAAGTTTTAAGGTTCCTGTAATATTGAAAAACCAGAATTAGTATAGCAAATAAACAGATGTTAGTCACAGAAAGCCTATTTTTCTATCGTTATGTGGATAAGCTGTCTTCCCATCCGACTACCTCAACATTCCCCATAACGAAAAAGACGCCTATATCAATAGACGTCTTCAATATATTTGTGGCGAATGAATCCATGTGTTCACATCACATGAAAAATGATCCTTCGACTTACACAAATCAGCTCATCGCTTTTAAAGAATAACACATCTTCCTCAACTTGGCTATTGGGAAATGATGGTGTTACAGTACCTTATTTAAAAATTCCTTTGTCCGTTCGGATGTTGGCTTAGAAAAAATTTGTTCCGGTTTTCCTTCTTCCATAATAATCCCTTCATCCATAAACAATACACGGTCAGCCACTTCTCTAGCAAAGCCCATCTCATGTGTCACCACAACCATGGTCATTCCTTCCAATGCAAGTTGTTTCATTACTTCCAGCACTTCCCCAACTAATTCAGGGTCCAGTGCAGAGGTTGGTTCATCAAATAACATCAATTTCGGTTCCATTGCTAGGGCACGGGCAATCGCTACACGCTGCTGCTGACCACCGGATAGAGAGGATGGATATTGATCAGCTTTTTCAGATAATCCAACCTTATCCAATAGCTTCAAACCACGTTCTCTTGCCTCGTCCCTTGAAATCTTACGTACTTTCTCTGGAGCGAGCATAATATTTTCAATGACAGTTTTATGGGGGAACAAATTAAATTGCTGAAACACCATCCCTACTTCGGTTCGAACCATATTGATATTCGTTTTGGGATCTTTTAAATTATGCCCATCAACCGTAACATCTCCACTTGTAATCGACTCCAGCATATTTAAGCAACGAAGGAATGTACTTTTCCCCGATCCGCTGGGGCCAATCACACAGACCACCTCTTGGGCTTGAATTTCACAATTGATTCCTTTTAGCACTTCGTTGTCTCCAAATTTTTTGTGTAAATCTTGTACTTTTATCATTGGACATCCAACCTTCTTTCAATAATTCGTAATACATAGGATAATGTTAAGGTAATAAATAAATAGAAGACGGCAACCGTTGTATAAATTTCTACCGCATTAAAGTGGTTGGAAGCTATTAATCTTCCTTGAAACATCAGCTCTGGAACGAGAATAACAGATAAAAGCGATGTATCTTTTATACTGATAATGAACTGATTGCCCAGTGGAGGAATCATTCGCTTGAATGCTTGGGGCCATACGATGTAGCGCATCGTTTGATTATGGGTCAAACCGAGTGAACGTCCCGCTTCTACTTGTCCTTTTTCAATAGATTGGACAGCTCCTCGTACAATTTCTGCAATATATGCGCCTGAATTAATGGCAATCACAACGATACCCGCTGTAACCGAAGCCATGTTAAATCCTGTAATTAACGGAAGTGCAAAGAAAATCCAGATAGCTTGTACAAGTACTGGTGTTCCGCGGATAATTTCAATATATACCGACGTAATACTATAGAAAATCTTATTCTTGGAAATACGGCCAAGTCCAAATATCGCCCCTAAAATAAAACCTATAATAAGTCCTACAATTGATATTAGTAACGTGTAATAGAGACCAGTGCCTAATTCTGGTAAAAATTCAATCACACCAGCCCAATTAAATCTTCCTTCCATTCTTCCACCTCTTAATAAAAATAAGGCTTATCTGATATGAGATAAGCCTTATTTGGATTTTATTTGTCTCGAAGCATACCTCTATGATTGTCTATAAAATTATTATTCCGGTTTCGTACCAAACCATTTTTTATAAATTTCGTCATACGTTCCATTTTCTCTTAATTCTGCTAATGCGTCATTAATCGCTGTTACTAATTCTTCTTTACCTTTTGTAATAGCAATTCCATAATCCTCCGCCTGATACAAGTCACCAACTACTTTTAGGTTGTCGCCCGTAGTTTTAATGTAGTAATTAACATTTGGAGCATCATATAAAATCGCATCTGCACTGCCGTTCTCCACCGCTAAATAGGCTTGGTCAAGTTGCTCGTATTCGTTTGGTTTGGCACCTTCAATATTTTCTTTAATAAATGCGGCACTTGTAGAACCTAAACGAGTTGCAACTGTTTTTCCTTCTAAATCTTCCAATCCATTAATCTCATCATTATCCACAGCAACACCAATAGCTAAACCAGACTCATAGTAAGGATCACTATAATCAATAACTTGTTTTCTTTCCTCTGTAATGCTAATACCTGCAATAGCTATATCAAATTGACCGGTTTGCAAACCTGGAATAATCCCATCAAAATTAGTTGTCTCTAAATCAATTTCAAAACCAGCTTCTTCTGCAATGGCATGAATAAGTTCAATATCAAAGCCCGTGTACTCTCCATTTTCATCCTGAAATTCAAATGGAACAAAGGATGTATCACTTACGACCGTATACGTATCTTCTAATTCCCCTTCACTGGCGCTTGTCTCCTCACTTGAGTTTCCTTCACCACTTGTATCTGCATCATCACCAGAAGATGGTTCATTACCTCCACATGCTGCAAGGAATAAAACCATGGCTAGAGTTATGAATAAAGTTAGACCTAATTTCCATTTTCTATTTCTCATAAAAAAACCCCCTTCAATTATTGCGTTTTTCTGAATGGATAATTGTCAGAAAAACTAACATATTTAATGTTAACAGATTGTTGATTTTTTAGAAAATTTAATTTTCGCTTATATTTCCGAATAAACTCGGATTATCTGGGCTTATAGGCATCAAAACCCAAAAATCCTTATATATCTTTATAAATACTCTTGGATTCTATGAAATATTCTAAATTTGCATTTTTTGGTGATTATTTTTTTAACGTAAATAACTGGCTGTAAGAACCTTAACGGGAAGTTGTTCGGGATACTTCAAGAATGATAAGTGGCTGCATGATGATTGAAGATTCCCTTTATAGAAAAGAAAGCTTGGAATCAAGGGGATTCCAAGCTTTCTGCAGCTGGTTTCTAATGCATATCTTCTTCAAATGGGTAGACTTTCTGTTTCTTTGCTTCATCATAATAATCTGTCACAATCTCATCCAATACTTCCTCTGCGCCCTTCCCTTCCGTATCGATTCCAAGTTGATTTGCTGCTTGCATTACTTTTGTTTCCTGTACCTCTTTAGCTAAGTCATGCAAATCTTTTCCTTCCGTTGAAATGCCTAATGCATCTGCTTCATTTTTCAATTTCGTTTCCATTACTGCTTTTTTAAGCTCTTTATGGTCTTTTCCATCCACGGAAATTCCCATTTCATCCGCTTTTTGTTTTAATTTCGCTTCATGAACTTCTTTAGCAAGCGCCTTAGGGTCCTTCCCTTCTACTGCAATACCAAGATCTTCCGCTTTCTTCATCACTTTTGCCTGGCGAACTTCCTCTTCAAGTGCATCTAATTCCTTACCCTCTGACTCAATACCATATTCATCAGCAGCCTTCTTAACAAAAGCTTCATGAACCTCTTCCTTTAATGTTTCGATATCTTTGCCTTCCACTTCAATCCCGAGTTCTCTTGCATGCAATTTCACCATTGCATCACTTTGGAAGTGTCCATGATGTTCCTGTTTCTCTTCTTTTTTATCCTTCGATCCCCATACCGAATCAAAAACTGGATCCTTTGTTTCTGCCGAAGCATATGGCATTTGTGTGGTTAGCCCAAGGAATAGTGCTAAAGCCACTGTTAAAATAACGCTTTTTCTCATGTTGAATACACACCTTTCTATGTAAGTTAATTTTTTACATTCGGTAGTATTCCCTGGAAAAATCTGAAAATGTATAGAAAATGTATTTTTTGAAGAAATAATTTTTTAGTTGATAGGTTTTATATTGTTAATTCCAAAAGGGAAGAGGGAAATTACGGATGAAGGAATCGAAATAAGATTGTTTAGCCCCATGACATTTTAGCATTCTCACTCAAATACCAAATTTAAAATATAGCATGAAAAAGACGACCCTACTATTAAAAGTTTGAGTCGTCTAAAATTTTCCATTTTCCTTATTTAATATGCACTTTCATAAGCAACTGATTTTTCGATCCATTCAACAAAGTTATCTACTACAGAATCAATAAACTGAATGGTTGCTTCATCTGTCAGGTTTCCAAAATCATCTATTTTTTCATGAGCTGATCCTACATATACTTCATTTCCTGGTAAGGTTCTTGTGGAAACATTGGCTGCATTTAGGATTTGACGAAGCTGTAATTGAGCTTTCACCGTACCTAATGCTCCCATGGATGCTCCTACAATCATCGCAGGTTTATCCACTAATACAGTTTCTACTCTAGAAAACCAGTCTATAGCATTTTTTAGAATAGCGGAAATAGATGCATTGTATTCTGGTGTTGCGAATAAAATTCCATCGCTCTCTTTAATTTTCCCTCTAATTTCTTTTACAAGTTCAGGAGGGTTTAACTCATCATCCTGATTATAAAATGGAAGCTGACCAATTGGCAAAATCTCAATTTCCACCTTGTTCGCATATCTGTTTTGCATATACTTCACTAATTTCATATTGTAAGATTCCTTACGATTACTACCTACCATTGCTACAATTTTCATACATGTATTCCTCCATATGTATATTCTTTTAATTTATAAATATATTATTTCAAATAATAACCTTCAAATCAAGTGACGTTTGTTTCTTTAAATGGGTATATTTACAAGTTTTATCAGACGTGTATTTTCCCTTTCACCAGCACTAGCACAAATGAATGATCAAACCTTTTTGTTCAAAGGGGTTGAGCATTCTTTGTTTTAGATGCAGTTAGTCGTTTCTTAAAAGCTCTCATTCAATTTTTTAATGAATGGATTTTATTACGAGCATAAGAATCTTGCTTCATTTTAAGACTTTTTTACAGCAGTTCACACATTATCTTTACAAGGATTTTAAAAAGATTCCTTATCTCCTTAACCACTATGATTACAGTGATAAGAGAGTAATAAGCGGTTATTTAGTTGCTTTATCAAGCACTTCTAAGTTATGCTTCATTATTGAAATATAGTCTTCCTTATTGTTTAAATCCTCATCTGTCAATACTTGTAGCGTATGAATCGATAATTCCTTCAGGCCAATTTCATCCTGTATTATTTTTGATACTCGATTTGAACTATTTTGTTCAAACAGAATATATTCAAGATTATATTCTTTTGCTAGATCAATTATTTCTGTTAATTCCTTTTGTGATGGTTCGTTTTCCGTTGACAAACCATTTACTGCTATCTGTTCTATATCATAGCGTTCTTTCCAATATCCAAATGCAGCATGGGATACTAGAATTTGTTTATTTTCTTTCTCCCCTAATACTTCCGTAAATTGGTCATTCAGTGCGATTAAATTCGCTTCTAATGTCTCAAAGTTTTCATTATAAATAGCTTCCTCTTCAGGGTTTAAGGTAATAAGTTCATCCTTAATAATTTCCACTACTTCAACCATACGTAATGGGTCTAACCAAATATGCGGATCATAATCCCCGTGATAATGGCCATCATGGGACTCTTCTGTATGGGCTTCTTCCTCTTCATGGTCATGCGACTCTTCTGTGTTATCTTTTTCCCCTTCATGATCATGCGATTCTTCTGTACGGGCTTCTTCCTCTTCGTGGTCATGCGACTCTTCTGTATGACCTTCTTCCTCTTCGTGGTCATGCAATTCTTCTATATGGCCTTCTTCCTCTTCATGGTCATGCAACTCTTCTGTATGACCTTCTTCATCTGCATGGAAAAGCTCATCATGTTTTCCAATCTCTATTAATTTTACCTTTTGAGACGCTAAGGCACCAGCAGCAGTTTCTGCAAATCCTTCCATTCCTGCTCCCAAATAGATAAATGCATCACTTTCTGCAATGGAGGTCATGTCTTTTTGTGTAAGCTCAGCTGTATGTGCATCTCCCCCTGGTGGGATTACAGCATTCACTTTAACGGTATCCCCACCAATTTGTTCAACCGCATATTGAATTGGGTATATAGTCGTATATACGGTTAAAGCAGTTTCTTCAGCATCCGTCGCTACTTCATTGCCTGATGTACAACCGACAGTTATCATTCCTACAAAAAATAAAGTGATAAGTGCTTTAATTATTCTCATTTCCCTCTTCCTTTCCTATGTATGTTTTTTCATTTGGCTTTTTTCGTAAGTTTCGGATTTTTAATGCAACAAAGCAGTTTCATCGTAGTTTAGTGGTTAAAAATTTTATAGAAAAATCCGTAAGTTAAACTTTTTATATCGTATCGTAATCGTTACGATTTGTAAACAGTAATCATTACGATTTTTATAAAATATTTCATAATTTAAAAATAAAAACCATTGACAGCACACCTATACTTTCTCTGTTCTTTTATGGACTTATTAAAATTTATATGCAATCCTAAAATCATAATGATTACGTTTATTAGATGACCATTAGAGATCGAGTAAGAAAAGTATCTAAATGATTCCATGTGAAGATGAAATTAATGTCTTTCAATGAGACAAAATACTGCGGCTCTCTTGACTGGATATTTAGGAGCTAGGAAAACCAACTGAAATACTCTACTCCCTTAATATGAAAAAACCAAAAAGGCAGCCCTCCTTAATGAAGGCTGCCTCAGTATCGTCTTAAGTTTATTTAGCCAATAATACCGGATATCCTAGCTCACTTATAACTTCTTCTATTTGTTTCACTTCAATTTGCTTTTCATCAAATTGTGTCTCTACTCTTTTTGAACTGAATGATACACTTGCAGAGTAAATTCCTTTTGTTGTATTCAGTGTGTTTTCAATATGGTTTATACATGACGGGCATGCTAATGGTTCTAATTCGAACACGGCCTTTTGCATTTTGTTTATCCTCCTAACAAATTCTTCAGATTGATTTTAAACCATTTTTCTCTAAAAATCTTCCTATCTCAAAAGGTGTCATGATTTGTTCACACTTATAAGGATGAACCATCAGAGAATCTTTTATAAGTATGAATATTGTTAATTTCACGTTTAGTACAAAATCATTTTCATAAGATAAAAAAAGATGTAGAATCGTTATTAGACATTATATTAGAGGATGAGAATAGTGAAGCAAATATACAGTGAAATCATTCAATTTCGTGGCAGCCATTATGATTTTGGTTACATACAGGGAAAACAGATAAGGGGTTCTTTGGTAGTTAAAAACAGAAAAAGGGCTTGGAAGTTAAGACGTCCCCGTTTCACCGTAAATACAGCGGAAACAAAAAATATACTTATGAAGTTTGCTCCTGGAATTTGGGAGGAACTCGAAGGATTGCATGATGCCCTAGAGGAGCCTATGGAGGAAATATTGCGTGATTTCGGTGGTTACAGAATAGAGACGGAGCCTAGTGGCTGCTCAGTATTTACAGATAAGAATTACATGGTACGCAATTATGATTATCATCCAAAAACTTATGAGGGGAGATATAGTTTTTTTCAACCAAGTGATGTTGGATTTGCGGTAATCGGCCCCCAGCAGCGAGTAACAGGACGAATGGATGGAATGAATGAGAAGGGACTTGTGATGGGCTATAACTCCATACATCGGAAAAAACCCGGTGATGGCTTTATTTGCCACATGATTGGCCGAATGATTTTGGAGACTTGCACTAACGTAGAAGATGCCTTATCCCTTTTAAAAGAAATTCCGCATCGCCATTCTTTTAGCTATATCTTATTAGACAAAAAGGAAGAAACATATATTGTAGAAGCAAGTCCACGATCTGTAGAAGTTCGTCAGTCAAGAGCGTGCACTAATCATTTCGAAATTCAAAAGGATGAGAACAAACGATTTTTAGATGACTCCTTCAGTCGATTAAACGCCATGATTAACCAGAAAGACCAAGCTACAGATGTCTATAAGGCATTCCGAATAATGAATGATACGGATAAAGGAGTGTTCTCTAAAGAATATAAAAATTGGGCAGGCACGATTCATACATCTGCATATCTTCCTAAAGAGAAGAAGGCCTGGTTTGCATTAGGAGGAAATCAAGAACCGATTATTTTTGATTTCGATGAGTGGCTCCAAGGTGTGGATATATTAACAGAACGAATTCACGGACAAGTTGATACAAACCTAAAATTTGCCCATATGGACTAATGGTGCCTGTTACTTCCCGAATTTTGTCGAATGTTGAGTGATAATGTAGGCAGCAGGATGGACAAATTTTCATTTCTTTTTTATAATATTTTACTAGACACAGTCATCCGGGGAGGTTCAACTCCCCACTTTTCATCTTGGAGAAGTACCCAAGTCCGGCTGAAGGGGATGCACTCGAAATGCATTAGGGCGGACAACCGCCGCGTGGGTTCGAATCCCACCTTCTCCGCCATTACTCATTACTAGATTCCAATACTTCACGACACAAATACTTACTGATATAAAGCAATAAACGCATCAAGGTAGACAGAAAATATCCCTTAGATCTTTAATATAAAAACCTTACTTCTTTACTACTTTTTTCATTGTAATAAATTCGACATCGTCGCTCATAAATGTAAAATCCCTAACAAAACCAACCTTTTCATAGAGTCGAATGGCTCTTGTGTTAAAGGTAGCTACCGTTAACCGAATATCCTTTCCTCTATGTTTTTCTTTTAAAAAGCGTAGAACATTTGAAAAGAAGACAGATCCTTTTCCCTTTCCTGTTAATTCCGGATGCATACCTATTCCAACATCAATGCAATCCTCTTTATAGGCACCATGCCCATCGCCCGCTGGAACTTGTGCTGGTCTGCCGGTACAAAAATAACCAATTAAAGAGTTATAATCATCTAACACTACATAATATTTATACGTTAATAACTCCATGATTGCACCGCTGGTTAATACATTATTATAAAAGTCATATGGCTTCTCGTATTTCCAACAAAGCACCTCAATCGCATAGTTTTCTGTCATGTTTTTAATCGTAAATTGCATGGGTTTTCCTCGATTCTGTGCATGTCTATATCTGGTCTAAAAAATTCAATCCACGCACCATAATGGATGCGACAGTGTTTTTTACACAAAATATACAAAAATCAAGCTATTTTTTATTAAAAATCGCCATTTTCTTAATGAAAACAAGAATAAAACATATAAATTAAAGAACTTTCCAATGAATTTTGAAAAATATTAGGTGCGAAACCCACTAGCAATCTATGTTAACTATATATTCGCACCTAAACTAAAAATCTTGTCTTCCCGTCATAATTACAATATGATAAATCAAGTTTCACTTATTATTATCCATATTCCAATCACATTTATCAAATAATTCTGCTAATTGTCCATTTGTTATTTCTATTAGTTTTAACTTATACAACTATAATCTATATTCAAACCGTTTTAATGGATTTTACACAACACCATCCTCCGAAATCACACATCTCACAGGCAAATCAAATTCTTCGGTGGGCACCTCTTTCACCAATTGCATACGAGCAGCCAATGATATTGTTTCATTCTCAAAGTCCCTCAAAAACCGGTCATAATACCCACCGCCAAAACCAATGCGATACCCCTTCTTATCAAAAAGTACTCCAGGTACGATTAACAAATCCATTGTATTTTTATCCACTTTTTCCGTTGCCTCAGGCTTTGGCTCCAGCAAATTGTAGTACACCGTTTCCAACTGATCAAAATTATCCAATCGATAGAATTCCATGCTCTTATCTTTTGGGAAACATTTGGGAACACAGACTGTTTTTCCCTGTTCCCACCCTTTTTCAATGATAGGCCGTGTATTCCATTCAAACCCTTGGGAAACCGTAATCCCAACCACCCCGGCTTTAGCCCACAAACTAGAGTCAATTAATTGCTGCATCAATCGCTCTTCTATTCTTTGCTTCTCTTCTCTGGATAAGCCTTTTAATTTCGAAATAACCGACTCTCGAAGTTCTGTTTTATTCAGAGTAATCCCCCCAAAACCATTCTATTTACCAATTAACGACAACACTTCATTTCTCGATTTGCTGTTCTTTCTGAAGGATCCACGAACAGCACTCGTTACCGTATTGGACCCCTGCTTTTTCACTCCGCGGATACTCATGCACATATGCTCCGCTTCCAAAATAACCATCACGCCTACTGGATCCAATTCCTCCATGAGCAAATCTGCAACCGATTTTGTAATTCGCTCCTGTAATTGTGGCCGTTTGCTGATGTCATCCACAATTCTTGCCATCTTACTTAACCCAATCACCCGGCCATTTTTCGGAATGTAGGCAATATGGGCAACACCAATAAACGGAACCAAGTGATGCTCACACATCGATGAAAACTGAATATCTTTAACAAGCACCATTTCCTCATGCTGCTCCTCAAATACGGTTTCGCAATGTACAGCAGGATCTTTTGAAAGTCCCGAAAATACCTCCTCATACATTTTCGCAACCCGTTCTGGTGTATCCAATAACCCTTGTCTGTCCGGGTCCTCCCCAATTGCTTCTAAAATTTGTCTTACCGCTGATGCAATCTTCTCTTTATCCATATTTAAAGCCTCATTTCTTTTTAGTAAACATAACGAACACCATGTTTTTATGCCTTAATACAGGAAGAAAGTTAATCCTTTGCAAACTTTCCTGCAAATATTTCTGATGTAAAGATACCTCGAATTGCTCCGATATAATATAAGGATCCAAATGCACAAATCACATCATTTTCCCCAGCTTGCTTAAGTGCCAAATCCGCTGCTTCATCATAGGTACGACTGGATACTGCATGCAGATTCTTTTCTTTTAAAAAATCAGCCAAAACTTCAGCCTTCATCGCTCTTGGACTATCTGGAGTAACTGTTATAAAAGTATCCACAACCGATGATACTTCTCCTACAATCTGGTCTACATCCTTATCCTTTAAAATTCCGACAATCGCTATGATTCTTTTATCGGAAAAATACTTTGTTAAATTATCTACTAAAGCCTTTATACTGTCAATATTATGGGCTCCATCAATCACGACGGTTGGATGCTGATGGATGATTTCAAAGCGCCCTGGCCAAGTTGTTTCTGTTAATCCGTCCCTTAAAGCATTCTCACTCACTTCCAATCCTTTACTGTTCAACAGTTGGATGGCCTCCAGAACGAGTGCCGCATTTTTCAATTGATGTTCTCCCAGTAAAGAGATACGTAAATTTCTGTACGTTTTATAATGAAAAACCTGTCCATTCAAATCCGTCTGAATCCTTGTGATTGCAGTAAATTCCGGCTGGTAAACTTTTGCTCCTTTCTCCTGTGCTGCACGGTATATTACTTCTTCTGCTTCTTTTTCTTGAGAATAAAGAAGCACTGGACTATTTTCCTTTATAATTCCTGCCTTTTCTCCAGCGATCTCAGCTAATGTCGACCCAAGAAATGCCTGATGGTCATAGCTGATGGAAGTAATAATCGATAGCAAGGGATTGTCAATAACGTTAGTGGAATCCAGCCTACCGCCCAAACCAACCTCAAGCACGACAATATCACATTCCTGTTCATAAAAATATAGAAAAGCAATCGCCGTCATGATTTCAAATTCGGTTAGACTTATCTGAAACGACTTTACTCTGTCTTTCACCATACCAGTTATTTTACCAAGGGCGTCATCGGAAATATTCTCATGATTCACTTTAATTCGTTCATTAAATTTTTCTATATAGGGTGAAGTAAATAACCCCGTTTTATAGCCTGCTTTCGTTAAAATATGGGCAAGATAGGAAGCTACTGATCCCTTTCCATTCGTCCCTGCAATATGCACAAATTTCAGCTGTTTTTGCGGATTATCTAATGCAGCCATTAATGCTTTTATATTATCTAAACCCAATCTCATACCATTTAACTTTGGGCTATGAATATAGCGAAGTGCTTCTTCATAATTCATGAGAACCTGCTCCCTTACCATTTAAAATAATCCATGAATGCGCCCCTGTGCATCCACATCAATTCGTTCTGCTGCTGGTTTTTTCGGCAATCCAGGCATCGTCATAATCTCGCCTGTCAACACAACAATAAATCCTGCCCCAGCTGATACTTTTACATTTTTGATCGTGACATCGAAATCTGTTGGTCTCCCAACCTTAGACGGATCATCCGAAAATGAGTATTGCGTTTTTGCCATACAGATTGGAAACTTTTCAAATCCTAACATTTCCAATTTCGTAATTTCTCTTTCCGCCTCACGTGATAATTCTATTCCATTTCCACCGTAAACCTTTTGGACAACCTTTTCGATTTTTTCTGTAATCGAATCCTCCAGTTCATATGCATAGCGATGCTCGTGGTCTCCTTCCGCAAGTTGAACAACTTCTTTTGCCAAATCCTCTGCGCCAGCACCACCTTTTGCCCACACATCGGAGAGAACGGTCTCGACACCAAGCTCTTTGCATTTTTCTTCAATGAACTTAATTTCTGCATCTGTATCTGTCGGGAATTTATTAATCGCAACCACAGCTGGCATTCCATGAACATTCCGGATATTTTCCAGATGTTTCATTAAGTTTGGTATCCCTGCTTCTAATGCTGACAAATTTTCAGCGGCCAATTCCTTCTTTCCAACTCCGCCATGCATTTTCAGTGCTCTTATAGTGGCAACGAGTACCACTGCAGCAGGCTGCACTTCAGATAATCGGCACTTAATATCAAAGAATTTTTCCGCTCCTAAATCGGCACCAAAACCCGCTTCTGTTACCACATAGTCTGCATATTTCAGCGCTAGTTTGGTTGCCATTACGCTGTTACAGCCATGAGCAATATTGGCAAACGGGCCTCCATGGACAATGGCAGGTGTATGCTCCAAAGTCTGTACTAAATTTGGCTTAAGTGCATCTTTTAACAACGCCGCCATTGCCCCATGTGCGTTTAGGTCCCCAGCTGTTACTGGCCTGTCATCATATGTATAACCGATAATAATCTTCTTTAGCTTATCTTTTAATTCTGTAATGGAGTTGGATAAACATAGAACCGCCATAACCTCAGACGCCACTGTAATGTCGAACCCATCTTCCCTTGGTACACCATTTGCTTTTCCTTGTAAGCCATTTACGATATAACGCAACTGTCTATCATTCATATCGACTGCACGCTTCCAGGTGATTTTACGAGGATCAATGCCAAGTTCATTCCCTTGATGTATATGATTATCAAGCATTGCAGCAAGCAAATTATTCGCTGCACCAATCGCATGAAAATCTCCCGTAAAATGTAAATTAATAGCTTCCATTGGCACAACTTGAGCGTAGCCTCCGCCGGCAGCTCCTCCTTTTATTCCAAACACCGGACCTAAGGACGGCTCCCTTATTGCAATCATTGCGTTTTTGCCGATCCGCGTTAGACCATCTCCAAGACCAACGGAAGTCGTGGTTTTCCCCTCCCCTGCAGGAGTTGGTGTGATTGCCGTCACAAGAATTAATTTTCCATCTTCTTTATCCTGTAATTTATCCAACGCGTTATAATGAATCTTTGCTTTATCGTCTCCATATAGCTCCAAATCACTCCGCTCAATCCCTGCTCGGATAGCGATTTCTTCAATTGGGAGTAGCATTGCTTCCTGGGCAATTTCAATGTCTGATTTATGTGTCATGTTTTCCCTCCTTATTCTAGTTCCATTATAGAAGAAATGACGCGATTCGACAAAGAATTGCAAACAATGAACTATAACGATTGGGAAGCAAGGGACATGGGCTGCAGGAGGTACGGGGATTAATATTCAGGAGTGGTAATTAAAAGGTAGGGTGGGGCTGCTTTTCGGGTTTCCCACCGACCACAAGCTCTTTTTATCAAGCTGTCACTTTATTTTTCTTCATATATGCAAATAAGGTTCTCTTTATAATAATAAAGAGAACCTACCATTTAACCTTCCAAATTCCAAAATATGGCAAGTGTTCCTTCCCCGGCATGTACGGCTAATGATGAGCTCAATTCTCCAATCAACGTATTAACACCAGGAATTTCCTCTTTAATCCGCTTCTCTAGCTCTTTTGCCTTTTCCAGCTCATTCCCATGCATGATTCCAACATGGCTAACCTTATTTTCCTCACTTGACTGTTTGAGCTGCGCTATGATCTTACTAGTTGCTTTTTTCTCGGAACGAACCTTTTCAAATACATCCAGTTCTCCATTCGGTTTAATTGAAAGTATCGGTTTGATTTTAAGTAAATTTCCCAGTAAAAACTGTGCACCCGACATTCTTCCACCTTTATATAATTGATCCAGGCTGCCTAGTAAAATGAGATTTCTGGATGTTTTCGCTTTTTCCTGAAGTTCGCTAGCAATCTCTTTAGCATCCTTATCTTCTTCAACTAAAGCCAGGCCTTTGTACAGCAGTTCTGTAATCGCGTATGAAAGGGAGAAGGAATCAACAGCTTCTACATGAAAACCAGCCTGTTCCTTTGCGGTTGTCGAACTTGAAATCGTACCGCTCAATTTTGATGAAACATGAATAGCGATTGCTTCATCATAATCTTTCTTCAATTTTTCATATAGCTCTATAAATTTTCCAACATTGGGCTGGGATGTTTTTGGAACTTCTTTCTGATTGCGAATCATGTTATATAATTCTTCAGAAGATAAATTCACCCCATCTTCATACTCTTTCCCCTCTGATATTACAACAATGGGAACCACATATACATCCGGATGAGCGCGTAACTCTTCTGTTAAATATACTGTACTATCTGTTACAAAGGCAATTTTTTTCTTTGACATGATTTCCGCACCTTTCTACTCTTCTTGTTAACTATGATTATACATATAATAATGGATTATACCAACTATTAGTAATTGGTACTAATAATTAACGATTTTTTTGTTCCATATAAGAGTTTATGCTGTCATTTCACTTTTGCCTCTTCATTGAAAAAATCACCACTAGCCCTTTTCCATCATGACCTTTATAATAAGAAAGAATGTACTTTTAGAAGGAATAGGTGTTTATTCATGAGTTTATTAACCGTTAAAAACTTAAGTCACGGATTCGGGGATCGTGCGATTTTCGATGACATTTCTTTCCGTTTATTACAAGGAGAGCATATTGGACTGATCGGAGCAAATGGAGAAGGAAAGTCCACTTTTATGAATATTATTACCGGAAAATTAGAGCCCGATGCAGGGAATGTAAAATGGTCCAAGCATGTACGGGTTGGCTATTTGGATCAGCATGCAGTCTTAAAGCAGGGGATGACGATTCTTGATGTCTTACGAACAGCTTTTCAATATTTATTTGATATGGAAGCAGAAATGAATCGTCTGTTTGAGAAGATGGGAGCGGCAGAACCAGAAGAACTGGAAAAACTTCTGGAGGAAACAGGAAGAATTCAGGATTCCCTAACAAACAGTGATTTTTACACTATCGATGCGAAAGCGGAAGAGGTTGCCAACGGGCTTGGACTAAATGAATTTGGTATAGACCGTGATGTCCATGATTTAAGTGGTGGTCAGCGTACGAAAGTCCTGCTTGCTAAACTGCTTTTGGAAAAACCTGACATCCTGCTGCTGGATGAGCCGACGAACTATTTGGATGTCGAGCACATCGAATGGCTGAAAAATTATTTACTTGAATATGAACATGCTTTTATTCTCGTTTCCCATGATATCCCTTTCCTAAATAGTGTCGTAAATATCATCTACCATATGGAAAATCAGCAGTTAACGCGCTACCCTGGGGATTATGATGAATTTTTGCGTGTTTACGAAATGAAAAAACAACAGCTGGAAGCAGCTTATAAAAAGCAACAAAAGGAAATTGCCAGCTTAAAAGACTTCGTTGCCCGAAACAAGGCCAATGCAGCGACAAGCAAAATGGCCATGTCTCGTCAGAAGAAGCTGGATAAGATGGATGTTATTGAGTTAGATGCTGAAAAACCTAAACCGGAATTCCATTTCAAACAAGCTCGAACACCTGGTAAATACTTGTTTGAAACAAAAGATCTCATTATTGGTTATGACGAGCCTTTGTCCAGACCACTTAATCTAACGATGGAACGAGGTCAAAAAATCGCCTTATATGGTGCCAACGGAATCGGAAAAACGACATTACTTCGCAATATCCTTGGTGAAATCCCTGCTGTATCGGGGTCTGTTCAACAAGGCGAGCATCTCCATATCGGGTACTTTGAACAGGAAATCAAAAAGGAAAGTCAGAATACGTGCATCGAAGAAATTTGGGATGAATTTCCCCACCTGAATCAATATGAAGTACGTGCTTCTCTTGCAAAATGCGGTCTAACAACGAAGCATATCGAAAGTAAGGTTCAGGTGTTGAGCGGTGGAGAAAAAGCGAAAGTTCGTCTATGTAAATTAATTAACAAAGAAACCAATTTACTCGTCCTTGACGAGCCAACCAATCACTTGGACCCTGAAGCAAAAGCGGAACTAAAACGGGCAATCAATGAATACAAAGGCAGTGTCCTGCTTATCTCCCACGAACCAGACTTTTATGAAGGTATTGTTACAGACGTCTGGAACTGTGAAGATTGGACAACGAAGGTTTTCTAGGTCAGAATACACCAAGGCTGTCCTAAAGCAAGTAAAACTAAGGCATTCGCCGTATTTAGGCGAATGCCTTAGTTTTTCTCAAATTTTGTCTACGTCAAATTTAAATTTTTATGCTTACCTAATGGATATGAAAACAAAAGGTTTTCTAAACGCAGAGCTTCGATTGGATAATATTATCGCAAATGGATCTTATTGGTATACAGTGAAACCTTTTCACATCTTTTATAAGATATCATTTATATTTTGCTGGGCTTCCTGGACTTGCTGACGGACATCATGCAATTCTTCAAAAGCCTGCTGAAATTGGGCGTTCTCTGTTGCCTCTGTTCCGGCTTGCTGCTGAGCATTTTCTAACTCCTGTTCTGCCTGCTGTAATTGTTGTTCAGCCTGCTCCAGTAATTTCATATCCTTACCTTGTGCCTGAAGGACAGCCTCTTGAGCTTGCTTTACTTGCTGGCTGGCTTGCTGTAATTGTTGATGTAAATTTTGATTAGTCATACTATATGTACCCTCCTTCATTTTAATCGGTAGCATATAGTTATTATTCCGTGAAGATTGCGGTTTATGTATTTTCAATCGTCTCAGCAAGCTGAAAACTCAATCAGTAGGGAAATCACTGCCCTCTTAACCTGCAAAAAGATCTTACACCATTTTTCATACTCTACTCATAAACAGTAAATTGCGGTTTCGTAGGATGATCCAGAACAAGTGCATCATTAGGCAACTTTCGAAGTTTATGATATAAAACGAGATCACCGAAACTGCCAACAGTTAATAAAACACCCAGCACAGATATTGCAGGAAAATTCATCGCTATTCCTACAATTAGCGGCAAAATTCCTGTTGGTATTAGTGGTAGTAACAATACTTTTTTCATCTCTTCCACTGTAATGGACTTCTTTGCATGTGCATAGGCTACACCAAGCTTCCAGTTGAATCCCCAGGCTAACTCCTTCCTCGGCACACCACCAATATAACGAAATCCAAGTAAATGAATTGCTTCATGCAGGCAAACAATGATAATCATAGCAACCGTAAACAAACCAAGACCGGAAAGTGTAATTTGTAGGACAACCTCATCAAAAAGAAGTGCATGCACAAATTGCACAGCTATTATCATTACAATTGCTAAAAGAAAAAGATATACTTGCATTTTCCATGTTGAAATCGACACGACTGTTTCTTTCCTATGTTCCATTTGCTCTCCCTCCCCATAAAAGTTACTTTTTCATACTATACGTTTTAATCAATGCTATCGTTTCATCCATTTTTAAAATATTTAATTTTAATAAGGAAATTATTTTCAATTTTTTTGGATTGCCCAATCTCTCCAAACGTTTGAGACCTCTCAAGTTATTACTTGAATTGCAACCAGTATTATGGAGAAAACTAAACATGAATATCGAAAGGAGAGTGTAAGCATGAGTCGTGGCAAAGGTTTTAACCATAAGAGACAAGGACATCCCGGAGACTTCCCTAAACATAATATGGTTGAGGGGAAGGAGCATAGCAGACAGTTTGAACGAGAAGAAGATATTGTGACACACGAAGCTTTTAAAAATCGTCCGAAAGAGGATGAAATGCCGTAACAATTAAGAAAGGACCAAGGAAATAAAACTTGGTCCTTTCTCTATTATTTTCTTTCATCTTTTCCAGCCTCATCGGCTAGCTGTTCAAAGGATTTTACATTTCCATGTGGATTTTGTGATTGCTTTCGTCCCTTCCATTGACGTTCTCGTTGCCGTTTGGATTGTGTCATTTATCTCATACTCCTTTGTTTAAATACTTCCCTTTTAAATTAACCTTTTCATTGATATTCATCCTAAATGCCGTGTTTTTTTCTCAATTATGATCAAACAAAACCTATAACAGCGTAATCCTAAAAAACCTGCTTATTTATTATTTAGCCACATATTCCTGAATCTTCCTATACGTATTCTCCTGACATACAATCAGTAATTTAGATTTCGGGCTAAGTGCTTCATCGGATTTGGCTGATACATTTAATTTATTATCAACAGATAATAAGGTTGCTCCCTTTTCATATAAATCATTGAATGCATCCTGATACGTGTGCCAGTTTCGATGTGGTGTGATTGTAAAAATATCTTCTCCGTAATTGGAGGAAGCTAGCTGACGGAACACCTCACTGACTCCTTTATAAGATCCGCTTTTGGCAATTAATCTGGCACTTGTATGATTTGGTGTCACAAACTCATCAATCCCACAGTGAAGAAAGCTGGAAATATGTATCTCATCATTAATTTCGGCAATCGTATAGACCGGCTTTTGTGACTTTTTCGCATAATCTTCTATCGCCGTTGCAATTAACAGTGTTTGACCATCGGCTAAGGAGGAGTGATTAACCGTATCAGAAGCAAAAATCATGACCGACTCCGCATCCAAAAAATTTGCTCGTGAAAGGGTCTGAATGTCTGCAGGATCTCCACTTATAAAGTGAACACGGTCATTATCAAATGGATTCTTCTCCAGCCCCTCATCAATCAGGACAATATCTTTTTCGTTATGCATGGCGAGTAATTCTTTCAATGTTTCCTTGGATCTTCTTGAATAATTGATAATAACATGGTGATTATTCCCTTTAAACGTCAATTTCCCGCTCTCCTTTTTCTTTTTAAATTCAACATAAACATCGACTATGTATCCAACCGCAACACCCATTAAACCAATTCCAATAATATAAACAATCGCCATAGCAAATAGCTTGCCCCCCCATGTAACAGGGGACACATCTCCATAACCTACCGTCGTCACAGTGGTCATCACCCACCATAAAGCTTCAAAATAGTTTGGAAACGTCTCTGGCTCGATCATTTGTATTATCCTTGTAGATATTATGATGAAAGCTAACAGCCCAATAAATATGGTTATTTTGACATCCATTTTCATTGCTTTCTGGATGATCCGTAAAATCATAGTTTTCCCCCTCATTTCCAACAACAGCCATTGTATATATGTATCCATTATACATTTACTATTTCATGTTTTACATCGAAACAACTAAGTTTATCAATATTCATTTACAGCTGATTCATGGTCTCCTTTATGAACAATGGAAAAATCCTCACTCATACCGTACCTTGAGTTAATTTCCCACGAATGACTTCAGCTAAATAAAAGTACATATTCCATTTTACCAAACCTTATCAAGCTGCCCTTATTAGATTTTTTGGACACCTAATTCTTCCATTACTTTCTTGTAGTAGCTATTTCATGAATTTCCATCTGTATCTATACCGCTATTCGGAAAAACACAAAAAATACTATTTTTTCTACTTTTCCCAAATGACTTCGGATCTCCTGTTTCTTATTGCCTTCTCCAATTGTAAATAGTGACGTTCAACACACCAAAACCACATATACCAAGGAAAAGATAAGTTGATACAGTGTCCCCAGCTTGACTCCATTCATCTGTAATGATTCCCAGCTGAAATAGAATAATCCCAGATATAATAATACAAAGAAATGATATAAGTAGGACAGAAAATAGGTTTACGATTCGCGTTCACTGAAATATAATGACGAGCAATAAAGAAATTAGTACTATTAAACACGTCATAAAGTGAATCTTCAATCAATGGGGTTTTTTTTCATCCCCCACTGATAGTTAGATGAACGAATCAGGAGTTTACTGGCTGTTGATCACGTGGTAAAGATGGGCCTCAAATATTCAAAAGCCATTTTTTTCTTCCACTCCCCTTTTTAACTTTGTGTAATGATTTGTCAAAAACTTATCTAAATTATGCGATAATTTCTTATTATTTTCTTTGACAATTGATCGGGATAAAAGAATTCGGCCATCACAGATTCCGTTTTATCTATCGTTATTTCCCCCGAAAATTCGGTTGTATAATAAGCAACCGTTACCGTATAGAATTCATCTCCATTTGCTGCTTTCACAAAATTTTCAGGGCCGGAATAAACATTGATTAAATGCAGATGATCAATAGACAGCCCGGTTTCTTCCCATACTTCCCCGCTTTCGACATCCTCTGTGGATTCCCCTAATTCCATTAATCCTCCTGGCAATCCCCAGGTGCCTTCCGGATGGACTCGCTGCTCCAGGAGAATCCTGCTAGAGACATCGACCATTACTGCCACTGCGCCTGGTAAAATCAGTGGTCGTTGCCCAACTGCTTTTCGTAAATCTTCTATGTATCCCATCCACTATTTCTCCTATTCGTTATCACAGTGTTTCACGCAGCCTGTTATCCTAGTAGGCAAAATCCTGCTTTACCTATTCTTAGCATGTAATTTTGTCCTGCTGCTGATCTTCTTTTCTAATTCAATTGAATGGAATTCTGTAACTTCTCCCTGTTGGTAAACAAATCGATGTTCATACATACGATCATCTTCTAGCATTTTTGTTAAATAGTATTTTAGATTGGCGATTCCCTCATTTTTAGGATGTAGAACCCAATCAATCTTTTTCCAGTCCAGTATTCCTTCATCCGTCTTTATTGGGGTATGATATGTATAGTCTTCTG
The DNA here is from genome assembly GCF_009733865.1 of Oceanobacillus salinisoli. Taxonomy (GTDB): domain Bacteria; phylum Bacillota; class Bacilli; order Bacillales; family Amphibacillaceae; genus Oceanobacillus; species Oceanobacillus salinisoli. The sequence continues at coordinate 40,531 of NZ_WOFB01000002.1, read as the reverse complement.
GTACTTCTGCAATATACGCGTACATTCCGCCAACATGGGAACTATCTACTTCCCATGTCACCATCCCTTTGTATGCTGCATCATGAATAACGATCCCAGTCTCTTCCTTTATTTCTCTTTGTATACACATAGTAGGTGTTTCATTCGCTTCCAGTTTTCCGCCAACTCCATTCCATCTCCCCATCCAACTTGATTTCTCTCGATTTAACAACAAAATCTCATTCCCACGTTTAATAAAACCTATCGTATATTCAAGCATTTCTATCCCCCTTCGCAAAACCAATTCGACAAATTTCGGGAAGTGACAGGCACCTGCTTTGGCATCTGCTTTCTTTAATTCGCTAAATACAGACAGTTTTCCTGCATTTTGGCTCAATTACATTAAGAAGATTTCGCTAATATAGGAGGTAAGAAATGGGCAAGTGGGCACAGAGGATGAGATTCTTGGTCATATCAGGTATTCACGATAATACACCAGAAACCGAATTGCTACTTAAAGAAGATGTTCAAAAAGTCCGGTGAAAAGGACACATCTATATAGGGAACCTTCTACTAAAACCGCCCACGTCCTTGAAAAAGAAAAGCACTTTTTCTGCGTGCGATGTATCGCTGACGAAGTGTTCCTTGTCCTGTGGGCAACGTAGAAGTCACCACAACACGCGCAAGCTCGTTGGCTCGCTTTTCCGCTGCTCACGTATTAACTGCATACGTTCCGCTACTCAAAGCTTCACCGCCTCGAACTTCGGTCCTTTTCATCCTCCTTTGAACACGCACTTAAAGATATAGCGTAGCAAAGTGTATTTTTTACCAATTCGAATCGCCCAAGTTTGTACATAAAATGGACAAAAAATTAATATTCATTGAAATAAACATTTATGATAAGATGTACATATAGGTGATGTATACGGTTACAACATGAAGAGGGATTTTTAATGAAAGTAAGAGAGTTCATTTTTAAAAAGGCTTTTTCAATATCCTTACAAGTTCTCCCACCTTATTTCTATACAAAAAAAGAAGAAGAGAGAACCGTCCCCCATCCTTCTTCCCATTTGTTTATTTTTAAGCTTTTTTAGGAGATTTTCTCTTTCCAGCCATTAAATGATCGGCAACTACTAGTATTAGAGCTAATGTTATTTCTGTCCCAACAGGCACCTGAATACGAACCATCATTTCATCGACAACATATATCGCTAACCAGGCGAACAGAAATTCCAACAAAATTTTCATGGTGACGATTTTATTTTTATCCTTCACATAGGCAGACGAAATGATAAGAGAAGCTTGAGCAAATAAACTAGTAAAAAAATTTAATATGAGATAAAAAATAAGAAACAACAACAGTGCCCCGTTAGATTCATATTCAACATTAAACACATGAAAAAATCCAGCGAATCCAAAAAAGTATGCTCCAACAACGAACAATACTACGACCGTAGTTAACAACCCAAATAAGGTCATCACAACGATTTTTCCACCAAATTTTAATTCATTAAATGAATCTTTTTTCTTCATGAAAACATCCTAACCATTTTTTCTAGCATTTATATTATCTTTCACCTTTAATACCATTTTAACCGTTTGCAGTATGTGTCCATCAAAGTCCTCTTCATATTCTTTTACCTTAACGAAACCTTTAGCCCGGTAAAACCGCATGCCAATGGTATTATTTTTCTCCACGTTTAATTGAATTTCTCTAACATCTCCCAGCTCTTCCATTCCTTCTTTCAAGAAAGCAGAGCCAATACCTTTGCCCTGGTACTCTGGATATATGTAAATAGCTCCTAAAATCGTAGAACCATCCCTGGAGACAGGAGAATAATTGGCAAATCCTACAATTTTGCCATCCACTTCCGCAACAAAAACGGTCGTGTACTTCAATCGCCTTTTCATATTTTTAGAACTGTAGGCATTTTTTAAAAATTCATTTTGAATCTCCAGCGGAATGATACCCTCATATGTATTATTCCAGCTTGTCTTTGCAACATGCTGTACCTGTGATATATCCTTCTTTGTCATTAAACGAATGATGTAATCCAAAACATATCACCCTTTAATTGTTAGTGAGTCGATAATAGTTTGTAATATTATAACCTATTTATCTATGGAAAAAAAGCATTGTTTTCATACCTCATACCATGCTTTTCTTCTTATTGGAATTGATGAAATTCCTTGATGAGCCAATACTGCCAATTTAGTTCATCCCCCTCTGTTTGCACACACCACAATTACCACGAATAAGTTGATAATGAAAACTATATACATATTTAAGGACATGAGTCATTATGCTTACCTTCTTCATACTGTTAGTAACCCGATAAAGTGAACCTTCAATCAGTGTGGGTTTTTCCATCCCCTCTGATTGTTAGCTCTAAAGGATGACCTAAAGGCCTATCAACGAATCAGGAGTTTACTGGCTGACCGTCCCCACTTATAATTCTTGAGGCATCTCGAATTTTTCTCGTTAAGGGTCTTACAGCCAGTTAATCACCTGATAAATTACAGCCGTGACAAGTGAATCACCTATCCCAATGTTTTTTTACTACCAGAGCCCTTTTCCCGCACACCGGATCACCCTCCTTAATATACTGCATTAGGTGTGGAAAGGAGGGAAAAGGCGTATGATGCGTAACTATTTCATTTTCACTCTATTTGGCTTGGCTGCTTTCTTTGCCATATCGTTTTTGTTAATTTTCATTCTGGCTGCACCGTCAATAAATGAAAGTGAAAAGGAAGAGCAATCCCCCCCTACTGAACAGCCTTCTGAAGATGAGGAATCTGGAGATGACGGGGATAATCAGGATGCAGATTCCGGTGAAGAAGGTAATAATAAAGAAGATGCAAACGAGGATGAAGAAAATAATAAAGAAGATTCCGGCAGCAACGAGGAAGAAGGAAACGGGGAAGATGCGAACAATGAAGAAGAGTCCTCTCAAGAATATTACTGGGGTGTAGATTCAGCTAGCTATACCAATGAAAATGTATATTCATGTGTGGTTGATAACTTTGGTGAACCAGAAGTTTGGGGGCGTTATTTAGGAGATAGAGAAGGCGTTTCTGCTGGTATGGATAGCGAGGAAGTAAATTATCTCCATGAAAATGATATCCCAATTCTAGTAATCTATAATCATGTCAATGAAGCGGTGGGCTATGATCACGGTGTTGATCATGGTAACCAAGCTATCTCTATGGCCGAAGAATTAGGAATTCCAGAAGGGGTTGTACTCTTTGTTGATATCGAACCAGAGTATCCTGTTGACTCCGCATTTATGGAAGGCTGGTACGATACGCTAACAGATTCCTCCTATTATCCGGCGGTCTATGGTGTATTTGATGAAGGAAGTGCACTATTAGAGGCATACAATGCGATGGATCAGGAAGTTCAGGAAAATACTATCGTATGGACCGCATTTCCTCAACAGGAGCCCACCTCAAAAGATAACGCTCCAGAATACGATCCTCAAGGACCAGAAAACTCCATGCTGTATGGCTGGCAATACGCCATCGATGCAGAGACTTGTAATATAGATACCAATTTATTTACAAACGAAATGATGGATTACTTGTGGCGAGAATAGGGTTTATCCCTATTCCACCACTTTTTTGCATGGATGGTGGACATGTTTCATTATATTCTTTTATTTTTCCATTCATCTCCTTCATCCTTCTTCGCTTTCTGCTTTCATATAATCGGTAACTGAATTCTTTCTTGTACCTTACCATCCTCGTTCTTTGTCATAGTCCATTCCGGTTTTAACAGGGAGTGCATAACCGCATCATGTGATTGATTATTCTGATGCAAATACCCCCTAAGCAGTCCCTCCTGTTTAAATCCCATTTTCTTCAATAACTGATTGGAAGCAATGTTCTCAGGAAAAGTTACCGCACCAATTCGAAATAACCCCAGTTTATTAAAGGCATAGCTCAGCACTTCCCGAACAGCTTCACTGGTGATCCCCCTCCTCCAGTATGTAGGGTGGAGTTCATAACCAATTTCTCCTTTTTTATTTAAGAGATTTAGATTATTTAGCCCCACTGTTCCAATAAACTGCTCCGTATCTTTTAATACCATGCCCCACCTGATGCTTCGGTTTTGCTGAAATAATCGATAAAAATTATCAATCAGATCAGTAGCTTCATCTATACTTTCCAGATTTTCTTTTCCATAATACTTCGTCACTTCATCCAAGGATAAAATTTCGTATAAATCTCTCTTATAGCGCTGACTGACTTGCAGAAGATACAGCCGTTTGGTCTCCAGCTTAGGAAATTCCCCCATTTTGTTTCCTCCCCATCAACTCTAAAGCTTTGTTTACTCATTCCACACATCAGAAAATATAGGAAAAATGAATACAAATGTGCTCATCGTGTTACAAGGTGATTCGGTGAAGCAGCACTCCCTACGAAGCTACAAGGAAATAATTCAAGTAGATAATCATGCAGTAACTCAAGGAGAAAAGACGAGTGAATGTGAGTTTTTCTTATTTTTCCGCCAACACTTTCTCAACGAATTTCTTTTCAATATCTGGATTATATAGATTCATCATTGGTAAAACCCTAGCTATAAGCAAGCTTTATGATAATAGCCTAATTTATTACCCTTTCTTTTCTGCCAAGTATGTCATGATCTATACACATTATTCTATACAAACGGGTTAAATCCTTTTAATATAGAAAAACTGCGGTTACTCTGGCTTTTATCACAACCTGTCCTGGTTCAATCGGTGTAGTAACTTGATCTTGGGCTGTTGCAAGGACTTGATACGTTTGTGGCTGTTCTTCTATTTCTTCAGTAACCTTAAGCGGCTCTTCATTTATCATAACTTGCAGTGCACCCGCAATGGCCCTAGCTTTTTCAGTTGCATTTCTAACAGCGAGCTGTAGTGCCTGCTGCTCATACACATCTCTATTTTCAATCGTAAATTGAATATGGGTCACACGGTTAACCCCTGCATTTACCGCTGTATCAATAATAACACCGGTTTGTTCGATATTTGGAATACGAACTGTAATTTCGTTTAACACCTCATATCCACGAAAAACCTGCCTTCCCTCTACATAGTCATACCTCGCTTGAATGGCGAACCACGAAGTTTGGATTTTTTCTCTTGGAATCCCCTGCCCAACAATAGCATGGATTACCTGATTCATCCTATTTGCATTTTCCTGCTGCGCCTGCTGGAGAGAGGAATCTTCCGTAATAACCGCAAGCCGAATACTGGCAATATCCGGTTGCGCTGAGATCGAGGCAGTTCCTGTTACGGTAATTTTGCGCTGTTGATTTTGCTCGGATTGCTGACGGATTGATGTTTGCTGTTTGCTTGGCTGTGGGCTCGGTTCATATAGGCTCGGATGTGGGCTGAGAGTTGGCTGATGCGGGTACTGGCTGTTCTGAGTATAAGCCTGGCTCCCTTGAGGAGATAAATAATATGGATAATACATAAGTACATTCCACCTTTATATATTTTATTAAATACTATGCGGAATTTGGTGGAATGATTATGGTTTCTTTTTGATTAGGTTAGAGGGATTGCTTTTGGATATAGCTGTGTTCACTTTTCCACTTAATCCCAATAATCCGGATCGTTCATTCTTATCTCTTCTACAATATCCTCTAAATCCATTGCCGTTATCACAAATATTTCATAATCCTCAGCTTTTTTTGCAACATCATATAAATATTTATTGCTACCTGGATTTTCCTCGTCTATTAGGAACAGGCAGCCATCAGTTTTATCTACCAGCCACATGTTTTTTGCCCTAAATTGATATGGACCTTTATAATCCCCTTCATATAAAGGCTTATAAAAATCTACCACAAAGCTCAATTCCTGATATTTTTCCTTCAGTGGATCCGGCCAGCGGCTTTCCTGGTTTTCAAATGGAGGAATGATGGCGATGTTAATGTCATAGGTTTCTTTTAAATCCAGTACAATCTCTGCTGTCCATAATTCCACCCCCATTTGTCCGGTAACGATTACCCATTCGAGTCCTTCCTCAATGAAACCGATTAGGCGTTTCTGAATAGCTGCCTTTATAAACGTTACCCTAGGATCATTCTCTTTAAAAATACCCATTTCCATTGGCTTGTACCCTGTTACAGATAATACTTTCATATGTATCCCTCTTTCCTAGCTATGAACCATTATAAACCAATTTAGTAATTAGCATTTGCAGGCCTTATTCTGAATGCCTTCTTTTTTCATATATTTAGTGTAACAAACTTTTCTGCATCGAAATACTGGTTGCCCGTCCTCCACTTATAATTCTTGAGGCATTTCGAATTATTCTCGTTAAGGGTCCTTACAGCCAGTTAATCACGTGATAAATTTTGTATCCCTTTTTAACGTAAAGGAAAAGCTGGCAGTTATTTGCCAGCTTTTCTAGATTACATGATTTATCTTTTTCTCCACGGTTGTGCTCCAAAACCTGGATTCATTGGTGCTGCTCCTGGGCCAAATCCTGGTCCTGCCGCTCCCGGTGCTGCTCCTGGGCCAAATCCTGGTCCTGCTGGTGCTGGTGGTGCCGGAACTTCATATGCCGGTCCTTGAATATCCACACTGTTCACTAGATTTTGATAGGAAGTAGAGTGTGGATACGTATGATAGTTTTTAATCGTATGATGATTTACTACATTTGTATGAGATGGATGAACATGCTCTACACAGCTTTCTGAATACGTGTTAACTTGATTCACTTTCGTTGGATAAACACATTTTGGACATTTGCAATGTGGTGGATGATGATGCATATATAATCTCCTTTCATGTTGTAATACACTATTAACCTATGTCAACTGTCACACGAATGTATAAACAATTACCCAATTTAGGGTAAACAGAAAAAACTCAGCATTTATCCCTTAAGTGACAAAGCCTATCATAGCCTAAAGAAAGTACATTAATAATGCGCCAGTAAGCCTTTCTTCATCGCCATCCGCTCACAATTTAAAAAGAAAACTAGCCCTATAACAAAATAAAAAATAGCATTAAACAAGATAATCATATAATCACCAAAACCGATACCAGTTAATATAATTCCATCAATCATCACACTACGTACAAGGTCTACTCCTTTTACAATAGGCAAAAAAGCTAAAAATGGTGCAACGGATAACGGAACGAACACCAGCCCTGCAAGTATAAACTGCAAAATTTGCAGGAAAGCTTGCACCTGTTTAAAGATAATGGACATCCCTGCAATGATAAATCCTAAACCAAACATACTGATTAATGTTAGAACGAGAATTGGCAAAAGGGTTAGGACATCAATATTTAGCCACTGGCCCGTAGTCAGCATAGACAAATATAGCAGAACTACAACAATCAGGAAATGAACCAAGACCAAAGCCAGTAAACGGGTAAGTATGATTTTCCATACCCCCATTGGCGACATGCTAAGTTGTTCAAGTGTTCCCTGTGTTGCTTCATTCGTAATTTGCCAGCCAATATCTTGTACAACAACCATAGCCAAATACCAGAAAATATAATTGACAATGACAAATTGAACGTTCATATCTTGTGTGCTTGGATCCCCAATCACCTGAATCCCTGCAAACATCGCAAGAAAAATAATATAAAATGTAAGCAGCATAGCGATTGTATTTGGCAAATATCGCTTTAATTCAATATATTCTTTTCTCGTATTCGCTTTAAGAAGATGGAGCCATCTCATGTTTTGCTTCCCCCTTTACAATCTTCATAAAAATCTGCTCAAAATCCACCGTTTTCCGGTCAATTGCTTCTACCGGTGTACTTTCTATTTTGAAGATGTCGAATAATTCATAGATTTCTTCACTTTTTTCCAGCTCAACTTCGAACGTCGATTGATAAGTATCTGGAATATACTGAGATAACGGAAATTTTTGCTGTAAAATTTGCTGCTGCTGATCAGTTAACAGTCCACCCAACGTCAGACTGTACGCACGGACTTCAAATAACTTTAGTAAATTTTCCACCCTATCATCGGTAACTACTGAACCATTATTAATAATCACAGTCCGTTCACAAATATCCTGAATAACATCCATATCATGAGAACTTATAATAATTGTCCGATGATGGTCATGGGCTACATGCTGCAGTAGTTCACGTACCTCATAACTCGTCTCCACATCCAAACCAAGTGTTGGTTCATCCAGCAAGATTACATCACTGTCTGCAAGCATCGCAACGGCAATTGCTAATTTTTGCTGCATTCCGCGGGAAAGACGATTCACCAATTCATATTCCTTATCTTTTAAATGAAATTCCGCTAATAGCCCATCAATCTGTTCACTTACTTCCTTACGTGAAAAACCTCTGTTTCCTGCAAAATATTCCATGTTTTCTCTTACCGTCAGACGCCAATATAGATTACGATTCCCTTCCAAAACCGCACTAATATGACGTAATGCTTTTAGCCGTTTTTCATGATTATCCAATCCTTTAATGATAATACGGCCAGAATCCGGTTTCACCAAGCCACAAATCATTTTAATCGTTGTGGATTTTCCCGCCCCATTTGGTTCAAGCAATCCAAGAATTTCTCCACGATTTACCGAAAAAGAGATTCCTTTCACAGCATGAATTTCCTCTTTCGTTTTCCTTTTTTTATAAGACTTTTTAAGATTGTGAACCTCAATAATCGATTCCATCCGCGTTCATCCTTTCCCTCACTTCTCCTACTACTCATTCTACCCCATTTCCTGTTTACCCCCTACAAACTGAAGTTCGAAACGCCCTCCGTCTGCAGTCTGAAATTCATGGACTTTTGTATGATAATGGTATTACGAATGGAAAAAGGAATGTTTCCATTCAGTTTGATAACTTTTCAATTGCTTCAAAATGAAACCTGTCATACGATTGAAACGTGCTACTATTAAATGGACGCCAAAAAAGGAGGTAAATACAGATGCTGTTGGAAATAATCAATGAATTGTTGAATGAATTATCACCCTTTTACTGTTATTTAAGTGTATTCATTTCTATTGTCTACCTGGAGCGCATTCGTTTTGAATGGCAGCAACATGGATTGGAAAATCAGCTTTATATTCGCAAATGTCATGAAGTAGAATTTAGACTGCTGCCTAAACAAAAATGTATTCCTAGAATCATAGAAATCCGTAACTGGATAACGACGAAAACCAAGCGAATTGAAGCACCAGATGATGATTCTGAAGCACCTTCCTTCTCGTTTATACATTCGATTCAATTACGAGGAGGAAAACAATGGAAACAAAATCTGTATTCACTTTCTTTAAAAAATATAGCTTGATTTTAGGGATTTTCACCCTGCTTATACTTTCTGGTTGTCAAAGCGCGGTCGACCAACCTATTGACGCTAATTCAGATGGATGGTTCGATCATTATTTTGTCTATCCGTTTTCCTTGCTAATTAAGGGAATTGCCGACATGTTTAACGAAAATTATGGTTTATCGATTATAATTATTACACTAATCATTCGATTTGCTTTAATGCCATTTATGTTGAAACAGACAAAGTCCAGTGTTCAAATGAAAGATACAATGAAGGTCATGAAGCCTGATCTTGATGCCTTGCAGGAAAAATACCGGAATAAAAAAGATGCGGAATCACAGACAATGATGCAGCAGGAAATGATCCAGCTGTACCAAAAACATGAGATGAATCCACTGGCCGCACTGGGTGGCTGCTTGCCAATGCTCATTCAGTTCCCTATCTTAATCGCATTTTATTATGCAATTCTTCGTACACCGGAAATTGCAACCCATTCCTTTTTGTGGTTCGACCTAGGGCAAAGCGATATAATCTTAACCGTTATCGCTGTAGTCATCTATTACATTCAATTTAAAGTATCTCAAATCGGGATGGATGCAAAAATGAAACAGCAAATGGCAATAATTGGATTAATTTCTCCGATTATGATTGGGATCGTCTCCCTGACGGCTCCAGCTGCCCTTCCACTGTACTGGGCAGTTGGAGGACTGTTTATCATTGTCCAAACAGTCATTTCCCGGAAAATCTATCGCTCAACATCCAATTCCGTATTAAGTAGTTAACAAAAAAACACTTCCATCGTGGCGATGGAAGTGTTTTTTTCGGTTAGGGATGATTACATATCATGATGAGGATTATGTTTTTGTCTAGAATGATTCGCATTTTTCACTTTCTTTGATCCGCTCAATGGTTCACCATATGGTTGTTCTGGACTTTTTGGCAAACGAGGTCGTTCCTGCTGCTTCGGTCCTTTCGGTTTTCCTGCCATTCGTACTTCCTCCTTTCGCCATTTTATTGTTTGAGAAAAATGGATATTTATACACGGAAGGAAGTACAGGCATGGTCAATAACCATTAAAAAAGAAAGCTATTTAACCCCTTACCCTAACCAAACGATAGAATTCGACAAATTCCGGGAAGTGACAGGCACCAGTTAGGCACCAGTTATTTCGTGAATTGTTCTGTTAGTACGTTAACAATTTGTTTTTTACGTGATACAACGCCTTTTAGAAGTGCACGGTTGTTCTCATCTAAGGTGACACCATAACCGGATTCCACTTTTCCTTTTCCTTTTCCAAGTGCGAGAACTTCAGAATCGTTATTTAGGATATCTGTCACAACAAATAGGAATAAGTCTAAACCTTTGTCACTGATAATTTTTTCAATTTCCGTTTCCAAGTCAGCTTGGATTTCATACACTTTTTCTGCATCCACAGTATTTACTTGGGCAATTTCTACTTTTGCGTCACCCATTGCAAATTCTTTAGCATCCATAGTAACAAGCTCAAGTGCTGATTTATCACTTAAATCCGCACCTGCTTTAAGCATATCCAATCCGTATTTTTCTAAATCCACACCGGCGATTTCCGCTAATTCATGGGCTGCATCCACATCTTCCTGTGTGCATGTTGGTGATTTTAATAATAAAGAATCAGAAATAATGGCAGATAATAACAGACCTGCGATTTCTTTGGAAACTTCTACATTTTTCTCTTTGTACATTTTATTTAAGATGGTTGCAGTACATCCAACTGGTTCTGCACGGAAATATAGTGGTTCTTTCGTTTCAAAGTTGGATATACGGTGATGGTCAATAACCTCTGTAATTTTTAAGTCTCTGATGTTGTCTACACTTTGCTGGAACTCGTTATGATCGACTAGAATAACTTCCGATCCTTCAGCCACTTCTTCCACCAATGGAGGTGCATCCACTTGAAAATAATCTAATGCAAATTGCGTTTCTTTATTAACTTGGCCAAGTCTTGCGGCTTCTGCTGTTTCGCCAATTTTCCCTTTTAAATCTGCATAGGCTATTGCAGAACAAATCGTATCTGTATCCGGGTTTTTATGACCAAATATTAATTTTTTTGTCATTTGAAACTCTCCTTTAAATATGTATTTTCATCTAACTAATAGATTATCATAATTTTTTCGTATATGAATAGCATAATTCCTTTTCAAATTCTATCACAAGGCTATTCCTACTTCAATACTAGGCATTACGATACGATGATAAAAGCTTTTGGATAATTTCTGGATGATGCACTTCTTCTGCTGATGCATTACGAACATCCACTACTTTTAAATTCGGGCTAAGTGGACCATCATAATCCTGCAACTTAACAATGCAATACCCCTTCCAATCTGATGCAGTAATTTCCAGGATTGCTTGATCGGCGTATAATTCATATATTTTTTTCTGGTCCGCCTCACTTATAGACCAAGCTTCCAGTTTTTCTTCTGGTTTCATTTCTAATGCATTCGAATAATCACTGCTTGGAGTAGCAGGCATATTCACTTGAATCTTTTTGTTCTTCCATCCATCAAGCAATTTGATAAATTCCGAGAATGCAATGAGAATCATTCCGTTAAAAATAGATTGGGTTGCAGATTGAAAAAAGAATCTCCATTCAAAGGTCATTTCCTCTTCTCCATATGGTCCGGAATAACTTACATAATTTGCGTTCAAATATGCGGAGATGACCCCAGTAATAATCACAATGAGCCCACTATAAAATAATATATTTCCAATAATATTTTTCTGCAACAATCTTACTCCCCCTTTTCAAAATCACTGTAATTATTATTTTACATTTAGTTTCTTTATTTTTATAGTAATAATTGTAACGAAGGTAGGAGGGATTTTCATGTATGAGCAATTCATATGGATACAGCAGCATGTACCATTATATATTAAAAAATGTAAAAACCATGAAACAGGTCGTTATTTATGAGTAAATATATCATTGTTGGTGCCGGGATATTAGGAGCAAGCACAGCTTATTATTTATCCAAAAGTGGTGCTGAAGTAGTAATTATCGATCGAAATGATCTCGGACAAGCAACTGATGCTGCTGCGGGAATGATTTGTCCTTGGATTACCCAGCGCCGTAACAAAGCTTGGTATCAATTAGCAAAAGGCGGAGCAAGAATTTACCCTGAACTGGTTAAGGAACTTGCTGCAGACGGGGAAAAGAAAACTGGTTATTCCCAAGTTGGGGCCATTAGCCTGCATACCGAGGAGAAAAAATTAATTGCGATGAGAGACCGTGCACTAAAACGCCGGGATGACGCACCAGAAATTGGTGAAGTAACCATTCTCGATGAAGCAGAAATAAAGGAGATGTTTCCACTGTTGGCAGATGGGTACCGCGCCGTCCATATTGCTGGTGGAGCAAGAGTTGATGGACGTGCTATGCGGGACGCTCTGCTTCGTGGCGCCCAAAAACATGGTGCCACACTAATCTATGGTGATGCCTCCCTCATGGTAAACGAAAATCAAGTTACTGGTGCTTCGATTGGAGATGAAGTCTTTGAGGCGGACAAAGTGATAGCTACATCCGGTGCATGGATGAAGGATTTATTTGCACCCCTCGATGTTGACTTGAATGTCGTTCCGCAAAAAGGACAAATCCTCCATGTCCAGATTCCAAATATAGATACATCCAAATGGCCGGTCGTGATGCCGCCAACCAATAAATATATTTTATCCTTTAAGGATCGAATTGTCTTAGGTAGCACTCATGAGGATGACAGCGGATTTGATTATCAAACGACTGCTGGTGGTCTACACGAAATTTTATCCAATGTAATGGACATAGCTCCGGGACTGAAGAACAGTGTGCTTTTGGAAAACAGAGTAGGATTCCGACCATTTACCCCAGGATTTTTGCCAGTCATTGGAGAACTCCCCGGATATGGGGGATTGCTCTTAGCCAACGGGCTTGGATCATCCGGGTTAACAACTGGACCATATGTTGGACGGCAGTTAGCTAATTTAGCCCTAGAGAAGGAGCTGGAGATTGATCTAGATGACTATGATGTTGGTGGAGCATTGAAATGATGATTTCTGGTAGTTCGTTTTTTTCATAAGTTCGTGCGGTGTGTTCTACTTGATTGTTGCTCGATTTTGTTCGGTTAACTACGATTGACTTTGTTCGGTGTGGCGCGATTCTGCTTCGCTGTCGCTCTATTTAATTGGAATCTCGCGCGTTCCTGCTTCGCTGTTGCGCGTTTCCGTTTTGCTGGCGCTCGATTTAGACAGGAGGCCGAGCAAATCCACGTGATGCTGATTAATTACGTTCTGCATAAGCTTCCTTACTCATAACTTAAACGGGCAGTCATTCCAATAGGAATAACTGCCCGTTCTCATAAATTAATGTCCGGATGCTTTTGTAAGCCCTCCGATTTTATTCTTCAGCTGTTTACTTTCGGTATTCAATCCAGTGTAATGGACTCGAATTCCGTTTTGTTCCAATTTCATTTCGATTTTATCTAAGGCACCAATTGCTGAGTCATCCCATAAATGAGCTTTCGTTAAATCAATTTCAACATCTTTGACGGTATCCATGAAATTGAATTTTTCAGTAAAGTCATTGACAGATGCAAAGAATAATTGGCCTTCTACACGATAAATTCGTTTTTGACTACGCATATCCAATTCTTCTTCTACCTTAACCTTGGATATCTTCGCTGCAAAGAAGATGGCACTTAGTAATACCCCAGCTAATACACCTTTTGATAAATCATGTGTCACTAATACAATTCCAACAGTAACTATCATGACAAGTGCATCAGTACGTGGAATTTTATGCAGTGTTTTTAATGATGACCAGTCGAATGTGCTGATGGATACCATAATCATAACACCAACCAATGCTGCCATTGGGATTTGAACGACAAGACCTCCCAGGACAACAATCAGAAACATAAGGAACACTCCAGCAACAAGTGCGGATAAACGTCCTTTACCACCAGATTTCACATTAATTACAGACTGACCAATCATCGCACAGCCTGCCATCCCACCAAAGAATCCAGAGACAATATTTGCAATCCCCTGTCCTCGTGATTCTTTGTTTTTATCACTCTCTGTATCTGTCATATCATCAACTATATTTGCCGTTAGCAAGGATTCTAACAATCCCACAAGTGCAAGAGATAGAGAGTAAGGGAAAATAATCATCAAAGTTTCGAAATTAAATGGAATATTTGGTATTAAAAATACTGGTAATTGTTGGGTTAGAGAACCCATATCTCCTACCGTACGTACACCAATTCCTCCAAAAATAGCAATTGCTGTTATAACAATAATGGCTACAAGTGTGGAAGGAATGGCTGTTGTAATTCGTGGGAAAAGATAAATAATAGCCAACGTTAAACCAACCAATGCGTACATTACCCAAGTCTCACCAACAAAATGCGTAAGCTGTGATAAGAAAATGGTGATAGCTAATGCATTTACAAATCCGACCATTACCGAACGTGGTACGAATTTGATTAGATTAGCCAATTTAAATACACCAAACAGAATTTGCAGAATACCTGTTAAAATCGTTGCTGCTAATAAGTATTCTAATCCATACTGTGCAACTAAATTGACCATTAGCATTGCCATAGCGCCTGTAGCTGCAGAAATCATACCTGGTCGACCGCCAACAAAGGCGATAACGACCGAGATACAAAATGATGCATACAGTCCTACCATTGGATCAACACCAGCAATGATGGAAAAGGCAATCGCTTCTGGAATTAACGCTAGCGCTACAACAAGTCCTGCTAGCACGTCACCTTTTACATTGCCAAACCATTCCCTCTTCAATTGTTCTGTTTTCAAGTTTTTACCTCTTTCTATTTAGATTTTCCAAGCTTCCTTTAGCTTGATCCGTCAAAGACTTTTGAATCATAACATACGAATAGATTTCTGCAAAACACCAAGAAAACGCGAACATTTGAATAATACTCTCTCATTCTTCCGTTTTTGGCGTTTTCCACTGTAATCATATAAAAAAACTTTATGAAGAATTTTTAACAATTCGGTCGATGAAAATAATTCGTACCCTTTTCCATGCCATTCGATTAATAATATCTTCTAGTTTTTCCTCATTTAATTCCGGGAGATTTGCCTTCATTGGGGATCCCTCCCCTTTAGGTCTGCATCCATTATCTGTAGTGTCATTTTTAGTAAGGATGGGTATAGATAGGAAAGGTTTGAGTGGTTTAGCAAGGCTGCTTTTGCTTTGGATGGAGGAATGATTTTACTGGAAACGATATTAGTAAGATGGTTCGGGATTTGGATGAAGCCTCGTAAAGCTGTGTACGAACCATCACCCATAGGGATCAGCATGCCAGTTATTAATTCTCCCTTTTTTGGAACTGGATGCTTCTTACTATAGACACAGACTAGCTTTTGGATTCCTGAAAACAAGTCCCGAAACATAAACACCCGCCCACTAAGACTTTCATCGTTTACAACATCATAAAATCCTGGATTAATAATCAGCCATTTCACCAGCACTTCCTTTACTTTTGGATGTTTCTTGTAGAGCTTTTCCTTATTTCGAAGCAGATATTCGTGATAGATTGTATTGTTCCTAATCCCAGTTGGCGAACAGAATATAGCCCAATAAATGAGTGGGGAAAACATTTGATTTTCCAGGTCTTTGTTTACAGAGATGTCCGAAATAATACTCTCTGTTTTATGGACTAATATTCTTCGATAAGAATGAATGGCAAAATCAAAAATATCATCTAAAATATCAAATAACTCATTCTGCACTCTATCTGGAAAATAAACAACCTTATCTATGTTTCTTGCCATTTCATAAACTCCTTTCTTCATTTTTGTCATTCTAGCACGGATTTATATTGGCTGCAGAATCCAAAAATCCGTTTTAGAGGGACAGCTGCTGGAGAAATGATATTTCCTTTCGTCAGTTTGGATAAAACCAGAAATATTTTGCTGTTGATTTTGTTAAATCGATGAACAAACCTTCCCTTTTGGTAGGTTTGGTTGTTGTTAAAAGGCAGCAACATTAAAAGGAAAAATCCGAACTACAATTCTAGCATCAGAATTATAGTTCGGATTTCTTTGACTAAAATACTTTTTCCAAGCCCCTTTTTCCATTATGAAACCGCACGTTTATTTAAATAACTGGATTCCAGTCGTTTCAGCAGTTCGGCTAGTTTTAAATAGGTTACTTGAAAAATGGGACTTTGAATGAAGGTAAAAATAAATGTAACGATAAATACCGGTCCACCAAGCAACAGCCCAATAACCAAGACTAGACTTTCAGTGATAATTCGTATTTTACCAATGGATTGCCCTGTCTTCTCAGAAATCGACAGCATAAAACCATCCCGTGGTCCTGATCCAACTCCAGCGGCATTATATATGCCACCGCCCACTCCCATGACAATAATCCCAATTAGCATTACCAAAATATCCAGCCATGTCTGAGTGGCTTTCGGCAAAAAGTCCAGCCACATATACAAGTCAACGAATACACCAATTAGTACTGCATTAAAAAAGGTGCCAATTTTAATATAGCGCTTATCCAGTATCCAAGAAATAATAATTAATAAACCAGAAATAATAATAGCCCAGGAACCAATCGACAACCCAAACATATCAAATAAAGCAACATTCAACACATCCCAAGGGTGAATTCCTAAATGCTGGACATTGATGGTCATCGTAATTCCCAAACTGAAAATCATTAGTCCAATTAAAAACACCGACCAACGAATGATGTAATTCAATGCAATCATCCTACCTTATTTAAATAGTTTCTTTCACATATCTCATCATAGCAGATTTTCTTATACATTTGGGGAAATCAAAAAGTCTAACTTTTAAAAAGCATTTTGATTCCACCATCCCAGCTAGCTAAAGTGCACCTTTAATCAGTTTTTTTCATTCCCCCGATTGTTAGTTCCACAAGGATACGACCTAAAGGGCTCTGAACGATTCAGGAGGTTATTGGCTTCCCACCTGCTTATAATTGTTGAAGTATCTTAAATTCTTGAGTGTGGGGGGCTTACAACCAGTTCATTACGTGATAAAATATAGTACAATACATATTTCTTTATCTGCTTATGATTCTTCTAAAATCTGTCTACTAAGATTTACATACCTCTGGAGAAATTTAATATGTTCTATTAATGGGGGGAATTACGCACATGAAAAAGAACAAAAGCAACACAACCTTTTATATGATTTTATCGCTTATTTTCGTTGGGGCAATTGGAATCATTGTGTTTATTTTTAATGTGATTGAGAACCGGGCTGAAAAAGAACGGGCTGTGGAAGAACAAAAAGAAAGTGTTATAGATAATATAAAAACGGAAGATCAGGAACCAGATCAATCCAATGAGGCCAATGAAGAAAGTCCATCCTCCGAAACAACGGGTAAGAACGTCGATGAAAATAAACTCATTGCTGAAGTGCATGAACGGTTGAATGAAATGACCGGATGGGGAAGATATCAAAACTTTGATTTTCAGGACAGCAATGATTTGCACCGCATTGAAATTATTATGGAGCGTCTGGAAAGGTTAATCGAAAATTCCACGGATGATGTCCTATTAAATGATTATACCAATGCTTACCTCGTTGTTGAAAAATCACTGGAAGAGGAAGATGTGGAAGGAGTCCTTCATGCCCACCGAATTTTCCATGATTTAGACATTCACCTGAATGACTATGATTCCAATGAAATTTTTGGATACACCGAGTGGAAGAGCGGGCAGCAGCCGCGTGCGATTACGAATTATTTAAATGAATAATAGGAGGGTTATTGGGCCCTCCCAAGTTTTGATTCACCTATCTGCCTCTATATTTTTATATGTTACTTCATATAAATCCTTGCGCCGGTCCCGAAGCTGTCTTACTGAACCAGACCTTCTTTGCCGCCTTAATATTTCCAAATCGACATCCCCTACTACCACCGTTTCGATATTCGGATGGCATTCTCCAACGATACCATCCCGGGCAAATTCGAAATCAGAAGGTGTAAATATTCCGGACTGGGCATATTGAATGTCCATATTTTCCACCTGGGTTAAGTTTCCAACTGTACCGGCAATGACCGTGTACACCTGATTTTCTACGGCCCGAGCCTGGGCACAATATCTTACCCGTAAATAGCCTTGACGATCATCAGTACAGAAAGGAACAAAAATAATATTTGCACCATTGTCTACTGCATAGCGGGCAAGCTCTGGAAATTCAATGTCATAACAAATTTGAATGGCAATTTTCCCACAATCGGTATCGAATACACGAACAGCATCACCAGGCTGAATTCCCCACCATTTCCGCTCATTCGGTGTTACATGAATTTTATATTGCTTTTCTATCGTTCCGTCCCGTCGGAATAAATAAGCAATATTGTAAATGTGATCGTCTTCCTCGACAAAATGGGAACCGCCAATGATATTAACATTGTATTTCAAGGCCAGGCTGCTAAATAGTTCGATATAATCCTCCGTGTATTCTGCCAATTTACGAATAGCCTTGGAAGGAACTTTTTCCTCTAAGAAGGACATTAACTGGGTAGTGAAGATTTCCGGAAATACAGCAAAATCCGATCGAAAATCATAGGCAACATCAACATAGTATTCTACTTGCTTTGCAAATTCTTCAAAGGATTCGATGTTTTTCATCATATATTGTATGACCGTAATTCGAACAGGAAATGCCGTTTTAAAATGACGCTTCGTCTTTGCTCGATAATCAATGTTATTCCATTCCATCAATGTCGCATATTTCAAAGACTTATCATCGTCAGGTAAATAGCCAGGATTAATCCGCATAACCGTAAAGCCATTCATAATCTGGAAAGTCAGTACAGGGTCGTAAATATTTTGGTAACTCACTTCTTCCACATATTCTCTAGGTAAATACTGATCTTTGTATTTATGATAATTAGGGATTCTTCCACCGATAATAATACTCTTCAGATTTAGTTCCCTCGCCAATTCTTTTCTGGCATCATACAACCTTCTGCCAATCTTCATCCCCCGATATTCCGGGTCTACCATTACTTCGATGCCATACAAATTATAGCCTTCTGGATCATGATTCGTAATGTATCCCTCATCCGTAATGTCATCCCATGTATGCTTGTCATCATACTCATCAAAATTTACAATTAAACTAGAGCAGCTTCCAATAATTTTTCCATCATATTCCACACAAAATTGCCCTTCTGGAAAAATTTCCAAATGACTCTCCAGCTGTTCCCTTTTCCATGGATCCATATTCGGGAAACAACTCTTCTGCATTTCCAAAATTTGATTGATATCATCTTCTCTAATATTTCTAACCTCAAGCTTCTTCTCAAAACTCGATAAATCCAATTTTTTAGACATAAATATTCCTTCCTTTCGATAGGGGCGGTTCCCTTGCTTCCCCAAAATTATTAGGAAAGGATAAGATTCATTTTATTCATACAATCCCTATTCAATTATACATTTAAAATACAGAAGGGGTTAGTGAGAATTCATTATCTCCCCTTCCCCCTTCATTTTCAGCGCGGTTATAGTGTTGGACCAAAGCAATTTCAATATTGTCAGTATCAATTAGTCTATTCCTCAAAATTAAACCTTTTTCCCCTGGACAAATGCCTCCGATCGGTTGCCAATGGCGGCTGCTCCAACCAGCCGTTCTCAATCATTAAGTTCGCACCGTCCTCCGCAAATTTCGCCAGCTCCTCGGTAAACATGACATACTTTGCACCCAAGTCTCTTCTAGAGTTCACACTTAATGCAGTACCATAGAATGCAATCGCAATCTGAGTTGACAATTGAATCTGGTACATCATTAACTTATCAGAAAACGGAGCTTCAGTTGAGTCGGTCACGTAGGATTCAAGTGACATGGGGAAGTTTAGCTTTTCTTCATGAAAGATATTTTGAAATTCTTTAATCTGCTTGTTAGAAATTTTAGCACCCCGATTGGAATACTTTCGAAACTTATCAGATTTGGCTACTTGACTAAAACCTACTTTTAAAGCGACATGGAGATTCATCTTATTCATATTAAATGTAATATCACTTATTTCCATTGCTGTAAGCGGACGGCGTTCTCCTAACCATCCCGTTAAAAATCCTTGCTGCTTCACAAAATCATTCGAACCAGGTGATGAAAGCACTGGTGGACGATTATAGATTCCTTTCTTCAGCATCGCATCCAGCGTTTTTTCAAAAAGCATCATCGTTTCTGTATTACATTCGATATAGTATTTACGAACATCCTCCCTAATTGATGTACTCACAGAAAGTCCGTATCCTGTTAACCCCTGCAATGTCATAATGTACAAATAATGAAGGTAAAACGGATCCTGGAATAGCCTCGGGGCTTTGACATTTACGTCATCTTCTGTAAATCCATGTGGTACAGGGTAGTCTTCCCCTTTAAAAAATTCCTCTATTTTTACAACATGTGATTCTGCTAATTCCAAAGCCATATATAGGACGAATATCCCCATCCTCGATATGCTCAAGGGCATATTTAAAGAAACAAATCGACATGGAATCAAATATGTATTGTGTCCAAAGGTTCGCCATTTCTGATGCGGTAAGTGATATAGATTTATTTGGTTCCATAAGCCTCTCCTTCTTAATATGACTGCTTATATGTTTTCTTTATTTTACATTTTTATACAGTTACAAGCAGTCAGAAAGGAAAAAATCGGATAATAATTAGGATAAAGACCAAACTATAGCTGATTGATATTTCAGTAACATACTCATTCTACTTGAGAATACATTTCTCGGGTTAACAGAATATGGGGGAAAAGTGATGACCTGGTATTTAAGCTATATGTTTATTTATTTCATTTTTATGTTTGCAATGGGGTTTTACTACTTTTTCAGAATTAAAACGTATGAAGAATATTTAATTGGCAGCTGGAATTCTGGGTTCAAACCAATTGTAGGTACGATTATTAGTACTTGGTGTGGCGCTTCTGTTTTTATTGCTTGGGTAGGGATGGGGTTTACCGTAGGAGTTTCAGGCTTTTTTAAATTTGCTCTTCCCGGTATTTTATTTAGCCTTTTACTAATCATTGCTTTTGCAGCTCCTTTAAGGAGGCAGAAACTTTATACGATAGCAGATTTATTCGGGGAAAGATTTGGAGGGAAATCGGGTGTAATCCCATCCGTTATTTCCGCGATTATTTATTCTGTTCCAACACTTGCTTTACAGATGGTGGGCATGTCTACCATTTTTAATATTACGCTGGGAATGGAGCTAAACATCGGTATTGCCTTGTCATTTATTC
Organism: Oceanobacillus salinisoli; assembly: GCF_009733865.1. Lineage (GTDB taxonomy): Bacteria > Bacillota > Bacilli > Bacillales > Amphibacillaceae > Oceanobacillus > Oceanobacillus salinisoli. Next base: position 19,011 of record NZ_WOFB01000002.1, on the reverse strand, counting down.
TGATCCTTGGCTTTACTATTTTAGGAGGTTTACCAGCAACCATCCTAACAGACGCACTTCAATCCATCATTATTATTATCGGTATTAGCGTTCTGTTTCTCGCTAGTGTAAACTATGCGGACGGATTTGGTCAGATCTTTGCTCATACACCAATAGAATATTTGAGCCCCATAGGTCCATACGGTTTAACCGAAGTATTGTTATATGCTTTATCTGTTGGTCCGTTTTATATGGTTTGGCAATCAACCTGGCAGCGAATCTTTGCTTCAAAAGATGAAGAGGTAGCAAAAAAAGCTGGAATCACTGGTTTTCTCATTGCTGGTGCAATTTCCATTCTGCCTTTTTCCATTGGTGTCATTGCTAGACAGTTTGTGCCACTGAATACAGATCCTGACTTATTATTTTCCTATGTCACTGCCGAGCTGCTACACCCGGCAATTGGTGGAGTCGTATTCATTGCATTAATGGCCGCTCTCATGACAGGCGCTACTTCCTTTATTTTACAAGGAAGCTCTAACCTGACAAGAGACATGTACCAACGCCTATATAAGCCTCATGCCAATAATAAACAACTGATGACAGTATCCCGAGTAACAGTAGTCATTATTACTATACTAGGATTGATTACCGCTTATTTTATTACAGATATAGAAACGGCATTTCAATGGGCATTAAGGCTGACAGCGACTGTTATGGTATTCCCGTTTATTGCGGTAATGTTTTGGAAAAGGGTTACGAAAACAGCAACCATCTGGAGTATGGTTTTAGCTATGATTGCAACCATTATATGGCCACTGCTAAATATACCGATTGATCATACGATTTTTGGATTTTTGGTCTCGATGATTAGCTTAATCTTGATTAGTCTATTTTCTGGGCATTCAGGAACAGAGCAAGTTCGGGCTGTATACTGGGAAGATTTAGAATCGGCATCAGCTAATGGTTCAGATGATCGATAAATTTACATTTTGCTCTTTTAAACTTGCGGCTGGACCCTGCTTTCATTCGGTCACGTGGAATCTCTCTACGTGACCTTTGAGATGGATTCCGCGTTCGTTCGGGAACCTAGATCCTTTCTACGTGACCTTCGAGATGGATTCCGCGTTCGTTCGGGAACCTAGAGTCTTTCTACGTGACTTTTGGGATGGATTCCACGTTCGTTCGGGCACCTAGAGCCTTTCTACGTGACCTTTGGGATGCATCCTGTGCTCATTCGGGCACCTAGAGCCTTTCTACGTGACCTTTGGGATGCATCCTGTGCTCATTCGGGACCCTAGATCCTTTCTACGTGACCTTTGGGATGCATCCTGTGCTCATTCGGGAACCTAGATCCTTTCTACGTGACCTTTGGGATGCATCCTGTGCTCGTTCGGGCACCTAGAACCTTTCTACGTGACTTTTGGGATGGATTCCACGTTCGTTCGGGCACCTAAAACCTTTCTACGTGACCTTTGGGATGGATTCCGCGTTCGTTCGGGAACCTAGAGTCTTTCTACGTGACCTCTTGGATAATAATGTAGTAATTTAAAACCTACATAACTTAATTGCATATTTCTTTTCATTACTATTTGATTCGACTATACTAAAAAGTGGAATTGGATAGGAGGAACGAGAATGTCAACATTAAAAGCATTTAATCTCGCTAGAACTTCTTTGCTTACATATATTCAGGATTTGGATGAGGAAATATTAGATTTTCAATCGAAATACTTTGATAATACGGTACGCTGGCATATTGGTAATACATTATTAATGAATGAGAAATTATTATTTGTAAATCAAAAAAAATCTCAGAGAATACCAAAAGAATATGCAGAGCTGTTTAGTTCCGATATTAACGTTTCGGATTGGTCCAGCGAGCCACCATCCCTTGGACAATTAATCGATGATTTAGCAGAACAGCAACAAAGAATTAACAGCTATGATGAACTGTTCTGGAAATCCAATGTAAAATTCAAGGCACCTTATGGTCATATTGAAACCCATGGAGATCTATTGATAATGCTCTCACATCGAGAAGCGGAAATGCTTGGGAAAATAAAGATGATGAAACAAGTTTATGATAATCAATAAGCTGAATGGGACGTTTTTCAAATAGATAATCTAATTGGATATACAAAAAACTCGCCAATTAATTGACGAGTTTTCTTAATATAGGACAAGATTTTCCAGGAAGTGAGACTGTCCACCAGTATATCCAGGAATACACTTTTGGGAATTTGATTGTATTATCTCTAAAAAACAAAAGAAGCAAGGGGATGTCCCTTGCTTCTTTTTCATTGATGATATTGTTTTTTCTTAACCAATTCTTCCTGTTTTTTTTCTAGGCGCAACTCAATTTGAGCTATTTGCTTTTCATCTTCTAATAACTCCTGTTTATTTTGTTGAACCAATTGTTCAAATTTTAATGGTTTTGGTCTCATTTTTCATACTCCTTTTTAATATATAACTTATTATAACATAGTTTATAATGTAAATTATTTGAACATTTTATGAATAAACTATTTTTGCCATTTTAAATTATAAAACTTGTGATAATGTAAATCAAGTTATTTTTTTTAAAGTTTATGTAAACAAAAGAAAAGGTCAATCTCCCTATACCACAGTGGGGACTGACCTTACGTCATATTTTGTTTACGGACCCCGAGTAATATAACGAAAAAGAAGCAACAGAACCGTATCCTGCTTCCCACTTGAAGTCAAGAAAATCCATCGGCACTGTCGCTAATGGTTCTTGTCTCTTCGTGCTGACAGTTTGTGCAATAAAAATAATGCAAGCATTCATGATCTTCCAGTGATTTCCGATTTCCGTCAAACATCTTCATCATATCAATATCCATATAGGCACTATAGTCATCAAAATAATCGGTTATTTTCCCTTGATCCTCCAGGGTAGCCTGACAATTCGGACATTCAACGGCGGCCGTTTCGACTCCATTACATAAAGGGCAAAAATCCATCGTTCCAGCTCCTCTTTCCTTCCTATATATTTCTAGAATCTCTCAGGATAAGCGCTTTATGTAAAAATATCGCAGAATAATTTACCAATTTCCCTAAACTTATAAACCATCTTTAAATACACCAATTTTTCCATCATCGATTTAGGTACTATTTACTATCTTTAAAATATTCCAAATATTATATTGTAAACGTTTTCCTTATTTGTTATAATTTCTCTATATTCCTAGTTTGTTTGACAAACAAATTAGGATGCCTGTATGAAGGAGGTGAATTTGGGCTACTATTCACATTTCTAATATATTTTATTTAGGGAGGGGAAATGAAAGTGAACAAAAATCGAATCAAAAAGATGATGGTTTTGTTTTTAGCATTATTATTAGTTATACCATTAGTATTCCAGTCTGTAACTGCAGAAACTGCAGGAACTGCAGGAACTGAAACCACGAATTCTCCAGTAGTGCATTCAAGAATAAAGAGTACCTTAACGATTGATGGCAATGAATTTAGAGACTTAAATAACAATGGAGAATTGGATTTATATGAAGACTGGAGGCAGCCAGTAGATGAACGAGTGGATGATTTAATCTCTAAAATGACGTTGGAGGAAAAAGCTGGTTTGATGTTTATTTCCTCCCATTACAGTGCAAACAGAGCAAGCTGCAGCGAATTTAATGAAGAATACGATTTATTATGTGAATCGGACGTATGGTCAGAAACAAATCGCTGGGCAGAACCAGGTGACCCGAATTATGAATTCGACACTCCTGTCCTTGATGCATCGGGGACATCAAAGGGGATACTGGACCGCAATTTACGTCATTTTATTTTGCGTGAAAATCCACCAGCTGATGAACTTGCAGTATGGTTAAATCAAATCCAGGAAGTGGCTGAAAGCTCCCGATTAGGGATTCCAGCTGTCATAACTTCGAATCCTCGGAATCACATTAATGATAATTTAGCTTTTGGATTTTCCGAATCTTCTGGCGTATTCTCGGCCTGGCCGGGTGAATTAGGACTGGCTGCATCACGTGATACAGAAATGGTAAGAGAATTTGCAGAGATTGCTGCAAATGAGTGGAGAGCTGCCGGTATTCAAAAAGGATACATGTATATGGCAGATATTATCACTGACCCACTTTGGGGAAGAACAAGTGGAACCTTTGGTGAACATCCTGAACTTGCTGCAGATATGATTTATAACGTCGTTAAAGGATTCCAAGGTGAAGAACTTGGGCCAAATAGTGTGTCTCTAACAACGAAACACTTCCCTGGTGGTGGAGCTCGTGATGATGGAAAAGATCCACATTATTTAGATGGAAATTTTAATCCATATCCAACAGAAGGCAGCCTTGAAAAATATCATATTCCGCCATTCCAGGCAGCGATTGATGCAGGTACAACTTCTATTATGCCGTACTATGCTTATCCTAGTAACGAATTCAGTGCAGATCAAGGGGTACCATGGTACAGTGAAACAGAGCAATTTGAAGAAGTTGGCTTTGCATACAACCGAGCACTTATTACAGACTATCTACGTGGTGAGTTAGGTTTTGATGGATATATTAATACCGACACTGGTATAACTACAGCGATGCCTTGGGGCGTTGAAGATTTAACGAAAGAAGAAAGAATTGCATACGCAATGGAAGCAGGTGTGGACATTTTTTCTGGTGAGCCAGACCCTACCTACCTTATCAACGCTGTTAATGATGGGTTAGTAGAAGAGGAAAGAATTGATCAATCTATCGACTATCTACTTACAGAAATGATGCAGCTTGGATTATTTGAAAACCCTTATGCAGACCCTGAAAACGCACTTGAAGTGGTAAACAATCCAGAAACACAGAAAAAAGCGGATGAAGCTCATCGTAAGTCTGTTGTTCTATTGCGAAATGATGACAACCTATTACCTCTAAAAGATAATAAAATCGATGATGTAAAGCTCTATGTGGAAGTTTTTGCTGCTGGCAATTCAACTGATATTACAAACGGTCTTAAAGATACAATCAAAGAATACGATTCTAGTATTACGATCACAGATAATGTAGAAGAAGCAACTCATGCCTTTGTGTGGGTACGTCCACGGACATCAACAGGAGATCCAGCCATTACGATAGGACCTGAAACAGGAATCACAGAGGTTGATCGAATCAATGAAATTCAAGAAACTGTCCCAACTATACTTTCAATCAACATGACCAGCCCATGGATTATAGAAGCTATCGAACCAAATGCTGCTGCTGTAATTAGTACATTCAATGTTAAACCAGAAGCAATAGTAGATGTTATTCGTGGTAACTACAACCCTACTGGAAAAATGCCATTTACTATTCCAGCTAATATGGAAGCAGTTGAAAATGGCGCAGGAGATGTTCCTGGTTACGATGAAGATCCGTCTTATGTTTATGTTAACAAACACGGAGATGCATATGGATACGATTTCGGACTATCCTATAATAATGGAAAGGCTAAAGGTAAACCAGACCATGCTGGAGAACAAGGAGCACCTAACCATGCAGGTGACCCTGAAAAACCAGGGCATGCAGGTAATCCGAATAAAAAATAGTCCACTTTCGAAATTGAAAAGTATTGAAACAGGCTCTGCATATTTATTCTAAGAGCCTGTTTTCCCAAAAATATAAAAGTGTAAAAGAAGCAGGAAATCTTTCCCTGCTTCTTTATCATTGCTGATATTGTTTTTTCTTAACTGATTCTTCCTGTTTCTTTTCCAAACGCCTCTCGATTTGCGCTATTCGTTTTTCATCTGCTAATAATTCCTGCTTATTTTGTTGAACCAATTGTTCAAAATTTAACAGTTTCGGTCTCATTTTACATACTCCTTTTTAGATTTCAACTTATTATAACATAATTTATAATGTAAATTATTAGAATATTTAACTAATACTTTTACCATTTCTAATTATATAATCTGAGTTGATGTAATTCAAGTTAATTATATAAAAATTTTGTATAAATAAAGAATGGGTCATCATCATCACAAGCATAGTGGGTACTGACCTTCCTTCACAACTTTATAAGTCTTTTCACACTAATTGATGCTTTTGGTTTGATATAAACCCAGAAATAACTGTTAGGTTGATTTCCGCTACGGGCTGAACTTTCTGCGGGCACAACATTACGAGCACCAGCACTAATTGCTCCAGCAGTTCTCACAGCTGTTCTGCTCACATTAATAACAAAGCATGGAGATGGTTTCTCTGCTTTAAATAAAGCAAAAGAGCCATCCCCATGCATCCAATTAACCTGCCTTTTTTCGTTTTTCGCTTTCAGAAATTAAGTAAGCACACGTTGCGTCTCCGGTAACATTCAATGCGGTTCGAAGCATATCAAGTATGCGGTCGATACCAATAATGAGCGCAATTCCTTCGACAGGCAAACCAATTTGTGTTAGCACCATAGCAAGCATAATCAATCCAACCCCAGGCACACCAGCCGTACCGATACTAGCCAATGTAGCAGTAAGAATAATCATAATGATATCACTAAAATCCAATGGTATCGCATACACCTGAGAGATAAATACCGCAGCTGTTGCTTGCATAATCGCTGTACCGTCCATATTAATCGTAGCTCCCAGTGGCTGGACGAAACTGCTGATATTTTTATCGATGCCAATGTTTTCCTGGGCCGTTTTTATCGAAATGGGCAAAGTTGCACTGGAACTGGCCGTACTAAAAGATACAGACATCGCCGGGAAAAAGTTTTTATAAAATTGAATTGGGTTTCCTTTTCCAATTAGCCAGATTGCCAGACTGTATGTGAAGGCCGCATGAATAATCAGCCCTAAAATTACGGTTCCCATATATGCTCCCATCGATCCAATCGCATTTAAGCCTGCACCTCCAATGGCAGAAGCAATTAAAGCGAACGCACCATATGGGGCAGTTTTCATCACAATGTTAACCAGCAGCATCAAAATCTCATTTGCTTGCTCAAATAACCGGTACATGCCAAGAGTCTTTTTCCCTAATAAGGCAAGAGCAATTCCAACAAAAACCGCAAAGGCAATAATTTGCAGCATGTCCCCCGAAGACATGGAGGATAACGGGTTTGTTGGGATAATATTCACGAGTGTTTCCATGATAGGTGGAGCTTCACTTGCTTCATAATCTGCAGCGCTTACATTAAAGACTCCCTCTGTTCCCGGCTTTATCATATATGCCAATGCAAGGCTGATACAAAGAGCAATGGCTGTGGTTGTAAGGAAAAAACTGATCGTCTGTATCCCAACCTTCCCAAGCTTAGCTGGATCACCCAAGCCTGCGCTTCCAAGAACGATAGATACAAACACAATTGGTACAACAAGCATCATGATTAAATGAATAAAGATTTGTCCAACTGGATTTAAAATGTACGTATCCAGGACAGAATAGATATTTTCCGGTACAAAGGTTAAAATTAAACCAGTAATCACACCAAGAAAAAGGGCTATTAATATCTTTTTGGTTAAACTCATTTCTTGTCCACCTCTCTTAAATGACTAAGAATCCCATAATTATTCCAGAAACTTAACGTGGCGGTACCAAGCATTCGAATCAAAATGACTTCCCTTTTCATTACGGGTAATCTTCTTTTTTAAATTAAAAGCATCCCCTCCTTTTTAATGTTCAGAAGCAGGAATGGAATACTCCATACCAGTTTCTATTTGTTTTTACAACAAATGACTAAAACCGTTAATAAAGACAGACCTCGATAATGTACCGATTAACTTTTCAGAATATTTTTATTATAATACGTTAGATTGAAGGAATATAGAACTATTAGAACCAGCTTTTTGTGATTCTGTTTTTAAAAGTTAGGATTGGGGTTTCTCTTCTCACCTTTTTGATTTGAGGGCCGTGCGATTTGAATACATGCTGCCCTCCCCAAATAGTAATGAAATCAAAATATGCCGGCCATACTAACATTATGTTATCGGAAAGGAGCACTGTATGATATATCACGCGAAACAAGGACAGGTAAATTACGGATATACGATTGGAATTTTAATGCTGGATACAAATGTACCAAGAATCCTTGGTGATGTTGGCAATGCTGCCTCGTATTCCTATCCTATTATATATAGGACATTGGAAAAGGTGACCGCGCAAAAAATTACAAATAAGGATGAAATGGTTTTACCGGAAATTATTAATAGAGGGAAGGAACTAATACAAAATGGTGCCAAAGCTATTACAGCAGATTGCGGCTTTTTGCTTTGTTATCAAAACGAAATACGTCAAGCATTAAAGGTTCCTGTATTTTTATCCAGTTTGCTGCAACTTCCTTTTCTTTTACATATGTTAAACGAAACAGAAAAGGTCGGTATTATTACCGCAGATTCCACCAGCCTTAATAAGAACTTACTTAGTGAAATAAAGATATACGATACGCAGCGCCTGCACATTAAAGGCCTACAAAACATGCCATTCTTTTATGATGCTTGTATCAATGAAAGTGGTTTATTGAACGACGAGGGAATCAAACAGGAGGTCATTTCCCTTGCAACTAAAATGGTCCATGATGATCCTCAAATAAAAACAATTCTACTTGAATGTAGCTTCCTGCCTCCTTACACAAATGCTGTAAAAGATGCGGTTCAGCTTCCTGTTTTCGACTATAAGACAATGATTGATTACGTCTATCATTCATTTCAAGGCCCCTTTTGATTTGGTGCCTGTCACTTCCCGAAATTTGTCGAAAAAATTAGTCCTTTTTTTTGGAGGGGTTACGGCTGTTCACAGTAGTTACGGAAGCGGAGGATGGTGACAGTTACTAATTTTGTATACTCCTGAGAAATATTTGCATACTAAGGCTTAATCAAAATATCTTGGGGGGGTAATATGAAAAAAGTAACAAGTGTCTTTTACATAACTGCTGCATTAATTATTTTAGCAGTATTATTAGGAGCTTTATTCCCTGTATATGCAGAAAACCTAACAACCAATCTAAATGCCTTCTTATCTACTACGTTTGGCTGGTATTACATGTGGATTATGCTTGGGTTTATAGCAATTTCCTTTTTCATTGCCTTTAGTCGTTATGGAAAAATTCGCTTAGGAAGAGATGATGAGAAACCTGACTTCTCTACATCGTCATGGATTGCCATGCTTTTCTCTGCTGGACTCGGGATTGGTCTTGTATTCTACGGTGCTTCGGAACCATTGCTTCATTCCTATGCAGATGCCCCATTATCAAACCCTGGTTCCGAGCAAGCTATTAAAGAAGGACTTGTATTCACCTATTTTCATTGGGGACTCCATGGCTGGGCGATGTATGGATTAGTCGCGCTGGCCCTTGCATTCTTCCAATTTCGTAAAGGGGAGCCTGGTTTAATTTCCACTACATTAAAGCCATTATTTGGTGATCGAATTAAGGGACCTTCCGGGAAGGCAATCGATGTCCTGGCCACCTTTGCGACAATCTTTGGGGTTGCTACTTCATTAGGTTTAGGTGCAGCACAGATTAACGCCGGACTTTCCCATCTATTCGGGCTGGAAGAAAGTTTCGTTAGCCAACTTTTTATTATCCTAATTATCACCGTATTATTTCTCATATCTGCCTGGACCGGCTTAAGCAAAGGAATTCAGTTTTTATCAAACGCAAACATGGTACTCGCTGTTTTACTATTTATTAGTATGTTCCTTATTGGACCAACTCTGCTAATTCTTAATATATTCACGGAAACCTTTGGCTATTATTTGCAAAATCTCATCCAGATGAGTTTCCGTACAGCACCTCTCCCTAGTGATAATCGTGCATGGCTCGATGCCTGGACAGTTTTCTATTGGGCGTGGTGGATTTCATGGGCACCATTTGTCGGCATGTTCATTGCTAGAGTCTCCCGTGGCCGAACGATTCGCGAATTTATGTTTGGAGTCATGATTGTTCCAACAGTTATTTGCGGTATATGGTTCGCAACATTCGGGACAACCGCAAGCAGTGTTCAGGAAAGTGGAGTGGATTTAACTCAATATGCAATCGAAGTTTTGAATTTCCATATGTATGATCAATTATCCTTTTCGTTTCTGTTGTCCATTATTTCCATTGCACTGATTCTAACCTTTTTTATTACTTCTGCCGATTCAGCAACCTTTGTACTTGGTATGCAAACTACAAATGGTTCCTTGAATCCTGCAGCAAGTGTTAAAATCGTTTGGGGATTCGCTCTATCATCTGTAGCACTTGTCCTCCTATACGTTGGTGGGCTAACAGCACTTCAAAATACTATCATTGCTGCTGCCCTGCCATTTTCTTTTATCGTAATTTTAATGAGCATTTCCCTGTTAAAAGCACTGAATACAGAGTTGAAAGAGATCAAAAAGAAAAAAAATATATGAAGAAGTATGGGGGCGGTTCTTACTACTGCAAGAACCGTCCCCATGCTTCTTTAAAAATAAGGCACTTCTTTTACTACACCATCTTTGACTACATTATAGGCCAAAATACTACTATTGTTCGCTTTTTCCTTCAAATATTTCAGTAATTCATCATACATGGAATCCAAAATAAATCGATTGACATCATCAAATGATTGGTAAAACAATGTATAACCGCTTCTCATCAGCGGTAGTTTACTAATGTAGGCGACTAATTTATGCTGATGGTTTAGCTTGTCAAATAAATACCCCTTTTCCTCCTCCCTTATATGAGCGAGTAACTCTTCTGATTCTCTCGGTTCTTCTATAGGGTGGAAAATAAGAATATTGCTATGGTTTCTACCTAAATAGACAGCTAGCCCTCTTGGATTGTTAGAAAGTAAAATAAAATCATCTTTTATTCCTGCTAATTCCAATATATGCCCTTCCTTATCTATAAAGTAAATCTTCCATCAATACGGTTTGTTACAGCTAGTTAATCACTTAATTAAAATTAAAGAAATTTATAATCCATACACTTATCCGGTCTTTGTAAAATCTGAACACTTAAGCCGATTTCTTCATTTAACTTTTTGTATAAATACCACCGTTTTAAATTTGGTATTAAAACCACCATTTCTACAGGATTCTCGGTTCGTTCGTTCCGTATAAAAGCTAAAAAGTTCTTATTATTCTCTCCAATAAAAGAAGCAAACACCTCTGTAGTCTCTCCTTCCACTGGCTTAAAATCATCCTCCAGCCCTGGCAGTTTTAATATCGTTTTTTCCATAAGCATCCATCCCTCTTTTCACCTTTTCAGCTGTGATTTTTAATCATTTTATCCAGTTGCTCGAAATATAAACCAGATGAAAATTTCTTTATAACAGTGGATTATCTATGTTATTTATGGTACAGATAGAAATGGACTGAAAATGACTCTCATTTCAGCAATTGTCCATACTAAGGATAGGAAAGCATGAGTATTCTTGGAAAAACCCGCATTCGCTCATCTTTTAACAAATGTGGTAGTTTTTTTTATACTTTACTAAAGAGTAAATAAACGTATGCTTGGAGGAAAAACAATGGAAGACTCCATTTCATTAAGTGCTATTAAAGCTCTAACAGAAAAGAAAGTAAAGAAAAAAATCCTTATCAAAGTCATGTGGAATGATAAGGAAAAGATTACGTTGTTCATTACCCCTAATATAAAAATCAACTCCTTCATCCATGACGAGAAAGAAGGATATTTGTTTTATGATCAGGAAGGAAAGCTTGTGACCTATGAAATTCCATGTATTCTTCCAGAGAAAGATTTAATAAATGGAAAAGTAAGCCTGGTAGAGGCAAGAGGAAGGTTACGGATTAACAATCAACCTTTATCAAAGGATGATATGCAATTTTTAAGTGAATATTAAGCAGATTGACGGTTCTTTCTTTTCAGCAAATGTAAAAGAACCGTCTTATGCTGCCATCAATCGCTCCTTTTTGCAAACAGCATTTTCTTAATAGTTAGGTAGTTTTCAATTTCATTGATGAGATAAAAGAGATTCGCTCTTATTTCAAATTCTTCTCTTGTTTTCGGCAATTCGGTCTCGCGAATGGATGTCTTGCATTCCTCTAACCTATTTAATGAGATGCCGGTTGTATTTCCAGAATGCACATGTTCACTTAAATACTCGAGGAAATCGGCAAACATTTCCTTCTGCTTTACATGTAGCCCTAGAGAAGACACAACCGAAACAATTTTCGCCATTCGACTAAGCAGTTCCAGCTGATTCTCCCGCATTTCCAAATAATAATAATCTTTATTCTGTTTTCTTAACAGATGATTTTCTACATCCTGAATGGCAACACTTTTGTATTGATTAATGATTTCTTCTGCTTCTAATAACTCTTTCCCGCTCCAGTTCCGTTCACCGTCCCTTAAATACGCCGAAAATTCATACAGGATAATTGCAAATTTCTGTTCAATTTTATATTTATATGTTTCAATATCTTTTTTAAAATTTGGCATAAAGCTGTTGACGAGCAGGGCAATCCCCATTCCGATTATAATAATATAGAACTCATTTAAAAACACGTCCATGTTTGCATCCTGCACCGTATACAGATGTAAAACGACAACCATGCTTGTGACGAAACCGCCTTGTATGCGAGCTTTCACAAGGATTGGAACAAACACGAGAATAAATACGGAGAAAACAAGTGGATTATAGCCCAACCATTCAAAGAACAAACCACCAACAATGATGGATAAAAGAGACGCAAAGAACTTTTTTTGTATCGTACTAATTGTCTTCTTTTTCGTTTTCTCAATACACATAATGACGATGATACCTGCAAAGGTAGCAAATTCCAAATCCAGTAAACTGGCAATCCAAACCGCCAGCCCCGCTCCTACAGCTGTTTTAATCGTCCGATAGCCCATGCCAACCATTTTTTAAAAGCACCTTCTCTGTTGTTTAATATATAAATAGTTTCATACTTTCCGTCAAACTGCAATCATTTTTTGATGGTAATTTATAGTCATGTCATTGACTTGCTAAATCCGGACAGGACAGATCAGCTTGCTTGTACTGGTCACTGATATATGTGAAATGCAAAAGGAAAAGATATGCTCCGTCTTGTTGACATTCCAAACTGATGAAGAAACTTTTACACAACACGGGCTTTTTAAAGGATATAAACATTCATTCAATTACTGCATATGATAAAGTGAATCTTCAATCAGTGGTTTTTTTCATCCCCCACTGATTGTTAGATGAACGAATCAGGTGTTTACTGGCTGCCTTCCCCCATTTACCTTTCATTAAATCCTCTTGAAAACTTGAAATCATGAAGTGGGGGTCTTACAGCCAGTTAATCACATGATAAACTGAAAACATTTCTTAACTAATGGAGATGATATGCTTGAATATTAAAACGAATAGTCATGTTATTTATACTGTTCAGCCAGGGGATACACTGAATTCAATAGCGGCAAGGTTTGCAAGTGATATTCAGTCCATTGCCAGGGCCAACCATTTGTATCCACCAGTTACAGATCCATATCTCATTTTTCCTGAGCAGGTGTTAGTAGTGCCTATCGCTGGAAATGGTGATTCAGCAACCTTTTATATTGTGTCACAAAATGAAAGGTTATTTGACATCGCCCAGCGTTTTTCCGTTCCAACCGAATCAATTGCCGTCATGAATCAATTAAAAGATCCTAATTTAATTTATATCGGGCAATCATTACGGATACCTGCTTTGATTTATGACATTGAACCCACTGATACCATGAACGGAATAGCCAATCGCTTTCAGGTTTCGGTGGAAGATATATTGCGTGCTAACTGGCAGCGTCCAGGTTTTTCAGCAAGTACAATATGGCCCGGATACTCCATTATCATTCCACAATAAATGAGTTTTTCGATTCTCGTTTAAATAATAAGGAGAAGCAGATATCATCAGGTGTCTGCTTCTTTTAATTTAATTGGATACAGGGGCAAATTTTTGAAACCCGGGGCGGTTGGAATTGTGATAGATCAATCGCTTTTGGAAAACTCGTATTCGCTCATCCTTTAGCAAAGTTTTTCTTATACTTGGGACGTTAACATTTTAGCTACGTCGAATTCAGTTTTTGCTTTACTTTATATACTTTCCCAGAAACATCAAAAAAAATGGAAGCAAAAGATCAGTCCCTTTGCTTCCATTTTATATTAATAAGTTAATCCATGACCAAGTTTATACACATTGCCGTCGCTATCTTTGTATGCATAGCTCATTCCTTTTGGCATATATTTATCTTTATCATAGCCAGGCACATCATTTCTTGATACACTTTGACCATCCTGGTAAACGGCAATGACTTCTTCGCTGGCTGGTAATGTTAATGGTAAAACACCTGTTGGCTTATAATTTCCTGCCATAACCTCAAACTGAGCATTGAAGAATGTGTCATATCCAGCAATTAAGGCATCTGCCATTGGCTCTACATTGCCAAGAATCCAAGGTAGAACGAAATTCACACTCATAATGACTTTTCCACCGCGGTTGTGAATACTGTCTGCCACTTCTTTCAGATGATCCATACCACTTAATGTAGTCTCTTGATATAGTGCACCATCTAAGGCAGTGTTCACTTTATCCTCACATAATTCAAGCTCTAACAGTCCTGGTGTTGCATTAAAGTAAGCTCCGGATTTTGGATGTAAGAACAGAATAGCTGTATCTGCTTCTTCATAGTTATTAGTTAAGTTAAACAGACCAACCTCGTTTGCTTCATTTCTTGCTTGTTCCGTATATTTATCCGCTTTTTCCTGTTCTTTATGGAATACTTCCACATAAACCTTCTTACCATTTAACTTGTCTGCTGTTAATGGTAATGTCTGTTCGGAATTTTTCAATACGGTTACAGATTTCTTATGTGCTTCATAGGCAGCTTCCCAATGTTCTTTTGTGCTTATAACTTCTGTTGCCTTTTCTGGTGGATTGTACGTACGGTCATCAAATAGACCCAAAGTAAACATTTCCGTTAGAAGCCGTACATTTGCTTCGTCAATACGTTTTTCACTAATCCAACCCTTGCTGATTGCCATCTTAAGATTTTCGATATCATTCGTATCAGCGATCAAATCAGTACCGGCATTAATTGCTTTAGCAAAACGTTCTGCTTCACTACTATCTTCCATCCCCCAACTCATCTTGTTTACAATACCACTATCACTATTGACATAGCCTTTGAAACCAAGTTGCTTGCGTAGAATTTCATTTAAGAAGTAATGATTAAATGTAAAGCCTACTTCTTCAAACGGAATATCTTCGCCTTCGAATTCCTGAACTACACTCTTCTTAATGCTTGGGATAGAATAATATGGCATGATAGAAGATGTTCCATGTTCTACCGCCGCTCTAAATGGTGGTAAGTGATATTTTTCTAAGCTTCCTGGTGTTGGATATAAATTCCATTTACCCTCTTCATAATGCGGGTCAAATCCATTTTCTCTTGCCCCTCCACCTGGGAAGTGCTTCGTTGTCAGTGCAATACTATGTTTGCCTAGTTCTTCACCTTGGAATTCATCAATGATACGACCAATTGCATCTGCAATAAATTCCGGATCTTCACCAAATGTACCATATGTACGCTGCCATCTTGGATCGGTAACTACATCCGCCATATACATATAGCCTTTACGGATACCAGTTGCATCCCATTCTTTACGTGCAATTTTAGCAAACTGGCTGATTAAAGATGCATCTCCTCCATTTTTAATATCACCCTTCGCTGCTGCAGCAAGACCTAGCGTCCCCGGCCATGTGGAGAATATCCCTGCTGCATCATTCATACCAAAAACAGCTTCGGCATTTTCGTTTCTGGAATTTGAAGTGATCAAAACAGGAATTCCCAAACGTGTACTCTCCGCCACTTCATTCATGGTATTAATCCATTCCGCCATTTCAGCAGGACTGAAGTTGTCTCTTAAAATGAAGTGGCGCAAATGCATGTTTTCAACGGTATGGGTCGTTCCATATATTTTATTGACGGCGAAAATATTTTCCCCTTTTTCTACAACACCTTCATCTAATACACCATCATGACTTGTCTTACTCTTATCTTCCTGAGAAAGCCCCATTTTCCGTGTATTAATGAGCATCATCCCGATTTTCTCATCCATATTCATTAAGGAAACCAAGTTCTCTGCACGTTCTTTCGGGCTTAAACGCCAGTCTTCATATGGATCCAATTTGCCATTGTTGTTTAAATCTTTAAATTTCAAACCATTTTCTTCAATGAGTGGTTTCTTTCTCACCTCTAAATCTGGCTGTTTCTGATTATCTTCCACTTTACGTGCCTCCTAATCATTAACTGCCCTAATCATCTTTTTTAAGAATATATCTTTTAAAATGGGATGATAGGGCTTTCTATTTAGTATATTGCAATTACTTTTTTATCATCCATAATGATATAATAGCAACAAAATGCTATAAATAAATGATACTTATTGCTAAAATTATTGTAAATATTGCTATTAGAAAGGGGATTCAAAATGGAACATTCCATTCATTTGCCAGTAACGAATAAAAGCTTTGAACTCTATTATTTTGTTGGCAAAGAAAATCAATCCGAATCCTATGATTGGCTCAAGAAACATAATGAATCCGCAGAGGAATTTTCCCGGTTAGAGTCGTTATTCCGATTACATAGTCATGATGTGATGGAGATTCTTGTTTTTTTAGGTGGAGAATGCGAATTTTTCTGTGAAGGAAAGACCTACTCCTTGAAAAAGGGGGATGTGGTGGTGGTTCCTCCATATGCTGTGCATAAAGCGGAAGTTGCGGATATTCATAACTATGACCGGATTATTCTTAATATTAGTTCCCATTTACTCGAAGACTATATGCGCAGTGCCCAAGCGATGAAAGAGCATATCATTTATCAAAAAACACAAGGATCTTATGTACTAAATCTTCATGAAAGAAACTTTCAAAGAATGGTTGACTTACTCCATGATATTACGCAGCGAATCAGGCAGGACGAAGAGAACCATTCTTTTACATTACATTACTTATTATTTCAGGCACTTCAAATTATTTTGAACCCGGAGAGTAGTATCCCAATTTTTAACGAAAAGAAAGAGCTGGATGCAAGGTTAGCAGCTATTTTGGATTACATTGAATCCCATTTAACCGATTCAAATTTAAGTTTAGATCATGTTTCGAATTATTTTCATCTAAACAAATATTATTTTTCCCATTATTTTAAAAACAACATGAACCTGCCCTTTTACCGTTACGTATCCTTAAAGCGACTATCCAATGCAGTCACATTGATCAAACAAAATAAGCTTTCTTTAGAGAACATTGCCTTACAATGCGGCTTCCCTGACTATTCCAGCTTTTACCGGCTATTCAAAAAAGAATACAACCTCTCCCCCAAACAACTCCAACAAGAACACAAAAATTAATGGTGCCTGTCACTTCCCGGTTTTTGTCGAATTTTGGCTTTTATTATTTAGCAAGGAGAACGGAGAATAAGCCCTATCCTATTCCCCTGCTATATAGAAATGTATCACGTGACAAAACTTAATCTTTTTTTTATAAAAAAATGGAGACAGACCTTTTTAATTAATGGTAAAATATACCTAAATCTATATCCTCGTTTTCACTCTATTATTTTTTTGCCACAACATTCTGCATTGCGTTTCTTTCTTCCATTACTACTACTCAACGATCCAATTCCAAACGCATGCTTCCAGGATTCAAAAATTTCCCAAATTCAAACCATCATTAACATTTATCTGAAAGGAGGACAAGTTGATATACCAGAAAAGAGGATATGGGCTTTTTTAAAATAAAGGTAGGTGTAAAAAATGGGACTTGATATGTATCTTTTTGCAGCACCTAAGATTGAAGGCCTCGAATTGAAAGAAATCTGTTGGTCTAATGCTAACCTAACAACGTTGAAAAAAGAAAAAAGTGAGCTTTATTTTAAAATTAAGGATTATGTGAAACATTTTGAGGAATTCGAGTTCAAATGGGAAAGCCTCTTTACCGAAGTAATATACTGGAGAAAAGCCAATCATATCCATCATTGGTTCGTTCAAAATGTTCAAGGTGGAATAGATGATAACTTGGCCTTAACTGAGGTAAAAAAAGTACAGATAGTGGAGCTTTATCAGCATTGCCATTCCATACTAAAAGACAAATCAAAGGCTATCAATCTTTTACCAACAATGTATGGTCCCTTCTTTGGAAGTTTAGAATATGATTCCATTTACTTTGACGAGACAGAAAGAACCCTGAATACATTAAAAGAAGTACTGGAGGATCCCTTCTTCGAGAATAATTATCTTCTTTACCAAAGTTCGTGGTAATGCTTCTTCTATTGCACTTCATACTTCTCAGTACAAGTATCAAGTGGATCTTCAACAAGTGTTTTTTATCTCCCGCTGATTGTGAACGAATCAGGAGTGTACTGTCTGCCCGCACCTCAATTTATAATTCATGGAGTGTCGCGAACTCTTGGAGTGAGGTCATACAGCCAATTTCATCACATAAAAAAAACAATTATGGAATCGACTTGCTGGGGCTGGGACATTACTAAAACACTCAGTTCTAAAAGCGAATGATTTCATGATAAGGAAGATTATATAAGGCTCATTCGTAGTTGTTGTTTTTAATCTCACAGCAAATATAAACTACGAACTAAGTGAGTGTTAACGTTGATTTCCGCTACGGGCAGTCGCGCACCTTAGGTTAACACTTCAGCCTCCTCGGAAGAAACCACTTCCTGCAGGGTCTTCAGTTGTTGCTTTTCCAGCAGGAGTCGACTGCACTTCGCTCCAATAAACCATTTTAATAGTAATTAACTAACGGATGGTTAACCTAACAATAACAATATGTTGAGAAGTTAGAATGCTCAACAATAGCGGAGGAAATACGCGGAGACTCCTGCGGGAAAGTGGCCAAAGTGAGACCCCTAAAGAAGACAGCACGAGGAGGCTCACGGGTCACCTTAAGGTGCGCGTAGTGTATTTCCGGAGCGGTAGTTAACACTCCAATATCATCTAAAAAAAGTTAGTTCGCGGTTTATGTCTTTAGTGACAAAAACAACAAAGCTTTTCAGTGGGACAAACAAGTAGTCCCAATCTTTTAGCAAACAGCCTTATAAGAACAAAGGCGCAAGCGCCCGTTTAGCGACGTACGGACT
>NZ_WOFB01000019.1 GCF_009733865.1 Oceanobacillus salinisoli | reverse complement strand
AAGATGTCTTGATTTTCTCTTATTTAGTTTTCAAGGTATGATTGATGTACATTTGCATTTTATCTTGAATAGGAATATAATATATCTTGTCTTCATTATGACAATTGGTCTGGTAGTGATGGCGGAGAGGTCACACCTGTTCCCATGCCGAACACAGAAGTTAAGCTCTCCAGCGCCGATGGTAGTTGGGGGTTCCCCCTGCGAGAGTAGGACGCCGCCAGGCCTTTATTATATTTCGCTTAATATTTCTCTTATATCGCGGGGTGGAGCAGTCTGGTAGCTCGTCGGGCTCATAACCCGAAGGTCGTAGGTTCAAATCCTGCCCCCGCAACCAAAATGTTTCAACCATCTACGTCGAATTAACTTCTTTGTTAGTTGAAAATCAGTAGTACTGTAAAGTGCAACCAAAATAGTTGGTCCGGTAGTTCAGTTGGTTAGAATGCCTGCCTGTCACGCAGGAGGTCGCGGGTTCGAGTCCCGTCCGGACCGCCATTTAAATAAAATATACATATTACACACATGATTTTTACTAAAAATCGTGTGTTTTTTAGTGTTTAAAAAGATGTTTCTAATAGAGGCGATCTTAGAAATCGGTAAGCTTGGCCCAACAGGACATTGGTCTAGGGGCGGTGCTACAAGAATTTTAGTGGGACGAGGAAGTATACTCCGGATTGTTACTAGAAGACACAGTAAAAATTAATCAGCTCGTATTTTTATAACCTTTAGGTGAATTATATATCTTCACGTTTTACCACTTCGATAAATAACTGCCTACCTAACGATTATTTTTTCCTTTTCCCTTTCTTTTTGCTATCATTAGTGTAGTTCAATAAGAAAATGGTGATGATTTATGGATGAATTTTCATTTATTGATTCGATCAAACAGTACTCCTATCATCAGCCATCACTCATTAAGGGGATTGGTGATGATGCAGCTGTTTTTCATTCTACAAACAAGAATGTTGTCACAGCAGTAGATACGTTTGTGGATGGTGTTCATTTTTCGAAACAAACAATGAAACCTTTTTATATAGGTTATCGGGCACTTGCGGCTAATCTGAGTGATTTAGCTGCAATGGGTGCTGTTCCGGCTTTTTATTTGGTTTCTATCGTTATACCTAAAGATCGGTCAATGAGCGAAATATCCGAGATATTTACTGGAATGAAGGAATTAGCTGAAGAATTTAATATGGATTTAATTGGTGGAGATACTGTATCTGGAACGGAATTATCCCTTTCCATTACTGTTATTGGGTATACCGATATGGATAAAGCTCGTTATCGAAGTGATGCTTGCGCTGGAGATATCGTGTTTGTAACGGGGACATTAGGAGACTCTCAGGCAGGATTTCATATGCTGATGAATGAAGGGGAATTTTCGGATGCTGATTATTTCATCGGCAGACATCGGATGCCATCTCCACGAGTTGAGTTTGCATCAAGGTTATCTACATTATCACGACTCTGTTTAAACGATATCAGTGATGGACTGGCAAGTGAGTCGAATGAGATTGCGGAAGCTTCAAATGTTGTTATCGAGATTATGGATGATGCAGTTCCTACTCACCCTTCGTTTCATCAGTTTTCCAGTGATTCGCAATATCAATGGAAATATAGTGGTGGGGAAGATTTTGAAATACTTGGAACGGTTTCAAAAAGGGACTGGCCTGAAGTAGAGCGGGCTGCTGAAGAGCTAAACATGAAAGTGACGAAAATCGGATATGTTAAAACAAACAATCAGTGTGGGGTTTTTTTAAATATAAACAAGGAAAGACATCAATTAAAGAAAAAAGGGTATAACCATTTAAAGTAGGTGACATGATGAGTAAGCATCAAATCATTTCAAATAGTGCTAAGGAAACAGAATCAGTGGGGGAAAGGTTAGCATCTTTACTCCAAGCTGGTGATGTTTTAACACTGGAAGGAGACCTTGGCGCAGGAAAAACCACTTTTACCAAAGGATTAGCTAAAGGTCTCGGTGTAAAACGAACGGTAAACAGTCCCACATTTACCATTGTCAAAGAATATGAAGGTAGGCTACCTCTGTATCATATGGATGTGTACCGTTTGGAAAACTCTGATGAAGATATTGGCTTTGATGAATATTTTCATGGTGAGGGTGTATCAGTAGTTGAGTGGGCGAAATTTATTGAGGATTATCTGCCGGCAGAACGATTGGATATTAAAATAAGTTACGGTGAAGGGGATTCGAGGATATTAGAATTTGTACCGAACAGTTCTCATTTTGAAGCCGTCATGAATGAATTATTGAGTTAGGAGTTACCATACATGAATGTACTTGCAATAGATGCATCCAATCAAGTAATGGGTGTTGCCATATTAAAAAATAATGAGGTTATTGGCGAATACGTTACCAATATAGCGAAAAATCATTCGGTTCGATTAATGCCAGCGATTGAGCAGCTTATGAAGGAAGTTTCTTTAACGCCGGATGGGCTGGATAAAATTGTAGTAGCCAAAGGTCCTGGTTCCTATACAGGAGTTCGGATTGGTCTGTCCACAGCAAAAACAATGGCATGGGCTTTGGATATTCCTGTAGTCGGTGTTTCAAGCTTGGAAGTGCTCGCACATCAGGGACGACTTTTCGAAGGCTATATTTGTCCATTCTTTGATGCAAGACGTGGTTTAGTTTATTCAGGTGTTTATCAGTATAAAAATGAAAATCTGGAATTAGTTTACGAGGAAAAAAATATCGCAATGGATGCTGTATTAGACTTACTGGCGAAAGGTAATAAGAAAGTATTATTTTTAAGTCCAGACCTTTCGTTACATAAAGAGAAAATCATGGACGTATTGGGAAATTTAGCAATCATACCTGAGGGACCGTACCATATTGCGAAACCAAGCTTATTAGGTATGGCAGGATTAAATAGGGACGCGGATGATACACATGGATTAACTCCAAACTATTTACGACTGGCAGAAGCAGAAGCCAAATGGTTAAAGGCACAAAAGGAAAATAATTGACATGGCTGAATTAATCATTCGCAAAATGGAACTTGGGGATGTAGATGAGGTGATGGAAGTTGAAAGGTCATCATTTACGACCCCATGGACAACAGACGTATTCTATCAGGAAATTGTGGATAATGCCCATGCACATTATTTTGTGATGGAATTGGATAAGAAAATTGTCGGGTATGTAGGAATGTGGATTGTTCTGGATGATGCACAAATTACGAATATTGCCATCCTTCCAGAATATCGTGGCCGGAAATTAGGCGAAAAGCTTTTTGGCTTTGTTATGCAGCTGCTTCGAAGTTTAGGGGCAAATCGTTTATCTTTGGAAGTCCGTGTTTCTAATGTGAGTGCACAAAAACTGTACCGGAAGTTTGGGCTGGTCCCTGGGGGAATTCGAAAAAATTATTATACAGATAGCGGAGAAGATGCTATTGTAATGTGGGTGAATATATCATGAGTAACGACACAATTGTATTAGGAATAGAAACGAGCTGTGATGAAACAGCAGTGGCCATCGTTAAAAATGGAAAAGAAATCATTTCGAATGTTGTGGCCTCACAAATAGAAAGTCATAAGAGATTTGGTGGAGTAGTGCCGGAAATTGCATCCAGACATCATGTGGAACAAATGACCGTCGTTCTGGAAGAGGCTTTGGAACAATCCAGGCTGTCATGGGATGATATTGATGCGATTGCGGTTACAGAAGGTCCCGGCCTTGTCGGTGCCTTGCTTGTTGGTGTAAATACGGCAAAAGCATTGGCATTTGCTAAACAAAAGCCATTAGTCGGAGTTCATCATATTGCTGGTCATATTTATGCCAATCGCTTAGAACAGGAGTTTAAATTTCCGCTGCTGGCATTGATAGTTTCTGGGGGGCATACAGAGCTTGTGCTCATGAGAGAGCATGGATCCTATGAAGTAATTGGAGAAACCCGTGACGATGCTGCAGGTGAGGCATATGATAAAGTCGCACGTATGTTAAAACTCCCATATCCAGGGGGGCCGCATATTGATAGACTCGCACAGAATGGGGAGGAGTCCATTGACTTCCCTCGGGCATGGCTGGAAGATGGGAGCTATGATTTTAGTTTCAGTGGACTAAAATCAGCAGTTATTAACAAAATCCACAATGCGAAGCAACGGGGCGAAACGTTAAAAGATGAAGACATTGCTGCAAGCTTTCAGGCGAGCGTGATTGACGTCTTAACGGGAAAAACGCTGCTTGCTGCTGAGGAATACCAAGTGAAACAGGTTATAGTTGCCGGGGGAGTGGCAGCCAATAAAGGATTAAGAAAAGCTTTGGTAGATAAGTTCGCCAAAACGAATATTCCTTTATATGTCCCCCCTTTAAAATTATGCACAGATAATGCAGCAATGATTGCAGCTGCTGGAACGATTAATTATCAACAAGGAAAACGCTCCGGATCAGACTTAAATGCCAATCCTTCCTTAGTTTTACAATAAGGCTCTTTTCGTATACTTTGTTGCTTAATTACTTCACACTTGATATAAACTGCGCATTAACTTACCGCTCCGGAAATACACTACGCGCCCCTTAGGGTGACCCGTGAGCCTCCTCGAGCTGACGCGACTTTAGGGGTCACACTCTGGCCACTTCTCCCGCAGGAGTCTCCGTGTATTTCCTCGGCTGGTTTAGTGCTATATATTTCTAATATTTGATTTTGCTAATAAATTTAATATAGCTATGCTAATCTCTATTAAGCTGGTTGATTGGAGCAGAGGGCAGTCGATTCCTGCGGGAAAAGCACGTGTCTAGACTTTAGCAGCGGTGGTTTTTGCGAGGAGGCTGAAGCCGTGCCCGCGGAAAGCGACTGCCCGTAGCGGAAATCAACGGACCACTATACTAGTCGCAGTTTATATCAATTATGTCATAAACAACAACTTTTAAGAAAACAGTCTAAAATATAGATTAAATATAGGAGATTCCGACTTAATAAACTTATCAACAGAATTGTGGATAAGTTGTTGAAAACTTGAAATAGAAGGTTTTCCTATGTGGACTATTTTTGTGGGTAATTTACCTGAATAATGTGGATAGTGTGCATAAATATGTTTATAACTTGTGTTTGCAATAATTATCCAAGGTTTATCTTTGTGGATAAACAAATATCAGGACGATTCGACATAAGTTTTCCACAGGTATGCTAAAAGATTGAAATAAATGGCTGTTCTCTTAAGCTTCTTATTTTTGATAATAAATCATAAACGGTGATGTACCTGTTTTTCTCTTTCTTGAGCGGCTGATTAGGTACGAACCATCACCTTAAAAGAAATTGCAAAATTTATATGAAGAGAGAGCAATAAAAAGTAGAGAATTACTGTAACAAAATAAAGTAATATTCGACTAATTTGTTGATAAATATTAAAAATAAAGTTTTACTTTATTTAAAGGAAAGAAATTTGGTGATTGTAAAGTGAATAAGAAGCAATCTTATTTTATACAAACAGATTTAATCATACTATTTATTCTTTTTGTTTGTGTTAGTTTACTTGCGATTTACAATGCACAGCAATTAGAACAATATGAAAATGAAAATTTTGTAATGAAACAAATTGCTTGGTTTACAATAGGTATTTTACTAGTTGCAGCCATTCAATATCTGGATTTAGAACAATTGTATAAAGCGAGCCTATATATTTATATCGCTGGTATTGCTGTTTTGATTCTGTTGCTGATTAGTCCAGATTCTATAGCTGAGCCTGTAAACGGTGCGAAAAGCTGGTTTCGATTTCCGGGATTATCCATACAGCCTGCTGAATTTACGAAAATCACGACAATTTTGTACATGGCAAAGGTGATAACGAGTCATAAAGAGAAATATGATATTACAAATTTAAAAACCGATACGTTATTATTAATAAAATTGGTTGTTATAACTGTCATTCCTGTCTTTTTGATTATGGAGCAGCCGGATTTTGGAACGGCGATGGTGTATTTGTTTATATTAGGTATGATGATTATCTTATCAGGAATTAGCTGGAAAATACTTATAAGCTTAATTGCAATTGTAATTGCAGCGGGAGGGGCATTGTTAGGGTTTATTATAAAATTTCCAGTTCTTGCGCAAGAACTGCTTGGAATTCAGCAATACCAGGTAAATCGTATCCTTACCTGGTTTGACCCAACCCAAACAACCAGTGATGCAAATTGGCATTTTGATCGTGCGCATATGGCTTTAGGTTCGGGCCAATTATTTGGAAAAGGGATAAGTGGAGTGCAAGTCTACTATTCAGAAGCACAAACAGACTTTATTTTTTCCATTATTGGAGAGAGTTTTGGGTTTATTGGTAGCGCCCTTGTGATTTTCCTGTACTTTATGCTGTTATATAAATTGGTAACATTAGGGTTGAGTATTCATAAGCATTCGCCATTTGGAGCCTATTATTGTTTTGGCTTTTTAAGTTTGATATTGATTCATGTTTTCCAAAACGTTGGGATGACGCTAGGAATTATGCCAATTACAGGTATTCCTCTCCTGTTAATCAGTTATGGAGGAAGTTCTGTACTATCTACTATGATTGGTTTAGGAATTGTATATCGAATTGCTGTAGAACAAACGATTCAGAACGATTATTTATTTAAATAACATGAAAAACGGTGGTACCAAGTTATCTTGGATACCACCGTTTTTGTTCCACTTTAGGAAAGTATAAAATTTTAGCTAAGAAGTATTCTACCTATCTATAATTTTAATGTCTAAATAATTAAAAAAACTACCACAACCGCTAAAGGACGAGCAAAGGTCAGCTTCTTAATCGATTTCTTCCTGCAGTTCTGTCCATTCTTCCATGAATCCTTCCACATGATGTTTTAATTCCGTAATCTTTTCATTTAATTCATAGGATTTTTCATGATCCTGAAACACTTCAGGCTCTGTCATTCTTTCTTCCAGCTGTGAAATTTCAAGCTCCAATGATTCAATAGTTTCTTCCAATTCGGTAATTCTTCTCTGTTTTTTACGCTTCAGACTTTGTAGATGTTTTTCCTCTTTGTAATTTCGTTTTCTGTCTTCAGATTTTTGAATTGGATGGTTCGATTGTTCCAGGCGTTGAAGTTCGGCCTCTTCTGCCTTCTTTTCTAAATAATAGTCATAGTCACCTAAATAGACCGTGATGCCATCGCGATTCATCTCAGCAACCTGATCGGTAATTTTATTAATAAAGTAGCGGTCATGGGAAACGAAAATAATCGTTCCCGGAAAGTCGATTAATGCTGCTTCCAACACTTCCTTGCTGTCAATGTCCAAATGGTTCGTTGGCTCATCCAGAATAAGGAGATTTGCTTTCTGCATCATAAGTTTGGCTAAAGCAAGACGAGCCTTTTCGCCACCGCTCAATGCCTGAACCGGTTTTAAAACATCGTCACCACTAAATAGAAAGTTTCCCAGCACAGTACGAATGTCCTTTTCATTAATGGTTGGATATTCATCCCAAAGCTCGTGGAGAACCGTTTTTGAAGAGGTTAAATTTGCCTGTTCCTGATCATAATAGCCGATTTGTACATTGGTTCCAAGTTGGATATCGCCACTTGCTTTTTGTAGTTTGCCAAGGATTATTTTTAATAAAGTCGTTTTTCCAACACCATTTGGTCCAACTAATGCAATTCGCTCTCCACGGTTTACATGCAGCTTTATATTGGAAAATAAATTCTCATCTTCTCCACCATAGCGGAAGGATAAGTCCTCCATTTTTAATACATCATTTCCGCTTCGGCGATTGATTTGGAAAGAAAAGGAAGCCGACGATTCATCTCCTAAAGGCTTTTCGATTTTCTCCATTTTTTCCAGTTGCTTTCTTCTGCTCTGTGCTCGCTTTGTTGTCGAAGCCCGGACGATATTTCGCTGGATAAAGTCTTCCATTTTCTTGATTTCGGTTTGCTGTTTTTCAAAAGCCTTTAAATCCTGTTCATATTCCTGTGCTTTTTGTTCAAGGTATTTACTGTAACTGCCATGATATTTCTTTGTTTTATGACGGGATATTTCATAGACAATGGATACGGTTTTATCCAAAAAATATCGGTCATGGGAAACAATGACAACTGCACCAGGATAGCTGGCGAGATATCCTTCCAGCCAAGAAAGCGTCTCAATGTCTAGATGGTTGGTCGGCTCATCCAGGATCAGGAGCTGTGGTTTTTGAAGGAGCAGTTTTCCCAATGCGAGGCGTGTTTTTTGGCCGCCGCTTAAATCAGCAATTGGCGTCCCGTAGTCAAAGTTATGAAAATTTAGTCCAGTGAGAACTGCTTTTATATCAGATTCATAAGTATATCCGCCATTTGTTTGGAATTGCACTTGTAATCGAGCGTAATCATTTAGCAGTTTCTCATAGGCACCACCGGAAAGATTGGTCGATTTCTCCATTTTCTTTTCCAGTTCCCTTAGTTCTATTTCCTGTTCCAACAAAGGATGAAAAACCTCCAGCATTTCATCCCAAATCGTTTTTCCGGATTCCAGGGACATATGCTGAGATAAATAGCCGAGAGTAACATCCTTTGGTTTGATTAACTCTCCTTCATCATAGGAAAGTTCCCCAGCCATTATTTTTAATAAGGTGGATTTACCAGCACCATTCCTGCCAACAATTGCGATACGATCATTTTCTTTTATTTCCAGTTTTATATTTGATAAAATCTCTTCAGCACCGAAGGATTTGGACAATCCATTTATCTGCATAAGTATCATCGTGATTCACCCCAATATAATTCATTTTACCTTACTTAACATATAGAGAACAACCTAATTAATTTGTGAATAACATCACGACTTTTTATTGGATTTCTGTTAAACTAGTGTTAATAGTAAACTATACAAATCTTTTGAAAGAAAAGAGGAAAATCGATGGAGCAAAATAAAATACCACAAGCTACCGCCAAACGATTGCCACTATATTATCGTTTTTTAAATAACTTAAATCAGCAGGGTAAAAAGCGTGTCTCCTCAAAGGAATTAAGTGAAGCGGTAAAAGTAGATTCTGCAACCATCCGCAGAGATTTTTCTTACTTTGGTGCCTTGGGAAAAAAGGGGTACGGGTATAATGTGGAATATTTGCTGGGTTTCTTCCGCAGTACGTTAGACCAGCACGAAGTAACAGAGGTTGCATTGATTGGTGCAGGGAACTTAGGTACAGCATTTTTAAAATACAGTTTTCTAAAGAACAATAACATTCGAATTACGAAAGCTTTTGATGCAGATCCAAGTAAAGTCGGAACCGATATCGATGGTGTACCCATTTATCATGTAGACGAATTAGTGGAGCAATTAGATGGGATAAGTGTGGCTATTTTAACCGTTCCTTCCTCTGAAGCGGAAGCTATTACAGAAAAACTTGTAAATGAAGGCGTTAACGGAATTCTGAATTTTACGCCTGCGAGGATAACGGTTCCACAACATGTACGCGTACATCATATTGATTTGGCAGTGGAACTGCAATCACTTGTATATTTCCTGAAACACTATCCATTGGACAAGGAATAATTTTATTATCGTATCTTAAAAAATTTGGGAGCGCGTTCAGAGGATTCTTCCACTTAAGAAGAGACCAGGATTTATTCGATTCATAATACCAAATACCAGGAACGGCTAGTTGGAAAGGTGGGTACAATAAAGAAGAAGAAGGAGCTAATCCTTCTTCTTCTTCTTTTTTAAGCGAAAATGTATTCTCAATGATTGTATTCCTACACCAATATCAAATGTTGCAACCAATGCTAATAGGATGGTTGTAATGTTCCATATCGAATCACCTGCTGTTTGGATCGCGATGAAAATGAACATGATTCCAAAGAGCAGGAAAAAAACTGCATTGTGAAGCAGTGAGATTTTCATAAATTAACCTCCAAATAAAATCATTTGCAACTGGTCAAGCTGTTGCTGTATTTCTTCCGGCGTTAGCGAGTATTGGGCAAGAACGGTCATCGTATTTAATGCAGCATGAACGATAATAGGGGTGAGTATTCGTTTTGTTTTTACATATAAATAGGCAAAAACAAATCCCATAGATGAATAAACGAGTATATGCTGCAATTCGCCGTGAATTGCTCCGAAAACTAATGAAGATAGAAGTGCCGCCAAAAAGAAATTCATTCGTTTATATAGACTGCCGAAGATTACTTTTCGAAAAATAACTTCTTCTAAAATTGGTGCAATGATAGCAGGAACAATCATAAACAGTGGAAATGCTCGGGCAATTTCCATAATACCCTGTGTGTTCTCGGAACCTGCCTCCATGCCAAATACCCGAATTTCAATCAGGGAGGCGGAGACTTGTACGATATATGCCATGAAAAAACCAATAATTGCCCATAGAATAACATGACCAATGGAAGATGCATTACGATGACTTTGCATCCGCATTTCCGGTTTTAAGAGCCACAGTGTAATAAGCAACGCCAGTAAAAAACTGAAAATACTCCAGTAGATGACGACTTCTGTGTAATAATCGGAAAAATACCTGATTGCAATAATTGCTGCAGGAAAGCTTGATAACTGTGTAAGGATATACGTTAAGATGATATACCAATATCGATTAGGCAATAGAAAACGACTCCTTTTAAAAAGTATAAGAGGTTGTTCAAAGTGTCTGGCGAAAGGATACATCAAGATGGAGAATCTTCAACAAATTACCGGCACGTCCATTGTCGAATGGTGAAATTACCATCTCATATAGAAGTCCGGTACGCGAAAATTCCCACATCCTTGATCTTCTAAGTCCTGTTCATCCTCCATTTTGAACACACACTAAAATGATGTTTACTATTACAAGTATATTAATAACTTTTAATAGGTATAATGAAAAAGTTAAATTTCTATTTTTATTACAATTGGCAGTTTGCGATTACATAATTGCTATTTTAACACAAGATAGGTTTATATCTATAATCGAATGACTCAAAATCTTTGTGTAAAAAATTATTAAATTTACATATACAATACTTGCATTTTTTTTATGAATTAATTATTATAAGAATTGTGATTAGCACTCGATGAAGGTGAGTGCTAATAAAAAATAAAAGATAGATAGTCAAGGAGGCTAATGTACATGATTAAACCACTAGGAGATCGTGTTATTATCGAGCTTGTCGAACAAGAAGAAAAGACTGCAAGCGGTATCGTACTTCCAGACTCTGCAAAAGAAAAACCACAAGAAGGTAAAGTTGTTGCAGTTGGTACAGGTCGTGTTTTGGACAATGGTGAGAGAGTACCACTTGAGGTTGCAGAAGGTAATCGTATTATCTTCTCTAAATTTGCTGGTACAGAAGTGAAATACGAAGGTACGGAATACTTAATTTTGCGTGAAAATGACATCTTAGCTATCGTTGAATAAGGTAGGATTTAAAAATACTTAATCATTATATTCTGAGGAGGATGTTTATATGGCTAAAGAAATTAAGTTTAGTGAAGACGGACGTCGCGCGATGCTACGCGGTGTAGATGCATTAGCTGATGCTGTAAAAGTAACTTTAGGGCCAAAAGGTCGTAATGTTGTTTTAGATAAAAAATTCGGTTCACCTCTTATTACAAATGACGGTGTTACGATTGCAAAAGAAATTGAATTAGAAGATGCTTTCGAAAATATGGGTGCACAACTTGTATCCGAAGTTGCTTCTAAAACAAATGATGTAGCTGGTGACGGTACAACTACTGCTACGGTTCTAGCTCAAGCTATGATTCGTGAAGGTCTTAAAAACGTAACTTCCGGTGCGAACCCAGTAGGAATTCGTCGTGGTATTGAAAAAGCTGTTGCAACTGCAGTAGAAGAATTACAAACTATTTCTTCTCCAGTTCAAAGCAAAGATTCTATTGCACAAGTTGCTGCCATCTCTGCTGCGGATGAAGAGGTAGGTCAATTAATCGCAGAAGCAATGGAACGTGTTGGTAACGATGGTGTTATCACGATTGAGGAATCTAAAGGATTCGCAACAGAATTAGATGTTGTAGAAGGTATGCAATTTGACCGTGGATATGCTTCTCCATACATGGTTACTGACCAAGATAAAATGGAGGCTGTTTTAGAAGATCCATATATCCTTATTACAGATAAGAAAATTTCTAATATCCAAGAAGTATTACCTGTGTTAGAGCAAGTCGTACAACAAGGTAAACCAATTCTAATTATTGCAGAGGATGTAGAAGGGGAAGCTCTTGCTACATTAGTAGTAAACAAACTTCGCGGGACATTCAATGCTGTAGCAGTGAAAGCTCCTGGATTCGGTGATCGTCGTAAAGCAATGCTGGAAGACATCGCTATCTTAACTGGTGGGGAAGTAATTACAGAAGATCTTGGATTAGATCTTAAGAGTGCAGGCATTGAACAATTAGGACGTGCTGCTAAAGTTGTTGTAACAAAAGAAAATACAACAATTGTTGAAGGTTCTGGAAGCCCAGAAGCTATTTCTGGACGTGTTGCACAAATCCGTGCACAAGTAGAGGAAACTACTTCTGAATTTGATAAAGAAAAATTACAAGAACGCCTTGCTAAATTAGCTGGTGGTGTAGCAGTAATCAAAGTTGGTGCTGCAACAGAAACAGAATTAAAAGAACGTAAATTACGTATTGAAGATGCATTGAACTCCACTCGTGCAGCGGTTGAAGAAGGTATCGTAGCTGGTGGTGGTACTGCATACATGAACGTCTATAATAAAGTATCTGAATTAAACCTTGAAGGTGATGAAGCAACTGGTGTAAACATTGTGCTTCGTGCGATTGAAGAACCAGTACGTCAAATCGCGGTTAATGCTGGTTTAGAAGGTTCTATCATTGTAGAACGTCTAAAAGGTGAAGAAGTTGGCGTTGGATACAATGCAGCTACAAATGATTGGGTAAACATGGTGGAAGCTGGTATCGTTGACCCTGCCAAAGTTACTCGTTCTGCACTACAAAACGCTGCATCTGTAGCGGCTATGTTCCTAACTACAGAAGCAGTTGTCGCTGACATTCCAGAAGAGAATGCTGGTGGCGGCGCACCTGATATGGGTGGCATGGGCGGAATGGGCGGCATGATGTAATAACGCCCACCCTCCTTATATATTAAGGTTTTAAAGGTCATGAGTTAAACTCGTGGCCTTTTTTTGCTTGTTTTTATGCGTTTTTCAAAAGAAGATATCCAGCGTGCTTCTGAAAAAGTATCGCTTTATTCGGAAACGTTTTTTTATGGAGTAAACATGCTATATCTTGTCATAAAAATCCCAGAAACAACTTAATGCTTAAAGTCATCATCTCCACTTTAGAGAAGTTAAGAGAAAAAGAAAGTGTTTTGTTTTAATAAAGAATTAGGGAAGGAGGTAAGCTGGATCTTCATCACTGTCCCAGTTCTTCCTACAAACATAGTGGGACAATCCCTGTGTTCCAACAAAAAAATATAAAATCCTATATCGATATATAAAGAATCAGAATACCTATCCCAGTATCCAGAAGGAGCTTCTCAAATAGAAAAACTTGCGGATTTAAGAGATAGCGGAATTTTAACCAAAGTAGAATTTAATACTAAGGAGAGGCTGTTATTGGGAAATTAATTCTTAGTTAGGGCGGAAGGAATGTCCTGTCTAAGGTAAAAGACCACTCCTGCCAAAGCGGTGACTGGGTGGTCTTTCTTAAAATAACTCCCTACCAAATCGGTGATTGGAAGTAATACATGATATACTATATGTGAATTATAAAGAATATTCATTCAAAATCAAGAAGGTAATAATTTGAAGTACTCTATTACTTTGATGGGTCAAATCAATTAATGCTACAATATACATATCTATTACAAGGTGTATTGTTAGAGTTTACAAAATTTGTACAAATGATATAAGGAAATCAAATCACAAATGAATCGGAGGCAGATGTTAATGAAATGGCCTGAAGTTCGTCAGCATTTTCCAGATCGATGTGTCTTAGTCGAAGCATTACAATCAAAAACAGTGGGTAATGAAAGAGTCATCAAAGAAATGTCGGTTATTGATGATTTTGAGAATGGTAATACAGCATGGAAAGTGTATAAAAAACTACATGCCGAAAATCAAAATCGTGAATTATATATCTTTCACACGAATAATGAAGAAATAAAGGTAATTGAGCAGCCATATATAGGAGTGCGTAGAAAAATATGAAATTTGATATGGATGATCATGTACCCCTTATTTCTGTTAATATTCAATATAATAGTAGGCAAAGGATATTTAGTAATGTCTTACTAGATACTGGCTGCTCATCAACTATTTTGGATACGGATTTATGCGAAGAGATTGGACTTATGCTTGATTTAGAAAATGCGATTACACGAAAGATGTACGGAATCGGTGGAACTGAAATCTGTATTGAACAAAAAGTAAGTGGTATGATGATAGACACGTTTCAACTAAATGATTTTACTCTACAACTCGGTGATGTTAGAGAAAAGTATGGATTTGATGGGATTATTGGTAGTGACTTTTTTGCCTCAAATAAATTGATTATTGATTTTAATAATCTGGAGGTTCGAAAAGGTAAAATTTAAATACAGTAAACTAATTTCTTCATATTCAGCTCATACATTGCAAAATGATAACATTTTGCGAACGCAATCCCATGAAAAACAGTAAATCCCCGTTAAAGATGTAACACCTCATATTTAGCAAATATTGATATTCCACACTTTTCGCACACATCGTTAAAGATATTGTTTGGAGCAGTTCATCTTCCGTGATTATCCTAAAAAATCACAAGAATATCACATTTATTTTAAATTTATATCTAAAAGGACGTTTTCGTATTAGTTTCTTACTTTTACGGGAGCGTCCTTTTTCATTTCATTGATAATGAGTATAGATATTTCGGAACCGAAAATCAAGGTACAAGGTTCACCAGTTCATACAGCCAATAGAATGGGTCAAGGTGCTTGTCCCTGTGATCCCCGTTTTGATGACATCTGGCAATATTCCTCCCACAATAACGTCAATGCACCCCCTTCTTAGCTAGTTCTTTGTGAATGTACTCGAAATCAGGCATTCGGTGATTGTTGACGGTTGATTTTTTAGGGAAAAGCCATCCCTGCAAATCACCATCAGTCACATCCTCTGAAAGAGGCCAAGAAATATCACATTCAATAGCTCGATTTAAAACAGAAGTGACAGTGTTTCTTGAACATCCACAGCTAGAAGCAATACTTCTTTTACTCATCCCTTGGCTATGTAGCCTCAAAATGTCTCGATACTTAATCAAAAAAATAACCCCCTATAATAAAAATTAACTGAATTATCAGTGTGTCTTTATTATAGGGGGTGGTTCTCATTCCGTGAAGCTGGTTCTATTTGGGTGAAATATTCAGTGTGAAGGAATATGTTAAATAAAGATGATATGAATGTTCGGTTATCTCATGAAATCATTCAAATACTTGATAAGAGTGTCAACGGAAAAAATATTGATAAAAAAGTACGCTTATCACTAGCCATTGGTATGTTTGTTGATGGGACGGTTACTCTAGAACGTGCATCAGAACTAGTAGGAATGCCTTTGTCGAATTTTATAGACGTCCTTCGTAACAAAAAGATCCCTTGGATGGAGTATACTGCCGAGCATCTTGAAGATGATGAAATGGCTATCCAAAAGTATAAGGATGGATTAAAGTAAATGAGAACAATTATTTGGGGAAAAAGGGTCAGTCCCCATAGCCAAAATGTATGTCATAATGACGCCCGAAAAATGTGTTACAGCTTAAAAAATCTGCATTAATAGTAACAAGCGAGCTTCAATTCGGAAAGTGAGGGAAACTATGAAAAAAGTCTACTGTATTTTATAAAACCTTTACTTTTTGTGAAAGTAAAGGCATTATAAAAGAAAAAGGAGCGTGTGTAAAATGGAAAAATTTGAAAATCCTAAAGAAATATCCAAAGTAAACCAAAAAACAGCTTATTCCACTTTATCATCGAAAAATCAAATCACTGTTCCTTCTATAATAAGAGAAAAGTTAAATGCAGTACCTGGTGATCAAGTAGTGTTTCATTATAATGAGGAATCAGAAGAAATTACAGTAAGCAATGTAAAGAAAGATTCCTTACTTTCTTTATATGGAAGTATGCCCCCTAGAGGAGAAAATAGTCAGAAGGATTGGAATGTTATTAGAAAAGAAGCTAGGGAAGAAAGTATACTCAGGAAAATAGAAAAAATTAGAGGTGGATTTAGTGGAGAATATACTATTAGATGCAAATATAATCATACGATTTTTAACAAATGATGATGACATTCAATCTCCGTTAGTATTCAAGATTTTTGAAAAAGCTGTTCGCCATGAATTTACCCTAATATTATCACCAATAATTGTTGCAGAATGTACATGGGTACTTTTATCAAGGCTAGAACAAAGTCTTTATTCACGCTTTGATATTATCTGACAGAATCCACCTACACCATTTCCTTCTCACCATGCCAATCATACTCCGACAGATCCAAACTCTACAGTTCAGCCTTCATACTCCGTAAAAAACTGACCATCATTAGAACCATGCTGCCAAAAATGTTTACATTCTCAAGCTGGGTTGATTTCTTATTGAATCAGCCAGTACTTTCACATAGGGGTTATCTTCCTTCATTTAAACTAGCCGGTTAAGACCGTGAATGTTTACAGTACCTTCTGTAATTTACTCGACCTAAAAAGGGGCTTAATACGATGCAGGTGTTACCACATAACACCTTTATTGTACTTCTCTTTTTGATATAATGATTTTAATAAATTCTATAGGTCCTAAATCAGGAGGTGTTTGTCATGAGGCAAGATTGGAGGCAAGTGGTAATGGAGGTACTAAATAAACGTGTTCAACCAGCCTTTATCCTTGTATTTGGTTCATACCTAGTGGAACAGCTCGTGAGGATAGTGATCTTGATCTTGCATATTACTAAGAGACTCAACAGTTATGAACGATTTTTACTTGCTGGGGAGATTGCGGATAAATGTAATGTAGATATTGATTTAGTCGATATTAGAAAAGTTGACACAGTGTTTGCAGCACAAATATTCTCTTCAGGAGAAGTATTTGCTTGTGATGATGAAAACACCTTTGTAAAAGGACGAATGAAAGCACTCTCAATGTACGTTACTTTAAACAAACAACGAGCGGAAATATTACAGTCCATTGAAGAAAGAGGAAGCGTTTATGGTGAGTAATGATATCGTGTTAAATAAAGTAGAAACAATTGAGCGTTGTGTGAAGCGTGTGCGAGAGGTATACGCTGGTAATCCCAATAGTTTAGGAGATTTTACGAAACAAGATAGTATCATCTTAAATATTCAACGAGCATGTGAGGCAAGTATTGATTTAGCGATGCATATCGTCAGGCACAAAAAACCTAGGATTACCAAGAAAGAATCGAGATGCATTTCAATATATACAAGAAGCAAACATTATTGATGACAATTTATCAAAATCCCTAATTAATATGGTTGGTTTTCGTAATATAGCAGTACATGACTATCAATCAATGGATGTGGATAAGAACTACCATTCATATCCTCGTTGTCTTTTTTTCGTATTGGATATAGATGAATATACAGAAAATTACGCCTGTTATTTTGAGAGTGATTTTATAATGTTTGACCAAGCAAGTTTTTATGCAACAATAATGGTTTTATCTAATTTTACCTTATAAAATAGTGTTAGAAGGGCGAATGGACTTTAAATATGGTTAGTCAAGGTAATCAAGTTTTTTATTGCTAGTGAATTATTAAGGTAAACAGTACTACACAATTTTGGCATCCTCTGCGATCATCTCTCATGACAATTGGTCAGCTTCTAGAAGGCAAATACAATCGTTTTCTTCTATATCCTATTAAAACAATAGAATCTCTTTCTAAAAATGACTGGTTGACGTATTTAGAAATTTCAGATAAAATCAAGGCATCTAATAACACAGTATTACCTCTCTAATTTCAATGAATTGCTTTGCCTATTGCTACCACTTAAATAACTGATCTGTTGTATGTGTTGTGAGCGATATCATTGGGTTGCAAAATAAATAAAAGTGAATATCACAGTTACTATTTCCTATTCTTACCAAAAAAATTAGTCATAAAAATACAGCCAAAACCTAAAGGTAGAGGGATTTCAAATAATTGAACGACGCAGTTGGTAGTTAAATCTATTGAAATTAGGCTTTCCCACCGTTCTATGACTAAATAGATTTAAATTCTGTAAATGAAAGAGTGAATGATAATGAAAGTATCTTTATTTGTCACTTGCCTCAATGAAATATTTTATCAGGATGTTGCTAAAGATGTGGTGGAAGTTCTAGAAAGACTTGGCTGTGAAATTGACCTACCAAGAGGACAGACATGTTGTGGTCAACCTGCATACAACAGTGGTTATAGAAAAGATGCTATAACGGCAGCAAAACAGATGATTACAAGTTTTGAAGACTCCGAGTACATTATTGCCCCATCTGGTTCATGTACAGCAATGTTCAAAGAATATCCTGGTTTGTTTAATGAACATAAAGGTTGGCAGGAAAGAGCCCAAGCTGTTGCGGAGAAAACATATGAGTTTACACAATTTATTGTCGATGTTTTGGGTGTTGAGGATGTTGGAGCAGTTTATCCAGCGCAAGCTACATACCATACCTCTTGCCACATGCTCAGATTGCTGAAGGAGACAGAGGCACCATTTAAGCTTTTGGAAAATGTAAAGGGACTTGAATTACTCCCCCTTGAAAATAGTTATGATTGCTGCGGTTTCGGGGGCACATTTGCGGTGAAAATGGTACCTATTTCTGAACAAATGGTCGATGAAAAGGTCAGAAATATAGAACAGTCTTCGGCTGATGTATTGATTGCTGCCGACAGTGGTTGCTTAATGAACATAAAAGGACGGATGGATCGCAAAGGAATACCAATAGATGTAAAGCATATTGCTCAAATATTAAATACGCTTGCTTAAGGGAGGTATTATAATGCCAATGAAAATCGGTGAAAAGCCCTTTTTTGGTAGGGTAGACGATGCTTTGCAAGATCATTTCATGCGTAATGCGATGGCATCCGCCCAGGACAGATTCCGTAATAAAAAGCTTGATGCAACCGAAAGAGATGAACAGGTTGGTGATTGGGAAGAATGGAGAAGTGCTGGTGAAGAAATTCGCAGGCATACGCTAGAAAACCTTGATTTTTACCTTGATCAGTTAAGTGAAAATTTTTCTAAACGCGGTGGGCATGTGTTTTTTGCTAAAACCGTAGAAGAAGCTAATCGTTATATTCAAAAAGTTGCAAAGGAAAAAGATGCAAAATATGTGACCAAATCAAAATCGATGGTTACTGAAGAAATTGGTTTAAATGAGGCGCTAGAAGAGGTCGGATGTCATGTATATGAAACCGATCTAGCTGAATATATTTTGCAGATAGACAATAAAGATCGACCTTCTCATATTGTTGTCCCCTCTCTTCATAAAAACAAAGAGCAAATTCGCGACACATTTCAAGCGAAAGCAGGGTACACTGGGACCGAAGAACCGCATGAACTAACAGCTTTCGCCCGAAGTCAGCTTCGAGAAGTATTCTTGAAGGCCGATATTGGGATTACTGGTTGTAACTTTGCAATTGCAGAGTCTGGAACCATCTCACTTGCAACCAATGAGGGTAACGCGAACATGGTAACAACTTACCCTGACACTCAGATAACAGTAATGGGGATGGAACGGTTGGTACCAACATGGGAGGAACTTGATGTCTTAATAAATTTATTAAGCAGAAGTGCGGTGGGACAGAAGATAACGACGTATGTGACGAATTTGACTCCTGGAGTGGAGGAAGATTGTGTTGACGCACCAAAGGAATTTCACCTTGTTATTTTGGATGCCGGGCGTTCGAATGCGCTAGGAACTGAATTTCAATCGGCTCTTCATTGTATACGATGTGCAGCATGTGTAAATGTTTGTCCCGTTTACCGCCATATTGGCGGGCATGCATACGGCTCCATTTATCAAGGACCAATTGGTGCTGTGCTTTCCCCAATCTTAGGAGGGTATGAGGAATATGGTGAACTCCCTTTTGCATCCAGTCTTTGTGCAGCTTGTACGGAAGCTTGTCCTGTGAAAATCCCGATTCACGAACTATTGATTAAACATCGGGAAAAATACGTGAATCACCAGGAAAATGTAAAAACAAGTGAAAAGTTAGCCATGAAAGCATTTGGAGTGGGTACAAGCACGCCTTTTTTGTTTCAAATAGCTGTAAAAGGTGCCCCGATGTTTATGAAGCCGTTAATAAAAGACGGGAGTATCTCAAATGGACCAGGTCCAATGAAACCATGGACAGCCATCCGTGAATTTCCTGCTCCAGGAAAAGACAATTTTAGAAGCTGGTTTAAGGAACATCAAAAGGGGAGGCAGTAAACAATGGTCAAAGGAACCATTCATAATAAAGACCTGTTTTTAAATCAAATTGCTAGTAAGCTTGGACGTGAACGTAAAGACAATGTTTCCCTTCCGAAATGGAAACACCAATCACAATGGGAGGTTTACAAAAATAGTTCCAAGGACGATTTGCTGGCTGCCTTTTGTAAAAACAGTAAAGAAAAGAATGTTCATGTGGTAGAAACAGAAAAATCTATGCTCCCTGAAACAATAGAAAAAGTAATAAAGGAATACGGTGGTGGATCTATCGTAACAACCAAAGATGATCGATTTTCACAATACGGCCTTACATTGACATTGGATAATAGCCAGACACACATATGGGATACGGCAATGGGTGAAGTGAATATTAAAAAAGCTAAAGAAGCGATCTTGGGAATATTTGTTAGCGATATAAGCCTTGCGGAGTCAGGTACAATTGTTCAATTCAATGATAAAGATATTGCCCGTTCCGTCAGTCTGTTGCCGACTACTTACGTTGCGATTGTACCAAAATCCTCCATCGTACCGCGAATGACTCAAGCTACTCATAAGATTCATAGAAGCGTGATTGCTGGAGAAGAATTGGCAACGTGTGTCAATTTTATTTCTGGGCCCAGCAATAGTGCGGATATTGAAATGGACATTGTTGTTGGGGTGCATGGGCCAGTTAAGGCAGTTTATCTAGTGGTTAAGGATCTGTAAGGTTTGGTGATTTAAATCGGAAACGATTCTGACATGCTGATAAATTCACGTACAGCATACGGCAAGTATTTGTCTTTTTTCCAAATCATGCCTAACTCCAAATTAACAACAGATCTGTTAAAAGGAATAGATTTAATTTTATCATTGTTCATTTTGCCACAAATTTTACTTGGTAATAATGCAACGCCTAATTTCGCTTCAACCATTTCAATCATAAAATCTTTTTGTGAGCTCTTACAGACAACATTTGGGTAAAAGCCATGATTTTCACATGCTTCAATAATCTTGTCGTGGAGCGAGAAATCATGCTGATATAAAATAAATGGCTCTTTTTCAATTTGTGAAAAGTTGATTGTTTTCCTTGTGGCTAAAGGATTGTCTTTGTGGACAACAAGCATTAATGGGTCATTTAATAGTTTCATTGTCTCAAAGTTTTCCTTTAGAACGGGAAGATTACAAATTAAACCAATATCTAGTTCTCCCTCACTTACGCCATGTTTAATTTTATTACTGCCTACCTCATTTAATAGGATATCAATGGAAGGATAAACTTCTTTATAGGTACTGATTAATTTTGAAAAAAATGCTGCACCTATAATTGGGGGTATTCCAATTTTAACCTCCCCTTTTTTTAAATCCATGACGTCATTTAGTTCAGATGTTAAGTTTTCAAATGCCTCGACAACATTTTTGGCATTGACTAAGAATGCTCGACCTGTATCGGTTAGGTTTAATTGTTTCGCCCCTCTATAAAAAAGGGGAGTACCGAGCTCGTTCTCAAGGTTTTTAATTGCTTTACTTAGTGAAGGTTGAGATATATAAAGATTGGAAGCTGCTTTCGTAAAGTTCAACTGTTTCGCAACTTCTGCAAAATATTGTACTTGCCTAATGTCCATGATAGTCCCCTTTTCCAAATTGTAATAAAATTACGTCAATTCAATCCCATTATACGATAAGGTATAGACAAAAGGAATAGTGTTCATGCAAAAGATATATTTTTGTTTTGGACCTGCTCCTATTAAAATAGTAGATAAAGGGCAAAGGGAGGAATTAGGAATGGTGGATTATGTAAAAACGGGCAATCTCCAAGTTGCAAAAGAGCTTTATGATTTTGTTAATTCGGAAGCACTTCCAGAAACAGGTCTCAACAGTAATAAGTTTTGGCAGGATTTAGGGAAGCTTGTCTCTGATTTGGCTCCGAAAAATAGAGCATTGTTACTCGAGCGTGATGAACTGCAAAAGAAAATTGATGCATGGCATAAAAACAATGCATTTGATTTTAAGAAGTATAAAGCTTTTTTGGAAGAAATCGGCTACTTGGAGCAGCCGGTAGAAGATTTTAATATTACGACCGAGAATGTCGATGATGTCATTACGCTTCAAGCGGGGCCACAACTTGTTGTGCCAATTGACAATGCTCGCTATGCAATCAATGCTGCTAACGCACGCTGGGGATCACTTTATGATGCATTATACGGAACTGATGTAATTAGTGAAGATGGTGGTGCTAATAAAAAAGATTCCTATAACCCTGTCCGAGGTGACAAAGTCATTGCTTTTGCTAAAAACTTCCTTGATAAACATGTACCGCTTAAGGTATCCTCGCATACGGAAGCAACCAAATATGCAATTATAAACGGAAAGTTAGAAGTAAAACTTAAAAACGGTGAAACAACAGGGCTTGAAGATGCTTCCCAATTTGTTGGCTACCAGGGGCAAGCGGAAGAACCGAAAACGGTCTTATTAAAAAATAATGGTTTACATGTTGAAATTCAAATCGACCGCAATCACCCAATTGGAAAAACAGATGATGCAGGCGTGAAAGACGTATACCTAGAGTCCGCAACCTCAAGCATTATGGATTGTGAAGATTCTGTTGCGGCTGTAGATGCAGAAGATAAAACGCTCGTATACCGAAACTGGCTTGGGCTGAATAGAGGAGATTTAACGGCTACATTCACTAAAGATGGAAAAGAAAAGACACGTACATTAAACCCTGATCGTACGTATATAGGCCGGAATGGGGAAGAGGTCACACTATCTGGTCGTGTGCTTATGTTTGTCCGTAACGTTGGTCACTTAATGACGAACAATGCGATTCTAGATGAAAATGGACAAGAAATCCCTGAAGGAATAATGGATGGTGTGTTTACCAGCTTAATGGCTAAACACGGCTTATTAGGCAATGGCCCATATCAAAATTCCCAAACAGGTTCGGTTTACATTGTTAAGCCGAAAATGCACGGATCAAAAGAAGTTGCCTTTACGAATGAATTGTTTAACCGTGTAGAAGATATGCTTGATATGAAGCGGAATACGCTTAAAATTGGTGTCATGGATGAAGAACGTCGCACAAGCTTGAATTTGAAAAATTGTATTTATGAAGTAAAAGAAAGAATTGTTTTTATTAATACAGGTTTCTTAGACCGTACAGGCGATGAGATTCATACGTCTATGGAAGCAGGTCCAATGATTCGAAAAGGGGAAATGAAAGCTTCGACTTGGCTGGACGGCTATGAGAAAAATAATGTACGTATTGGCTTAGATTCTGGTTTAAAGGGAAAAGCGCAAATTGGAAAAGGAATGTGGGCACTTCCAGATTTGATGGCGGATATGCTTGATCAAAAAATAGGACATTTAAAAGCAGGTGGAAATACAGCTTGGGTTCCATCACCAACAGCAGCAACATTACATGCGCTTCACTACCATGAAATTAACGTAAGAAAGGTTCAAGAGGAACTTCAACGAGAAGTAAACGATTATCGCGATGATATTTTACAAATTCCAGTTGCAGAAGATACCAACTGGTCTGCAGAGGAAATTCAGGAAGAGCTTGATAACAGCGCACAAACATTGCTTGGTTACGTTGTTCGTTGGGTAGATCAAGGTGTTGGCTGTTCAAAAGTTCCAGACATTAATAATGTAGCGCTTATGGAGGATCGTGCAACATTACGTATTTCCAGTCAAATGTTGTCAAACTGGCTACATCATGGTATTTGTACTCAGGAGCAACTGTTAGATACGCTGAAGCGCATGGCTAAAGTAGTTGACGAGCAAAATGCAGGGGATGCATTATACCGTCCAATG
Source organism: Oceanobacillus salinisoli (assembly GCF_009733865.1). Taxonomy (GTDB): domain Bacteria; phylum Bacillota; class Bacilli; order Bacillales; family Amphibacillaceae; genus Oceanobacillus; species Oceanobacillus salinisoli. Next base: position 122,359 of record NZ_WOFB01000019.1, on the reverse strand, counting down.
GCACCTGATTTCGATGACTCAATTGCTTTCCAAGCAGCATGTGACCTCGTATTCAAAGGAACGGAGCAGCCAAGTGGCTACACAGAACCGATTCTTCACCGCCGCCGCCTGGAAGCAAAACAAAAATACACTGTAATAAATAGTTGAGAAAGGTGAAGGTAAAGAATCCCGTTCTTAGGATAGGAAAAAAGGGACTTACAAAAGCAGTCAGTCCCTCTCTTTTTGCCCACTTTGGCACTGTGTGCTTGAGAGTTTCCTTTTACTATCTATCAAGTTCAATAATTCAAGGAAATATCAACATCGAAATTAGCAGCTTTTCAATACTAATAGTAGAATTATTATAGCTTAGCATATTAATTATCATAAATTCATAAGATTTAACGATATAGTAATTGATCTATTGGAAGCGATTTCACTGATAATAAAAAAAGGGATGAAGGACTGCTATCGAATCATTCTGTCAGATAGGACATTATCCATCGATATTTTAGTGCGGCATATCGCGATACGACGCAATAAAAGCAGAGGTATTCCAACAAAAGCGTGTGAAGCGATGTTTAAATAGTCATTTACAAGATCAAACGGAACGAAGGCAATAAATCAAGGGGGGATGGGAACATGATTTCACCTAGTTTAGAAGGGATTTTACCAAAAGAACAAATGAGATATAACAATGAAGAAAAACATCTGCTTGGCAATGGCGGGATTCAAATAATTGAAGCTTATTCCGAAGAAGATATTTCGAAAGTGCTAGCCTTTTCGAATAAATATGGGAAAACGGTCAATGTTATTTCAGGTGGAACGAAGCGGGGCTACGGTGGGTTGATTGAACAAGCGGATATTTTATTATCACTTGCTAAATACAAAGGGATTGTGGAGCATTCAGTTGGTGACCTGACAATGACGGTCAGACCCGGTACGACGTTAAAAGAAATTTCTGATGAATTGGGTAATTATGGGCAGCGTGTCGCGCTTGACACTTCCTGGCCAGAAATAGCAACGATTGGTGGTATTGTATCAAGCAATGACAGTGGGGCGAAAAGACTGCTTTACGGATCTGTTAGAGATTTGGTCATTGGTACTAGAATCGTATATCCGGATGGAAGGGTTATTCGTACAGGAGGAAAAGTTGTAAAAAACGTAGCAGGTTATGATATGAATAAGCTTTTCGTCGGTTCAATGGGAACACTTGGTGTCATTAGCGAAATCACGATTAAATTACGTCCACTCCCGAAATATGAGGGATTGTCTCTTCTCCATTTCCCTCAAGGCAATGAACAAGCCATCCGTGCATTTACCGTATTACTACTCGATTCTAAGATGGAACCGGTATCTCTTGAAATTTTAAACCCTGCTATCACTGAAAAAATGACTGGTAAACATCACTATACACTTGCGATTGCATTTGAAGACCGAGAAAATGCCGTCCTTTATCAGGAAAATTGGGTAAAGGAACATTTGCCAATCGGCGCTGAGCATTCCGTGCTGCATGAAGAGGAAGCAAGACAGTGGTGGGCGAAATTCCAACATTTGGGGCCTAATGGCCATCATGATGACGAGAACGACACTTACACCCAAGCAGCACTTAAAATTGGAAGCAATAATTTAGATGTTCTCATTAACGTGAAAGCAGCTGTTGAGCTTGCTAAGGTGTTTCATGTTGTAGTTGAAGCACACGGTGGAGTTGGCCATGGTATTTTAAGAGTATATGTAAAAGGATTTCCCGAAGATATTGTTACCTATATTAAAGCGCTAAGGAAAAAGGTAGAAGAAAAACGTGGGTATGTTGTATGTACCCATTTACCGTTTAAATTAAGAGAAACAGTAGGGGTTTGGGGAGAAAAACCGGGGTACTTTGCTTTGTTAGAAGGCATCAAACGAACAAACGACCCCAATAGAATCCTTAACCGCCAGCGTTTTGTGGGAGGTATATAAAATGAGTATGGGTGGAGATAAATTAGTACATTCAGTGAACAATGTAAAAACCGGTGCACCTTGTGATACGAAGAGTCTAGGAAACTTTCTTTGGGAAGATCTTCCCGACGAAAAAAAATGGGAAGATTGTGTTCACTGTGGCTTGTGTCTTGAAGCTTGCCCGACTTATCAAGAAACAGGTGAAGAACAACATTCACCAAGGGGTCGTGTTCACTTAGTTAAAGCGGTAGCAGAAGGTAAACTTGACGTTAATGAAGCATTTTCTAAACCCATCTTTGATTGTCTTGATTGTCGTGCTTGTGAAACAGCATGTCCGGCAGATGTCCAAGTCGGTGGTCTAATTGAAGAAGCGCGTGGACAAATTCGCCAGGCGATGCCTTTAACAGGTTTTGCAGGTGTACTCAGTAAGACGGCTTTGAAGGGATTTTTCCCTTATCAGAAGCGCATGAATACGCTTGGTGGTTTAATGAGATTTTACCAAAAGAGCGGTATACAAAGTGCCGTAAGAAAAACAGGTTTGTTAAATGTCATGCCAACACACTTGAAAGATATGGAAGCCATTCTTCCCAAAGTTGATAAACCTATCCTTGGCAGATATCCAGAAATCGTTCCAGCGGTAGGAGCGCCAAAACAACGGGTTGGTATGTTAACAGGCTGTGTCATGGATGTCATGTTCAGTGACGTTAATGAAGCAACCGTTCGCGTTCTTACGCATAATGGATTTGAAGTTGGCCTTCCGACACAACAGGGATGCTGTGGCGCTCTTCATATTCATGCTGGTGATAGAGAAACAGGGAAAAAACTTGCGAAACAAAACATGGAAGCATTTAAAGATTACGATAAAGTACTTGTGAATGCTGCAGGTTGTGGATGTGCCCTTCAGGAATATGATGAACTATTTAGAAATGATCCAGAAATGCTACCCCTAGCAAAAGAGTTTTCGGCAAAAGTTGAAGACGTTTCCAAATTTTTGTATGACAATGATTTTAAACGTCCAAAAGCAGAAATTAAAACAAAAATCACCTACCATGATGCATGTCATTTGGCTCACGGACAAGGTGTACGCTTTGAACCTCGTCAACTTTTAAAAGAAATTCCAGGAGTGGAAATGGTCGATTTACCTGATGCAGACAGATGTTGTGGTAGTGCTGGAATCTACAATCTCACACATCCTGAGATGGCAGGGGCGCTCCTTGAACGTAAGATGGATGATGTTCCTGACAACGTTGAAATGATTTCGATGGGTAATCCTGGTTGCATGCTCCAAATAGCCATGGGTGTTGAAAAGTATGGAAGAAGTGAAAAGGTTGTCCATACCGTCCAACTGCTTGATTGGGCTTATGAAAAAGAAAAGAAAGAAGCAGTCGATCTAATGAAATCGAAATAAAGAAGGAGGTGAAAGGTATGTTTGGAAAAAAGCGTAAAAAACAATGCTCCGATCCTGTTGTTCAACAATTAATCACTATGGTTGGCGAAAGTGAAGTACTTTATTTAAAAGAAGAGCTCATTGCATATGAATGTGACGGTTACACGATGTCAAAAGGGATGCCAAGGGCAGTAGTTTTTGTAAATAATACCGAACAAGTTTCAGAAGTTGTCAAACTATTAAACAAAGAAAAAGTTCCTTTTATTGCACGAGGGGCAGGAACAGGGTTAAGCGGTGGAGCAACTCCGTTCGGCGGTGAAGTCATCATTAGTCTGGTCCGAATGAAGAAGATGCTACACCTTGACTTGGAAAATAGAAAAGCAGTTATTGAGCCTGGCTATGTTAACTTAAAGCTGACACAATCCATTTCGGATAAAGGCTACTATTATGCACCAGACCCTTCAAGCCAGTATGCATGTACGGTCGGCGGGAATGTTGCTGAAAATGCAGGTGGTGCTCACTGTTTAAAATATGGTGTAACGACGAATCATATTTTGGGGCTCGAGATTGTGCTTCCTACAGGTGAAATCGTTGAAATTGGAGATGATGGGATTCCTGATCACCCAGGATACGATTTGCTCGGCCTCTTAACTGGTTCAGAAGGAACACTTGGCATTGTGACCAAAATTACAGTGAAAGTATTGAAGAATCCTGAAGATAAAAAAACAGTTCTCGCCTATTATGATGATATTAATGATGCAAGCCAATCGGTTTCAGACATCATTTCAACTGGTATCATTCCAGCAGCACTTGAAATGATGGATTCGATAGCTATCGAAGGTGTGGAATCCGCAGCTTATCCTGTTGGGCATCCGAGTGACATTGCCGCGTTCCTGCTTATTGAAGTGGATGGAATTTCAGCTGGAATTGACGACCAAATTAATGAAATTCTTACCGTTTGTAAAAACAACAATGTGCGTAAGGTAAAAGTGGCAAAAGATGAAGCAGAACGTGGACTTTGGTGGGCAAATCGAAAGACGGGTTTTGGGGCAATGGGGACAATATCTCCTGACTACCTCGTCCAGGATGGGGTTATTCCTAGAACGCGATTACCTGAAGTGCTTGGGGAAATTGCAGAGATTAGTATAAAGTATAAGCTTCGAATTGCGAATATTTTTCACGCAGGTGATGGGAATCTTCATCCACTTATTTTGTTTGATGCAAGTATTCCAGGTCAAAGTGAGCGTGCTTCAAAAGCGGGTTCCGAATGCTTGAAGGTTTGTGCAGATGTTGGGGGTTCGATTACTGGCGAACACGGTGTTGGAATTGAAAAGTCAGCTGAAATGCGCTTTATCTTCAGCGAAGAAGAGGTGGCCGCGCAAACGAATATACGTGCTGTATTCAACCCAGAAAATTTATTAAATCCAGGGAAATTATTCCCTCAGCCTGGCCGTTGTGTCGAAGTCAAGAAAGAACCTGAAAAAGTAGAAGTATAATTGTTTACTAGTTTTTAATTCCATTTTATAGAAATGCTAGAGATTCACCACTTAAATTATCGGAATATTAACAATTTAGGAGTGAGAATAATGAAATTTGCTAGATTTAAAAAACAAAATGAAGAAACAATTTTGCAAGGAATCGTAACAGAAAATGGTATCCAACAAATTGAAGGAAACATATTTTCCAATTGGAAATATATGGGGATTATACACAATGAAGAAGATATTGAATTACTGGCACCCCTTACGCCACGCCATGTGATTGGTATTGGTGCAAACTATGTTGGCAAAACAGAGGATTTACCTTCTGAACTTCCAGAAATTCCTGTGTTTTTTTACAAGCCGATTTCATCTGTTATTGGAAGTGGGAAGTCCATCGTTATTCCAAATAAAATAGAAGAAGTAAAATTCGAATCCGAGCTTGCAGTAGTGATTGGAAAACGTACAAGTAATATTACTGAAGAAGAGGTAACAGAATTTATTTTTGGCTATACGGTAGCCAACGATGTAACGGCACCGCAATTTTTCCATAAAGATGGACATTGGATGATAGGAAAGTCATTTGACACGTTTACGCCGCTTGGTCCATATATCGAAACAGAATTGGATCCTAATAAAGTTACAGTTAAAGCATATTTAAACGGCGACAAGATACAGGATAGCGTAACAAAGCTAATGATTATTCCTATGAGAAAGATGATTGCCGGGCTTTCCAGCATAATGACACTAGAACAAGGCGACGTGATTTTAACTGGTAGTCCGCTTGGCGCAGGAATGATGAGAGATGGTGATGACATCATCTGTGAAATTGCTGAAATTGGCGGGCTTCGTAACCCTGTAAAACAGGGCTAATTTTATCTCGCATTATCGGACATTTTAACCCCCAACTTCAAGAATTCGGGAGAAGAGGGGGGGATAGGGGGAACGCAGACGAAGTACGCCACTTCCTTATGTCTTTGTCTGCATGACCTACATCTTGTAGGCCCAACCCCCACTGATTGAAGTTTCATTATATAACAATACTAAATTTCTGTTCTTGCTAACAAAAGATAGGGAAATTGTATTGTTATTTAATAGAATAAAATATTTAAAAGGGGGATTTTAGAAATGGATAATGGAATATTAGCTGTTCTGGCCTTTCTTCCAATTATCGTTGTTGCTGTTTTTCTAGTAGGGCTTAAATGGCCAGCGAGTAAAGCAATGCCGCTTTCCTACCTCGTCGCAGTAATACTAGCTCTTCTCGTCTGGGGTGTCTCATTTTCACAAGTTGCCGCTGCCTCCGTTCATGGACTTATTGTTGCTGTAACGCTGTTATTCATTATTTTCGGTGCGATTTTACTCTTGAACACGCTACAAGAAAGTGGAGGTCTGAACACCATTCGTCGAGGTTTTACAGATATTTCACCAGACCGCCGTATTCAAGTTATTATCATTGCCTGGCTTTTCGGTTCATTTATTGAAGGTTCAGCAGGTTTTGGGACACCCGCTGCTGTTGCAGTCCCATTAATGGTCGGACTTGGATTTCCGGCGATGGCAGCTGTTGTATCCGGTATGATCATTCAAAGTACTCCGGTATCATTTGGAGCAGTTGGAACGCCGATGATTGTGGGTGTAGGTTCTGGAATTGAGCCCCTTACTCAAATTACGGATGTTTCAGGTTTTGTATTTGGTGTTGCTGGGAAAGTTGCTATACTTCATGCCATTGCAGGACTGTTAATCCCATTATTTTTAGCCGCTATTTTAACCCGATTTTTTGGGAAAAACAAGTCATTCAGTGAAGGGTTGAAAGTATGGAAATTTGCGTTATTTGCTTCTGTAGCGATGACAATCCCATATATGATTGTTGCAAATACATTAGGACCGGAATTCCCGGCAATGATTGGTGGCTTAGTTGGGTTGGTAATTGTCATTCCTGCTGCCCAAAAAGGATTCCTTATGCCAAAAGAACACGATATTTGGGACTTCGAAGCAAAGGACCGATGGGATCCAACCTGGACTGGGCGTGTTGAATTAAAAAATAATGATATTTATGCTGGCAAAATAAGCATGTGGCGTGCATGGACTCCATACGTTTTGATTGCTATTCTTTTACTAATTTCAAGGCTAACTAAAGTAGGAGATTGGCTTAAATCTGTAAAAATAGCTTTTCCAAATATTTTTGGGACAGAAATATCTTCCAGTTGGGAAATTCTGTTTTCACCGGGATTTATTTTTATCGTCGTTGCAGTATTAACCTACTATTTGCATGGAATGAAAGGCGAGGAGTTCGCTAGGGCTTGGAAAGACTCCGGTAAAACGATGATTGCTGCAGGTTCGGCTCTTGTCTTTACTGTTCCAATGGTGCAAGTATTTCTTAACTCAGGCGGTGGGGCAGTTGGTTATCAAGAAATGCCAATCGTTTTAGCAGAAGGTGTTGCAAATCTTGTAGGTTCTATGTATCCGATCTTTGCAACGTTCATTGGTGGACTTGGTGCATTTGTAGCTGGTAGTAATACCGTTAGTAACATGATGTTCTCACTCTTCCAATTCGGGGTAGGCGAGCGCATCGGTGCTGACCCGACATGGATGGTTGCACTTCAAGCGGTTGGTGGTGCAGCTGGAAACATGATTTGTGTTCATAATGTTGTCGCAGCATCAGCAGTTGTTGGCCTTGTAGGAAAAGAAGGGCACGTTATTCGTAAAACGCTTCTTCCGTTTTTCTATTACGCACTATTGTTAGGTTCAATAGGTTATTCCATTATGTGGACAGCTGAAAAAGGGATTTTTAACATTGGATCGATTATAGCTGTACTTATTTGGGGAACTGTTATATACATTATTGCGACAAACAACAAACGTTTGAATGCAATTGAACAGAAACGAAATTCCGCTTAGAGGACCAGAGGGACAGGGCACTGTGCCCCAGTTTTTTGTAAGTTAGACTGAGTGTGTTGGCAGCACTTAGTCTGTTTTTGTGAAAAGGTGTCTGCCCCCCTGTATAAGAATAATTATTAATATGGAGATTCCGTATTTAGAATGAATAACGCTGTGCAAATTGCGAAGTAATTAAAAGTAAAAGAAAAAGGGTCAGTTCCTCACTGCGCTGTTGCGGGGGACTGACCCCATAGCCCGTGTTAGTAAGGTGAGAGTGGTTTGCTAACATAAGTTAAATTAACGGAGGCTTCTCATGAGTTCAGCGAACTTTTGAGAGGCTTCTTTTTTCATTTTTTAGGTTATGTGAAGGTATACATTTTTCGTATAAAACAACAATTAAGTATTAATCAAGGTACATACCACTACTTCAATAGTTCTACGATCACTACTCAAGCCATGTAGAGTGTGTTGCACAGCTTATCTTAAATTAAATAGAGTAATTATTGGGCCCAGAAGAAATAAACCTGGGCCATTTTCCATGTAATTTTCATATGCAAACTACGAAAATCCCCATATACTTTCGGTTGTTTCAAGGGCGTATTATATCACCTGTTTTGGATACTATGCTGGTGAAAGGTAATACTAAAAAGTATAGTAAACGGAAAGAGGTGTCAAGATGTCGGAAGCAACCACTAAAGAGGGGCAATTCATTCACAGGTCAAAAATTTGGCAAATCGGTTTTTTTTCACTTAATAATGCAGCAACAAACCTATATTTCTTTTTACTTGGATTAGTTTCCTATTATGCAACTGGTGTGGCTGGGCTAGCGGTTGTGGTTGTTAGTACAATTTTAACTGCCTTAAGGATTTTTGATGGGATCACAGATCCGATTATAGGATTTATTATTGATCGTACAAATACAAGGTTTGGGAAATTTAGACCTTTTATGGTGTTAGGAAATATTATTCTTGCTGTTTCAACCATCACTATGTTTATGGTAACCCATCACTTGCCAGAAGGTTTACGTTTGGTGTTTTTTATTTGTATGTATGCAATCCATATTATCGGTTATACGTTCCAAGCAGTTTGTACAAGAGCGGCCCAAACAGTGTTGACTAATGATCCCAAACAACGTCCGCTTTTTTCAGCCTTTGATGCAACGTTTACAACCATCATTTTTGTTGGTGGACAAGTCCTTCTTGCTTCTTATCTAGTTCCAAAATATGGAGGGGAATTTTCAGAAGCTTTATTTACTGAATTAGTAACGTATGGAGTAGTAACTGGGGCAATTTTTACAATTATTGCTGTAATTGGCATATGGAAAAAAGACCGCCTCGAGTACTTTGGTTTTGCAGAAAAATCAGTGAAAACAAAGTTCAGCGAATATTGGCCGGTAATTAAAAGAAATCGACCTCTCCAAATGCTCGTAATTGCAGCATCAACGGACAAGCTTGCTAATAGTATCCTAAGGCAACCTGCAGTCCCAGTCATGTTTTTTGGAATCCTTATCGGGAATTATGCATTAAGCGGAACAATCCAAATGATTACCATCCTTCCTACTTTGCTGATTACATACCTAGGAATTGGGATAGCAAGGAAAGCTGGCATGAAAAGGATTTTTGTGTATGGGACTTGGGCAGCGCTTCTTTGTTTCGTTGGTGTCCTAGGATTGTTGATGATAATGGACCCGAAAACAATTTCTCTTATCGATATGGGTCTGAATACATTTCTTTTTCTTGCTTTATATGGATTAGGAATGGGGTTTGCTGGATTAACGGGGAATATGGTCATCCCCATGATTGCTGATACTTCGGATTACGAAACTCATATTACAGGTAGGTATATACCGGGAATGATTAGTACCATCTTTTCTTTTGTTGATAAGTTAATATCCTCTTTAGCGACAACCATTGTTGGATTTTTATTAGCATCTATTGGATTTAAAGAAGTTTTCCCACAGGTAGGTGAGGAGTTGACATCCTCACTATTAATAATGACGTTGGTTTTCCAATTTGGTTTCCCAATGTTCGGTTGGGTGTCGTCACTCTTAGCGATGAAATTTTACGAGTTGAATGGCAGGAGAATGGTTGAGATACAAGATGAAATTGCAGACGTTAAGAAAATACTTGTGGCCAAGAATCAGATTACACTTCCAGACCCTGAATAACTTCAATAAAAACAGTCTTTTCTTAATACAGGTTAGAGTGCCAAAATAATCGGAGAGGTTGGGACGTTATCATCCCGACCTCTTACTTCTTCCTATTCTTCCTAACCCGTTCTTTTCAATTGGAACAAGTTTAGGAAAAGCGATTAGATGTTAAACAGAAATTTTTAACGGAGGCTTCTCATGAGTTGAGCAAACTCTTGAGAAGCCTCTTTTTTCATTCTTGCGTGACATGGAGGTATTATTTTTTCACCGTCTAATTTATTATAGGGGGATTTAATGAACCTTATAGCATTTATAATAACTTTTGTTTTTGTATGTATCGATAAGTTTACCTTAAATATAAGGAATAGGCTATGTAATTGACTGGGTTTCAGATGCAACATAATTTCAAAAGTTTAAAGGATATGTAATTGAGGAATTCTTAATAATTATCTTATATAAACTGTAATAGCGCGTATTGTGGGAATTGTTGTTAGTTTGGTTATTTTAATAAGGCGACAATCAAATGAGTCATAATTTGTACAAGAATATACTTAAAGTAAAGGTGCAGGTTAGTGAAACATTTGTGATTATGAAATCGTACAAATAGAAAGATAACTATTCATGAACATTTGGATTTTTCAATGTAGGTGGTGTTATTTTCTATGAAGAAAGCACAAGTAACAATCGCACTGCCTTCCTTGCTACTCTTAAGTTTAGCTTTAATTAAAATTTAATTACAGTAGACTATTGCTTCATTCCTTTGGCTGCAATCACCATTCAAGACGCATTGAAGAATGTTAACATTTTGCTAACGCAATCCAGTGAAAAACGGTAAAATCTCGTTAAAGATATTACACACTCTCATCTTACGGGCCATGATGTAAACACCCACCCAATTCCCTTGGTGCATGTGGCCTCTTAGGTGTTAGTGATCAAATAAACCATATTTTAACCACATTCTTGGAAAAAGTTAATACTTATTAAGGTTTTGGGATGCCTCTCATTAGTTCACCGAACTTTTGGGAGGCTTCTTTTTTCGGCTCTTAGTGTGGCAGTATTGTCATCTACATGACCTAATTGTTTCCCATAATCTAAGGAACACTTCCCTCTAGCTTTAGCTAATAAAGATGTATGTGTATGTCATAATGAATACTGTGTTAAATATTGTGCTGGAAAAAAACTGCTAATCTGAGTAAAAATCGGTAAATTTCCCTTTCAAAACCTTGATAAATTAGTAAACTATAAATCAAAATAGATTGTAAAAAATCAACGTTTATGCTATTCTTAAAAATAGAGAAAAATTAATAGTATTTTAGTCCTATTAACGTAATCAAAATATTCAAGTTTTAATAAGATGATAGTAAAAGGAAAATGAAGGTTTTCGCCTTTTATTTCTGGTATAGACACCAAGTTTTTCTAACTTTTTATGATTAATACCTTTCGATAATGGCAAACTCATTGAAAAATGGGGACGCAAAGCCCATGGGTCTAAGGTCTAGTACTATGACAGCCGGGTTACCGAAAAAGGGTTGGCTTTCTTAAATATATAATTTTGCGTAGTAGGCAAAACTACTTATTTAAGCCCACCATTCTTTTTGGTGGGCTTTTTTCTTGCTTTAAAAAAAGTGTAAGTTTTGTCGGATTTACGTATGAGAAAACTTCGACCTTCTCAGAAGTTGTGCTTTTCTGGTTATCAAAAGGTACTTAGAAAAAATAAAAGCATTAACCAAGATATTACACGCGGGATTGCGTAAAGATGGAGTTCGCATTACACCCGTTTTATTGGGGGCTGTAAGTAGATCTTTTTGAGAGGATATTGATCCAAAAATCAGATCTATCCTAAATGTTAATTGTACAATCCGTTGCTGAACATTTTTGCATTTTTATTATGTTAACCAAAACAGTCGATTGTTGCTGAAATTACGATAATTTCTTCAGCTGGAATATTATGAGAAAGGGTGTGGAAGGGAAATTGAAAAAATTGGTAAATAAATTTTTTCAAGGATCAAGTGATAAAGGTAAAACAACATCAAATAGTGCTCTTCCAAAACTCGCTGAACTTAACGCTTATAAGGAAGTACAAACGAGGGCGTTAATTGGGTGGCTTGTATACCGCTTGGCGGCTGTAGCAGAAATAGATAATGAGCAAAGAGATGCCTTATTTCATCTTGCTTTTACGGATACATCAATAAGTGACTTCCCAGATGAATCGACAAAACAGTTATACGAGTTAGCAGAATCAGGGGTCGAATGGTTAAAAAGCAATGCTGTAGTGGAAGAAGAGTTAAAGGCCTTACAATTACCCCGTTTATATCGAGAAAATTTGTCTCGATTATTTAGTGAGGTTCAAATGTACTCTGATTTTCAACAGCCTTCTACTGATGATTCCGGTAAGGAATGGGAAGTGTATCGAGATGTTATCTATTCTGCTACCCATGGTGCCTTTCTTTTAATTGATAAAAGTGAACTAGGTAAATACAGGCAAAGTAAACTTCTTTGTGAGGTAGAGATTCATGACCGAGCGGATATTTCTAAGGCTAGGAATTCTGCAAAAGAAGCCTTCAATGGGGCAGGTCTTAAGGCTTCTAAAACAATGAGCTACAACTTAATCATTTCTGAGGCGGTAACAAACATTTTGAAGCATGCTGAGTATGGAAAGATGCTCATTTATAAAGACCAGGATGTTTTTCGAGTTGTGATAGAGGACAAAGGTCCTGGTTTCCCATTAAAGATACTTCCGAAAACAACGTTAATGGCAGGGTTTTCTACGAAAGAATCGCTAGGACAAGGATTTACCCTAATGATGAAAATGGCGGAGCAAGTTTTATTGGAAACATCCTCTACAGGTTCTACTTTAATTTTGATCCTAGACGGAAAGGGGGAAGAGTAAATCTTCAACCTAACTAACAGTTACCTGAAAAATCCGATGGTATGACCAACCACTTGGGACTTTTTCCGAAATCCAATCAACTATCTAATCATACCATTCATAAAAGGTGAATTTCATGATTAAAACGCAGTAGGATGGGGATTATTCCAGATAAATCAAAGCGTTTGTCATTATAATTAATCCAATAGATTCAATAAGAGCTATACATCTATAAAAATAAGGTATGCAACGTTTTGCTTCGAAGATTTTGGGCAAGCACCCAAATTACCATCTTAAGCAACAGAAAATCGATGGAGTCAGTTCAAGACGCGGTTATTACTAGCAAATGAACTTACCAGATATCTATTGAAGGGGGTGATCATGCAGAGCATTATCAAAGGGGAAAAATATAGAGGACAACATATAACTAAGAAAATGATGGAGTTAAAGGGTAGCTAGTGTTGTCCGAGGTGGTGAGGTATACTGTCGTCTCGGAGTCTCTCATATCTAAGTCAATATCAATAGGAGACATACCATTTGTTAATTCTTCTGGAATGAGATTACTAACACGTTAGTCAACAAGCTAAAAGACAGTACTATTAAAGTGACATTTCAAGAGTAAGTCCAGATGTATATAAAACTGCTTCGGCTCCCAGAGATATTGGGTGATGGGGTATTTGTTTAATATAGAAAGTAAAAGGTATTGAGATAAATGGAGGTAATATGGAATGAGAATTCATAATTTAAAAGATAAAGTTATTTTAAGTCTTTTTATTGTATTATTGATTACTTTGCTTGGGGGGTGCAGTGAACAATCTACATCAAAAGATAATGATACATCTGATGAATCCAGTCAAGAAGGAAAACCTGTTGATCTTTTAATACCTACGATGGAACCAGGGACATTACCTTACGTTTCATCCGAAACGTTGACTCCTTATTTTAAGGAAGTATTACCTGAGGGTTCACAAATTCAAAGAACACCAACTTCAACAGGGGATATTAGTGGTATCTATTTATTAAAGGAAAACCAAGGAGATTTGTATATGGTTTCCGATCTACCTGCCCTTTGGGTATGGGAAGGAAAGCCTTATCCAAATATAGATGGGGAATACCAAGGTTTTCGGAAGCTGCTTCAAATGGATTCTTATGCTGGGATGGGATTTTTAGTCTCTAAGGATTTTGCTGAGAAGCATAACATTGAAACAGTCGATGATTTGTTTGAGAAGGATGTAAAAATTTCACTTGCAACTTATCCATCTGGCTCTTCTAGCGTTATTATGTTTGAACAAATTTTGATGGGATATGGATTTGAAAATCTAGAGGAATTTAGGTCACAAGGGCATACCGTTTTACAAGGAGGTCCTCAAGACTTAGTAAAATACATGCGGGATAGACAAGCAAACGTACATTTCGGATTAATTGTTGGGCATAACTTTCCACCTGTAGAAGAGATGATGACAAGTGTAGACTTAAACTTGCTACCATATGGTGAAGAAAAAATGAAGCAAATCCAAGAGGAATATCAATTTCCATCTTTTACTGTACCAAAGGATTCCTATAAAGGCATAGAAGAAGACACTATCATTTTAGGTCTTGGTAATTATGTTATTGTTCGTGAGGACATGCCGGATGATGTAGCGTATCAATTAACAAAAGCGATGTATGAAAACTGGGAAGAAATTCGTGAAAAGGATCCGTTCTTTTCGATTACACCGCTTCATTTTAGGGAAAGTGTTGTTCCATTCCATACTGGTGCTGAAAAATATTTAAAGGAAGTTGGCGCGTTGGAATAGCTAATAACGAATAGATTATTATAAGAATGGTGGTAATTATGCGAAAAATAGTATTGTCTGCAGTAGCCGTTGTCTGGGCGGTTACCCAAATATTCACCCTTTATTTTGTGAATTTAGAAGCTCTGCAGATTGTTTCGTTGCATTTAGGTTTTGCGCTAGCACTTACTTTTATATATATTCCTATGAAAATATCCTTACTCCATAACCGGTTTAAACTCGTTATGGACTTGGTTCTCTCTTTCACAATTTTATTGACAAGTATATATTTCATTATAGAGTATGATCGTATTCGAAATCATATGATGTTTGTGAGTCCGTTTACCTCTGTAGATTTAATTGCAGGAGGAATAACGCTATTGCTTACACTCGAAGCAACTAGACGAGTGTTAGGCTGGCCGCTAACCACATTAGCATTTATTAGCATAAGCTATTTGCTTGCCGGTCCATATATACCAGGTGTGTTTCATAGCAGACCGATCACCATCTCCCAAATAATAGAGTATAACTATTTTACAACTAGTGGTCTTTTTGGAATAGCACTACAAACCTCTGCAACATATGTTTATGTATTTGTGTTTTTTGCATCCTTGTTAAACATATCGGGGCTTGGTCCAAAGTTTATGGATATTATCATCTCGTTTGCGGGAAAATGGCGTGGAGGACCGGCAAAAGTATCTGTATTGAGTAGTGGATTATTTGGGATGATCACAGGTAGTCCATCGTCAAACGTAGCATTTACTGGTTCTTTTACTATTCCATTAATGAAGAAAATAGGTTTTAAGCCGGTCTTTGCAGGTGCGGTTGAATCCGTATCATCATCAGCGGGAATGATTACTCCCCCTCTTATGGGGACGGCGATATTTCTAATAGCACAATTTACACAGGTTGGTATTGGAACTATTGTCATAGCGGCAATTATACCTGCTATATTATATTTCTTCGCCTTGTTTATACAGGTGGATTTAGAGAGTAGAAAGTACAATATAAAACCTTTAGATGCTAAGGATCTACCGAAATTTAAAAAATCGTTACAAGAGGGTTGGCACTTACTGGTACCAATTGGAGTTATAATTGTAATGTTATTAAAAGGTTATAGTCCGCAACTTAGCGCAGTTGTTTCGATTATAATTGCTATTATTCTATCTTATTTTAAAAAGGAATCTCGGCTAGATATAAAGAAACTAATCGAGGCCAGTATAGATACAGGAAAAACGATGACTTTAATTGCAACCGCAACCGCAACCGCTGGTATAATTATAGCGTCTATTACTTATTCGGGGTTAGAGTTTAAATTAACCAGTTTTCTTGTAACTGCTGCTGGAGATAGCTTACTGTTATTAACCGTTTTTACAGCTATTCTTTCATTTATATTAGGTATGGGGCTTCCAGTGTTACCAGCATATATTATCGTTTCATTAATTACAGCACCAATATTAGTTGAATCGGCTGGTGTTAGTGTAATTTCAGCTCATTTATTTGCTTTCTATTTTGCGATGATGTCATTTTATACTCCACCAGTTGCTCCAACTTCGTTTGTTGCGGCTGGGATTGCAGGTGCAGGCCCATTCCGTGTGGGCTGGCAATCGATGAAATTAGGTATAGGTGGATGTATTGTTCCATTTCTGTTTATTTATCATCCGTCTATATTAACTTTTACACCACTTAGTCAATTTTTACTGACGATAATACCTGTCGGCATCGGCATATTTGTAATTGCGGCTGTGCTTTCGGGACACTTAAAACAAAAGCTATCACTTGTTGAATCATCATTCCTTTGTATTCTATCATCCTTGCTTTTATTCGCTAATACGTATATCCAATGGATAAGTATTGTTTTCTTCTTATTGATGTACAAATATAACGCTATAAAAAAGGTTAAAGAAACTGTAGAAAAATGACGATATATAGATTATGCAGAAATGTGGTACAGTATAGTGCAAATCTATCATTCCGAAAATGGCAAACTAGTAAGAAAGGCTAGGGCGCAAAGCTACGGGACTAAAGGGAAGGTTTCTCTCTATAATAGCCGGGTTACCGAATAAGGGTAAATGTCTACTCTTTTTGGGATAAACTATTTTTACATTCAATGACTCAAAAGGTATAAAAACGAAACTTTCAAATTGATTTTGTAAAGGTTATTTCGAAGTTAACTGCTAACGAATTAATTGAATAAAAGTTTAGGTAGGAGGGGAAAACATGTCAACTTTTTATGACTGGATATTTCATCGTAATACGACTGATAAATCCAAAGTATTATTGGCTGATGAAAACAAGGAGTGCACATTAGGTGATATAGAGAAGAAAACAGACTTTTTCTTAAATCTGCTAAAGAAAGAGGGGGACTTAAAAGGAAAGAAAGTAGTCCTGATAGTCCCATCCATTTTGCCACACATTTCTTTGTTTTTAGCTGTAAACCGTTTAGGTGGGACTGTAATCCCTTTGAGCTGGCAATTAAGATCAAAGGATTTAACTGATATTTTATCACTGTTAGATTCACATATTCTATTTACCGTTGAAACCTATCATAATTTTAATTTTTTAAAAGTACTAAAAGATTGGGCAATATCAACGAACAAACATACCGTTATTTATGGAACAGTGGAATATCAAGAATGGAATCGTAACGTTTGTGATGGTATGCCTCGCGAAATAGAACAACAAAGAATTGATTTAATTAGCTGTACATCAGGCAGTACTGGATCTCCAAAGGGTATTATGATTAACAGTGATGCTATGAAGCATTGGGTTGCCTATTTGGAAAATACGTTTGAGATGAAGTCTTCCGATAAACTGATGTCGACAGTACCAATTAGTGTTCCATATGGGATGCTATTAGTATTAGTAGCTTTAAAAAAACAGCATCTTATCGTTGTGAATGAAACGTTTGATTTACCTCAAATGGTAAACATATTCTATCAGAAGGGCTGTAACAAAATAGCGAGTACCCCTTCAATCTTTAAAGCGTTTCACCAATTCTTCAGGCATTTAAAACCGGAAATTGGGGGTCGTATAGAGCTAGCAATCATGGCTGGCGAAGTAATTACAGAAGGTTTTATTAACTCTGTATCTGAATTGAAAAATGTTACATTTTCAAATAATTACGGACTCTCAGAAATTGGAGGGGTTATGTTTAACATGGATATGTTAAGCAAACAAGCATTTTCAGTAAGAGAAGATGCTCAATTTAAAATAGTACCTACTGATAGTAAGGATGATGGTGTAGGTGAACTGGTAATTCGTCCACCTGCTGCATTCCATGGTTATTATAGACGTCCAGAATTAACATCTGCTGTACTAGATGAGCAAGGGTGGTTTTATACAGGGGATCTTGTAAGAGCTGTTGGGCAAAGAGACTTAGAGTTAATTGGTCGTAAAAAAGATATGATTAAAAAAGGTGGACAACAGGTTATACCAGGTGAGATTGAAGATATACTCCTCCAGCACCCTGCGGTTAAAAATGTAGTTGTAGTAGGGGTTCCCCATGATGTGTTTGGTGAACAAATTGTCGCCTTTGTCCAGCCAGAACATTTATTTGATAGTAATGAGCTATATTCTGCCTGCGCTTCTAAGCTTGCTGGCTATAAGGTTCCTGATTTAATTAAAACAATTGATGAATTTCCGATTGTACAAGGCAAGGTAAATAAAGTAATGCTACGTAAATTAGTAAAGGAGGATAAATAGGATGGCAGAAAATAAGAAAAAAATTTCTTTGCGTTTTCAATTTTTAACTAGATTGTTTCTAGTCTTGTTAGCAGTTGCCCTTATAACAGGTGCGTTTCAGTTGTATTTTATTAATGAGCAAATCGACAAGGACATTGAAAAGCAATCTGATATTATTGCAAATAGCATTGAACAAGGGATTGAAGAAACAAATCTTGCCAGTGAAGTAATTGAACATCAAATTGATCTGAAGTTATTGTCTATTTCTCACCATATTGCGGATTTATTGGAAGGGAAAAGCATAGATGAGATTAATAACGAAGAACTAGTAGTTATTAAAGATAGACTAGGGTTAAGTGGTATTTCCCTAATTATACACGATAATAATGATGACATTGTGGTAGCTAAGTCTTCTACATCCGAAGAAATTGGGTTTAGCCTTAAAGAATTTCCTGATGTGTACGAAAACTTTACTAGTTTATTTAATAATCAACCACCACCATTAACGGAAACGTTAAGTATGCATACAGATAATGCAATAATATTGCCAATTGCACAGTCTGGCTCACACGAGGGTGAACCCCTTTTCTTTAAATATGCATATTATCACCCACCAGGTGCAGATTATATTATCGATCCTTATATAGAAGCTAACGAGGTATATAAGTTTACAAGCGAGGTTGGACCTGATGCTTTAATTGAGAAAGTGAGTAAAGTGAATCCATATGTCATGGAATTGGCTGTTTTGGATCCTCGTGTGTTTAAGGATCCGAGCTTAGAAGATAATATTTATCCTCCGTTGAAAAAGGTTGTATACGGGGATTATGAAATGAGAACAGAAGAAGACACTACTACCTTGATCAACATGCTGGAAAAACCAAATCAGACTTCCTATGTTAATAATTATCATGGGGATAAGGTGTATAAAGTATTTATGCCGACAAAAGAAGGAAAAGTTATTTATATGGCGCTAGATTACGGAGAGCTAAGTGGACCATTATACCGTCATTCTATTATATTAATTATTTCCGGTTTGGTTTCGTTAGTTATTCTATTCTTATTAACCGCTCGATTTTTTAATCGTGTCTATAGAAACATTCAACAGATTAAAAAGCAGATTCAATTACTCGAAACGGGTGATTTTACAGCAAAAAGTGCTGTATCGGATAACAATGAGCTTGGAGAGTTGTCGGAAAGCGCCAATAAAATGGTGGATACGTTACACGGAGTACTAAATGAAACAAGCGATCAGGCAAGCCAAACACAACGATTAGCAGTAATGCTAGAGGCTGAAGCTGCAAATTCAGTAGAAAAAATGTATACAATCTCAATGGAAAAAACATCACAGTTCCGCGAACAACTAGATGATATTACCGAATTCTTGGATAAATTAGAGGAATATATTAATAATAATAATCAAACCGAAGATAAAAAAGGAAAAGAAATTCTTGAAAAGATTGGTGAGATGCGTAAAGTGGCTAAAGATCGTACAGGTGCAACAACTGATACAACACTAGCACTTTCTGACTTATTGAAATCCTTACATGGCCAATCTACTGAACTATCTAATATCGCAAATAATCTACTACGTAAGATTGATAAGTTTAAGCTTTAATCGTGTAGATACTTTTGCAAAAGGGGATTTACCTAGGGTTATTGATAATAGAAGAAAACGGCTGACGTTACTCAGCCGTTTTTTTAATGTGTACCCGGCATGAGGGAAAACTATAGGGTGAAAGTCCCAATCAGGAAAGGCAGTAGTAGCTGTAGCTTAAGACAAGGCTATGAAAGGCGACTTACATAGCTGAAGAAAGTCGGCGGCAATCTGCTCCGAGGAATATGAACCTCATACAAGGATAGGTGGCATTGGAAGAGTCTGCATAACAAGTCGAAAACCTTACTGCCGAAGGTGCCACAGAGTAAATGAGGCGGAGACATGGAAGGAAAGTCTCTACTCTTACCCGGGGAGAATCTGTCGGCATACTGTGCTCACAAGGTAAGCGTACCCGAGGCGGGTGCATTGAACACCAGAAGTCAGCAGCGGTCATAGTGCCTGACAGCTTAAGATGTTAGGGAAGGACCAAACCAATTATGGAGAGTCTCGCCTTGGTGTACATACCCTCTCAATGAAACAGAAAACGTCAGATACCTCATCAATGGAGGAAGTAATGAATGTACTGGGAACATTAGAGAAGGGGGAGAATGTTTATGACACAAAAAGAAAAGAGACTCATGCAGGAGAAAATATCGATGAGAGTTGATGTCTCTTAAAATGCAAACATTATTTTGAAATAAAATTTAACAAAAAGAAGTAGAGGAAGGAGATATTTAAATCAAAATAGATAACAGCTATTTTCGGATATCGTAAAATAAATGCTTACATTTTGCTAACGCAATCCAATAAAAAACGGTAATACTTCGTTAAAGATGTTACAGACAGAATTTAACAAAACCCCGATATTCCGTACTTTTAGCACACATCGTTAGAGATATTGTTTGGAGCAGTTCATCTTCCGTCATTATCCTAAAAAACAAGAAAATCACATTTGTTTTTAATTATATCTAAAAGGGCATTTTCGTATTAGTTTTCACTTTTGCGGTAGTGTTCTAGGTATTTCTTTTTTGTGTTTCGTCACCATTCTTTTGACTATAATGTATAATAAAAAATAAAGGTGGTGGGTCTATGCGTTCAGTTAAAATTACACGATTTAATCATAACTTTTTAGAAAATCGTCAAAAGGTGAATGAGCGAATACATGCAGAGCGGGCTGAAAATCCACTTGTTAAACGTAAAACAGTCGGTGCGCCCAGTCATAGTCATCTGAATTGAAAAGTCGTGATAAGTAATTTCGTATACATAAATCAAATGCTGTTGTTCTATCGGTATCATTCATTATCCATATGGCCCCGCGTGTTAAAAGCTTTTAACTCTATTACTGAATTTGAGTTTAGGAAAAAAGTATTCACCTAAAATATTATTCTTGACACTTTCAAAAGATAGATGTACGATATAAATCGTAATGGTTACGATTAAAAAAGAATTGTTAACATGAAGTATTTATGAGGAACAGTATTAGATTTAAGTTTATTTCCAGCGGGTTGTTAGGTTTCAAATTCACCCGAAATGGATTGATTTTCAACAGAATCAATTGTTGAATTAGAGGAAGTAAAGTCTGAAATTATTGTAACCATTGATGGATTAGCTGATTATGATCATGCTGACGATCCTATTCTTAGAAGAATAACGGAATATAGGGATTTGATTAAGCCTTTGGTAAAGAAGGAAATTTTTTTAAAGATTAAATCGTAATGGTTACTATTTACAGGGATTAGGAGGAGAGTTTGTATGACAAAAAAGGTACCGGTTAATGTTCTAAGTGGCTATTTAGGAGCTGGGAAAACAACGCTGCTCAATCATATTCTACACAATAAACAAGGAATGAAAGTTGCTGTTATTGTAAACGACATGAGTGAGATTAATATTGACGTGGGTCTAGTCAAGAATGAGGGGACTTTATCAAGAGTGGATGAACAACTGGTAGAAATGTCTAATGGATGCATCTGTTATACATTGCGGGAAGATTTACTGATTGAAGTAGAGAAATTAACGAAGGACGGTAGGTTTGATTATATTCTTATTGAATCGACTGGTATTAGTGAACCAATTCCTGTTGCACAGACATTCTCTTATTTAGATGATCAATTAGATATTGACCTTAATAAGCACTGTAGACTGGATACGATGGTAACGGTAGTGGATGCAAGTCGTTTTTGGTATGACTTTGCTTCTGGTGAAAGCTTACTGGATAGGAAGGAAGCTGTTTCCGAGGATGATGAAAGGGAAATCGCGGATTTATTAATCGATCAGATTGAATTTTGTGATGTACTTATTCTAAATAAATGTGATCTGATAAAAGAAGAAGATTTGATGAAATTAGAAAAGGTGTTGAGAAAATTACAGCCGAACGCTAAATTCATAAAAACATCATATGGAAATATTGATCCAAAAGAAATCTTACATACCAATTCCTTTGATTTTAGGAAAGCAAGTGCTTCAGCAGGCTGGTTGAAAGAGTTAACCAATGGTCCAGAACAGCATACACCAGAGACAGAGGAATATGGGATTGCTTCGTTTGTATATGAACGCAAGCTTCCGTTTCATTCCGTTCGGCTACTAAGATTTATCGAATCAATGCCTGAAAATATTGTTCGGTCTAAAGGAATTATTTGGTGTGCAACTCGAAATGATTATGCTTTATTGCTCTCACAAGCTGGGTTATCTGCCAACATTGAGCCAGTTTCTTATTGGGTGGCCGCCCTTTCCGAGCGAAAACGAGAAGCGCTTTTACAAGAAAATTCAGAAGTAAGGAAATCATGGGATCCAAAGTTTGGAGACCGCAAAACACAGCTTGTATTTATTGGTATGGATTTGGATAAAGAAGCAATTACACAAGAATTGGATGAATGTTTATTAACAGAGGAAGAGATGGATTCGAATTGGAGGATGCTCCCAGACCCATTCAATTGGAATGTCCAAACAATCTAATAAAGACAGTGATGTCATAGCTAATTACTAGTAAGGAGGATATGTAAAGTGGCAAAGAAATCAAAAGTAGCAAAAGCGTTGAAACAGCAAAAAATGGTAGAAAAGTATGCTGCCATCAGAAGAGAACTGAAAGAAAAAGGTGATTATGAGGCGCTTCGTAAACTGCCTCGTGATTCTTCCCCAACGAGGTTGAAGAACCGATGTGCACTTACAGGCCGTCCTAGAAGTTACATGCGTAAGTTTGGTATGTCACGAATTGCTTTTCGGGAATATGCGCATAAGGGGCAGGTCCCTGGTGTAAAGAAATCTAGTTGGTAGAAGGAAAGGGGAAAGCCACAATTAAGTAAGAAGAAAGATTTCTTGCTTATTGTGGCTGCAAGTATTGCATTTTTTAAATGGTAAGTCTACTTGATAGTCATGTATAACGAACCTTCCACCTACATCAACTGCTCCGATAACCTTTCCGTCTTAAAAGAGGTTTACTACTACCGAATAAGATACTTCTGCTATTGGTTGTATTTTAGTCCGTTCGTATAGCTCCACTTTAGACAAAGTTGCTTCAGTTAACAGCCAAAGCTCCTTGCTTGTTCTAAGTGATCTTCTTCCTTAAATTATTGTTCTATTAAAGATGTCTTTGTGAAAGCACATTATTCTGTATATCGTATGACTATAATATTAAAATAATTAAATAAATAATAATTATTCAAATACATTGATATGTATGTTATTATAACGTTGAATATATTAAATTAGTGATTGGAATACTCTATTTATATTTACATATTAGGAGAGAACCTGGCATTTTATTGACGTCTTTAATTTACATCCATATATATCTAGTAGGCACATTCAAATCATACTTAATTTATGTATCAACGATTTAATTAACATAATCTTAATACATTATTTTAGGAGGATGGTTATTTGGAAAAGGTGAAGAATCGCTGGTTAATTGCTGCATCTGCCGTTGGTGTCCATATTTCGATTGGCTCTGCATATGCCTGGAGTGTTTTTACAAACCCGATGGTCAACCAATATGGATGGGAAGTAACAGAGGTATCCCTGGCTTTTAGTATTGCTATTTTTATGTTGGGGTTTTCGGCAGCATTCATGGGAAGATTTGTAGAAAAGAATGGGCCAAGGAAGTCGGCGCTACTGTCGGCAATTTTCTTTAGTATTGGTGTTGCTGGTTCTGGTTTAGCGACAGCAATGGAATCATTATTGTTATTGTATTTATTCTACGGGGTAATCGGAGGATTCGGCTTAGGTATAGGGTATATTGCGCCAGTTTCGACACTTGTTAAATGGTTTCCAGATAGACGTGGGCTTGCTACAGGTTTAGCAATTATGGGGTTTGGCTTCGCTGCACTCATTAGTGGGCCAGCTGCTGCCACATTAATTGAAGCAACCGGCATTACGAATACATTTTTCACACTTGGAATCGCCTATTTTGCAGTTATGGCAATTTCTGCCTATTATTTGTCCCCACCACCTGAAGGATGGGCACCAAAGGGCTTTATAGAAAGTCAGCAAAATGGTTCACGTAAAATAAAGCAGGATTTATCACAGCTTACTGCTAATGAAGCGATAAAAACACGGCGCTTTTGGATGTTATGGATCATGCTATTTCTAAATGTAACCTGTGGTATTGCAATTATTTCTGTAGCATCACCGATGGCTCAAGAAATTGCAGGTATGACACCTATTGCAGCTGCAGCAATGGTTGGAATTATGGGTCTCTTTAATGGTGGTGGAAGGCTTGGCTGGGCATCTCTATCAGATTATATCGGTCGTCCAAACGTATATACTGTATTTTTCGTTATTCAAATCATTGCATTTTTTATGTTACCATTTGCAACGAATGGTATCATTTTCCAAATTCTAATATTTGCAATTTTAACTTGTTATGGTGGTGGGTTTGCATCGATCCCAGCTTATATTGGCGATTTATTTGGGACGAAACAACTTGGGGCAATCCACGGTTATATTCTAACAGCATGGGCACTTGCAGGAGTAGCAGGTCCAATTTTATTGTCATTCATTTACGACTCAACGAACAGTTATAATTTAACATTGTTAATTTTCGGGATATTATTTGTTGTAGCCTTTATCGTATCACTTTGGATCAGAGTTGATATCAAGAGATTAAGCAATATACAGTCTGTTCCAAGCCAGACAATACGTCATGTGGCTAAAGAGTTTAAATAGAGGCCTTCATAAATGGGGAGTCCAGCGTTCGCTGATTATTAGTAAATAAGTCGAGAGTCTAATAAGTTATTATAAATAACTCCCTACTTTTTCTGATAAAAGTCTTAGAACTAGTTAGTAAAAAATAATAGTTTTTTTAGATATGTTTTTTATGAATAATGGAGGGATTTACGTGGGGAAAACAAAGCATACTGGTCCAGTTAAGTTGTCAAAGAAACCAGACCCATCACTTTGGGTAAGTAAAGTTCCATTCGGTCTTGGGAAAGTAAAGCCACATCATATTCGCGACACCATGAAAGTAGTTTGGGAAAATAAAGATAATCTGCCATATGCAACGAGAATCCTCACACAAGGGGTATGTGATGGTTGTGCACTTGGAGTATCAGGACTTCAAGATCAAACATTAACAGGCCCACATGTATGTACAACTCGCTTAAATGTCCTAAGATTAAATACGATGCCCGCGATGGATGAGAAATTCTTGCATGCTGATATGAAAGATTTGCGTAAAATGAGTAGTACAGAATTGCGTAAACTAGGCAGAATTCCGTATCCACTTATCCGCAGACAGGGAGAAACGAAATTTAGTCGTATCAGCTGGGATGATGCAGTAGATCAAATTTCAAGCAAGATGAAAACGCTTAATCCAAAGAATTATGCATTCTATACTACCTCAAGGGGAATTACGAATGAAGTATATTATACATTAGGAAAGGTTTCAAGATTTCTAGGAACGAACAATGTTGATAACGCATCCCGTATTTGCCATTCCCCATCGAAAACAGCATTAAACCGTTCTATTGGTGTTGGTGCATCTACGTGTAATTATAAAGATTGGATCGGTACGGATGTTCTGCTTTTTTGGGGTTCTGTTGCTGCAAATAATCAACCAGTATCAACGAAATATATGTATGCAGCCAAGCGTAAAGGTACAAAAATTATTGTTATTAATCCATACCATGAGCCATCCATGGATAATTACTGGGTTCCATCCATCCCTGAGTCTGCTTTATTTGGAACGAAAATAGCGGATGATGTTTACCAAGTAAATATTGGTGGCGATATTGCTTTCATGCACGGCATTATGAAGCATTGGTTTGATATGGAAGAAAGCAATTATGGGTCTGCCATCGATCATGAATTTGTTTCCAAGCATGTGAATGGACTGGAGGAGCTGCGAGAAAAAGTTATGGCATATGAATGGGAACAGCTAGAGAAATCGTCTGGCATATCTAAAGTCAGAATGATGGAATTAGCTGAGCTTCTCACTAAATCACAATCGGCCGTTTTTGTTTGGTCGATGGGACTAACACAACACCGATTCGGAACAGATAACATATCACAGGTAGCGAATCTTGCTTTGCTTAGAGGATTCTTAGGTAGAGAGCATTGTGGGTTAATGCCAATCCGTGGACACTCTGGGGTTCAAGGTTCAGGGGAAATGGGTGCAGATCCATTTGTACTTCCAGGTGGGGGTATGGATGATGCGAATAGAAGTCGAGTAGAATCTATATGGGGATTTGATATTCCAAAATGGCAAGGGGACATTGTTGGTGTCTCTTTAGAGAATGCGCTGCTTCCAGATGATCATGAACGAAAGCTGAATCTCTATTATTTATCTGGCGGTAATTTTCTAGAAACGATGCCAAACCCGGAATTCGTAAAGCAATGTTTGGAAAATGTCGATATCCGGGTTCATCAGGACATTATTTTTAATACGTCGACACTCGTTGATGCAAAGGAAGCAGTTATTGTATTACCGGCAATGACCCGCTATGAGCAGCCAGGTGGAGGGACATCTACTTCTACAGAGAGGATGGTATACTTTTCTCCTGAAATTAAAGGACCACGTATGGAGGAAGCAAGGGCAGAATGGGAGATTTACGTTGATCTTGCAAAAAGGGTGAAACCGGAAAAATCGCATCTGATCGATTTTAAAGATACCTCTGAGATTCGGGAAGAAATAGCGAATGCAGCACCAAATTATGAAGGGATTCAACATTTGAAAGATAGGGGAGATGTTTTCCAATGGGGTGGTGCATGGCTATGCGAGGATGGAATATGCCCAACACCAGATGGAAAGGGAAATCTCATTACCGTTGAGCTACCAGAACTTCGTAAGTCAGAAGGACATTTCTATGTGACCTCACGACGCGGGAAACAATTTAATTCGATGATTTATAATGAAACAGATCCATTTAATAACGCAGACCGTTATGACCTGCTTTTAAATGAAGTAGATGCAACAGAGTTAGGGATAAAAGAAGGTGATGCTGTTGTTGCTTTTAATCAACATGGCACATTTCAAGGCCGTGCAAAATTTGTGGAAATCAGACAAGGAAATGTGGAAGTTCACTGGCCAGAAGGAAATGCGCTTATCCCTAAAGGAATCTACGAAAAATATGCAGGCATACCAGAATACAATGTTGCTGTTATTGTAGAGAAGGCGGAAACATATTATGCACATAAAGATACGAAATATGCGGAAAAGAGAGTGGAGGAGCTTGAGATGGAACCAAGCTAAGGGGGTCTATAATGACTGATACAAAGGAGAATGGTTGGGAAATCATCCGATTTAATGGGGATTCAAAGTCTGTCCTACAAGAAGATGTGGCAATTGAACAGCCATTTACCATTGTGTTAAATGGGGAGGAGTTTGCAACCATCGTATGTACACCAACAGATCTTCAGGATCTCATCATTGGATTTCTAGCAGCAGAAGGGGTTATCCGATTCAATGATGAGATCAAATCGATTTCCATTGATGAGAAACTAGGATTTTCCTACATTCAATTGAATAAGACTTTAGAAGTAAGTCAGCTTGATCATTCCAAACGGTTTATCGGTTCTTGCTGTGGGAAAAGTCGCCAGTTTTATTTTAAGAGTGATGTTAGAACAGCGAAGACGATTACGAGTCAACTTACGATTTCCGTGAATCAATGTTTTACCTTAATGAAGGAATTACAAGCAAAATCAGAACAATTTATGAAAACGGGTGGCGTTCATAATGCTGCACTAGCAACTCAGGACGAAATCATTACAATTCGTTCCGATATTGGTAGACATAATGCATTAGATAAATTATATGGGCATGTTATCCAAAATAGAATTCGGCTTGGCGATAAATTAGTAGTTTTTAGCGGAAGGATTTCATCAGAAGTGTTGCTGAAGATTTCCAAGATGGGTGTGGGGATTCTCCTTTCTAAATCAGCACCGACCAATCTGGCATTACAACTTGCAGATGATTTGGGAATTACAGCGATTGGCTTTGCGCGTGGCAATCGATTAAATATTTATACACACCCCCATCGTGTTATAGAGGCAAGTAATAATAATGAAGTGTAAGAGTCTAATATCATCGATTGGAGCTAATTTACTAGATTTCATGCACCAATAAAAGACAGAGAAGGGCATTTCGATCCTTCTCTGTCTTTTTACTGTTAGTTAATCTATTATGTCTCTGTTCTGTTGATGACTTTTGCATTCTTTATACGTGTCCACTTAGAGGTTACTTCTTCGGAGCTGTATAATAAATTTAAACTATTCTACAAAAAGTCATACACAACTATATGATTTTATTACTTTACCTGTATTATTGACCCGCACCAACGTTTATACTTTCGAAAACGTCTACAGCTGCCTGGGCTACTTGAATATCATGGTCAACAGAGCTTCCACTTACACCAACTGCTCCAACAACCTTGCCGTCTTGAACGAGTGGAATGCCACCGCCGAATACGACAATTCTGCCATTATTGGTTGTGTTAAGTCCATATAGCTCTGCATTAGGAACAGTCGCTTCAGCTAAGTTGGAAGTTGGCATCTTAAGGGCAACCGAAGTCCAAGCTTTATTTTGAGCAATATCAATACTTGCAAGCCAAGCATCATCCATACGATGGGTGGCAATTAGGTTTCCGCCTTCATCTAAAACCGTAATGACCATATTTACGCCAATTTTT
This sequence comes from Oceanobacillus salinisoli, assembly GCF_009733865.1. Lineage (GTDB taxonomy): Bacteria > Bacillota > Bacilli > Bacillales > Amphibacillaceae > Oceanobacillus > Oceanobacillus salinisoli. The sequence continues at coordinate 93,519 of NZ_WOFB01000019.1, read as the reverse complement.
TGTGCTTCTTTTTCAGCGCCTTCAATTAATTGTTTTGCTAATTCTAAATTCATTTTGCTCATCATTTCATTCCTCCAATTTAAAATAATTAGTAATTTATTAAAAAAATTACTTTAATGATCCATGCGGGTCAATGACAAATTTCCGTGATGCACCGCCATCAAAAGCCTTATATCCTTCTGGTGCCTCATCGAGTGAGATGACTGTCGCATTGACCGCTTTCGCAATTTGGGCGCGACCACTTAAAATCGCTTTCATCAAATCACGATGGTATTTCATTACCGGTGTTTGGCCAGTCACAAATGTATGTGCTTTTGCCCAGCCTAATCCTAATCTGATTTTCAATGTACCTTCTTGGGCATCTGCATCTGTTGCACCAGGGTCACCTGTTACATAAAGGCCTGGAATACCAAGTCTGCCACCTGCTCGAGTGATTTCCATTGCTGTATTTAATACAGTAGCTGGAGCCTCACCTGCACGATCACCATGTCCACTTGCTTCAAAGCCAACCGCATCAACGGCGCAATCCACTTCTGGTACACCAAGAATCTGTTCGATTTGCTCTCCCACATTTTCATGTTCCCGTAAATTAATCGTTTCACACCCAAAACTTCTTGCTTGTTGGAGTCGTTCCTCAATCATGTCCCCAACAATGACAACAGAAGCTCCCAGTAACTGTGCAGAATGAGCAGCAGCCAATCCAACTGGTCCTGCCCCAGCAACATATACTGTTGAACCTGGTTTTACTCCAGCACTAACTGCACCGTGGTAGCCGGTTGGGAAAATATCTGACAGCATGGTTAAGTCAAGGATTTTTTCCATCGCTTGATCTTTATCAGGGAATTTTAACAGCTGAAAATCGGCATATGGCACCATGACATATTCAGACTGGCCGCCGACCCATCCGCCCATATCCACGTAACCATACGCAGAACCAGGACGATCCGGATTCACATTTTCACAAATATGAGTATCTTGTCTCCGGCAGCTTGGGCAACGTCCACAAGCAATATTAAACGGCACAGAAACTAAATCACCTTTTTTAATAAATTCAACATCCCGCCCCGTTTCTATCACTTCACCTGTGATTTCGTGACCGAGTATCAGTCCGGACGGGGCAGTCGTTCGTCCACGAACCATATGTTGGTCACTTCCGCAAATATTGGTCGTGACAATCTTTAAAATAACTCCATGTTCACATTTTCTTCCGACATTAAGGGGATTAACACCAGGTCCATCTTTTAACACAAGCTCTGGAAAATCAATTGCTTCAACCTCTACTACCCCAGGTTCCTTATAGGCTACCCCTCTGTTAGCTACTACCATTCATTTTCCTCCTATCCTGATTATGATGACTTCATTACGAACGCAATTCAGACGTTCTTTTAAAAGCCTCCTTTAGAAAATGGGTGGATTCTTAAGTTTGTTACTTCCATGATAGTGGTTAATTCATATTAGGTAAAATAACTAAAATTGATGGTTGCTATCTCTATTTTTGATATCTCTTTTGTGTTAATTTGAATTTTTTTTGCCTTTGAGAGTTGAGACATTAAAGTAAGTCTTTAAAGTACGTGGTCAAAAAGGAGGATGAAAAGGACCGAGAAGTTCGAGGCGGCGAAGCTTTGAGTAGCGGGCTTCCACAGGATGTGGTGACTTCTACGTTGCCCACAGGACGTGGGCGATTTTAGTAGAAGTTCCTTACCATACGTGAGCAACGGAAAAGTGAGCCAACGAAGAAATTCGACGTGTCCTTTTCACCGGACTTTTTGAACAACCTCTTAAAGGGAAAATAAAGTAAATGATGTGAAGACATGGAGAGGTGAAATACTTATCTGTGGTGTGAGAGGTGGAGGTAAGTGACCTCCACCTACTCGATTATGTTTTGTTGAACATTCAATCTATGTGTTGAAATAAACCTCATAATGTATACTGGTCATAATGGAACCTTACCTGAGTAATTTATACAGGAAACTACTTACGATGAAAGAACGTTAAAAATGGGTTCAATAGCCGGGCGGTGGATATTATTTTTATATTCATTTATAGTTTCAATGAACTTTTCCATTGTATTGGTTAGATAGGAGTCTGCGCGCCGAATAAACACGGTTGAAATATTACTGTAATTAGGCGGGATTTCATGACACTGGATTGCTCCCATTAATTCTAATTTATTAACGGTTGATTGCGGGATAAGACTAATCCCAAGACCAGATATAACACTGCCCAAAATGGTTTCCAATGTGCCGAATTCCATGACCTTCGGGTTAATTACTCCCTCATCACGAAGCCATTCTACTAGTCGTTCCCGGTAACTGCAACCCGAATTGAAAACCAAAAGGGGTTTATTTTTTAAATCGTTAAAATCAGCTTCCTGATTATCGGAAATTAATACTAACTTTTCTTGAAAAACTTCCACTTGCTCCATATCAGGGTGTTTACCAAAACCAGTGACGAACGCACCATCAAGCTTACATTGTAAAACTTGACCGATAAGTTCCTCGCTGACACCCGTTCGGAGTGATAGATCAACTTTGGGGTAATTTCGGTGATAGGCGGATAAAATCGTTGGAAGTTTCATTACTGTTTCAACCGTCCCAATTTCAAGGGTGCCTGAAGGACTGTCCGAATCCTGAAATGCCTCGGTCATATTATCCAGCATGAATAAAATTTTTTCAGTGTAGGCTAGGAGTTTTTTTCCTTCCGAATTTAATGTAGTTCCTCGGCTATGGCGATGAAATAGTTGTGTTTGCAAATGTGATTCTAATGATTTGATTCGAGCAGTTACATGTGATTGAACATAACAAAGTTCCTCTGCTGCTTTACTAATACTACCATTTCGAGCTACACTTTGAAAAATAAGCAAGTCCTTAATTTCCATTTCCACCCCTCCATAATAATAGCACTTTATGAGCTTCCTTCAACTAACTAAACTGGTTGCTGCCATTTTTTAACGATATCCATTCAGTTTCCGTGATATTAGCCATCTTTTCTAGTCATTATACATGAAAGCAGTTTTATTTTATAATATTTTCAAATATTAAACAAGTTAAAATAGTTAAAAAGTTTTAAGGGAAAATAGTAATTTATATAGTATTATGTTCCCCATTATGCTTGATTGAAAGGAGGGACCTGCTGGAAGAAAAAACATTCTTAAAAATGTAAACGTTATCGAGAAAACAAACTGGATAAAGCGAGGTGCTATTTCTAAATGGTGTTGGAAAAAAAGATTGGAAGTGACGTGAAGTATCCCGTTACAGGGTTAAAGAAAACGGTATTCGGTGCAGCAATTGGAAATTTTATTGAATGGTTTGATTATGCAACATATGCTTATTTGGCTACTATTATATCTGCCGTATTTTTTGCATCAAGTAATCCGACAGTAGCGTTATTGGCTACATTTGCAGTATTTGCTGTTTCCTTTATCGTACGCCCTCTGGGAGGGGTGATTTGGGGCTATTATGGGGACAAATTGGGAAGAAGAAAAGTTTTAATACTTACCGTAATTATTATGTCACTTGCAACATTTACTATTGGGTTGATTCCAAGTTATGCGTCAATTGGTATTTTGGCTCCATTATTACTCCTAATTTGTCGTCTTGCTCAAGGTTTTTCTGCATCAGGTGAATATGCTGGTGCATCTGTATTTATTGCCGAGCATGCTCCGGATTCGAATAGAGGACTCTTAGTTAGTATGGTACCTGCTAGTACCGCAGCAGGCTTATTGCTTGGAGCTGTTACTGCCTCACTTTTGGAGTTTAACCTGTCGCATGAGGCATTACACAGTTGGGGATGGCGTATCCCATTTCTTTTATCGGGTCCGCTTGGGTTATTTGCCTTGTTTATACGTTTGAAGCTAGAGGATCCAGACCTCTTTAAAGAGATGGAAAAAGAGATGGAAACGGAAGAAAAATCACCTATGCTAAGTGGAATTAAAACAAATTGGAGAGAGATTTTAGCTGCAGTTGGAGTGGTTTCCCTTAATGCTGTTGGATTTTACATTATTTTAACTTATATGCCAACTTATCTTTCTAAGGAATTAGGATTTAACAGTGTTGCATCTATTTTGACGACAATCTTGTCATTGGCATCTTATGTGTTGTTCCTACCGTTAATAGGAATGTTGGCCGACAGAGTAGGAAGAAAGCCTGTATTAATTTCTGCATGTTTACTATTTATTTTACTGACCTATCCGATTTTTATGATGCTTTCTTGGGGTGGCGTATTCGCTATATTAGCGCAAATTCTGCTTGGTGCAATATTGGCGGGAAATGACGGGGTACTTGCTACCTTTTTGTCAGAAATGTTTCCGACAAATGCCCGCTATAGTGGCTTTGCCCTATCCTTTAATACTAGTAACGCCCTCTTTGGTGGGACTGCACCGTTCGTAGCAACTTTTCTGATTTCGATTACACATAACACATATGCACCAGCTTTTTATCTAATGGGTGCAGCCGTAATTGCCTTTGTATCCCTCTTTTGGACAAAGGAAACGGTAAATCAGCCGCTAAGATCCGACTGAAACAAATGATGATCGAATAAATCGTTGTATTGATTTTGGATGAAACCGGACTTTCTATCATTTGGCTAAATAAACCTACAGACAAGGGAGTGGTGGGCAAAGCAGGGACATTGGGAATTGGCACTTTTGTTAACGCTTCCAAAATCTGTTTAAGGATGTGAATATAATGAAAGAGGATATGATGGCAACTAAAGACGTAGCCATAAATGACGAGGTGAATAGGTTAGAGGGAAGTGTATCCAAAGAATATGTGGACGTTGATTATACGCTGACTCATGTGCCAAAAAGTGCTAGAAAGGGCTGGGTTTCCATATTTGCAGTTTTACTTGGATTTACTTTTATTGTCACAACGATGGCAGCCGGAGCTAGCCTAGGAACATCCATGATGCTTGGAGATTTAATTAAAGTTTTATTGATAGGAAATATAATCCTCTCTACTTATGTTGGAGTGCTATGCTGGATTTCCGCAAAGTCGGGGCTTAATACAATACTTCTGGCGCGTTATACTTTAGGGAAGGTCGGCTCAAAATGGACAGGTATTATATTAGGTGGTACGCAAGTGTTCTGGTATGCATTTCAAGCTGCATATATGGGAAAAGTCTTCACAACTGCTCTTGGATTGGAAGCGTATTTTGTCCCAGTCACGATTTTTTGGTCACTCTTTATGGGAGCCTTCGCTATATGGGGAACGAAAGGGATGGAGTTTGTAGCTTTTTGTTCTATCCCACCTTTTCTGTATTTAGTTTATAAGATCCCCGCTGTTAGTGTGGAACAGGCAGGAGGAATTCGTGAACTTTTAGCAATAGAGCCTACAACAACAATTTCCTTTGCAGCTGCTATTACCATCGTCATCGGGGCTTTTATTTCCGGAGGCACCCAAGCACCTAACTGGGCCCGGTTCGCAAAAACTCCGAAAGCAGGTTTTATTGTAGCTTTTTTAGCGTTTATGATAGGTAATATCGTAATGGCTATGTCTGGAATGTTAGGTGGATTAGTCATGCAGAACAGTGATATGGTAGAGGTATTATTGGGAATGGGAATCATTGTGATGGCAATGCTCATCCTGATTTTCAATATATGGACGACAAATACAACTGCAGCCTATTCCTTTGGTGTTGCAGGTGCTGAATTTTTTAACAAGCCGAATAAAGTTCCGTTTGTTATTGGCGGACTTATTATCGCCTCTATTATGGCAGTTACAGGTATATATGAAGTATTTATTTCGTTCCTTTCATTCTTGGGAGTATTTGTCCCATCTCTTGGTGGGTTAATTATTGGGGATTATCTGTTTAACTGGAGAAAAGGGATGCCGAGAATTGAGGAGATAAAATTTAGGTTTGTACGTTATTCAAATCTAATTGCATATATATTGGCAACGCTTGGTGCGTATGTAAGCTCTGTTTTTGAATTTGGATTGCCGCCTTTAAATGGTATATTATTAGGAATAGTATTAGTTTTTGTTATCCAAAAAATATTCGATGTTTTAGGTGTCGATGATCGTCATGAAATACCAGCTAATCCTAAGAGTGTAGAAGAAATGGTTCATAAACAAAATTAATCATATAAAAAGGAGATGGATATGTATGAAAAATAACCTAATAAGGAACATGACATGGCAGGAATATCAATCAAAGGTAAAAGACCATATTCTTATTTTGCCAATAGGGTCTACCGAACAACATGGCCCCCATTTGCCGTTAGGGGTGGATGCCATTATATCGGAAAATTATGGCCACGCTATTGCAAGGAGAGTAAAGGCAGTTATTGCGCCAACGATAACGTATGGCTATAAGTCACAACCGGCTAGTGGAGGCGGACCTTTATTTCCTGGTACTGTAGATTTAAATGGCACTACTTTAACCTCCTTAGTCTATGATGTATTGAAAGAATTTATAGAAGATGGATGGAAAAATATTTTATTAATGAGTGGCCATTATGAAAATGATGCCTTCCTAGCTGAAGCTTGCGATCTTTTATTAAGAAATCAAAAAGAAGAATACCCTAAAATTTTATTATCTAATTGGTGGGATAACATTTCACCTGAACTGATGCCGAAAATATTTGATGAGGTTGAATTTAAGGGGTGGGCCATGGAACATGCAGCAATTACAGAAACATCCATGATGATGTATTTTGCACCCGAACTTGTACATGAAGACCTCATTACGGACGAGGGCATTGATCAGCCACCAACTTATCAAAGGTTTCCGCCTTCAAAAACGTTCATTCCGTCTTCAGGTTGCCTATACACTGGAAAGTCAAGTTCAGCTGAAAAAGGTCGTTTAATTGTTGAAGATGTTACGAACAACATTGTCTTATTTTTGAAGAAGGAATTTACTGTAGTTGAGGTTTAAAATCATATCATTTTGGACTAATTATCATTCTTTTCCGATATAGTACTTAAAGTTATTCGAGTTACAGAACTAAAGAGCAAGTACAATTATTAAGAGGTTCATCTTAAAGGGAAGTCTATGTAAAACCTGGCAGTATCTATTATTTTAGTAGGAGGCCTTTCAGTTTGCCGGAAATCTTTAAAAATGATAATTACTATCATTTTTAGCTATTATACATGATTGCGTCTATCTATTAAAATAAAATTAGATAATCATTTCCGATCATTTGCTAAGTTATCCACTAAAAATTGAAAACGCATTCATATATCTGCACCGCAAGAAAGGGAGGAAAGGATTATCAAAATCATTGATTATCGTATACCCTCAAGGGGTTAAATCGAAAAAACGAAAGGGGATATAAAAATGCAAAAGATGACTGATTTGGAAAGAACAAAAACAATTAATAACGGGGAGAAGGTACAACCAACCTTTTCCAAGGGAGAAATGGAAAATCGTAATCGAATTTTACGCCGCAACATGGTGGAGATGGGAATCGATGCAGTGCTTTTTACTTCCTATCACAATATTAATTATTATAGTGACTTTCTATATACGACATTTGGCAGATCCTATGCACTTGTGGTAACAGAGGATAAACATTATACGGTTAGTGCAAATATTGATGCTGGTCAACCATGGCGCCGCAGCTTCGGTGACAACATTGTTTATACAGATTGGAATAAAGATAACTTTTTATACGCAGTTCAAAAAGTATTAAATGGATCTTCACCTCAGCGTCTTGGTGTGGAATATGATCATTTGACTTTAGAAATGCAACAAAAAGTGCAGGATGCTTTTCCGAATAGCGAACTAGTAGATGTGTCTAAAGTAACGATGAAGCAGCGAATGATCAAATCCCAAGAAGAAATTGAACTGATTAAAAATGGAGCGCGCATTGCTGATATTGGTGGGGCTGCAGTGGTAGAAGCTATTGGTGAGGGAGTACCAGAGTATGAAGTAGCTTTACATGGGACACAAGCAATGACACGGGAAATTGCTCGGACCTATCCAAATGCGGAATTGAGAGACACATGGGTTTGGTTTCAATCGGGTATTAACACGGATGGAGCACATAACTGGGCAACATCCCGTAAAATACAACGTGGTGATATTTTAAGTTTGAATACTTTCCCAATGATTGCTGGTTATTATACAGCACTTGAGCGCACGTTGTTCTTTGAAGATGTGACTGACCGTGAATTGGAATTATGGGAAATAAATGTAAAGGTACATGAAAGAGGGCAGGAGCTAATAAAACCTGGTGCTAGATGTATGGATATTGCTGCTGAGCTAAATGACATTTATCGGGAGCATGGTCTTTTACCAAATCGTACATTCGGTTATGGGCATTCTTTCGGAGTACTTAGTCATTATTATGGTCGGGAAGCTGGTTTGGAGTTACGTGAGGATGTAGAAACGGTTCTGGAACCGGGTATGGTTATTTCGATGGAACCAATGATTATGATTCCAGAGGGACAGCCTGGTGCAGGTGGATATCGTGAACATGATATTCTTGTTATATCTGAGGATGGGGTTGAGAATATCACCAAATTCCCGTACGGTCCGGAACATAATATTATTAGAAAATAGATGTATTGGCGCTTATCCAGTTAAATGGAAATTATAGAAAAGAATCCGGCACATATTTATCCAAAATAACTTTAAAATGGTTCCAATCATAAAAAACATGATTGGAGCCATTTTTCATTGTATAGTTTTCATTCTCTATGTGCTCATTTAGTTAGTTTACTAGTGGTGTATTTTCTTAGGTTATCAACTAAAAGGCAGAACTTTTCAACGATTAGGAGATGGTATCGACCGATAATTTTACTATATCAACTATTGGAGGATATTTATCAGCCTTTGATCTAGGCATCAAGCAAAGGGTGTTGTTAGGAATTTATATAAACTTCGGCCACTGAAAAATAAGTTTTATCGCTCATAAAAGGGAGGGGAGCGCTCATAAATAAACATTTCCGCTCATAAAAGGGAGGGGAGCGCTCATAAATAAACATTTCCGCTCATAAAAGGGAGGGGAGCGCTCATAAATAAACATTTTCGCTCATAAAAGGGAGAGGAGCGCTCATATATCAGGATTCCTGCTCCAGTAGTAGATTTGCTCCAATATAACTTAATGTTAGTCCGGATTTATATCAAATGCGAAATATAGTTTCCTTGCAAAAAGCAACAAACCTTTTCGGTGGGACGAGTAACCGCTGTCCCAATCTTTGGTAAATGTCAACCAAACGACAGAACCACAGATTTAAATATCACCTGGAAGCTAAATTTTAAAAATAGTTTAACTCTAAAAAGAGGCTAGGATAAGGTCTCTATAAACTAAAAATGATAATCAGTAAGACTGATAGGAGACATCTTTTCCCATCATTATACAAGAAAATAAATCGCTCGTATAATAAAGGTAAGCTATTAAATTTTCAGCACTATTCGATTGGTGCCGAGGGATATCTTTCTGAATGGGGTGAGGTAGGGAAATAATAACAGTTATGAAAACGCTTACCTAATTAGGCTTAATTGTGTAAAAGTAAAATAAGAGGAGGATTATGATGGTGAAACATTATGATGTTATTGTTGCTGGTGCTGGTTCAATGGGAATGGCAGCTGGTTATTATTTAGCTAGACAAGGAGTAAAAGTGTTACTAGTAGATGCCTTTAATCCGCCACATGACCAAGGAAGCCATTACGGTGAAACCCGAATTATTCGTCATGCATATGGAGAAGGACGAGAATATGTTCCTCTGGCCCTTCGTTCACAGGTATTGTGGGATGAATTGGAAAAAGAGACACACCATAAGATATTTGTGCAAAGCGGTGCCATTGGTTTTGGCCAAAAAGGGAATGCCCCATTCATTGATGAGGCAATCGAAAGTGCTAAAGAATACAACTTGAATGTGGAACGTTTAACTGGTGCAGAGCTAATGGAGCGGTTTCCTGGCTTAACCGTTCCAGATGACTACGATGCATTTTACGAGCCGGATTCAGGGTTTTTGTTTAGTGAAAACTGTATTCAGGCTTATCGAGAATTGGCTGAATTTCATGGTGCTGATTTTTCCATGAATGACCCGGTCCAACATATTGAGACGTATGATGATTCGGTGAAGATCAATACCAAAAATGGTACCTTTACTGGAGATAAGCTAATTCTTAGTGCTGGTTCCTGGAATGGAAAATTGGCTTCCCAACTTGGTCTTAATTTGCCACTTGTTCCATCTCGTCAGCCTGTTGCCTGGTTTGAAGCGAATGAAGCCTTGTTTGATGCAAAAGCGTTCCCAACGTTTATGGTTGAAGTTCCAAATGGCAGTTCAAGGGCAATCTATTATGGATTCCCAACATTTGGAGGATGTGGAGTAAAAGTTGGAAGGCATGAATATATCGATGCAATCGATCCAGATACATTAAATCGTGATTTTGGATCTAGTGAAAATGATGAAGGACATATACGTGAGTTCTTAGATCAATTTATGCCGGAAGCATCAGGTGACTTGAAGAAAGGGGTCATTTGTATGTATACACGAACTCCTGATGAGCACTTTATTATTGATAAGCATCCAGAACATCCCCATATTTCCATTGCTGCAGGTTTCTCAGGGCATGGATTCAAGTTTGCCAGTGTTGTTGGAGAGATTTTATCCCAACTGGCTATTTCAGGAGAAACCGACCATGACATTTCTATCTTTCGTATAGATCGACCTAGCTTGAAGGAATCTGCTATAGCAAAAAATTAAAATTAAGTTATTGCCAAAGGAGAACTAAAGGGGAAGTATTCTGCCATAGGGAAACACTTCTGACATTCAAAAGAATGATTTTTAGAATGAATAGACTAATAGATAATAAGTTAGACATATAGATAACCTGGTTCAGCAGGACGATTTGTAGAGGCCTTTACAAGAGGATTTTCCTTTTGAAAGGCATTTTTTTATTTTTAAAATCACCATAAATAAATAGCCTCTACTTTCTTTCGACAATAAACGACAAAAACCGGGAAGTGACAGGCACCTGAATAGCCCACAATCATTCAGCATTTGGCTGAAGTCCATTTTTTTCCCCTTGTAGCGTGCCCTACCAGTCCCGGACCAAGTAACCCCCATTGTTTGTATGACTTTTACTCATATTAGATTTTTCATAAAGGGTTTAAAATCCAATGGTATAGAAGTGCTTATTTTGACTCAACCTTTTCATTGGAATTGTATTTCTTTTTACCAACGGATTTGTTATCATTTTCTACTACCTTACTATCTCCGTTAAATACGCCACCGTCGTCAATAATCATTCCTTTGGTCGTTGCGCTTCCTGATAACTTACCACTTGCTTGTACATGCAGTTTTTCAGTAGTAAACAATTCCCCCTTGACCTCTCCAGCAATGTAAATATTTTTCCCTTTTATCATCGGTTCAACATAGCCGTCTTTACCGATGTATATATCTCCAGTACATTCAACTTCACCATAAACTTTCCCATCAATTCGCAGACTTGATGGATGATTAATCTTTCCTTCAATTACGGTTCCTTGTCCAATGATTGTATCAATTATCTTATCTTTTCTTTCTTTTAATTTCATAAATAGTTTCCTTTCTCTCGTAGATGTTATGGATTGATATCTTTATATATATTCATAAATGGATGTGGATCAATCGGTTCTCCATTTTTTATAATTTCATAATGCAGATGGGGACCTGTACTTCTTCCTGTACTTCCTATCGAACCAATGTTTTCTCCCTTTTTCACCGAATCACCTTGTTTAACTTTTATTTCAGATAGATGTGCATACAGAGTAACGTACATATTGGAATGTCTAATTTTAATTGTGTTTCCATAGCCTCCATAGTCCTCAGCGAGAATTATTGTCCCATCTGCACTGGAATAGACAGGAGTACCGGTATTTCCTTTTATATCAATTCCAGCGTGGAATGAAGAGGAATTATTAAATGGGTCACTGCGTATGCCAAAATTAGATGAAATACTATAGGATGCGGCTGGCCAGATAGTTGGAATGTGTTTTAATTCCTTGTTAGTTTGTTCCATCTGAGCTATTGTTTCTTTATATTGATTAATTAGATTACTTTGTTCCATCTTATCTGCGGATGCATTTATATCCAATCCCCCGATTGGTCCCAAACTATCGGGAAGTTCAGACAGTGATTCTTTTAATTGGGATTCTAATTCGTTTAGTTCCTCTAACTTATTATGTACTTCAGCGTTATCTTGCTCCATATTATCAACTTTCGCTTGTAAGCTATCTACTTTATTAGTTTGTATATTTAAATCAGCAGTTAGGCGATTCTTCTCTTGCTGTTGCTCAATATTTTCGTTAATAAAGTAAAATAAGAGGATGATAGGGATTATAGAAAATACTGTTATTCCGTAAATGCCTATTCGTGGTATGTGCAATCGAGTAACAACCTTATTAGCGTCATTTGCCAAGATGGTAAATGTCAAGGTTCTATTATTTCGTTTTTTCCTGCTCAATTTGATTCATAACTCCTTTTTAAAACCTTCTTTGTCATTTTAAACTCACCACTTGTAAACCTTGCTCCTGTAAATGCTCAAGTATCTGTGGCAACGCGTCGACAACAGCTTGCGATTCGTGAAGTAGGATAATTGAACCGGATACGTTTGAATTTTGTATGTAATTAAATATTTCATCTGGATTATGACTTTTCCAATCTTTCGGGTCTCGATTCCAAAGTACCATTTTGTCTTGGTGTTTGTTGATTAAATCTATTGTTAGTTGATTCATCTTTCCAAAAGGTGGTCTAAAAAGGTTTACCTCCTCCCCCAATATATCTTCTATTAATCTGGTTACTTGTACATGTTCTTGATGCTGTTTGTCAGAGGAGAGTTCTGACAAATCCACATGGTTCATCGAATGAGTTCCAATAGAATAGCCATTTGAACTTACATACTCGACATAGCTAGGATATTTTTCAACATTAAGTCCGATATAGAAGAATGTACCACCGGCCTGATATTTCTTTAAAATATCGACAATCTCTTTTGAATATATGGAAGGTCCATCATCGAATGTAAGCGCAACGTTTCCATCTGGAATACTGTATGTTACTTCATCTGTTAGTTCGACATAAGGAATACTAGTCTCATCGATAGGCTGTTTAGAAGCAACCTTTTCTGAGTTAGCTAATGGTAGATCCATATTTTCTTTTATGTTTATATTAAATTCATTATCCTGGGTTTCCGCATTCGCTATTACTTCCTCATTAGACACTGAATTTCTAGCATGAACTGAAAAACTAAATAGAATAAGAGAAAGGACGCTTACAAATGTAACAGCCATCCATGAAAATTTGCGATCATATTGATTGTGCACTACGATTTCTTGCTTTTGTTCCGATTCTAGCTCTGTTTCATCATTTTTTAATAGATTAAAAGATAAGAAAGATAGTGAATCAATACTTTTTATTGATTGAATAGATTGAATGGCGTTTAATGCTTTTTTATATTCTTCGGAGCATTGAAAATAAACTCTATCACTATGATCAAGATATGTTCTTGATAAATAACTAACATACCGCTTTTTAATAGGGTCCCATGAGATTTGAAAAGATAATCTGTATTGATAAGATTGATTAGGTTCAGCTATGTCCTGTAAATTGGAAGCCGTAAAATTGTCAATTTCCCATCGTAATTCAACATTTCCCTCAAAGGATAACCGTATTCGTAATATAGATTTTTCTGGTGTTTGCTCTATGTCTAATAGTTCAATTAGTTTTAGGTATTCGACTGGCATGGTTGTCTCCTTTCTCAAGAAGTTACTGCAAAAAGTCATCTCTGTCACTCTGATGAATTATCGGCTTTCAGTGAATTATCTGTAGTTGTTTTCTTCGGCGAGAAAGAAAAGGACATTCGCTCAGTAAAATCATTAATGTTTTGCATTAACTCGGCTTTTTCATCTTGAAGTTTTTCATATCGTTCCATGTACTCCTGATTTTCTAGTTCTAGGTTTCTAACTTTTTCTTCAAGTTCTTTGATTTTTAACATGTTTTGGTATTCCGCATTGGTAGATTCTTCATTTAGTTTGTTGTATTTATTTATTTCTTTTTCAAGGTCGTTTGAGAGTTTCTCGTACTGACTATTAGAGGTACTTTGAAACTCCTGATAGTCCTCAAGAATTTGATCATAATTCATTTGTTTATTTGTAAGGGTTGTTTCTAATTCACGAATTTCCTTATTTTTACTTTGTATAAGTTGATCTTTTTTCATCTGGTCATGCTTATAACGATTAATCGTATCATTGGCTGTATGTAATTGATCCTTAAGCCCTTTATTTTTATAAAGAATTAATTCACGGTCCTTCAGCATGTTTTCGACAGAAACGATTAAATCTAGCGATACTTTGTCTTGGTTATCCTTGGAAAATAGCTGTTTATCGTTCGATCCCTCTGTTTGTTTAGGCTCTACCTCGTTCATCTCTTTCTTTTCTTCCACCGATACAGTTGAATCCTGCACCTCTTCACTAAGTGGTTTCGGTTGATTTTGATTTGATAAAACACCTTTGAACCAACCCATGGGCTTCTTTTCCGATTCTTTATTCACAATATCATCTCCTATGTATATAAAATTACGCTATTAAAAAAGGATGAAAGGTAAAATTTACTATTATTATATCGACTGTTTTTGTAACCTGTTTAGGTAAGTGCTCCTATTTCTTAGTTTTGTATAAAAAAATAGGCTAAATTACCTATTTTCGTGCCATGGATGAAACTTCACGTGTAAGTGGCCACAAGTACGTAACCCTATTTATTGACACAGATACGAAACGCTAAATTTTTTGCGAAAGAGTACAAAAATGGTTACTAAATAGTTCTGAAACATTTATAGTTGCTTTATCGTCTAAAGGGCGAAAATTGGTTAGAGAAGAGTTATGGAAAAGGTAGGAAATAGGGTATTTTATCTAAACGAGGTGCGGAATGTTGCTATAAACGGGAATATGAGTATTCATTTGATTATTAAGGGAGGAAGAGCGGTTTGAAAAATATCGATACTATTTTAGATGAATTTTTAGAACAACAGAAAATGAGATTGAAGGATAGGACATTTCGTGATTATGAAGACATAGTTTTTCTTTTTAAAGATTATCTAAATGGATATGGATATTTATCCTTAGATAATGAAAAACACAAGAAGTGGGAAGAGCAATTTGAAAAGGATGAAGCGTGTTTTACGCAGATATTTGGCCAGGAAGAATTGACCGGATATCAAATGAGTGAGTTTTTGGACTATTTTATGATACGTAAAGTAATGGCGTCTGAATCACTAATGGAGAATGCCGTTCGTGTGATGAAGAGGCTTTCAAAATGGATGACGGAAAAAGGCTTTAGCAATGATGATTATCAAGATTATTTTCAAGAAGTAAAAGATCTTCCGAAAGTGGAAAAGCTTGCTGAACTAATTTTTAATCATGCTCGAAACACTCCGTGATTATCATACGAAAGTGTTATGGATAGCTCCTTTCTAGTGAGAAAGATTGAGAAAGGGAAGTTATGGCTGGAAGATGATTTTGGTACTGACATGATAGGTCCAGTTGTAGTTACAAAGGAAATTTCTGATTTATGTCAGGAAGGTTGGAGAATAAATCTGGTAATTGGCAAATCATCGAACGGTTGGCATATTTTGGAGAGTGGGAATGTGTATCGTTATTAACCGTAACTTTATGAAAAAGTGATATTAGTTTTCATGCTAATACCACTTTTTTATTGGATAGTAGTTGGAAAATATAGAAAGTACATAACAACTGAAAAAATCCCCTAAATATAGTTACGAGGGAAAATATACTGGTTCTAAATTTTAGTTGGGACAAGTGCTAGTACATTGTCCCACTAGCATCCATGTATATCATTTCTTTTTTTCAATTCTTTTTCTGTCCGTTTTTGGCTTACTACCGTTTTGCTTTCTTATTCGCTCTTTTTTTGTTTAGGTTTAGTCTTTCCACGCTTTGGTTCGGTTAATGAATGATCAAATAATGATAATTGATCATATCTAAGTGGATCTGAGGAAATTTTCTGTTGTTGTCGTTCGGTAAATGTCTGGTGAAATTTTTCCTCTTCTTCATGTAAATTCCTCTATAGAAAGAGAGTTAGGTTTATTCCATTTATGTACAAAGTCGAATTTCCAAGTATCGTTTTCAGTCAAAAACGGTGAATTTCCGTTAAAGATATTATGACACCTCTTTAATGTCCTGAGTATAAGAAAACAGTTCATTAACAGACGAGCGAATGCGAGTTTTTCTAAAAATAAATCTCATGGATTGGAGGGGAGGGGCTATTCTGTGTTATATTCCTTGAAGCTAGTAGTTTTTCTCCATAACGAAAATATGAGAAAATAACTAAATGCAATGATATGACTTTAGAGGGGGATAAATATGAACAACAAATACGCTGTTTTATTTGAGTCTCAACTATTACCAAGTGGAGTTGAGCTGAAAAATAGAATTATGATGGCACCGATGACGAATTTTTCTTCCAATCCAGTTGATGGTACGGTGACAGATGAGGAAATTAACTATTATATTCGTCGTTCTAAAGGGGTCGGTGCTGTTATTACAGCTGTGGCTAATATCACACCGGGTGGGAAGGGATTCAAAGGTGAAATTGGTTGTTACCAGGATGAACAGATACCAGGCTTAACCAAACTGGCTGATGGAATTAAAAGTCAGGGAGCGAAAGCGATTTTGCAAATCTTTCACGCTGGAAGAATGGCCCCACCTGAACTCGTTCCTAATGGTGATGTCGTTGCACCAAGTAATATCCCCGCCGAACGAGGCGAGACATCTGGAGTCGTGCCCAGAGAATTAACCGTTACAGAGTCTGAAGAAATTATTGTAGCATTTGGAGAGGCAACCCGTCGAGCGATCCAAGCCGGATTTGATGGGGTGGAAATCCACGGAGCAAATGGCTATCTCATTCAGCAATTTTTCTCTCCACATTCCAACCGCCGTGAAGATCAATTTGGCGGAGATTTGGAAAAGCGCATGACATTCCCGTTAGCAGTTGTAGATAAAGTTCAGCATGTAGTGAAGGAATATGCAAAAAATCCGTTCATCGTGGGTTACCGTTTTTCTCCGGAAGAGCCGGAAACACCAGGAATTACAATGGGGGATACGTTAGAGTTAGTAGATGTATTGGCAGATAAAGGTCTTGATTATTTGCATGTCTCTTTGCAGGACTTCTGGTCGAAAGCAAGAAGGGGAGCAGATACGACAAGAACACGTGTGGATTTGCTGCTTGAGAAGATTCATAAACGTGTCCTATTAATTGGAGTAGGTTCCATTTATACGGCGGACGATGCAGAAGCCGCTCTGAAAACAGGGGTAGAATGTTTAGCACTGGGAAGAGAGTTAATTATTGATCCAGAATGGGTGCAAAAAATTAAAGATGGTAATGAATCAGACATACAAACGACATTAGATCTAGACGGTAAAGATGCGTTAGATATACCAGATGCATTCTGGAACGTCATTACATTTGTGCCAGGATGGTTCCCAGGAGTAAAATAAGGGATTTTAAAATGAGCGATAACTATAAAAACAGCCTTCCCACTAGTCAGAGGGAGGCTGTTTTTATTCGACAAATTTCGGGAAGTGACAGTGAACCATCTAGACGCCGCGTTTGTTGCCCCAAATCAGGGCGTGAACTTGGGGAAGGACACGGACGTGATTAAGTGTAGTCGACGCAACTACTTTCTCTATAAGCCATTCATATTTATTTAAAAGGTTTTGAGCAAGATTCGATGCGTCGTTTTCCTCTAAATCATCATTTCCGACCTGGAGGAAGAAAGGGACTTCTGGATACCGGTGATGAACTTTTTCTGCATATGTTAAATCCTCCTCATTAAAAATAACAATTTTTAAACTGGTGTTTTGAAGTCGGTCATGCTTCTTTAATGTTGTAATTATATAATCAAGAATCTCCCAATTGGTGTTCATTTTTGAGCTTGGCGGTTTGGGAGAAATCGTTAAGTCGTCAATCAGAAGGAACCATTCCTGCCAGCGGCTTCCTTGGGTTTCAAGTGCTACCTCAATATCTAATTCATGTAAGGCTTCCACTAATTCAGTTAAATTCGTTAAAAGGGCTGGGTTTCCACCTGAGATGGTAACATGATCAAAATGGTCTCCTCCAGTTTGTTTGAGCCTTGTAATAATTTGGCTCGCTGTTAGCCTTTCGATTTCTTCTTTAGCACTGCCGTCCCACGTAAAGGCGGAATCGCACCAGGAGCATCTGTAATCACATCCAGCTGTTCTCACAAACATCGTTTTTCGGCCGACGACCATCCCTTCACCTTGAATCGTTGGTCCAAAGATTTCAAGTACGGGAAACTTATTCATTTATCATCCACTCCCGTCTTGCTTCAGCGAAGCTTGTTGGTGTTTCATACAGTTTGACAAATTCTACTCGGCATTCATTTGGCTGATTGCGGAGTGCCTGCTCCATCTTTTCATAGAGCCAAACAACCATATTCTCAGCAGTCGTGTTCATGTTGGGAAGGGTATCATTCAAATAACGATGGTCGAGATAGACTTCCATTTGCTTCTTCCAAATATTTTTAATTTCACCAAAGTCAATGGCCATTCCAATCTCATCCAGGTAACCGCTGATACCAAAGATGACTTTGTACGTATGTCCATGTAAATTTTTGCATTTTCCTTCGTAGCAGTGAAGGTGATGGGCTGCATCAAATGTGAATTCTTTACTTACCAGTACACGTTTCTTATGGTATTTTAATTCATGATGTTCAATATCCTTGCCCATTTTTTGTAAGTTTTCCACAATGGTAAATTCATTCATCAGTATTCTCCTTCCATTTAGAAAAAGAGAATCCTACTCACCCAAATAAAAAAACCGTACCCCAAGGAGAGTACAGTTCCATCCTTAGTTTTTTATAGAGGGTGTAGCTAGAACCTCTCCTGCAATTTGCAGACTTTTATTTAGTTTATTCACTTTGTATTATAGCAGAAAGTTTATTCTTTTGTAATTTCATTTGAATTAGTGATTGATTTAGATTTACTGGAGTTGTATAGGGGGAATAGCTACTTTTAGTCAAAATATTAAGGATCAATTGTTATTCATTAATGAGGAACTTGTGAATTGAATATAAGTAAAAGAAAGCAAGAGAATCGTCCCCATGCTTCCGGGTGTATATCAGGAAATTTTACCGTGTCCATTTTTCCTCCGCATCTGCCGATGGAAAATACAAATAGATCATCTTGTCCATGTTTCTTAGCTTCAGAATCAGCTGTTTAAGGGCTGTCTTCTCACTATAGTAAAAGTAATATTGAAGTGGGGAGTTACCCTTTATGGAAGAGAGTAAGCCTACTACCTTAACAGAACAACCCTATTTTTTATTTTGGTTAAGGTCGTTTAATAACAGCATTAATCTATTTTTTTCATTTGAGGTAAGTTCGTCATATCGATCCAATTCGGATTTAATGAATTCGATAGTTGAATTAACTTCTTTATTGCCCTTTACAAAATACGTAGTTATAGAACTTGTTAACATACCAATTAATCCGATTCCAACAATCATTAATATAATGGCAATTATTCTCCCTACTGCTGAGTCTGGTGAAATGTCACCATATCCTACAGTCGTTGTCGTAACAATTGACCACCATAATCCATCTGCATAGTTGTCTATATTTGGTTCGAAATATGTGACTAAGATGGAGGAGCCAATTAGAAGAAAAATGGATAAAGATAATACTTTGTTAAGACCATTTGTGTTGATAATGTTTCGTATAGGCTGAAGAAGATTAGTTGCAGAAATAAATCGAAGTAATCGAAAGCCTTACTATCCTTGCAGTATGAAAGATACTGTCTAGTGGAATTGCTGCTATAATATCATATGGATTTTTCATCATATAATCCCACTTACTTTTGCTTTTAAAAAGTCTAATCACTACATCTATAAACAGTAAAAACCAGACAATTCTATCCAGAACTAATAATGACTTATTCGTTGTATCCATTAAAAATACAGAAATAAAAGCTAGTGATACAAGAACTATTTCGTATATTAAAGACTTTTTCTTCATAAATTCTCACTTCACTCTTCTTTTTTTTAAGTAGTACCGACCACATTACATTTTAGGAAAGTATAAAATTTTAGCCAGGAAGAGGATCCGAAGTAGCTAAAATTTTAATGTCAAAGTATAAGAAAAACTATCACATTCTCTGGGTAACAAGCAAATGCACTGATTGAAGTTTTATATTATCATTCTCAGCCAGAAGACTCCCTCTTCCATCGTGAGAAGGGCATGATCCCAACGATAAGGGGGAGATGAATGGCTGTTGGCGATAGCCAAAAACTCCCTCATTATGTTACAATGAGAACAAACGTTCCTAATTGGTGAGGTGATTTCATGTTGGTAAAAAAGGCGTTTAAGTTTCGTATCTATCCTAATCAAAAACAAATCGAACTCATAAATAAAACCATTGGCTGTTCGAGATTTGTATTTAATTACTTCCTCGCTAAGCAGAAACAAAAGGATGCTTACTGGTATATCGCTGAAGAAATGAAACAAAACGGACAGCTGCCAACAATTGGAAGGGTGAGTTTTTCAATAAATATGATTCAGTTAAGGCTGTTAGGCAGTTGAAAGAACACTATCCATTCCTAAAGGAAGTAGACAGCATTACCCTTCAAAAGTCCGTTGAAAATCTAGCCGATGCTTACCAACGCTATTACAGGAAACAAAACAAAATGCCCTTTTTTAAAAGCAAAAAAAACAAGGTGCAATCCTATACCACGAAACAAACCAATGGGAATATCGCTGTTCTTGATCACCATATTAAACTACCGAAACTCGGTCTTGTTCGGTTTGCAAAAAGTCGTGAAGTAGATGGACAAATTATGAATGCAACGATAAGACGAAATCCTAGTGGCAAATACTTTGTATCTGTTCTTACGGAAACAGAAGTATCTGAACTACCAAAAACAAATAGCAGTATAGGTGTTGATTTAGGGCTGAAGGACTTTGCTATTCTTTCGGATGGAATGAAGTATCCAAACCATCGCTATTTTAAGTCCTTAGAGCAAAAACTAATGAAAGCTCAACGAATCCTTTCAAGACGTGTGATTGGATCTAGTAACTGGAAGAAGCAACGGGTAAAAGTTGCTCGAATTCATGAAAAGATCGAAAGCAAGCGTACAGATTTCTTGCATAAAACCTCTACCGACATCATCAAAAACCACGATGTCATCGGAATCGAGAGTCTGCAAGTATCTCATATGATGAAAAATAAGAACAATGCGAAATCCATCGCTGATGTGTCATGGTATCAATTCAAGACGATGTTGAAATACAAAGCGGAATGGTACGGCAAAACAGTCGTGGAAGTAAGTAAAACGTTTCCTAGTTCACAGCTTTGTTCGAGCTGTGGATATAAAAACAAAGACGTTAAAGATCTAAAATTGCGAGAGTGGACCTGTGTATGCGGAGCCCATCACCAAAGAGATATAAACGCAGGATTAAATCTTAGAAATGAGGCTCTAAGACTTCTAACCGCAGGGACTGTGGGGTTAGCCTAATCCATAACTGGCGGTTACGCTGGTGTTCTTAGGAATCCCCCACTTCAATCAGACCTTAGGATCGATAAGTGGTGGGGAGTTCAATTTAACGTAATTAAATAGAAAAATACAACATAATTTTATTACTATAAACAGTAATTCCATTTATCACGTAATTAACTGGCTGTAAGACCCCCGCTTTAAGAATTCCAGATTTTTCAAGAATGTTAAGTGGGAACGCAGTAAGTAAACTCCCTATTCTTCATCTAACAATCAGTGGGCAATGAAAAAACTCCAACTTATTGAAGATTCTCTTTATAGCATTCAATTTTTTATCTACTTCTGCATACTGTAAACAGTAGGGATAAGAGGCTAATGCAGAGTTTTTTTAAGCCTTTCAACCATTTTTTAAAATCATCACAACTCAAAACGAACTAGTATATAGGGTTGGTAAAAAGATGTATCGGAGGGGAAATGAGTGGTAGTACATTATAACGAAGCTGATGTGGATCTTATGGCAAGACTGCTCAGAGCGGAAGCGGAAGGTGAAGGGAAGCAAGGGATGCTGATGGTAGGAAATGTTGGGATTAACAGGGTAAGGGTAAATTGTTCTGATTTTGAAGATGTTCGTACCATTGAACAAATGGTTTTTCAGCCACATGCCTTTGAAGCGGTTACCCATGGCTACTTTTATCAAAGAGCAAGAGAGAGCGAAAAGAGATTAGCACGACGAGCAATTAAAGGGGCACGTTTATGGCCTGCCAAATATAGTTTATGGTATTTTAGGCCACCTGGAGACTGCCCACCAACCTGGTATGACCAGCCTCATGTGGGCCGTTACAAGCTTCACTGCTTTTATGAACCTACTGGAGAAGAGTGTGATGCTATTTATAGTACGTATTAGCGCTCTTGAAACGAAGCCTCCCATGAATACTAAGTGGAGGCTTGATTTTTTGGCTGCAATGGATCGCTAGATGGAGTTTAGGATTACATAAATTATGTAAAGTCCCACATAATAACTACTGGAAGGTATATGAGATAAATCGAACGAAACATATTTCTATTTGCATAAGGATGTCGGTATATGTATTCATTTCGTGGCGATGCAGATAAAATTTATCGCTATATAAAAAAAACATCAAACGAAATAAGAGAGGTTAAGTACTTAAAAGAAATTGAGGAGATTTTAATATTTTATCAGTCGATGGACAGCTATTCCTTAAAATTAGTATATTACCGGATGATAAAAGAGAAGAATGGATCGGGAATGATTCCCATATTTGTATCAGCAATTCCATGGCTTCTTTTTTTGTTTTCAAGTCATTTGGAAGATTTTCTGTTTACAAATGGGAGTATGAATTGGCTTATATTTGCGATCGTTTATTTATTAGGTCTATCTATAAGTTTATATCTTCATTTTCGTGAAAAGGCTTGGGCTGCTTTTCATATTGAAATCATTCAGGATATTCTCCGCGAAAGGAAAGATGAGGTGGTGTCAGAACCTGACTAATTGTTGAGCAGCATGGATACAAACTACAAACTCGTAGTAACTAGTAAGAAAAGTTTTAGAATATGTATTCGACAAATTTCGGGAAGTGACAGGCACCAATAATCTGCTCTCTGATGCGCTTCGACATAAAACGACAAAATCCGGGAAGTGACAGGCACCAAATGGCACCAAAAGGCACCAGAGAGCGTTTAGAGGGTGTCATTTGCTTCTTTTAAGTAAATTTTAAGCAGGATGGACCTGAGGATCCCTCCAACGATTAAACCGATTGGCAAAAATAAAAATCCAGCCCACATCGGACCGATTAAGTATCCCATAATGGTAATTCGATTGGAGTAGAACACTCCAGTTGTGACGAAATAGGCTGAAAATACCAATGGCAAATAGGCAAATGGTTTACCACGTTCTCCACCTGCATCTTTATAGGCATCCCAGATAGAAAAGAAATACAGACAAGGGTAAAATAACAGCCACTGATAATTGGTCACTTCAATTGCTTCTTCAATTTTGAAATTGAAGCTTAACATAATAATCGTATTAAAATTCCCCATCACATTGATTAAAAATTCCAAGCCAACTAACAATATTCCTTTTATATACCGTTGATTTAATAATTGCCAAAAACCAGGTAATGCAATGCTCCATAGGATTGCCTCTAATTTTTGGCTTTTCTGTTTTATAGTTGTTTCCATGGCAAACCCCTATTTCGCAAGATTCTTTCGATCAGGAGCCATTGGTGGTTTTTCCATCCAACCGTTGTCAATCATAATATTTGCCCCATCATCTGCATAGTTGGCTATTTCTGCAATCAAACGTGTATAATGAACACCGAGATCATGCCTTGGGCTTTCTGACATTGAACGACCATATTGTGCTATTCCTGCAGAACTAAGGCTGTTTACAAAGTACATCATCAACTTGTCTGAAAAAGGGGATTCCGTTGAATCAGTTACTTTTGAAGTCATTAACGAAGCTCCATCATCTAAATATTCATCTTTTAAAATTGAACTAAAAATTTCAGAATGTTTTCCAGCGATTTCACGGCCTCTTTCAAAGTATCTCCGCACTTCTTTAGACGATGCGACTTGACTGAAGGCAGTTATAGCAGCCTGTCCCAACATATTATGCTTAGCATTAAATGCAAGGTTCGCAATTTCCATACCAATTAATGGACGGCGATTTCCAAACCATCCAGCAAGAAAACTTTGCTTCTCTACAAATTCAATGATATCTGGTTTTGGTAAGTGTGGAGAACGTATATAGATTCCTTTTTCCATCGCCAGATGTTTAGCTCGTTTATGAAATTGCTGTGTGATGGATAAGCTCTCATCATAATATTCAATAATATCTTGACGCTCCGCAATGCTTAGATACATGGCATACATACTTAGGCTTAAATTAGTCGTACTTAAAATATAAAGAAGGTAAATAGTATCAGAAAAAAGCCTTGGTGCATGAATGTTTACATCATGATCTGTAAATCCCTGTGGAATAGGATATTCTTCTTTTTTGAAAATATGAACTAATTTATCGACATGTTTATTCATGATGTTTAGTGTATCCTGAAGCAGGACTTTAATTTCTTCATCTGCTACATGATTTAGAGAGTGCTTTAATCCGCAAATTGCCATCGTTTTGTTTAGGTATTGAGCCCATAGTGTCGAAATTTCTGATGCTGTTAGTTCTATATGTTCGTAATTACTCAATTTACTTTCCTCCTTATATTTTCGCTAATTCTTCGCGATCAATTATTCTTGGCGGTTTTTCCAACCAGCCATTTTTAAACGATAATATTTATCCTATCTTCCTCTGCACATAACATGATTTTTTGTATACTGAGTGGCCAAATCTCATCTTCCCCTTTCGGCTATACTCATAACGTAAAAACTGATTCCAAGGCTTATCAAACCTGTGTGTGGAACATCATTAACTTATCGGAAAAAGGTGCCATTATTAGCGGGATTTGTAACCATGGGAATCCGCCCCCATTGGAACGGGTACATAACTGTCTTCAAGCAATTCAGAGAAAATCTGGACGTGTTCTTTGGCAATTTCAATACATTATTGGAAGAAAATCACGAGCTTCCTTGTTTTCTTAACTTGACTCAACCCAGTTAATGTTACTACTCTTAGAACATTTCTTTGGAGGTTGGAACACAATTCAGAAATCTCAACGGATAATAATGTATATCATCTTCTGTAAATTCATGGGGAATCAAATGATTTACACATCAAATAAAATCCTTAAGTCGTGCTCAATGTCTCTTGGGATTTTAAGTCCGTCTTTTATAACATTCTTTATTTCTGGATTTCGCGTATTAGGTTATTTGAATGACACTAGAAAAGATGACATTTATATATGCTTCTTAAAATTTGCGACAGCTCCGATGAAAGTAAGGCCTTTTTATTATCCATACATAATCCCCCAGTTCTTTTTTAATATAGTTTGTCATTAAAGGAAAATAGTTATACAATTTTCATCCTGTCATTTGTTGTATAAAAAAGGATGGATGTGGGAAAGAAAAGGAGGAGTATATTACATAATCGAGGGGATGAAATGACGAGAGGTTCAATTTTTAACCGTTTGAAAGGAAAAAAGCAAGGGAATACCAGTCAATCGCCAGTAGGGAAGCATACTGGATTTACCAATCAAATAACGAAAAACCTGGATGATAATTTAATGAATGTGAAACAAATGATGGGGGATCCGGGGGACTTAGTTGTCCGAGAACTAACAATAGGAGGAGCAGGAACAAGGGCGGCTATTATTTATATAAGTGGCATAACGGATGAGGATTTAATTAATAACAATATTTTGAAAACAATCCAATTAAATAAAAAGGAGTTTGAATCAAATCAACTAGACGAGATTCATAAGAAAGTTATTGCCATAACTGATGTTCAAAAATCTAATAACTTGGATGATGTTTCTTTTGGTATATTAAATGGGAATACGGCGTTTTATCTAGATGGCCAAGAAACGGTTCTTTTAATTGGAACAACTGGAGGAGAAAGTCGTTCGATTGAACAGCCTGATTCGGAGACACTCATTCGTGGACCCAGAGATGGTTTTGTAGAAAGCATTGAGACAAACATAGCTCTCGTGCGCCGGGATATAAAGGATCCGAATTTGAGATTTAAACAGCATGAAGTGGGAAAGCGTTCCAAGCAGAAATTGGTTTTATGTTATGTGGAAGGTATTGTGAATCCTGAGCTTGTAAACGAAGTAAGTCGGAGGCTGGAGTCAATTGATATCGATTACATATCTGATTCAGCATATGTTGAACAATGGATTGAGGACAGTTTTTTGTCACCGTTTCCACAAATCTTAAATACCGAACGTCCTGATAAAATTTCCTCTGATTTAATCCAAGGAAAAGTGGCGATTATAGTGGATGGAACGCCATTTGCGCTCGTTGCCCCGTTATCCATTGGAGATTCGCTTCACACGATGGAAGATTATAACCAACGGTGGTTTTCTGCAACTTTATTAAGATTACTTCGTTATTTGTCCGCTTTTTTTGCGCTGTTTCTCCCCGGATTATACATTGCTTTGGTTTCCTATCATCCTGGCATGATTCCGAGTACATTAACGTATTCGATAGCAGCGACTAGAGAGGGGGTGCCTTTTCCGGCCGCTGTAGAAGCGATGTTAATGGCGATAACATTTGAAATTTTGCATGAAGCAGGAATACGGCTCCCCAAAGTAATCGGTCAAACCATTGGTATTGTTGGAGGCTTAGTAATTGGAGAAGCAGCAGTAAGTGCCGGGATTGTAAGTCCAATTATGGTCATTGTGACGGCACTCACAGCAATCGCTACCTTCAGTGTTCCATCCTATAGTGTGGCGATAGCCTTTCGAACATTAAGATTTGGATTTATCATTGCTGCGGCATTTTTAGGCTTATATGGCATTGTTATCGTTTATATTATGATAAATATTCATATTGTTAATTTAAAAAGTATGGGTATTCCTTATTCAACACCTTTTGCACCTACCTTTACAAATGACTGGAAGGACTTAGTGCTACGTGCGCCGATTACAAAATTAACGAAGCGGCCTTCCTATTTGAAAACAATGGATAGCCAATCCAAGGATAATAAACCAGGGTAGGCAGATTTTGAACATTTTTCAATGAAAAACCATGAAGGAAGAGATCATACATGAGTACTTTTAAATACGGTGACGAAAAAATTACAGACCGGGACATCATGGTTGCTATTCCTTCTATGGCAATTGCAATCGGAATAATCGTCTTTCCGAGATATCTTGCTGAAAAAACGACAGCTTCTGACGGATGGGTTGCTGTAATTCTAGGAGGAACACTAGCCGTTCTAATAACGTGGGCCGTTGCAAAACTAGCAGCAAACTTTCCAAATCAATCTTTTCTCTCTTACTCCTCTTATTTAGTATCAAAGCCAGTTGCAGTTGTGATGACATTGTTATTTTCCTTTCAGGGTATTTTACTTACGGCCTTTGAGCTTGCGGCTATATCAGATATATCGCATCAATATTTATTTGATCGAACACCTATTGAGATGGTTTCCTTGACCTTCTTGCTAGTAGTTGTTTATGCTGTCTCCGGTTCAAGGGCTGGTTTATTTCGACTAAACATGATGTTTCTGCCAATTATCCTTATTACGACAGGTTTGCTGGTTTTTTTGTCCATAGGATATATTGAAAAAGACAATCTCTTACCTGTGTTTAAAACGGATTTCCGAGGTTATGCACAAGGTACGCTGGATAGTGCTTTATCCTATACAGGAATTGGCATTTTATTTTTTTACATTTCACTGGTAAGACATCCTAAAAAAACATCTGGTATGGCTGCTTTTGGAATGTCATGGGCAGTGATTTTGTACACTATTATTTATTTAACATGTATTGCTGTTTTTGGAGAGCAGTCGACAGCAAATATTCGCTTTCCACTTATTGAACTGGCCAAATCAGTAGAAGTACCAGGGGGATTTTTGGAACGGCTGGAATCGGTATTTTTTGTTATATGGATTATGGCTATATTTAATACGACGGCAATGGCTTTTGATGTCGCGGTCATGGCAATAAATTCGGTCTTTCCTAAAGTAAAGAAATTAAACATCATATTTACGTTGTCTCCAATCGTATTTTTCATTTCCATGATTCCTCAAAAATATATGGAAATTGGAAAGCTAGGAGATTGGGTTGGTTATTATGGCTGGGGGATGACAGGCACTACAGCAATCGTACTTTGGGTGATGTATAAAGTCAAAGGAGCGAAACAGAGTGGGAAATAATCGCATTTGCCTAATCTTTCTATTTGTCTGTCTCTGTATGTTTCTTGCAGGATGCTGGGATGCTATTGATTTGGAAGATCGGGGATTTATTGCAGGAGTTGCAGTTGATTCAGCAGAAGAACAGGGGGCAAAAGGAACCTTTGAATTAACCAATCAATTTGTTGTTCCGGCAGGGTTAAGTAATGAATCCAGTGGTGGAGGAGGAAAGGCATATCGCAATTTAAGCCAAACAGGAGAAAGTTTATATGAGATTAATGCTGACATATCAAGACAGGCTAACCGTACGACTACTACCGAGCATCTGCAAATCGTTATTATAGCAAAGGATCTGGTGGAACGGTCTGGGGTATTTATGGATCTTATTGATGTTTTTTTACGCCAGCAAGCGATGAGAAGAGGTATCGTTGTAGCAATTGCCAGCGAAAATGCAAAAGAACTTTTCGAGGTGGAACCAGAGCATGAAAAGGTTCCATCCAAATACCTGAGTGAACTATTAGAAAATCCTGTTAATCCTGAAACAGTAAAACCACTTCAAGTAGGAAAGATACAGGAAGCATTATTAAACAGGAATAGTTTTACTGTTCCACAGTTAAGTGTTTTAACGAATACAAGTGCAAACTATGAAGGAGTAGCAGTCCTGAAAGGGGATACAAGTCAATTGGTTGGCACACTTACTGGGGAAGAAGTGAAGGGAATGAACTTTATAACAGGTGAGGAGATAGAGGGAAGTATGAAAGCGGAAGTAGACGGGAAAATGGCGACTTTCTCTATATTGGAGGGTGGCAGTACCATCACTTTGAAAAATAAAGATAAAAATAATTTACAGTTTCAAGTAGATATTGAAGTGGATGCTCAATTGGCGGAATACTTAGGTGATAAAGATATTTACAAGAAGAAACATTTGCAGGAATTTGAGAAAGTAATGGAAGAGAAAATTAAGAATATAGCAGAAAATACGGTGAAAAAGGTAAAAGATGAGTTTCAAACAGATGTCCTTACTTTTGGTAATCATGTCAGGATGCATCATTATGAACTATGGCAGGAAGTAAAAAATGATTGGGATTTTGGTGAAAACTATTTTGCTGATAGTGATGTCACCATTCAAGTGAATGCAGATTTGAGAGAGCCAGGCAATATCATTCAAGTGAAAAAAGATGGAGAAGGGGAATAATATGTGGAATCAAATCATGGAAAGAATGCCAACAACCTTAGGGTGGATTTTCACGGTTTTGGCATTTTTAATACCGTATGGAACGTATAAAATAAATCAGAAACTTCATAAATCTGGTGATCCTCCATGGAAAAAGGAGGAGTATGACAATCAGTATAATGAAGGGGAAAATCAGGAAACAAACAAACAGCAGCCATCTAATTAAGGGGCAGCTACACGCTTTTTATATTCCAAAAAAGGGTATCCAATTTCTTTGAAAAATGACTTACTGCCGGATAGTTTTCTTTTACTCCGATATTCCATTTCTCGAGCAATGTATTCCGGTGTATTTCTGATTCCGCTTTTTGCAGTTCCCATGGCTGATGATGAATATCCGTTTTGAAAAGATTGGAACGTTTATCTGTACAGTACATGCGATATCTTTCCATCAGCCAATAATCCAAGGAACCTCGGTCAGCGGCATAGATATCTCTCAGTGGTGTAATCGAACCTTCTCCCTTTATATTTGTTTGTCCATTACGGATACATTCAAAATGATAGGAGTGCTGCGATGGTTCGATGGAGATTGAAGCATCATGATAAGGCAATCGGAACCATCTTTTTGCTATTTTTGAGGAGGCCCAGTTATCTACATCGATGGAAAGAAAGTAGACACCTGGTATCCCATTATAAATAACATAAGTTCTCAGGTTAACCTCGGAAAATGCAGGGGTTAGAGAATGAGATGGTATACCTCTTAAATGGATATTCTCCATATCAAATACAACCAAACTAACCCATGCATGGCCATGAAACGTATCGATTTCTAATGAACTTGGAACCCATGAACGTAATAAATTCGGTGAAGTGGGCCAATGGAAAAAGGCGATGTTTTTCCAACTTTGCCGCATTATCCATCGCTTGGAAGGCAGAGGAAATGGCCGATGCTCTGTCACGTTTAATAGGTTCATACCTTCCTTCTACTCCCTTCTGCTAACGCAATAGTCCGATTGTAAGTCGTATCAATACATTATAGAACAGGTTAAAGGTTATTAAACGTCATTTTGGAAAATATAAGATTAAATGCTATTGGTTAGGTAGGGATGGTGAATGTTAGTTATATCGGTTATTAATCTTATATTACTGGTTATATTATTCGGTTTTTTTATGTTTTTCTACTCCAGGTGGAAACAACAAAATTTGGATCAACAGCATACTAAGCAAAGTAATTCGGAAAAGAAACAGGGAAACCCACTCAATCAGCCAACAAGCTCATCAAAAAAATGGCCACACTTCGACGAGCTTACATTTATTCCGGCACAGGTATCCACCTTTCCGATTGATTCGGAGGAAACGGTAGACATACAAGTAACCATCGGTCAACAGGCTAAAAAGCCGCTAAAAGTGGATATTCCAATTCTGATTGGTGGTCTGGCTTATGGACTTTCCTTGGATAAACAAACAAGACTCACCATAGCGGAAGCGGCAAAACAGACCGGTACAGCGCTAAATTCCGGAGAAGGAGGAATTTTGCAGGAGGAAATAGATGCTGCTGGAAAGTATATCTTGCAATTTTCCAAAACGGATTGGGCGAAAGAAGAACAGTTGATCAAACAGGCAGATATGATCGAGATAAAGCTTGGTCAAGGTGGTTCTGCTGGTATGGGTGCGACGATATCATCGGATAGACTAACAGAAAATGCAAAGCAGTCCATGGACTTAAATGGGACGGAAAATGCGGTGATTTATGAACATTTTTTTGAAAATCAATCGACAAATGATATCAAAGAAATGATAAAGGAACTGCGGAATTTATCAAAAGGTGTTCCAATCGGAGTTAAAATCGGTGCTGGAGGAAATCTCGAGCAGGATATCGATGAATTAATTGGGATGGGTGTTGATGCTATTGCAATAGATGGAGGACAGGCTGCAACATATGGTGCTCCATCTATTCTAATGGATGATTTCGGGATTCCTACTTTACATGCTGTCGTTCGGGCAAGTAATCATTTAGAACGAAAACAGTTGAAAGGGGAAATTAGTTTAATCGTCTCAGGTGGGCTTTTTACAGCAGGAGAATTTTTAAAGGCACTTGCTCTTGGAGCGGATGCAGTTTACGTAGGAAGTGCGATATTACAAGCAATGGAAGAAAAGAAAAAGAACGAAACTTCATCAGAGTCGAATAAAGATAACTCCAATAATGAATCAGATGGTGCAAAGAACAAAGATAATTCCAATAATGAATCACAGAATGCATCTAATCAAGACAAGTCAAATAACGAGTCTGAAAAGAAAGGAAAGGGGAATGCAGCAGCAGACTTTTTAACTTCGGCCGTGGAAGAAATAGAAACAGGAATAAGAGCGATGGGAAAACGTTCTTTAAATGAGGTGTCCAAAAAGGATATGGTTTCCTATGATGAAGTGACGGCTAAGATGGTTGGCATTCCATATTCATTTGAACCTCTAAAGAACAAGAAAAATGAAGTGCAGCAGAATCCGGATAATCAAGGTGGGCCCCTTTTAAATGGGGAAGTAATAAATGGGCAGAGTGAGATTGGGCAAGTACAAGCTAAGCAAAGTCCTTTAGAACAGGGAAACCAGAGTACTGCTGAAAAAACTAATCGTAGAAGACGAAGAGCAAGGAGGCGGAGGCAAAGCCAGCAAACAAGCAATCAAACACAGGAAAATCCGAACGACTTAAGCAGTAGCTAGCATTGGAAGTCTTTTATATAAGTGATAAACTGAATGTAAGAGGGTGTTCAAAAAATCTGGTTCATCTTCTTTTTTAAATAGTTATGTATAGTGAATTTACGTAATAAAAGGCTTTTAATGAGGTGTAGATATGGACATCGAAACGTATGTAACATTAGATGCTACTGAGATGGCAAATTTAATTAAAAGGAAAGAAGTAACTCCTAAGGAATTGGTGAAAGCTGCATTTGAACAATTGGAAAAGGTTCAGCCGACTTTAAATGTGGTGACAAATACACGAAAGGAAAAAGCACTGGAGGAAGCAGAACGAATTTTTATGGAAGATGCTCCATTTAATGGTGTGCCTCTTTTATTGAAGAATATATCCCAAAATGTGGAAGGGGAACCAATGACTTCTGGTTCCAAGCTACTTGTGGGAAATCAGTCGAAACATGATTCTTATTTTGTAAAGAGGTTTCGCGATGCCGGCTTTCATTTTTTGGGACATACGAATGCACCGGAATTTGGTCTGAAAAATATCACAGAGCCGGAACTTTATGGTCCAACGAGAAATCCATGGAATACAGCATATTCACCCGGTGGATCCAGTGGTGGGGCGGCAGCAGCAAGCGCTTCAGGTGTGATTCCGCTTGCAGGTGCCAGTGATGGTGGGGGATCGATTCGAATTCCGGCATCATTTACAGGGCTATTTGGATTAAAACCAACGAGAGGTCGTACATCTGTTGGCCCTGGATTCGGAAGACAGTGGCAAGGGGCATCGATTAATTTTGTCCTGAGCAGAAGTGTGAGAGACAGTGCGGCGATGCTGGATCTGCTTCAGGTTGTTCAGCCAGAAGCGGCATTTCAAACGCCTTTGTTTCCAGGGAGCTATAAAGAGGAGATGACCAAGGATTTTGATCGTTCAGTACGTGTAGCTTTTAGTGTAAAATCCCCTGTTGGAACTCCCGTTTCTGAGGAGGCTGTAATGGCTGTGAAGAATACAGTGAAGTGGCTGGAAACCCAGGGACATCACGTGGAAGAAGTGGATAGCCCCGTTGATGGCATTCAACTCATGAAAGATTACTATTTAATGAACAGCGGAGAAATGAATGCTACGATCATTGGCTTAGAGCGTGCATTAGGACGAGCCATTAATTTGGATGATGTGGAAATCGAATCATGGCTTCTACAACATGCAGGAAAATCAGTGACCGCAGCAGCATATACGGACAGCCTTTCATCGTGGGATGTTGCGGCAGAAAGAATGGCGAATTTCCACCGGGTATATGATTTTCACATTACTCCAGCAACGGCATATACAGCACCAAAAGTTGGAGAGCTAACACATAGTCAAGCCTCCAGAGAGAAATTGCTGGAGGAAATGGCCTCGGCAGTTACAGTGGATCAGCAGCAACAGATTATTTATGATATGTTCTTACCTAGCCTTACCTATACTCCGTTCACACAACTGGCTAATCTTACTGGGCAGCCAGCAATGTCTGTACCTGTATATGTTTCCGAGGAAGGACTACCTCTAGGGGTCCAAGTAATGGCCCAAAAAGGCGAGGAACATCGGTTGCTGAAACTTGCTTATCAGCTGGAACAGTCAGACTTGTGGGTTGGAATGCAAGGAAATCCGTATTTTAAGTAGATCCGGAAATAAGCAGAGTTAGCGGCACCCCTAATGAATGGGGGGCCTATTTTCACTGGAGAAAATTTCCGTTAGATTAAATTTATCACGTGATTAACTGGCTGTAAGACCCCCGCTTCAAGAATTCGAGATGCCTAAGGAATTATAAGTAGGGGACCAACAGCTAGTAAATTCCTGATTCGTTCAGAGGCCTTTAGGTCATCCTTTAGTGCTAACAATCAGTGGGGGATGGAAAAACCCCCCCACTGATTGAAGATTCACTTTATCTAAAACGCTGGAGGAGATATAGCATACGAAACGAACGAGCCTCCCTCCAAACCGAGCGACCACTAAACCAAATTAATCGTGCAATCCTCAAAATCGGTTGCAAACTACTCATTCGTGTGTTCAAGGAAAACAAACTAAATCCACTTTTAAGTAATATTGCTTTCCTAACAAGAATAGTAATTCAACGAAGGGTCAAAACGACAAGAGTATAACTCTTTGTAATAACGGGAACCTCAAGAAATATGTTGCAATTCCTACTACTTTTGTGTGGGTTTTCAACGATAGGTAATGAGGTTTATAATAATAACTGGTCAAATGCTTTAATTATATTCGGAATATTAAAACGAAAAAGAAAGGGAGTAACTATGAGTAAAAATAGAAGAGGTTTGTTCCAGCGTTCCTTGGACGGAATTGAAACAGTAGGGAATAAACTGCCGCATCCGGTAACATTGTTTGCGATTCTAGCATTTGGTGTTTTGTTTCTTTCCGCACTCTTACAGCCATTGGGAATTAGTGTTGAGCACCCCGGAGATAAAGGGGAAATGGTTGAGATTAATAATCTATTAAGTGCAGAAGGGATCCAATATATTTTTACAAGCATGACAGATAACTTCATCGGTTTCGCGCCTTTAGGCGTTGTGCTCTTGACCATGCTTGGTATTGGGGTTGCAGAACGTACTGGCCTGATTAGTGCTTTGCTTAGAGGATTTGTACTATCTGTACCAAATCGCTTTATTACCTTAGGATTAGTATTTGCCGGTGTTATGTCCAGTGTGGGATCAGATGCTGGGTATGTCGTACTTCCACCACTTGGTGCGTTAATCTTTGCAGCGCTTGGGAGACATCCGTTAGCAGGTCTTGCTGCTGCA
Organism: Oceanobacillus salinisoli; assembly: GCF_009733865.1. Lineage (GTDB taxonomy): Bacteria > Bacillota > Bacilli > Bacillales > Amphibacillaceae > Oceanobacillus > Oceanobacillus salinisoli. The sequence goes on along the minus strand of NZ_WOFB01000019.1, from coordinate 58,660 downwards.
TTTGCTGGTGTATCAGCCGGATTTAGTGCGAACTTGTTCTTATCTGGTACAGATGCAATGCTTGGTGAGCTTACCATTGCAGGTGCTGCCATTATTGATCCTGAATATGCAGGGACAATAAGTATTGCGATGAACTATTACTTTATTATTGTTTCAACGTTTATTCTTACCTTTATCGGTGCGTGGGTTACGGAGCGCATTGTTGAACCTCGTTTGGGCGAGTATAAAGGTGAATATCGTGAGAAACTGGAAATCTTAACTTCTATAGAGAAGAAAGGAATACTTTGGGCGGGTGTATCTGTTCTTGTTTCTTTAATTCTAGTATCCTTGCTCATCTTACCGGAAAATGCACCACTTAGAGGTACAGAAGGAAACTGGGTGGATCAAATTATTCAATCTCCTTTTATGGGCTCGCTCGTACCAATCATTGCGATTCTATTTTTCATTCCGGGACTCGTTTATGGGTTGGTGACGAAATCCATTCGCAGTGATAAAGACGTGGCAGCACAAATGTCCGATACGATGGCGTCAATGGGCATGTTTATTGTCCTTGCATTTACTGCAGGACAGTTCGTTGCTTACTTTAATGAATCCAATATGGGTCTAGTACTCGGTGTATATGGAGCGGAGTTTTTAGATAGCATTAACCTGACAGGGATTCCTTTAATTTTAATGTTTATTTTAATCACCGCATTTATTAACCTATTTATCGGAAGTGCATCTGCAAAATGGGCCATGATGGCACCGGTCTTTGTGCCAATCATGATGCAGCTTGGCTATTCACCAGAGCTAACACAAATGGCTTATCGCATTGCCGATTCAACCACGAATATCATATCTCCATTAATGACATACTTTGCGATTATTATTGCTTTTGCACAGAAATATGATAAGAAAATGGGAATTGGTACACTGGTTTCAACGATGGTACCATATTCTATGTTCTTCCTTATTGGATGGAGCTTTTTGCTGGTCGTATGGATGCTACTTGGTTTACCACTAGGACCAGGAGCACCGATTTTATATCAATGAATGTTGTAAAGGATTCTTATCTTATGTTCAAGGAAGTGGATTTCTTCGAAGAGGGCTGAAGCGTTACCCTAAGGTGCGTGACTACCCGCAGCAGAAATCAACGTGCACTTTATATCGCATTTCATATCAACTGCAAACATGCAATAAAGTTTTCTAAAGAAAAGCGCAAGAGCCCGTTTAGCGACATACGGACTGCGCCTGGCCACGCCAGGTGGTTCGGTGTTGCCGCGCTAAGCGGCGGTTTTAGCCGAACAGTCCCCGTAGGAGATTAGATGATCTTGATTTTTACGAATGTAAAAATCTTAGTGAATCTTATGCTTGAAGAGCGAAAAGGAAACATGCCCCTTCATAGGGGTATGCCGCCGCCTGAGCGCTAGCCCGCCTTTAGTCGGCCTTCCTAAACTTGAGTCGATGTTGACTTTCACCGCAAGGGTATAAGTGCGACTAAGCCTCTGGTTTCACCAATCGGCAAGTCTTCTTTATCGTACGGAGGTGAGGGAAGTCCGCTAGTCGCTGGGCGATGGAGCTAGACATCAAAGCGCAAATTTATACTTTCTTATCTTTCTAAAAAAGGAAGCAAGTAGAAGGTTAACTTGCTTCCTTTTTAGAAAATAAAGTATCCTGCTATTATTAATAAATTACCCAAGAAGAGCAAGTAGTAATTTTCCTTACCTTTCTTTAAAATCAACAACACCTCATCCACCAGACTAAAAACAAACGAAATCCCGCATACTAGTTTAAAAACTTCATATAGTGTGTATACTAATTTCAGAAAAAGTAAAAAATTCCAGCGAGGCATTATTCCAACCTCATAAAGGAACAACATTTCAGGAAAAGTGTCACATTCACTGGCGGACAAGTAGTCGCAGGTTTTCTAGCAAAAATTCTACTTTTACTTGAATGTTTTTTCTTGTATAGTTATAATATATGGCTTTAGTTTTAGAATGAAGTGAAGTAGATGAGAGGGGCGAAGGAATACATGCAGGATACAACCGTATATAACGAAAAGATCGAAAAAGTGCTGGCCAATATTAATAAAGTAATGATCGGAAAAGAGGATGTCGCAACACTTAGTTTAGTAGCATTACTCGCCGAAGGACATGTCCTGTTGGAAGATGTACCAGGGGTTGGGAAGACGATGCTCGTTCGGGCATTGGCTAAGTCACTAGATTGTGATTTTAGAAGAATTCAATTCACCCCAGATTTACTTCCATCAGATGTTACAGGCATTTCTATATATAATCCCAAAGAATTAGAGTTTGAGTTTCGCGCTGGTCCGATTTTAGGAAATATTATTCTTGCGGACGAAATCAACCGTACTTCTCCCAAGACACAATCATCACTCCTTGAAGCAATGGAGGAGAAAAATGTTACCGTAGATGGACAATCTATACCTCTGAAAAAGCCCTTCTTTGTTATGGCAACCCAAAATCCAATTGAGTATGAAGGAACGTACCCATTACCGGAAGCACAGTTAGACCGTTTTATTTTAAAACTGAAAATGGGTTATCCGACGTTTATGGAAGAATTAGAGATTCTGGAACGAACATCAACCAATCATCCAATTGAAGAAATAGAAGCGGTCATGACAAGGGATGAACTAGTAGCAATACAGCAGGAAGTCAGAGAGGTTTATATTGATAGAAATATCCAGCAATACATTATTAATCTTGTAACAAAAACAAGAGAAGATTTTGCAACATATCTGGGAGTAAGCCCAAGGGGAGCTATTGCATTAATGAAAGCGGCCAAGGCCTATGCCTATATTTATGAAAGGGACTACGTTTTACCTGATGATGTAAAACTGCTGGCTCCCTATGTGATGGGACATCGAATTATCCTCACTTCTGAAGCGAAATATGAGGGAATGACGAGTGAAGATGTCATTGCGAATATTGTGAAAACAACGCATATTCCGATTCGAAAGGACTTTTAGTGGATGAAGAAATCACTGAAGTTTTTTGGGAATTTAATATTTATCATTGCTTTAATTGCGATATTGTTTTCCTATGCCATGTTTCAGGGTGGGTTTGTCAGCTGGTTTTTATTTGCCGGCTTTTTCCCAATTTTAATCTATCACTTAGGTTTTCTCCTTTATCCAATAAATAACTGGGACGTCACCAGACAATTATCGCGTCAGGTCATTCGCGCTGGTGATTCGGTATCGATTTCAATTAATATAGAACGAAAAGTTCCCTTTCCTATTTATTACTGTGTCTTTGAAGAAGTGCTACCTATTTCTCTTAACAAGGTGGAAAACGGGCAACAGAAGTATTTTTATATGGAACAGCCTAACAAATTAATGGTACAGCGGAAAGTGAAGAAAGCCGTATTTCCATGGTTTAAGCGGAATATTCAGCTGGACTATTCGATTGCCCATGTACCAAGGGGGCAGCATACATTAAAAGAAATTCGTGTGAAAACTGGAGATATCTTCGGATTTGTGAAAAAAGAGCACGTATTTCCTGTTGAGGACGGACTGATTGCCAATCCGGGTCAGCTGGCCGTACGCATGAACAATCAAATCAGTAATTTTGAGCAAGGAACGGTAGCCTCTGCAACGAATCGTGTAACCAATACAAACGTTGCGGCAGGAGTTCGTGAATATGAGCCTGGCGATCGCTTTTCCTGGATTGACTGGAAGCAAACAGCGAGGAAAAACACGGTCATGACCAAGGAATTCGAACAGGAAAAAAGCACGAATATTTTAATCGTATTAGACAGTTGTCATTACCCGGCACTTAATCCGCTGGCATATGAAGCGTCCATCGAGCTAACATTGGCCTTAATGGAAACCATCCAGAAAAAGGATACAGAAGTTGGATTGCTGACCATTGGTGGAGAGGAGGAGAAAGCTTATTTCCCAATGCATCAGGATTCAGCGGCGAAAAGTATGATTGTTAATCATCTGTCCCAATTAGAGGCACAGGGAAAACGCTCTTTTTCTTTGCAGTTGAAAGAACAAATGATGCAAATGGGTAGTGGGGAAATGGTATTTGTGATTACCACACAGATGGATGAAACATTTAAACAAACGATTGAACAACTAAATAAGCGGATGAATCGGATGGTAGTTTTGTTTATTCAATCTTCTTTATTTATTACGGAAATACAACAGAAGATAATTGGACAGTTCAGGATACAAGGAATAGGCGTACAAATGATTACGGAAGAACAATTAGTGAAAAAACCGATTGAGGTGAATGTGCAGTGAATCGAGCAACGAAAAACAAATCAACGATACTATACACCTCTGTGCTTTATGTTTGCAGTTTCTTTCTGTTTCTGGAATGGCTGTATCCGCTGGAAGATATTACAGATACAACGAGTATAACGGCATTTATTCTTTATGCGGTTTTTTGCTTTATTATCTCGATGCTGCAATTAAAGTGGTGGATATCCTATTTATTAAAGGGGTTTGGTCTCGTCTTCCTCCTTCATGGACTATTTTTTGACCAGCCGCTACTCAGTATCCTTTGGCTGGAACAATTGCTAATGGAATTCTCCTTTAATATACAAGCACTTATTTCACAGGAATTGTATTATCTCACTCCATTATTTCGCAGCTTTCTGTTTTTAATATTAATATGGTTAATGAGTTATTTACTCCATTACTGGTTTGTACAGATGAAACGAATTTTTCTGTTTGTTTTGTTAACCTTTGTTTATTTGACGATATTGGATACGTTTACTGCTTATGATGCAGGAATCTCAGTCGTTCGGTCTTTTGTCATCTCGCTGATTGCTTTAGCCATTTCCAATTTGCTAAAAGAATTGGATCATGAACAAATCCGGTTAGCGTGGATGAAGAAAACATCGGCCTGGCTTACACCACTTATTGCCATCGTTATTTTTTCTACATTGGTTGGTTTTGCCGTACCAAAAGTGGAACCGCAATGGCCTGATCCTGTTCCGTTTATACACAGTGCTGCAGAGGGGGCTGGTGGTACAGGGGCTGCCACACAGAAAGTAGGCTATGGGGAGGATGATTCCAGACTTGGTGGATCATTTGTTCAGGATTATACGCCTGTCTTTACTGCGAATGTCCATGATTCGCATTATTGGCGAGTAGAAACGAAAGATTTATATACTGGAAAAGGATGGGAACTGTCATCTGAACCAGAATATGAAGAACTGGAAAATGGAATGATTGGGCTGGAAATGTTCTCAGACGAGGTAGCCTCAGAAAGTCTAACAGGGCTTATCGAGCTGCATAATCCATCAATTGGAAAGTTAATGTATCCATATGGTGCTACTCAAGCAGAAGAGTTAACGGGGATAGAAACGAGCTTTTCACTGGATCCAAACTCTGAAGCGGTACAAACTGAATTTAACACGACACCTGAGATGGCCGTGTACCAGGTCGAGTATGACAACCCGTCCTTTGCAATTAATCAGCTGAGAAATAGCTCTGAGGAAGATCCGGCAGACATAACGGACCGGTACACACAGCTTCCTTCCTCCTTGCCGGATCGAGTCGGAGAATTGGCAGAAGAAATTACCGCAGATGAGGATAGTCGCTATGATAAGGCAAAAGCGATTGAAAGATACTTCAGCAGTAATGGATTTGAATATCAGACGACAGATGTCCCCGTTCCTCAAGGTAATCAGGATTATGTAGATCAATTTTTATTTGAGTCGCAGGTCGGTTATTGTGATAACTTTTCCTCTGCCATGGTTGTAATGCTTCGTTCATTGGATATTCCGACAAGATGGGCAAAAGGCTTTACCAGTGGAGAGCTAATTGAAAACAATGTTGGGGAAGAACCAGATGTGTACCAGGTTACCAATGCAAATGCCCATTCATGGGTTGAAGTATATTTTCCTGGATCAGGGTGGGTTCCATTTGAACCGACACAAGGATTTTCTAACCCTACTGATTTTCATTTAGGTGAAACTCAAAGCGATAATCAAACAGAGGATGATGTACTGGAAGCGCCGGAAGATATTCAAGAACAGGAAGAAGAGGAACAAGAGGAATTAGAAGAGGAAGAAGCGGAAACGGCATTTAGTCCAACTTCAGGCAATACGGAATCTGGTGGAAGCAATTGGTGGTTTGGAATCATTGGACTTGCCGTATTAGCGGTGCTTGCATTCTTCATATATAAAACGAGATATCGCTGGCAAACGAAGGTCGTATCTGCGAGATTGGCTAAAACACAGGATACGGAAACATTTCAAGATGCCTATCATTATTTAATGAAAGTATTAAACGATAAAGGGTATGAAAAAGCACCTGATCAGACATTAAGAGAATATGCGGATCAGATTGATTCCAGCTATGGATCAAAAGAAATGGGACAGCTTACAAACTATTATGAGCGTGTCCTGTACAAAAACGAATTATCTAATCAGCATGTAGTGGAACTCACGCAATTATGGAAAAATTTAATTAATCGTATAATGGGTTGACCTCGTGCACGTTGGTTAGTAGAATATAGAAATAATGAAGACACAATAAAAATAAATGCCTTTCGTATATCCTCGATAATATGGTTCGAAAGTCTCTACCGGGGCACCGTAAATGCCCTGACTATGAAGGCAGAAAATCTAACGGTTTACACGAAAACTTGGATTTCTGCCTTTTTGTAGTTTTTTTACTATAAAAAGCAGGAGTTCAAGTTTTTTCAGTTTCTATAAGTGTGTGTTCGAATAAGATGGTAAAAAGGACCGAGAAGTTCGAGGTGGCGTGAGCTCCTTTAGTTCCGGGCTTCCACGGAGGTGGGACCTCGACGTTCGACTTAAGACTTGTTAGTATTTAGTCGAAGCTCCTCTATCTTGATGTTATTTTTACTGGACTTTTTAGAACAACCTCTTATAAAGGATAGATAGATTGGGAAACTATTTTTAAGGATAGACCATTAAAGGAATAGATAGGAGCGTACAAACATGGGTAATGATGAAATGATTCTTGTATTGGACTTTGGCAGCCAATACAATCAATTAATAACTCGCCGTATTAGGGAATTTGGGGTGTATAGTGAATTGCACTCCCATAAATTAACGGCTGAAGAAATTAAGGAAATGAATCCTAAAGGAATTATTCTTTCAGGTGGACCTCATAGTGTATATGATGAAAATAGTTTCCGCACAGATGAGAAACTATTTGATTTAGATATACCGATTTTAGGAATTTGCTATGGAATGCAATTAATGGCGCTTCACTATGATGGTAAAGTTGAAAAGGCGAAAAACCGTGAATACGGGAAAGCGCTGATTGATTTAAATGATCAGCCAATTCTTTTTAAAGATACACCGGACAAGCAAACGGTATGGATGAGCCATGGGGATAAAGTGACGGTTGCCCCTGAAGGATTCCAGGTTGATGCAACAAGCCATTCAACACCAATAGCTGCCATGAGTCATCAGGCGGAAAAATTATACGGTGTACAGTTCCATCCTGAAGTTCGCCATTCCGAGTATGGAAATGATGTGCTAAAACATTTCGTATTTGATGTATGTGGAAGTGCTGGAAACTGGAGTATCGAAAACTTTATTGAGCAGGAAGTTGCAAACATTCAGGCTAAAGTTGGTAATAAAAAAGTATTATGTGCCCTTAGTGGTGGGGTGGATTCATCGGTTGTTGCTGCACTTATTCATAAAGCAATTGGTGATCAGCTAACATGTATCTTCGTTGACCACGGTTTGCTTCGTAAAAACGAAGCAGATGATGTGATGAAAGTTTTTGCCGAAGATTTCCATATGAATGTCATTAAAGTGGATGCTAAAGACCGTTTCCTTTCTAAACTTAAAGGTGTCGATGACCCAGAGAAAAAACGTAAAATTATCGGTAATGAATTCATCTATGTCTTTGATGATGAAGCGGATAAGCTAAAAGATATTGATTATCTAGCACAGGGAACCCTCTACACGGATGTGATTGAAAGTGGTACAGATACTGCTCAAACGATTAAGTCACATCACAATGTTGGCGGATTGCCGGAAGATATGCAATTTGAATTAATTGAACCATTAAATACGTTATTTAAAGATGAAGTACGAGAGCTTGGGTCACAGTTGGGAATTCCGGATTATATTGTTTGGCGGCAACCATTCCCAGGGCCGGGACTTGCGATTCGTGTATTAGGTGAAATAACGGAAGAAAAACTGGAAATTGTCCGCGAATCCGATGCCATCCTCCGTGAGGAAATTGCTGCCGCTGGATTAGATCGCGATATCTGGCAATACTTTACCGTGCTTCCTAACATTAAAAGTGTGGGAGTTATGGGAGATGCAAGAACGTATGATTATACAATTGGAATTCGTGCGGTAACATCGATTGACGGTATGACATCAGACTGGGCACGTATTCCTTGGGATGTACTGGAGAAAATTTCAACTCGTATCGTAAATGAAGTAGCGCATATTAATCGCGTTGTGTATGATGTAACGAGTAAGCCACCTGCAACGATTGAGTGGGAGTAAATTTGGGTCTGTAATGGACGGAAAAAAACAGTGGGAACTTTTTGTTCTTGCTGTTTTTTTGATTAAATACGAACAAAAATGTTAATTTTTTATAAAATATTCGACTTTTATTGACAAAGGTTGATGCGGTTAGTAATATAGTAATGTAATTTTAATAGAAATGCGTATAATTTCGGGGATATGGCCCAGAGTTTCTACCAGACTGCCGTAAATAGTCTGACTACGCAGAGATATAGTAATGAAACAGGTTATTTAATCATTGCTTTTTCTGCCGTAGCACTCTTGGGATTTCCATGGGTGTTTTTTGTTGCGTTAGTATAAATATATGAAATTTTGTAAAAAAGAGGCAAATCCCGAGTTTTTTAATGTTTTTAGGAAATCATAAATTTTAGCATATGGGAATTATTTTTACATGACAAAGATGTAGAAATCATATGTCACTAAATCGTGCACCCCCTTTAATTTTAGTTGCGTTTTGAAAGACAGTTTTATGGAAAAGCGACAAAAACTATGGAAGAGCTTTGTTTTTATCTATTTTAAGGAGGAAAAGGAATGAAAAAGTATTTTCAGTTTGAGGAATTGGGTACCAGCTACAAAACAGAATTTACAGCCGGTTTAACTACATTCTTGGCGATGGCCTATATATTATTTGTCAACCCAGCGGTGCTTGGTGATGCGGGGATGGATCAGGGAGCAGTGTTTGTCGCAACTGCACTTGCTGCTGCAGTCGGTTCCCTAATTATGGGGCTGGTTGCTAAATATCCAGTTGTTCTTGCGCCAGGGATGGGACTGAATGCATTCTTTGCTTATACGGTTGTTTTAGGTTACGGAATTCCTTGGGAGTCGGCACTAGCTGGTGTTTTAGCTTCTGGTATTATCTTTATTATCTTAACGTTAACTGGAATTCGCGAAAAAATTATTAATGCCATCCCATCCAATTTAAAGATGGCAGTTGGTGCGGGTATTGGTTTATTTATTGCTTTCATCGGTTTAACCAATGCGGGAATTGTCGTTGCGGATGAGGCTACATTTCTTGCCCTTGGTGATGTGATGTCACCGTCTGTATTATTAACTATTTTTGGACTTGTCGTTTCGGTTATCCTTTTAACAAAAGGAATTAGAGCTGGAATTTTCTATGGAATGATTACTACTGCGATTGTGGGTATGTTCTTTGGCTTAGTTCCGGTTCCAACAGGTCTTGGTGACATCGTAGGTTCGGTTCCAAGTATTGCACCGACATTTGGACAAGCATTTCTGCATTTTGGTGATATCTTTACCATCGAGATGCTCGTTGTTATTTTAACTTTCTTATTTGTTGACTTCTTTGATACGGCTGGAACATTAATGGCAGTTGCGTCACAGGCTGGTTTAGTGAAGGATAATAAATTGCCTCGAGCAGGTAAAGCATTGTTCTCTGATTCTGCCGCAACGGTTGTTGGTGCAACAGTAGGTACGTCAACTACTACTTCTTATGTTGAATCCACTGCCGGTGTTGGTGTCGGTGGACGTACAGGATTTACCGCTGTGGTAGCAGCAGGATTTTTCCTTTTAGCATTGTTCTTTTCACCATTACTAGGCATCGTCACTACAGAAGTGACTGCACCAGCATTAATCATCGTCGGTGTTTTGATGGCAAACCAATTGAAGAATGTCGAATGGGATAAATTTGAAATTGCTGTACCAGCATTCTTTACGGTATTGATGATGCCAATCACTTATAGTATTGCCACTGGTATTGCCATTGGATTTATCTTCTATCCAATCACAATGATTGTAAAAGGCCGTGCAAAAGAAATTAATCCAATTATGTACGGATTGTTTGTTATCTTTATTTTGTACTTTATTTTCTTAAACTAGACGGTTCATAATTAATAAGAAATAGAAAGCGAAAGAAAAGGCTGGAGCCCCGTATGTTAAAGGGCCTCAGCCTTTTCTTATCAGATAAAAAAAGTATAAATTTGCGCTTTGATGTCTAGCTCCATCGCCCAGCGACTAGCGGACTTCCCTCACCTCCGTACGATAAGTCAACATCGACTCCCTCCGTTCGTCGCGTTTCCTTTATCTCCTACAGGGACTGTTCGGTTAAACCCGCCGCTTTGCGCGGCAACACCGAACCACCTGGCATGGCCAGGCGCAGTCCGTACGTCGCTAAACGGGCGCTTGCGCTTTTCTTATCATTCGACAAATTCCGGGAAGTGACAGGCACCATAACGGCACCGTTTCTATTTTTCTTTTCCGAATGGGAGTGCGTGATAGGCAATGAGCAGTATGGTTCCTGCTGTGGCCAGGCATCCCATGATGAAGTACAGGAAGTTTCCTCCGAAGTTATCCATGATGGCCCCGCCTGCAAGGGATCCGATAATTCCGGATAATCCAAAGAACACGGCGAAGAATACAAGGTGTCCAGTAGATTGCAGGAGCTTCGGAATGAGTCTAGTCACATATTCAAATGCTGCTGTGTAAAATACACCAAAGGTTAATCCGTGCAGAAATTGCAAGGCGATAATGTACATTGGATCATCAACGACCGCATAAAGGAACCAGCGGATAGAATATAGAATCCCCGCAGCAATGATAAACACCATGGAATGGAACTTTCTGAACCAAAACCGTGCAAAAGCGAAGACAATTGCTTCCATAAGGACGCCGACAAACCAGGCAAGACCAACCAACCCTTCACTGCCACCAAGCTCTGTGATGTAAAGGGCCATATAGCTGTCATTTGTTCGGTGGCTGATGGTAATCAACACAACAACACTTAAAAAGATTACAAATGGTTTATTTTTAAAGAGCTTATTCACGTCCTTTAAACTGACGGGGTCTGACTCTACTTCTACATCTTTTAGTGGAATAGTAGCAAGTAATGCCATTACACCGAAGAAAAGGTAAGGGAAAATCATATATTGAATACCGATCACATCAAGAACTCTTCCAACTACCAAAGAAGAAATCGCAAACCCAATCGATCCCCACGTACGAATCGTTCCAAAGGCGATATGTAAATCATCTGCACGGCGCTGTGCCAAGCTATCGCCAAGTGCACCAATTGGAGTCGTAAAGAAATAAAAGACGGCCCCCATTAAAATAATGGTTATTAACGTGTTCATTTGGAAAAATAATGTACCTCCAATGATCAGACCGATGATACAAATAATTAATGTCCATTTTACTGTTTTGTATTTATCGCTCATATATCCCCAAAAAGGCTGAGCGAGCATGGATGCAAGCGGTCCGATCGCAAGTACCCATCCAATTTCTGTTTCATTGAGCTCCTTATACTGTAAATATAATGGCAAAAAACTAATGATAACGGTATTGGACGCATGAAAACTGAATAATAGGGTTTTTAAAGGTATAACCGATTCATTTTTTGACAAAAAATTCCTCTCCTGACTACGCTTGTATGAATGTTTTCGTTACTAAAAACTATATCACTTATTTTTCGTTTTGTAATTCTCATAATGAAGATTGTTTTATCGTTGGTAGACATAAAGATTAAAAGACATTAGACTATAATTAATTTTTTCAATAAAAAGGAGGATTTTAAATGAAACCTATCATTGGAATTACCTCTTCCATGGAAACCGATAAGACACATTATGCAGTAACCAACAGGAATATTAAAGCAATTGTTCAAGCAGGGGGAATGCCGGTGATGCTGCCTTATTTATTGGAAGAAGAGGACCTGAATCAAATAGCCAACCAAATGGATGGTTTGTATGCGACAGGAGGATTTGATATTGATCCGACCTTATTTGGGGAGGAACCTCACCCACAGTTAGGTACAATCATTCCGGAACGGGATCACTTTGAAATTGAACTAATGAAAAAAATGCTAGCATTAGATAAACCCATTCTCGGTGTCTGCAGGGGCAGTCAAACATTAAACATCGCAGTAGGCGGAGATATGTATCAGGATATTTATGCGCAAATGGATGGAGAATTGCTCCAGCATTCACAAAAAGCACCAAGGGAACACGGCTCTCATTTTGTGAACGTCCTGGAAAATTCCTTGCTCCATCGCTTAACAGGCCAGGAAAAAATAAAAGTAAACAGTTATCATCATCAATCAAACCGTAGAGTAGGGGATGGTTTTCAAATAAGCGGTTTAGCAAATGATGGTGTAATCGAAGCAGTAGAAAGCAAAGAACATACGTATGCGCTTGGTGTGCAGTGGCATCCAGAAGCCATGAATGACGAAGCTTCCCAGAAAATTTATCAGGGATTTATTGAGGCAAGTAAAGCTGGAATATAAAAGGAATTCCACTAGTTCTGGAGAATATTGTATATAAACTAATATTCACAGAATGAGGTGGAAGCATGCTTCAAAATAAAATCACGGAGCTTTTTAATATTCAGTATCCAATTATTCAAGCGCCAATGGCTGGAGGAGTGACAACTAAAGAATTAGTGTCTGCGGTTTCCAATAATGGGGCTTTGGGAATGATTGGTGCAGGATATATGAGTCCGAAAAATTTACGAACGTTAATCAAAGAAGTAAAACAATTAACGGATCGACCTTTTGGTGTCAATCTTTTTGTTCCAAATCAATTTCAAGTATCAGACGAAAAAGTGATGACAGCTGAACAGTTATTAAAGCCCATTCGCAATGAATTATCTATAGATGAAAATAATTCATCAGAGCTTCCCGACCAGAAAATAGCCTTTCAAACCTATGAGGAACAGCTTAACATCATCATCGAAGAAAAAATTCCAATATGTTCCTTTACTTTTGGAGTTCCCTCACAGGAAATAATTCATGAGTTAAAACAGCACGGGATTATTGTAGTGGGGACAGCTACGACGGTTAAAGAGGCTCAGGAGATTGAAAACCGAGGCATGGACGTCATTGTAGCGCAAGGCAGCGAAGCAGGCGGGCACCGCGGGAATTTTATGAACACGACAGAGGAAGGATTGATAGGAACCATGTCACTGATACCGCAAGTAGCGGATGCAGTAAATATTCCTGTAATCGCTGCGGGTGGGATCATGGACGGGAGAGGATTAATGGCTTCTGTGTTTCTTGGAGCAAAGGCAGTCCAAATGGGAACAGCATTTTTGACTTGTACAGAAAGTGGCGCACATCCACTGCATAAACAAGCCATTCTTCAAGCTTCAGAAGACGAGATGACACTCACTCGCGCCTTTTCAGGGAAGACAGCTCGAGGCCTAAATAACTCTTTTATGAAGCATATGAAGGAGCATGAATCGAGTTTGCCAGAATTTCCTGTTCAGAATCATTTAACGAACCGAATTCGAAAAGCTGCAGCATTACAGAATCAACAGGAATATATGTCGCTTTGGTCTGGGCAAAGTCCGCGACTGGCAAAACATCAGACGGTAAAGGAGCTAATCAACCGAGTCATGGAAGGGGTCATATAATAACAGAAAAAGATGCCCAGTAAACCACCTAGTAAAACAACTGTTTGACATAAAATCTATAAAAACCGACGTATGTTGCGGTGTTGATTTCCGCCCCGGACAGCCAGTAAACTCCTTGTTTACCTAACAATCAGTGGGGTGAAAAAAAACACGGGTTGAAGATACACTTGATTTGCCTTATCCATGTTGGGAAGATACATGCACAAACTAGCGAAGGAAATACACGGAGACTCATGCGGGAAAAGAGGCATCGGTGAGCCCCGGAAAGACGAGGCAGCGCAAGAAGGCTCACCAGCCGGCCTATAATGTGTGCGTATTGTATTTCCATAGTTGTAAATTAAGTTCAACGTCATTTTAAGGTATGGTGCATTTTATATCAAACACAGGAAAGAAAAGAATTAATCATTCCAAACGGTTTCGATAAACTCATCCCGGCCGGATTTTTCTCGATCTTCCTTGTATTCTTGTTCGCTTTTTTTATAAAAATCCTGATGATAGTCTTCTGCAGGGTAGAAAGTCACGGCAGGAAGTATCTCTGTGACAATTGGCTTTGTAAATCTACCACTCTGATCAAGCGTTTGTTTAGATTTTTCCGCAAGTGCCTTTTGTTCTTCATCATGATAAAAAATAGCCGTGCGATATTGGTCTCCGCGATCATGGAATTGTCCACCATCATCGGTTGGGTCAATTTGTTTCCAGTATAGGTCAATGATTGTATCATAGCTAATGATAGAACGGTCATAAGTGATTTCAACCGCCTCGTAATGTCCGGTTGTCCCAGTTTTAACTTCTTTATATGTTGGATTTTCGACATGTCCACCAGTGTAACCTGAGATGACACTTTTGACACCGTCCCATTGATCAAATGGTTTAACCATACACCAGAAACAGCCGCCTGCAAAAGTTGCTTTTTTAAAATTTGCCAATTGAATTCACTCCATTACGGTTTATGTTAAAAAATATCTATTTTTCTAGTAGAATAAATATATCACATCTTTAAAGCAGGTGAAATAATGGATGAACCATATGTACATAAAATATTTAGCGGAAAAGAACAAGTGCAGGGGAAAATATGGTTGAGCAAGACCGGTTTTTCCGCAGACGATATAAAGGATCGAGCGGTTTTTGCTTATCCGATTAAGCATTATACTTATTGGGAAGAACAAAATTCGGGCACCATCAATATTGGAGCAATGGGGGAAAATTTTGCCATTTTGGAAATGGATGAATTCAGTGTTTGTATTGGAGACACATTTCAAGTGGGAGATGCCGTTATTCAAGTTTCCCAGCCTGGAAAAGCCAGTACTAGGCAGCTAAGAAATAGTATGCGGACTGGATGGTATTTTCGTGTTTTACAAGAAGGGGATATCCAGGAAGGAACGGATCTGGAATTATTGGAACGGCCGTATACTCAATGGACTATCGCTGCCTGTAATGAAATCATGTATGTGAATAAATATGATTTAAGAATGACAGATGAGCTTTATGAATGTAAGTTGCTGGGAGTGCAGTGGAGGCGAGCGTTGAGAAAGAGGGTGCGTGGGTTTTAGTCATAGTGTTCCCTAAAAAAATACACGAGACCTGTAGGATACAACAGGCCTCTATGCAAAAATTATTCGTCCTCCAGTAACTTAATATCTACCTTATTAAGATTGCTTGTTTCGGAAATTAATCGATGCAACTGGATGAATACAAGACCATTTTTGTATGTTGCGTCCATTTTATCGGCACGAACTGGGAATGGGAGGTCAATTTTTCGGTCAAAAACACCTTGTAGAATTTCCTCCTTGATGACTGTTCCATGTGCATGTTCCAAATTAATATTACCCCTGAGTTCCAATGTAGTATAGTTGACATAGATATCGATTTGGTTTAAATTTTTTAAACCAGGCATGTTGACGATGCATAAAATCTCATTGTCCGTTTGATACATATTAATTTGGGGAATATTAGGTTTCATAATCCCTTCAAATTCGTTCCAGAAGTTTTCACCGAAAAAATGATCCATATTCTTTTTCCAATCAGTCATTTGTTTGAATGGATCCAAAGAAATCACCTCAAGTTATCCATTTTTGTTATAGCCTATGCCTAGTGTGTAGGGAAGGTGCCTAGAACATGGGGAAATATTGGAAGGGTTAATTTTGCTGGAACCACCATTCGGGAATTCGTCTTCTTTAAGATTAGAAAAAATGATTACAAATATGTAGAACAATGACTCAATCTAGGAGGGTAAATCTTGCTCAGTAATGCGTTAGTAATGGTGACAATCATTTTTATTGTAAATGTTGTTTATGTATCCTTAATGACTATTCGTATGATACTGACATTAAAGGGACGCACATATATTGCCTCCTTTGTCAGTATGTTTGAAATTGTTGTATACATTGTCGGTTTAGGATTGGTTCTGGATAATTTAAATGAAATACAGAACTTGATTGCCTATGCTCTAGGCTTTGGTTCTGGTTTAATTGTTGGAGCGATGATTGAAGAGAGACTGGCATTGGGATATATAACCGTAAATGTTGTTTCATCTAATCCCGATATTAAGTTTACGAGGAAGCTAAGGGAAAAAGGATATGGTGTAACGAGCTGGTCCTCCTATGGAATGGATGGAGATCGATTATCGATGCAAATTTTAACACCTAGAAAGTATGAGCTCCGTCTTTATGAAGTGATTAAGGAAATCGATCCTAAGGCATTTATTATTTCTTATGAACCAAAACGGATACATGGCGGATTTTGGGTGAAGCAAGTACGAAAAGGAAGACTGTTTAATCCGAAGAAAAGTCCGAAAGAGCAAGGTACAGATGTTGTAGCAGATGCCCAAACAAAAACAACAAAAAAAGAGTAGGCCGGTTTTAAAGCGGACCTACTCTTTTTCCATGTATAGCTTCCTATTTATCATTTCTTTTTACCGAAATGAAATAACCCAACAAATAAACCCAATACACACATTACTACGGAGAAAATAAGAAATGGTATCGGACCGAATTGGAAAATAATTGGAACAGATAGTGCTGTTACAAGTCCTCCGCCTAAAAATGGCTCAAACACTAATTGCTTGTAACCGAAACCTTCAAATGCTGGAGATTCGGCTTTCGGATCTGCAACACGCATTAACAACAGCCCTGTTGCTGTTATTCCCATCGACTGGCCAAAATCACCAATACCCCTTTCCAGCCAATAGGTGGGAATCATTCGTGGTGCAAGAATGAAGAAGCCGAACACATTCCACAAAATACCAACCACTGCAAGCAATAAGAATGGAAGGATGTTTTCCCCAATCACATCAAGCGAAACCGTTGCGATAGCTGTTAAAATTAACATATCAAGGGCAAAGCCTTGGATACGACTAACCATTTTACGATCAAGAATTTCCGTGTTATCGATTTTCTTGAAAAATAACTGAACGAGGATTCCACCAATCATTGCCAACGGGAATAAAGGTACATATGTCATGAAGTCCGAACTAAAGATAGAGGCTTCCATCCAAATAAGAATTTGTTGCAAGACGTACCCGACCAAAATTGCTGCACCAATAACCGAAAAATGCAGGGAAAGTGGCTCGATGGATTCAGGGCGAACAGTCATTTTTGCTGCAGGCTCTCTGTTTTCAAATTCGATAATGCCTGCTTTTCTTAAAGAAGAAAATTTTTGTACATTTTTAATGACCTCTGTCTTCTGCCTGCGAATTCCCCAGTTAATAATAATAATTCCGATAATGACCCCTGATAAAATACCAACAGTCGCCAGTCCGATAGCGAAATCGTAAGCTTCAGGGATGCCGATTTCCTCAAATGTCCCTTGGAGACCTGCTGCCGTACCGTGACCACCTTCAAAGGCTACTTCAATAAGCGCACCAAACATCGGTGGTATTCCAAAGACGGGCGTTAATACGAGCAGTGTCAGCAGTATACCAACAACATATTGTCCCCATCCAATTGTCCAACCAAAGGCGAGCTGAGGCCCTCCAATATCCCATACTTTGGACAAGCTTGGTAATACCGTTCCTAAAAATAAAGTCGCAAAGACTACATTGATCATTAAACCCGGAATGGCATCCCATACTTCCAATATGTCAGGTGCCAAAAGACCTGTAGCCCAAAATGACTGTTTACCTGTAATTGGCTCAAGCATCCTGCCCAGTACTTGTGGTCCCAACAGTAGTGCAATAAATCCGCCGATGACAGAGGACGGCAAAAATAAATTTTGCAGCCATTTTACACGTACACGAACCCATTTTCCGATCAACAAAAACAATCCAAGATATAATAACGCAAAGCCTATCTTCTCTGCTGTCATGTTTTTCACCCCTTATTTGAGTAGTTTTAATTTTTATACCCTGGATTGAACTTATCCAAACGAATGGGCTTTTTTACTTTTAGGTTGTATTCTAAAAGATTATGTTTTTGTCGCTAAATCTATAAACTCCGACGTAAGGTGCTGCTCCGACCCAATTCTGCTAGGGGCAATCACGCAACTTATGGCAATGCTTCAGCCTCCTCGGGAGAAAACCACTTTTTCTGCGTGTGATGTAAAGCTGTTGTAGCAGCCAAGGAAATACATGGAGACTCTTTGATTGAATTTCGGGCTCATCTGGACGTAGACCCCTCTACGTTACCTTTTGACTGGTTCCGGGTCTTATTGGGTAACGTAGACCCAATCTACGTGCCCTTTTGACTGAATTCCGACTTCATTGGGTAACGTAGCCCCCCTCTGCGTGCCCTTATGATTGAATTTCGAGTTCATTGGGTAACGTAGCCCCAATCTACGTGCCCTTTTGACTGAATTTCGGGTCCATTGGGTAACGTAGCCCCAATCTACGTGCCCTTTTGACTGAATTTCGGGTCCATTGGGTACCGTAGCCCCAATCTACGGGCCCTTTTGACTGAATTTCGGGTCCATTGGGTACCGTAGCCCCAATCTACGGGCCCTTTTGACTGAATTTCGGGTCCATTGGGTACCGTAGCCCCAATCTACGGGCCCTTTTGACTGAATTTCGGGTCCATTGGGTACCGTAGCCCCAATCTACGGGCCCTTTTGACTGAATTCCGATTTCATTGGGTAACGTAGACCTAATCTACGTGCCCTTATGATTGAAATTCGAGTTCAATAGGTAACGTAGCCCCAATCTACGTGCCCTTTTGACTGAATTCCGATTTCATTGGGTAACGTAGCCCCCCTCTACGTGCCCTTATGATTAAATTTCGAGTTCATTAGATAACGTAGACCCCTCTACGTTACCTTTTGACTGATTCCAGGTCTCATTCGGTCAGGTAGATTCCCTCTACGTTACTTTTTCACTGAACTCATGCGACAACACAGGGATCACCAGTTGCCCTGAGGTGCGCGTATTTTATTTTCGGAGCGGTAGATCAAGCGCCGATATCATCTAAAGTTAAGTGTATTTTATATCAACTGCGAGGACCGAAAACATCCAGGAAAGATTCAGATTCATCCCTGTACAATCTTAGAGGTATGAGTATAAGAAAAAAGAAACAGCTACCCTAAAGAAGGGATGAATCCGAGTTAACAACACCGAAATCCGAACATTAAATAAAAATAACATCAAATCGTTCGATATTTTGTTGACAATAGCTCCGCAAATTGATATGCTTAACACGTCAAAATGATACGAAAAACACCTCATATATCTCTGGGAATATGGCCCAGAAGTTTCTACCCGGCACCGTAAATGCTGGACTATGAGGGAAGATGAATCGTTGCAGCAGAACAATGGTTTGTTTTGCTGTCTATAAAACAGCTAAAGTCTGTTCATCTTTCCTCATGACGAGGGAGACGAATAGACTTTTTTAGTTTTAAATGGACTTTTAAATTACTTTAAATAGAAAGAGGGATTTCATGGCTCAAGTTGGTGTCATTATGGGGAGTATCTCGGATTGGGAAACGATGCAGCATACGTGTAGCGTGCTTCAGCAGTTGGAAATTCCGTATGAAAAGGATGTAATTTCCGCACATCGTACACCGGATAACATGTTTGATTATGCAAAATCTGCACGAGATCGCGGGTTAAAAGTGATCATTGCTGGTGCAGGAGGTGCGGCTCATTTGCCCGGTATGGTAGCATCGCAAACTACTTTGCCCGTCATTGGGGTTCCTGTTCAAAGTAAGGCATTGAATGGATTGGATTCCCTTCTATCCATTGTCCAAATGCCTGGAGGGGTTCCAACTGCAACCGTTGCGATTGGCAAAGCCGGTGCAACCAATGCAGGAATACTTGCAGCACAAATCATCGGAGCATTTGATGAAAAGATTGCGTCAAATCTACAAAACTATCGAAAAGAAATGCAGGATAAAGTAGCAGAAATGAGGGATGACCTTGCAAACAAGTAGAACAATCATTCCAGCACAGACGATTGGTATTATTGGCGGTGGCCAATTAGGTAGAATGATGGCTATTGCTGCCAGATACATGGGCTATAAGATTGCAGTACTTGATCCAACTCCAAATTGTCCTACCGCTCAAGTCGCTGATACACAAATCACAGCAGCTTATGACGATATGGATGCCATTAAGCAATTAACGGAAATAAGTGATGTCATCACTTACGAATTTGAAAATGTCGATCTTGATGCGGCCGCTTATATTGAAGCACAGGGGAAACTTCCACAAGGTGCCTATGCCCTGGAAATTACACAAAACCGGGAAAAGGAAAAAACATTAATCAAAGAATTGGAATTGCCTACATCCAAATTTGCCATTGTTACAAATGCAAAAGAGTGTGAGGAGGCTTTAAAGACATTTAATTTCCCAGCTGTTATAAAAACCTGTCGAGGAGGATATGACGGGAAAGGACAGTTAAAACTAAATTCAGAAGCAGATGTGGAAGAAGCGAAGCAATTTGCCGATAAACATGGACATTGCATCCTGGAAGAATGGATTTCCTTTGATAAAGAGATTTCTGTTGTATTTACAAGATCAAAGTCCGGAGAAATTGCTTATTTTCCACTCGCGGAAAACAAACACCGTGATCATATTCTCTATCAAACAACAGCACCGGCACATGTGAATTCCGATATTCAAATAAAAGCATACGGAGCTGCGCACGTACTAGCTGAGAAAATGAATATCGTCGGTACGTTTGCAATTGAAATGTTTGTGAAAGATGAGGATATCTATCTCAATGAAATGGCACCAAGACCACATAATTCCGGACATTATACGATTGAGTCGTGCAACATTTCCCAGTTTGGCCAGCATATCCGGGCTATTTGCGGACTGCCACTCATGCAGATTAGACAATTCAAGCCAGCAGTAATGATTAATATTTTAGGGGAAGACATTGAATCGGTCCTAACAGCAATTCAGTATACAAATGAAGGATTTGTTCATTTGTACGGAAAAGATGAAGCAAAAGTGAAACGGAAAATGGGGCATATTACATTTATAGCAGATACGGAAGATCAACTATTAGCACAGATTGAAAAATTCGAGGAGGCAAAACGATGATCGAACGCTACACCAGAGAGGAAATGGGTTCCATTTGGACGGAAGAAAATAAATTCAAAGCATGGCTTGAGGTGGAAATCCTGGCATGTGAAGCATGGAGTGAGCTAGGCGTTATCCCAAAAGAAGATGTCAGAGCACTTCGTGAAAATGCATCCTTTGATATCAACCGTATTTATGAGATTGAACAGGAAACACGCCATGATGTGGTTGCCTTTACTCGTGCTGTATCAGAAACATTGGGGGAAGAAAGAAAATGGGTGCATTATGGCCTGACTTCTACAGATGTTGTCGACACCGCACTTTCTTACTTGATTAAACAAGCAAATGAAATCATTCGTAAAGACTTGCACAACTTCATCGAAATTTTGAGAAACAAAGCAATAGAGCATAAGCATACCGTTATGATGGGACGTACACATGGGGTCCATGCAGAACCGACGACATTTGGCTTGAAGCTTGCTCTCTGGTATGAGGAAATGAAGCGTAATCTGGAGCGTTTTGAGCTGGCTGCAAAAAACATTGAGTTCGGAAAATTATCAGGAGCAGTCGGAACCTATGCGAATATTGATCCATTTGTTGAAAAATATGTATGTGACAAGCTTGGTATTTCACCTGCACCGGTTTCCACACAAACCCTGCAGCGTGATCGTCATGCGGCATACTTTTCCACGCTTGCGTTAATTGCAACGTCCATCGAAAAATTTGCTACAGAAATTCGCGGATTGCAAAAAACGGAAACGCGGGAGGTAGAGGAACGATTTGCAAAAGGCCAAAAAGGATCTTCTGCAATGCCTCATAAGCGTAATCCGATTGGTTCGGAAAACATGACGGGAATGGCGCGTGTTATTCGTGGATATATGATGACATCTTATGAGAATGTTTCCTTATGGCATGAACGTGATATTTCGCATTCTTCAGCTGAGCGTGTCATTTTACCAGATGCGACCATTGCGCTGAATTATATGCTGAACCGTTTTGGAAACATCGTGAAAAACTTAACGGTATTCCCGGAAAACATGAAACGCAATATCGATAAAACACACGGTGTCATTTTCTCTCAGCGTGTATTACTGAAGCTTATCGATAAAGGCATGGCAAGGGAAGCTGCTTATGACATCGTACAGCCTAAAGCCATGCAGGCATGGGAGACAGAAACCCATTTTAAACAGTTAGTCGAGCAGGATGAACAAATCAGCAAAACGCTGACACAAAAAGAAATAGATGATTGCTTTGATTACACGTATCATCTAAAAAATGTTGACTTTATTTTTGACCGCATTGGACTAACGGAAGGGGAATAACAAACATGAAAGCGGAACTTTTATACGAAGGAAAAGCAAAGAAAGTTTACCAGGCAAAAGGCCAGCCGGGAAAATTAGTTTTATCCTATAAAAATGATGCAACAGCATTTAACGGAGAAAAGAAAGCCACTTTCGTTGGAAAAGGTCGATTAAATAATGAAATTTCATCACGGATTTTTGAATATTTGCGTGATCATGGAATGGAATCTCACTTTATTGAGCAATTAAATGAAACAGAGCAGCTCGTAAATAAAACAGAGATTATCCCGCTTGAAGTAGTGGTCCGCAACATTGCCGCAGGAAGCATTACGAGACGGTTGGGGATAGAGGAGAAAACCCACTTCTATCCACCAATTGTGGAATTATTTTACAAAAAGGATGAGCTTGGTGATCCGCTCATTAACGACGAGCATGCTGTACTGCTTACAAACATCACAGCCTTGGAATTGCAACAAATAAAGAGCAAGGCATTGGAGGTTAACCAGGAGTTAAATAAGTTATTCTCTAAAGTAGGCGTTCAATTAGTAGACTTTAAGCTCGAATTTGGAAAAATCAAAGACGACATTGTTCTTTCTGATGAAATTTCACCGGATACATGCCGTCTATGGGATAAGGAAACAGAAGATAAATTAGATAAAGATGTATTTCGTCAAGGTACAGGAGATTTAATAGAGGTATACGAAGAAATCTTACATCGACTGGAGGCAAAAGTATGAAAAAGGTAACGGTATATGTAACATTAAAAGCTGGTGTATTAGATCCACAAGGAAAAGCGATTCAGGAATCACTGAATTCACTGGGGTATGAGGAAGTGAAAGATGCAAGAGTTGGGAAAGTCATCGAGCTAAACGTGGAGGATGGTCCTGATTTAGATGCGCGCATCAAGGAAATGTGTGATAAGCTGCTTGCTAATCCAGTGATGGAAGATTATCACTTCGAGGTCGAGGAGGCTGACAAAGCGTGAAATTTGCTGTGATTGTTTTTCCAGGTTCGAATTGTGATCGGGATATGTATCATGCGGCCAAAGAGGTTCTAGGTGAAGAAGCGGATTTAGTCTGGTATCAAAATAGCAATCTGGAAGACTATGATGCGATTCTTTTGCCAGGAGGCTTCTCATATGGTGACTATCTTCGCAGTGGTGCCGTTGCTGCAACATCAAATGTCATGAATCAAGTTCGTGAGCATGCGGAAAAAGGAAAGCCTGTCCTTGGGGTATGTAATGGATTTCAAGTATTAACAGAATCCGGTCTCCTTCCTGGTGCATTAATGCGTAATAAAAATCTATCTTTTATGTGCCATCAGGAAGAGCTCGTTGTAGAAAATAATGAAACGATGTTCACGACAGACTATGAAAAAGGCGAAATCGTACGTTTTCCAATTGCCCATGGGGAAGGAAATTACTTCTGTGATGAAGAAACCTTAGCAGAATTAAAAGCAAATAACCAAATCGTTTTCACATATAAGAACAATCCAAATGGTTCTGCCCTTGACATTGCCGGAATCATCAATAAAGAGGGGAATGTCCTAGGGATGATGCCCCATCCGGAACGTGCGGTGGAAACACTCTTAGGCAGTGATGATGGTGTGAGATTATTCGAGTCAGTGATTAAGAATTGGAGGCAGACCTATGTTACAAACGCGTGAGTGGAGCCCAGAACAAATTGAAGAAAAGAAAATCTATCAGGAAATGGGCTTGAGTGATCAGGAATATGACATGATTAAAAACATCCTGAAGCGCCGCCCGAATTTTACAGAAACAGGAATCTTTTCTGTTATGTGGTCTGAGCATTGCAGTTACAAAACATCCAAACCATTATTGAAAAAATTCCCAACGAAAGCACCTAATGTTCTTCAAGGTCCTGGGGAAGGTGCTGGAGTTATCGATATTGGCGATAATCAAGCCGTTGTGTTCAAAGTGGAAAGCCATAATCACCCATCTGCAGTAGAGCCATACCAAGGTGCAGCAACTGGTGTGGGCGGGATTATTCGTGACATCTTTTCGATGGGCGCTCGTCCGATTGTATCGATGAACTCGCTTCGTTTTGGAAATTTAAATAACGAACGTACGAAATATCTTTTCACCGAAGTCGTAAATGGAATTGCTGGGTACGGGAACTGTGTTGGTGTTCCAACTGTCGGTGGTGAGGTTCAGTTTGATGACAGCTATGAAGAAAACCCGCTAGTTAATGCGATGAGTATTGGTCTCATTCATCATGACGACATTCAAAAAGGCTTAGCAAAGGGAATTGGAAATACGATTCTATACGCTGGTCCACCAACTGGCCGTGACGGAATTCATGGGGCGACATTCGCTTCGGATGATTTAGGAGAAGATGCAGCGAAGGACCGTCCATCTGTTCAGGTTGGCGATCCGTTTATGGAAAAACTAATCATTGAAGCATGTTTGGAAGTGATTCATTCTGACGCCTTAGTTGGGATGCAGGACATGGGTGCAGCAGGATTAACCTCATCTGCATCGGAAATGGCAAGTAAAGCCGGTACTGGTTTGGAAATGAACCTGGACCAAGTACCACAACGGGAATTAAATATGACAGCATATGAAATGATGCTTTCAGAGTCCCAAGAACGTATGCTGTTATGTGTGAAAAGAGGACGTGAACAGGAAATCATCGATATTTTTGAAAAGTACGGCTTAAATGCAGTACCTGTCGGTGAAGTGATAGAAGAGAAGGTATTCCGGATTAAACATCTCGGGGAAGTGGTCGCAGATATTCCAGTTGATTCCCTTGCTGACGATGCACCGGTGTTTCATATGCCATCTACAGAAGCGAAATATTTCCAAGATTTTCAAAAGATGGAAAACACCGTTCCAGAAGTCGCTGACCATAAAGACATGTTAAAACAGCTTCTACAGCAACCGACGATTGCGAGCAAAGAATGGGTTTATGATCAATATGATTCGATGGTACAAACGAATACGGTTGTTGCACCAGGTTCTGATGCGGCAGTGATTCGAATTAAAGGGCATGACAAAGCACTTGCGATAACTACCGACTGTAACTCCCGCTATATTTATTTAGATCCGGAAACAGGTGGAAAAATTGCGGTAGCAGAAGCAGCTCGCAATATCGTCTGCTCTGGTGCGAAACCGCTCGGACTTACAGACGGTTTAAATTTCGGGAATCCATCCAACCCGGAGATTTTCTGGCAAATGGAGAAAAGTGTAGAAGGAATGAGTGCTGCATGTACCGCTTTGGAAACTCCTGTTATTAGTGGGAACGTATCACTTTATAATCAATCCAAAGGAAAATCAATTTTCCCAACACCGGTTGTTGGAATGGTCGGTCTGCATGAATCATTGGAGCATATTACACCTAGCTTTTTCCAGCAGGCTGGTGACTTGGTTTATGTGATTGGCGAAGCGGATGCAGAATTCGGTGGAAGTGAATTGCAAAATGTGCTTCAAGGAAAATACGAAGGAAAAGCACCATTCATTGATTTGGATGTAGAAGCGAGAAGACAGAAACAGCTACTGGAAGCAATCAAGGCAGGTGTTGTCGTATCTGCACACGATTTAGCTGAAGGCGGATTGGGAGTAGCACTTGCTGAGAGCACATTTGGCGAAAAAGGATTAGGGGCAAAAGTGGAGCTTACTGGTGAAGCAACCGTTGAATTATTCAGTGAAACACAGTCCAGATTTATCGTTACAGTGAAACCGGAACACAAAGAGAAATTTGAAAGCACCGTAGAAGATGCTAGCGCAATTGGTATGGTTACAAATAATCAAACACTTCAAGTTCTCGTAAATGGAGCAGAAGTCGTAAACGAAAACGTGGAGGAACTTGAAAAACTTTGGAAGGGAGCTATCCCATGCTTGCTGAAATCAAAGGCATAAATGAGGAATGTGGTGTATTTGGAATTTGGGATCATGAAAAAGCAGCGGAATTAACTTACTATGGTCTTCACTCCATGCAGCATCGCGGTCAAGAAGGTGCCGGCATTGTCGCTAGTGATGGGATGGAGCTAAAGAGCCATAAAGGATTAGGCCTGGTCAACGATGTATTTAAACAGGCAAAATTTGATCATCTGCAAGGGCGTACGGCGATTGGTCATGTTCGCTACTCGACCCAAGGCGGAAAAGTGATTGAAAATGTCCAGCCATTATTATTCCGTGCACAAACAGGAAGTATGGCACTGGCGCATAATGGCAACATCATGAATGCCTATAAGCTTCGCGGACAGCTGGAAGAACAAGGTAGTATTCTGCAAACCTCTTCGGATACAGAGGTTTTAGCGCACCTAATCAAGCGCGATGGCCAAGGGATAAATGAGGAAACGATTGGCGATGCACTGAATCAAATGGTCGGTGCCTATGCTTACCTTATCTTAACCGAAAATAAAATGTTTGCAGCTCTGGATCCAACGGGTATTCGCCCATTATCCATCGGGATGCTTGGTGACTCCTATGTGATTGCATCGGAAACGTGTGCCTTTGACCAAATCGGTGCAACATTTATTCGTGACGTAGTGCCAGGCGAATTAATTACAATCGATGATGAAGGATTACGGTCTACTCGCTTTGCCCAGCAGCAGCAACGAGGAATGTGTGCGATGGAATATGTATATTTATCTAGGCCGGACAGCAATGTGAACTATGTGAATGTTCATGCGTCACGTAAACAGATGGGGAAAGAGCTGGCAAAGGAAGCTCCAGCCGATGCGGATATCGTAATCGGTGTACCGGACTCCAGTATTTCAGCAGCGATTGGTTTTGCCGAAGAAAGCGGCCAGCCTTATGAAATGGGAATTATTAAAAACCGTTATGTTGGCAGAACGTTTATTCAGCCATCCCAGGCACTGCGCGAACAAGGGGTAAAAATGAAGCTTTCGCCAGTACGTGGAATTATTGAAGGAAAGCGTGTCATTATGATTGACGATTCCATTGTACGTGGTACGACAAGTAGACGAATTGTTCAAATGCTAAAAGAAGCAGGAGCAAAAGAAGTGCATGTTCGCATCGCTTCTCCTGCTATTCAAAATCCATGTTATTACGGAATTGATATGTCAACACGAGATGAATTAATTGCGGCCAACAATACGGTAGAAGAAGTTGCTGAGCTAATTGGTGCAGACAGCTTAGCATATTTGACCGAAAGTGGTCTGGAAAAGGCGATATTAACAGACAACACAATTAATCAGGGACTTTGTACAGCATGTATGACAGGTAAGTATCCTGTGAAAGAAGAAGGAAAAAAGGAAATCTCTTATACGGGCTGTTAAGAAGGGTTTAGGAGTTGTGTGGAAGCTTTGAGTTGTAGGGTTTGGCTTGAATTTTGAATGTGCGTGTGTGAAATGAAGTAGGTGGGGCGCGATTTGGATGTGCTCCCGCGCGAACAGAAGAGGGAATCGCACGATTTGGGTGGGCTCTCGCACGAACTGTTAAGGGGTAGCACGATTTGAATGGTTTCCCGCCCGATTTGTACAACTGGTTCAAACGCGTACTTCATTTCTTATTAACATAATATTACTGCTAAGGGATGTGTGGATCAACGATGTCAGATGTATATAAACAGGCTGGTGTAGATGTAGAAAAGGGTTATGAAGCGGTGGAGCGGATGAAAAAGCATATCGCAAAAACAACACGTCCTGAAGTTTTAGGTGGAATTGGGGCATTTGCTGGCCTTTTTGATTTATCGAACATGAATTATAAAGAACCGGTGATGGTTTCAGGAACAGATGGAGTTGGAACGAAACTGAAGCTTGCCTTCCAGTTGGATAAACATGATACGGTTGGAGTCGATTTGGTTGCAATGTGTGTGAATGATATTGTGGCACAAGGAGCGCAGCCGCTTTTCTTTTTAGATTATATTGCTTGCGGAAAGAATGATCCGGAGCGAATTGAACAGATTGTAGCTGGAGTTTCTCAAGGTTGTGTGGATGCTGGAGCGGCACTGATTGGTGGGGAAACCGCGGAAATGCCAGGGATGTACACGGATGAAGAGTACGACTTAGCAGGATTTGTAGTTGGGATTGCCGAAAAATCCAAACTCATTACTGGTGAATCGATTCAAGCGGAAGATGTTTTGATTGGTCTTGCTTCCAGTGGCATTCATTCCAATGGGTACTCACTTGTTCGTAAATTGGTGGACGGATTAGATTTAACGGAAAAACACCAAGGTTTATCACAATCCTTAGGTGAAACGTTACTTACCCCAACCAAAATTTATGCGAAACTAATCCAAAAAGTACTGGAAAAGCATACGATTAATGGAATCTCTCATATTACTGGTGGTGGATTCTATGAAAACCTGCCACGAATGATGCCAGAGGGATTGGGTGTAGAGATCGAAACAAACAGCTGGGACGTACCTGAAGTCTTCCCGTTCTTACAAAATTTAGGATCGATTCCTGAAGATGAAATGTACGGTGTCTTTAATATGGGAATTGGAATGGTGCTGGCTGTTAGTCAAGAGGACGTTTCCAGCATTCTAGCAATTTTGGAGGAGAATGGAGAAAAAGCGTCGGTGATTGGAAAAGTTATCACTGGTGAAGGAGTGCATTTCCAATCATGAGTAAAGTGAAGGCAGCTGTTTTTGCCTCGGGAACAGGCAGTAATTTTCAGGCAATTATGGAGGCGAACAATCTTCCATGTGAAATTTCCCTGTTAATCTGTGATAAACCTGGGGCTGGTGTCATTGAAAAAGCGAAAAATTCCGATGTGCCAGCCTTTGTTTTTCAACCAAAAGAATTTACATCCAAGGCGGAATATGAAAAACATTTAGTAGAGAAGCTTCGGGAAGCGAATGTTTCCTGGATTTTTTTAGCCGGATATATGCGTATTGTTGGACCGACATTGCTTACGGCATTTGAGGGGAAAATCGTGAATATTCACCCTTCCCTTTTGCCGGATTTTCCGGGGAAAGATGCGATTGGACAAGCCTACCATGCTGGAGTGAAGACTACTGGGGTAACGGTTCATTTTATTGATGAAGGAATTGATACAGGTCCGATTATCGCACAGGAAACGGTGGAAGTGCAGGATGATGATACCGAGGAAACGCTAAAGGAAAAAATCCAAAAAGTAGAGCATGAGTTATATCCAAAAGTTATTCAGCAAATTGTACAAACAAAGTGAGGGGTAATGATGAAACGAGCACTAATCAGTGTTTCAGATAAACAAAATATAATCGAATTTGCCAAAGGTCTAGTTGAACTGGATTACGAGATTGTATCAACAGGTGGAACACTACGTAACATTCAGGAGGCTGGAATAGCAGCGAAAGCAATTGATGAAGTAACAGGATTTCCGGAAATCATGGATGGACGTGTGAAAACATTGCATCCAAAAGTACATGGCGGATTGCTTGCCAAACGATCTAATCCGGACCACATGAAACAAGCGGAAGAAAACGGGATTCATGCCATTGATATGGTTGTTGTTAATTTGTATCCATTCAAACAAACGCTTGAACGAGACGGCGTTTCCAAGGAAGAAATTATCGAAAATATTGATATTGGCGGTCCGACGATGCTTCGTTCTGCTGCGAAAAACTTTGAAGATGTTACGGTCGTAGTGGACCCAGCAGATTATGAAGGTGTACTGGAAGCGCTGAAAACAGACTCTCTTGATTTTGAAAAACGTCAAAAGCTTGCTGCCAAAGTTTTCCGTCATACAGCAAACTATGACGCAATGATAGCTGAATATTTCATGGAAGAAACGAAGGAAGAGTTTCCTGAAACCTACACGGTTACGTACGAAAAAGTACAGGATTTGCGCTATGGTGAAAATCCGCATCAAAATGCAGCATTTTACAAACGTCCGATTGTAAAAACGATGAGCCTTGCTACAGCCAAACAATTACACGGGAAAGAGTTATCGTATAACAATATCCAGGATGCCAATGCAGCATTGGAGATTCTGGCTGAATATGATGGACAGGCTGCAGCGGTTGCTGTGAAACATATGAATCCATGTGGAATCGGTGTATCCGATACAATCTCAGATGCTTTCAGCCATGCTTATGATGCCGACCCAATTTCGATCTTCGGTGGAATTGTCGCATTAAATAAAGAAGTAGATTCGCCAACTGCTGAAAAGTTAAGCAACATTTTCTTGGAGATAGTGATTGCTCCTGGTTTTTCCGAAAAAGCTTTGGAAATTTTAACGAAAAAGAAAAACATTCGTTTGCTTAAACTGGAAATGTCCGATAAAGAAGCCGTGAATCATAAACTCACTTCGGTTAATGGTGGAGTTCTTATTCAAAGTCAGGATAACGGGAAAATTGCCCCCGAGGAATTAACTGTTGCAACGAAGCGTCAGCCTACAGAACAGGAATTAGCAGATTTACAATTTGCCTGGAAAGCTGTGAAACACGTGAAATCCAATGCGATAGTTTTAGCGAAAGATGGACAAACAATCGGGGTTGGTGCTGGGCAAATGAATCGCGTAGGTTCTGCAAAGATTGCGATTGAACAGGCTGGAGAAAAAGCCAAAGGATCTGTGATGTCATCTGATGCCTTCTTCCCAATGCCGGATACAGTGGAAGAAGCAGTAAAAGCTGGTGTGACCGCAATTATCCAGCCAGGTGGTTCTAAACGCGATCAGGATTCCATCGATGTCTGTGATGAACATGGAATTGCCATGGTTTATACCGGAATGCGTCATTTTAAACATTAATATTTTGGCCGGGGTAGGGCGGGATTTTGGTAAACCGTCAATATCCCTGCCTGAAAATCGATAAACCAAAAACCAACGTAATGAAGTATACCTATAAAGGGAGGGTTAATGGATGAATGTACTAGTAGTTGGACGAGGTGGCCGTGAACATAGTATGGTGCTCGAACTTGCCAAAAGCGAACAAGTGAAGAATCTTTATGTCGCCCCTGGTAATGGCGGTATGAAAGAACAGGCAACTTGTGTCGCGATTGATGAGATGGATACCGATAGCTTAATCCATTTTGCCAAAGAGAAAGCCATTGACCTTACAATAGTTGGGCCAGAAGCACCATTAAACGAAGGAATTGCGGATCGTTTTCAAGAGGCGAATCTGAAGGTTTTTGCCCCAACAAAGAAAGCGGCACTGTTGGAAGGTAGTAAAAGTTTTGCTAAAGCATTTATGAAAAAATATGATATTCCAACTGCAGCATATGAAACTTTCAACGATGCAGAACAGGCTAAAGCTTACATTGAAAAGCAAGGTGCACCAATTGTCATTAAAGCGGATGGACTTGCAGCAGGAAAAGGGGTTATTGTGGCTGAAACAAAAGCAGAAGCTCTGAATGCTGTGGATGACATGCTTGTGTCCAAAGCCTTTTCTGAAGCCGGATCAACGATTGTTGTCGAAGAATTTCTGTCCGGACGGGAATTTTCGCTCATGGCCTTTGTTCATGAAAATCATGTGTATCCAATGGTTCCAGCCCGTGATCATAAACGTGCGTTTGATCATGATGAAGGTCCAAATACGGGAGGAATGGGGTCCTTTGCTCCTGTACCAGACATCACGGAGGAACATATTGCTTTTTCCGTGGGAAATATCCTGCAAAAAGCAGCGGACGGCCTAATGGCAGAGGGGTGCCCATTTACCGGGATTTTATATGGTGGATTAATGATGACAGATGCCGGACCAAAAGTCATCGAATTTAATACGAGATTTGGTGACCCGGAAACCCAAGTTGTTTTACCATTGTTGAAAAATGATCTCGTACAGGTCTTTCTGGACGTTTTAGATGGGAAAGATCCGGAATTGGTTTGGGAGGATGCGGCTTGTTTGGGCGTCGTACTAGCATCAGCAGGCTATCCCGGCCCCTACGAAAAAGGCGCGGCCATCCCATCATTTTCAGTACTAGACGATAGCTATGTAGTTCATGCTGGAACAAAGGATGAAGGGGGTACCCTTGTTTCCGATGGCGGCCGCGTACTGTTAGTTGGAGCAAAAGCAGCAACATTAAAGGAAGCACAGGAGAAAGCATACAAAGTAATAGACACAGCCGGAGATAACAAAGATTACTTTTACCGGAAAGATATTGGAGTTAACTCGATTTAGCGAATAAACATGAAAAGTACACACGTTAACAATAATGTGTGTACTTTTCATTTATATATTGCTATTTTGTACAACCGTTGATATCTGCTCCTTTGCGGTTGATATCTGCCCTCTAATGGTAGATATCCGCTTCTTTCTGGTTGATAAAAGCCCACTACTGGTTGATATGTGCTATCGTTGTGTTGATAGTTTGCGCAACGGTTGATATCTGCTCCATTATGGTCACCCGCGGAAGTTAGTTACCTAACATCATTTGAAGTTAGTTTGGAGTTTCGGTATCAACAGCGAAGGTTACTTCGAATTATGCCGAAGATGGAAATACATGTTTGTCACAAATATGTCATTTATAAATTTGAAAACTTTACAACATTAAAGCATAAAATTATGTTAAAATAATATAAATTCTAATTTATTGGAGAGCTGGCCTTATGTTTGCAAATGATAATTATTGGAGAAACCGTGAGCTTAGACAGCATGTAAAGGTGATTGATGGATTAGAATCACCTACACTTATTTTAAAAAATGGTACCTACTTGAATGTTTTTATAAAAGAATGGATCAAAGCTAATATATGGATATACGATGATCGAATTGTTTATGTTGGGGAGAAATTTCCAGAGAATACGGATCATGCAGAAATAATAGACTGTGAAGGGAAGTATCTTGTTCCTGGATATGTTGAACCCCATTCCCATCCTTTTCAATTAGCAAACCCAGAAGAATTAGCCAACCACGCTGCCAGATTTGGAACAACGACCTTGATTAACGATAACCTGATGTGGCATTTTTTATTAGATAAAAAGAAAGCGTTTTCTTTAATCGATGAATTCAACAATCTGCCTATGTCGATGTACTGGTGGGCGAGATTTGACTCGCAAACAGCGTTGCAGGACGAGGGGGAAGTGTTTAATACAGATGATATTTTATCGTGGATTACTCATCCATCCGTTGTACAAGGTGGGGAATTAACTTCCTGGCCGAGTCTATTAAATGGGAATGATAGATTGCTGTATTGGATTCAGGAAACGAAGCGACACGGAAAACCTATTGAAGGACATCTTCCCGGTGCATCGGAAAAGACATTAACGAAGATGAAGCTATTAGGAGTTACTGCGGACCATGAGCCGATAACAGGGGAAGAGGTGTTGCGCAGGCTTCGACTAGGCTACAGTGTATCATTAAGAAACTCTTCCATACGACCTGATTTACCGCAATTAGTGGAAGAAATACTGGATCTTGGTCTAAGTAACTATGATAACTTAACGTTTACGACAGATGGTTCCACACCAGCCTTCTCTAAAAAAGGGTTGATTAATGTTTGTATTGATATTGCCATTAAAAAGGGAATTCCATTGGAAGATGCTTATAGGATGGGAAGCTATAATGCAGCCAGGCACTTCCGTTTAGATGAAACGCTTGGAAGTATTGCTCCTGGACGGATTGCCCATATTAATATTTTGGATAGCAAAGAAAATCCGCATCCGGTCAGTGTGCTGGCGAAAGGGCAATGGGTTTTGAAGGAAAAGGAAAAACAGGAACTTTTAACAAAGATTAATTGGGAAAAGTATGGTATAGCGCCATTGGCATTTGATTGGGAATTGGAGCAGAATGATGTGCAATTTTCCATGCCGATGGGATTAGAGATGGTAAATAATGTCATTGTTAAACCATATACGATTAATATCGATATTACGCCAGAAGAATTACCGAAAGATAAAGAAGATGCCTTTTTATTACTCATTGACAGAAATGGAAAATGGCGTGTGAATACTACTATTAAAGGATTTACAAATCGTTTAGGTGCAATCGCAAGTTCATTCTCTTCATCAGGGGATTTAATATTTATTGGAAAAAGCAAGAAAGATATTTTGCTGGCATGGAAACGATTGAAAGAAATTGGCGGAGGAATTGTGCTTGTTCATGAAGGGGAAGTATTAACCGATCTTCCTCTTTCCCTTGGTGGAATGATGTCTATGGAAAGCATGGATGATATAATTGAAAAAGAGAAGCAAATAAAAGCATATTTAAAAGAGTTTGGGTATAATTATGACGACCCTATTTATAATATTTTATTCCTGTCGGCGACCCATCTACCGTATGTACGAATCACCCAGCAAGGAATAATTGATATTAAGAAAAGAGAAGTACTCTTCCCAGCGACTATGTGTTAGCATATAATGGATATACTAGAGACAAAAAGAATTTTACAAAAGGTGTTGGGAAGATGAGAAAAATTGTATACTTTTTCCTGTCCATGTTCTTCCTTTTGGTTGGGTGTTCCGACGAAGAGCAAGCACAGGAAATTGAAGGAAATGAAGCAGAGACAAAGGAGCAGGTGGAAGAACCTGCAAGCGGGGAAGAAAGTTTTGCTAACATTTATCCACTGACAGGGATTGGGACAAACGAACCTGTTAATAATAGAATTGTTAGTGTGATGGTTAACAATCATAAAAAGGCTAGACCACAATCAGGGTTATCTCAGGCTGATATGGTGTTTGAGATTTTGGCAGAGGGAATGATTACAAGATTTCTAGCTTTATACCAAAGTGAGCTGCCGGATGTGGTTGGTCCTGTAAGAAGTGCCCGTGAATATTATTTTGAATTGGCCAATAACTATAATGCACTTTATGTCTATCATGGAGCTGCAGAGTTTATCGATGATATGATTGTAAATCGCGGGGTTCACTTTTTAAATGGTTCTACCTATGATAATGATGGTCATTTATTCAAAAGAGAATCCTTTCGAGAAGCACCACATAACTCTTATTTACAGCTAGGTGCAGCTTATGATGTGGCAGAAAGTAAAGGATATGAGATTACAGCTGATTATGAGCCATTGCCATTTCTGTCAGAAGATGAGGTGGACGATTTAACAGGACAGCCTGCCCAACATGCGGAAATCGTCTATTCAGAATCTTATTCATTTGCAAATGTACAATATGATTATGATGAGACAACTCAAAGCTATACAAGATCAAGTGACAGGCAACAAACTGTGGAATTAGAGACAGAAGAGCCCATTCAAGTAGAAAATCTATTTATCGTCGAGACACATCATGAGGTGATCGATGATGTGGGGCGCCGATCGATTGATTTGGAAAACGGTGGGGATGCCTACCTTCTTCAAAAAGGGATTGTACAAGAAGTAGAATGGGAAAATCATAATGGAAGAATCGTTCCTGTCAAGGATGGAATAGAGGTTGGCTTTGTCCCTGGTCAAACTTGGATTAATGTTGTCCCATCTTCTCCAGGAATAGAGCAAACGGTGACGATTTCCAACGAATCGTAAATGGAGATAGTAAACCCGGTATCGTCAGTGGTACCGGGAAAGTATAGAAGCAGGAGGATTTGCTGTGCAAATAGATAAGCTAAGAGGAGAGCAATTGGATCAGTTATTTGATGCTATTCTTTCCCTCAAAGACAGGGAAGAGTGCTACCGATTCTTCGATGATATTGCAACCATGTCGGAAGTCCACGCATTATCCCAACGATTACAAGTTGCCAAAATGTTAATGGACGGAAGCACGTACAATAATATTGAAAAAGAAACAAAAGCCTCCACCGCAACCATCTCCCGTGTCCGCCGCTGCATCAATTACGGTAGTGATGGATATAAGATGGTACTGGACCGGGTTTTGGAAAAGGAAAAAGAAGAAGAGTAAGATAAAGCCGCTGCCTGTTGGGTAGGGCTTTTTATTTTTGCTAATACCGGGAGCCGCGCTTCATAAGTGGAGTAGGAGCGCTCAAAAAAAGAGGAGCACCGCTCATAAAGGAAGCGCTCAAAAATAACAGAGAAGAATCCCCATTCACTAAAGTGTGAATCCTCAGTAAAAACAGCATCAAATCCTCCTTTCCCCACATCTCCAGCACATTCAAAAATTTCCACTACATATCTCTAAATTCCGCTGTAGTTTTTTGGTATAATGAATTAATGGAATTCGAGGAGAGATGGAGGATTTCCCATTTGAATACAAAGAGGAACGAATGGAAGCATATTTTTAAACTGGATCCAGCAAAGGAAATCTCAGATGAAAAGCTGGAAATCTTGTGTAAATCTGGTACGGATGCGATTATGGTTGGTGGGACCGATCATGTTACATATCAAGGTGTAGAGGAATTGCTTAACAGGATTAGTAAGTATTCCGTTCACCGGATACTGGAAATTTCAAGAATGGATGCTATTACCATAGGATTTGATGACTACTTCATCCCGATGGTGCTTAATTCCAAAGAGAAAAAATGGATGATGGATATGCAGCATCAGGGACTTAAACAATATATGGATTACATTGATTATGTGAATCCGACCTTTGAAGGTTATTGTATTTTAAATGGAGAAGCTAAGGCTTTTCAGTATACCAATAGCAAACTGCCAGACGAAAAGGATACGCTGGTTTATGCTTATATGGCAGAGCAGGTGTTTCATTTGCCGATTTTCTACATGGAATACAGCGGCACATATGGAGATCCTGAATTAGTGAAACAAGTAAGCAGCCAATTAAATCATACGCTGCTTTTTTATGGGGGAGGAATTGAGAATGGCCTCCAAGCCAAAGAAATGAAACAGCATGCGGACGTCATTATCGTCGGCAATAGTATATATACAGATTTTGAACGGTCGTTAGAAACGGTACAGGCAGCACATGGAAATTAAGTTGGAGGTGTAAGGATGAGTCAGACAATGGATGACTTATTGAAAGGTTTAAATAAAGAGCAGAAAGAGGCAGTAAAAACAACAGAAGGACCACTGCTAATTATGGCAGGTGCGGGTTCAGGTAAAACGAGAGTGCTCACCCACCGCATTGCATACTTAATCGGTGAAAAAGAAGTGGCACCAAGAAATATTCTCGCCATCACATTTACGAACAAAGCAGCTAGAGAGATGAAAGAACGTGTTCGCCATTTAGTAGGATCAGAAAGTGAAAATATGTGGGTATCCACGTTCCACTCGATGTGTGTACGAATTTTGCGCAGGGACATTGAACGAATTGGTTACAACAGAAACTTTACCATTTTGGATAGCGGTGACCAGCTATCCGTTGTGAAGCAAGTATTAAAAAATAAAAATATTGATGCGAAAAAATTTGACCCTCGTGCGATGATTGGACAAATTAGCTCGGCCAAAAATGAACTTGTCACTTACGAGGAATTCAGTAAAAACGCAGGGAATTTCTACGACAGGACGGTTGCAGAGGTATATGAAGGTTACCAAAAAATGCTGCAAAAAAACCATTCCCTTGATTTTGATGATTTAATCATGCAAACAATCCATCTTTTTAAACGCGTACCTGAAGTACTGGAATTTTACCAGCGTCGTTTTCAATATATTCATGTCGATGAGTATCAGGATACGAACCATGCGCAATACTCCCTGGTTAAACAGTTGGCCAATCGTTTCCAAAACCTTTGTGTTGTCGGGGACTCGGATCAGTCGATATACGCATGGCGTGGGGCAGATATTTCTAATATCCTTTTCTTTGAAAAAGATTATCCAAGTGCTAAAGCGGTATTCCTGGAGCAAAATTATCGTTCTACCAAATCGATTTTAGCAGCAGCAAATAAAGTCATTGCCAACAATCCTGGCCGCAAACCGAAGAACCTTTGGACAGATAATCCGGACGGGCAAAAAATCAATTATTATCAAGGGGCAACAGAGCAGGATGAGGCTTTATATATTACGAATAAAATTCAGGAATTAACTGGACAGGAAGGCTATTCCCCTAGTGAAATAGCGATTCTTTACCGTACGAATGCTCAGTCCCGTGCAGTGGAGGATGCCTTCGTGAAATCCGGTGTTTCCTATCAAATGGTTGGAGGCACCAAGTTCTATGATCGTAAAGAAATTAAGGACATGCTTGCCTATTTACGTTTAATTACGAATCCGAATGATGATATAAGTTTTGAAAGAGTGGTTAATGTACCGAAACGTGGTATCGGGAAAACGTCGATTGAAAAATTACGTGCCTATGCTGCGGAACATGATATTTCCTTCTATCAAACGATACAGGAAGTGGATTTCACTGGTGTATCCAAGAAAGCGGCGAATGCACTGGCAGAATTTGGACAATTAATTAAAAACTTGGTACAGCAGCAGGACTTCTTAACTGCAACAGATATGGTTGAGCAAGTGCTGGAACGGACAGGCTATGAACAGATGTTAAAAAATGAAAACTCGCTCGAATCCCAATCCCGTCTAGAGAACTTGGAAGAGTTTATGACAGTTACTAAAGATTTTGAAGAAACAGCAGAAGATAAAACACTCGTAGCCTTCTTAACAGACTTAGCATTAATCGCTGATATTGATAAGGTTGATGAAGAAGATACGGATAGTGAAGAAAAGGTCACCATGATGACGTTACATGCTGCAAAAGGACTGGAATTTCCGGTAGTCTTCCTGATTGGAATGGAGGAAGGTGTCTTCCCGCATAAACGTTCACTTATGGATGAAGAAGAAATGGAGGAAGAGCGCAGACTAGCCTATGTAGGTATTACGAGGGCAGAGAAGCAGCTTTATTTAACCCATGCGAAAATGCGTACCTTATTTGGACGTACCAATATGAATCCGGTCAGTCGTTTTATTAATGAAATTCCGGAAGATTTAATCGAAGGGTTAGAGGAGCTAAAAACATCGATGTTTGGAAATTCCTTCTCTGAAAAGTCTTTCTTAGGTCAGCCAGCACGACCAATAGATAAACCATCGCCTGTGAAACGAAAAGCAGAGCGCAAGCAAAAAACATCCGGAGCGGAAAATGAAGCTTGGGCACCAGGAGATAAGGCAAGCCATAAGAAATGGGGAGTCGGTACGGTCGTCAATGTTCATGGTGAGGGAGAAAAGATGGAACTGGATGTAGCATTCCCAGCACCTGTTGGCATCAAACGATTATTAGCCCAATTTGCTCCGATTACAAAGCAGTAGGAGGTGTGCTTCTTTCATGGATAAAAAGCAAGCACAAGAGAAAATCAACGAACTAAGAAAACTACTAAACCAATATGGATACGAATATCATGTATTGGATCAACCATCTGTCCCTGATGCGGAATATGATGAAAAACTAAATGAACTGCAAAAGCTGGAAGAGCAATTTCCAGAATTGATTACAGAGGATTCCCCAACCCAGCGTGTAGGCGGGGAGCCTTTGGAAGGTTTTGAAAAAGTACAGCATCGTGTACCAATGTTAAGTTTAGGAAATGCCTTTAATGAACAGGATGTACGTGATTTCGCCAGGCGTGCCAGCCAAGGAGTGGACGGAGACATCTCGTTTGTTTGTGAATTAAAAATTGATGGTCTTGCTGTTTCTTTAACCTATGAAAACGGAAAATTTGTTCGTGGTGCGACTCGTGGAGATGGTACAACAGGAGAGGATATTACGAGTAACTTAAAGACGATTCGCAGTATTCCTTTATCCTTAAAAGAACCGGAAACGATCGAAGTGCGCGGAGAAGCATTTATGCCACATAAGTCATTTCTGAAGTTAAATGAAGAGCGACTTGCAAATGAGGAAGAGCCCTTTGCCAATCCAAGAAATGTGGCAGCAGGCTCACTCCGCCAATTAGATCCAAAAATTGCGGCAAAACGGAATTTGGATATCTTT
This sequence comes from Oceanobacillus salinisoli, assembly GCF_009733865.1. Classification (GTDB taxonomy): domain Bacteria; phylum Bacillota; class Bacilli; order Bacillales; family Amphibacillaceae; genus Oceanobacillus; species Oceanobacillus salinisoli. The sequence continues at coordinate 18,453 of NZ_WOFB01000019.1, read as the reverse complement.
TTATATGCTGTTGGGGAATGGGAAAATAGTGATGTCACCACCCATAGTGGTCGTTTAGAAAGGCTAAAAGAGCTTGGTTTCAAAACGAACCCAGAGTGGAGAAAGTGTTCCACTGTGGAGGAAGTAATGGAATTTGTGGAATATTGGACAAAAGAACGTCCAAATTTAAATTATGAGATAGATGGAATTGTTATTAAAGTGGATAGTCTAAATCAGCAGGAGGAACTAGGCTTTACAGCAAAAAGTCCGCGCTGGGCAATTGCTTACAAATTCCCGGCTGAAGAAGCGATGACGAGGCTAAAAGAAATTGAATTAAGTGTGGGAAGAACCGGTGTCGTTACACCAACTGCAATTTTAGATCCCGTCCGAATTGCCGGTTCTACCGTTCAGCGTGCAACCTTACATAACGAGGATCTCATCCGTGAACAGGATCTTCGTATTGGCGATACCGTCGTGATTAAAAAGGCGGGAGATATCATTCCAAAGGTCGTTCGTGTTGTAGAAGAAAAGCGGACAGGGGAAGAAAAGGAATTTCATATGCCTGATGAATGTCCGGCATGCGGCAGTGAACTTGTCCGGTTAGAAGGAGAAGTTGCCCTAAGGTGCATGAATCCTAGCTGTCCCGCCCAGTTGATGGAAGGACTAATCCATTTCGTCTCCAGAAATGCAATGAATATTGACGGATTAGGCGAAAAAGTGATTATCCAGCTTTTCCAAGAGGAACTGATTCATACCATTGCTGACTTGTATCGTTTGGAACGGGAAGAATTATTAAAGCTGGAACGAATGGGTGAAAAATCGGTTGATAACTTATTGAAGGCAATTGAAGCGTCGAAAGAAAATTCACTAGAAAGGCTGTTGTTCGGGTTAGGCATTCGTTTTATCGGTGCCAAGGCTGCGAAAACATTGGCGATGGAGTTTGAGACCATGGAAAAACTGCAAAACGCAACCTACGAGGAAATCATTGCAATAGATGAAATCGGGGAAAAAATGGCCGATGCCATCGCACAATACTTCCAGGAAGAGAAAGTAAAGGATCTGCTGGAAGAATTGGCAGAACTAGGTATTAACATGGAATACAAAGGACCGAAGAAAGCAGAAGCTGCTGATGAGGATCATGTATTTGCAGGGAAAACCGTTGTTCTAACAGGGAAAATGGAAAGCTATACCCGCAGTGAGGCCAAAGAATTAATCGAAGCACTGGGTGGATCGGTGACAGGCAGTGTCAGCAAAAAAACAGATTTCCTTATTGCAGGTGAAGATGCTGGGTCAAAATATGAGAAAGCACAGAAGCTGGGGGTTACTATTTGGGATGAACAGCAGTTAAAAGAAGCGTTGGGAAGTGTATCACCATGAAAAAATTAAGTATTACATTAATAAGTACACTCCTATTTCTGGCCAGTTGTGCCCCGGATAACAATGAAGAAGAGGAAGTCGTGCAGGAAAATGAGATAACGGAGCAGCAGACTTCGATTGTTCCCAGTTATCAATTAACGGATGAAACATACCGCATCATTCTTCCTTATCAAACGAGTGAAGCTAGAGGAGTAATTACGAATCAAATGGGAAATCGGGTAGACATAGATGAATTAGAGGAAGGACTGATGCGCCACTCTAAGGAAGTATTTGATCCGAGTGAACTGTATTTTCAAGAGGGTCAATACTTATCATCTGACCAGGTTTTTAACTGGATTGATGAGTTAAATCCGCAAATTGATGAGGATGAGCTGGAGGGGTTGGAAAAAGAGGAAAAAGTCGAGGTCTATGAAGAAAATCCTCGTTACTTAACCCATATCTTAGAACAAAACTATTTGAAGCGGAACGAAGATAGTACGGTTGATCTAGCGGGTGTATCCATTGGAATCGCATTAAAATCTATTTATCGATTCCAGACGGAAATTGGTGGACCGTATTATTATGAAGAAATTCCTATGAGTCAAATGATTGAAAAAGGTCAAGAGGTTGCCCAGACTATTGTTAGTGAGATGCGGGAAATGGAAGACTTTCCAGATGTACCAATTATGATTGCTCTATTTAGAGAGGAAGAGCAAAACTCTCCTGTACCAGGTAGCTTCGTTTCCAAAACATTGGTACCTGCGGGAGATAATTCGATAGATGGCTGGGAAACAATTAATGAGGAAAACGTTCTATTTCCATCTAATAGAGCAAGTTCGGAATTCCCTGAAGATCATGAGGTAATCAGCAGCTTTGGTACAGAAATCTCCCAGTTTTTCCCAAACTATGTTGGCTATGTAGGAAAAGGGTTTTATGTAAATGATGAATTGCAAAGGCTGACCCTGGAAATTCCACTTGAGTTCTATGGAAAAGGGGAAGTTATTGGCTTTACTCAGTATACATATGGCCTTGTTCAGGATATGTTTGCAAATAACTATGATTTAGAGATAAATATAACCTCAAGTCATGGTACAGAAAGCTTAATCAATCGGGAAGCAGGAGAGGAAACCCCTACTGTTCACATTTATGATTAGTTGGACTTTTCAGTTAATTGGTGTAAAATAAAGATATTGTTAACTTTGTAAAACCAAAGTAAAAAATAGTACTCGTGTCATATTGACAAATTTAACAAACTAGAAAAATTCACCACTTTTTAGAGGTTTTCCCTCAAAAAAGTGGTGAATTTTCCTGTTTTAGGAAAATCGGAAAATTTATCAAGCGATAATAGGGGATAAGCCCTCTATTTTTCCCAATATGAATTTATAGAACTTATGATATAATATAACTAAGTCAAATGAATAGAAATTCTTATGGAATGATAGGGTGGGTATTTTGATAGAGATTGGATCCTTCATCAAGCTTCAACGCACCAAACAAAATATGACATTAGGAGAATTAGCAGATGGTATCGTTTCTGTATCCTATTTATCAAAAATTGAAAATCTAAAAACCCAGGCAAGCCCAGAGATTACCCAAATGTTATGTAATCGACTTGGTATTCAGGTAGATAGTAGCGAAGAGAAGGCTATTAAAGAAAAATGCAAGCAATGGTATGGCATGCTATTCGAAGTAAATGATAAAGAAGAGATTACAGCTAAATACAAAGAAATACAAGAGTTGATGGATAGAAATCTATCAGAAAACCTGATGATGTTTGAGATTCATAAGATTAGGTATTATCTTTTGATGAGAGATACGGAAAATGCAATAAATAAAATTAATGAGCTGAATGAAATTTCCAGTAATTTTGATAAGGAACAAGAATATTATTGGTATAAATTCAGAGGGAATTATAATTCTATTACAGGAGATTTTAGCCAAGCACTATATATGTATAAACAGTCAGAGGCTAAAATTAATCATTTAAATCTAGACGAAATAGAATTAGCAGATATTCAATATCTTTTATCTATCACAAACAGTAAATTGCGAAATACATTAGAAGCGATTGACTATGCTAATAAAGCATTAGAAATATATATGAAACATTATGATTTTGTTCGTTGTGCACAATGTCATAATATATTAGGAATATCGTATAGAAGAATAAGAATGTATGATAAAGCAATTAAAAATTATAATTTAGCATTGCATCTTGGTAAGTTAAATAATAATAATGATTTAATTGAGTTAACTAATCAAAATTTAGGTCATTTATACTCTGTGAGAGGTGAGTCTGAAAAGGCAATTAAACACTTCTTAGAGATAATAAACGCAAATAAATCTGATAACAGGGATTTACTTACTCCTCTGGCATCAGTAATAAGTGAATATTATAAGGTGGAAAATTATGATGAAGCAAGAAAATATGTATCTTATGCTTTAAAGTTATTTGCAAAATACTCAGAGGCCTCGCCTTATGACATAACACCATATGAATTATGCTACTACATAGTACACACGTATAATTATTTATTAAATGAGGAATATCAGAAGTTTGAGGATTTAGTAATAAAAGATTTCTTACCTTATTTAAAAAAGAGAAAAGATTTTGGTATTCTAGTAATCTACTCAAATCTATTAGCAGATTACTATGAAAAGCAGCACAAGTATAAAGATGCAACTAAGTATTATAAAGAGGCTAATTTTGCCTACCAGCAAATTACAAATATATAAATTTTCCTTAAGGAGGAGAGAAAATAATGAAAAAAATTCTAGCAACTTTAACATTAGGTGCATTATTACTTACGGGATTTACTTTAGCTGAATCTTCTGCAACAGACCTTTCATTAGAAAAGGAACCTAGTATTTTCTCAGTTCAAGAACCAACTCAAGATTACTAAGAGCTATTAATTAATTTTTGTTTATTTTTACCCTATTACTATATGAGCATTTACTGGAATAGATTGGAAACCTATTCCGGTTTTTTTATGCCCAAAAAAGATAGGTTATATATAGTATAAGTTTCATGAGTATAAATATATCCCTCATAAAACACATTCCACAAATTAAAGAACAATTAAACCGATACGGGATATATAGTCGAATACATGGAAACTTTCTCAAAATATCACACGTACAATATTACATAATTTGCCTACAAACGACTATCTCTGCTATTATCATAGTGTTATAATAATGAATTATGGTTATATTGAAAGGTATATATCAATTTTTAGTTTGGAGGGTGACCGATGGCAGATATTTCAAAAGAGCAAGTAAAGCATGTTGCACATCTGGCGAGACTTGCTGTGACAGAGGAAGAAGTTGAGCAATTAACGAAGGACTTAGGTGCAATCATTGATTATGCGGAGCAATTAAATGAATTGGACACAGATAACGTGGAGCCAACAACACATGTTATGGATATTAAGAATGTGATGCGTAAGGACGAGTCTAGAGAATGGATTACGCAGGAAGATGCATTGAAAAACGCTCCAGATCAAAAAGATGGACAATTCCGTGTACCATCAATTCTAGAATAAGTAAGGAGGGAACTGCATGTCATTATTTGATTATACGATTAAAGAATTAGAAGAGAAATTACATAATAAAGAAATTACCGTTCAGGATCTAGTAGACGAATCCTACAATCGAATTAAAGAAGTAGATGGAGAAGTTCATGCCTTTTTAACATTGAATGAAGAAGAGGCAAGAGCAAGAGCGAAGGAATTAGATGAATCTCCTGATGCTGCTGCAGCTCTTTTCGGCATGCCTGCAGGAATCAAAGACAACATCATGACGAAAGGTCTTCGCACCACATGTGCAAGTCAATTCCTGGATAATTTTGAAGATCCATTATACGATGCAACCGTTATGGAAAAATTAGCGAAAGAAAAACCGGTGACAATTGGAAAATTAAACATGGATGAGTTCGCAATGGGTTCATCGAATGAAAACTCAAGCTATGAACCAACAAGAAATCCATGGAATACGGATTATGTTCCAGGTGGATCCAGTGGTGGTTCTGCGGCCTCTGTTGCGGCAGGTGAAGTTCTATTCTCACTTGGTTCCGATACAGGTGGATCAATTCGTCAGCCGGCAGCGTTTTGTGGTGTCGTTGGAATGAAACCTACCTATGGACGTGTATCCCGTTTTGGATTGGTTGCATTTGCATCATCCCTTGATCAAATCGGACCAATCACACGTACAGTAGAAGATAATGCAAGAGTATTAGAAATCATTGCAGGTCATGACAAGATGGATGCAACGAGTGCGAATGTGGAAGTTCCTAAATATACAGACGCCTTAACCAATGATGTGAAAGGTCTGAAAATTGCTGTACCGAAAGAATACTTAGCAGAAGGGGTCAACCCGGAAGTAAAAGAAGCGGTCATGAATGCATTGAAAGTATATGAGTCCCTTGGTGCAACATGGGAAGAGGTTTCTCTGACACATTCCAAATATGCGGTAGCAACATACTACCTGCTATCATCATCAGAAGCTTCCGCAAACCTTGCACGCTTCGATGGCGTACGTTATGGTGTTCGCTCGGAAAATGCCGATAACATGATTGATATGTTCAAGAAATCCCGCAGCGAAGGATTTGGAGACGAAGTAAAACGCCGTATTATGCTTGGAACGTTTGCTTTAAGTTCAGGATACTATGATGCTTACTATAAAAAAGCACAAAAAGTACGTACATTGATTAAAAATGATTTTGATAAAATTTTCGAAGACTATGATGTGGTTCTTGGACCAACTACGCCAACACCAGCATTTAAAGTCGGAGAAAAAATTGATGACCCATTAACGATGTATGCTAATGATATTTTAACGATTCCGGTCAACTTGGCTGGTGTACCAGGAATTTCCGTTCCATGCGGATTTTCTGAGGAAGGTCTTCCAATCGGCTTACAAATCATCGGGAAGCATTTTGATGAAAGTACGGTTTATCGTACAGCACATGCTTTCGAAAAAGCAACCGATTATCATACAAAACGACCTCAGGATTTGGGAGGTGCCAAATAATGAACTTTGAAACAATTATAGGTCTTGAAGTACACGTAGAGTTGAAAACACAATCAAAAATATTTAGCCCAAGTGTGAATGCATTTGGCTCAGAACCAAATACAAACGTGAACCCAATTGACTTAGGGTATCCGGGAACCCTTCCTATTTTAAATGAAGAAGCAGTTAACTTTGCCATGAAAGCTGCGATGGCACTAAACTGTGAAATTGCAACAGATACGAAATTTGACCGTAAAAACTACTTCTATCCAGATAATCCAAAAGCCTATCAAATCTCGCAATTTGATCAGCCGATTGGAGAAAATGGCTGGATTGAAATTGAAGTCAATGGCAAGAAGAAAAAAATCGGTATTACCCGTCTTCACCTGGAAGAAGATGCAGGTAAATTAACGCACGGGGATGATGGGTATTCCTATGTTGACTTTAACCGTCAAGGAACCCCATTGATTGAAATCGTATCGGAACCAGACATGCGTTCACCGGAAGAGGCATATGCCTATTTAGAAAAGCTGAAAAATATCATTCAGTATACAGGCGTTTCTGATGTCAAAATGCAGGAAGGCTCACTGAGATGTGATGCGAATATTTCCTTACGTCCAATCGGCCAAGAAGAATTTGGTACGAAAACGGAGCTGAAGAACTTGAACTCCTTTAACTTTGTTCAAAAAGGGCTGGAATTTGAAGAAAAACGCCAGGAAAAAGTTCTTTTATCAGGCGGAGAAATATTACAGGAAACTCGTCGTTATGATGAGAAAACAAAAGAAACGATTCTGATGCGTGTCAAAGAAGGTTCGGATGATTACCGTTACTTCCCAGAACCGGATTTGATTCCACTCTATATTGATGAAGCTTGGAAAGAGCGGATTCGTGCCGAGATTCCTGAACTTCCAGATGCACGCCGTGAGCGTTATGTAAAAGAACTCGGTTTATCTGAGTATGATGCGAACGTACTGACAAGCTCCAAGGAAATGGCTGATTTTTTTGAAGAAGCAGTTAGCAACGGTGCAGATGTGAAGCAGGCATCCAACTGGTTAATGGGTGAAGTTTCTGCTTACATGAACAAGTATTACAAAGAGCTTCATGACTTAGCCATTACTCCGGAAGCCTTAGCGAAAATGATCAAGCTCATTGAAGATGGAACAATCTCATCCAAGATAGCGAAGAAAGTCTTTGCTGAGCTGGTAGATAATGGCGGAGACCCTGAGAAAATCGTGAAGGAAAAAGGACTTGTACAAATTTCTGATCCAGAGCAATTAAAAGAAATTGTCAACAATGTTTTGGATGAAAATGAACAATCTATCACAGACTATAAAGCAGGGAAAGGTAAAGCACTTGGTTTCTTAGTTGGTCAAATAATGAAGGAAACCAAAGGGCAAGCTAACCCGCCAATGGTAAACAAGATTCTAAAAGAAGAAATAGAAAAACGATAAAAACCCTTTATAGACTACTATTACAGACGTAATAGTAGTCTAAACTTTTCAAAACCTGAAATTGGGATTATGATGGATTTGACATTCATATAAAATGAATCGTATTATACGATTTATGGCAATATATTAAAACAAACATTTATTTTAAAATTTTACCCTTGATCAAGGTTACAATCGGGGAGGAAACAAAATGAAAAAGGCCCGAATCATCTATAATCCGTCATCTGGCCGGGAAGCGTTTAAAAAGGAACTGCCTTATGTGCTCCAAAAACTGGAAGAGGCAGGCTATGAATCTTCTGCACATGCTACAACTGGTGAAGGGGATGCCGAGGCAGCTGCGAAACATGCGATATCAAGAAGTTTTGATTTAGTGGTTGCTGCAGGTGGAGATGGCACAATTAATGAAGTCATTCATGGGTTAGCCGAACAAAATCATCGCCCAAAATTAGGCATTATTCCAACCGGTACAACGAATGACTTTGCCAGAGCACTTAATATTCCAAGGGATATCCCTAAAGCTGTGGATATCATTGTAGAAGGTCATTCCAGTTTGCTGGATATTGGCAGAGTAAATGACCACTATTTTATTAACATTGCTGGCGGAGGGAAGCTGACAGAACTGACCTATGATGTACCAGCAAAGTTAAAAACGGTTCTCGGACAATTGGCTTACTATGTTAAAGGGATTGAAATGCTCCCTTCATTGAAACCTGCAAGGGTAAAAATTGAATATGATGGCAATGTCATTGATGAAGATATTATGATATTTTTAGTCTCTAACTCCAATTCGGTTGGAGGATTTGAAAAGCTTGCCCCAGATGCGAATTTACATGATGGCTATTTTGATTTAATTATCCTGAAAAAGGTTAACTTGGCAGAGTTTGTTCGAATTGTTACGTTAGCTTTGCGCGGCGTCCATTTAGACGATGAAAATGTCATTTATAAGCAGGCTAAACGAATTATCGTTACCCCTGAAGAAAAGATGCAGTTAAATATTGATGGAGAGTATGGCGGATTGTTGCCAGGTGAATTCATTAATTTGAATGAGCATATTGAATTTATGGTTCCAGCAGCATTCGTTAAAAATGACGAAGAAGAGGAGAAGGCTGAGGAATAGGCAGTCTTCTTTTTTTTATGAGATTTTTTGAGTGGAATACAGGGCAAACACCGAAGTTCGGGGGGAAATACACCATTTTAAATACAAAGCTCACTTTTAGGAGTAGTACTGAACACGTATTCCATTCTTAAAGTATGAGGCATGCGCTTCCGGTTAAAAATATGATAAGATATAACCACTAAATTTTGCTCGGAAAAGGAAGATAAACGAAATGGCGAAACAAACAGCACCAGTCAAGAAGAATGAAACCATTACCCTTACATTTGAGGACCTTACCCATGAAGGAAATGGGGTAGGGAAGGTAGAGGGTTATCCATTATTTGTACCTTATGGACTGCCAGGTGAAGAAGCAACGGTGAAGGTGGTAAAGGTCAATAAAAACTTTGGCTTTGGCAAGTTACTCGATGTCAAAAGGAAAAGCGAGGAGCGTGTAGAGCCACCATGCAATGTGTTTTACCAATGTGGTGGCTGTCAGCTACAGCATATGAGTTACGACTTGCAGCTGGAAATGAAGCGAAACCAAGTGAAAAACGTAATGAAGAAGATTGCTCACTTGGAGCATGTGCCTGTTCATCCGACCATTGGCATGAAAGATCCATGGCGCTATCGGAATAAAGTACAGATTCCAGTAGGGGAACGTGATGGAGAGCTGATTACCGGCTTCTACCGGATGCGCAGTCACGATATTATCGATGATATGGAAACATGCGTTGTGCAGGATGAGGTCAATGATCGTTCGGTTCATGCTGTACGCAGAATTGCCAATCGTTTAGGTATCCAGGCTTATGGTGAAAAATCTGACCGTGGGGTACTTCGCCATATTATGGTTCGGACAGGCAGAGAGACGGACGAGACAATGATTGTCCTTGTTACACGTACGAAGAAATTACCGCATCAAGAAGAATTGATTCGTGAATTAACCGAAACCTTTCCACATGTGAAATCGATTGTTCATAATATTAATGACCGGAAAACGAATGTTATCTTAGGCCGCAAGTCAAAAGTGATATGGGGCGAGGAATACATTTACGATACGATTGGGGATGTGAAGTTCGCCATATCAGCAATGTCCTTTTACCAAGTCAATCCGTACCAGACAAAGGTGCTTTATGAAAAGGCACTGGAATATGCCAACATTGACAGTAATGATGTTGTGATAGATGCCTATTGTGGAATTGGCACGATTTCACTGTTCCTGGCACAAAAGGCGAAAAAGGTTTACGGAGTAGAAGTGGTTCCGGATGCGATTAATGATGCGAAGAGCAATGCGAAGTTAAATGGGATTTCCAATGTAGAGTTCGTTGTCGGGGAAGCGGAAAAGGTGATGCCTGAGTGGAAGCGTGACGGACTTGATCCAGATGTTATTGTCATCGATCCGCCACGCAAAGGCTGTGAACCAGAATTTCTTCAGGCCATGATTGAAATGGAACCGAAGCGTATTGTATATGTATCCTGCAATCCTTCGACATTGGCCAGGGACTTAAGGATATTAGAAGATGGAGGGTATGAGACGAAAGAAGTGCAGCCGGTGGACATGTTTCCTCAGACGAATCATATAGAGGGTGTTTGTTGGTTGGAGAGGAAAGTGTCTAATTAAAATAAACATTTCCGATTAGTTTGATATAAAGTGCTTAAGCATTTATAAGTGAAAAAGAAGCAGAATATTTATGCTTTTTAAATTTTGGGATAAGAATTTGATGGTATCCCATTATGAAAGGGTTTGAACGTATTTATGATAGATAATTTTTGGCGTGATTTACCAAAGCCATTTTTTGTACTGGCACCGATGGAAGATGTAACGGATGTTGTTTTCCGCCATGTAGTGAGTGAAGCTGCCAGACCTGATGTGTTTTTTACAGAGTTTACAAACACGGAGAGTTATTGTCACCCTGAGGGGAAACAGAGTGTGCGTGGGCGTTTGACTTTTACAGAAGATGAACAACCCATGGTGGCTCATATATGGGGGGATAAGCCCGAATATTTTCGACAAATGAGTATTGGTATGGCAGAACAAGGATTTAAGGGTGTGGATATCAATATGGGCTGTCCTGTACCGAATGTTGCAGCCAAGGGAAAGGGATGCGGACTTATCCGTCGTCCCGATGTTGCTGCAGACCTAATAAAAGCAGCAAAAGCAGGAGGATTGCCCGTAAGTGTGAAGACAAGACTTGGTTACACGCATGTAGACGAATGGCATGACTGGCTAACACACATATTGAAACAGGACATCGTGAATCTTTCCATTCATCTGCGTACCAAAAAGGAAATGAGTAAAGTGGATGCTCATTGGGAACTGATTCCGGAGATTAAGAAACTTCGTGATCAGGTGGCACCAGATACACTTTTGACAATTAATGGGGATATTCCTGACCGTCAAACTGGTTTAGAACTCGCTCAGCAATACGGTGTTGATGGGGTTATGATTGGGCGTGGTATTTTTAGTAATCCATTTGCCTTTGAAGAAGAGCCAAAAGACCATAGCAGTGAGGAATTGCTAGATCTCTTAAGGTTGCACTTGGACCTTTTTGACAAATATTCAAAATTAGAGCCACGTTCATTTAAGCCGCTACGTCGCTTTTTTAAGATTTATGTCAAAGGGTTTAGAGGGGCGAGTGAATTAAGAAATCAATTGATGAACACAGAGTCAACAGATGAAGTGCGTGAATTACTGGATAACTTTAGGTGAAAGAATGTTGATGGGACAAGGGAATAGGAGTTTATCTGTGCCCTGTGGAATTTGATGTCTGGAATAAGGTACAGGTTTACAAGAATTGAATAGCATTACTATGCCTTGGTCGGGGCATTGAATCGTTTCGTTTTAGGTAGAAAAGAGGCTAGCATTAAATTTTGGGGAGAATATAATCAGCCTGTTGATTGTCAGTGTTATTTTGTATTTTAGTTGTTTGTTTAATAGGTTTTTAGTTCCTATCCAATCTAATTAAAAACTTGTTTCGCTAAAATCTTTGATAATACCAAATCTAGTTGATGTACTTTCTTGTTTCCTAACATCTTCAGTCTACTATACTAGTGCAAATAAACTATTCTCAGTAAAAATAAACATATCCGATTTCGGAGTTGAATCAAATAATCTCTCGGGTTTTCCATATGGAAGCCCGAGATTTTTTGCGCACTTTCCAATTTATTCTTCCTTCTATTATCGAAGAACTTTATTTTAAAACTGAAAAAAATGCGAAAAAAACAGGTGAAAATCGACCATTATTGAACCAAAAAAGTGTGTAAATGGGGTTCGGTAGGAAAACTTTATTTTAACTGAAACAATGGAATGTTGGTTGAGGCGGCGGGATTTTGGAAAGTTTCCTGTCTTTTCTCTGTTATGGGAAGAAAGGGACATAAGAAATAAGAAAGAGAACAGCATGGAATAAATCCAATAGTGAAGTGGAATTTACATGAAATGAAAATTTTGAATATATGGTAAAATAGAGGTGGATTAAAGACGGTATTGTATTATATTTCAACTAACTGGCAGATTTGTATAATAAGGGGGTATAAAATGGAACTGAAAATTGAGTATTACGTTCTGGCTTTACTTTTAATTTCATTTTTATTTTTCAGTACTGTTGCTACGTTAATGGAGGGGACAAATGAGGCTTATAGAGACTTTTTACTAACTATTGCAGTAGTTCATTTTGTCATGTCAAAACTTATAACAATAAAAAAAGAATAAGGGGTAACAAGAAAAATAAATTATCGCATTAACGGATGCGAATATTCAATAAGGAGTTGTCGCTTTGGCAGCTCCTATTGTGCTAGAGGGAAGAATGGTTTAACTAGGTGTAAAAAGTTTTAGTGTGAATCGTTTAAAGGGGGAGACGATGAAAAAAATAATATTTGGTATTATAGTTGTTGTAATAGTGATGATATCTGTTTTCGTCTACTTAGAGAATAGTAAAAAGAATAATTCATATTCTACACCAGAAGTGGCCCTAAGTAATGTTGAAAATCCTAAACTTGATGTTTTGGAAATCTTTGATACAAAGTTCTACGATAATGTTGCGTATGTTTTTTACTATTCAGAAGTAGGTGAAACTCCAAAGGACTATTTAGCAGCAGGAAAAATAATTAAGAATAAATATGGTTGGCGATTTAACGAAATAATTGGTGTCGGAAGTATTGATAAAAATAATGTAGGAATGTCTTCAGGCAAGGATGATTACATCGTAGGACTTGCCTCAAAAGAAGTAACTAAAGTGAAATTTGGAAATCATGAGGCTAATATGATAACGATGGATGAAAAAGAAATGAAAGCATTTTTGTTTCACGGTGTAGAACCAGATTTGACTGCTCAAACCGATTTCGAGTATTTTGATAAAGAAGGGAGCGAATTACCTTATTAAACAAACAGGTGCAATTTTTTAATAAGGAAGTATTAGAAGATGTGATAATTGTGAAAGGTAAACTGTTTCTTTTCTTAGTCTTTTAGCTTATTAGTTGGATGTGCTACTGTTAAAAGGGATGAAAAATTGTATTCCGTTTTGGTAGTGCAAAATGGAAATGACAAAACGCACAATATTATCACTGACGCAGTAGATGTTTCATCAGATAGATTTCAAGAAATAGGAATCCTCATGAGCCTAGAAGATGCTGAAGAAAAATATCCAGAATATGAAATAGAACAAGCTCCCGCAGTGTTCATATTTGAAACTGGTGGTGCAGAATTAACACTGTTAGATTTTTAAACTTATAACATAGAGGAAGTAATAACTATATTAAAGGAACTTTCAAATTAAGAATTACTTTTAAGGCAACGGGTACTTACTTACAAGAAGGATAAGCCCCCCCTTTTTTGTTAAACTAATTTTTGTAAAGGGGCAGAATAGTGCAACAAGGAATTCGGAAATAATGTAAAGTATTTTTATATATAAGGAGGGGTTATATGGTCTTTGAAACATTGACAGGACAACTTTCCGTTGTGATTACCCTTGCTTTTGGGTCATTGCTAATTGCTCTATACCCTTTAATAAATAAGGAAAATAAGTATTTTGCCTGGTTTAGTCTTGTGATGGGGGTTATAGTTTTATTGCTTTTATTATGGTTTACATTTGGCAACGAGGTTATAAGACATCAGATACTAAAATATGGGCTTCATTAAAATCTCATTCAACAAACGGGTGGCGATTGTTTAATAAGAGCAGTCGCTTTTTCACTAAAACGAGATGGTAAGGAATTAATTTTTTAAGAATTGAGGTAATTTACTTTGGATAACATGATGCTAATTGTAATTCTTGCAGGTGCATTTACTGCTATTATTGGAGGGGTTATTGCGTCAGAGAAGAATAACAATAAAAAAAAGTGACTATTCAACTATCAAGTGTAATTATCGGGAGGTGCCTGTCACTTCCCGAATATTGTCGAAAAATGGCACCGCTTCCTCTGTTCCCAAAATATCAAAGCAGAGAAAGTGTGATTCTTATCCTTTTCTATAGTGTTGCTATTCTCGTCATTTTAATGGATCAACTATCTAAGTATTGGATTCGTGCTCATTTACATGTTGGAGATACGATGGAAGTTTGGGAAGGTGTATTAAACTTTACCCACATTCAAAATAGTGGAGCTGCCTTTGGATTATTTGAAGGGTATGGCCGTCTGTTTGTACCAGTTGCAATCATCGTGGCTGTTTTTAGTATTTATATGCTAAAGAAAGGTTATATAAATGGGAAGCTTTTGGAAATTGGGATTGCACTTTTTGCAGGTGGTGCAATTGGTAATGCCATAGACCGAATTTTATTTAATCAAGTAACGGATTTTATACACTTTCAATTTCGCCAAGGTATTCTTAATTTGGCGGATTATGCTCTCAGTTTGGGTGTAATCATTATATTTATAGACTCTCTAATCATTGATGCTATTAGAAAGAGAAAGGCTACAGTTCCGAAATAATAGAAGGTGCCTGTCACTTCCCGGATTTTGTCGAAAAATGTCAGGTGTATTGTCACGGAAACGGTGGGATCTGACAACAAGAACGGATTACACAAAAATACTCAAATGTTATACTATTCAATATCATTAAAGTTAAAGATAGAAAGTAGGTTGATATATATGAGTAATGATTCCATAAATCAAATGTGGGAGGAGTTTAAGAAGATTAACCCTAATGCACCAAAGGATTATGAAGCGTGGGCATTTGGTGATTCTGAAGAAATGGCAGATGAACTTGCTGAATTGGTTCTTGACGGTATCAAAACAGCCACAGCTTCCAATTATTCGCTTTACGGGGAAAATGAGTCGTTGCCGTATGTTGGTCTTCACAATATTATTCTTGGTGGTGATGGAAAGGCCGTAGCGATTGTCGAAACTACTTCTGTTGAAATAGTTCCTTTTGATGAAGTTTCCGAAGAACATGCTTATTTAGAAGGTGAAGGTGACCGTACATTGAAGTTTTGGCGTGACGTACACGAAGATTTTTGCAAGAAAGAATTCAAAGGGGTTAACCAAGAGTTCCATCATAAAATACCAGTTGTTTGTGAAAGGTTTAAGTTATTATATAAAAAATAAATTGTATTTTCATTATTCCACAAACGGGTGCAACCCTTAAATAAGAAATCGCATCTTGTTGCATAAAAGAAGCGGGATTGTATAATGAGCCGTACAATGATCAAGGCATTTTCCATTATTGCTGGGTTGGTGTTGATTGGTTTTGCTGATTATTTTGTTTATGAGTTTATTGTTGGAATGCAAGAATTGATTTAATAAATACTTGGGAAGCTGTTATGCTAACAAACTATTACTTGAAGAAGGAAAATCTGTTAAGGGAAATAAATTATAGAGGTGAGGAAATGTCGATAAAAGGCCTGAATCATTTCTTATTTTCAGTTTCTGATTTGGAAAATTCTATCAGGTTTTATAAAAATGTATTTGATGCTAAATTGTTAGTTAAAGGTAGAAGCACCGCCTACTTTGATTTAGATGGAATCTGGCTTGCTCTCAATGTTGAGAAAGATATACCTCGTAATGAAATAAATCAATCATACACGCATATTGCTTTTTCAATTGAAGAAGAAGATTTGGATAGATTGTACGACAAACTGAAAAAATTAAATGTAAATATCCTGTCAGGTCGTCCGAGAGATGAAAGAGATAAAAAGTCCATCTATTTTACTGACCCGGATGGGCATAAATTTGAATTTCATACGGGCACATTACAAGATAGATTGGATTACTATAAACAAGAGAAAACGCATATGGAGTTTTTCGATTAAAAATACTTTTTAATAAACAACGGCTTGTTAATCTAATACGATATAAAAAGGACTACCATAAGAATTGGACGGCTCTTTCCATTATGAGCATCAGTGTTTGTGCTGTTTAGTTATTTTTTCATATTTCCAATAGCTATACTCGTGTAAAGATTGGGGATTGCCTGCTCTTATGGACATTATGGGGGCAAGGGTATCCGTCACAGCAGTTCTTCTCATTGTTACTATTATTCTCAATGTTATTACTCTATTTGTGCATCGTAATGCAACATTAAAATAAAAAATATCTTTGATCATCCCTAGGAACTTTAAAGAAATACGTGAAGAATTAAAGGAAAACTGCAAAATGTAGATTTACTGTTAAATTAAAGGGAGCATTAGTTCAAAAAGAAAAGCTTATTCACTAAAAGCAGGGTGGTCGAAGAATTATAAAAGGGGGATAAAGTGAGTAAAAAAAGTTTAATATTATATAGTTGTTTTACGATTATAATTGCTGTGGGTTGGTTTTCCTATCAAAAAGCCACTGATGATACCTATGAGGGGATGACCATTATTCCAGAGCAACACAAAGATATTCCTTTATTTGATGGTTTGAAACCAACAGACCATAAATACGTAATAAAGGGAAATCATTGGGAGGATATTTATGACTTTTACATGAGTAAACTTCCATCCCTTGGTTGGAAGGTTGAACATGAAGAGTCAGCTTTAGATGATAGCGATCATGAAAATGATTGGTCTGGCTTTTATTCTCGATGGAGAAAAGAAAATTTTGACGGTGAGCTAGGGATTTCAGTAAATTATAATCAATTTGATGAAGAAACAGAAGTCATCTTTGATAAGACCCCTATATATAAATCGACTTCTTGGGTTAAAGAATCACCAAACAACATTTGTATCTATGAAACCCTAAATCAAGAAGGGTGTTTTGTTATAGATGATAAATCTAAGGTTGAGGAAATAAAAACACTAATAAATAAAGCAGTTGATTGGGAAAAAGAGGAGTTACCTAATCGAGAAAAAACAAGTATCATTGATTTCGGAAATATGGAAATTAAAGTTTATTATGGAAACGATAAGGAAATATATTTTCAATCAAAAAAAGGGATAAAAGTAATGAAACCAGAACCGGAATTCTTTGAACTCACAAGTCTTTCACAATAGTTCTTGTTCTGCTAAAGGGTGTAAGAGTTTAACAAGGCGATCATCAAATTGATCGTCTTTTCTTATATAAAAAAACGCAATATATATTTGGAATATTATGTTAGTATTAAAGTGTGATGTTAATGAAGGAAGATAGAAGTTAGTTGAACAAAAGTTGAAAATAAAGCGTTAAATATTTCATCAAGTAAGTAGAAATTTCCGTAATTAGGAGTGCTATGTAGTGGAGTATAGAAAATTAAAATGGTTGGCAGTTATTGTCTCTTTTTTGTATCTTGCATTTTTTTATTTACAAGTAATTGAAAATGGTTCCCCCATATATGATTACTTTACTGTCTTCGGGAATTGGATAGTAATAACTGCCTTAAGTATTTGGTTTGTAAATAAATCCATTGTCAGAAGTACGTTTGATTTTCTTATCTTATGTGGTTTTACTCTTTACCTGTTTGTATTACATCAATACGTGAGTTTTATAAGCGTTGGTTTTTACTTTACCTCCGAATACATTGGAGATCATCATATCCAATTCGAACGCCTTAACCTTATTCCATTTAAGACGATATGGCATGTCATTACTCTTCCAGTATTCGTACCAGTCCAGATTATTCAGGTTTTAGGTAATCTGTTTTTACTCACGCCATTTGCTTTTGCTTTATTAGCGTTATGCATTACAAAAAGTATAAAGAAAACGGTTTTTATAACAATGTTTATATCAATTGGTATTGAAATTTATCAGTTCTTACACAATTTTATTCTTTCTGGTTATAGATTTGGAGAGGGACGTGCAGTAGATATTGATGATGTTATTCTAAATACACTTGGAGGTCTAATGGGTGTACTGTTTTACAAATTGTATAGACGGATTCTGCTTTTCTTAAACAACATGATGAAAAAGGAACCAAATGAGTCTTAAAACCATATAAAAATGAGCGGATGCATTTCTGCAAGAATAAAGACGCTTTCTTATTGAAGTAACTGGAAGTTTTGTGTAAGAAGGAATTGTGTTTCTTACCCCAGAAAAAGAGAAAGAATAGGGAACAGTAGTTATTACAATAAAATTTATTAAAGAGAGGGAAACAATGGTAGAAATTAGGGATTCTTGGTTCACAGTTACTCAAATAGATGTTGATACTTTTGCTATTAGCGAATATGGACATTGGGAAAA
>NZ_WOFB01000018.1 GCF_009733865.1 Oceanobacillus salinisoli | reverse complement strand
GTGTTTTGGGACTTACACACTTTATTTGACAACCCCTTTAAAGTGCACACTTACTTCGTAGGGCTCTTTCCAATTTATTTATTTCGTCTTTTAAATATTCTATAATATCACCTTGGTTACAACTGTTTAATTCTAATAATTTCTCAAAAACGAATTTTTTCCTCTTTGAGTTGTTGTACATCCATTTATAATTACTATCAATAATAATAGAGGTTGCTTCTCCTGGTGGTACTCCATCTACTTCAACAAGTTCAGACCACTCATCATCTATCCACACTTCAATCTCTTTAAAATCTAACTTTTTAAGTTCTTCATCGGGATCATATTTATTGATATAAGAGAGTAAAGATTCACTCGAATTTTCCATAACAGCGTAACCTCCTTTTTGTCAATGATAATCAAATCGTAACAACTTCACCCTTTGTATCAGATTCAAACATATCTGCTAACTATACCTTTAACAATTTCCATAGCGCCACTAAGACCACACCTAATCCTCACACTTAAAAAACTCATACCTCTTCACCATCTCTTCAAATGTCCCATAATCCTTTAAAGCAAACTCTAGATTAAAACAGGTTTTATGTGTGATTGTATTGATTGTATCCAGGACAACCTTGTCATTCCCTTCTACTTGTTGCTGGCATATTGGACAATATAATTCGATAAGATTCATGCACATCCTCCTGAAAATAGTCGATTATTCTACTTCTTTCGATAAAAGTCAGATTGATTCCTGCAAATGCAAATAAAATTACCGAAATATTTTAATATTCCAGACTTTATTAAAAACCCAAAAATGTTCCAGGTCGAACTTGATTACCCCATATGCAAAATGTATGATTTAAAACGATTCCATCCTTCCATCTTTTTATAAACGATAGAACACGCAACTAGACCCTTCCATCTCCTTAGTGCTTTACCTCAATCACCCGCACGCTGTTTCATTTCTATATTGTTTTAAGGATTTCGTTACAATCAGGTTCCTAAAGTCACAGGAAGAAATAGAATATATGGCTCGTCTAGGAGAAAGACATTTGGGGAAAATTGAGCTGGAGAAAATGCACCAAATTATAATACCTTTCACATCTATAATCGCTTTCATAAACGGTAAATTACTTACATTGGATATTCTAAAATAGGTAAATTTTACCTATTGAGGTATCACTGTTATTGTTTTTAACCAAATAATTCCGACAAAAGCTATGGTATTTTTTGACATAAATGTGTATAATTGGCTATATAATTTATAGGAAGGAGGTATTTAGTCATGGGTATAGTTCTAGGGAACGACGAATCAGTAGTTAAAGAGGATAATTTTACCACGAATTTAGTATTATCTTGGTTGAAAACAAATTTTAGTTTAACTTCAAAAAGAGTAATAGGTTATCAGCCTAATACACTATTAGGGGTATTTCCATTAGGTAAAAAGGAGATTACATATCCTCTAAAAAACTTGGCAAGCGTAAGTGTATCGACGAAATTTCATTTTAAACGCTTAATAATTGGTCTAATTTTATGTTTAATAGGCTTAGGTATGTTTGGGGACTCTTTCTTAGGTGGTCTTATTTTATTAATATTAGGAGCATTACCATTATTAAATTGCTATACAAGTGCAATGGCAATTACAAATAATGCTGGACAATCACATTATATAGAAATGTCGATTTTAGAAAAAGATAAAGTGCAATCATTTGTAAACGATGTAAATATTTCTGTCGCTGACTTAGCTTAAGCTAAGAACATATGATAGAAAAAGGAAAGAACGTCCATTCAGGGCGTTCTTCTTTTTATAACTATTTTATAAATCCATAGTAATTCTCCTCTCATCTACTATTCCAAAGATTTATATAAGTGATCGCTCGATAAACTTTTTGGAAAATCAGCCTCCTTATTAATGAGTTGCCATTTATAATAGTCCAGTTTAAAGTTAAAAAGGCTTTTCAGTTTATTTTATCTATTCTAGACTATAGTACAAGGAGCCGACCTAATGTCCCCAAAATTGGTCGAAACAAAAAAGTGCAGTAGCTATAATTCAACTACTGCACCCCCTATGTTCCATAAAAAACTTTTGGGACCATATTGCCTTCAAAGATTTTGTGTGCAGTTTTAAAATAATAAAACTGCTTAACAACCAAATGACTGAAAGCATTGATATGTATGGATTCCCTGCTATTTCACTGCCTCTTTCAACGCTTTCCCTGGCTTAAAAGCCGGAACTTTAGTAGCAGGAATATCAATTTCTTTACCTGTTTGCGGATTACGCCCTTTACGCGCAGAGCGTTCTCTTGTTTCAAATGTCCCAAATCCAATAAGTTGCACATTGTCTCCAGAAGCTAATGCACCATTTATAGTATCCATTAAAGCATCTACAGCTTTTTGGGCATCCTTCTTAGAAATTTCAGATGTTTCCGCTACTTTTGCAATCAATTCTGTCTTGTTCATTTTTTCACCTCATAAAATTTAAGTAGTATGTATAAACTTCACTATATTATATCGGTATTCTCATTAGGATATTAACATCATTAATAAAATTTCCGACAAATTTTTATGTTTTTCTTTCCATTTCGACATTTTAATACTTTTTCATGTTAAAATATTCTATATAGGAAGGATTTTTCCACTAAACTCCCTTTGAACTTTAAAATTCTTAAATCCTTCCTTTTTCTAACTATATTTTAATATCTTTCATCTCTTAACAATTCATTTTACTCCACATTCATTATGATGGTTGGTGTTGTTTTGCAGGCAGTGTTTGGATAAATTAAATTCTTCCGTTAAAAGCGCGATAGTGGAACAAGAAGTAAAATGGTGACGCATATTCGACATGTTTATTATGTGTCACCATTTATTTTTATAAGGTTTAGTGGTCAGTTGTTACATACTATTACTATATTGAGCAAAGTGATGAACACCAACCCTACATCCCTTTCTCCAATTCCCCATACTCCTCCTCCGTGAACACATGGGAGCGAATGATAAAATGTTGGTCCTCGATACTATCCAATGAAAAGGTTGGTCCTGAGCCTTTCGCAACATCAATGATTAACTGTGTATGCTTCCAGTACTCGTACTGGCTTTCATGCATATAAAATGGCACATCGCCAATCGTACCAAGAAGGAAGTCCGAGTCTCCCAACAGGAAGTCTCCTTCGCGGTAGCACATTGGTACAGATCCATCACAGCAGCCGTCGGATTGATAGAATATAATAGCTCCATGCCTGTTTTTCATTGTTTCTATGAAATGTAGTGCTTCGTCCGTCGCAATGACACGATTCACCATAACGCTCACCCTCTCGATTTAGAAGAATCCTTGAGGCTTTTGATCATAGCTTACTAGTAAGTTTTTGGTTTGTTGATAGTGTTCAAGCATCATCGCATGGTTTTCACGTCCGATACCAGACATCTTGTAACCGCCGAATGCTGCACCGGCTGGATATTGATGATAACACCGCTGCTGAGTGTGTAGACTATCAATCCTATCATATAAAGCATTCAATTCTTTTCAAACTCCCCACACTTCACTCATCAAAATAAACCCGCAACTTCCTCTTCGCCTGCTTCCCCCAGTCCTTCACGGCTTCCACAGATGTATTTTCCAATTTGGCAATTTCCTTTAGCGACATATCACGTATGATATGATAATACACCCATTTCCGCTGTTTCTCTGTTAACAGGGAAAATACCCGCTCCCACGAATTCTGATCCAGCACTTGAATTCCGCTTGTATCCATAATCGGAAATTTGGAGTCCCCATACTTATTTCCGTCATAGGAAGTTGAAATTTCTTTTTCTATGTAGGTTCCTCGTTTTGTTCGTCATTGATTTTCTTACGATCAGGTCGATGAGGCGATTGCGAATCGTATAGTTGAAGTACGTTGTAAGGGTGCCTTTATCAGGCTCATATTTTTGATAGGCTGTCCACATCGCATACAAACCTCCCGAATAAAAATCACCGAATGGATCCCGATGCCGAGCTTTTGCATATGAAAATAAATACGTTTCTCGTTTTGTTTGAATATCTCTTCAAATGTCTCTTTTTCCTTCACTTCAAACCCTCCCTTTTTTCATCGATTTCCATTTAGGAAACATTGATGTTGTATTTAGCATAATCAACCTAATACAAACCGTACAGGAGGCTAACTTCGCAAAAATGCCAAACTCCGAAACATTTCTACTGAATTCCATTCGGATTTTTTGCCAAAATGACGTTTGGGGAGATGTTTTCTAAGTTAATTCCTTTTTCACTCTTCTTTTATTTTGGCATTATCTCATTTTGTCAAAGGAGAAAAAAACCAAACGTTTTCTAAAATTCTCTGCAACATCATCTACAGTGGAATCATTCGTTGTTTTATTTTATATTTATATAATTTGGATCTGGTATGGGTCAGTCCATAAATTGTGTTGGACCACAATCCAGACATCAAAAATCTCTAGAACCCTAAAAGGAGAGCCGATAATAAAAATCGACTCTCCTTTTTAATTTATGTACTTTATCACGCCTCTTCCTTAAAAAGAACCGAATTATACCACCACCTCAAACAAAAATCAACGTGTTATACCACGTTCTATGTTTGTCTGAATCCTTTGATAATGGATTTAAAAAGGTGGTTACTTATTGAAAACGTTTGATCAAATAGTTGGAGAACAATTAAAAAAGAAAAGAAACCAACTAAAAAAGTCACAAGAGCAAATTGAAGAAGCAGCCTCTTTATCTGAAAGGTACTTAGGGAAAATAGAGCGAGGTAAGGTATCCCCTGAATTCTAAACCATTATTAGAATATGTGATGCATTAGACATGGATGTTGGAGAATTAGTGAAAGAAGTGAAACAGGAAATGAAGGATAAAAATTAAAAATAGTTTTCCACTCTTACCTCCTATATTCAACCCGTGTTTAGGCCGACTCTTTCTATATTTCAAGAGTAAATTCTCTAAAAAAAATGGATTTAAATTCCTATGGTACAAAAACGTATTTCCCACGCGAAAGACAGGATGGAAGCACATTCCCTCCCCTGTCCTCCATTCTACTCTAAATCACAAAAAGGAGTGTTTCCCTACATGAAGGAAATCCTATCCCACTATTCCATCCATAAAAACACCATATCACTATTACCCGCAAAACATATTGATTACTATACTATCGTTCTCGAACAAAACCGATACATCTACGTAAAACAAACCCCAATCGAAATCATAAAAAATTCCTGCCTGAACCGATACACCACATATGAAGGTGTCAGAGAAGCTGTCTATCACTATACGGGTTTCAAACGAAAAGTCCCCATCCCGATTAATCCCCACCAAAATATTTACTTCTTTCCCACCCACGCGACCAACGATTATGAATGCTGTTGGATTTCCTGTGATCATGTACTACAAATAAACCAAACGACAAAATCATCTTCTAGCCTTACCTTCAATAACGGTAAAACCATTCAGTTCGATGTATCTACCTATAGTCTAAAAAAACAAATGCAACGAACGTTAGAATGTATGTATTCGTATATGGATTCTCAATTGTACAGTACTGTATGATTTTCATGCAAAGTGCTGCCATTGCCTTAACAAACTTTTTGGCGGATGGCTGACTTGCTATTAATTTTAAATGGTTAGTTTAATCCCTTTATATCCGCTTTTAAAGCTGTAGAAATCTGGTTCCAAACAAAAAAGGACTAAATTTTGGGGAAATGCGCTTAGCCCTTTTTGTAACTACTAGCCGTAAACTGGTACGGCTGACCAAGAATTTTTTCCGTTTCTATTATTGGTCAATGGCTGTATGATGGAAATCTGGGTTATTTAGCGCAATCCCACGCTAATTCTATACTACCTTTCATCATTGATTGAAAGATAGCCAACATCCATCCACTTTCTTGAGTTACTACTTTCTATTATAGCAATGTTTTCTATGTTTTGCGATTTCGTGTAAACAGTCGGTATGCTTTCAACTAAGAAGAAGGGAAAGTCCTCAACATTCTCTACTTTCTTTCCCATCCACGCGGTACATTATTTATTTTCACTTCTTTCTCTTTCCACTCTTTTAGGTTCCGCTCCCACTCTTTATCTCTCGTTATCTCTATCAGTCTCTCTTCCCATTTTTCTAATAGACCTTTTCTTTCTTTTTCCTGTAAACGTGGCGCCGCATAGGCTATATAAGGATTTAATTGTTCCATACCAAAGTATTTAATTATACAATGATTTAGCGGATAAAGAACTCTGTCAATCTCTCCATATGTCCCCCCTTCTGAAATCTCGGAAAAGCGTTGTTTGGTCCCTCCTGTAGAAATACATAATATTCCTCGTCTTCCACGGAATAGCCCGGTATTATAACGATGACCATCGACATAAGCAAATCCATAAGCCAAAACTCTATCAACCCAACCTTTTAAAATGGCCGGCATCCCACCCCACCAAAGTGGAAAACACATAATTAAAAGATCTGCCTTTTGTAGACGTTTTTGTTGATGTTTTATCTCATTGATGAATCCATCCTGTTCACAAGCGTATTCTTGCTCGGCTTGATAATGAAAACGATCCTGATTAAAGACGGTGTGAAAATCATCTCTACCCGCAGTAGGTTTAAAATTATCCTTATATAAATCAGATACTTCTACATGATGCCCTTCCTTCTCTAACACCTCTACGGACTTATCTTTTAAAGCACCAGTAAAAGAATTAGGCTCTGGATGCGCGTAGACAATTAGAATATTCATGAATGCTCCTCCATTTCATTTTTACAAACTAAAAACCAAGTAAACTAGGAAGCCATAGTGACACGGCAGGAACAAAGGTTACAATTAACAATACAATCATCAGACCTACTAAAAATGGTAAAGACGACCGGACAATTGACGGAACACTAACCTTCGTAATATTAGATGTAACATATAAAACGATACCAACTGGTGGAGTAATGAGACCGATTGTCAGATTCAATGAAACTATTAACCCAAAATGAACCGGATCTACTCCCAAAGCTGTGACAACTGGCAAGAATACAGGTACCAAAATAAGAAGTGCAGCAGTTACTTCCATAAACATTCCAATAACCAGTAATATAACATTAATAATCAGTAATATAATGTATTGATTTTCGGTTAAGGATAATAACATCTCAGCCACTGTTTGCGGTATCTTTTCAATCGTAAGCGTCCATCCGAAGATATTAGCCGTTGCAATAATGACAGTAATAGATGAAGTCACTAAACCAGTTTTAAAAAATATTTGAGGAAAGTGCTTGATTTTTAATGTCTTATAATAAAACATGCCTACTAATATAGCTACTAAACACGCCACAGACCCAGCTTCTGTCGGAGTAAATATACCAGAATAAATACCACCCAATATAATCATTGGGATGGATAATGATGGCACCGCTTCCAAGAAGGATTTTAGAATATTTCTTATAGGAGGAACTGGTTTCTTTTCAATGTTATGTTTTTTAGCATAGAAATAAATGATTACTAAGTGGGTAAGAGCTATTAGTAGAGCAGGCACAATCCCCGCAATAAATAATGCTCCAACCGATGAACTAGCAATAACTCCATATAAGATAAGCGTAATGCTTGGCGGAAAAATTGGCCCCATCGTTGAGGAAGTTGCTGTTAAAGCAGTAGCAAAACTTTTGCTATACCCATCTTTTTCCATTTCCGGAACGACCACCGAACTTCTAATTGCAGCATCTGCATTAGATGAACCTAGAATAGATCCTAAAAACAACCCTATGAATACATTAACGTTAGCCAATCCACCACGTAAACTCCCAACTAAATTCCTTGAAAAATTTAAAAGCTTTGTTGTAATTCCTGATGCATTCATTAATTCACCAGCAAGAACAAAAAATGGAATTGCCAGTAGAGTAAAATTATTTATTCCTGAGAACATTCGTTGAGTTACTATATCTGTTAAATTAGAATTAGGAATCGTAAATAAATGAACGACACCTGTTAACCCTAATACAAATGCAATTGGTAACCCTATAAGTAACAAGACAACAAAGGTTATTCCGACTAAAATCATAATCTAACCCCTTTTTTATTCGCTTTCTCCCCTATTAAAAAAGCAGTAGCATGAATCAATATAATTGTCATTCCGATTGGAATAGCCAAGTAAGGGTAAGTCATGGAAATGTTTAAACTAGGAGTAGACTGCATTCTAACAGTCTTCGAAAAACTTTCCAAAAAACCTGAATATGCAATAATAACACTAAACACAATAATAAGGAGGTTAGTGATTTTAAAAATAATGGAACCATTTTTCTTCTCAGATAGTTTAGCTGTTAATAAATCAAAAGCTGGCATTTCTAAACGTTTATAAACTGCACTTGCACCGAAAAATGTAATCCAGATTAACAAAAAGCGTGATAGTTCACCACTCCATGAAAAGGAAAAACCTAATACATTACGTGCAAATACCTCTAACAATGTGACAACTAGCATGGTTCCTAGCATAATAGAAATCACATAAACAGATAGCTTATATAATGTGTTACTTAGCCATTGCATCATTTATCCCCCCTAAGAATCTAATATACTATCAATGGAGAAGGTACTCTCCATTGATAGTATGATCCTATTTAAGACTTTGAACTTCATTAACAAACTCTTCAATTAGAGGATCCTTCGCCATATAGTCATCATAAACTGGTTGAACCTCTTCAAGAAAAATATCGATGTCATCCATTTCTACGACATTGATTCCCTCTGCTTTGATCGTTTCTAATGCCTCATCATCCATTTGCTTAATCTCTTCAAATAAATATTTGCTCGCCTCCACCCCAGCTTCTTTTAAAATCATTTGATCTTCTTCATTTAATGTTTCATAGATTTCTTGATTGATTAGTATGATAGCTGGAAATGGATTTTGCCCAGATAAAGTAACATGCTCAAGTACTTCATAATGCTTCTCAGCAACAATGGTCGATAAATTTACTTCCTCTCCATCTAGCACTCCTGTTTCCAATGAAGTATAAACTTCACCATAAGCCATTGGTGTAGGAGAGGCACCCAACTGATTGAAGACATCCAGTAATAATGGTGTTTCTACTGTTCTTAGTTTCAAACCATTCAAATCAGATGGAACTCTAACTTCATTTTTATTATTAGCTATATGTCTCATCCCACCTTCCATGACGGCGATACCTTGCAAACCAATCGAGTCATTTAGACTTTCTAGCATTTTATCTAACGCTTCCGTTTCAAATGCCGCTTCTTCTATTTCATATGAATTAAGTAAGAATGGCAGCTGAAGAGCATCAAATACAGATGTATAAGAACTAAAAATTGGTGTGGATACAAGTGCCATTTCTGTAGTTCCATTTATAACATTTTCTAGCACTTCCCTTTCATCCCCAAGTTGACGAGACGGATATACATCTATTTCAATTCTTCCTTCTGACTTCTCTTCCACTAGTTCCACAAATTTTAATATACCGATATGAAAAGGGTGAGATTCTGCAGCTGCATGAGGAAGTGTAAAGGTATACGTATTGTCACCATTGTCAGATGAATCACCGCTCACTTCAGTACTAGTATTGCCACCTCCACAGGCAGCAACAACGCTTAGTAATGACATTATTAAAAGTATTTTGATAATTTTATCCATTTCAAGTATCCTCCTTTAGCTTTCCACTAAAAATGTTGTATTTTCTGTCGTCATTGTTTTAATTTCATCTTCTGAAAATCCATTATTTGAAAACCTTTTTACAGCTTCTAGTAACCCTTCATCCGGAAATGGATTTGTAACCTGCCCCATATCCGAAGAGACAATAAAGTTCTTTGGCCCAATATATTTTACTTGATCGTATATTTCATCCCATGTCGCTCCATATTTTGGAGTTATGGTTCCACAGCATATTTCTAAGTATGCTCCCATTTCGGTAAGTTCCTTCTGTTCTTCTTTAGAAAGCGCAATAGAGGAAAACGTTGGGTGTGTGACTACAAATTTTTTAATCCCCTGTTCTTTTGTTGCTCGTGCAAGCGTAAATATTTCTTTTTTCCCTAGGTGTCCCGATGCTAGGACTAGATTATGTTGTGCCACTAACTCAAGGATTTCATAAACAGAAGATTTTATCTTTCCATCCTCTAAAATGGAAATACTAGATTGCTCTTTTCCTTCCTTTTTTCGATCCACTTGTACTTTAGCCCAAGGTGGCAACTCCTCATATCCCATTTGATTATTCATGTATTCGATTTCATTTTCTGAATCAAATGTTGGCATCCAAACAATTTTCGCGCCTTCTTTAGCTGCCATCTCCACCGCTAGAGGATTGAGTCCACCAACAGTGTTATTAAGCACCAATGTACCTATCGCATTTAACCCCGGAACAACTTTGTTTACAACCCTTGCTCTACTAGCAGAAGAAAAGTAATGGGATTTAATACCAAACCCCTTCATCCCTAAATTTATTAATCGCTTACCATAATCTATATCATCTAACTTCCTCTCACTTACATCTGGACCTGTATGGACATGTAAGTCATATCCTCCTTCAAGCAGTTTTTCATACATTGTTTCTAAGCTCCTCTCCGAAATTTAATAAATTTCTTCTTAATCTATCGGATAATCATTTTCATTTAAAACCCATCCAGCCTGTTTAGAAAAATCCATCCTAGGCGGACAAAAGATATCAACCAATATGTTCGTCCCTGTCCCTACCGCTTGAGAAGTATGAATTACTCCAGGCGGGATTACTGTAACAGACGGGCTCCCATATACTTCATGGCTATCTTCCCGCCACTTTCTTTTATCCGATGTCCATGGCCATCTAAAATGATGAATAAACTCTCCTTGTAGGATAAGTGAACATTGTTCAAAATCAGCATGAGAATGTGGAGATAGTTTACTCGGATCACGTGGCCCTTCAAAAGGATCAAGGAAATTCACCATAAAGGTCGAGCAACGGAAAATTCTACCAAACCTTCCTTCTTCTTTCGGAACATCTAAACTGTAAACACGTACTTTTGATCCTTCTGGCGACTCCGGCCAAGGCGTAAAAGACGCAACATTCAAATCTGATTCTTGATAATCTTTTTTATTAATTGGTAGATCTTCTAAATCTATATTTTGGGAGGAGAATAATCGAATCAATCTACCACCCGACGTTATCTTTAAATCACTACTCCCTTTTGGAACCACCGCAAGACTATAACCTTCCACTTCTACTTTCTCATTTCCCCATTGAATAATTGCTGATGAATTATGATCTGGCAGGAAAATAACATATTCATCAACTTGTTCTCTTCTCTCAAATACTTCTCCATCTACTGTTTCTGAATACTCCAGATAAAAGTTTTGTCCACGGGACCACCAAATCCTCGAACCTTTAGGGGTCATAATTGGTGCATCTTCGTAACATTTCACAACCTTTGCTGGAGCGATATCATGAGATACCTCTGTTTTGCTTTTTTCTTTGGCTAAATTAGCTCGCGGATCCGTTTTATCATACATTCTTTACATCCTCCTTAAACATTTAATAATTCTTTGACATTTTTAACTGTAGACTTTGCTGCGCTCATCAAAATTCCAGCATCGCCACCTACCGCTAAGTACCTGTAGCCTCTATCAATATATCTTTTCGCAGCATCAACATTAGGGGCAAATGCTCCAAGTACAGTATCTGTTTGTTTCGCCATATCTTCAATGAGTTGCAACCTTGCCTGCACTTCTGGATGATCAAGATTTCCAGGAACTCCAAAATCCACACACAAATCCGTTGGTCCAATAAAAGCTACATCCAGTTCCTCAAATAAATTCTCGTATGGCTGCTCCATTTCTTTCGTTTCAAATTGTCCGATTGTTATTACACGTTCATTTTCACTATTTAAATAGTCCACTAAATTAATAGAACCATAACCAGCTTGTAAATTTGCATTTCCTACAGAACGAGTTCCTTTAGGAGGATATTTCATTACACTGTACAAGTGCTGTATATCTGCCGATCTTTTTAGTCTAGGGATCTGTATACCTGATGCACCAGCTTCTAACAATCGATTTACTAATCCTTGCGATGCATCTGGTAACCTTACTGTCACATCCATATTCATTGATACTGCAGCTCTTATAACTTCTCTTGCTTCCGATTCACTGATTTGTGCATGCTCCATATCACAAATCACAAAATCAAATCCTGCTAATGCTAACATTTCTACAATTTCTGTCCGAGGGATTTTTAAAAATGTTCCAACACAAGCTTGCAACTCCATTTTTTCCTTTAACCCCATCCAATTACCTCCTAAATTTTAAGATTATGGCACCGCTTACAATTGGGTTATTCTAATTATAGATTATTATAATAATTATTTCAATAATGAAAATTAAAATTTCAGTATGTGAAAAAATGATAAAAAAATATATCCTATAATTTTTAGGATAGCAACTCTTTATTGTTTCTTATATCAACTGTGACCTTTTCTGCTGTCTCTTTTAATTTTAAAATATATTCATCAATCAAATGAGGATCATAGCGTACAGTTGGCATTCCAATCCCTATAGAGGCTACCGCCTTCCCCTCATATAAAATTGGTACTGCAAGCCCAATCACACCAGGATCTACTTCCTCGATACTAATATCGTACCCACGTTCTCGAATCATGCTTAGCCGCCCAGAATACTGCTCATAACTAGTTATCGTATTTTTGGTCAGTTTTTCCCACTTAATATTATTCTGAATTACTTTAAACTCATGTTCTGGAAGATAAGCAGCAATAGTACGAGCAAAAGCCCCAGCATGAATAGACATTTTCTGTCCTACCATAAAAGAGGATCGCAATGATAATGAACTTTCTAGACGATAGATACAAATGATATTATTTAATTCCAATTTACACAGAGCTATTGTTTCATTTATTTCTCCCTGTACTGCTGTTATATGATCTTTTGCAATAGATACAAGGTGCTCATGCTCCCAAAACAAATGTAAATACTTCAATATTTTGGCTGAGATTCTTACCTCACCATTTTTGTAAATCAAAAAATTAGAATCACACAATGTATGAACATATCGATAGGCTGTGATATTAGAAACCCCTATTTTATCAGCGATTTCATCAATATTTAGTACTGGCCTATCGCTAGAAAACAAATCAAGTATTTTTAAACCACGAGCAAATGATTGAGACATACGTTCCCCTCCACTTTTAGAATTTAATGACTACAATATACCAATTATTATCTCTATTTACAATTTTATATAAAATATAATTATAAATCACCTTAACTCTGTAAGATGGTTCAAATTTAAATGTATGATATCTAAATATGTTTAATGTAGAACCCTCTGAGCCTTTGTGCACATTAATGTATTAGAGCTGACCACTAACGATTAATTACTACACCTAAAAAGCACCTCATAACTGGGATGAGGGACTGAGGTGACCCCACTGTTAGGATCCGCGTAACGTCTGGCTCTGTGTTTTAGACGCACCTGTCACCAACAGAAAAAGAAGTAATTACCCTCTGCTTGACCAATGTGTAGAGTAATTACTTCCTTTTTTACAACAACATTTAATTTGGGTCAGCCGTTCTTCAGTGACATGTATGTTGCTTAGACAGGGGAGTGTCGATAACCGCGAAACTTTAATTCATACTGTTGCTAGAAAAATACCAATTAGAAACAACTAATACCTTGTGCACTTTACCACATTAACTTGGTGGGGTTAGTGGGGGCTGACACAATCTCCCTAATAAATTTTGCACAATTCTTGCAAAATTTATTAGGGAGTAGGTGGTGGATCTGTCCAGGTCATAGATGAATCTAGATTATGTCAGAGGTGGGATTATAGTATGTCTTTAATCAAAAACCGCCTAAAACAAGTAGCTGTCAGTAAAAATGGAATGTAAGCCTATTTCCATCTCTTTTTTTTAAGTACAATCATAAGCTTACTCCTGTTATTCTGCTGATCATTACTTCTACTTACTAGTCCATGTGTCCCCATTACCTTGCTCTTAGTCCTTCAATCATCACGTCAAACAAATCCACCTGCTTATCTATTAAAGAAAAATCTGCGTGATGAAGAGCCCAGTCATACAAGATACCTCGCATTACTTTTAGACATATATCCATTATTTTGTCTGGACTATAATGAACCAAATCGAATGCTTCCCATAAAACAACCACCTATCCAACTGATCAAACAAGCCTGCCTGGAGAGGTACACGACATACGAAGGTACAAGGGAAGCAATTAGACTTCAAACTGGATTCCAACGCAAAGTCCCCATCCCGATTAATCCGCACCTAAATATTTACCTCTTCCCCACTCATGCAACCAACCATATCGACTGCTGCTGGATCTCCTATCATCACGTTCTCCGGATTGAAAAAAACCAACCAATCATCTTTCTTCAACTATTCTCTTTAAGAATGGAGAAAGCCTCCATCTTGATATAACTCCTTATATATTAAAAAAGCAGATGGAACGAACATTGGTGTGTGTTGAAGGGTATTTGGATTTGCCAAATAAAATCGCATTACCTTGCTGATGTTATGCAAATACTACACCTTACGGAAGCGTCAAATAATCCCCACCTAAAACTTTTAGATGGGGATTATTTTGACGCTTACCTTTGTGCACTTTAACACATTAACCCAGTGGGTGTCTAACCCATTGGACAATTTTGGGTGTTTTTTATTCGGGAAATTTTTAGAACGACTTTTCAATGGTCTCTACCTGCCTTTATTGTCCTTCCCATCCCTTTTTTTACGAAATTTAGATAATTCCCAATAATCGTATTGACTCAAAAATCAAAATTGTGATATTATACTTGTAACCGATTACATATAATGTTCTAGAAATTACATAAGTTATGTATTATTATAACAATGTAACCGATTACGATAGGGGTTGCCAAGGCATGGTAAATATTAGAGATGTATCTAAAAAAGCGGGGGTATCTGTAGCAACGGTCTCTCGAGTTTTAAATAACAAAGATGTAAAAAAAGAAACCTTTGAGCATGTGATGAGTGTTATGGAAGAGATGAAATATAAGCCTAATTCGGTGGCAAGAAGTTTATCTAAAAAGCAAACGAATACAATAGCTTTAATTTTCCCGGTTGTCAGTAACCCCTTTTTCCCGAAATTGGCTAGTTCTATTGAAAATGAAGCCCATGAAAAAGGGTATAAAGTAATTCTTTGTAATACGGATGATAATCCGGAGAAACTGAGAAATTTCATCGATTCTATAAATGATGGGTTTGCGGATGGGGTCATCTTTAGTTCCCATCTATTAGACGAAGCTGGATTAAACACTTTAAAGAATAGTGGAATTCCAGTTGTGAGTATCGATAGAAATAATTTTAATAACGAATTTAGCTCTATTTCGGTTAATAATAAAATGGGTGGAGGTTTGGCTACAGAACATCTTATAGAGATAGGATGTAAGAAGATTGGTCATCTGAGGGGACCTGAGGATGAAATAACTGCAACTAATAGATATTGGGGTTATCGTTCTGTTCTAAAGGAAAATGGTGGGATGGACCCAAGTTTAGTTGCTCTTGGTTACTATACAGTTGAAGGTGGATATCAGGGAATGAAGGAACTCTTTATAAGACATCCCGATATTGATGGAGTATTTGCAGCTAATGACCTAACAGCTATAGGTGCAATGAAGGCCGCTTATGAATGGAACCGTAAAATTCCAGATGATTTATCAATAGTAGGATTTGATGGGATTGACATGGTACGTTATATGATTCCTTCGATAACAACGATTCAACAACCTATTAATGAGATGGGCAAATTAGCGGTAAACGAATTAATTAGAAAGATAGAGGAAGAGGATGAAGAGATTAATAACTATGAATTAGATGTAAGACTTATTCAAAATGATTCTACTTTAAGATAGGGGGATACATATGTCCATACCAAAGGTTGCGATAATTGGAAGTATAAACATGGACCTTGTTACGGGGGTTTCAAGAATTCCAAGCTTAGGTGAAACCATTATTGGTGATTCATTTACAACAAACCCTGGTGGAAAGGGTGCTAATCAAGCAGTAGCATGCTCAAGACTAGGAGCAGAGGTGACGATATACGGCTGTGTTGGCAATGACGACTATGGAAAGCGTTTGATGCAGAACCTTGAGCGAGAAAATGTTTCCACTTCTTCCATACAAGTTATAGATAATGTTCCTACAGGCATTGCATCCATTACTATAAAGGTAGGTGACAACTCAATTATTGTTGTTCCTGGGGCTAACAGTTATTTGACTCCGGAATTTATTAGGTCTCAAGAATCAAGTTTGAAAAAAGCTGATGTTATTCTAGCATCTTTAGAAATTCCTATAAGTGCTGTTACCATGGCTGCAGAAATCGCACATAACTATGAAATTCCATTTATTCTCAATCCTGCACCAGCAATTAAACTACCTCAAGATTTACAGAAAAAAACAACTCTGATAACACCTAATGAACATGAACTCCCTATTTTGTTAGGGAAAGAAAATTACAAAAATAGTGAAGAACTTATATTTGATTACGAAGGTCCAATTGTTATGACCAAGGGAAGCCATGGTGCTTTTTATAAAGGGAAAGATAGTAAAATAACACATGTTCCTAGTCATAATGTAACTACAGTAGACTCTACTGGAGCTGGTGATGCTTTTAATGCGGGTATTGCATTTATGTTAGGCAAAAGGGAAAGTTTGAAATCAACGGTTGAGTTTGCGGTAGTAGTTGGTGCACTTGCAGTAACTAAATTAGGTGCACAAGAGGGGATGCCTACGATAGAAGAAGTAGAAGCACAGGTTCCGTGTAAGTTTTCGGAGGATGGGGTTTAGCTATTTATTCCTTATCATAATGAGGTTAATAGATAAAAATATAAAGGAGATGTGAAAATTGAAAGTATTGTTTATTGGGGAATCATGGACGATTCATATGATCCATCATAAAGGGTTTGACAGTTTTACAAGTACGAAATATGAAGAAGGTGCCACTTATTTACTAGAGTGCTTACGTAATGGGGGCGTAGATTTAGATTATCTTCCTTCACATGAAGTGCAAATTCGTTTTCCTAAGACTTTAGAAGAATTAAATAAATACGACTCTATTGTTATTAGTGATATTGGTAGCAATACATTCCTACTACAAAATAAAACCTTTTATGAAATGGGGACAGTTCCTAACGCTCTAAGCTTAATTAAAGAGTATGTAGCAAATGGCGGAGGGTTACTGATGATAGGTGGTTATCTGTCTTTCACCGGTATTGAAGCCAAGGCCAACTATAAAAATACAGAAATCGCCGATGTTCTTCCAGTTGTGATGAAGGATATAGACGATCGTGTTGAGAAGCCAGAAGGTGTTTATCCTGAAACAACAGAAACGAAGCATTCCATTACGGAAGGTATTTCAAAATGGCCAAAATTCTTAGGGTATAACCAATTTAGCGTCAAACCTGATGCAGAAGTTTTAGTTACAGTTGACAATGATCCATTCTTAGTTACTGGCAAATACGGTAAGGGGAAAGCAGTCTGTTTTGCAAGTGATTGTGCACCACACTGGGGATCGAATGAATTTATGAATTGGGAAAACTACCAGAAGATATGGGTGAACATACTACAATATTTAGCTGAATAACAGCTGAAATATAAATGAATAACAGGGGGAAAAATATTATGAAAAAGCTTGGATGGGTTTTGATGATTGCGTTTGCTTTAGTATTAAGTGCTTGTAGTTCTGAGTCATCAGGAGATGCTAGTGGTACTGGTGATGATCCGGATAAACCGACAATTGCGATGACCGTTATTAATCAGGAAGCATTATTCTTTACCGAAATGGTTAAGGGTGCAGAGGAAATGGCAGACGAGTTGGGAGTCAATCTTCATGTTTATAATGCAAATAATAAACAGGTAGACCAATATAATGCCATTGAGAATTTTATAAGTGAAGGTGCGGATGCACTCATTATTAATGCAATTGATGCTGGTTCCTTACTTCCCGTAGTTGAAAAAGCAGAGAGTGAAGGCATTCCTGTTATTTCAGTAGACTCGGTTATTCAGCATGATTCTGTTGATGTTCAGATAGGTGTTGATAATAGTGAGGAAAGTATTAAACTTGGTGAATACTTTAATGAATATGCTAATGAAAACTTCTCAGATGGGGCTAAGCTTGGGGTAGTCGGTGCACTAAATGCATTTGTTCAAGTAAATAGACAAGATAGCTTTTTAGAAACAGTGGAAAGTAATGGGATAAATGTTGTAGATATTGTTGATAGTGAAAATGTCCAAGAGAAAGCATTAACTGCGTCTGAAGATCTTCTTATTTCTAATTCTGACATGGATGCTGTATTTGTAACGGGTGAACCAGCATTTATTGGAGCTGTGTCAGCTGTACGTACGCAAAATATGCAAGATAAGGTGAAATTATTTGGCTGGGATTTATCACCGCAAGTAGTTCAAGGAATTGATGAAGGCTTTGTTGAAGCGGTTATTCAACAACATCCAGATCAATATGGTGCAGAATCAGTATCTGCTGCAATAAACATTATTAATGGTGAGGAAGTAGAAAGTCTTATTGATGTACCTGCAACAATCGTCACAAAAGACAATGTTGATGAATTTAGATCACTATTTGAATAACAGAAGAGCTAGCTACTCTTCTGTTATTCAAAATAAGGGAGGAATCATAAGTGGAAGAGCATTTTCAAATTGAGATGAGAAATATTCAAAAATCCTATGGAAATATCCGTTCCTTAAGGGGTGTTGATTTACAGTTAAAACCAGGTGAGGTTTTAGGACTGGTCGGTGATAATGGGGCTGGTAAATCTACTTTAATGAAAGTATTAAGTGGTGTTGTGATTCCTGATGAAGGGGAATTTTATTTCGAAGGGAAAAAAGTTAGTATTGATAGCCCACGTGCAGCAAAGGATTTAAGTATTGAAACCGTTTTCCAAGACTTATCTTTATGTGATACATTAAGTGTTGCTAATAATATGTTTCTTGGTCGTGAGCCGGTGAAATTTTTAGGAAGATTAATAGATCAAAAAACGCTTCACGCCAAGTCAAGAGAACATCTTGATAAGTTGGGAATTGATATTTCTTCTACAAAATTACCAGTACAAAATATGTCTGGAGGACAGAGGCAGGCTGTTGCGATTGCTCGGGCGATGGTTTTTGACCCTAAGGTATTGATTTTAGATGAACCTACTGCAGCACTAGGGGTAAAGGAAGTAAATATGGTTCTAGAATTAATTAATAATGTTAAAAAGAAAGGCGTTAGCGTTGTCCTAATTACTCATAGATTACAGGATTTATTTGAAGTTTGTGACAGAATAATGGTTCTTAATGAAGGAAAATGTATCGATGATAGATTGATTGAGCAATTTACATTGGACTCCCTAATTAAATCGATTATGGGATCACCAGATAAAGGGGTGGGTGTGTCATGAAAATGGAAGAAGATGTCTATGTAAGTGAACGTATAATAAAGGAAAGTCAGTTAAAGAAATTTTTACGAGAAAATCTTTCTACTTTAAGTATATTTGGGGTTTTGCTAGCTGTATCCTTGTTTTTCGGTATTGCAACAGGATCTTTTCTATCAGCCTCTAATGTAACCAATTTAATCATCCAAGTAGCACCTAATGTCATTGTTGCAGTTGCCATGACGTTTGTAATTACTACTGGTGGAATAGACTTATCCGTGGGATCTATACTGGCATTAGCAAGTGCTTTGCTTGCTACGTTATTAGCTTCCGGAACAAGTTTAATAGTAGCCTTTTTAGCAGTAATAGCTGCCGGCTTAGCTATTGGCTTTGTTAACGGTTACGTTGTTGCATATCATAATATTCCTCCTCTTATTTCTACTTTGGCATCATTAATGTATGTTCGTGGCTTAGCATTATTAATTACCGGAGGGTATTCCGTTGCGATTGTAGGTGAGAACTGGATTATCGGAATGGGGCAAGGGAGAGTTTTGGGCGTACCTTTTCCTGTTATTCTAGCTGGTTTTATAGCAATCATAGGAGTTATCGCCTTAAGGTACACGCGTTTTGGTAATTATGTCACAGGTATTGGTGCAAATGAAGAATCTGTGCGACGAACAGGTGTACATACGAAGAAAGTAAAGATTATGACTTACATGTTAAGTGGTGGTGCAGCAGCTTTAGCTGGCCTTATCATTGCAGCAAGATTAGGATCTGGATCGTCTAATATAGGTAATATGTTTGAAATGGACGTTATTGCAGCTGTTGTTCTGGGAGGAACTTCTTTATTTGGTGGAGCTGGTACCATTATAGGATCTATTTTTGGTGTAGCTCTAATCGGCGTTATTAAAAACGGCCTTACACTCATGCATGTTTCACCATATATCATTCAAATAACAGAAGGTCTAGTACTGTTACTTGCAGTTCTAATTAATGTTAAAATTTTTAGTAACAAAAAATAACGGTTATAAGGGGATTTTAAATATGACATACGTAG
This sequence comes from Oceanobacillus salinisoli, assembly GCF_009733865.1. Classification (GTDB taxonomy): domain Bacteria; phylum Bacillota; class Bacilli; order Bacillales; family Amphibacillaceae; genus Oceanobacillus; species Oceanobacillus salinisoli. The sequence goes on along the minus strand of NZ_WOFB01000018.1, from coordinate 127,556 downwards.
AAACCGTTCAAGGAAAATTATCAGTGGAAGATCTAGGGATTACACTTATGCATGAACACCTTTTTGTGGATCGTTCAAGATTATGGGAAGATCCGATTGGTCCAAAAAGGCGATTTGCCCAAAGTCCGGTCCAAATGAATATGTTAGGGCAATTAAGACTAGATCCATACGGCAATTATGATAATGCACTAATGGACGATATTGATCTAGCTACCGAAGAAGCAAGTTACTTCTATAATAGAGGTGGAGCAACAATTGTTGATGTAACTAATATTGGGATTGGTAGAGATCCTTGGGCGTTATATAAAGTGTCCCGCAGAACTAATTTAAATATCATTATGGGATCTGGATTTTATCTTGAGCCGACAATGCCTGAAAGAATAAAATCAATGACAGTAGATGAAGTGAGAGAGGAAATTGTACAGGATTTAACAGTAGGTGTAAATGGAACAGGAATCAAAGCAGGTATTATAGGCGAAATCGGTGTTGGGCCAGATATGACTGACCTAGAGATGAAGGTATTAAAAGGTGCTGCTAGGGCGCAGAAGGATACCGGGAAAATATTAACTATTCATACACCAGGCTGGGAAAAACACTGCCATAAGATTCTTGATGTTGTGGAAAAGGAAGGAGCAAACCTGGAAAAGACAATTCTTGATCATATGAATCCTAGCATGGAAGATATGGAATATCAATTAGCACTAGCTAAAAGAGGATGTTATCTAGAATATGACATGATAGGAATTGAGGTTATGTTTCCTGAGGGACAATCTCCTTCCGATGAAGATAATGCAAATGCTATTGTACATCTTTTAGAAAAAGGAATCGGAAATCAGCTTCTGCTTTCTCAGGATATCTTTTTGAAGATGTTTCTTAAAAAATATGGTGGATATGGTTATTCCCATATTCTAGAAAACTTTGTACCACGGTTAAAAAGTAAGGGTGTTAGTGATAGCGAGATTAATCAGATTTTAGTGGAGAATCCGAAGCGTTGTTTTAGCTGGAACTGTGGGACATAGGGTTGGTTCGTTATCCCGGCGTAATCGATAAACTAGAATTAGCAGGAAAGAATTCCTAATTGAGTAGATGTGTTTGAGAGTGATTATGCTCTAATTCCTTTTATGAGTTAGGGCATTCTTTATTATCTATCTGTATCAATACTACATCTATGTGTTTCTTAAAAAATTAAGTTAGTATAAATTACCAAATTACCAATTAGCCATCTGTAAAATGGACCTCGGTGCCTGTCCCTCTGGTCCTCAAACCCTTTTTGGTACAGGTTATCTGGGTCGAGGTCTAGTTCACCTGGCCAGGATACAGTTTTTAACTCTTTATCAACGAATACTTTATCAAAAAAAGTTTGATCTTTTAGTTTTTCTAAAGCACCGTTGATAATAGGATTAATATTTGCCAATTTAATTGCTTTATCGTCAAATTCAATCAACAACCATCCTTTTAAACCAGGTACTACTTTGACTTTATTGATTAACGCCATACATACACCTCCTAGGACTTTTGTGGTACAGAAAAGTAACCTAATCATAGTGACAGGCACTGCGGTCCACTACTATTTTTGGACCGCAGTGCCTGTCCCCGCGGTTCCCCAGTTCACTTAACCCTCCCTGCTCGCTGGATCACTGTCTTAGATATTCCCGTTATACGCGACAATTGCCTTTGGGACACCCCATTTAATGCCTTTAATTCCGCCAATATTGCGTCCCGATTTTCTTTATCCATTTGCTGGAGGGTGTTTTTATTTAGAATTCCTAATTGATATAAGAATTCTCTCACTTCCTCATCAGTTCTCTTTATTTTCACCGTAATCTCTAAGCACTGATCATTATTTGGTTGTTTCATATACTCGATATATAATCTAACCGCTTTGTTTCTATCAGGGTTGAACAAATCCAGACCAAAATCGATATCCACCATTTGTACTTGGTAAATATATTCATTGGCACTTGTCCATCGGCTTTCAAAAACATCCTTTACTAATCCTGCTTTTACCGGGTTTTGATGAATGTAACGGAGAACAGTCAAAAAGTAACGAGTAGTCTCGACATTTTCCGCTTTAAATCTGTCTTGAAATAAATGTCCACTCCGTCCGCATTTCATGTTGTACCAATACACATAGCTTGAACTAATCCGTTGTATGGCAACCGAAAGACTTTCCTCAGTTTCCTTTAGTAATAAATGGATATGATTGTCCATTAGTCAGAAACTGTAGATTCGGTATTTACTAATCGCTTGATACTTTTCCAATGTCTTTAAAAACCTTATCTTATCCTCCTCATCCTCAAAGATTGTTTGTCTATTGACTCCTCTTAGTATAATATGACAGATACCGCTACGGCTTTTCTTTCTTGGTCCTCTTGGCATACCATTCACCTCATAGTGAAAAAATTAGGTGTATCTACTTTTTTCTATCCCCTTTTTGCTATGGGTATTCTGATTACGTCTCATCGTCACCGCTTCCCAAATCGCTTCGTTCGTAATATGATCCTCTCCGGTCAAATCAGATTTCGTCCTCGCAAGTCTTCTTATTTTCATTTGCACCCGTGTGCTCCAGTTATATTTACTTGCCCAGCTGCGCATCATCTTTTCCTGCTCTTCAGTTAAGCCCGTACATTCCAGCAATTTCTCATTTTCTATCGTGGCATTGCAGGTTTCTTTTCCATACCTCTGAAATTGTCTTTTCCTTGCTCGTGTCACTCGTTCACGAATAGCTTCAGAAGTTTCGTTATTTGCCGAAGATTCATTCTCTAAGGACACGTTATCTAGCGGAGCAAAATATCCATCCGATCCTGAATTGGGCCGGAAATCCGGTTGGTATAGGAAGTAATCTGTTTAGGAGTACATGTACAGTAGCGATACTTGGATCCTAAATACCCACAAGGACAGGGGTTCATCGCCCCAATGAGTACAAATCGGCGGGGTATGTCACCATAGATGCAGACCGACTAATCGTCACCATCCCTGTTTCCATGGGCTGCCGTAGCATATCTAAGGTGCGTTTAGGGAATTCAGCCATCTCATCTAGAAAAAGCACCCCATGATGAGCGAGGGACACTTCCCCAGGCTTTGGATTGGTTCCACCACCAATAAGTGATACTGCAGAGGCAGAATGATGTGGTGAACGATAGGGGGGGGAGTAAAAGCATTAGGAGGTCGTAAACCAGCCAATTGATAAATACTCATCACATGAAAGCGACTTTCTTGATTAAGTGGTGGTAAAATGATGGAAAGGTTTCAGAAAGTAAGCTTTTTCCACATCCTGGAGGGCCAACCATTAACACATTATGTCCACCAGCTGCTGCTATTTCTAACGCACGTTTTGTCTGTTTGTGACCTAGCACGTGTTGGAAGTCTTTATCGTAAGTAGGATTAATTATGGAATCTGAAGTGTCTTTCGAGGAACTCGGGGCTATGTTAAAGACAGATAATTGCCCGGAGAAGGATTCAATCACTTCCTGAAGGGTTTGAACAAATCGTAATTCGATTCCTTCTATGGTATCCAGCGGCATATCATCCATTCTCGGCAAATATAAAATCTCAAAACCTTCCTTTCTAGCAGCAATAATAGCAGGTAGCATTCCCGCTACCGACTTAATGGTCCCCTCAAGTGACAGCACACTAAAAGCTGCTTTTTCAGGAATCTCATCCGTTATATCTATCGCCTCCTTCATCACCCCAATCGCCATTGCCAGATCAAAAATGGGGCTATTTTTCTTCTGTTCAGCAGGTGATAGATTAATCACTACCTTTCTATCCCGAATCTCACAATCATTAGCATACAGCGCAGCCATCACCCTGTCTTTGGATTCCTTTACAGATGCATCAGGAAGTCCAACAATACTTACCCCTTCCACCCCCGGAACAAGCTGCACCTCCACTTGCACACGATAACCCTCCATCCCTTTTAAGCCAATACTAGAAATTACAGTCGCCATATTTTCAACCCCTCTCTTTTCTTAGAGTAACTTAGATAGGTATAAGTTAGTTGAAAACTTGTTGATTGTCAAAACTCTAAAATATGAAAATTGGGTGATATGGGTTGAGGAAATTTTAATTTTGTTAAGGGCAAAATGGGGATTTGGGGACTGTTATTGGTCTAAAATGTAATTTTGGTATAAATTTAAACAGAATTAAAGGAAAAATAGGACGAGGTGTCTGTCCTTGATGTCCAAAAAAGACAAACAAAAGTTTAGGTGATTATATACGTCCTAACCCTGACTTGAAAAGGAAAATTCAATCATTAAGACTATCTTATCGAGAGGCGAATAATAATGGAATTCCTTGGTAATTTAGACCTCCCTCTGGTCCTGACACAAATTTCTTGGAGGGATTAAATATTCCCGCACCCCTCTTCTTCTTTTAAATCTTCTAGTATGTGTAGGTCTTACCACAAAGTTTAGGTAAGTTATGGAAACACCAATGAAGCAAGATTTCGCAAATAATTAGACCATACTATTTATACAGTAGGATACAGACCGGGGGAACAGGTTCACCCCTCCCGTATCCCTACTGTAAAATGGACCTCGGTGCCTGTCCCTCTGGTCCACAACTAACGTACAACTTAAGGGGCCATTAAATCCACCCCCTCACTACCTTTAGAGTAGCTCTATCATTTCGAAAAAAGTGCTCACTCTTTCCATTAAGGTGGTTCTCGTTGAAAGAAGAAGATATTATATAATTATATGTTTGATATGGAGGGATTGAATGAAAGGCAGAGTTAAAATGTATAATTCTAAAAAGGGATTTGGATTTATAATCGGAGAAGATTTTAAGGAAAGATTTTTCCATATTTCGAATGTGGAAGTTGTTGACAAGTTATCTAGAGATGCTGCTGTGGAGTTTAAACCTAGTAAAAATTCAAAGGGATTAGAAGCAACAGAAATAAAAGATATGTCAATGTATGAATCATATTATTACCATAACATTTGGAGAAAAATATCTAAGGTAGATGAAAACACAATATATTTTTCTTATTTAGATGAAGAGTTAGATAAAGGCTACATCAATGGGATACCTGAGGTTGGAGATTACGTATTTATTACAGTCCTAAAATATATACCTAAAGAAAAGTGGGGATTCTATCAGGAGAAATATACGAATGTTCGACTAATTAAGCCTAATGAAGTTGGCAATACGATTTATAAGGATATAACAGATCATATTCAACAATATGATGAAAAGACTAACCGAGAAGAGTTTTTAACCATACAAGTGAAAGAGAGTATAAAAGAATTTTCTTATGAGTTAATTGAAAATCCTCGTGAATGGAATTCCTTAGACAAATATAGTGATTTATATGTTATAAAAAAAATAAAGAATAAAAAACATATTCCAAATACTCACCATAGAGATGAGTATATTCACAATTTTTGTTCTAACCATATATTGTATGGGATTCAAGAAACAATATACAGTACATATGGAAAATCGTTACTACCAACCTTTTATGTAAGATGTCTTGCAAATACTATAGTTGAAGTTTCCGGATTTGGAAGTGGTATTATACCTCTTAAAGAAATAAAACCTCCCAGCCGTGGATTTAATTCTATTTATCAACACCATAGAATGAGTAATATTGTTAATAGAGCAAATCAAAAGGGAATTCAGAAGTTACCTGGTTCATATGTATTTTAATGTTTACCAAGGTGGACCGAGGGACAGGTTCACCGATCCAATTGGCCATCCGTAAAATGGACCGCAGTTCCTGTCCCCACGGTTCCATAGCCCATAAGACTCATCTTGTGTACTTTAGCACACTAACGTATGGAGGACCGTGGTGGGGGACTGACACCAAAATACTCTTCTTCTTCTTTTAGATCTTCTAGTATGTACAGGTTTTATCACAAGTTTTAGGTTATGGACACACCAATATAGCAAGTATTTCGCAAATAATTAGGCCATACTATTTATACAGTAGGATACAGACCGGGGGAACAGGTTCACCGGTCCGTACCCCTACTGTAAAATGGACCGCGGTGCCTGTCCCTCTGGTCCCCTTAATAAATACCGATACTAGCAAGTAAAATAGCTGGTACTAGTGACAACATCGGAAAGACTATTGCTACTACTGCTATATCTCTGTATGACTCTTTATGTGTTAAACCTGTTACAATTAGTATCGTTATAACCGCTCCATTATGTGGTAGCGCGTCTAAGCCACCAGAGGAGATAGATGCGATACGGTGAAACGCCTCTGGGGCTATGCCTGATGATGCAGCGATTTCATTATATTTATCACCTAAAGCTTCCATTGTAATACCTAACCCTCCGGATGCTGAACCGGTTGCTCCGGACAATACATTTGATGCAACAGCCATCGAAATAAGCGGATTTGCATCAATACCTAAAACATAGTCACTTAATTTCTGAAATCCTGGAACAACGCGTACTACTGTTCCAAATCCAACCGCTGCAGAAGTATTAATCATAGCCATTACTGAATCGGAAGCACCTTGATTTAGTGCTGGAACCATTCCTCTAAATTTGTTCAAGGAGAATACAATAATCATTAAGATACCTACTAACAAACAAACAACAATATCCCACTCTAGAACATTAAGTGTAATAATTACAGATGCAAGAGGTAGTAAAGATATAAGGATATGTGGTGGCTTTTCAACTAACTTTCCTTTGGCTTCCACATCTTTGTCTAACTCTTTAAAACCTTCCCCGGCTTCTTTTAATTTCATTTCTCTCTTCTTCAGATATAAAATTGCTCCCCCACCCATAACTAATGAAGCAGCCAACCCCATAATTGGTGCTGCTGTAGCTGATGTATTGAAATAATCAGTCGGAATTAAATTCTGAATTTGCGGCGTCCCAGGAATTGCTGTCATTGCGAACGTCATCATCCCCGCTACGATTGTCGCAGGCATAAGTTTTCGTGGAATGTTCGCTTGTCTAAACATCCCTACTGCAAGTGGATAGACAGCAAATACAACTACAAATACACTAATCCCACCATAGGCCAAAACAGCTGAAGCCATAATTACCCCAATAATTGCTTGTTTTTCACCAAATAATTTAATGATACCTTGTGCTACGGTTTGAGCCATACCACTGTACTCCATTAACTTACCGAAAATAGCCCCTAACATAAATACAGGGAACCAGCTTTTCGTAAAGTCAACAAATCCTTGCATATAAGTATTTGTATATGCGTCAAGTAAGTCAAGTCCACCAAACATAGCCACAACCCCGGCACAAATTGGTGCTATCCAAATGATTGACCATCCACGGTATGCTAGAACAATTAGCAAGACTAGACCTAATAGTATCCCTAACATTTGATCACCTCTTATCCCTAACATGTAAAGGCTTACATTTCATCCTTGTGTACTTAATCTATCAATTATAATGCCTATTATTTATAGGGCCACCTAAATGGCCCTATTCTTAATTAGCTACTAGGAAAATCAAAGTTAGTTTCATCGGAATCGGATTTTTCAAACCATCTTTCAGAAACAGTTTTTGTTTTTGTAAAGAATCGAGCGGTATCCGGACCAAACATTTGTCCTTCACCAAATCGGGAATCTTTCCAACCTCCGAAATTATGATAGCCTACAGGAATTGGAATTGGTACATTTACTCCAACCATACCTACTTCAATTTCTTGCGTGAATTTACGAGCATCACGTCCACTGTTGGTGAATACGGTCACACCGTTACCATATTGATGATCATTGATTAACTGTATTGCTTCCTCAATGGAATCTACCGCAGTGATTGTACGTACTGGACCAAATACTTCTTCTTTGTATACATTCATGTCAGTGGTTACATTATCTAATAACGTAGCACCAAGATAAAATCCTTCCTTATTCTCAACATCAGGATTTCTACCGTCTACAACAATATTAGCTCCTTCTTTTACCGCTTCATCAATCGCATGTAAAACGCTTTGTTTTGCTTCCGCACTTATTAAAGCTCCAAAGTCTGCTGTTTCATCATCATAAGAACCAGCTCTTAGGTTTTCCACTTTTTCTTTTAATTTGTCCGTAAATACCTCTGCTGTCCTTTGTCCTACTGGCATTGCTACGGAAATAGCCATACAACGTTGTGATGCTGAACCGTAAGCAGCACCTAGGAAGGAATCAACTGCTTTATCAATATCTGCATCTGGCATAATTACCATGTGGTTTTTTCCACCACCAAAGGCATTAACTCGTTTATGATGCTTTGTTCCTGTTTCATAGATAATTTCTGCTACTTTTGTAGAACCTACAAAGCTTATCGCTTGTATATCTTTATGTGTAATGATGGCATTAACCGTATCTTTATCACCATTCACAACGTTCCAAATGCCAGCAGGTAAACCGGCCTTCTCCCAAAGCTCTGAGATTAATAGAGCAGAATATGGAACTTTTTCAGATGGTTTTAAGATCATTGCATTGCCCACAGCTACCGCCATTGTACTCATCGCAAGCGGTACCATTACTGGGAAATTAAATGGTGATATACATGTCACAACACCAAGTGGTTGTTTCATCGAATAAGCATTTATTTCTCCACCTACATTTATAGAATGTTCCCCTTTAAGTATTTGTGGTGCCCCAATCGCTAAATCAACCGACTCTATCCCCCTACTTATCTCCCCTTTTGCATCAGATATTGTTTTCCCGCTTTCCTTACCAATTAATTCTGCTAATTCTTCTGTATTCTCTACCAATAATTGGCGAAACTTAAAGAGAACTTCAACCCTTTTTCCTACAGAAGTTTTAGCCCATTTGGCAGAAGCTATTTTCGCTAATTGAACGGTTTCTTCGACCTCTTCAGCTGAAGCATAAGGTACTGTCGCTATTTTCTGGCCTGATGATGGACTATATACATAACCAAACTTATCATTCTTTCCTTTTACTTTTTCACCATTAATATAATGTGTTACTGTATCTAACGTTACTGTCGCCATCTGACTCATTCCTCCCATACTTTGGTTATCATAAGATATATAATATACCTAATAATATTTATTATCTGATAATTAATCATAAAAAATCACATGATTTTTTATGTAAACAACTATTCACCTAATTCTACCTTTTGTTCCGTTAACATGAGATATGCTGATGACATATCTTTATCCGCATAACCGTCAATATTAGATTCAATGTAGTTTACTAACGCCTCACCTAATGGTAATTTACCCTTAAATGAATTCGAAACATGTTTTGCTAGTTTTAAGTCTTTTAATAGAAGTGCCGCAGTAAAAGCTCCTTTATAATACTCATCTTGAGCGATAAAGTTTTTGTAGTTTCGTGTAAATACACCACTTTGTCCTGAACTTACATTTACAATTTCATAAACAATATCATGATCCAAACCTGCAGCATCTGCGATAGATAGAGCTTCTGCAACAGCCTGTGTATGAATACCAGCCATTAAATTATTTATCAATTTAACAATGGTTCCTAATTCTTGGTCTTCACCCACATGGAAGATATTTTTCCCGATTGATTTTAGGTATGGTAATGCGAAGTCATATGTTTTTTTGTCCCCACCAACCATCACACTCAAAGTTGCTGCCTCTGCTCCAGATACACTCCCACTTACTGGAGCACCTAAATATTGAATACCCTTTTCCAATGCAGCTTTCGCCACTTTTTTATTTAATTCAGGAGAAATAGTACTTAAGTCAATTAATGTTAATAATCCTTCCCCATTCTCCACAAGGCCCTCGTTTCCTAAATAAACGCTTTCAACAACTGCTGGTGTTGGTAAACTAGTAAAAATGATATTTACTTCATTTGGAAGTGTTGCAGATGTGAACCCAACCTTTCCACCAATTTCGGCAAATCTTATTTCACTCTCTCTGTTTACATCTACTCCATAAACAGTATAGCCTGCTTTTAGTAAATTGCTTGCCATCGGAAACCCCATGTTTCCTAATCCAATAAAACCAACTTTTTTAGTGTCCATCAAAACCCTCCTTTAAATGGTATCCAAATGAATGGAAACGCTGCCATTTCTTGCGATTCAATAGTTACTATCTTGGTAAAAATATTATTCACTCAAGCCTAGAAAAAACTATTATTCCATTATCATATATAACCCCCTTAAAAAAGTGCGTATTGTTAAAATAATTAATCTACTACATTATATTTTTTCGGATACCAAAGTCAAATACCATGGTCACCGAAATTCGTTAACTACATAATAAACGTAAAATTTATAATAGTCAAGTATTTTTGAAAATTGATTCCATACTTCAAAAATAATATGCTATTCTTATAAAAAGGGGGAGTATGTTATGACACGTATGACTACAAGAAAATTAAAAGCGTTAGAGACCAAGAAAGCACTTTTAGAAACTGGCCTAAACCTTTTTCACAAAAAAGGGTTTGATAATGTAACAGTGGATGAAATTGTAAAACAATGTAATGTTTCTAAAGGGGCATTTTATGTACATTTCAACAGTAAATATGATATTTTTAATGAAAAATTTAAGGATATTGATAATTTCTATTCCACATTTGAACAGAGAATCCCCAAAAATATCAAAGCGATTGACAAAATTCTTATGTTTTATGAAGCTCAGATGATCTATTTACGTGATGAATTAGGAAAAGATTTAATAAGAACTGTATATATGAATGCTATGTCACTAACAATTAACAAAAATCATTTTTTAGCTAATCCAGATAGAAAACTTTATCAAGTAATTAGATCTTTTGTTCAAGAAGGCATTGAGAATAAGGAATTTAAGGAAGGATTAACAACGGAAGAAGCATCAGTATTAATTACTAGATGTATGAGAGGCACTATCTATGATTGGATGATTATGGGGGAAAAATTTGATGTTGTACAGGAAATGATAAATTTCACATCTACTGTTTTGAACGGTTTAAAAAAATAAATGGACAGTGAAAAATTGGGGGAATTTTCTTGAATATATTTCAGAAGGGCTAAGAATGCAAGGAGGGGTTATGGGGTCTGACCCATTGGCCCGTAACCCTACCGTAAAATGGACCTCGGTGCCTGTCCCTCTGGTCCCTCGTATACTCTCAGATGTTTCATTTTCTGCAGAAGGCTCGTTCTCCAAGGTTACGGTTTCCAGTTTTAACAAAATATCCATTCGAACCTGAATCGGACCGGAAATACGATTGTTATAAGCCGTTACTTGTTTTGGCGTACATGTACAATAATAATTCCAAGACCCCATATATCCACATGGACAAGGATTCATAGCTCCTATTAGAATAAATTGTGCTGGATACGTGACCGTGGAAGCCGCACGACTAATGGTAACCTTTCCAGTTTCCATTGGTTGACGCAGCATATCTAAAGTTCTTTTTGGAAATTCTGCCATTTCATCTAGAAAAAGAACACCTCGATGTGCAAGGGATACTTCACCTGGCTTCGGATTCGTACCACCCCCAATTAATGAGACGGCAGATGCAGAATGATATGGCGACCTATAAGGGGGATCAGATGCGTTCTCATGGCTTATCCCAGCTAGTTGATAAATACTCATCACTTCAAAATGACTTTCTTGTTTCAATGGTAGCAAGATTGATGAGAAGGTTTCTGACAGTAGACTCTTTCCACAACCAGGTGGACCAACCATCAGCACATTATGTCCACCTGTAGCAGCTATTTCTAATGCTCTTTTCGCTTGTTTGTGGCCTAATACATGTTTAAAATCCTTATTATAAGTAGGTATAAGTGGCAATTGTGTAGGTTGTTGTGAGGATTTAGTAGATAATGAAAAAGCGGATAGTTGACCAGAAAATGAATCGATGGCTTCTTGAAGCGTTTCTACAAATCGTAATTCTATACCATCGATTGTTTCTACCGAAAAGTCTTATAATCTAGGTAAATACAATATCTTAAACCCTTCTTTTCTAGCAGCCATAATCGCTGGTAACATTCCTTCTACGGATTTAATGGTCCCATCAAGAGATAATACTCCTAAAAATGCAGCATGCTCTGGTATCTCATCCTTTATTTCATCCGCTTCCTTCATCACTGCAATTGCCATGGCAAGGTCAAAAATAGGGCTATTTTTCTTTTGTTCAGCAGGAGATAAATTAATAATAATCTTCCTATCTGAAATCTCACAATCATTCGCATAAAGTGCACCCATCACCCTGTCCTTCGACTCCTTCACCGACGCATCTGGCAGCCCAACGATACTTACCCCATCTCCAGGAAGCAGCTGCACTTCCACCTGAACGCGGTAGCCTTCAATACCTTTCAACCCAATACTTGAAACAACCATTGCCATTTACCTTTCTCCTGGCTATAGTGTCTGACCCCAAAACCCACTTTATTTAATTTCAAGTGTGCCTTCACTTTATTCTTGGTACTATTAAACTATAAGATTTTATTCGTATTTCCTCACATCAATAAAGAGAATGTTCACCTTGTTGCCCCATCCTCTATAGAAATTAATATGGAATACAAAGAATAGAGAATTATTTTCTTATCACCATAAAACCAAATCTATTCAAACTGCTTCTCCACCAAAAACCACCCATTCAACAACTCTTCTCGATTATAATAAAACCGTTCTCCATCAACATATCGTGTAACCTTCCCACCAGACGCTTCTACAATTGCTTGTCCAGCACCAGTATCCCATTCCATAGTAGGCGCATATCTCGGATAATAATCTGCCTTCCCTTCTGCAACGAGACAAAACTTCAATGAACTACCAGATGAAACCACTTCTACTTCACCATGTTTCTCTTTTAACTCATTGATGAATGATTCTGTTTCCGGTGACATATGAGAACGGCTTGCTACCGCACGTACTGTATCATCTCCTGTAAATGGTAGCTTAATGCTCTTTTCCTCTAGTTCCTGATCACTTCCAACAACTGCTTCAGAGGCCTTTTCTAATTTATAAGCACCTCTTTCACTTCCGTAATAAAGCACATCCAATGCTGGTGCATAAATGATTCCCAATGATGGATACTTTCCTTCTATCAAAGCAATATTAACGGTAAATTCTCCGTTTTTCTTAATAAATTCCTTCGTCCCATCTAATGGATCAATCAACCAGAATTGACTCCAGTTTTTCCGTTCCTCGAATGGAATGCTCTTTCCTTCTTCACTCAATACAGGAATGGAAGAATCCAGCTCTTTTAACCCTTGTACAATCGTATTATGTGCACGTTGATCTGCCTGTGTTAACGGGGAATCATCTTCCTTATATTCCACATCAAAATCCTGGGCATATACATCTAGAATTTCCTTTCCTGCATCAAGTGCAATCTTCATTAAGCTGCTCATTCTATTTTCCATAACGATACCACCTTCCTTGTTTAAAACTTAAAACCAAATCCATGAAACAATCGTAACTGTTGTTATCATAACAAGAAGACTGAGTGGAATACCAATTTTCATATAATCTTTAAATTTATATCCACCGGGACCATATACAATCAAATTAGTTTGATAACCAATCGGCGTGATAAAGCTTGCTGAGGCAGCGATTGCGATAACAACAGCAAATCCTACATAGGATATTCCTAAAGAGTCTGCCATCTCTATACCTATAGGCAGCATTAGTACGGCAGCTGCACTATTGGTAATTAATTCGGTAAAGATATTCGTTAAGACGTATAAAAACATTAAAATGACAACAACACCTAATGGCTTTCCGATTGATAACAAAGCTTCTGCAATTAATTGTGCTAATCCTGATTTTGTCATTACTGTACCAATTCCAAAGGCACTGGCGATGAGGAGCAAAATATTGAACTGAACGTATTTTTTTGCCTCTTCTACACGTATCACCTTAAACAGAAGCATTAAAAGTACGGATAAAGCCATTGCCTTAAACATACTTAATACTCCGAATGTTACCAGTCCAATCATCAAAATCAGTATGCCTACCGAAAACCAGCCTTTTCGAGGATTCTCTTGTAGCCTACTTGGTGCGTTTAAAGAGGAGACAACGTAAAAATCACTCGATTCCTGGTATTTCTCAATAAAATCTGAGCCGGCCAATAGTAAAAGAGTATCACCTGGTTTTAATACAATATCTCCAATTTTACTCTTAACCCGTTCATTATTTCGGTGTACAGCAAGTACTCCAGCGTCAAACCTCGACCTAAATTTGGATTCTTTAATCGACTTTGCCAACAAAGAGGATTGATGGGAAACAACGGCTTCCACTAGAAGCGTACTCCCATTTTTCAAATCATCCAATTCTAAATCAGAGCCTGTTTCCAATGTTAATCCCTTCATCTTCTGTAAATCAGCAATGGTTGATATAAGTCCCGTAAATATTAGCCGATCTCCTTCTTGAATAATGGTCGTTGATTTAACAGGAGAAATCCTTTCATCCCCACGTATAATCTCAATCAAATATAATCCCTTTAATTCTCTTAAACCTGCATCTTGCACAGATTTATTAATATTCCGAAAACCTGACTCCACTTTCATTTCGGCGATATATTCCCGAGATTCAGCCTGAATCTGATTTCGAAAACCCATTTTATCTGGAAGCAATCGATAACCAATGGTAAATAAATAGATAAAACCGATTATGGTAATGGGAACCCCAACAACTGCTAATTGGAAAAGTGAAAATCCTTCTAATCCAAGGTCAAGCAACATCCCATGTACCACCAAATTGGTCGAGGTACCTAACAAAGTTAGGGTACCACCTAGGATGGTGACATAGGAGAGTGGGATAAGAAATTTCGACGGAGCTAAATTGTTTTCCTCTGCCCACTTTTTAATCATCGGTGTAAATGTAACAACAATCGGTGTATTATTTAAAAATGCAGAAAATGCAGCAGTCGGAATGAAAAACTTTAGCATCGAACCTTTCACTGTTTTACTATCTGCTAACCACTTATATGCAAGTTGATTAATAATGCCATGCTTCTGTACAGCGCCAGCAACGATGAAAAGTAAAGCAATGGTTAGCATTCCTTCATTCGAGAACCCTTTTAGTGCTTCCTCTGTTGTTAACAATCCCGTAAGAAGGAATACAACAAGAACGGAAAATACAATTAGATCCGGCCTTGCCAGTTCCAATAATAAAGCACCAAACATGCCGATAATCATCATTGCAACAAAAATCATTTCCCAAGTCATCCCGACTACCTCCCCCTCCCACTATAAAATGGAGAAAAGCTACTACCTATTAATAGATAGTAGCTTCCCCTTAGTCTAAATATTTCACAATTTCTTTCACTACATAATCTGTCGCTTCTTCAAGCGTATATTTACTTGTATCTATCTCAATTTCCGGATTTTCCGGCACTTCATATGGGCTAGATATACCAGTAAAGTTCGGAATCTCACCAGCTCGGGCCTTTTTATAGAGACCTTTTACATCACGTTTTTCACATTCTTCAAGTGGTGTGCTCACATAGATTTCAATATATTCTTTACCAATGACCTCTCGGGCATTTTTACGATCGCTGTCATATGGTGCAATGAAGGATGTTAGAGTAATTAAGCCTGCATCATTCATCAGCTTTGCCACTTCAGCAATACGACGAATATTTTCCACACGATCACTTTCTTTAAACCCTAAGTTTTTGTTCAAGCCATGACGTACATTGTCACCATCTAGAAGCATTGTATGGTGTCCTAATGAAACTAATCGTTTTTCAACAGCATTCGCAAGTGTTGATTTGCCTGAACCCGAAAGACCTGTGAACCATAGTGTCAATGGCTTCTGTCCTTTTTGTTGGGAACGAATCTCTCTTGTAATATCCGTTTCTTGCCATACAACATTTGTTGAACGACGAAGTGAATGCTCAATTACACCACAAGCTGATGTCATATTCGACACACGGTCGATTAAAATTAATCCACCAAGTGCTTCATTATGTTCAAAGGTATCAAATACCATATTTTCTGATAGAGAAATATCACATTCTACTAGTTCATTTTTAAAGACCTTGTCAGCTGGAATATGATCTCCAGTATTAATATCAATCTTATGCTTGATTGACATCACGGTACCAGGAAGAATTTTCGTTCCTACTTTTACTAGGTAGCTCCGACCTGGCACAAGCTTCGTATCATCCATCCATAAAATCGTGGCCGTAAACATATCGGTTACTTGGATATTGCTTGACGTCGTTAACACATTCCCACGAGACACGTCCACTTCACGGTCTAATTGAATGGTTACAGGCTGTCCTACAATCGCGGAATCTGCTTCTTTATCTGCCACTAATATACTTTTTACCTTTGCTTTTTCATTACTTGGAAGCGTCGTAATCTCATCCCCTACCGATATGGTTCCTGCCTCGATTTGACCTTGGAAACCACGGAATGTGTGGTTTGGACGACTTACACGCTGAACTGGAAGAATAAAACTATCCTGTTGTTCTTTCGTGACATCCACATTTTCCAAGTATGGTAACAATGGTAAACCATCATACCAAAGTGTGTTTTCTGACTTTTTCGTAATATTATCCCCTTCAGTAGCTGAAACAGGAATCACTTGAACACTTTCAAGATTAAAACCATGCGTCATTTGAGTGAAATCCTTTTTGATTTCATCAAAACGTTTCTGATCAAAATCGATTAAATCCATTTTGTTTACTGCTAATACAAGATGCTTAATGCCCATTAAAGCACAAATACGGGCATGTCGTTTTGTCTGAGTGATTACACCTTTTGTAGCATCCACAAGAATAATCGCAAGATCTGCGAATGATGCTCCAACAGCCATGTTTCTTGTATATTCTTCATGTCCTGGTGTATCGGCAACAATAAAGGAACGATTATCAGTGGTAAAATAACGATATGCTACATCAATTGTGATCCCTTGTTCCCTCTCTGCCATTAAACCATCAAGAAGAAGAGAATAATCAATCTCTCCTCCACGACTTCCTACTTTACTATCAAGCTCTAAAGCTTGTTCTTGGTCGGCAAATAATAGTTTTGCATCATAAAGCATATGTCCAATTAATGTTGATTTTCCGTCATCTACACTTCCACACGTTATAAATTTTAATAGACTTTTCATTTTAGAAATACCCCTCTCGCTTACGTCTTTCCATACTGCCGGCAGCTTCTTGGTCAATCACTCGACTAGTTCTTTCAGATGAGGTCGCTCCAAGTGTTTCTTCGATGATTTCATCTAAAGTATCAGCCTCTGACTCAACACCACCAGTAAGAGGGTAACAACCTAATGTACGGAAGCGGACTTTCTTCATTATCACTTCTTCACCAGGTTCTAGCTTCATACGGTCATCATCCACCATCACGATATTACCATCACGATAGACAACAGGTCTTTCTTTTGCAAAGTATAAAGGCACAATCTCAATATTTTCTCTTTTAATGTATTGCCAAATATCTTTTTCTGTCCAGTTGGAAAGTGGGAAAACACGAATACTTTCGCCCTTATTAATTCTTGTGTTATATAACTTCCACATTTCAGGCTTTTGGTTTTTCGGATCCCAAGCATGGTTTTTATTACGGAAAGAGAAAATACGTTCTTTTGCACGAGACTTTTCCTCATCACGTCGACCACCACCGAAAGCAGCCGTAAATCCATGTTTATCCAATCCTTGTTTTAACGTTTGTGTCTTCATAATATCTGTATACGACGAACCATGATCAAATGGATTAATACCTTGTTCTACTGCTTCTTTATTTATTTCTTCTATCATTTCTATCCCAAGTTCTTTTGCTTTACGATCACGGAATTCAATCATTTCCTTAAACTTCCATGTCGTATTTACATGCATAAAAGGAAAAGATGGTTTCTCCGGATAAAAAGCTTTCATAGCTAAGTGCAGCATTACAGAGCTGTCCTTCCCAATTGAATAAAGCATTACAGGGTTTTCGCATTCAGCAGCTACTTCTCGAATAATATATATTGCTTCAGCCTCGAGTTGGTCAAGGTGAGTAAGTTCTTTCATTAACTGGTCCTCCTTAAGATTAAAATAATTGAAGTATGATTTCCATTAAGCTGTTCGTTATCAATCTGATAACCGGCTCTTCATCAACGCTTTTACAGGGAATACGCTTTAGTGCCATAAATTACAGCATTGTAGAGTCAGAAAAGAAGAGTGATAAAATTAAGTTAAAATCATTTAATACTTAACTTTTTATTAAAAAACTACTTAACATAAAAACAGAAACTTTCTTAAACTCTTTAAATCATTAGAATTATAGAACTTTTTGTTTGTAAAGGGTGATTCATACACCACAACTTCAATAAGCTTATCATTAACAAGCTATAACTTCTTGGATAGAAAGAAAGATTACTGAGTCCCTACTCAACGAACAAAAACTCCAACAATATTAGACTTTCTACAAACCATTTCCAACCATTTTGCTCTTACCTTGTCTTTTGGCATCCACTACAGCTGCCATTATATTTCTTGACAAAGTTCCAAACAATAATTCTAGAGTTGTTTCAATAATTAACAATTTTTAATACTTGTTTTATTCTAAATTTCAAGTAAGAACCTTTGAATAAAGAACTTTTTTTTAAAAGCTCTATCAATTTCACATGTAAACAGCATATAATCTTAATCAAAAGAGCTTTTTAATAGTTTTAATAGATCACCATTCTCTTTCATCTTTTTCACAACATTATGACCGCCATCTTCATATTTAAATAAGGTTACACCTTTAAAATTTCTCATTCTTTCAGAATGAGTCCGGTCTAACCTATGGGTAACGTCATAATATATATTATACTTTGTTTTAGTGTTTAATTTATTTTTCCCGAATACTTTTTTAAGGTCAAGGTAATCACTCTTTATTCCATTACAATGGTATATTTTTTTAACTTGTTTTCTCCAACGAAAGTCAAGATTTAACATTCTATTTTTCTTATCAATAAATGTTTGAGGTGCAAATGCGTGAACAATATCAGCTTCAAGTAAGTTCCCAAATAAAAGTGCTGAAAACCCCCCGGCAGAATTTCCAACAATAATTACTTTTTCTGGTTTAGTCTCTTGAACTTTTAACTTTAAAAAAGTGTATAAATCGTTCACATCTTTTAATGTAGTATTCTCCAAACCTCTCTGATACCAAGATTGATTAAAATCTCTAATAAACATTTTTTTCACAGGAAACTGCGAAGCTATATTAAAGAATTCAAAAACAGGTATACCTAATCCCCCTTGTATACCCCCGAATGCGATTAATAATGCTTTGCTATTACTGGTGAAGTCTATAACTACACTATCATTGTTGTCGTTTAACCTTTCATTTATATTATACATAAATTCTCTACTCCCTAATTTATCTATCAATTTTCTTGACTTTTTGCATCATGACTATAGAGTAAAAATTCTTATTACCATTAGAGAAACAAAGGTGATTATATCCCTTGTAATTGTGAAATCATTTATAACCTAGTAATTTGAGATTTTTATGAAGCATATTTTCTATGTTAACTCTTTCCTCTTCATTGAGCTGACCTTTCCACTTACCTATAGATGTAACATTTATTTTATTTTTTAAGTTACCATGATGCGGCAATTTTGTATCTCCTAATTTATTAAAATTCCTTTGAAAGTTTAGCATATTCACATTATATTCAATTTGTAAAAATTCACAAATTGACTTAATCTCATTTTCAGGATTTCTTACTAAATCTTCATACCTTACTTCCATATATCTATCAGGACTTTTGGATTTACCAAAACTCCTTGACAATTCAATACTTTTATTCCACCTACAACTCGCTTCTTCTATGTTATACAAATTAGCTTTTTTATAAGAACAAACTACATCTCGACCGTCTCTAATTATATGAATATATTTAGCTTTACTAAAAACTTTATCTATCCATTTTAAATTTAGTGTATTCAGTGGGGTTTTATCTCCCCAAATTTTAAAACCTGGAAACTTTTGTTCTGAATAAAAACAATATATTAGATCAATTATATTTGCGAGGGTTCTTTTATTACTGTCAAGGCTTAATAACCTCTTATAAATTGGATCTAAAGATATTTCCCATGTTGAAAACTGTGGGTGTGCTTCCAACTCTCCAATAATCACCTTAACTAATTCTTCCCAATTGAGAAAATTTAAACTTTGGTATTTGCGAACCATTGAACCTAAAACATATGACTCTGGTGGTATGGATATATCAGAATGACTTGTTAAAATTGCTCTTAACAATGTGTTCCCAGACCTACCAGATCCAATAATGAAGAAGGGATCACAACTTATCTTGGAGTTAGAGTTTTTTATAGGATATCTTTTAAAAACAAAGTTTTTTAATAGATTATAAGAATCATAAAGCTTATATATATAATTTGGAATTTTACTTGTATTTAATTGATATCTTGCCTTCACAATTTAGCACTCCTATTTTTTGTTAATTTTAATTAATTTCGCAATAAAATTCTTTTCATTTTGTTCTAACCCCATAACTGAGTAGACAATTAGAAAAATTACAGCAAATACAATAGAAAATAAAAATAATTTAACATACCATAAAAAATCACTAAAGTATTGCGCAAAATACACAAAAATAAAAGAAATAGAAGTAGCCAGCACTATCTTTATATAAGCAAAATTATAAGGATGAAATTTATGTTTTTTATAAACTATAACTAATCTGACTAAATTTGCAATTGCTAAAGAAATTAAAGAAGCAAAAGCGGCACCTTCAATACCATAAATCGGTATCAATGTATAATTAAGTAAAACATTTATTATCACAACTAACACATTTATATAGGCTTCATAACTAGGGTTGCCAGTCATACTAATTATATAGCCTGCAGATCCAACTCCAGCATTTACTACTTGACCAATACCTATAAGAATCAATGCTGTAGAACCTATCATATACTCACTACCGAAGGTTCTCATTATCTCCTTACTAAACAACAATATTAAACTAAAGGCTATAAGGTTTACCCCTACTATCCACTTTGTTATAGATTTGTACATATATGCTAATTTATTAAGGTCACCTTTATGATACAAAGTAGAGATAGTAGGAGCAAACACTGTATTAACAGCTATTAGAATAAAGCTACTTATAGTCCCAATTTTTAAAGCTATATCATAAATTCCCACCTGTCGCTCATTAAGAAAATAACCTATCATAAGAATATCAGCCTTCTGCCAGATTATGCTCATAAAATTTATAAATAATAACGGTAGAGAATACCTATATATTTCTTTATATTGAATAATATCCTTTAATCTTATTTTTGAAAAAAAACCCAGTCTATATATCATTAACAGTAAATATATAGTTCCAATAATAATCCCAAAGTAAAAAGATAGAACTAAACTAAATATTTTATATCCAACCAATATAGTTATTACAAATATAATTATCTTAAAAACTGGTACTATAAAATCTTGATTAAAAACAAAATACTTAATTTTCTTTACACCTTGAAAAATTCCTTGTGCAAGTTGGTTTATAGCCAAGAACACTATTAAAGGGGAAAGGAATTTAAGTAATTTTTCTAAATCAGGATTATTCAAAAATTCCCTTGCTATATATCCACTAGTTGTATATAAGAGCATTGCCATTGCTATACTTAAAAGCATTACTAAAAAAATGCTATAAGTTATCAATTTATTTCGTTCATTTTCTTCTTCAATCCTATTAAACTTAGGAATAAAGTAAACCATTCCATGCTGTAAACCCATTAAAGATAAGATTGGAAACAAAGCTATAAAGGTAAAGACATACATAAACTTTCCATAAACCTCTGCTCCTAAAAAACGAGCAGCTAAAAAGTTAAGAAGCAAACCCAAAATAAGTGCACCTATTTTACTAATAAAAACTATACCTGATAGTTTTGTTACATTAGCCAATTCTTTATTCATGCAATAACCTTCCTGTGTTAAATTAGCTTAATTCTTCTTTTTTATAAAATTTTTATTTTCTATAATGCTTATGAAGATTAAACTCAATAATAAATGGTACGTTTGAGAAATTTTTTATTTTTTCTCCGTTAAAGAACTTAATACAAACATAATACCTAGAAAAAGATTATATGAACGAAATACATGCCTAATTTTCAAAATACTAGTATGTTATTATAAGGAATTTATGTTTTAGTTAACTATGGTAATAAAGAGATGTTAAATTTAATAAATGGTTGTTAGAAGTCTATACTATATAAATAACCCTTCCTTATTAATTCAAAGTCTCTTTATTCCCAAAAGAAATAATAAGGAATAATACCTGAACCATCTGTTTCTGAAGCCTTTATATAATACAAGGAAATTAGCACGATAACCAGACCTTTAACAAAACCTCTTATTGACCGAGTTTCAAGTGGAGTCATGTTAATTGGCATTTTGTCTATATTAGTTAATATATGGGGTATATATAATATTAAAAATATTAAGTAATACATATTTAACCTTGTAAAAAGATAAGAAAATGAACTTAGCATTTGAATCAAAAATGATATAATAATTATATTTATTAATACTCTATTTTCCTTATCTTTATATTTCATAGGATTATATACAAATAGGCCCATTAAAATAATTAGTAATAGTAAAATAGCCACCCCACCAATATCACCTACACTGTCGTATTTATTAAGTATTAACGTTGCATTTTCATCATAATAAAATTTTGTCATTAATTCCCCTATAGGAAATCTGAAAATATATACAAGAATATAAAACCCTAATAATGACAGAAAATAATACTTTGAAAAATTCACTTGTGCAACAAAATACATTGGTAAGAATACTATTGCTGATGAATGGAATGACACAGCTAAAATTAGTATAACAAGAAATTTAAATAAATTTTTATTAAGAATATATTTATAAGATAAAAGGACAATAATCATTGCTATAGTCTGTCGTGTTCCTGTGAAAGAAAAAGCATAGTATCCCATTCCTATAAATAATAAATAACTAAAAAAATAACCTGTCGAATTCCTATAAATAAATAAACCTAACGGTATAAATGTGAATAACGCTACAAACAAAAGCCAAATATGAAAATCCTCTGTAAATAGCAAAGTTACCTTTTGAAGTAATTTAAAACCAAAGTCAGTATCTATTAACAAAAAGTCTCTAAAGCTATAACTTTCTTTAATCCTTAAATAGATGCTGTAATATCTATTAGTATCATTTCCAATATTTAAACTTCTTAGTCCATTGAACACTATCAACTGAATTGAAGTTATAAGTATAAAAAGTTTTTTGGATAAATTTGTTCTTATTATTAATAAAAAAAAGAAGCCATTTACTAAAATTAAAATAAGATTTAACTCTAGTACATTCATAATATTCTCCTATACAATAACTTTTTGTTAAAAACACAGTTAATTATTAGTTGGTACATATATGGTTTTCACCTTTTGGATAACACCTTCTATATCATATCCACTTAAACTGATTTCTTTTAAAGTATTCATTCTTCCATAACCATTATTATAATTTAATACTTTTTCTGCCCATTCCGTTGCATTCTTTGATAGTGGAACTCTATTTATTAAATTAGTTATTTCAACTTCTTGAGGTATGGCATCTGATATAATGCACTGCAGACCAGCTGCTTGAGCTTCAATTAAAGCTATCCCTAACCCCTCATATTTGGATGGAAAAAGGAAAACATCCATTCCCTGTAGTAAACGATTAACATCATTTCTAGCTCCCAAAAAAAGTACATCATTTTTCAAGTTATAATTCTTCACTTTTCTTTCTAAGTTGTTTTTTATAGCCCCATCTCCTACTAACAATAATTTGGAGTTTGTGTTCTTTTCTTTTACCTCTTTAAATATATCTAAGATAAAGTCTTGATTTTTAACATCACATAACCGTCCTACATGACCAATCACAAACATCCCACTTATGTTAAGTTCAGATCTAACTTCATTTCTTACTTTTTCACTATAAACATATTTTTTTGAATCTATCGCGTTGTTCCAGATATCCCCTTTTTCACTAAAGCTCTCTTCACCAAACAAGTAATTACCTGCAGCTTTACTACACGCTAGTAAATGAGTTGAATAATTTCGTATATAATATCTCATTAACCCCATATAAAACTTTTTGATTAAAGATGATTTCTCATTAAACCTTGCGCTATGTGCATGAGATATACGCTTTGGTACCTTTTCTATATATGCAGCTTTTAAGATAAAGCCAGAATTAAATAAAGGGTGTGAATGGACTATATCATAAGGTCCATATTCTCTAATTACATTTCTCACATTTCTAGTGAATTTTAAATAACCATTTTTCGGGGCAGGAATTCGTATAATCCTTCCCCCTAACTCCTTAACTTTATTTTCAAGTTCTCCAACTGTATCTCCATAAACTAAATAATCAACTTTTAATTGATCTTGATTATATTTTTGAAAGTTAACTGTAACAACTTCTGCCCCACCTATTCTTAATGAGCCTATAACTTGTAATATTTTTATTTTTTTCATCGATATCTGTTCACCTTCTTTTATGTCTTTCTAACATAAAATTTACTATTTTTAATTAAAATTAAAAAGTTTTATTAACCTCCTTAAACTTATTCTAATATTTTCAGGAAAAAGTCCATAAATGAAACTAACCATTGGCACCAAATAAAATAAAGCATTTTTATTTAATACTCCTACTGCAGTATACTGAACCTTACACGCATTAATTAAGTACCTTATCCTTTTTTTATTCTCAAAAGATTGGTTTTTGTGTATTCTTTTTGAGGTTAATTTTAACGGTATATTACATATATTCATAGAATTACTTGCAAACCTTACCCATAGCTCATAATCAAGCTGACTTTTTCTATCACTATCATATTTACCAATTTTTATCAAATTTCTTTTTCTCATCATTACAGAACTATGAGATATTGGATTATTAAAGATTAAATTACTTGTAACATTTTTTAGAGTCATATTATTTGTATCGTAACATTTCCAATTCGGTTTTTCTTCATCAAAAATCAATAATCCATTCGATGCAACTACCGTGCATTCTGAATTCGAATCTAAAACTGCTACTTGAATTTCAAGCCTCTGTGGATGGCTAGGGTCATCTGCATCAATATTTGCTATATATTCTCCTTTTGCAGAATCTATAGCAAGATTTAGAGCATTACCCCTACCAATACTAGGACTTGATATAATATTAAACCTGCTATCATTACCTACATATATTTTAATTATATTTAAAGTATTATCTGTTGAACCATCATCAACTATGACCATTTCCCAATCTTCAAAAGTTTGTTTTATAATACTTTCTACTGTTTCTATTATAAATAATCCTCCGTTTTTCACAGTGCAAATTACTGAAACCTTTGGCATAAATACCCTCCTTTCTTTTTGGTAACATACTGCCTATTATAGTCCTGGAAGCTTAACTACCTTTGATAATAAATTATTTCTAATAAATTCTGAAAGTTTATTATTGATTCACTTACCATTTAGATTGAATAAAATGAAAAAAGGGACAAATACTTATCTTAGCTTTTCTTTAAATTTTTAGTTCTCTTGAACTTTTCTAGCCCTTATCAAAAAACTTTCTTAATTAAAATTATTTAAATTTAATTAAAATACTTCATATACCAACTTTGGAAAACATATAAAACCCATAATTCACTTGATCTATTTTTAGATAAAGAAAAATGCTCATTTAATATTTTTTGAATATAATCATAATCAAAAATACCTTGAGCTTCAATGAAATCTTTATTTAAACAAGAAAGGAGCTCTTCTTTTAACTCATTTTGAAACCATTTACCAATGGGTACACCAAATCCGCTTTTTGAGGCGTATAATAATTCTTTTGGTATAAGATCTTTAAAGGTCTCTTTTAGAATAATTTTAGTATTTTTAGAATTTATTTTGTACATACTTGGTATTTTTGCAGCCAATTCTATTACATCTTTGTGCAACATTGGAACCCGTGTTTCAAGAGATGATAACATACTAGCTCTGTCTACTTTTGGAAGCATGTCCCCTTCAAGTACTACTTTAAAATCTGTATACAATGCACGTGACAATTCATCATCTGTCTCATTTTGCATATAATAATCTTGAATAAAATTAAGGTGATCTGATTTATGAATGTAATCCTTTAAAACGTGAGTAAGCTCTCCTTTTTTAAACCCTAAACACATAAGGTTTTTTCGTTGTTCAAAAATACTATTATCAGCATTATCTATAACCTTTCTTGCCTTTCTAATAATGGATGTATTGTCAGGTAAAGCATAAACAGCTTTTTTTATAATGTTCTTTTGTACCCATTTTGGAATTTTATTGTATTTTTCTGAGTAATATCCAATTAAATATTTGCTATAACCTCCAAATAATTCATCGCCAGAGTCACCAGTTAAAACGGTTTTAACATACTTGCTAGCATATTTTGAAACCATATATGTGGGTATATATGAAGAATCAGCAAAAGGTTCATCAATGTTATTAAGAATTTTATCAAGTTCCGGGAGAGCATCTTCATATTTCAAGTAAAAGACATGATGCTTCGTCTTATGAAGGTCCGATGATAGTTTTGCTCTGTTGCTTTCATCAAATTGTTTATCTTTGTAACCAATAGTAAAAGTATCAATAGGTTTATCTGAAATTTGAGAGACAATACCTGTAATAATTGTAGAATCAATACCACCACTAAGAAAAGTTCCAACCGGAACGTCTGAAACCATACATTGTTCTACAGCATTAAATAATGTATTTCTAAGCTCCTTTTTACACTCTTCGTAGTCAGTTATTAATTTATCATCATTATATTTAACATCCCAGTATTGCTTAATTTCTATGGTTTCTCTGCAATCAATAACCATATAATGGCCAGGCATCAATTTGTATACATTCTCAAAAATAGTAAGTGGTGCTGGAATATAAGTAAGCTGTAAATATTGCTCAAGCGCTGCTCTATCTATTTTTTTATTAATAATTCCTGTGTCAACTAAACTTTTTAACTCAGATGCAAAGAGAAACATTTCTGAATTTTTATAATAATATAACGGCTTTTCACCAGCCCTATCCCTTACAATGGTCACCTTCTCATTCTCTAAGTCATATATGGCAAAGGCAAACATGCCTTTCAACTTATTGAAACTTTCAACTCCGTATTCCTCATAGCAATGTAGAGCGACCTCTGTGTCGCTTGTTGTATAAAATTTATGACCTTTTGACAACAAGTCTTGCTTTAATGATTTATAATTATATATCTCACCATTAAAAACAATAACTAAAGATTTAGATTCGTTAAAAATTGGTTGTTTTCCATTTTCTAAATCTATAATTGATAATCTTCTCATTCCTAATCCAATATTTTCACGAACAAATACTCCATTGTCATCAGGACCACGGTGTATTATTCTATTATTCATTTTAGAAATAATAGTACTAATCTGCTCAGTTTTATACGTTCCTGTATATTGAAACAATCCGTTTATTCCACACATATTTTAAGCACTCCTCAAGCTCTCCTGATACCAATTAATTGCTTCAGTAATACCTCTCTCAAAGTTCCATTCTGGATCATATCCAAGTAATGCTTTTGCTTTTCCTATGTCTGCATTACTATGTTTTATATCACCTTTACGCTCAGGTCCAAATATAGGCTTTATACCTTTTCCTAATGCATTACATAATCCATTATAGATATCAACCAAGTATTCTCTGCCTCCATAAGCAATATTATAAACTTCTCCTGCTGCTTCACTAGATGCCTTGCAAGCTTTCAAGTTAGCCTCAATAACATTTTCAATATAAGTAAAATCACGACTTTGCTTACCATCACCGTTTATAGTTGGTATTTCATCATTTAACAATTGTTTTATGAACTTAGGAATTACTGCAGCATATGCACCATCCGGATTTTGTCTTCTCCCAAAGACATTAAAATATCTTAAACCATAGGTATCAAGGTTGTACAATTTTGTATAAAGTTTTCCATACCCTTCATCCACTTTTTTGGTAAGTGCATATGGCGATAATACATTCCCCTCTCTCCCTTCTTGTTTTGGAAGATTTGGTTCATCACCATATACAGATGAGCTTGAAGCATACACAAACTTTTTAACCCCATTTTGCCTTGCAGCCTCCATCATATTTAAGGTTCCTCTAATATTAACCTCTTCATAAAATAATGGCATTTCAATACTTCTAGGTACGCTCCCCCATGCGGCTTGATGCAAAACATAATCTACACCCTCACAAGCTCCTACACATGTATCATGGTCAATTATGGTTCCCTCAATAAATTCATAATTTGGATGCCTCGAAAATTCTTCTACATTCTCTTGCTTACCGGTTGAGAAGTCATCAAGACCTCTTACTTTATATCCTAATTGAAGTATTGCCTCAACCAAATTAGATCCAATAAAACCAGCTGCTCCAGTTACTAAGAATCTAGAACCCTCTGGAAATGTTAAATTTTCATATCCCATTTTATAGCCTCCAATATTTAAATCCTGTCTGCTCAGCTTCTTTTCTATTAAACATTCCTTTTATATCTATTAATATAAAATCACTTTCTTCTGTATTCTCTTCAGTTTCAGATGTTGCAGCGACTTCCTTCATGGCTTCTAAATTTAATAACCCTGTTGGTCCATAAATCACCTTTAAATCATTTAAGCTTAGTGATTTAAACTCTTCATGTGGCACTGCAAATATAACAGCATCCATTTCTTTTAGTTCTTCAATACTGCATAACCTTATTCTGTATTCATGCCATAATTCTTCTTTATCAGCTACCGGATCTACAACCTTCACTTCTACACCATATTCTTCTAGCTCTTTAATTACATCAACCACTTTTGTATTTCTAACATCAGGACAATTTTCTTTAAATGTTACACCAAAGATAACTACTTTTGCCCCATTAATCTGTTTATTAGCCTTAATCATTTGTTTTACAGTACTCTCTGCAACATATTTACCCATATCATCATTTATTTTCCTTCCAGAGAGTATAATCTGAGAGTAGTATCCCATTTGTTCAGCTTTATATGTTAGGTAATATGGATCTACACCTATACAATGACCACCTACTAGTCCTGGGTCGAATTTCAGAAAATTCCATTTTGTACCCGCTGCTTCAAGTACAGCTTTAGTATCAATGTCCATTTTATTAAAAATTATTGAGAGCTCATTCATAAATGCAATGTTTATATCACGTTGAGCATTCTCGATAACTTTGGCAGCCTCAGCTACTTTTATACTCTCTGCTTTATATACTCCAACATCTACAACTAACTCATAAACTTTTGCAATAATATCTAATGTTTCACTATCCATACCTGAAACCACTTTAATAATAGTTTCTAATCTATGTTCTTTATCTCCTGGATTAATTCTTTCTGGAGAATAGCCCACTTTAAAATCTATTCCACACTTTAATCCTGATTCTCTTTCTAAAATTGGCACACAAATTTCTTCTGTAACACCTGGATAAACTGTAGATTCAAAGACAACAATAGAACCCTTAGTCAAATTTCCACCTAATGTTCGGCTAGCTGTTTTTACCGGGGTTAAATCTGGAGTACGATCTTCTCTAACTGGTGTTGGTACTGCTACAATATGGAACTTCGCTTCTCTAAGTCTTGATTCATCTGAAGTAAAATCTACAGTAGTATTCTTTATTACTTCATTACCAACTTCTTTAGTTGGATCTATACCACTCTTATATAGTTCTATTTTTTCTTTATGAATATCAAAACCCATTACATTAATTTTTTTTGCAAAGGCAACTGCTATTGGCATTCCAACATATCCCAGACCTACTATTGAGATTTTTTCTACGCGTTTGACAATCCTTTCATATAAGTTCATTCTAGTTCTCCTTATCTTTTACTTTATGAATTTCATCCATATAAGCATTGATTACAATCTTTCTATCGAATTCATTTTCCATCTTTCTACGTCCAGCAATCCCCATTGCTTTTTTTTGTTCGTAAGGTAATCTAATAAAATTTAAAATTGCATTAGTTAAACTTTCAACATTTCTAGCTTTAAAGCCAAGACCACTTTGTCCATCCTCATATGTTTCCAAGCACCCTGGTACTTTTGAGGCTAATACAGGACGACCTGTTGCTGCTGACTCTAGCAATACATTTGCTGTACCTTCATGATAAGAAGGGAGGATCGTTGCGTGAGAATCCTTAATGTATGAGTGTACATCTTCCTGTTGTCCAAGTTGCTTAATAACGCCTTTTTTCTCAAACTCCTCTAACTTCTGTTTATAATTTTCTTCAGAAAAGCCAATTAGATTAAAATTAACATTAGGGTGTTTTTCTTTTACGATTTTCGCCGCTTGGAGCAGCTCATCTATTCCTTTAGCTTTCATTATCCGCCCTATGAACAGAAATCTAATGTTCCCATCATTTATAGGATATTCCTCAAACTTATGCTGTTTAAGGTTCACACCTGATCCAGGTATTAACTTCGTTTTATTCTTACACAAATTATTATCAGTAAAAAATTTCATATTTGATTCATTTTGAAAAAAAACACAAGACGCTTTTCCTAATCCTATTTTATATAGTAGTTTTGTCAGCCTTTGAATCAACCCTTTATTTTCAACAGAAGTACCTAGTCCTGTAATATTTACTATATAAGGAGCCTTAGTAATTCCACATGCAATTCCACCATATACATTTGGTTTAATAGTATACGTGAGCACTATATCAGGTTTAATTCCCTTAATAACTTTTATATAATGAAACAAAAGCTTAAGGTCTTTTAATGGATTAGTTCCTCGTCTATCTAAATGGGTATCTATAAATTTACATCCTAGCTTTTGTAACTTTGGCACATATTGATCTTTGGGCAAAGAAATATAAACCTCATTTTTATTATTTATTAGTTCTTCTAAGAGTTCTTTTCTAAAGTTATATAAACCCATACCAAAATTAGCTAAAACTAAAATTTTCATTTAAGACTCTCCTCGTTGAAACTCTTCTTCTGTAACAAAACAATTTCAATTTGATAAATAAAGTGAATTCTCTCTTTTACTAAGCATTTGAAGTACTATCCTTATCTTTTAACTGTTTAAGGATAAATTCATTTATTAAGGTGTATTTCTCTCCTTTAACCTCAATATACGCTCCGTTATAAGGCGGAAACCAAAATGCCCTAATCTTTAAATCAATGTCATCTTCTTCCATATTAATTTTCTTCATTTCTTCCATTTCAGATCTGGATATATATACACCTTGATTATTTTCTTGTTTTATAGATTCAAGTCTACCATTGGACATTACATCTAAAATAACACTTTTAAATAGTTCAACTTGAATTTCTTGAGTCTTCTTTTCTAGAGTTGCTGCAGTTTCAATCCGATAGTCAAAATTAAACTTAAAAGTACGGATAATATTTCCGGTGTCGATTTCACTATCCACATAATGAGCAGTAGCTCCCCATTCATTAAGCTTATTTAAGATAGCTATATTATACCCAGCTGTACCTCTCCAATCAGGTAGAATAGCTGGATGGAAATTAATACAGCCATATTTCGGGCCGCTAATTAATGGCTCTTTAATCTTTCTCCAAAATAAATAAGAAACTACTAAATCGATATTATGGTTCGATTCATTAAGAATTTCTTCAGCTTCTTCCATAGAAATCACAGGTATCTTTAGTTCAGATGCTTTTTGGGCTGTTGGAGAATTTGAAAAGTGTGAATCCGTTACAACAGCCACTATTTCAATCCCCTGAGACATTGTCCATTCTAATAATTCTGCAGAATATTTCTTTCTTCCCATAAAAATAATTCTCATTTACATATCCTCCGAGTTCCTTGTAAAGTATTGGACTGTTGCTTGTTCTTCTTGATTAATACCTTCTCTAACAAAAACTTTTTTTATAGTTAGGAATATAATCTTCCAATCGCTAGTAAAGCTAACACTATCCACATATTCCACATCTAGATTAAACTTCTCTTCCCAACTAATAGCATTCCTACCGTTTACCTGAGCTAAACCAGATAAACCTGGTCTAACATCATGGCGTCGTTTTTGATGCTCATTATAGAGAGGTAGATACTGAACCAACAATGGTCTAGGACCAATAATTGACATATCTCCTTTAAGAATATTAAAAAGTTCTGGGAGTTCATCAAGCGACGTGGAACGCAAAAATCTTCCAAACTTCGTTAACCGAACACTGTCAGGAAGCAACTCCCCATTCTCATCCCTTTCATCAGTCATTGATCTAAATTTATACATCATAAAAGTCTTCTCATTAAGCCCAGGTCTTTTTTGTTTAAACAGTACCGGACTACCTAACTTAACTCTGACGAGAAAAGCTACTGTTATAAAAACTGGACTAAGCACAATAATTGCTATCAAAGAAAGTATGAAATCCATTAGCCTTTTTATATAACTTTTATAAATACCGCCTTTAGAATTATTCATTACTTCAACCACAACCCTTTAATAATCGTTACAACTCTTCCCAAATCTTCATCTGTCATTTTCGTATCAGATGGCAAACACACACCATTCTCAAATAACTTTTCAGAAATATCTGTACCAACAAAGTCATATTTCTCAAAGTACGGCTGCAAATGCATTGGCTTCCAGATTGGCCTTGATTCAATATTCTCTTTTTCAAGAGCTCCCATAACGTCAATTGGTCTAACCTTCCCTCTTAGTGTCAAAGAACTCAACCAATAGTTTGGTTCATCCCAATCATTAACAGGCATGAAGTCAACTCCATCAAGGTTACCAAGTTCTCTCTTATAAAATTCAAAGATATATCTTTTCTTCTCTACTCTTTGATTCAAAACCTTGAGCTGACCTCTTCCAATCCCAGCTACAACATTACTCATACGATAGTTAAAACCTAATTCGCTATGCTGATAGTACCTAGCTTGATCTCTGGACTGAGTTGCCCAGAATCTTACCTTAGCAACTTTTTCTTCATTATTAGAAACTAGCATTCCACCACCAGAAGTAGTGATAATCTTATTTCCATTAAAAGAGAAGATGCCGTAATCTCCAAAAGTCCCTGTATGCTTACCTTTATAGTAAGTACCTAAAGACTCAGCAGCATCTTCTATAACCGCAACATTATGTTTCTTACAGACCTCCATTATCTTATCCATATCTGCGGATAAGCCATATAAATGTACAACAATGACTGCCTTTACTTCTGGGTACTTTTCAAATGCTTCTTCTAATGCTTTTGGGCTCATATTCCACGTTTCATAATCGCTATCTATAAAAACCGGAATAGCATTTTGATAAATAATTGGGTTGGCGGTTGCTGAGAATGTTAGTGTTGGACAAAACACGATATCACCTTCTCCAACTCCTGCAGCTCTCAATGCTAAGTGAATAGCTGCGGTACCAGAAGAAAGTGCTGCTGCAGCTTTAGAGCCAACTTTTTCTGCTAGTTCTCTTTCAAATCCATTTACGTTTTCTCCAAGAGGTGCGATCCAGTTTGTATCAAATGCTTCCTTTACATATTCCATTTCATAACCTTCATCACTCATATGGGGTGATGAAAGAAAAACTCTTTCGTTCATTTTTGTTGTCTCCATCCTATAGACTTCCTTCCATCGTTAAGTTAATATTTTAGTAGATTAGGACTTCCTTGGAATCTTCAAAATAACTATTACTCCAACCAACTACTAAACCACTAAAATTGTTATCTACTACTAATAGCCACCTCGTAATATCTATTCAATCTACCAAGTAAATACGAAATAGATGTTCTTGCATTTATCATCCTAAACCATGTTTCTTCCTATCATATATACCATTCAATCAATCTATATTTCTCACTAAAAACGCCTCAAACCCTTATCCCGAAAGGTTTCCAATTTTCTACCTAACTACGATAGTCAGTTACCCAACACCATTCAATCACAATTCAAAATGGGAAACCGATGTATAACACGATTCATAACCATTCTCATCTAACCTACAAAAATGATAAAAACGGAACCTCTTCTTCCTCCTCGTGCTCATCACCAACAGAATGCTTACTACAACGAACAGATCCATCCACATAACTTACAGCACCCCTCGCCTCAACACTAAAAATAGAATTGCACATAACCTTTTAATCATACAGCTACCAATATTAAAGAGATAATTAATAAAACAGGGCATCCAACCCCACCTCACGCCACACTACTGACAACAAGTGTCTAAGGTCTATTTCAACCCACAGCACAGCCGAGTACCTCCATTGATAAAGGTAAGGAGACATCACCTATAAATTTTAAATCCATAAGCTCGAAGAGAGAAATTACTCTCATACGAACCTAAAAACAGAAGTTCGAAGAACGTCAAAACGAATCTCCAATAATAGTATTTTTACATGAAGCCAAAATTCGACACCCCTCTACAACCACCCACAACAATACTAACACAACTTCCAACTACACATTCAGCCTAATTTCTTCCAATTTCCCCTCTAAATACTTATAAAGCTCATCCCTAATCTCCTCATTCTCCAAAGCCAAATCCACCGTCGTCTTCACAAACCCAAGCTTCTCCCCAACGTCATATCGCTTACCCTCAAAATCATATGCATACACATCCTGAACCTCATTCAACATCTGTATCGCATCCGTCAACTGAATCTCCCCACCAGCACCAATTTGCTGCTTATCTAGGAAGCTAAAAATTTCCGGAGTAAACACATAACGCCCCATAATAGCCAGGTCCGAAGGAGCTGTTCCTTTTGCCGGTTTCTCAACAAACTTGCTGACCTTATACCTTCTGCCCTCCGAACGAACAGGATCCACAATCCCATACCGATGCGTCTCATCCATAGGAACTTTTTGTACACCAACAATCGAAGATTGTGTAGCTTCAAACTCATCAATCAACTGTCTTAATCCTGGTTTTTCCGCCTTTACAATATCATCACCCAAAAGAACCGCAAACGGCTCATCCCCAATAAACTTCCGTGCACACCAAACTGCATGCCCCAATCCTTTAGGTTCTTTCTGACGGATATAATGAATATCCACATTGGAAGCCTGATTCACTTTTTCCAGCATCTCAAACTTCTCTTTTTTCACAAGATTATCTTCCAATTCAAAATTATGATCGAAGTGATCCTCAATCGCACGCTTCCCTTTACCAGTTACAATAATAATATCTTCAATACCAGACTCCATCGCTTCTTCCACAATATATTCAATCGTTGGTCGATCCACAATCGGCAACATTTCCTTAGGCATTGCCTTCGTTGCCGGTAAAAACCTTGTCCCTAATCCTGCTGCTGGAATGATTGCTTTTTTTATAGTTTTCATCACGTATACCCCCATTTTTAAAACAACAAAAAGATCAACTACGCCTTAAGCAAAAGCTCTTCCCGCTCTTTGTATACAATATTCATTAGTGCTTCCTTCAATCCGACCTTATCATACGAATCTAGTTTACCAATCAATTCCATAATCATCGTAGAATCAACGGCCACAGTTCGTCCAACATAAATCTTCTCATATACCTCTCCGGGCAGAACCTCATCTTCATTAAGGATTTCCTCAAACATTTTCTCCCCAGGACGAATACCCGAGAAGGCAATCGGAATCTCTTCTTCCGTATACCCCGATAGTTTAATAAGGTTTCTTGCTAAATCGACAATTTTCACCGGCTCACCCATATCCAACACAAAGATTTCCCCACCTTTTGCAAGGGTCCCTGCCTGAATCACAAGGCGTGACGCTTCTGGAATTGTCATAAAATAACGTGTCATGTCTGGATGAGTAACCGTAACTGGCCCACCATTTTCAATTTGCTTTTTAAACAATGGTATCACACTGCCACGGCTGCCAAGCACATTTCCGAATCGTACCGCAACAAATTTCGTCTTGCTGCGCTGTGCCATATCCTGGACCACCATCTCTGCCAGACGTTTGGTTGCACCCATGACATTCGTCGGGTTGACGGCTTTATCCGTCGATACCATAACGAAGGTTTGTACACAAAACGAATCGGCAGCTTCTGCGACATTTCTCGTACCAATCACATTGTTTTTCACAGCTTCATGGGGATTGTATTCCATGAGAGGAACATGTTTATGTGCAGCAGCATGATAAATAATTCTTGGCTTATGTTCTTCTACGATATCAAAGATCCGCTCCCGGTCCTGTACATCCCCGATAATCGGAACTATTTCCATATTTGCATCCTTGTATTTCCCTTTTAATTCCATATCAATATTATAAATGCTGTATTCTCCATGACCAACCAAGAGAATTTTCGAAGGTGCAAATTTCATCAATTGCCGGCAAATCTCAGAACCAATCGAACCACCTGCTCCCGTAACCATGACGGTGCTTCCAGTTACATATTCACTAATCGCATGGATATCCAATTTAACAGGCTCACGACCAAGTAAATCTTCCACTTCAACATTTTTTAAATGCTGTACATTCACCCTTCCAGTCATTAAGTCCTCGATTTTCGGAATCATCTTCACCTGGGCATTCGTCTTATTGCATTCCTCGACAATTTTAGTCAGCTCCCCATTTCTTAGGGAAGGAATCGCAATCACGATATGTTCAATCCGATACTTTTTCACAACATCGGGAATATCCTTGACCGTACCTTCTACCGGAAGATTGTATAATTGCATTTTCTGCTTATTGTCATCATCGTCCACAAAAGCAACCGGAGATAACTCAGCATTGCCATGTTCATTTTGCAACTGACGGGCGATCATCGCACCTGCTGCACCAGCGCCAACAATTAACGTACGCTTGCGATTGGAAGCCGCTTTGATATAACGATCTCGGAAAACCCGCCACATAAAGCGGGAACCACCGATTAAGATGATATGAAGCAGCCAGGTTACAATTAAAGCACGGCGATAAATCGAGAAGTCATTAAATAGAAATTGCACAACCGCTGTCGCTGCAACCGTAAGTGTCACTGCCTTAACAATCGCTTTTAATTCTCCAACACTGGCATAGGACCACACTTTGTTGTACAGCTTATAGTATAAAGCAAAAATATGATGAAAAAGTAAAAGTGCAATCGCGCTAATAACAACAGGAGCCATAGTAACAACTTCTATTGTTGGATACACAATCCACGAGGCGATAAATATTGCTGTACTTACAATTAATGAGTCCAGTACGATTAGTAATGCAACTCTTTTCCGGTAAGACATAAGCCACATTCCTTCCATTTTATTTTTACATAAATGTTTGAATTGCTTATTTTCCAAATAAACGATTCTATTATCCTATTGTTACAATCACATAACAAAATATCGTCCTTTTGCACTATATAATTTTTAAAAAAATAGTTTAGTTATGTAGCTGTGATTGTGGGTTTAACAATAAATCTCCCGACATCAATTTATTTAAATAGTTTATCACATTTTGCCGGCCATTCATGTTAAGTTTCTTATAAATTTTACTTACGTGGATCTTTATCGTACCAGTGGATAACTGTAAGATTTCTCCTATCTCCCCATTTTTCAGTCCCTTTTTCACATAGTAGGCAACATCAATTTCACGCCTTGTAAATTGCTTGGACAATAACGATTGATAGAAAAGGTCATAATTCATAGAGCCTTCAGCCAAAAGCTTTTCAATAAATTCCGTTGTGTCTTCACTCGTTAAGGCGATCTGTTTTGATTCTAGCAGTCGAATCGTATCAACTAATTCATCGTTTAATTCCCGCCCTTTCACAAGTAAATAATCCATTCCAAATTTCAGTAACTGAGTCATGTTGTACTTCGTTGACGAAAGAAGAATAATAGACACCCTCTCCAAAATCATTCGAAGGTTTGCCAATGCCTCTGAAGTTTCCTGAAGGGATAGCTCATCTATATCCATCATGATTACATCCGGTCTTAAACCCGCAATAATCGTTAACATATCTCCCTTAAAACAGATTGATGCGAGTAATCTCATATCAGCTTCCTGATCAAACAATTCGTTCAAATCTTCTTCCAAGGAATATTCATTACACACATAAATTATACTAGTCATACCCCTATAGCCCCATCTACTTATATCTTTTTATAGTTTACTTTCATATAGTATAAAAAAATTAGTAATGGTTCATAGTGACTTGGGGTAAAATAAGTCATATTATGTAACCTTTTTGTAATATTTCTTACATTTTTTCCATAATTTCTCTTAGGTGTTTCATAGCATCAGGGCGACTTCGTATTTTTAGCTTATTATAAATCTCACTAATATAATTTTTTACCGTTCCTTAACTAATATATAGTTTATTGGAAATTTGCTGATTCGTATATTTTTGCAGCAACAGATAGGCAATATCAATTTCCCGTTTCGTCAATTGATAACCATGCATTTCCAAACGCCTGGCAACATCACCAGAAAAAAACGTCTCACCAAAAATAATTTCACGAATCCTTGGGGCTAATTTCCCAGCAAACTGACTGCTTATTAAATAGCCATCCACCCCATTACATAACGCTCTTAGTACTTGCTCTTCATACATAACAGCTGTTAGGACAAGAATTTTCATATGGGGAAAGTTCTTTTTTATAAAAGTAATCGTTTTAAAGCCATCATCGACAGGCATATCCGTATCAACGACCACGACATCAACATGTTTTTCTTGAATTTGTTGGACAGCCTGTTCATAATTCATCGCTTTACCAACAACTTGTATATCATCTTCCTTCTCCAGTAGCGCAATCGTCCCGTCCAAAAATAACTGACGATTCTCTACTACGACAACATCAATCATATTTCTGCGTTACCTCCTGATTCATACATATCTTTAATAGAGATGTCCTTCGTGAGGTATCTAAAATAATCCTAGGAATTTTTTCTTCTTGATTGGCACCGGTTCAAAACGGTTTACCGAATCACCTTGTATCAACAGCTCTGTATTTTCCATAAACATATACCTTACTTCCATACCATGCTGCTTTTCAATCTCCTCGTAAGCTTCAACCATACAAAAACCTCTAGTTGTCGTATTATGAGCGTCCGAAGCTATAAAGTGTACCTGATTCGACTCTATCAATTGATGGGAGAATTTTTGAATATTTTTCCCAAACTTCCCAATGACACTTGCTGCCGTCACCTGAGTCAATACACCCTTTTCCGTAAATTGATAAAGCAAGGATGGATGTTCGATGATTTCTTTATTGCGCTCCGGATGAACGATAATCGGCTGATATCCCTCAAGTTGTAATTCAAACAACATCTGCTTGGCATACCTTGGTACATGTCCTGAAGGGAGCTCCACAAACAGGTAATTGGTATTATTTGTTAGTGTTAACGAAAGCTCATGGTTTAATTCATCTATCATATCACCGTGAAGCCTTGTTTCCTGCCCAGGAAGTACCGTAAGCGGGATATCATGCTCCACTAAACTGGCATTCAACTCTTCTGTTTGCCGCAAAATATCTAATTTGTAATTTTCATACTTGCCATTACGATGATGTGGGGTAGCGATTATCGTGCGAATCCCCTGATCCACAGCTGCTTTTGCCATGGAAATCGAGTCTTCCATCGTTTTGGCACCATCATCGATTCCTGGTAAAATATGGGAATGAATATCAATCATTGTTCACAACTCACCTTTTTATATAGTGTCAAAAAGGCCCTAAATCACAGGAATTTAGGGCCTCTTCTTTTTTAGTTTCCATAATAGTAGTAATAATTTGCTTCTTTTCGATCCTTACCGTTCAATACGGTACCTAGAATTTTCGCATTTACCGAACGTAACGCTTCAATCGACTTTTGTGCCGCCTCTATTTCCGTCTGCTTACTGCGCACGACAAGAATCGCACCATCACATATATTCGACAAAATTTGCGCATCTGTTACTGCTAATACGGGTGGTGTATCAAATAAAATAATGTCATAAGCCTGGCGAGCCTCTTCAACCATCTGTAGCATTTTCTTTGAAGCCAAAAGTTCAGAAGGATTCGGCGGAATCGGTCCACACGAAATCACATCCAAATTTTCTACATCTGTTGGCACAACGGTGTCCGTTAAGGAAGATTCACCGAAAAGCACATTACTCATTCCCCTTAGGTTATCTAAACGAAACGTGTAATGAACAGTTGGTTTACGTAAATCTCCATCTACGAGCAACACCTTTTTCCCTTGTTGCGCATATACAATGGCTAAGTTCGCAGTCGTCATCGATTTTCCTTCAGATGGCCCTGATGAGGTCACCATAATGGTTTGCAGTTCTTCATCAACAGAAGAAAATTGCAAATTTGTTCGAATCGTACGATACTGCTCAGAAACAACCGAGCGCGGGTTTAATTTGGTGATTAAATGCCGCATTTTATTGTTTATATTAGATTGTTTTTTTCGGCGCACCATCTAATCCACCCCTTCTGCTTCGTTTTGCTTTCCCCTGTGTCGCTTCTGTTTGTCTAAGCTCCCCATCGGTTACAAAAGTAATCACACCTAATAATGGTACCTCTAGCTGTTTCTCAATATCGCTTTCCGATTTAATCGTATTATCCAAATACTCCAGTAAGAAAGCAATCCCCACACCAGCCATCAGACCTACTACAATCGCTATTGCAATATTCAAAAGTGGATTCGGCGCTACTGGTACCGGATTGGAAGCAAGCTCAGCTTCAGATAAGATATTAACATTATCCACATTCATCAATTCAGGAATTTCCTCTTGGAACACTTCTACCGTCGTATTTGC
Source organism: Oceanobacillus salinisoli (assembly GCF_009733865.1). GTDB lineage: Bacteria > Bacillota > Bacilli > Bacillales > Amphibacillaceae > Oceanobacillus > Oceanobacillus salinisoli. The sequence goes on along the minus strand of NZ_WOFB01000018.1, from coordinate 87,052 downwards.
CAATTCCGTTGCAAGCGCCGGATTCTCATCCCTTACTGTTACAGTCACCACTTGGGAATTCTCCGCACTGGATACCTGAATTTTCTCAGCAAGCTGCCCGCTCGTCATATTCAAATTCATTTCTTCTATAACTAAATCTAGAATTCTCGGACTCTTAATAATGATATTATAAGTATTAATAAGCTCCACATTTGTCCGCAATTCCGTCTGCGTCAACTGCTGCTCCGGATTCGGATTACTCTGATTCACCAAAAACTGCGAACTATTCTCATACTCCGGCGTTAAAACCAAATAACTAATTACCGCCGCAATAATAGCAGCCCCCAGCGTTAATCCTATAATCATAATTATTCGCTTCTTGATGACCTCAAAGATCTCCTTGAGGGATATCGTTTCTTCCATGCATGTACCTCCATGTATATATTAATTACATACTTTATGTGAAATATGACCTAATTTAAGGTTACAAAAAAGATTATATCATAACTTAAAAGATTAGTAGGGAAAATTTACAAAAATTTATTGGTAGATTTTGTTGGAAATGGGTTAGGAAGAGTGGGGAGTGTTTAAATTTGTTGGGGTGTGGCGATTTTGGGTGGATGCCGCGCGATTTGATTTGGGGCTCGCTTGGTTTTGGATGAGTGCCACGCGATTTGATTTGGCGCTCGCTCGATAAACAAAAAAACCTCCTTTATAAGGAGAGGTTTTATACTGTCGCATGTTTAGACGTATTGGATAATTCTATAATTAGTTTTTGAATTAATTGCTCTGCTGTTTGAATTTTGTTTTCTTCTGTATCGTCTATTACTTTCTTTAACAATAATTTATACTGTTCTTGTTCCCCCATTGTAATCCTCCCTGCATACTATACTTACTCTATGACTATGGCCCAATTTTTTAATAATACTTGTTATCCTTACTACTTGTCCGTAATTGAAAAGCCTGATCCAATACTTTTTTTAATATTATCAGCTTCTCTTCCGGTGCATCCTGCTTAATATACCTTATTGTCTTTTTAACAGATTTCGGTAATTGGTCGAATTCACTCAAAGGTGAGTCACCTCATAATGGATATTTTGTTACTTTCCTAACATAGGAAAAATTATACTAGAAAACACAGAAAAATCAACAACAGTTTCTCTTTCTAGACAAAAAGCCCAAGCAACATTATAACTTGGGCAGTTTCTATAAATTTATTACTTAAAATAGCTGACAATCGCATCCGCAATTCTACGTAACGCTTCTCCGTCACCATACGGATTCGATGCTTTTGCCATTTTATCATGTGCTTCTTTATCACTTAATAATTCATTAGCAAGATTAAAAATCGTATCTTCATCGGTTCCCGCTAGTTTTAATGTTCCAGCATCGATTCCCTCTGGGCGTTCTGTCGTATCACGCAATACAAGTACAGGAACACCGAGAGAAGGTGCCTCCTCTTGAACACCACCTGAATCGGTTAAAATCAAGTGGGCACGTGATGCAAAATTATGAAAATCTACTACGCCAAGCGGCTCGATTAATTTAATCCGATCATCATTTCCAAGAATTTCATTTGCTGTATTTTGCACAACTGGATTTAAATGTACTGGATAAATGACTTGCACATCATCATGCGCTAGGGTATTGTTTTAATAAATCTTAGGTTTTAAAAGATTTATTTACTCGCCTAAATAAGGGGATATTCTTTTGAGAAATGCCGCCATTTCCCCTCTGGAAATTGGCCTTTTCGGACCAAACGTTGAAGCTTCTGCTACAATCCCCAATTCTTTCAAAGTCACAATGGATTTATACGACCAGTCTGTGAGGGTTACATCCGTGAATGGATTTCTTAACTCATCCACTTCTGGCTTTCCAAGCACTCGATAAAGTACTACGACCATCTGCTCTCGAGTCAAGTAAGCTCCCGGCGAAAATCTATCACGGGAGGTTCCAACCATAATGCCGTTATCTGCAGCAGTATTAATATTTTGAACGGCCCAATGTTTTTGGGGAACATCGATAAATGAATTCGTCTTTCGTTCTGATTTTAGTTCAAGTACTCGTACAAAAATAGCAGCTCCCTCTGCCCTGGTTAAGGGCCTTGACGGATAAAAATTTTGGTAGGAACCGACCATCCATCTTTTTTCATAAGCAGTTAAAATGCTTTCTCGCGCCCAATGTCCATAAATATCCCGGAAATAATACGGGGCTTGAACCAAACCGAATCCATACCACGGATCCCTTCCAGCAGTTCCTAAGTCGGTACTTTCCTTCTGTAATTTATTTCTCAGCTGTGCAGCCGTAAGATTTGGTTCAATTTCTTTCATAAGTGCCGCAACACCGGAAACAAATGGAGTCGCAAAACTGGTCCCCTTCACCCGATTATAGGAACCATTATTGTCTGTGCTTAGTATATTTTCTCCTGGGGCTGCTAATTCCACTGCTTCACCTGTTGAAGAAAAGGTCGCTCTTTGCCTATTTTGATTAATGGCACCTACCGCAATCACATATTCGTAGCGAGCTGGATAGCTGACATTGTTTTCACCACCTGTTGCCGTCCCGTCATTTCCTGCTGCTGCAACGACTAAAATGTTTTGATTGACCGCTTTATTAATCATTGATTCTAGTAAAGGAGAGGATTTGCCCCCTCCTAAACTTAAATTAATTATATCCATTTCATTCTGGATTGCCCAATCAACCCCCGCCATCACATCGGACAAGTACCCTTCCCCATTTGAATCGAGTACCTTTACGGCATAAAGCTTGCTATCCGTAGCAACCCCAACAATCCCGATGTTATTATTTTTTGCACCAATAATCCCTGCAACATAGGTGCCATGTCCATTATCATCCGCATAGCTGTCCGTATAATCCACCATCGATACTCCATTTTCTATGGTGAGATCTTCATGTTCGGAAATCCCTGAATCAATAACTGCAACCTTTACATTTTTACCGGTAAAATTACTGGATAAGGATTGTGGAACCAGAACAGTTTGATTACCCCATTCCATTATTTGTGAGGACTTTGTCTCTAAAACCTTGTCATATTCTAAATGAATAATTCGATTATCCGTTATTATTTTTTCAATTTGACTTTCATCTACGTAACCTGCAGCCATATTCATCTCTTCATAAGACTGCTCCACAATTCCGCCATATTCTTTGATGATTGCCTCTGGTTTTACACTTTTTTCTGCCAGAATCACTATTCGTATTCCTTTAATTGGGTCCTCTATACTTTTCCCGATTTCCTCCTCCGCTCCTTCAAGTCCCTCCATTTCCTTCGTTTCTTCTAATTTCTCTGTATCATCTATATCCCCGTTTTCTTGCTTTTCCTGCTGATTTTCTGTCTCACCTGCTTGTTCTGTTTCCTGTGTCTCTTGATTTTCTTCGGTTTGGTTATATTCGATCCGTTCATTGGAGCTCATATGTTGAAACGGGCTAGGATCACTTGCCTGCCCGTCCATTGATTGTTCTTGATTACATGCCGATAATAATAAGATCAATATTATAAAAATGATTCGAATCGTAATCACCCCTGTTTCTATTCCTAACACTTTCCCCATAATATCATTGATTACCTGCTTTGTGGTCAAATTCTTTTTCCATACGAGACATTAATGCTGCCATTTCCGCCCTTATTGATGTTCTTGTTGGGCGAAACGTACCATCCGTGAATCCGCCAATAAATCCCTTTTGAGTAAGTGCTATGATGGAATTATAGGACCACTTATCTGAGGGCACATCAGGGAAGCGACGGATTGATCCCTGATCAATAGGGTAGTCAAATATATTGTAAAGTATTTGCGCCAGTTGTTCTCGAGTCAATGGAGCATTTGGATCGAATCTGGTAGGTGATTTACCACCCAAGTATCCTTTTTCTCTTGCAACTTCAATATGTTTACGGGCCCAATGCCCAACCGTATCCCTAAACTGATAATTTATAGGAACTGCATTAGTTTGCCCAAGGGCTCGCACAATAATGACCGCTCCTTCAGCCCGTGTTAAATGCTTAGTAGGAGAAAAAGTGGTTGTTGATGTTCCTGTTATCCAACCTTTTCTAGCCACTTTACTGATGCTATTCTTAGCCCAATAGTCTAAGGCGACATCCGTAAAGTAGATATCATTCAACCAGGCTGAATAATAGTTCCATGTATCTGGAGTCTCATGATACAATGCCCACGACCCTGTTCCTTTAATTCCATATTTATTAGGCAATTGTAGCTTTGCTTTGATAGCAGGCTCGTTGTCATACCATATTATATAATCCCCTGCTGTTAATGTCGTACTTCCAATATAGGCTTCTTGATTCTCTGGAATTGTAAAAGTAGCATAAGAAGATTGGGTGTTTTTATCAAAATTAATTTTTCCATTGAACTTATCTACCAGTGGCTGCACCCTTGTACTTGATACACCCATACCAGTTATACTTTTTCCTAATGACGTAGGACCATCTAATTTCCACATTCGTCCATAAAATGGGAGTCCCACAACAATCTTATTTTTGGGTACCCCTTGATTAATAGCATATTGAATTGACCGTTCAAAAAACTGAATACTTGATACCGGTCCAATCGGACTATCGGGAGATTCCCACGATTCATCATATGCCATAATCATTAAGTAGTCCGTATAATTAGAAAGCGCTTTGTAATCATAAAATCCATGCCAGCCGGTTTTCCATCCATTTGGATTGGCAGCAACCGCAACTGATACTTCTTTATGCTTTGGTATATAACTGCGGAGTAGCCGAACAAAATCAGTGTGCTCATCCCTATACATATGATTTACACCTTCAATATCTACATTTACCCCGTCCAAGTTGTACTTCTCGACCTCATCTGCAATTCTTCTTGCTAATTGATCACGCTTATTTAAACCGTTTATACCCGCAGTCGCATCCCAATGGTTTGCCACAAACGGAACCACTTTTATCCCCCTCCGATGCATTTCATTAATAAAGGAGGTTTGTAGTTTCCATGTTACTTCTAATTCTCCATCTTTATTAATATCAAAGTAATTTGGGGATACAACATGTAAGCTTCCCTTTGTTTTATCTACTTGATTGACATAACTATTTGGAGAGCCAAAAAATATATAAGACATATTAAATAGCTGAGTCTGCGAACTTGCCGGAGTACTTTGTTGCAGTAATACAAGGGTAAAGGCTATACTAAGCATCATTGTGAACTTAAGCTTCTTCATATTGCGACCTCCCTTTCTCTGTTAAAATTCTATCTGGATGTATGGAGAAGTCTAAAGAACAGTGCCATATAACTATTCCCTATATGTTGCCCGGAATAGAAAACTATTTGATTCTGGAATAACTTCATAATTTAGACGGCCATAGGAGAATTCCTTTCTTACCACATTACTTAAATCTCCGTTTGGACCAACACCTAAATCGTGAAATAATGAATCCACATCATGAACCACTACTTCCGGATGAAGGATCATGACGATTTGCATCCAACCTGTTAACATGGTAGCAACATCAGCTTTATTATTGCTGTCTTTTCTAATTAATTCTAAAGTCTGAATATATTCCTCTTCCACATAAATGTTTAACTCCAGTTGCTCACTAAGTTTAGTTGAATAAACATCGCCGCCTTCACTTTCATTCTTTTGCAAATTTTCAATATATAAATTCGACAATTGTTGATCTGCCACAGCATTCCATCTTTTCTTAAAATCCTGAAAAGGAAGTTCTTTTACCGGATTAATGGCTGCTTCTGTTTCCTCTTGTTCCTCTATTACTCCTTCCCCCTGAAACTTTTCTTCAGTTGGTGTCTCTGTTTGGTCTGACCGTTCTTCTACTGATGGTTGGTCATTAATTGGTGGTTCCTCTTGCTGATTATCTTGCGTCGTATCCATTTCAGGCCCAGCTTCCTCTGGAACTGTTTTTTGGAGAGCTCTCAGTTCAACATCAGATACATCCGATTTTGAATGTAAATCCGACTCTTCTTCCAAAGGAGCCTCAGATTGATATTCCTGCTCCCTATTAGAAAGTTTTTCAAATGGGTTTGTTTTTTCAAGAGGACTTACTGGTTCCGTCTGATTAGTAGTGCACGCAGTTAAAAATATAATAAGTATAAAAAAACCACTTCTCCAAAGTTTCAACACGAGTATCATTCCCTCCATTTCCTATTTAGCTAAAACCAAGTCACTGTTATACGCTTATTATGAAGAATTCTGGAAAGATTATTCTTACGTATGAAACTTTCCTAAATGTTAAAGTTTGGGGGAAATAATAAGTTGAGCTGGAGACTGATTGTTGTGGAGGCAAGGGGCAAGGAGGTTGATTAATGCTTGATAAAGTCTAAAAGTCGATGCGGTGCGGTGCGAATTAACGAAACGTCTATACTGATAGAACCTCTATCAATCGTGTGGAACGTACCACGAATTCCGTCATCTTTCCGCGACTTTTGGCACCCTTCCCGTGGTTCTCAATATGCCTCCTACACCCTATAACAAATAGAACAACCAAACATAAAAAAAGCACAAGTCCCAAATAGGAACTTGCACTTATCCCACATCGTTTATTTATCAAAATAATAGACAATGGCATCTGCAATCCTGCGCGACGCTTCTCCATCACCATAAGGATTTGATGCTTTTGCCATCTTTTCATGTGCTTTCTGGTCACTCAATAATTCATTAGCAAGATTAAATATAGTATCTTCATCTGTTCCCGCTAGTTTTAATGTTCCAGCATCGATTCCCTCTGGGCGCTCTGTCGTATCACGCAATACAAGTACAGGAACTCCAAGGGATGGCGCCTCCTCTTGAACACCACCTGAATCGGTTAAGATCAAATGGGCACGTGATGCAAAATTATGGAAATCCACTACGCCAAGCGGCTCAATTAACTTAATACGATCATCATTTCCAAGAATTTCATTTGCTGTATTTTGTACAACTGGATTTAAATGAACTGGATAAATCACTTGCACATCATCATGTGCTTCCACTAAACGTTTAATCGCACGGAACATTTGCTCCATATTGTTCCCCAAGTTCTCTCTGCGATGGGCAGTCATCAGGACAAGTCTGTCATCACCTAGACTATCCAAAATAGGACTTGAATAGTTTTCATCCACTGTCGTCTTCAATGCATCAATTGCTGTATTACCTGTTACAACAATAGACTCATTCGCTTTATTTTCGTTAAGTAAATTTTGTTTGGATTTCTCTGTTGGTGCAAAATGTAGGTCTGCTATGACGCCCGTTAATTGACGATTCATTTCTTCTGGGTATGGAGAATATTTATTCCAAGTACGCAACCCAGCTTCCACATGACCTACTGCAATTTGATTGTAATATGCTGCTATAGAAGCAGCGAATGTTGTACTAGTGTCCCCATGTACCAAAACGATATCGGGTTTCGTTTTTTTCATCACTTCATCCAAGCCTTCTAAAGCCCTGGTTGTAATTTGTGTTAGAGATTGCTGTTTTTTCATGATATTTAAATCATAATCTGGTGTTATATCAAAAATCTCTAAAACTTGATCCAGCATTTCACGATGCTGTGCCGTTACCGTAACTATCGATTCAAATTCATTCGAACGTTTGTTTAATTCGAGTACAAGTGGTGCCATCTTAATCGCTTCAGGTCGTGTACCGAAAATGGTCATTACTTTTATACGTTTATTCAATGTCAATTCACTCCAAAATTTTCTATTATATGACATTATTGTACACAGAATACAAGTAAATAATCAATTATATTATTTAAGATATAACAAAATTATATCCAAAAGGTAATTCCATTTACTTGTTAAGCGAATATAAATGATTCAAATACACAAAATGAGAAGTACCAATGTAACATAAAGTAAAATACACATTTACGGATGAACCATGGAGTAGTAAAATAAAATTTAGTATAGTCTTTATAAGGTGGATAATTTATGACTAAATCAAACAAAAAGGACTCTCGATTAGACAAGAGAAAAGTAGGTAAGAATAAAAGGAAATTGTTCTTCTTTATCGGAATACCTCTGTTCGTATTACTTCTTACAGCATTATTTTACGGGAACCATTTATATAAAACTGCAGAAAAATTGGTAGAAAGCTCCTTTGAAGAAATTGAACGAGAAAATGGCTCTGATGTTTCTGAATTAAGGGAGGAACCAATCAATCCGGTTGCCGATAATGTATCTATTCTCATTATTGGTGTGGATGATAGTGAAGAACGGAATTATAATGAACATAGCCGCTCCGATGCATTAATTCTTGCTACCTTCAACAAAGAAGAAGGAGATGTAAAATTACTTTCGATACCGCGGGACTCTTATGTTTTTGTACCAGAAGTTGGTGATTATACAAAAATTAACCATGCACATTTCTTCGGTGGAGCAAAGGCAACTGTTGAAACGGTTGAAAACTTCCTTAACGTTCCCGTTGACTATTACGTTAAACTGAACTTTGACGCTTTTATCGAAGTGGTTGATTCATTAGGCGGAATTATGTATAACGTACCATTCGAAATGTATGAACTGGATTCAGACGATAATAGAAATGCCATCCATTTAACCCCTGGTTACAAAAATTTAAGTGGTGAAGAAGCATTAGCAGTTGCTCGTTCTCGTAAATATGATAGTGATATCGAACGGGGAAAAAGACAGCAGGAAATTATTAAAGCCGTTGTTAAACAATCTGCTTCCGTTTCCTCTATTACGAAATTGGATAATGTCATAACAGCAGTCGGGGATAATATGACCACCAATTTAACGTTCGACGAGATGAAAAGCTTTCTCTCTTATGGTTTAAAAAAAGACATAAATATTACATCCTTACATCTTGAAGGAGAAGGCGGAAAACTGGAGGACGGATTGTGGTATTATCAAGTTAATGAGGAAAGCAGAGCTACAGTAGAGGATGAACTGAGACAACATTTGGATTTATCAATTCAAAATTCAAATCATTCCAAACTAAGTCAAGCAGATGACAAGTCAGTTAATATGTATTAGAAGGAGTAATCAAATCGATTTCCCCTTTCTTATACAAGATAAAATTCATAATTGTAATGACAATTATGAAGACCAATTCCATTTTCCTGTTTGGGGGAATATGAGAGATGAAAAAAGTGATCACATATGGAACTTTTGACTTAATTCACAACGGCCACATTAACATACTTCGAAGAGCTAAAGCAATGGGGCACTACCTAGTTGTTGGTCTTTCTACCGATGACTTTAATGAGTTAAAAGGAAAAAAGGCATATCATTCATATGAAATCCGAAAGGATATCTTAGAAGCCATTCGTTATGTAGACGAAGTAATTCCTGAAAAAAGCTGGGACCAAAAAGTTGAAGATGTCAAACATCATAACATTGATTTATTTGTCATGGGTGATGACTGGGAAGGTAAGTTTGATTTCCTAAAAAAATATTGTGAAGTTGTATATTTACCAAGAACAGTTGGAATTTCAACAACTAAAATTAGAAATGATCTATATAACGTTGATAATGGTTAGAGCGCTTTCAATTTTCAACCTAGTCCATTCGAATTCTAATGCAGAAATATGAATAAAAGTAATTATATTAAATACAAATGAAATAAGGCTCTATTTTTGTATATGGTAGGAAGCTTTCCGTATCTTTAAGAGGATTATTTAATCTGCAAATATTTGTAACTTTTACTAGCCTTATATCGACATATCTAGTGAATTTCCAACAAAATACAGATTGCATTATAGGTTCATGGCATATATAATTATAAAGATAACTATTTTACTAGTTTAAAGGAGAAATATAATGGGACGTGTTCTGATAAAAAAGCGTAGAAGAAAGAAACGCCTCAAGCAGCTCCTTTTTGTTGTAATCATGTTATTTCTAGGCCTACTTGGATTTGGTGGTTACATGGCAATGCAAACATTAGAAGCTGCTAGTAATACTTATGATGATTTAGGAAGAGAAAAGTCTGATTTACGAGCAAATGCTGTTTCTATAAGTGATGATCCTGTTTCTGTTTTATTAATGGGCGTCGAGGACTATTCAACAAACGGAGAAAATGGTAGAACAGATACATTAATGGTAGCAACGTTCAACCCTAATGACGAAAGACTAAAATTATTAAGCATACCTAGAGATACGTTGGTAGAGATATCTGGACGTGAAACGGAAGATAAAATAAATCATGCGCATGTTTTTGGTGGAAAGAAAGCGACGATTGAAACAGTCGAGAATTTCTTGGATATACCCATAGATTATTATGCAACTGTAAATTTCGAGGCCTTTAAAAATGTTATTGATATTCTAGGTGGTATTACGGTTAATGTACCATTTGACTTCGAACAAAATAGTGACGATCGAGTGGCAGAAAAACTACAATTCTATGAAGGCGAGATGGAGCTAGATGGTAGATATGCTTTAGCATATGCCAGAATGAGAAAAGAAGACCCTCGCGGAGATATTGGTAGAAACGAAAGACAGCAACAAGTTATTGAAGCCATTATCAATAAAGCTTTATCAGTCTCAACCGTAACTAAAATTGATGACCTAGCTCGGGAATTTGGAAATAACGTAGAAACAAATATGAAAATTAAAGAAGGTTTAGCATTTTTCAAGGAATACTCTGATTTCAGCACAAGTAAAATTGATAAACTTACACTAAAATCATATCCGGATAGAATTAATGGTGTAAGTTATCAAATTGTTGACGAGGAATCATTGGCAGAAGTTCAAGCAGAGTTAAAGACACATTTAGAAATAGATAACGATACGCTTACTGTATCAAATTAATAGCTTGATATTAAAGACACTTCCAATTTTGTTGGAAGTGTCTTTAATTACCTATTCGTTTTTTTAATTCCTAGTATTTTTCTGCAGCCATCTAAAACGGGTTGTTGCCCTTTTAGATAAAGACCAGTAACTTCTACCATTAATTGAATACCAATGATTATCATGATTAGTGTGATCAAAGAACTTAGCATGGTTCCACTATTAAAAGTAATTGCTAAAATCCCAAAGAGAGTACTAAAACCGTATAATATTAATACCGATGTTCGATGACTATATCCCATCTTAATCAGTTGATAATGAATATGTCTCTTATCCGCAGTTGCAATCCCCTGCTTATTAATTATTCTTCGTATGATGGCCAGTAATGTATCAAAAACAGGAATCGCTATGACAATAATTGGAATAATAAAACTAAATAACGCTACGTTTTTAAAGAGTCCTAGCATAGACACTACCGCAATAGCATATCCAAGAAACAGTGCTCCTGTATCCCCCATAAAGATCTTTGCCGGATAAAAGTTATGGTAAAGAAATCCAATACAACTTCCAATCAATATTATACATAAATAGGCTACTACCATTCGATAATCCATCATTGCCATTACTAGAATACTAGATAATGCAATCGTTGATACTCCTGCCGCCAGTCCATCTAATCCATCAATTAAATTAATAGCATTGGAAGCCCCAACAATCCAAAAAATGGTAATAACATAGCCTAGTCCCTCTAAGTATACTGTACCGAAGAAGGGCATAGTTAATTTGTCAATAGTTAATCCAGATGAAACTACTACTATTGCAGCGGCTATTTGCCCAGCAAACTTATATATTGGTTTTAAATCAAATATATCGTCTAACATTCCAGTTATAATCATAATAAAGGCCCCAATAATTATAGCTGTCATTTGTGGACTTTCGGGCTGTAGATATAGAAAACCTGCTATGGCACCTATAAAAATTGCTAATCCTCCGAGGCTGGCCTTTTCACTGTTGTGAGTTTTCCTATGATTATCTGGTTTGTCTGTTGCATTTATTTTAAAAGCTAATTTTTTTGTAAAAGGTGTTATAAGAAATACGGTTACAGCTGAAATGACGAATGTTGTGATTAATTCAGATTGGTTTATCATTGGAAACACCTACTTAGTCATTTTGTTATTAAACATTCTCACTTATTCTACCATAATTCTGCACATTACCAAATAATTAGAATAAAATTTAATATTACATTTTAAGTGTTTAATTTATAAAAAAATCACCATATGCACTTAAGCATATGGTGATCGATGAACCTATTTCACTTTAATATACTCTGTTCCATTCGTGCCGCCACTTACCCACGCTTCCTCATTATTGAAAATAATTTGGTACCAAATATGATTATTGGCAGCTTTTGTATTGATTTCGCCATCAACCATGATAGCAGCTAACAGCTCTCCTGTGTTCACTTTTCCAATGGAGTCATACGATGTACCAGCTCCAGTACGGATATTTAAGTCAGTAGCAGTAACTTCTAGCAAATTCTGTACATTTACAAAATCACTATGTACCCAGCCTGACTTATCATCATAATTTATCTGATACCACGTACCATTCGTTCCTGTAATTTCTATTTTTGTACCGCTTGAAATACTTCCAATAATATTATCTTCATCCGTATTAGGAGTACTTCTAAAGTTTAAATTACCAGAAACGGTTTCAGTAATCCCATAAACACCCTCTGGATAATTAACAACTAAATCCTGACTAGGACTAGATTCTGTAGAAGTTGTGCCAGATTCTGAAATTGAATTAATTTCAACCGAACCACTTGTGGAAGGCTGATTTAAAAATTGTGGTACGTCAAATACTAAATCATAGCTATTTATTAAACTGTATATTTCATTCATTTTAGGTGTTTGTAAGACTGCCCACATAATATGTGTGGCATATTGTGGATAACCAGGGCTTTCGGGATTCCACTTCATCTTATAAAGTGTGTCTTGTCCCCTATTAATATAACTATATATCGAACTTGCTCCTCCTATGATAGAGGCAGTCTTTGAAAACCACTTTTTATCAAAAGCATACTTAGCCCCACAATCAATTGGGCAGGAGTCATTTGCACCATAACCATACATATTGTAGACAATATGTTTTGTATTTGAATTCTCTACTATTCTACCGTTTGCATCTCTAGTAACTTTCCCATTTGCATCAACTGGTACACCGTTAGCTAGAGTAGAATCTCCATTCCCTGTTTCATGCAAGGCATGTGCAATGAGATAAATTTCATTTATATCATACTCTCTCCCGGCATCAATAAACGCTTGGGCCTGTCCTGCAAGTATACCAGCATTAGAATTAAGTATTTTATCATTGATTATTTTAGCATCATTTGAAGTAAGACCAGCGCTCTTTGATAATACTAAAAACTGAAAAAAGCCAACATCACCTTTAGTAAAGTTAGAGGGATTAGCATAATACTCGACTTCTTCCCTCTTAGCCAGTTTAGTTCCTGAACCATTAGCAGTAGCTCTTCCGCCTGTCATTTGAGCATCTACCATTTTTTCAAATGAATAATTATAGTTTGTATATTTAATAGTTTCTTGCTTTGTACTTGATTTTTTTATAAGTCCAAATCTTCCACCAACGTTAATACCCCACCAGTTACTTTGCTCAAGGACTATATTAAACTGCACATCACTGTTAATCTGTGCAAAAGGAACATAGTTACCGGAACTAATATCATAGATTTGTGTATCTTTTGCAATTGCTATCAAACTAGTGGATTCTGGTCTTTTAGGGTCTTTTTTCACAATTTCCCCATCTGATGGCTCGGTAACACTCTTTTTAACGTGAGCCTTTCTACTACCAAATTCTATTAGATGCCAATCTGTTCGTCCACCTGCTCTACGATATTCTTGTCCATATTCTAATTCCCCAACTTTTTCCATTTTTCCACCAATATTATAATAAACATCCGCAATATCGGCATTTACTTTAAAATAGACATCAGAGGGTTCGAAAATAACTGTTGCTGACGATTTATTAATAAAACCAAATCTTCCACCAACGTTAATGCCCCACCAATTTTTCTGGGAAACAACTACTTCAAACGTAGTTCCTTTATCTACTTGTGCAAAAGGAACATAACCGTCTGTACTAGTCTCATAGACTGTTGCATTCTTTAATAGTTTGATTTCCCTATTAGTAGTTTCTCTTTCTTTATTTCTAATAGAGCCACCATCGGTTATAGTTGATTCACTTCGTTTCACATAACCTTTTTGACTACCAAAATCAATTAATTGCCAGTATTTTTGATAACCAACTCTTTCAAATTCTTGTCCCTGAGGCAGTTCACCAACTCTTGTCAGTTTTCCATTAATATTGTGATAAACCTCGGTTCTTTCTGTATCAACCTCAAAATAAACACCAGCAGCCTCCACCTTAGACTCGTTTATATTGCTTACTAAGACAAAGGCAAATATTAATAGAAAGTAAATTATTACTTTCGGCGACGAACGGTTCTCCATAATTTAACATCCCTCAACTCCCTTTGACATTTTTCTCTAAAAAGCTACTTAATTATAACATATTTTAATAATATAATGGATAAAGTTTGTAAAATAAAAGAGTAAAAAAAACCTTTCCAACACAATGGCAATATATTGGAAAGGTATAATTCTTACATTAAATTCTTTTTTTAAATTAGTGTTTTCTGATGGTTCGTTTAAATACATTTTTACTACGTTTAATGTTTTCCATTTTCACGACACTTAAATTGCTGAAGTATGTTTTGGAAACTCTTCCCCAGCTCCAGTTTTCACAATTCTTCAGCGCTTCTAATTTAAACTCAATCACTACATTTTGCTTTTTAGGATATACTTTAAAAGCCAATTGCTTCTGTTTCTCTTCTACAGCAATATCTTTACTGTATACTTTTTTGCCATCGATAAGGATAAAATATTTAATTCTTCCTGTATTTTTTGGATTGTAATATGGTGATTGTACATCAACATTTAAGATATACTCATTTCCAGGTTCTAAATCGAGATTTACTTTAGCACTTGAAAAGTCACCTTTTTTAGGTGCGTCCAAATCAGATAAACGAATCCCCAGTTTATTTTTAGTTAGTGCTACAACTATTTCTTCGGATGACTTTCCTATTTCAGACTCAAATTTTGCATTTGATAAATCTAACGTTTGAATATGATCTAAATTTAAACCATTTAAGGACTTTTTCATGTTTCTCAAATTACCAACAGTGTTGTTCAGTGTTCTTAGTCTTAAAAATAAATCTCTTTTTTGCTCTTTTAATTCCCTTAATTCCTTATTAAGGGTTTTTACTCTCATTTCACGTAAAGATTCTTCCCTTGGATAATGTCTGTAGATATTTTTTTCTTTACGGATCCCGTCTTTTAATAGCTCTACTGCATAATTAAATGTCTTAGAAGATTCTTCTCTTTCCCTAAAGACATATTCCGTAATTTCTTTAGAAATGTAATCTCTATTTAGTTTCAATTCCGCGAATAAATTAACTGCATAATCAGTATCAAAATCAAGATCTAATAAATATTTAGTCATGTTCATGTTTTGATAATGTGCAAGTACCTTGTTATCATAATTAAATCCTATTGAAGGGACACCAAAACGGTTTGCTAAAATTGAGCCATGAAGTCTCATGGAAATAACGAGCTCTGCTTTTCCAATAAGACTTAAGAACTCCTCGTAATCCCCTTCATGCTCATAAATATACGTCTTATCTTTTTTAGTCATACTATCTAGAACTTTTCTATGGATTCGATTATCATCGGAATTTCCTGTACCAAACTGGTAAGGAAGGAATAAAACAGAATAACCACTCTGGGAAATAATGGCATCCAAATACTTAGCCATCTTTTCTTCAAAGTCAATTGGATTCCCTTTCCATTCTCTAAGTGTCACTAATACCAGCTTTTCATTTGGATTAATATTGTTTTTCTCCAAATACTTATCAGCAAGGTCTGTTCCAGGATAATCAAGCATATATGTTGGGTCAGAAGTTTTGATAACCTCATTATTAATGCCATCAATAGATTCAAGTAAATCCTTGGAGTATTGGTCCCTGACAGTAACAACACTCATTTGATTGACTAAGAATTTAGCGAATTTTCTTGCCTCAGGGTTCCTTAACGGTCCAACACCTAATGCAAAATACATTCTAGGAACTTCATGTATATTTGCCATAGTAGGAATAATTCCCATACCTGTTAAGCCAACCGGAAAGCTATCAAAGAAGTCGGCAACCCCTGCTGAATTATTAAATGAATAATCATTTAATAATCCACCACCACCGTATATTAATAAATCAGCTTCTTTTATAAACTTTTCCATTCTGTATACATCTGTTCGTGGAAGACTGTAATAACCTTGCCTTAAAGTAATATTTCTACGATTAAAGCCGGCAACCATTACAACTGTATTTGGATGATTTTTTTTAATATTATTACTTATAGATTCTAAAATTAAATCATCACCAGTATTAAGTGCCCCATAGTAACCTTGAACGATTACTTTTGCAGCTCTTTCTTTTGTTCCATGTAATTCTCCAATTTCTTCATATCTTTTTTTGGTAAGTTTTTTACGATCAACATTAATATCTTGCTTAATTTGTGCAAACAAATCTTCCCATCTAGATTCCCACATATGATGATGGACTAACTTATAGAACGCTCTTCTTCTCATTTGCTCTGCTTCTTCAGGGTGTTCAAGGTAGTACTCAAGTTTCTCTTTTAGATCTTCTGCGTCTTTATATCCGATGATTTCTTTACCATACTCAAAGAATAACTCCATTTCATCGAAATATTCCGTACAAAGTATCCCACCGTTAGCTATAGATTCAAATACACCTATTTTTAAATTCGTGTAACCGGCTCTCGTACCTGGGAAATTAATGTGAAATTTACCGGCTCTAGCTGCAGAGTAAAAATCTTCTCCACTTACTGGAAAGGAGTCCGGAAAGTCCCAGCCTGTACCGTATACTTTTACGTCAAAGTATTGATCCAAATATTTCATCATTTTATTTCTATCTTCACGATTTGTTGCATTCCCTATACAGATTACATCAGCATTCCAATCTTTTCTCTCGATTGCTTCTGTTTCAATAAACGTTCTATCAATCGCAAAAGGAAAATGCATAGTATTAGTAATACCTACATCCTCATACATTTTAATTGCTTCTATTGCATTTGTTACATGATAGTCAAAACGATGAGCAAATTTCTTTGTACTAACAAAGACATCAGGGTCAGATAACGTAATACCGACCAAAATAAAACCTCTATCCTTTAGCCATTGACTATCTTCTTCCGAAAATGTATACCCCCCTGCATTACATAAAATGATTTGTGGATCAAATTGTTCCAACACAGGTTTTATATACTCTAACTTTATTTCTATAGGACCAAATCCGCCTGTATGTCCATCAGGATTATGGATTACTTCTCTAAAATCATCAGTATTAAAGTCAAATACTGTATGCCCTAAGTTTTCTAATGCATGCTTCATTCTGCTTACAATGTCTGTCTTTCCAAAAGCATATCTTCCAATATGCAATACTCTGTAATATTCATTCGCTAATATTTTCTTTTGTCTTAATGTTTGTCTTTGTTCTTCAATTGGTGGTAAACTATCTATATTATTAATTGTATTTACCATACTAATTAACACTTCCCTCATATGCTAGTTCTTGTTTTTTCTAAAAGTTTTATAAATTAACCGTTTTTCAGTTTAACGGTATAATGTAATTAAGTCAATAGTTCTGGGTGTTTTTCACCAGTTACAAATTTTGTTATTGTCGAATTACCTATACCGTTCTTGCCAAATTCAAGAACTTCCTCATCTAAATCATCTTCATTCATATAATCACTATAAAGTAGATATATTTCCTTTAAAATATTAGCGGCCTTTTCCTCTTCTGTTGGAACGACTTTGTTCAGCTTCTTTAAATACCAGTTTTTAAAATAATAATTAAATCTTAACGACATATAAGCACGTAATAAGTTATTTTTCTTTAGGAACTTTATCTTCTCCATTTCAAGTTTTTTATACTTATCAAAAGTAGCTGCTGTAATATTATTAACGGCAGAACCTTCTACTCCAGCATAATACACATGAATTGGCTCATCTATTATTGAAAAGGACTTAGCATTTATTAGGGCTTCATAAAAGAAAAGTGTGTCCTCTCCTACCGCTCCGACTAACATGGTTAAATTATTATCCATTAGTAATTCCTTTTTAAACATCATCGCCTGAATGCTTTGTACCTTAAAGGTAGTTTCAATTAAATATTCATGCACTTCTTCTTTTACAAAGCTTCTTCTGTTTCCATATTTTTTTCTTACATCCTCAAAATAATTTACATTTCGAATTTGGTCATCAGCTTTAATGATATTTCCAATAACAATGTCTTCTTCAAATTCCTTCATATACTGTAACAATTTCGCATATCCATCATTAATAGCTTCATTATCAGGATCTAAGAAGGTAACATAATCTGTACTGGAAAGTTCTACCCCTTTATTTCTTGGTCTAGAAGCACTACCACTGCCTCCATCCTTATAGAAGAATGGTTTCACATTTGGATATAATCTCGCTAGTCTATTGATGATCTTCACAGTATAATCATCTGTTGAACCGTCATCAACGATAATAATTTCCATTTCAGTAAACATACTTGACCTTCTTAAACTCATAAAACATTTAGAGTATAAATGATCTCCATTGTTATATGCAGCAATGATGACGGAGAATTTAGGGTTGTAATGAAAAGAAAAAGGTTCTTCCATGAGATTAAGTTCCAAACTGTCAATACTATAACCATTATCCAATTCTTTGGAGTTTAAGGCATCCATTAATTGAATATAATTGAATGCTGTTGTAGAAAAAATGGTTCTTGCTGGGTCGCTAACCCTGTTAATATAGTTATTCTCAATTCCCGAGATTTTATGAGCCCCGTTAAAATAGGAATCCTTCGTAATATAAGAAGAATTTGTATATTTAAAACCATTAACCATATCTTCTAAGTAGTATTCTCCGTACTCATATTTTTCATTAAAAAAAGTTATATAGTCATAGTTAGAATAATTTTGTTCCAATTCATTTACTGATATTAAATCTTTATTTTTTAGGGTTTGTCTCTTAAAGTTTTTTAAAATATGCTTCGTTTTTTCCTTATAAACAACAGCAACTTTTTTATTATCTATCTCTTCCATTTCATAACCAATTATGGAGAGTAGGCGACCCATTCTGTGGAAAGTTGTATGGTTTCTTAGCACCGTTCTTACTCCTACCATTTGATGCTGATATATTTCCTTGTCAGTATAGGTTTTAATGATACCCTTCACTTCATTTTCACTAAATACAGTGAACACATTGGGGAATAAATTATTAACACCGGCACTATAGTTTGACAATATTAAATTCCCCATGCATTGAAGTTCAAACACTCTGCTTGCGAACATTGTCTGGCTAAATTGAATAGAATTTAAATTGATGCACCACCTGTTTATTTTGGATAGTGATTGTAATGTACTATGGTCAATTGCAGGAGAAATGTATTTTAAGTACTTTACGGGGAACAGAAAACTTTTTGAATCTCGGTAGAAGTTTCTATCCAGTACTTTTAACTCTTTTCCCGAGTTTAGGACCCCATCAAAAAGCATTCTGGTGTCTTTTTGTCTCTTTGGATATTTTTTGTACCACGAGCCAGCAAACAACACGTTATCTTTATCTTTTTTTAGGTTTATCCCGATTGGATTATTAAATATCGGATTCACCCCAAACTCCAATAAGTGTACATTATCATTATTACAATCAATCTTATATTGTGGAATCTTTTCAATCGCAGTTGTAAAAATATAATCACATTGTTTAGCAATGTCTACAAAGTACTCATAATTGGTTGGGTCCTCTTTTGAATAAAATATCGTCTTTTTGTTTTTTAATCTGAAATACTCAATGATATTAGATAACTCTTTTCTTATCTGAACTCTTTTCGGATTTCCCAATCCTTCCCACTCATTGGACAATCCCTTCCAGGCTGAAACAACTAACAGAAAATCTACATTAGCTTCAATGGTTTTATAGTTATCCTTTGTCACATAGAAAAAATTAGCTGTACTTTCATAGGAATGGTAGAGAAATTCATCGGCAATAATACCAATATTTACTTCGAACTTCTTATAATAGTTAGAACCATTGCTGGTAGGCAGGTCTTCAATGATTCTTTGTATTCTTCTTTCATAATCCTTATCGGCATATGTATTTCTTAATTCATTATATGTGTTCATATCATACTGATCTGAATCTAATATTTCGTTATTTCCCTTGGGTAAATCGACAGTAAGACCATTTTCGTACTTGAGGTTTTTTAGATCAGAGGATATAGCACTTTCCAGATCTTTTATTTTTTCGTCTAATATCAATAATCTTTCTGTAAGTTCTTTTGTATCCATACCAATCACCCTCTTCTACG
Source organism: Oceanobacillus salinisoli (assembly GCF_009733865.1). Lineage (GTDB taxonomy): Bacteria > Bacillota > Bacilli > Bacillales > Amphibacillaceae > Oceanobacillus > Oceanobacillus salinisoli. The sequence continues at coordinate 66,829 of NZ_WOFB01000018.1, read as the reverse complement.
CAATTTCCAGTATAGTAATGTCAACTTGCCCAATTTGGATTTACTTAGGTTCCTGTATTTCTTTTCCAGATTTTTATATTTCTTTAATAAACTTTCGTATTCCTTTTGTATCCGTTTAAACTCTTTCAAAGTAGCTTTTTCTTTTTTGTATTGAACGTATAATTCGTTTTGAGTTTTGACTTTTTCAATTTTTTCATTTAAGAATTTTTGTTTATAATTATAATTTTCACCCGTACGGGAACCGTAACCGTCTTGAGTCCTTTTGTTTAATTTATCCAGAAGTTTCCGTTCTTTTTCATAAAATGCCATCTCCAGGTCGTCTAATACTCCCTGGCTAACATCAAGAAGAGGAATCTCATTTGTCTTCTCAAAGATAATACCAATCCAGCCATCAAGATATTCCACATTTGATATCCTTAGGTCATCCTGCTGTAATTTGATAAAGTCAGATATATAAAAGGTTTTCTTATGATCAACAAAATCATTGATTCCAAAAGGAGTAGTTACAATAACTTTTCCTTTTTCTTTTACTATAGATTTGGCTTTCTGAATGAAACCAGCTTCATCCGTTATGTGTTCTAGTACTTCCCCTAATATTACAGTATCAAAGCTATGGTCAGAGTTAAATGAAAAGAAATTCTGTTCTCGGAACTCCACATTTTTTTGCGTTTCTACATCCTCATTCGATAAGTTTCGTTTTGCATCTTCTATCGCAGAATGGGACGAATCAATTCCTAGGACCTTTTTCCCTTCTCTTCCTAAGAGAATCGGAGTTATACCCTGGGAACAACCTACATCCAATATTTCCTCACCAGAAATATTGGATGTAATCCAGTGAATTCTTCTTCTTACCTTTCTGCCGAATTCCTGTCCTTTTTTATAATAGTAAGCATCAAAAATGTAATCTTTTAATTCTTCCATCATTTAACTCTCCTTAACTTTAATAACCTGTTCCTATTAAAATACCCAATAAAATTAATGGGATAAACAATAGTAAATTTATGACTTTTTCTGTTTTCGTCGCTCCATTTACTTTTTCGTTATACAGCTCACCTGGTGGTTCCACGAATTGATTTCTTTGCTCTGTATTTTTTAATTGTGACTTTTCTTCAGCGGAAAGCTTATTAACTTCCTTTGTAAAGGTAGTATAATTTTTAATGACATCTTCAGTTTCGCCAATTTCTTTAACTCTTCCATAATGCATCCATATAACTCGATCACAGAAGGATTTCATTTGGCTCGCAGAATGACTGACAAAAAATATCGTTTTCCCTTGTTCTTTAAATTCTTGCATCTTTTCCAAGCACTTATTAGCAAAGGTAGTATCACCCACGGATAATGCTTCGTCTATGATTAAAATGTCCGGGTCTGTATGAACCGAAATCGCAAACCCTAATCTAGATCTCATTCCGCTTGAATAATTTTTAACTGGCTGGTTAATATAATCACCTAACTCAGCAAACTCAATAATATCTGGGCGGACTTCATCAATTTTTTCTGAAGAAAGCCCGTGCATCATACACTTTAATTTAATGTTATCCATACCAGACAGGTTATTATTCAGACCGGCAGATATAGCGATCAATGATGGTGTACCATTTACCTCGATGCTACCTTTTGTTGGTTGAATTACCTGGGCCAATAAATTAGATAAGGTTGATTTTCCGGAACCATTTAAACCAAGTATGCCAATTGTTTCACCTTCGTTAGCTTCAAATGAAACATCGCTAACAGCAGAAAATACTTTTCTTGGAGCACCTTTTTTCCTAATAGAAAAAAACTCCAAAAGCTTATCTGACTGTTTAGATTGTGTCGGAAATAATTTGGAAACATTTTTCACTAATACTTTACTATTATTCATTAAAATAACCTCGCTATATTATAAATAGTCGACAAAGTTTTCTCTGAAACGTATATGCAGCTTTGCACCAAAATATAAAAGAATAAACGTAAACAACCAGAAATATAAAGTATACGTTATATCCTCATAGAACCAACCGACACTTAGAAACGAGCTGCGAAAACCATCAATAATATAATAAAGTGGATTTAATTTCAGCAGGTTTCCTAATATTTCAGGAACCATTTCACCTTCTGGGTTCCACAGGATTGGAGATAAATATAGCAGCATTCGCATTGAAGCTGAAAGCAGGGTTTGATAATCTCTAACTAAAGTCGAGATGGTTGAACTAAAAATAGAAAATGCGAATACCAAGGCAATCATACAAATAAAATAGTATATAAGCTGAAACCAATAGATACTAACAGGTATACCGTTCATTAATAACAATAAAATTAAAATAGCGAATAAAACAAAAAACTGAATACTGTTACTCACAATTTTAATAGTTGGTAATACACTTACAGGAAAATTCATTTTAGAAACCAACGAAACTTTTTGATGAATGCTATTAGAACCTTGAATCATGGACGGACTAATAAAAAACCAGGGGATTAAACCCATTAAAAGCCATACAATATAAGGGATTTCTCCTATCGGCTGCCCGCCCCGAATTCCAATACCAAAAACAATCCAATAAATTAAAATTTGGATTGACGGATATATAAACTGCCATAAGGTTCCAAGATAATGCTGCTGATAACTGCCTTTAACTTCGAACCTTGACATTCTAATGATTAAATTCCAATACTTGATTTGTTCTGATATCACTTTACTTAATGGATTGAACATATATTTGCTTCCCTTTTTGTTTATTTAAATAAATATAAATTACCGTAATTAATATAAGTAACTTCTTCATCATAACGTTTTACAATATTTTTCGTATCAAAAATGATCGGATTTATCATCTTATTTGAACCCATGTTTCTTAAATCATTGAATTCTCTATGGTCAGACAGGATTAACACTAAACTGGAACCTTCAAGTGCCTGTTCCATATCTTTTTCTACGAAGTTAAGTTTTACGTGTGGATCATAAGCAACCACCTCATATTCAGGATGGCTATTTAGCTTTTCATAAATATCCAAAGCGGGACTTTCTCTTATATCGTCTACATTTCCTTTGTATGTTAATCCAAATACTGTAATTTTCTTTCCGTTTGTCTTAGCTAAAATCTTTTCAACAGCTTGAATGACATAATCTGGCATCGAATTATTTATTTCACGGGATAGGCTAATTAATTTTGCCTGTTCGGGGGCTTTTGCAATAATGAAGTATGGGTCCACCGCTAGGCAATGTCCGCCAACTCCGGGTCCCGGTGTATGCAAATTAACACGTGGATGTTTATTCGCCATATTGATTACTTCAAGTGCGTTAATATTTAATTCATTACATACTTTTGCCAGTTCATTTGCCAAAGCAATATTTACATCACGGTACGTATTCTCCATTAACTTAGACATTTCAGCAGTACGGGCATCTGTTTTTATCAACTCACCTTTGACAAATACCGTATAAATTTCTGCACCTTTTTCGGTACACATAGGTGTAACACCACCAACGATGCGGTTATTATGAATTAACTCATGCATGATTTGTCCAGGAAGAACACGTTCTGGACAATGTACTAAATAAATATCTTCACCAATTGTAAATCCAGCCTGCTCTAATCTAGGTTTCACATAATCATCCATTGTTCTTGGAGCAATCGTTGACTCCACGATAACAATATTCCCCTTCTCTAAAAACGGAATAATGTTTTCTGTTGCCTGCATAACATAGGATAAATCACATGACATATATTGATCATCTTTATTCGGTGTAGGCACTGCAATGATAAATGCATCTGCAGGTTCAGGTTCTATAGAAGCTCGAAAGTTTCCTTTCTCCATCGCTTGCTCCAATGCTTCTTGTAATCCAGGCTCTTCAATATGAATCTGCCTACTATTCAGCATATCAACTGCTTCTTTTTTAATATCTACACCTATTACATCTACACCGTAATTAGCAAACATGATTGATGTTGGTAATCCAATATAACCTAATCCTATTGTACAAAGTTTCATTATAAATCCTTCTTTCCTTAATTTAACTATTAATATTTTTGATAAACTTTAAGCAAGTTATTCTGTTCTAATTCCCAATTATACTGCAAACGTGCTTCTTTGCAATTTTTGCTATATAAATCACGTTTATCAGGGTTTCTTAATATATAATTTACACCTTTAGCAATTTCTTTAGGATTGTGTGGGTCAACCGTAACACCCACTTCACTCTCTTCTATTACTTTTTTTATTTCAGGAAAGTCACAGGCAACAACCGGAACTTCATTCATCATATATTCAAACAACTTATTGGAAGATGCAGACCAGTGATTAAAATTAATGTTGTTTAGTACTTGAAAACCTAAATATGCATTTTTAGTATATTTAGGCAAGTCTCGAACTGGTACCTTTGGAATAAACCGAATTTTATCCTCCAAGTTTCTTTCCTTAACCATTTGTTGTAGCTTTTCTTTTATTTTCCCATCCCCAATATATACTAATGTACCTTCATTGAATAGGGGATAAGCTTCAATTAGTTTTTCCAAACCACGTCCGGCTTGAATACCACCTTGATAAAGCAATATTTTTTCATCAGATGGTAATCCAAGCATTGCATGTAAGTTCACTTTCTCTTCTGTTTGCTGTATTTCTAAAGATGGATAATTATGAAGAACATGTGGATAAAAACCATATAAATCTTCATTATACTTCGCGCGAGTATCATTCTCGACAATCATACTATCCATTCGATTAATAAAAAATAATTCAAAACGCTTATACCAAGGGCTATCATACCCTGTTCTACTAGTTTGCACCTCATGTGAATCATATATTAAAGGTTTTTTCTTCAATCTCCACTTTGCACTGACCCATCCTTGTGGCATGGTGTTCAAATCATTGGAATGATAAATATCATAGTTCCCTCGATGTCCTTTTATGGCCATTCTTAATATAAGCGCTGCACGAACCCAAATCACTCTAACCTTTGTTTTTAGTAACAGAGCAACGATAACAGTTAAAGCAATAGTTAGCCATGGGATCAGAAGGACAAATAATCCCCAGACAGCCAATGCTGGTAATATTGGCCATTTTTTCCCAACAATAAATCGATACATTTTTTGTAGTAACAATAATGTTGTCGGATATCTTTTCATTCGAAAAACCCGAAAATGCTCGTTCACTTCCTCATATTGGGAAATAGAAGGATCATTCGGGTCATCAATACATATTAATTCTACGTCGTAACCATTTTGCGATAAAGTGGTACATTCTCTTAGTACCCTAGCATCGTTTGTAAAATGATTCCAAACAAACATACCAACACGTTTCATTTCATATTCCCTCTTTGTTTAGTTAATTATTTCTACCAGTTTCTTTATATTTTCTTCCCAAAGGAACCCGTTTGTAACTGTCTTTTCACAGTTATCTCTCAATTGTTCCAGCAGTGACGAATTCTCTCTTAATTCAACAATTTTCGCAACCATCCCATGAACATCTTCTTGATCATAAACAAAACCTGTATTATTTTCAGTTATAGTTTGAGCTGCTGTTCCTTTAATGCCAGCGATAATTGGCGTCCTGCATGTCATATAGTCAATTATTTTACCCGGTAGAACAGTTGAAAAAACTTCTTCATTATTTAAAAATGCAATAGCAATATTGCTGTTTTGAATTAACTCCAAACTTTTCCTGCGAGTAGTTGGCATATGCATGTGTACATAACTTAATTCATGTTTTTTTATATAATCTGTAAATTCCTCTGTTTTCATTCCATATCCAATTACATCAAAACGAATATTGTTTTCGTGTAATAATTTAGCGATTGATTTCAAATGGTCAATATCTTGGGCCAGGCCTAAATTACCTGTATAAACAACTCGAAATTCACCTTTATAGGATTTATATTTTACAATCTCGTACTCCCTAGGACCATTTGGTAAGTAAATAGTATTTTTATCTTGTTTTAATTTTGATTGAATATGGTCCTCAAACCCTTTACTGTTTATTATGATCTCATCCGCAATACGGTACATTTTCTTTTCTAGGAGACGAAATAATTTAATAATCCAGTTATGATCAAATGCTCGTACACCGATTAAACTATCTGGCCATAAATCCCTTACCTCGAGAATAAGTTTGGATTTCAAAAAAAACTTTCCAATAAATGCGGAAAACACGATAAATATAGGAGGTGTACTTACCAATAGATAATCATAGCCCTCTTTTCGCAATTTCCAAAGCATGATTAGGAAACAGTACATAATCTCAATATAAAAAAACAGCCTACTCACAATATGGTTCGAAAATGTTTTGTTTTTTATTGGTACCCTAATTATTTTATCAGTGGCTTTATTAACTGATTCATCATCCCAAAACGTTTTATCTCTATACAAGTTCTTATTAGGATAAGCAGGTTCTGTCGTTAAAACGTCTGCTTGAATCCCATGTTGATTTAACAATTGAAAAATATTTTTCATCCGATTTCCTGCACTACCTATAACCGGATAAAAGTTTTGTGTCATAATTAATACTTTCTTTGCCATGGAATACGCTCCTATGATTTATACATACTTTAATATTTTATCATAAAAGGTAAGTTTATGATAAATATAAGTTCTTTTCAATTATGTTACTTATAAAATTAAAACCCCTTGTTACACATAACAAGGGGTTTTATGATGTTTACGTACGTTTTTGAGGAGAATATCTTTCATTTACATTCCTGCCAAATTTACATTTCCATTTTCGCTTAAATCATCATAAATCCATTTATACTTCTCCAACTCATCTGTAGTGATTAGGATGGATGGAATTTGGCTCACCTTTCTCATCTGTTCCACCGAATTAACCGTCCATACAATCAGCTTCAATCCCAGCTCTTCACATGCTCGAATATGCTTTTCCTTCAGTGCTGCGTATCTCACTGCAAAATACTCCGCACCGATTTCTTGGATAAGTCGGAAGTGTGATCGAAACACTTTATTTACTAATAGACCTATTTTGATATCCTTTGAAATCCTCCTCATTTTTGCCAGTGCTTTATGATGGAAGGAGATAATATACACTTGCTCTAACATATTGACTTTCTGTATTACTTCATAAACTTGTTCTTCCAGCCCGTTATAAAGGTTCGTATTTTTCAATTCAATGGAGACGATGATCTTATCTTTCGCGAGTAGCAATGCCTCTTCTAACGTCGGGATTTTTTCATAGTTATGGATGGTCATCTGCTTCAATTCATCGACGGTATAGTCGCGTATTTCCCCCTTGCCATCGGTCATTCGGTCCACCGTATGATCATGCATGACAACTGGAACGCCATCTTTACTTAAGTGAACATCCATTTCCATATGGGTAAAACCTAAGTCAATCGCAGCCTGAAACGCGGACATCGTATTCTCCGGATACTTGGCAGAATACCCGCGATGTGCAATCCCTCTTGTTTTCATGAAATACCCCTTTCCGGACTGTCATCGTTGCCTTACTATTCAGTATAGATGAAGTTTATTAAATTCTGGTTACCTTAGGTTGAAGTATATGTAAAAAAACAGGCTGACTGTTGAAAGATATTAAATCCTTTCACCGAGCCAGCTTGTCCGCTTTTAAGCAATTCGGATATATGTCGTTTTTCTTTTGGATAGAAATGCTGCTAATACGATTGGGAATGAGATTAAATAAATGTATTTTCTGTTCATGATCTTATCACCTATTCTTATTAAAGCTTTGATTATCATTCTGCTCTTTTACCGGGCCTGTAATATCTTTTCCGTTAAACTCATACACCGCAACGGTTCCGGAAACTTCATGGGTTGCTGCAAGCATGGCTTTTTTCGTAGGGCTTTCCTCAGCTGGAATAAATTGCAATCCTTCTGGTGAAACATCCCCAACTACATCTTCGGTAAAGTCCCGGCTCGAGATGAGTGAGGCGAATTCTGGTTCTGTTGGATTGGAAAGGTCATAAACCAAGATCCCGCTGAACCGCTCGAGTGCAATGAATGCATATGGAGTTCCCTCCACTTTTCCATAAACAACGGTTTCTGGTTCCGGTCCTTTCGAATCGCTTCGGCCGTCAAATTTGAGTTCATCATTATCCGTGTTAAAATGCTCTGGCAGTGCTTCTGCAACAATTTGCTCGAAGTCACTTCCACTATCAAAAACGAGTTCCATCGTTTCCGCATCGAAAAGCTCCGTGCGCCGTATGTGTGGAGAGATTTATAGACACCATCCTCGTTTTGCCCGTTTTCAAGGGTGATGTTCGTTCCTCCTAAACGCTCCAGCAAACCGTTTTCTACCGCTTCATCCAACTCTTCCTGGGTATAGCCTGCATAATGGTCAGCATTTAATTGGATTTGATCGATGATATCTCTAACTTTCGCTTCCTCTGAATACCCATCATAGTCCCGGGCATCTCCTTCATTCGGTGTCAGGATATACATTCTTCCATCCGCTCCTTGGAACGTATCAACCGCATCTGGCATGTAGTATCCGAGAAGTGGCTGTTTTTCAATTTTCATTTCATTGTTGTCGATGGCATCCAGTTCATTTCCCGTGAGTGAGTGATCTTTTACGCCAAGCCCTTTAACATGTAGAATTTCTTCATTTTCCAGGTCCACTGTTGCAATGGCATTGTTTTCCTGAAGGGCAACATACGCCGTTTTACTGTCTTCGGAAACAGCAACGTATTCAGGTTCTAATTGCTGTTGGGTCGTCCCTTTTGAGCTGATACGAACATTCTCATCAAGTGGCACTCCATCAAAGTTCAAGGTTTTCACTTCATATTCTGCTGGATTTCCGGTTATATCAATAATCGAGATGGTTCCCTCTGGGTCAACAGAATAATCCTCACTCGGCTCGCCTTCATTAGCCACGATTGCTTTCGTTCCGTCCGGTGTAAATGTGACCATATCCGGCAGGGCTCCTACTTGATTATGTGTGAGATATTCCCCGTCTTTCGTTGCGAAAACGATATACCCAGGATCTGTTTTTGGATCACTGACAGCTGATATGGCAATGACGTCTTTCGTCGGGTGGGATGCAATGCTTGTAATGTCGTCTACTTCCTCTATTCCAAAATCAGCTAGATACACACGCTGTTTCGAGTCCACTTGTGTATATTTTCCGGATTTGAGATCACGAAATGATAGAATATCAACAGCTGCCTCTTCCCCGTTCGTGATAAATGCCCTTTGGAGTTCAGCATCATAGGCCATAATTTCCGTTCCACCTTCACCTACTCCACTATCATACTGGGCAACCTGTGTCACCTTAAGATTTTGGCTTGCGTCATCATTCTGATACTGGAACAACGGTGGCTTGTCCTCGAATTTCGGGATTTCCGGTTTTTCCGCCAGAACATTAAATGGTTGCCCCGCTAATAGAATCGTAGCAGCCGCAACCCCTGTAAACACTTTCTTTTTCATCTTCATATACAGTCCCTCCCTATTATTTCTACTATTATTTAGTATAAAAGTTGGGTGTAAATAGGATGGTGAATTTTTGTAATTTTGCGGTTAAGATTTTTGGGTCTTTGGGAGTAGGATGAAGGTTGTGTGTGGGGATGACTGAATTATGGGGCGGAAGGGCTGAATTTTGCGCGTGAAGGCTGATTTATCGGCGGGAGCGCTGAATTATTCGTGCGAAGGCTGAATTATCGGTACGACCGCTGATTTATTCGTGCGAAGGCTGAATTATCCGTCCGAGCGCTGAATTATTCGTGTGAAGGCTGAATTATCGCTGGGAGTGCCGAATTATCCGCGCGAAGGCTGAATTTTCGGCACGAGTGCTGAATTATTCGTGCGAAGGCTTAATTATCGGCACGACCGCTGATTTATGCGTGCGAAGGCTGAATTATCGGCACGAGCGCTGATTTATCGTACGAAGGCTGAATTATCCACGCGAGCGCTGAATTATTCGTGTGAAGGCTGAATTATCGCTGGGAGCGCTGAATTATCCGCGCGAAGGCTGAATTATCGGCACGACCGCTGAATTATCCGCGCGAAGGCTGAATTATCGGCGGGAGCGCTGAATTATCCGCGCGAAGGCTGAATTATGCACTCGCTCGATTTGACGGGTTGTCGCTCGATTCCTCGGCGTGGTCGCTCGACTTTCGGATGAGCTCGCTCGATTTCTGCCCATTCTCGTACGTTTTCCGCGCATACCCGCTCGATTTCTCGTCGTACTCGCGGCGATTCCCAGGCAGCGCACACTCCTCCAACTTTTAACAAGGCCTTTCCTAGAAGGAGCCTCCTACGAGAATCCCTCTATTAAGCATTTATAAATAAGCCAAAGGCAACACCGCTAACTCCCCTCGTCCCAGCTCCTCTATCAATTCTACCTCTCTCCGGTAATTCAGTCGTTCTGCTTCCTCCTGCCAATAGTGAATGGGCTCCTTTGTTTCTATGTCGGCACCTTTCAAATAGCAGCGCTCCAACCCTATATTTCCAATAATTAAGCCCCATTTTAATCCGAGCTCCTTATAAATCGACAAGGTCTCCTGCCACTTCTGAGCCGCTTCCTGGTAAGCGCCTTTTTGGAAAAGCATTTCTGCATAGGTGGAGTGAATATGGCCAATCCAGCCTTTAATGCCGACTTTCTTAATCATTTCCATTGCTTTATCGAGCAACTCCTCAGCAATATCAAATTTACCTTCCATTCGATAAACATCAGCAAGCGTACACACTAAGATAGATTCGTAGCGTTCATAGCCGCCTGCCTGGGCGATTTTGATTCCTTTTTCGCAGAACTCCTTCGCCCATTTAAGATGTCCATTAATTTTCAGGACATCTACATATTTACGAAGTGCTCGGCAATGGTAGTTTAATTGATTATGTTTTTCTGCATAGCGAATGGATGTAACGAGCCATTTCCGGCTGAGCTGTAAATCACCGGATAATACGCCCAGGTTTCCACCGATCATAAATAACAATTCATTGTATTCGTTTGGCCAGTTTTTTGTAGCTAACTCCGGTTCCAGGTTTAAAAGCTCTGCTATTAACCCATCTACTGGCTTAGAGAACATTTGATGATGCACTTTTCGTACGGCCAAATGAGCAGACTCTGGTGATGCGAGAATCTCTTTTGTGCTTAAGTCCTCTAAGTATTCATCAATAATGGAAATAGCTGCATCATACTCGCCATTTAAATGAACCATATCCACTAAAATTTGTGTGAGACCGATTCCTAATGCTTTAGCACCGAGTTCTGCATGGAGATCTCCAAGTGTTTCCCTTAAGAAGCGTGACTCCCCGCGCAGCTGAAGTTTTCTTAACATTTCCAAACAATCGATTGCCAGCCAGTCCACGAACTCCTGCTGGTCGAGAGCTGCTTTTTTATGGAAAATATACTCGGCAAAGGCCTGCATTTCTTTTCCCTTACTCACTCCGGATTCTCTATATACCTCAAATTTTCCGCGGTAATACGCAGCCACTGTCTCATGAACCATCTGGACCAAATCATCACTTGTATACGCAAGCATTCCTTGGCGCATGAGTGAATGAATAAAGAGTTTACCGAACTCCTTCGTGATAAAGGAAAATTTATTAAAATCATCATATTTCGTGATGGAGTAGCCAGTCGGGTGTTTCGTTAATAAATGCTCAAACACATCTCTATTGTAAAATCTTGGAATAGACATGATTTTCAATGTCTCTATTTCATAATCCGTCAAATATTGCAGGAATCGATCCAGGATTTCGCGCTGGTTGGAACCAAATCGGTCCACGTCCATTGTTTCTCCGCGATTTTTCATTTCGAAATAGGTATCGACCGATAAGTCCAAATGATATGGATAACCACCACTGGAATCAATCATCTTATCGCGGATTGCTTTTTCCTCGATACCGCAATGTTCAAGAAAGGATGCCGCATCTTCGTAACCGAGATTTTCAATCATGTGATGATGAATTATTTCTTTCCAATCGGCATCGTATTTTTCCCATTCCAAATACTCCCGCCCGCAAATCACAAACAGTACATTCGGAAGGGAACCGATTAAGTCACGAACCCACTTATCCTTCGTGTGGACAGTTGTCTTATTGCTTAATCCGGACCATAGTGCTTCAAATGTATCCAGGAAAATGATTGTACTTGGGATGTGGTGTTTAGCAATTGCTTTTTGCAAATCATAAGCAAAAAAGGCTATAAGCTGTTCTTCAATTTCCTGGACGCTGTTGTTTTCCAGTTCTTTGAGATAGGACTTTACTTCTTTATCGAGACTCCAGTTTTTCTTTGAGTCATAAATTTTCCCAACGATCCCTGACACCGTTCCAGCAATCCCCATTCCATCCAGTGTCGATACAATGGTGCCCATAATATCCAGTTCCTTCTCGAATGGTAGCTTCTTTTCATTATAGGAAATGTCTGGGTTCCGTTTGTAAAAGTAAATCGAATAGGCAATCTCAAAATGGGGAAATTTGATTTTTTGCTCGGCCCTCACTTCACGTACAAGCTCAAGCAATGCACGTGCAGGATGGTGAAAGGTAGTATCTTTCAGGTCGATGGAAGTGTAAACTGCATTGGGCTCCGCTTCCTTCAGCTCTAGCTTTAACTGCTTCATCAGGCTGGACTTTCCTATCCCGCCTACACCGTAGTACATGAGGACATCATATGCTTGGTCCTCCGTTCGCTGCTTCATGTCGTTAAGCTTTTCAAAAAAGGCTTTCCGTGGCAATTCACGGTCCGTGAATTTTTTCGTTGTAATGTATTGACGGTTCTGTCGGCCGATTTGGAATTTGGGTTGAATTGGCATGGGGACGCTCCTCTGTTATGGTATGTGTATGTTTATTATAGAGGATTTTTGTTGTTATCACTACATACTTGCAGTAAAAAAATCCTACTCCCAAAGATTAACGAAACACCAATCTCAATCCACCCTATCCAAAAAAACAAGCTGGCACTCCTGCGAGCACCAGCCTTCCATTACCTAATTTCCCTTTTTCTTACCATGTGCCTTCCCTTTTGGCCCCATCACAACTTCCTCTGTAACGTTACCAGCAAAGTCAACAGCTATCACTTCCACCACCTGATTTGGTTGAATATCTGTTAATTCATAAGTGGTTTCATCGATAATTGGTTCACCGTCTGTTACCGATTCACCATCAACATGTACATACCATTCCGCAATTCCGCTTCCAGCTTCATCTGCAACTTCCAATACTACTTCACGCGCACCACGGTTGATATCCGCTTCGACTTCTGGCGCTTCTGTATCTAATAGAATCGGGAGTTCGAATGTTTGTGATTCGGCACCTTCAAAGTCGATGACCGCTTCGACTTGTAAATAATATTGTCCTTCAGGGGCAGGTTTACCGTCAATCGTACCGCCCCATGCCCATTCTGGAGACAATTTATAAAAAGTTCCATAGCCACTGTCATAGTAATCTTTAGGTAAGTAGGACTCCGTAGCCAAGGTTTCTACTACATTACCATTTTCATCTAACACATGGAAGTTCGCTTCTTTGGCATTTCTTAAGAATGATAGAATCAGTAGCGCATCATCCTGGGTTCCATCGCCATTTGGTGAGAAGGCGATTTTTTCAGGATTATAGCCTTCTGTTGCTACATCATATCCCAAGTATCCATAGCCATCGTCACCAAGAGATGTAACCACACCAGTCATCCCGTAATAGCTCATTGGATCCCACATTGGTGTATCAATAATTGGTGCCGCGTCCCATTCTCCTTTGAAGCCTGCAAATGGAACTGTTAATTGTGGGTTCGTATCAGTTGAGTCCGTTAACGTGACAAAACCATCTAACCAATAACCATTTTCAAAGTAATTGGTTAGCGACTCATCCCATTCACTCACATCCAATGTTACTTTAAAGGTTGCTTGTCCGTTTGCTGGAACTTCCACTGTACTTACAGCCTCACCATTTACCGTTGCAACTCCGTCTAATTCCAATGCAGGGAATAAATTCGGAGCACTTACGATAATTCCAGCGTTAACTGGTGTATCTGTCTGCGCATTTGCTTCCACTTCATAGGTTACTGCTTCGTCTGTGAAGTTTTCCGCTGTTAATTCAAAGCTTACTTCATTTTCCGTTACTTCCTTCAATGCGACTTTCGCTTCTCCAGTTTCCGATTCCGTTACCACTACTGGTGTCGAAAGTGCGCTGTGCAATTGCATTAAACCAGCACCTTGACGACGTGGAGATACATTTACTCCACCAAATTCTACTGGCTCGGATGTGTTCATTAATAGATTTTTCGTAAGTAGTACACGTTCTGCACCAGTATAGCCAAATTCCTCATCTACACGTTCCAGCACTAATGCACCACCACCTGATACATGTGGGGCTGCCATTGACGTACCGCTCATTAAACCGTATTCGTCATTATTTAATGTTGATAAAATTTGTCCGCCTGGTGCAGTAATTTCTGGTTTGAAATCAAGATTTGGTGTTAATCCCCAAGAACTGAAATCACTCATCTCACCAGCCGCTGGATTTGGAATACTCGTCATGTTCCCATTAAATTCAATGGTAACAGCCTGTCCACTTGCAGCCGCATCTGCAAGACGATTGCCGTCCGCTTTTGCCAAGAACAATTGCGGAATCACGATGTCAGGACTCGTTGCCATGTTGATCATTCCATCTTCATTGTTATAAATAATCACACCTGCCGCTCCAGCATCTTGTGCGTTTAATGTTTTATCAACAAAGGAAATTTCCCCGCGCTGGATCAGTGCATATTTTCCTTCGACATCTTTTCCTTCAAAATCTTCCGGATATCCAAGCCCTGCTTCGACCACTTCAAATTCTTTTTGCGCGACATCATTCGGATGTACACTGCCTGCAGATAAGAAACCAGCAGTTCCTGATTCTCCATCGATAGAATATTCTAGCGCGTCCACATCCATATAGGAATTTTCAAAAGATGCTACCTGCAAAGAATCATAGGCAACCCCAGGTGATCCGGATACCCCATAATCAGGATTGGATGCATATGGATAGAAATAGCCATCACCGAATAAGGCAGAGTTTCCTCCAGAAATGGACATTAATACACCATTATCCACTGCCCGGGATACAGCTTGCTGTTCTGGTGACTCTGGATTAACAAAGCCGGCTGTCGAACCAAGACTCATGTTCAATACGTCCGCACCTAATTTAATTGCGTCATCAATTGCTTTAATGTACACATCCCCATAGGTGTACGGAACTTCTGGATCATTTCCGAAAACTTTCAACGCCAATAATTGCGCTTCTGGTGCCACCCCTTGGATACCACCATTTTCCTCATCCCCATTGGCTGCCACTGTACCACCTACGTGCATGCCGTGGTTTGAGCCAGGATAATTTTCATATATAATATGGTCTTTATCCATATAGTTGTAACCATAAGGAATTTTTTCCGTGTAGTACAGCCCAGGAAGGTCTTCCTCAGCAATGATTTCATTGACTTCCTCTTCCGTTAGTTCCGCAGTGGTGTTATCGGAAAGGACCATATCTCTGTGGCTGGGATCGTTACCGGAGTCAATAATTCCAACGACCATCCCTTCCCCTTTAAATTCATAATCACGCCAAGCTGCCTGTGCTTCCACCAATTCCTTACTGTATCTCATGTCTGGCTCTTCTTCAGGGCGTTCATATTGGTTGGAAATATAGACACCTTTTACTTCTGGAATGGACTCAATTTCCTGCAGATCACCCTGTCTTACTTCTGCACTAAACCCATTTACAACTGCCGTATATTCATTGAAAAATTTGGCATTAATATTTTTTTCTTTCATCTTATTTTTTACATTATTTTGCTTGCCTTTCGCAGCGTTCTCCAGACGCTTTTTCTCCCCTTGGGAAAGTTCATCATATTTCACGCCACGTTTTGTCGCCTCTTCAATTGGAGCTTCTCCATCTAACTCAACGATGATCCTAACCTCTTTGTTCGGATCCACCGTTTTTTCTAGGTTGTCAATCGATAGTTGATCTTTGGTTGCTGATAATTCTGGTACATCGATAGTTTGTGCGCTTGCTGTAAATGAAAAATGACTGAATGCTAATACAATTGCTGCTAATATAACTGTGATTCGTTTCAGCATGCTTCTCCCCCTCTTTTTGCTAGTTTACTAGATTCCAACCTATAAGAGCCCCTTCCCTATCGTTTTTCTGAGACTTAATATTCAGATATATTCATTTTAAAGAAGATTAGAAACACGAAGAAGTGCTAAAAGTCCTAGGATATTTGATGCGGTTTTTCTGCTGGAATCGACAAATTTAAATTGGAGTTGGAATGCGTCTTATAGGTATATAGAACTACATTTAAAAGAATAAGGAGAGTAAATGAATTGATAAAAAGGATGTTTGAATTACTTAGAGAAAAGCCTCCGTTCCGATCAACCATCTAAATAGTGGTTAGTTATGCAGAGAATGTAGTTAGCCCAGGAAGATAAAAGCACAATACTAGCGTAGTGTATTTTCGGAGCGGTATGAAATGCATGCAGAATCTATGTCAAATTTTGTATCTACTGCGCGTTCAACTCGTTGATTCAGTATTCAACTCATTAATTCAGCTTTCAGTTCGTTAATTCAGCTTTCAACTCTTTAATTCAGCTTTCAACTCTTTAATTCAGCTTTCAACTCTTTAATTCAGCTTTCAACTCTTTAATTCAGCTTTCAGCTCATTAATTCAGCTTTCAGCTCGTTAATTCAGCTTTCAGCTCGTTAATTCAGCTTTCAGCTCGTTAATTCAGCTTTCATATCGTTAATTCAGCATTCATCCTGAAATCAGCATTCATTCCCATAATTCAGCTTTCCTCTCATTTAAGAGGCTGGTCATGACTAAGATACTCAGTTGTATAGGCGAAAGGATTTCACGATAATGGAGATTATAAAAGGATCTTTTCATAAGTTTTGTTGTTTTTTTAACCTCGCAGTAGAATTGGAAGGAAAGGTCATCCCCTTTCCTCCTCCCCACGTTTCATTTTCCGAAACACTTTCCTACATGTATCAATAACCGGCCTTTTTCCGTCCAGTACAATTCCTGCAACTTCTGCAAATAAGTGCAGGAGCAGTAATACAAATACTGTAACAATTAAAAGTGCAGATAAACCTACATTTGAAAATAGAATGGCTAGTGCCCCAAATAACGCGCTGAATGCATAAATGATAAGAACGGTTTGCCGATGTGTGAATCCAGCTTCAAGGAGCCGGTAATGGATATGCTTGTTATCTGGCTGCATAATTTTTTCTTTATTTTTCGCCCGCCGGTAAATAGCAAACAGTGTATCAAATATTGGTACGGCAAGCACGATAATGGGAATAATGAAACTAAAAAATGCGACTTCCTTAAACAATCCGAGAATCGATACGACGGCAATCATGAATCCTAAAAAATTCGAACCGCTATCTCCCATATAAATCTTCGCAGGGTAAAAATTATGAAATAAAAATCCGAGGTTTGCCCCAATTAAAACTATGGAAAGATATGCAACGATAATCTGTCCGTCCATGATTGACATAATAAAGATACTAGTTAAGGCAATGCTTGTCACTCCAGTGGCCAGTCCGTCCAGGCCATCAATAAGATTGATGGCATTCGTTATTCCGACAATCCAAAGCAATGTAATTGGTACACTAAAAAAACCGAGCTCTATCGCCCCAATTAAAGGAACGGTTAACCGCTCAATAATTAATCCGGAGCTTACGACAAGGGAGGCAGCGATTAACTGTCCGGTTAATTTTGCAATCGGTGTGATGCTGTATTTGTCATCCAACGCTCCGGTAAGCAAAATAATAATCGCCCCGAGCAGAATTTCCAGCAGAAGCTCATGATTCGGTTGTAAATACAATGCTCCTAAAAAGGAACCTGCAAAAATGGCCAGTCCCCCCAGCCTTGGTGTTACCACTTTATGGATTTTACGATGATTGGGAAAATCGACTGCACCGATTTTCCCAGCTAATTTTTTAACTGGATACGTTAATAATAATGATGCTAAAAACGCAATGATTAATGCGATAAATAAGTCGACATAATTTAACATAATATTCTCCTAATGTTGGTATGTCTTAGGCTTAGTCTAACCTTTTCATTTTAAATTATAGCGAATAATGACGATTCGTACCAACTGTTAAGTAGTGAATGTGCGGAAGTAAATTTACAAAATCTTATAAAAAGAATTATTTCCAAGTGGGTCGAGCTATGATATCTTATCACTGAAGGGGGGAAGAAAACAATGCCATACATACCGGTAGTTGCAGCAGTGATTGCTGTAGCTGGAATTTTATTTGCTTTTAAAAGCAATATCGACAAAATAAAACAGGAACCAGATAAGCTTGAAAAATACCAAACAAAATTATTTATCGGCGCAGCTATTAGTGAGGCGATTCCTATTATTTTGATTATTTATGGGTTTTCTGCGATGGAAACCGTTGCATTACTCACTGAACTTTACGTACCAATGACAATTGTTATCGCACTGATTGTATTTTCAATGATTTATATTTTTCTGCAAACACGGTTGGATGTGGATGAAGAGTTGAAACCGGCGATAAGAAGCTTTGGAATAATCGGGCTTGGACTAGTAAATGCCATTCCTATTATCTCATTAGTGATGCTATTTCTAATGGTTCCTTAGTTTGGAGTTTGGAACAGCCTTTGCTAAATTGGAGTGGGGGCTGTTTATGTTTCGTGGGGCTGACGTTCAGTTTTAGAATGATGGGCTGTGGACTCAAGGGAAATGTTTTTCAAATCATTCTTTGCCCGTTTTTCCGGCAATCATATTGCTTCTATGTTCCCCCACCCTTTCCTCCTGCTCATCCCCGACCCTTCTACTCAAAACGCAGTGGGACCGCCATCGCTGCCGACTCACATGAATGGGACTGTTTCCCTTTCATTCCGTCTCAAGTCCATATATAATAAGTCTAGATCTTAATGATTGGCAGGCGGGTATGTTTATGGAAAAAGTAATGATTGAAAAGGTGTGTATGCTGGCTGGGAAAATTATGTTAGTCAGTGGAGCAGAGACTTACAGAGTGGAAGATACGATGAATCGAATTGCGGCTGCTTTCGGGGCGGTAAACGCACAGAGCTATGCGACGCCGACTGCGATTAACTTTTCCATTGACTTACCATCAGAGACCAAGTTTTTACGAATTACGAAACGGTCCACGGCCGATTTACATAAAATTGCCGCGGTGAACAGCATCTCCCGTAAAATCACAGCAGGAGAGCTGGATCTACAAAATGCCTTCCTCCAGCTAAAGAATGTTGAAAAGGATAAAGCGTATCCGCCCTGGCTGCAAATTATAGCTGCGGCTTTAGTCAGTGGATCTTTTGCCATTATGTTTGGTGGTGTATGGGAAGATTTTCTGCCAGCGATGCTTGCAGGTGGTCTCGGATTTGCAGGAATGCTTGGGATGGAGCGTTTCCTTGATATCCGCTTTTTGGCTGAATTTTTTGGAGGGTTTGTGATTGGGATAACGTCCTCCTTCTTTTTAAGCTTCGGATTTGGTGCATCCATGGACATGGTGATCATCGGTGCGGTGATGCCACTAGTACCAGGGCTGCTTATCACGAATGCGGTCCGGGATTTGATGGCAGGTCATTTGGTTGCCGGGATTTCCAAAGGGACGGAAGCACTGTTAACAGCATTTGCCATTGGTGCAGGTGTGGCTACTATTTTTGGATTTATGTAAGGGCAGGAGGATGAATGGATGATCATCATTGCACAGCTTGTTACGAGCTTCGTAGCTTCAGCGGGTTTCGGAATTCTGTTTAACGTGCCAAGGAGTGCGCTTGTACAAAGTGGCCTTGTTGGGATGTTCGGCTGGATTTTATATTATGTACTCGTAGATGCTGGGATGGATGTTGTTCCGGCTACGGTTTTTGGGGCGATGCTCGTTTCCGTACTTAGTTATACAAGCGCAAAAATTTATAAGAAGCCGATTATCGTTTACACGGTTTCCGGAATCATCCCACTTGTACCTGGAGGAATTGCGTATAATGCCATGCACCAGTTTGTGGAAAACAACTATGATGTTGCCGTGCAATTGTCCGCACAGGTCATGCTGCTTGCTGGTGGGATTGCGATTGGGCTGATGTTCTCCGAAGTGGTGAATCAGATTATAAGGCGAATGTTTATGAGGCGGTAATGTTTAAAATAACCACTTGCATTACAGTCATCCGGCACACTATTCAGAATAAACTTTTAATTCGATACTAGCTCCCATTATTTGATATAAACTATTCTTTTACTTAATATAGACTATATATATTCGTTTGAAATTGGGGGATCCAACATGAATGAAAATGTACAACCGAAAGTCGTTTTTGTAATATTTGGGGCAACTGGGGATTTAGCGAAACGTAAATTGTTCCCTTCGATTTATAACCTGTATAAAAAAGGCAAACTGAGTAAGAATTTTGCTGTAGTAGGATTAGCGCGTAGACCATGGACAGATGACGTATTGCGCGAAAATGTGGAAGACTCCATTCGAAATGCAACCTCAACGGAAGAGGATTTACAGGATTTTTCATCACATTTTTACTATCAATCGTTTGATGTAACCGATGATTCTACATATGACGGATTAAATAAATTAATTGTTGACCTGGAAGGACAGTACCAAACAGAAGGAAATCGCCTGTTCTATTTAGCGATGGCACCGAATTTCTTCGGATTAATCGCGAAAAAGCTGAAAGAATACGGGTTAAAGGAATCAAGCGGTTGGACACGCCTGATTATCGAAAAACCGTTTGGACATAATTTAGAATCTGCTAAAGAGCTGAACAATGAAATTCGCGAAGCATTCGATGAAAAGCAAATTTATCGGATTGACCACTATCTCGGAAAAGAAATGGTGCAAAACATTGAAGTAATTCGCTTTGCCAACGGGATTTTCGAGCATTTGTGGAATAATCAGTTTATCTCCAACATCCAAGTTACCGCTAGTGAAACACTTGGTGTGGAGGACCGGGCCCGTTATTATGATGAATCGGGAGCAGCGCGGGACATGCTGCAAAACCATATTTTGCAAATGGTAGCCTTGCTTCTCATGGAGCCACCAATTAAATTAACGACCGATGAAATTCGCTCGGAAAAAATTAAAGTATTGCGTGCTTTACGCAAGTATGAGCCGCAAAATATTTATAAATACTTTGCGCGTGGTCAATACGGGTCGGGCGAGGTGAATGGGGAAGGTTTACCAAGTTACCGCGAAGAAGCAGAGGAACTCGCTTTCTCCAATACCGAAACCTTTGTTGCCGGAAAGCTAATTGTCGATAACTACCGCTGGACCGGTGTTCCAATCTACGTCCGTACTGGTAAACGAATGGCAGAAAAAAGCATTAAAATTGTCATCCAATTTAAGGACATTCCGATGAATCTTTACTACAAAACAGATAAGGAGCGTCACCCAAATCTATTATGCATTAACATTCAACCAGATGCAGGGATCACCCTTACTGTTAATGGCAATAAGGATGGTTCGGGATCACTTGCAGAGCCTATTCAATTGTCCTACAACCATAATGACGTTCCTGGTATTAATACACCAGAAGCATATGAAAAATTATTGTATGATTGCACAATCGGTGATGCAACCAACTTTACCCACTGGGATGAAGTGGCATTATCCTGGGAGTTCGTTGATCCGATCCTGGAATACTGGGCATCCAAGCGTCCAGATTTTCCTAATTATAAATCCGGTTCAATGGGGCCAAAAGCAGCAGATGAATTGCTGGAGAAAGATGGATTTCGTTGGTGGGACGTGTAAGGTTTAATTTAGAATGATTGAGTAACGAGTAACACCATACACAGGGAGGCTGTGTGTGGTGTTTTATTTTGGGGCAGGCGGTTTATTTCAGCATTTATTTCGGTAATTCAGCTTTCATTTCAAGTATTTCAGCTTTCTCCCGCCATACTCTAGACGTCAGCAAACAAAGGCTACAACCATTTCTTTATTTCGTCTTTATTCCACTTTAATTTATACTTTTTCCCTTTTGTTTTACCTTCTTGAAATTCACTCTCGCGCTGAAGAATCATTTTTGTTACATTCGGGGAAGGAAGGAGCAGGAATTCTCTTGCTCCCTGATTTGAAATCGTTCTGCCAAAAAACACGATATAATCTGCCAGAGCTGGTCTATGTGCGTGTGCCGAATAATGAGAACAGGCATTACAAAACCATTTCCTTTCTTGCCTAACCATTGGCAAAGCGCCACATGATGGGCAAAACACTCCTTTCACCAAATCATTAGGGGTGATGTTGTATTTTTCGAATAGGTTAATTTTTCGGGGGCAATGAGAGAGATCCAAATGTTTTGCTAGTTCGGAAAGTTGATTCCTAGTATAAAAATCCTTAGTGAACTGCTTTTCTATTTCCTCGATTCTAAAGATTAAATCGCTGTTATGAATCACTTCGTACGGAATTGTATCTTGAGGATTTTTTCGTTCAATGATGGTTTGTGGAAAGCTTATTACAACAAGGTATACAATGGGGATGTCGGGGAAATTATGGTTCCGAAGCCATCGTTTCAGACGGAGTACCTGAGTTTTGGCTTGAGGGATGGGGTTCTTGTAACCTTCTTCACTCCCATCTGGACCTATGCGGGTAACTTGTCCATTCGTGCCAAATAGTATTTTTCCTTTCCAATTTTTCACCTCTACAACCAGAAGAAACTGCTTAGCCAATACTAATGAATCAATTTGAAAGTACTTTTTAAATCCGTCTTTTAATCTCAAGTTATGCATAATCAAATACTTTTTCTGATCCAATAAACTTAGTGTATACTCAATTTCCTTTTCACCGATTATCTCTGCATACTTAATTTTAAGATCTGCCATTACCTTCTCTTTCATTGGATGATGCGGAATTAATCGATTCGCCATCGCCTTTGCCGCCCAAATTTCATGCGTCTTATCACGTTTATTCACATTACTACTAATAAAAATCACTCCTTTATCTAGGTTAATAATTAAATACGACACAATATAAAAATATCCTCTTTTTTTGTATGATTTTGTCAAATAATTTTATTTGGTGTGGAATCAATGGGGGGGAGCACCAATCTTTAAACCATTTATGCTTGAATATTTGAAAGCTACTTTAGGGAATTCAGTATTCAGCACATTAATTCAGCGTTCATTTCATTATTTCAGCTTTCATCTCGTTAATTCAGCCTTCACCCCATTATTTAAGCTTTCATCTCATTAATTCAGCTTTCATCTTTTTAATTCAGCTTTCATCTCATTAATTCAGCTTTCATCTCATTAATTCAGCCTCCCTCACAATATTTCAGCTTTCATCCCATTATTTCAGCTTTCATTCCATTATTTCAGCGTTCATTCCATTATTTCAGCGTTCATTCCATTATTTCAGCATTCATCCCATTATTTCACCTTCATCCCATTATTTCACCTTCATCCCATTATTTCAGCCCTCAACCCCACTTCTCACTCCGCCCACCCCAACGCCTCCACCGAAAAAGCCCCCACCCAATAGGGTGAGGACTCCTAAACAAACCAACTATTAAATTATACTTTCTTCTTATTTCTCCGCATAATTTTTGCAGTCAAATCATCAAACATGGTGTAGATGACCGGTACAAAGAACAACGTAAACAAGGTGGAGGCGCTAAGTCCGAATATGATAGTAACAGCGAGTGGTTGCTGCATTTCGGCACCTTCACCGAGTGCAAGGCCTAGTGGGACCATGGCTAGCACGGTGGTTAAGGTGGTCATCAGGATTGGCCGCAGCCTGTTTCGTCCCGCTTCGATAATGGCTGCTTTTCGATCCATCCCTTGCTTGCGTAGGATATTGATATAATCCACGAGTACGATCGAGTTGTTTACGACGATACCGGCGAGCATGATGATCCCGATAAATCCTGGAATGCTCAAAGGGATGCCGGTTACGAATAGCCCGAGAATGACCCCGATCACCGTTGTCGGTAATGCAAACATGATAATGAACGGGAATAGGAAGTTTTCAAATTGGATTGCCATGACGGCATACACCAGGAAGATCGAGAACAAGAGTGCCAGTGCGAGATCTTCGAAGGATTCCGCCATATCTTCTGCTTGGCCGCCCATGGAATAGCTATATCCTTCTGGTATGTTAATCGCATCTAGCTTTGCTTCGACATCTGATACAACACTCGCAAGGTCTCTGCCAGTGATGTCACTGGTAACATTCATCTGCGGCTGCTGATTTTCCCTGAGTAAGCTGGCTGGTGCTTGGGATTCTGCAAATGTCGCAACTTCCTCTAATGGAATCATGGCACCTGTCTGTGTTTGAATTTTCATGTTTTCCATATCACTGATGCTTGAGCGCTGATCCTCTGGATAGATGATTGTTACGTCGATTTCCTGGCCAGCTTCCCGATATCTTGTTGCAATTTGCCCATTAAACTGCATTTGGACTTGGGAAGTGACCTGCGACTGTGTTAAACCATACATGGCGGCTTTGTCCTCATTCACTTTTATTTCCATTTGTGGAATGCCTTCTGACGCTGCTGATGTTGGATTAAATACACCATCGACTGTGGAGATTTCCGCAACCACTTCCTTGGATAGCTCATTCAATACTTCATGTTCCGGACCGTTCAGCATAATCTGAATCGGGTCGCCCGTGCTTATGCCAGCATCCATGGCAGCTGCCGTAATTTCTGCACCAGCAATTTTTTGAAAAGCTTCATCCATTTCCTGAACGATTTCTGTTGTGGACTGATTGCGTTCACCAGCTGGAATGAGTTGTAATGTGTATGATGCACCACCATCACTATTTCCGCCCATCATAACATCTGAACTGTTTATCGTTACATAATTCACTTCAATCAAATCACTGTAATCTTCCAACACTTCATTTACTTGTTCGACAATTTCATAGGTGTACGCAAATGTTGACCCAGGTTCTGTTTCTACTGTAATCGTAGCCTGGCCCTGGTCAGATGCCGGAATGAATTCTGCACCAATTGCAGGAATCAGTGCCAGACTGCCGATTATCATCGCCACCACTGCAAATACTGTTGTTTTTCGGTATTTCACGACTCGTTTTAATGCCTTGCTGTATTTGTCTCTTAACCAGTCAAGAAAACGATCAAACCAGTAGCGACGGCCACTTTCGACAAACGTCTCTGATAGTAGTTTCGATGAAAGCATTGGCACTAATGTAACGGCCACCACAAGGGAAGCAATCAATGAAAAGGCAACTGCCATCCCGAGTGGCATGAACATATCTGCAGTAATTCCTTCGACAAACACCATCGGCAAAAAGACTACCAATGTCGTTGTCGTCGATGCAATAACCGCTGGTGCAAGTTCAGATGCTCCCTTAATAGCGGAACCCTTCAGACTGTGCCCGCGTTTTCGGTATGAGTAAATATTTTCCAAAATAACAATCGAGCTGTCCACCATCATCCCGATCCCTAAAGCTAAACCACCGAGTGTGAGAACATTCAATGTTTGCCCACTAAAATACATCAGCGCAAATGTGGAAATCAGCGCAATCGGAATCGATAAGCCGATAATGATGGTCGCACGGAAACTTTTCAGAAATAACAGCAGGATAAAGAATGCAATCACACCGCCGATTACAATATTTTCGAGAACGGAATCAATCGACATTTCGATGAATTCGGACGTATCAATCAGTACTTCCAAATCCACATCGCTCCCAAGCTCTGCCTGAATGCTGTCCATGCTGTCCTGAATGATTGTTGCGACATCGACTGTGTTGGCGTCGGTTTGCTTCATGACCGAAAGTACGAGCGATTCTTTCCCGTTTACCAAAGAGGCAGAGCTTGCCTGTTTAAATCCATCCTTTACTTCTGCCACGTCTTCTACACGAACCGTTGCACCCGTTTCGGTTTGAATAACGGTTTGGCCAATTTCGTCAATCGACTCAAATTCGCCGGTTACGCGCAGCTGCAAGTCCTGATTTCCTCGGTCAACCGTTCCAACAGATGCGGATTGATTCGTTTCACTCAGCACTTGAATGAGCGTTTGTGCGGATACCCCGTATTGCTGTAATTTTGCCGGGTCCACCTCAAGCTGAATTTCGCGAGTTTTAGCCCCTTCAACAGTTACCGATGCTACGCCTGCCTGCCTTTCAAAAAACGGGACAATCTGATCATCGGATAATTCCGTTAGTGTAGCTGCATCTTTGCCGGTAACACCAATGTACATGATAGGCATGGCATCCGGGCTAAATCTTAGAATACTAGGATCACCAGCCTGTTCTGGAAGCATACCTTTAACCTGGTCCACTTTTTCCCGGACATCGAGCAATGCCTGGTCAAGGTCGGTTCCGTTTTTAAACATCATGACAACTAGTGATGATCCGGACTGGGATTGGGATTGAATCGTATTAATCCCTTCAATCGTACTGACCGCAGATTCAATCGGCCGGGAAATTAAATTTTCTACATCCTCTGGTGCAGCTTCCTCATAACTCGTTGCCACTACAGCAATTGATAAATCGATTTCCGGAAATAGATCGACTGCCAAATTTCGTACGGACACAATGCCCAGTGCTACGATGGCAAGCACGATCATAATAACACCAACAGGACGTCTGACAGATGTTTTTACAAGCTTCAAGATTTACTCCCCTCCCGTAATGTCAACCTGAGCACCATCGATTAACATCAGCTGTCCTGTTGTTACTACCTGTTCCCCCGTTTGAATATCCCCCTCAATCGCAGTAACATCCGATTGGGTTTCTAAAACATCCACCATCACTTTGGTGGCCAGATTATCGTTCACTGTGTAAACATACGTCTCCCCATCTTCTTCTGCAAGAGCAGACGTAGGAATCAGGATTGCGGAGGCAATTTTTTCTTCCGGAACACGTATTTCAGCAACAATGCCAGGCAAAATATCCGCTTCTTCCGTTTCTACTGTCGCGACAATTGGATATAGGCCTTTATCATCAGGCAATGTATCGATTTTTGTGATTGTTGCTTCATATTCGGAGTCTTCTATCAATGCAGTAACTGTATCATCTACAGAAAATAAGGCACGAACATTGGCTGTTGTGGAAAACTGGATTTGCATCGTATCTAAATCTGAAACCATCGCAATCGGCTCTTCTGTGTCCGCCATATCTCCTTCGCTTACTTGCAAATTAATGATTTCTCCATCTGTTGTGGCACGAACATTTTGATTGCCTGCCGCTGTGAAAATCGTTGCAATCAGATCATCCTCTTCCACACGGTCACCGTTTGCCACTTCCAATTCTTCCACTTCACCAGGGGTTTGTACGATGAGGGGGGTGGTGCTATTTGGTGCGGTACGTCCGTAAATCGACTTTTCGATGGTTAAATCACCTTCTTCTGCCTCCACAACCTCTACAGCCACCACTCTTTCCTCTTCCTCTTCCGCTTCTGCCGCAGTGTCATCCTCCTCCGAACACGCAGCTAGAACCATCATCATCATCAAGATAGGTAACAGGTACTTCTTCATCCATCATACTCCTCTCTAAGTTCACTTATTCTAAAAGCGTATTTATGTATTGAAATACTCAGCGTTTGTCAGACCTTTGGGCAAATGCCCTAGTACACTTATGTAATAGGAAAGGTTATACGCTTTCATACTATATCTTCATTCTTTTGCAAAAAGTCAATTATTCTCATTAGGTGACTATCATTTTATGCCCCCTATTATCTCACCTTCTTTCCCGCCTTTCCACTCTGGTCTGCTTTCTCCGTTTAAAACAAAAAAGAGGATTTAACACCCTCTTTTTTGTTTACGTTATATTCTATATTTTGGTTTCATTTTTCTTGGTAAACAGGATGTCTTTATTTTGTTTATGTACTCACCACAGTTTCGGGCCTTTTCCAAAAAGCAAACTCCGGTTAAAGTGAACGATAACCTGGCTTGCCCGCTTATATTGCCTGTCAAATACCGATGTCGAAGAATTGATTTCCATACCTGTTCCATCAAAAAAGGACACCATTGTTTTATCATTATGCTCTTTATAATCCTTTATGTGGTGATAAGCTAACCATACGCAGTTTTTATTTTTATTTGAAGCAGTCGGGAAGATGTAAATACCTAGATGAGGGATAATCGGGATTGGAATCTTGCTTGAGGAATGCAAAATTTCTTTG
Organism: Oceanobacillus salinisoli; assembly: GCF_009733865.1. Classification (GTDB taxonomy): domain Bacteria; phylum Bacillota; class Bacilli; order Bacillales; family Amphibacillaceae; genus Oceanobacillus; species Oceanobacillus salinisoli. The sequence goes on along the minus strand of NZ_WOFB01000018.1, from coordinate 38,836 downwards.
ACAACCTCTTTCCTTCCGTTCAGTGTGGAACCATAGCGTTTACAATTATAATCAATAATCTGTTCCGGTTTGAAATGGGAGTACTTGCTGGAATTGTCTGTTTCTTGATTTTCTTCAATGATAAGGGATCGGTAATACATGGAACTTTCCATCAGAATTAACATTTTTGTTTCTCTAGTAACCATGTAAATATGGTACATCACAACAGCTCCTTTTTATTATTTGAACGGGAATCAGTTCTTTATACCCATAACTATTTTACTATGATTTTTAAAAATTGCAATAAATTTTGTTCTAAATTTTAAAAATAATTTATTGTATGGAAGTTTTCTGGCGAATTGATGTTCATGATGCGGACGAAATGATATACTGGATAGAGTACACACGAGGGAGGAATCGCTATGGATATTGCCGCACTTTCTGTCGTTATGGCACAGAATCAAGTAAAGTCCAATGTAGGCATTTCGTTAATGGATAAAGTAATGAATATGTCAGAACAGCAAAGCAATGATTTGACCAAAATGCTTGGGGACTCCGGAGTGACGCCGCCACATCCAACATTAGGAAAGCAACTGGATATTCACGTTTAAAAAAGCAGAACACCTTAGCAAGGCGTTCTGCTTTTCTAACGTTCTTACTGCTGATTTTCATCATCGGGATTCGTAGCATCGTCCTCGATCATCTCATCGTCAGCACCTTGGTCGCCATTTTGCTCATCGTCCTCTGGATTTAACGGAGCTTCATCCTCTTCCATTAATGGAGCTTCATCATCCAATGGGTCATCTTCTTCCATTGGCTCATCTTCCATTGGACCGTCCTCATCCATTGGTGCATCTTCCTGTGGTGCATTTTCTTGTGGTGCATCTTCCTCAATTGGATCTGGCTCATCATCTGTACCACATGCAGCAACTAAAGATAATGCCAGGATTGGCGCACCTAATTTAAATAGAAAGTTCTTTCTCATTAAAAGTATCCTCCTTTGATGTACGTTTCGCCTTTAGGTTTTCCATAATCAAAGAAGTAATACATTTTTTTAATATTTTTTTAACACTTTAGTAAAAAAATCTAATATTTTAACATGGTAATATAATCCATTCGTGGGCTTTTTTATATAGTAAGTATGTTTGCTATGTTGTGCAGTTATTTGGTGATGCTACGTTATCGCAATATTAGCAGTTGATCTGAAAGTCTGATGTAGTATAGTACAGCGTTGATTTCCGCTCCGGCAGTGGCTTTCCGGAGCGGTAGAATAAACTGACTCTTTATATTTAGTGACAAAGTCAACAAATCTTGTCGGTACGGATGAGTAACCTCAGTTCCAATTTAAAAAGCAGCTTTTCTCATAACATTTGAGGTATACGCACCAATGTGTTTATGTAATTCACAATTTACTTTACTTAATGGCAAACGTAATTTCCGCCTCACACGCTATTTCGCCATCGACGGTTGCGATCCCTTTTCCTTTGCCGATAGGTCCTTTCATCCGTGTGATTTCCACTTCTAATTTTAACTGGTCTCCAGGTCGAACCTGACGTTTAAAACGGCATTTGTCCACTCCAGCTAAAAATCCGAGTTTCCCTTTATTTGCTTCCATTCCTAAAACCCCCATGGCACCAACCTGTGCAAGGGCTTCGATAATCAGCACTCCTGGCATTACCGCGTATTCCGGAAAATGTCCCTGGAAAAAAGGTTCATTGACCGTTACATTTTTCAACCCAACAACTCGCTTTCCTTCCTCCATTTCCGTTACTTTATCCACTAATAAAAATGGATAGCGATGTGGGATTATTTCCTTTATTTGTTCAATGTCCATCATTTTTATCTTGCTCCTTTTCGGTAAAAAAAATCAGTCTTGCAGTCATTATATCAAAAGTCTTGTTCTTTTCGAAATGCTATATGCTAAAAGTATGCGTTTTGTGATTTAATATATAAACTGCGATGTAAATATGCTTTCATGCCGCTACGGAATTGACCGCTCATAAGTGTTGAGAGGAACCACTCATAACCATTGTAAAAGAGAACATAAAGCAACAAAAAATACACGCTCTCCCAAGGGAAATAACGTGTATGTTGATTGTTCGCGTTTCAGAATAAACCGGTTATTCCTGTTTTACGATAATATCGATAATATGTTGCCAGGTTTCTGCTCGTAAAGCATCTGTCGGGTTTCCATCGCCCAGAACCCCATAACCGACCATTAAACCTGCTACAAGAGCCGCTGCTGAAAAAATAAGAAGAAGGATAAACCGCAGCCAAATAGGGAAAATTCGCCGTCTTGGCCGTTTCGCATTTCGCTTTTCTTCTTTTTGCTTTTTCTTTTGCTGTTTTCTTGTTTGCTTTTCCGTTGACTGAGATTCTTCCTTCTGAGGCTTCTGTTTGTTCTTTTGCACTCTTCGGTTCGGGTTCTCGACAACTTTTTCTAATTGATCTGTTGACATGGCTTGTAACTCCTTAATCCCTGACAATCACGTTTATTGATTCCTATTTCTATTATATAAAAGTTTATCACAAGATAGTACTTAATATCTAGAATTTTTTAAAAATTACATGTGGTAAGGCTAGGAAATTGGCAACAGCCGAGTATTGTTCCCCAAATTAAGAGCGGAGTCCGTTAACTAGTCCCATCATCTGATCCGTCATCGAAATGGTTCTGGAATTAAATTGATACGACCTTTGTGCTAGAATTAAGTCCGACATTTGCTCGGACAGGTTCACGTTGGACTGCTCTAAAGCATTGCTCTGCAGTAATTGGTCATTGGGTGCCGGATTTTGAATGATTTCGTCAAAGTCATATCCAAGCGCCGCTAAATCAGGAAGACGGAACATATTTTCTCCCACGGCTTCCAGGACATTCGGACGAATCGCTTCAACGACATCAATAGTTCCTACGACTTCTGTTTGTCCAGCACGTTCCACAACGATTTGCCCATTATCGAGAATGTTAACCGAGTCAAAGCCGTCAGCAAATACGATCGGCCCATTATCTCCAAGCACTGGATTCCCGTCACTCGTCGTTAGCATGACAGAACCATCATCATTGCTCGTATTTAAATAAAAAGCACCATCACGGGTATATCTTGTTTCTGCAACACCATTTTCCGTTACTTGGACTTGGAAAAGATAATTTTTATCCAGGAGAGCCGTATCCAGTGCACGACCCGTTGATACAATTGGACCCTGTTCCAAATTAACAGTGGTTGTACCAAGTCTTGCACCAGAACCGATACGAATACCGTCTGGAGTTACACGGTTTTCATTGTTTCCCGGACGATCCAAATTGTCCATTTGCTGGAAAAGTAAGGAGGAAAATTCCGCTCCCCGTGTTTTATACCCAGTCGTTTGGCTATTTGCCATATTATTCCCAATTAAATCTAATTTATTTTGCAGCTGATTCATCGTCACTGCAGCCTGAATCATTGTTCGTGACATGGCATTTTCTCCAATCTTTCATGGCTATTTTTATCCAATTCGACCAACCTCACTAACCGCTTTCCCCATACTCTCATCATACGCACGCAACACGCGTTGATTGGTTTCAAATAAACGGTAGGCATTCATCATTTCTGTCATGGTTTGCAATGCATCCACATTGGAGCCTTCCAGGAACCCTTGCTTAATGGTAAACATAGCATCTGCTGGAACTGCGCCTGCTTCCCCATTAAACAAATCATTACCTTCTTTTACAAAGTCATTCACATTATCCGTGTAAGCAATGCCCAACGGAATATTTTGACCGGCTGCCGTTTCCAGCGCACCATCAGGGGTTACCGTGAATTCCATGCCGTTTGTTTGAATCGGATTTCCGGCCTGGTCAAGAACATAATATCCTTGACTCGTCACAAGAAAACCTTGTCCATCCACTGTAAAGTTCCCGTTTCTTGTATAACGAACTTCCCCTGCATCATTTTGCACTGTGAAAAATAATGAACCTGTCTCATCAGGAACATTTCCTTGGACAATTGCTAAATCTGTTGGTAGCGAGGTTTCCCGGATATCCCCTTGAGAGAAATTCGGAATTGTTTCCTGTACGTATACACCGGTATTTATCGAGCCGATGTGATTATTCACCGGTACGTTGAAGCCATTGGTTGTCGGGATTTTTTTCGAACCCATTTCATTAATAAGGAGTTCTGGAAAAGCACGCATTGTCGCCTGATCTGCTTTGTAACCTGGTGTATTCGCATTGGCTATATTATTTGCTAATGCCTCCTGTGACCGCTGCTGGGAAAGCATTCCACTTGCCGCCGTATAAAAACCTCTTAACATGTAATCTCCTCCATATTAGGGAAAATTCCTACCTTAAATAATCTTTTTATTTTCAATTTTATCAATATTTTCCAGCATAATGCCCGTACCCTTTGCAACACAGTTCATTGGCTCTTCTGCTAAAAATACAGGGACTTTTAATTCTTCTGCCAGCAGATGATCAATTCCGTGAATTAATGCTCCGCCACCGGTTAAAATAATTCCGCGATCAATAATATCTGCAGATAATTCAGGTGGTGTATGCTCTAATACCGACTTCGCTGCCTGGACAATTAAATATACAGATTCTCGAAGTGCTTCTTCAATTTCAGCCGACCCAACCGAAATCGTACGTGGAAGTCCAGAAACCATATCACGTCCGCGAATATCCATTTCTTCTTTTCTGGAGCCTTCAGAAACAGTAGCAACCTGAATCTTAATTTCCTCTGCTGTCCGTTCACCGATTAATAATTTATATTTCTTCTTAATATACTGCAGAATTTCAACGTCGAACTTGTCGCCGGCCATCTTAATCGATTCTGAGGTAACAATTCCTCCCATCGAAAGCACGGCAACATCTGTCGTTCCTCCACCGATATCTACAACCATATTCCCACTTGGCTGATAAATCTCCATGCCAGCTCCGATTGCTGCCACTTTTGGCTCTTCCTCCAAGTAAACTTTCTTCCCGCCAGACTTCTCTGCCGCTTCTTTGATTGCTTTTTGCTCCACTTTTGTAATATTCGTTGGACAGCAAATGAGCATTCTCGGTTTGGAAATAATTCCTTTGACATTAATTTTATTTATAAAATGCTTAAGCATTGCTTCTGTTACATCGAAATCAGCAATAACGCCATCTTTCAACGGGCGAATTGCTTCAATGTTTCCTGGTGTCCGTCCTACCATGCGTCGGGCAGCTTCCCCAACTTCAAGGACTTTCCCTGTATTGCGGTCCATTGCCACAACGGATGGCTCGTTTAAAACAATCCCTTTTCCTTTTACATGAATAAGAACATTTGCCGTACCAAGGTCAATTCCAATATCCCTAGAAAACATGTATCTAGATCCTCCTAAGCTTCTCTATCTTGCATCTGTCCGAAAACATAATGCTACTAATATAATATTTTACCACAAAATTCAACATTTAACTGCATTTATTATAAGATTTTTGTCGATTTTTTTACACTAGCAAGAAAGGGGACTCGGGATATTAGAGTGGAGTTTCTTTTGGTGAATGCTTTTACTATAGAGAATCCTTCACCATTTGTGAACTTTCCTCTCTTTTTATCGGTAGTTTCTTGCTTTTTAAAAGCCTTTTTTGTTTTTTCCAGCCAATCCCTGTTTTTCAGTTTTCGCTCCATTATTTCTGTTCTTCGTCTCATTAATTCAGCATTCATCTCATTAATTCAGCATTCATCCGATTAATTCAGCATTCATCCCATTAATTCAGCATTCATCCCATTAATTCAGCGTTCATCCCATTAATTCAGTATTCATCCCATTAATTCAGCAACATCCCATTAATTCAGCATTCATCCCATTAATTCAGCGTTCATCCCATTAATTCAGCATTCATCCCAATTAATTCAGCATTCATCCTATTAATTCAGCATTCATCCCATTAATTCAGCATTCATCACTTTTTTTCAGCCTTCCCACTTTCCTCGCGCCATTTCAACTCGCAAAAAAGCCAGCCTCACACATTAAAGTTAAGGCTGACTCTCCGCCGGCAGCTTATCCAACGGGTTTTGGTGTATCCTGTTCTTCGGGTTCTACTCTATATTTCTTTTTCGTTGCTTCCCCACCACGTAAATGCCGAATTGCTTTGTGGTATTCGAGGACTTCTTTCACTTGATTGGCTAGTTCGGGGTTTATTTCTGGTAAACGTTCTGTCAGATCCTTATGAACTGTGCTTTTGGAGACACCAAATTCCTTTGCTATCGTACGGACTGTCTTCTTTGTCTCGACGATATGTTTTCCTATTCTTACTGTTCTTTCTTTGATGTAATCGTGCACACCGTTCGCCTCCCTAAGTTGATAACTTCCGAGGTGTTATTTGAGACAAGGTGTTCATATCGATGCGGCTTGTTTAATCATTAGAAAAGTGATCTGAACTTTAAAAAATATCTATGTACTTATTAAATATAGAGTTGTATGGTAATCATAATATTTACATGAATTTTCTGTAAGTTTCCGGAGTAAGAATATATAGTTAGATTGCATTGTTGCATGTACCCTACCAGCCACAGGAGCTCTCACCTCAGATGTTGCTTAATGACTGATTTGTAATCATTTTATTACGCTTAACTCATGTTTATGATAAAAATTGAACATTTAGGACATGGGACAAGAAGTATTTTTATTGCAACAAAAAAAGCCAGCCTATCGAATCGAAAAGCTGGACGTGTCGTAATATTGAAAAAGCCCTTTTCTTGAGCTATGCTGCTTTTTAATATTCGCAGTTGATTTGAAATGCAACGTAACATACCGCTGCGGAAATACACTACGCTGGTTTAGTTCTAGGCAACTCCTATCATTGTTATAACACTAATATGATAGTTGATTGGAACGGAGGGCAGTCGACTACTAAGGGAAAACGGGCAGCTTGAGGACCCCGCAGGAAGTGGACTTCTTCCGAGGAGGCTGAAGCGTTGCCCTAAGGTGGACTGACCGGAGTGGAAATCAACATTGCACAATACTAATTCGCAGTTTATATATTAAGCGTAAAAATAATTTTTAAAAAAACAGCAAAGTTCAAAGCCAAATAGCATGATAAAAAGGATGCTGCACTTTACCCTGTGAGCACCCCTTGTAACTTTGTAAGTAAGTTAACGCTTTAAAAATTGTAAGCAGAAATCAACAATGAGCAGGCATCTGTTGGACGTAAGAGCCAAACCGATTAGATCCACTCTATAAACCACCCAGACCAGGATCTTGTAATATTTCAACAGACCCCGTACTAAATACAATGGCAGCGACAGCTAAAACATAAATAAATTTCCATTTTTTCATATTATCCCTCCTTTCTAAATAGTAGCCCTTACGAATATTGGGCTGCATAAACCAACCACTTGAGTAAAGGTTATATATAAAGCTTCCTTAACTCATTAAGCGGTAATCTACAGAAGAAATAGTCACTCCGTTTATGCACAAAATCCTTATAAGCCTGTAACAATAAGGTCTTGTCCTGTTTCGCCTTACCTAGGTAATATTTACGAAATGGTGTATCAATAGGAACTTCATTAAGTATCGTGATGGCATATTCGTGGTTGCCTTTTGCAATTTCCAGATGGGCTTGTTCACTTTTATCGGTGGTTGTAATATGTTCTGGTTTATTAAAGTGGGCTGATAAAAAAGGAATATTTTGTTGTTCAATCAAATCAATGGCTTCTGTTATATTGTTTTTCTTTGCAATTTTCAGTGCTTCTTTCATGTGATACATTCCTTGGAAATAGGAATCAAAGGTATAGGACAACCCTAATTTGATATGCGTATCCACATGTACCGCGGAGTTTTTAGTTAAATTAAGCAATTTATAACCGTGTTTTCTTGCCATAATTAACTCATTTCGCATTAACGTGTATATAAACGCTACTTGGTTATATCGAATTTTGAAGCTTTCTACTAAATAATAATCATCTATGTTTGGTAAAAGTTTGTCATATCTGTGCAGGAAGTTTCCTAATTCTTGATAATAATTCATATTGAAATGAACATTTACTTTGGAGAACTCCAGTAAACAAAGCAATTCCGGTTCGGTCGTTTTTAGGTGGTTGATTTTATCCAATATGCTAATTGGCTGATACTCTTTCCTTCTTAATTGATATAATATCTTGTAAACTTCAGCCCATTGTCGATTCGATGGATCTGGGGATTCTTCATTGATGTTTATTAAGATTTCCAGGTCATCGTAAAAACCATTCATATATAGAAATTCCATACCTTTTTTTTGAATATCCCTGGAGGATGATTCCAAGCAATACTTTCTCATTAGCTGTATGACATTCTCTTCGTCATACTCGAGTTTTAATGCTTCCTGTAGCTGTTCCAACGTTAAATCAATTGTGTTTGATACAATACTCGCAGACAATCTCAATTCAATTTCCCCTTTCCTATATGAAGAAAACTTCTTTCTCTCTTTTTCTCTATCTATTTTCCTATTACATAAATTTTTGTAAAATTGACGTAAAATGAAAGCAATAACATTGTCAACAATTTAATATTATCATAATTTTAACATAATCATAGAAAAATCGTTCGACATTATCCGAGTTAACGTCGTCAAAAGGCGTCATAATAGGTTTTTCCACCTATTTAGAAGGATATGTTTTTTTACTAATTCAAGAAAATATCGGTTGTTTTTAATAGAATCTATTAGAAAACCTGCCCTAGATTATGTCTTTAAATATCAAATCAACTAGTAGGGCATGAAACCTTATTTATGAGCGTTACTCATCCTTTTATGAGCGGGAATCTTTTTTATGAGCGCCACTCATTCTTTTATGAGCGGGAATTCTTTTTTATGAGCGCTTCTCACCCATTTATGAGCGGGAATCTTTTTTTATGAGCGCCTCTCACCCATTTATGAGCGGGAATTCTTTTTTAATGAACGCCCCCCCTCCCTTTTATGAGCAATTTATCGGTAGTCTTAGAGTTTGTATCAACTGCGAAATAACATTTTTCCCCCAACAAAAAAATACCCTAGCAAGATTGCTAGAGTATTTTTGATTTGCCTACTTATTTAATTAGGCATTGTCAGAAGAATCGTCTTCGTCTTCTTCTTCATCTTCATCCGTATCTTCGCCTTCATCTGGAGTTTCTTCAGAATCATCAATTGACTCTGAGTCATCTTCTGTATCAGCTTCTTCGCTTACAGCAGAATCTTCATTCGCTTCAGATTCCTCAGTCACTTCTTCGCCTTCTACTTCATCCAAACTACTTACCGGCTGATTAAAGTAGCTTTCTGGATTAACTACTTTTCCAGCTTTTCTTAATTCAAAGTGTACATGTGTACCATTGTCTTTTCCGAAAATATTTTGCCCAGCTGTACCTAACTCGTCACCTTGTTCTACTTCATCACCAGCAGTTACAGTAACTTCATCAAGGCTTGCATAGTAAGTCATCACATCATTTTCATGTGAAAGTACGACAACATTACCTAATAACGGATCTTCCTTTACTTCTGTGACTGTACCACTTAGAGATGCAACTACATCAAATGTTTCTTCAGCAGCAATGTCAATTCCTGTGCTTTGATAGTATCTATCATTGTAAAATACTAAAGCATTCTCTTGATCTTCTTCTGATGCACTGTAATCATAGAATTTAGTTACGATTTCTGCTTGATCTGGATCCATTAAAGGAAGCTGAATAACTTCCTGCTGATCTACCACTGGTTCGGCATCATCATCAGCTGCAGTTGGTACATAGTCCTCTGACATTTCCCCGTCCTGCAATTCCTCATCCTGCATTTCTTCATCAGCACTTGGAACGGAACTATCCAAATTTTGATACCATACAACAACTGCTAATAGAGTTGCAGCAAGCCCTAAGTATAATGCTGGGAAAAACCATTTTTTCCGGAAAATTTGACTCCATTTATTTTTTGGAGTATTTTTGTTTTCTTCATTCATTAGAACATCACCTCAAAAACCATTGTTAGCAGAAAGTGAGAATTATATACATCTCCGGAAAAAAATTATTGGATTTTATGCATTTTTTAGGAAAGATGGGGAAAAGTAAGAGATTGTAACGGCTATACTTTAGGATTTTTAATATGATAGGTTTGAGAGATTTTGGGGAGAAGATTACCTTCATCCCAATAAAAAACCCCCGTTTATTTAGAAACGAGGGTTGGTGCGGTGTCATTTACCGTGCTGATTTCTACACCTTGATAATAATGATTGATGATGTCTTCATAATTCTTTCCCTGTTGTGCCATATAATGGGCACCATACTGACTCATTCCAATTCCATGACCATAACCTTCTGTCGTAATCACAAAATGGCCATTATTTTGTTTAATCGTAAAATCACTCGATTTCAAGTCCAGTCTTTCCCGGACATCTCTTCCGGAAAAGGTATGTCCCTCAATGCCAATCTCTTTCACCCGGCCGCTTTCTGTCCGTGACTCTTCAATATATGCTGGCTGATCATCCGGTAAGTCGATTTCCAGAGCCGCCTCGACTTGTTCTATCGTATACGTTTCCTGGCTTAAGTATTTTGGTGAATCTTTATCCCATGGGCTTTCCACACTTCGTAAATAGGGTAACTCATTTTCCCAGTAATCCTCTGAGTTCTCCGTATACCCATTACTCGTTGAGAAAAATGCCGCCGTAATCGGTGCATCATTATAAGTTAGGATTTGCCCTTTTGTCGCGTTTACTGCTTCTTTAATTTTGTTCATTTTTTCCGTATATTCACTACCCCATTGCTTGATCAGCTCTTCTTCACTTTTATAAACCTGATGCTGAACTGTATCTGTCACATCATATCCCGAAGCTTCTTCCCCATGAAGCAAATGGTTAACTGTATACGTCCTTGCCGCAAGCGCCTGCGCCTTCAATGCCTCCAGTTCAAACTCTGCTGGCATCTCAGAAGCAACCACACCTGCAACATAATCTTCCAATGGAACATCCTCCACCGTCTCTGTTGATGTTCGCATCACCTCTACCGCAAAAGGTGACGATGCAAGCTCCACGGTTGCCTGGATAGCATTCGCTTCTGTCGCCAGTTCTTGTTCACTATTTCCAAAGGGAATAACAATTATGGCTGGGACGACTAAGATGACCATAATCAATACGAGTATGGCAAAAGCAGTCGGGAGCTTCCATGTTCGTTTTGCCTTATTCAGATTTGGCCGATTTTTAGTTGTTAGGGGAATTACTTTCTTAAATTTATTCTTGTTTGCTTGATAATAGCTGCTTCTTCCATGTGATGATTTCTTCTTTTTTAGTTGTCTAATGATTGATGCATTCTTTTTCTTCCATCGCTTGACTGGTTTGTACGGATATTTGTGCTCCTTCACAGCTTTCCTCCTTTATGTCATTTATAAATGGAATTAATCTAGCAACCCTACTATTAAATGTATACAGCACCCGAATTCAATAGAACCAAAATTTTTCAGAAGCACGAGTGATGCATGGGAACAGTTTTTTTGCTTCAACTGTCTGGGCCATGGAAGGGCGAGGGACTGTTTTAGTGTTCGGGTAGTTAGAGGTATTTATAGTAAGTGCAATTGGAGGTCTTCCTTAGGGTTTGCTGCCTTATTTTTTTGGGTGGCTCTTTTATTAGAGATCCTTCCTATTAAATAAAATGGGCATCAAGAATGGGGGCTACGTGACTGAATGCTTTTATTTTTTATTCATGGGGGCACTTAGAAACCATTGGAGCGGTTTCATCAATCAGAACTGGAAGGGTATCAACCGTTTGTAATCCTTAGAACGCTTCTACATGACCGAATGTACTCTCTTTTCATTCATAAGGGTATCTAAAACGTTTCTACGTGACCGAGTGCTTTCACTCCTCATTCATAAGGGAACCTAGAATGCTTCTACGTGACCGAGTGCTTTCTCTTTTCATTCATAAGGGCACCTAGAACCCGTCTACGTGACCGAGTGCTTTCACTCCTCATTTATAAAGGCACTTAGAACGCTTCTACGTGACCGAATGGCTCTCACTTATCTTTCATATAGTCACTTAGAACCCTTGTAAGTGACCAAATAAAATCACTTTGCACCCAATAAGGCATCTAAAACGATTCTACGCGACCAAATACATTCAATTTTCTTCATATAGACACCTAGACTTCGTGACCGATCTGACCTCGACTCTTTAATCAAATGGCCCTGGCACAAAAGTATTTTAGTTAAAGAAAAATCCGAACTATAATTCAAAATTCCTCTGTTGGAATTTGAATTAGTTCGGATTTACACACTTTTACCTTCAGTGGCTCCAAACCATCACTACCATACATCTTCCCCACGATTCAATTCATCACTGGTGCAATTTTCTCTTTTTCCTTTTCGTCCAATGTGTCATCGTATAAATGGCATGCCACATAATGGTTTTGTTCGACTTCCTGCCATACCGGTTTCTTCTTCGCACACACTTCCATCGCCATCGGACAACGAGTACGGAAAACGCAGCCGCTTGGTGGGTTCATTGGACTTGGAAGCTCTCCTTCTAAGATGATTCGCTTCCGCTTTTCCTCCAAATCAGGGTCCGGAATGGGAATCGCTGATAGTAAAGCCTGGGTGTATGGATGAAGTGGATTTTCATAGAGTTCGCCACTATCGGATAACTCCACCATATTTCCAAGATACATCACACCAATGCGGTCGGAGAATTGGCGGACCATCGCCAAATCATGGGCAATAAACAGGAAGGTTAGCCCCTTCTCTTCCTGAAGCTCTTTTAATAGATTGACCACTTGTGCCTGGACGGAAACATCCAGTGCAGATATGGGCTCATCGGCAATAATGAAATCGGGGTTGAGCGCAAGTGCTCTGGCTATCCCAATACGCTGACGCTGCCCGCCACTGAACTCATGGGGGTAGCGATTCGCATGATCCCGTGATAGACCAACCTCTTCCAGTAGTTCATAGACTCTCTCCAATTGTTCGGTCTTGCTTTTAAAAAGACCGTGAATCTCCATTGGTTCAGATATGACTTCTTTAATTGTCGACCTTGGATTTAAGGAAGCATATGGGTCCTGGAAAATCATTTGCATTCTGCGATAAAAGGAAAACTTTTCTTCCTCACTTAAATCATGAACTTGTACCCCGTCAAAAATAACATCGCCACTAGTTTTTTGGTACAAGCCCATTATCGTGCGGCCAATCGTGGATTTCCCACAGCCTGATTCGCCTACCACACCAAATGTTTCCCCTTTTTTGACATGAAACGACACATCGTTTACCGCTTTAAGCATTTGCCCTTTTCCCATTTCAAAATGCTTGGTTAGATTCTTCACTTCCAGCATCTTTTCTTCCATCCATACTCCCCCTTTTAATCACGCCAGTAACGTCTTGCCGCACAAAGTTCTTTTTCATATTTTGTGCCCGCTAAAGAGATAACCTCAATTCCCTTACCAGTTTGTGGTGAGTGCAACATTTTTCCGTCCCCATAGTAAATTCCTACGTGATGAATTCTGCCCTTCCCTTCTTCATAGGCAAAAAATAGCAAGTCACCAGGCTGTAGTGCATCTAGCGCAACCGCTTCACCGGCGTTTGCCTGGTCTCCAGCATCACGAGGGATCCTATATCCATTCGCTTTATGAGTCGCATAAGCGAGCCCTGAACAGTCATAGCCAAATGCACTCATACCTCCCCAAAAATATGGTAGGCTGATATATGGGATTCCAGCTTGGACAATATCTTCTCCATTCCCCTGTTCAATTCCTTCCTCTGTAGAAAAGATGTGAACATCCTTGCGCGGTAAATAGCGATTTCCATGTGGGGTATTCACTTCCACCCTTTCCTCTCCTACCGCTTCAACCGGCAGCATCGTTAGGTAGCTAAGCTTTTGTACTTTTTCACTGGCTTCGTTTTCCAGCCATGCTTTATCGGCTTGGATGGCAGCTGTTTTTGACTTCACCCATTTCTGTTTATCTACCTTTGCTAATTGTTTAAGTGGCACCCAGCCCGGATATCCTCGTTCATCCTTTTTCGATGGCTGGCTCGGAACAATGACATGCGCAAAGTCATCCTTTATTTCCGTTACGAGAACTGGCTCTCCGTATAAAATCTGTGACTGTACTCTATTTTCATCACATAATGCCAGGCTGTCTTCGTAGGATAAGGATTCAATCCAGCCTTCAATATTTGTTGGGTATGTCGTTCCATGTCGGTCTATTTCCCTTGCTGACTCCGGTTTTGTCCAAACTGTAGCTACCTGCACAGCGGCTACCCACATTTCGTCAGGGAATAGTTCAAACGTTTGTTTAAACATGATGATGCCCCTTTCCTTTTTTAAATGAATGAATCAAACGTTTGTTTAATTATTTTATTTATAATACAGTAAGCGATACGCCGATATAACGGGACAATAAATCTAAAAACTTCGGTGCTCGAATTTTTGTGGAATCGCACGAATTACACCAAATCCACAATCGTTAAACAAGTCAAAAACACTTATTTTCCGATATAAGACTCATCTATTCCACTAATTCCAAGTCCACTGCCTACACCAAAATCTATGATGCTTCCATTGTAAGCAATACCTCCACGTGCTATGTCACCAGCGAGCATTAATGGCGCATCAAAGTCAAAACGGGTAACATTTGGTTGGCTTGCGGCAAAATGGGCAGCAGCCGTTATGCCAATTTTCGTTTCAATCATACTTCCAACCATACACTCCACCCCGTAAACAGCAGCGAGTTTTGCAATTTTCAGCCCTTGGTGAATGCCGCCTGCTTTCATCAATTTAATATTAATCAAATCCGCAGCTCCAGATTCGAGGACACGTTTTGCGTCATATGGCGAAAATACACTCTCATCTGCCATAATTGGTGTTTCGGTGTTATTTGTTACATATTTCAGTCCTTCATAATCATGGGCTTTAACCGGTTGTTCGATAAGCTCAATATTTAATCCAAGGTCTTCCATTTTACGGATAGCCTGAACCGCTTCTTTTGGCTTCCATCCCTGGTTGGCATCTAATCGGATGACAACATCTGATCCAATTTCATGTCGAATCGCTTCAATTCGTTGAACATCGGTATTGATCCGGTCTTTCCCTACTTTAATCTTTAAAACGTTAAAACCATTATCCATATATTTCCTGGCATCTGCTGCCATTTGTTCCGGTTGATTCACACTAACCGTATAATCCGTCTCCAGCGTATCCTGATATCCGCCAAGAAATTGATAGAGTGGCATCTTTGCTTTCTGAGCAATACAATCATATAAAGCCATGTCAATTGCGGCTTTCGCACTCGTGTTTCCGAACATGCTTCCATGTATCTTTTCGAAAATTATTTCACGATTGGTTAGTTCTTCTCCGATTAATATAGGTGCAAACACCTTTGTGATTCCGTATTCTATGCTATCGAGGCTATCTCCTGTAATAACATGGGTTGGAGGCGCCTCTCCCCAACCAGTCGTGCCATCCTCACATGTTATCTTTACTACAATTGTTTCTGCAACCGTCACAGTTCGAAGCGCCGTTTTAAAAGGCGTATGCAAGGGAATCGCCGCTCGAAATGTATTCACTTCTGCAATTTTCATTTTACTTCCTCCTATGTTTACTTCACACCTGATGCAATATGCAAGGCTTTCTCATCTGTTGAAAGGGTTGCTTCTGCTCCTAACGGGACAGCAAAATGCGGGATACAATGGCCAATTTGAAATCCACTCATCACTGGAATATCGAGATTTGCAAAATAATCCAGGAAAACTTCTTCTAAAGTTAGGGAAGAAGACAGCTTTGTTTCTGTATTAGCAAAATCACCGACAATGATTCCTGCAGCTTCCGCTAGTTTTCCTGATAATTTTAACTGATTCAGCATACTATCCACACGATAGGGCTCCTCCCCAATATCTTCTATGAGTAGTATTTTGTCTATCATATCGATTTCATATGGCGTCCCCATCGTACTGGCAATCAAGGACAAATTCCCTCCAACCAGCTGACCTTTTGCCTTTCCTGTAGAAAGTACGTGCAGTGGGGAAATATCCTCTGAATAGGCCAGATGGGTAGGTTCAAAGAGCTGCTTGAACATAGATCCTGAAAATTCATCAAAGTCTTCTTTTCCAATATCAGATGCTACCATTGGTCCGTGAAAGGTTACAAGGCCTGTCAATTGCCGAATGGCTGTGTGCAAATAAGTAATATCACTATAACCCCATATGATCTTAGAGTTATTTTTCACCAGGTCATAATCAATTCCCGGAACAATGCGTCCTGTTCCATATCCACCACGGGCAAAAATAATCGCATTAATATGAGGATCAGCTATCATTTGATGAAAATCCTCTAAACGTTGTTCATCCGATCCAGCTAAGTAACCATGGACCTGCTCCACATGCTTACCAAGCTGTACGTGAAGACCGAGATTTTCAAAAAATGGGATAGCTTGCTTTATGTTAGCTAATTCAGGAGGTCCTGCGGGGGCAATGACACCAATGGTATCCCCTTGTTTTAGCCGATTTGGGTAAATCATGGTTGGTCACTTCCTTGCTGTGAATTATGTATATAAACCTATATATCTATCTAAACACGTACACTTGCTTTCAATCAATAAAAATTAATAAAGTGAAACTGGCTGTTTGATCCCACTTATCATTCATGTATTTTCCTCGAATTCCTGAAGTGGGATTCTTGCAGCCAGTTAATCATGGGATAAATGGGAAAAGTGTTTGCATCCAAATAACCGCTTCTTCCACTTATGAGCAGTATTTCTTTTTTATGAGCGCTCTCTCCCGTTTATAAGCAGTATACTTTTTATGGGCGCTTCCGCTTCCTACTTAGTCCAGCTCCAGCGCCCAGCGACTAGCGTAGCTTCCCTCACCTCCGTACGATAAGTCAACATCGATTCACTTTCGTTCATCGTGTTTCCTTTATCTCCTACGGCTCGTTCCAGCTCGTACGTCGCTAACCGGGCGCTTCCGCTTCCTACTGTTTATCTGCATATTTCAAATCAAAGTATCCAACCGGGTGACGGAGGATTCCGGATACACCCTCCGCTTCCAGCACAACCGTGTTATAGTAGCGAATTGGGATCGCAATCATTTCGTCTGCCAGCATTTTCTCTGCCTCATATAAATATTCCCAGCGTGTTTCTGGATCTACTTCTGATTTTCCTTTTTCAATTAATTCATCGTATTCTGCACTGGAAAATCCGGTTCGGTTCATGTAAGAATCAGTGATAAAGCTTTCCAGGAAGTTAACTGGGTCATTGTAGTCATTGATGAATGAGCTTCGGGAAAGCTGAAGCTCCAGATTTTGCTGTGCTTCTACAAAAACTCCCCACTCCTGATTTTCAATAGATACTTCCACCCCTAAACTTTCCAGGAACATATCCTGTAACGCTTCTGCTACCGCTTTATTTGTGTCACTGGTGTTATAGGATAGAGTAATATCAGGTAATTCATCATACCCTTCTTCTGCCATCCCTTCTGCAAGCAATTGCTGTGCGAGTTCTGGATCGTAGCTTACAAGGTCTCCATTCACATCACGGAAATCTTCCCCTGTTGGAGATGTAAAGCCAGGAGAGATGAAACCATATGCAGGTTCTACCCCATTTTTCACAATGTATTGTGCAATATCATCCCGATTTACCGCGTATGAAAATGCTTGCCTAATCTTCTTATTTTGAAACGGCTCTGCCGTTACATTAAGACGGTAAAATTCTAACCCACCATATGGACCAATGAAGACATTATCTCCATCAATTAATTGATCGGATAATTCTGGTGGAATGCTTGCTGTATCCAGCTCTCCACTTTCAAACATTTGATATTGTGTATTGGTATCATTTACCATTGCAAAATGAACTTTATCTAATTGGACGGCACCTGCATCCCAATATTCCGGGTTTTTCGCAAATACCATTTCGACATCATGATCCCATGATTCCAGTAAAAATGGACCATTTGCTACAAATGTATCTGCTTCTGTATGCCAATCTGGGTTTTCTTCGGCAACTTGATGGTTAATCGGGAAGAATGCTGGATTCGTCAGTACATCAAGGAAAAATCCAGTTGGTGCTTCCAATGTTACTTCCAATGTTTTATCATCTACTGCAGTTACCCCAACATCATCAGCTGAACCTTCCCCAGCGTTATAAGCTTCTGCTCCTTCAATAAAATATCCAAGGAATGCTGCAGGTGAACCTGTTTCCGGATTGAGCATGTATTTCCATGCAAACACAAAATCCTCCGCTACAACCGGGTCCCCATTTGACCAGTTTGCCTCTTGGCGAAGATAGAAAGTATAAGTTAAGCCGTCATCCGAAATATCCCAGTCCTCAGCAACGCCTGGTCCGGCAACATGATCTTCATCCAAACGAGTTAAGCCTTCCATTAGATTGTTTAATGGATCCCATGATACCGCATCAAAACCAATCGATGGATCAAGTGAGGTCGGTTCAATGCTATTATTTAGGCGCAAGACCTTTTCTCCACTTGCCTCTTCTACCCCTTCCTCGGCTTCTTCTTCCACCCCTTCTTCTGGTGACTCTGTTTCTGTTTCATCTGCTGGTTCTCCTGCATCCTCACCAGTTGTACATGCAGAAAGCACGCCAACGGTTACGATTGCCAGAAGAAAAATAAGAAACTTCTTCATGCCTTTTCCCCCTTTTTATTAAAATGATTTACTAGCTGATTCAGCTAGAATATGCTTAGCCCGCTTATCCTGCAACCAACAGTTCACTTGATGTGAATCTGAAAGCACGGATTGTTCGGGATAAACTTTATCACACACCTCCATCGCGTATGGGCATCTTGCTGTAAAAGGACAGCCTTTAGGAGGTGAGAATAAATCAGGTGGTGTCCCATCGATTGGTTGAAGCTTCCCTCTTTCATCTAATCTAGGAACTGAGTTTAATAACCCCTTTGTATATGGATGCTGCGGGTTGTAGAAAACATCCCGCTTGGTACCTGTTTCAATAATTTTACCGGCGTACATGACAGCAATTCGATGGGCAATTTTAGCAACGACCCCTAAATCATGGGTTATTAGAATAATAGAAACTCCTGTTTTCTTTTGAATTTCTCCGAAGAGTTCCAGAATTTGCGCTTGAATCGTGACATCCAAGGCTGTTGTTGGTTCATCGGCAATCAGCAATTCCGGATCGCAAATGATTGCCATGGCAATCACCATCCGCTGACGCATCCCGCCACTAAATTGGTGCGGATACTGTTTCAACCTTTCTTCTGGATTTGGAATCCCAACCAGTTCCATCATCTCGATTGCCTTCTTTTTCGCTTCACTGGCTGAGACATTTTTATGTTTGCGCAAGCCTTCCATTAGCTGCGTACCGATGGTTAATGTAGGATTTAAAGCGGTCATCGGGTCCTGGAAAATCATCGATATATCCACACCACGAATCATCCGCATTTTTTTCTCAGAGAACTCCGTTAAATTCTGGCCTTTAAAGTGAATCGTCCCTTTGGAAATTTTTCCAGGAGGACTTGGAATTAACCGCATAACCGCATTGGATGTAACACTTTTCCCACAACCGGATTCGCCGACAATTGCCAACGTTTCACCCTTATTCAAATGTAAATTTACCCCTCGAACCGCCTGAACCGTTCCTCCATAGGTCGTGAAGGTTACATGAAGGTCTTTTATTTCCAATATTTTTTCCATGATCGTCACCTACTTTCTCAGCTTCGGATCAAGTGCATCCTGAAGCCCATCCCCTAAAACATTGAAAGCAAACATTGTAAAGGAAATAAAGAATGCGGGGAAAAACAATGTCCACCAGTTTCCGGAGAGAATGGCACCGAGGGAATCATTTGCCATCACACCCCAGCTTGCATATGGGGATTGAATCCCTAATCCTATGAAACTTAAAAATGCTTCTGCAAAAATGGCAGTTGGTACGGATAATGTCATTTGTACAATGATTGGACCCATCGCATTCGGCAGCAGGTGCTTACGAATAATTCGCGATGTTTTTCCTCCAAAGGATTGGGAGGCGAGAACATATTCATAGTTTTTAATTTGCAAAACCTGCCCCCGAACAATTCGGGCCATTCCTACCCATCCGGTAATCGTTAAAGCTAGAATAATTGTAAATAGACTCGGACCCAATACGACAAGCAATAAAATCGTGACGAGTAAACTTGGAATTCCATATAATATTTCAATGATTCGCATCATAACATTATCTGTACGACCGCCTTTATACCCGGAGATACCACCATAGATAATTCCAATAAACACATCAATCATTGCAGCTACCAATCCAACGAACAGCGAAATTCTGGCTCCATACCATGTTCTCGTAAAAACATCCCGGCCGGCTGCATCAGTGCCAAACCAATGTTCCGATGATGGTAGCTGATACTGATTTGGTCGGTCTTGTGTGTTTACTTCATACGGACTTAAAATTGGTCCGAGGATAGCCATAATGGTTAATAATATAAGGAAAATTAGACCTAACATGGCCATTTTGTTTTGTCGTAATCTCCGCCATGCATCCTGCCAGTAAGAAAGGGAAGGTCTTGCTACTTGTTCTGCTGCATCTTTATCCTTTTCTTTTAATGTGAACCACTCATCGGGTATGCTTGAGGAAGATGGTGCTGGATTGATTCCATTCGCTGTTTTCATCTTATTTACTCCCCTCCCTTTTTATGTAATTTAATTCGAGGGTCGATGATTCCATACACAATGTCTACTAAGAAAAGCATAAAAATTAGAAAGGCACTGTAAAATACCGTTGTCCCCATAATAACGGGATAATCCCGCTGGTTAATGCTTTCCACGAAATATTTACCCATTCCCGGAATCGCAAAAATTTGTTCGATAACGAATGTTCCCGTTAAAATCCCAGCAAGCAATGTTCCCATGATCGTGACAACTGGCATGAGGGCATTCCTTAGTGCATGTTTAAAAGTAATTTTCCATGGCGACAATCCCTTTGCTTTTGCCATTTTTATATAATCCTGTGTAAGAACCTCAAGCATGGTTGATCTCGTTAACCTGGCGATAATTGCCATTGGCCCAGTCGCCAGTGCTGCCACCGGAAGAACCATATGTGCTGGGCTTGACCATGTAGCAACAGGGAACATCGCCCAGTCTACTGCCAATTTTTGAATGAATAATGTCGCTAATATAAAGTTAGGAATGGAAATCCCTAAAACAGCAAACCCCATGGACAAATAATCGATTATTCCATTGTGTCGTAATGCAGAAATAATTCCAAAAACAATCCCTGAAATAACAGCAACGATAATGGTCACCATTCCGAGCTCAAAGGAAATGGGAAATCCTCTACCAAGTAAATCGTTTACGGTCTGATTCGGCTGCTTAATGGATGGCCCTAAATCAAGCATGGCAATATTTTTCATATAAATAAGATATTGTACATGATACGGTTCATCCAAGTTATAATGCGCCTCTAAATTAGCTTGAATCGTTTCATTGGATGATCGCTCGTCACTAAATGGAGACCCTGGAACCGTTATCATTAATAGGAACGTGATGGTTACAATAATCCACAAGGTGACAAGTGCAATGAGCGAACGTTTTAACAAGTACCGAAGCATGGATGTGCTCACCTCCGTATTCTAAGTGGTGTTAGGTGATTAGTATCTATCAGCATGTTTTTTGACGTAAAATCTACAGTGTATGTACGACGTAACTTTAAAATATGCTTAGTCGCTCTGGAAATACTTATACGAAATGCGTGGGCTAGCTAGGTAATCGAAGTGTTAGCCCATTTGATTTATGTAAATGAATGATATTGATTTTCGTAGGAGAAGGAAAGTTGTCTTGCCATCCTTTCTTGGTCTGGTTATGTTTTTACCTGCTGCAGTGGAATGATATGGTTATGTCCCATTTCGTCAATCCATCGTTCGTCTATGCAAAAGTTACATTCTGTTTTCCTTTCCTCTAATTATCATAATCGCTCTTTAATACTCATAGTTATGCATAGTATGATTAACAAATGTTCTATACGATTAGCCATTCCACCATATCCACCAAGAAGAAATGTATCGAATAACCCCATCATTTCCATTCAATTACAATAATTAGTAATTTTCAATTAATTTTAACATGTTTTTTACAAAAAGAAAATATAATTTTATTCACATGTTAAGCACAATTAACAGAAAAGGCCTACATAACCACACATTCGACAAATTTCGGGAAGTGACAGGCACCAAAAAGCATAAAAAATCGCATGGAAATTTATAAAAATTCCATGCGATTTATATTACACTTGTTTGACAACCAAATTCTAAGATAATCTTGCAACCATACGTTTCTTTTCGTAATCGACTTTAACCATGACGTTATTGTCTTCATGAACACGTTCAATGTTTGCACCGAGGGCAGCTAATTTCCCTTCTAGGTTTACATAGCCACGATCAAGATGTTTTAGTTCGGTAATTCTCGTGTAGCCATTAGATACTAAACCAGCTAATATTAGAGCAGCTGCAGCACGCAGGTCCGTAGCAGCAACCTCCGCACCTTGTAATTCCGAAGAGCCCTCAATGATTACACTGCGACCTTCAATCTTCATTTGTGCATTCATACGTCTGAATTCTTCAACATGCATAAAACGGTTCTCAAAAACTGTTTCAGTAATGACACTAGTGCCCTGTGCTTGCAGCATTAATGCCATCATTTGGGATTGCATATCTGTAGGAAATCCTGGATATGGCAATGTTTTAACATCTGTCGCTTTTAGTTCATTTGGATTCGGACCAATTACACGAATACCACCAGCTTCTTCTTTCACTGTTACATTCATTTCTTCCAATTTTGATATAACAGAACGAAGGTGGTCAGCCTCCGCATTTTCAATAAATACATTGCCCCCAGTAATTGCAGCAGCTACCATAAAAGTACCTGCTTCAATACGGTCTGGAATAATAGGATGATCCACACCGTGTAATTTATCTACGCCTGTAATACGAATTGATTCTGTTCCTGCACCAACAATTTTGGCACCCATTTTATTTAAATAATTCGCCAAGTCAACTATTTCTGGTTCTTTCGCACAATTTTCAATGACTGTTTTCCCTTCAGCTAAGGCCGCAGCCATCATAATATTTTCTGTAGCACCAACACTTGGCATATCTAAATAAATTTTTGCACCCTTTAGACGCCCATCTACTTTTGCTTCCACAAAGCCGTTGCCAACGTGAATGTCAGCTCCCATAGCTTCGAAGCCTTTTAAATGTAAGTCAATCGGGCGGGAGCCAATCGCACACCCACCTGGCATTGCCACTTTTGCATGACCATAGCGGGCCAATAAAGGTCCCAACACTAATACAGAAGCACGCATTTTTCGAACATACTCAAAGGGTGCTTCTGTTTTCAACTGATTGGAAGCATCGATTACAACTGTATTTTTTTCTGGATCAAATTCTACTTCAGCGTTCAAATTTCGTAAGACTTCATTAATTGTATATACATCAGCTAGGACAGGAACTTCAGTGATAGTACTCTTGCCTTCACTTGCAATTAAACTTGCAGCAATAACCGGAAGTACCGCATTTTTAGCACCTTCCACTCGAACGGTGCCATTTAATTGATGTCCGCCTCTTACGATGATTTTTTCCATGTTACAAATCTCCTTCAGATCCATTTTCACTATATTAATATTCATGTATTAGGATAGGTGTTCCTAATGTCAATTCTGGAAGTCCATTTTCATGATTGGTTATTGCGATTTGGACGTTTATCGGGGTGTCTTCAATGTTGATTTTCTCATTCCACTTTGATGTATACCCATAGATATATTTGTTGTTCACTGAATTTGAAGCATTGTCTAATTGTGTCTTTTTATGTTGAAGATTAAAATAATTTGTCAATTCTTGTTCAAATTCGGCTTTAACTATTATACCACTTGGTTCAGTGTTAAGCCAAGTAAATAATCGTTTGCTTTCTGTAAAGAATTCATTTGTTACGGAATAATGAACGTGATAAAACTCAGACCTTATCTCGTTATTCCATTGTCCGCCCTCAATAACCACGGTTAACTCGGGATATGATAGATTATCTTTCGGCAAAACAACATTATATAATACGGAAAAATCATATCTTTTATGAGTGTCTCTAAATTGAAATTTTATTACATTTTCATCCTCTGTCCTAGTGCCTTTATAACTATTTTTTAGTTCATTTATTATTTCCTGAATTTCATCCTGCTCTTTCTTTTCCTTTATCACGACATTCCATTCATTTATCGTTAAATTTTGATTTGTAACAAAGTCGGCCATTTCTTCCAGCTCACTCATTCCCTTACTCTCCACTGTAGCATTCGCTGTAAATACAAGAAGTACCGCAATAAATAAGACTCTCCACATAAAAAATCCCCTCCGCTTAAGTACTGTTATCTACAGTATGAACAGAAGGGACTATGAATATACGAATTAATTTAATAGATTTATAGAATGTATCATGATGATTTTCCAGCCAATGGAGAAATCATCTGTGTACGATTAGAATAAATAAATTAAATCATTGGACCATTGTACAATTTCAAGGAAAAATCTGCTTACACCGGATCCAATTACAATGGCAATAAAGAACAATAATATTCTTGCCTCTGTAATCTTCCCATTTCGTATAATGGGATCAATATTAATAGAAATTAATACGCGCCAAGTAATATATATAAAAAGAAAATGCGAAAAAATACTAACTAATGCCCATTGTCCGATTGTTAACATAAAAACCACCTTGTTATATTTTCTACTAGTTACTTTGCCATGAATACGGATAAAAGTCAAAGAATTGGGGGCTAAGCTTTTTTACGAGCCATCATATAAGAGATATTTCGCATATCATGATATATTCTGGAGTATTATCAAAATACCTATTAAATGAGTTGGCAGTTTTATGTAGAAATATTGGAGCATTTCCCGGGAAATATCGACAGAAGGCGAAGCGTGGTTTAATTTGGTAAATGTTGGTGTATTATGAGCGAGAAGCTGTGGGTTTTAAGCGTTTTGCAGTTGAAGGGCGCTTGTACTTCATTTTTGGGCTCTTTTCCCTTTTTATGTGCGCTGGCACTTCTCTTTTGATCGTTTTTACAATTTTATGAGCGCTGACATTTCTTTTTTGAGCGTTTTTCCTTTTTTATGGGCGCTCGCTCCTCTCTTTTGAGCGTAAATCCCAGTTTGTGAGCGCTCGCATTTCGCTTCCTGAGCGCTTATCCCAATTAATGAGCACTGCCCCTCCTTTTTCTGAGTAATAGTCTACATTTATAAATCTCCCTTCATTAATCAAGCGCCCACCACCATCCTTCCACACAGCAAAAAAATCCCTTATAACATCACTGTCATAAGAGATTTTCCAATGCCTGTGGAAAAGAAATTCATTTTCCGCTATTTATTTGTTCGCAACGTCTAAACGATTCATTGCTCGTTGGAGTGCTAATTCAGCCCGTAGGTAATCGACATTATCCTGTTTTGACTGAAGGCGTTCTTCCGCACGTTCTTTCGCCTCTCTTGCACGCTGTACATCTATTTCTTCAGGTTTTTCTGCAGATTGTGCAAGGATGGTAACTTTGTTCGAACTAACTTCCATTACGCCTCCATTAACAGCTAATTGATGTTCATCATTACCCTGTTTCAAACGAACAGCAGCAATGGATAGTGGAGCAACGAGTGGGATGTGATTTGGCATGATGCCAATTTCCCCACTTTCTGCTCGGGCAACCACCATTTCAGCCTCGTTTTCCATAACGGGACCATTAGGAGTAACAACACTCACAGTTAGTGTTTTCAATGTAACCCCTCCTATGATATGAAAGAGAGGGATAACGCGAGTAAAAGCATTATCCAAGATTCTCTTTCCCTTACCAATCTATTGTCCAGCTTTAGTGCCTGGAGGCCGGCTTCCGTGTTACACGGCGTAATCACTAGTCGCTAACCGGGGCACCCTGGCTGTTGTTATTGCATTTGCTTCGCTTTTTCTACTACTTCTTCAATTCGGCCTACTAGACGGAACGCATCTTCTGGCAGGTCATCGTATTTACCGTCTAAAATCTCTCTAAATCCTTTCACCGTTTCATTTACAGGCACATAAGAACCTGGCTGACCTGTAAACTGTTCGGCAACGTGGAAGTTTTGAGATAAGAAGAATTGAATACGACGTGCACGAGCAACGACTAGTTTGTCCTCGTCACCTAATTCATCCATACCTAAGATGGCAATAATATCCTGTAATTCTTTGTAGCGCTGAAGTGTTTGCTGTACTTCTGTTGCTACTTGATAGTGCTCTTCCCCAACTACTTCCGGGTCAAGGGCACGGGACGTAGATTCTAATGGATCCACCGCAGGATAAATACCTTGCTCAGATAATTTACGATCTAAGTTAGTTGTCGCATCTAAGTGAGCAAAAGTTGTTGCTGGTGCCGGATCCGTATAGTCATCGGCAGGTACATAAATAGCCTGAATCGATGTAACAGAACCTTTGTCTGTTGATGTAATACGCTCCTGCAAGGCACCCATTTCCGTTGCTAGTGTTGGCTGGTAACCAACGGCAGATGGCATACGTCCAAGTAGGGCAGATACCTCTGAACCAGCCTGTGTAAATCGGAAAATGTTGTCGATGAACAATAGCACGTCCTGTCCCTGTTCATCACGGAAATATTCGGCCATTGTCAGACCGGTAAGTGCAACACGCATACGTGCACCAGGTGGCTCATTCATCTGTCCGAATACCATGGCCGTTTTACTGATAACGCCAGAGTCTTTCATTTCATAGTAAAGGTCATTACCTTCACGTGTACGTTCCCCAACACCGGCGAATACGGAAATCCCACCGTGCTCTTGGGCAATGTTATTGATTAATTCCTGGATTAGTACGGTCTTACCTACACCGGCACCACCGAAAAGACCAATCTTACCACCTTTGATATATGGTGCTAATAAGTCTACAACTTTGATACCTGTTTCTAAAATTTCCGTTTCAGTAGACAGGTTCTCAAATTTTGGTGGCTCACGGTGTATAGGATCTCTGCGTACATCCGTTCCTAAATCTTCATCTAAATCGATCTTGTCACCTAAAACGTTAAATACTCTTCCTAATGTTACATCACCAACTGGTACAGAAATTGGTCGGCCTAAGCCTGTCACTTCTGCTCCACGTTTTAATCCGTCTGTTGATGACATTGCAATGGTACGAACAACGTTATCACCTAATTGAAGCGCAACTTCTAAACTAAGCTCTGTCGTTGTTTCATCGTTTCCGTCAATTTGTACAGTTAGGGCATCATAGATTTCCGGGAGTTGATCATCGTCGAATTTCACGTCAACAACCGGGCCCATAACTTGTGTCACATGTCCTTTGCTCAATCGAATTCCCTCCTAGCTTTTAGATGGCCTTAGAGTTACTCAAGCGCTGAAGCTCCACCAACAATTTCCGAAATTTGCTGGGTAATTTGTGCTTGGCGTGCTCGGTTATAGGATAATGTGAGATCATCGATAAGATCATTTGCATTATCTGTCGCACTGCGCATCGCATTCATACTTGCAGCGTGTTCACTCGCTTTACCATCTAGTAATGCACCAAAAATTAAGCTTTCAGCATATAGTGGTAAAAGTACTTTTAAAATTTCATCCTGATTTGGCTCATATTCATATTCAGCGGTTAAATCTCCCTGTTCATGCAAATCTTCAATTGGCAACAATTTTTTCTTTGTTGGCACTTGGGAAATAGCACTGGCGTAATGGTTGTAAATGATGTTCAATTCATCAATTTCCCCGTCTGTAAACATTTGAACCGTTGATTGTGCAATCTCTTTAATATCTGCAAACACCGGGTGGTCTGCCACACCCAGAATACTGTTGGTAACTGGAATGTTCCGCTTTCTGCAGTAATCATATCCTTTTCTCCCAACCACAACAACCGTATATTCATCTGGTGATTGATGACGCTCATGGATGGTGTTTTGCAAGGTTTTTAATACATTACTATTGTATCCGCCTACTAAACCACGGTCAGAAGTGATGACTAAGTAACCTGTTTTCTTTACTTCACGCGTTTGTAGCATCGGGTGGGAAACATCGGTACTGCTGTTGGCAATGTTTGCAACGACAGCCTGCATTTTCTCACTGTACGGGACATAGCCTTTGGCATTTTGCTCCGCCTTGTTCATTTTGGATGCAGATACGAGCTGCATCGCACTGGTAATTTGTTTTGTCTTCTTCGTTGAATCTATTCGCGCCTTAATATCTCTAAGTGATGCCAAACTTATTTCACCACACTTTCATAAAGTGAATCTTCAATTAGTGGGGATTTTGCTTCATCCCGACTGGTTGTAGGATGAACGAATCGGCCTTTTACGGCAGTTTAACCCTCTTAGGCTTCTTCCCTTCGTCTTGACGTGAGGGATTATTGCCCGTTAACCTGCATGAAAGAGGTAGACTAGAGAAATAGAAAAGTTTGTTTCCTATTCTATTTCTACATCTTCCCCCTAAAAGTTCGTCTGTATATGGCTAACCTATACACATGGATTAACCCTATATTAATGCTTTATTGATCAGACGGCAAGAACGTCTTCTTAAAGGATTCAATCGCTTCGTTCATGTCGTTTTTATCTGGTAAGTTACCAGTTTCACGGATTGATGCCAGTAAATCTGAACGGTTGGAATCTAACCATGTATTCATCTCTGCTTCAAAACGAAGCACATCTTCTACTGGAATATCATCTAAGTATCCATTCGTTAGCGCATAGATAATCATCACCTGTTTTTCAACAGCTAATGTTTTATGCAATCCTTGTTTTAAAACTTCTACTGTACGTTCCCCGCGGTTCAATTTCGCTTGTGTCGCTTTATCAAGGTCAGAACCAAATTGGCTGAACGCTTCAAGCTCACGGTAAGATGCCAGATCAAGACGCAATGTACCTGCAACTTTCTTCATTGCTTTAATTTGCGCTGAACCACCAACACGTGATACGGATAAACCAGCGTTAATAGCTGGACGTACACCTGAGAAGAATAAATCAGATTGTAAGAAGATTTGCCCATCCGTAATGGAGATTACGTTAGTTGGGATATATGCTGAAATATCTCCAGCCTGTGTTTCAACAAATGGCAGTGCAGTTAAAGAACCGCCGCCTTTTTCGTCACTAAGTTTTGCTGCACGTTCCAATAGGCGTGAATGCAGGTAGAATACATCCCCTGGGAATGCTTCACGGCCTGGCGGGCGACGTAATAGCAAGGATAGCTCACGGTAAGCAACCGCTTGTTTGGATAAATCATCATATACTAATAAAACGTGTTTTCCGTTGTACATGAACTCTTCACCCATTGCAACACCTGCATATGGAGCTAAGTATTGTAATGGAGCTGGGTCAGATGCACCAGCAGAAACGACGATGGTATAATCCAATGCGCCGTAACGACGGAATGTTTCCACCGTACCACGTACAGTAGATTCCTTTTGTCCAATCGCAACATAGATACAAATCATATCCTGATCTTTTTGGTTAATAATTGTATCGACAGCTAACGTTGTTTTACCAGTTTGACGGTCCCCAATGATTAACTCACGCTGTCCACGACCAATTGGTACAAGGGCATCAATTGCTTTAATCCCTGTTTGAAGTGGTTCATCTACTGATTTACGGTCCATTACCCCTGGAGCCGGAGCTTCGATTGGGCGTGTATTGGTCGTTTCAGCTGGGCCTTTTCCGTCAATTGGCTGTCCAAGTGGATTCACTACGCGGCCAAGTAGGCTATCTCCTACAGGAACTTGCATAATTCGACCCGTACGGCGAACTTCATCGCCTTCTTTAATATCTGTATATGGTCCTAAAATAACGATACCTACGTTACTTTCTTCAAGGTTCTGTGCCAATCCCATGACACCGTTGGAAAACTCAAGAAGTTCACCAGCCATTGCATTGTCAAGTCCGTGTGCACGAGCAATACCGTCCCCAACTTCAATAACTGTTCCAACATCACTAACTTCGATATCTGCATCGTAATTTGCGATTTGCTGTTTAATCAGTGAACTGATTTCTTCAGCTTTAATGCTCATAGCCTTTCACCCCTATCATCATATGTTTGCAGTTACAATATTCCGTTCGATCCGCTTTAACTTATTGCTGATTGATCCATCATAAATGGTGTTTCCTACACGGATTTTCACGCCACCTAGTAAGGATGGATCAACAACATTGGTAATGCGAATTTCTTCTTTATTTAAACGTTTAACGAAAGACTCTTTTACTTTCAGTTTTTCGTCAGCAGATAATTCACGAACAGAATAAACCGTTGCTTCTGCAATTCCTTTAGCATCGTTTACCAATTGGATAAGGTCGTCAATCACAAATGGAATGACATCCACGCGACGACGGTCCACCAATAGTTTCAGCGTATTAATCACTTCTGCTTGCGATCCTTGAAAAACTTCTGCTATAAGCTGTTTTTTCTTTTCACCAGGTATCGCTGGATGAGCAAGAAATGTGGTTAATTCCTGATTGGTTTGGAAAACATCGCGTACAACACTAAATTCTTTTACCAATTTATCTAAAATAAGTTTTTCTTGTCCAAGTTCAAAAAGAGCTTCTGCATAACGTTTGGCTACTAAAGCTTCACTCATCGCTCTTCTCCTACCTCTTTAAGATACTCACTGATCAGTTTCTCTTGATCCTGCTCATTGATTTCTTTTTCTACTACCTTGCTGGCAATAAGGACAGATAATGAGGCAACTTGATCTTGCAGTGCTTGAATCGCTTGCTCTTTTTCATTTTCAATTTCCTGTTGTGCTTGTTTCTTAATGAGTTCCGCTTGCTTATTAGCGGCTTCAACTATATCCTGCTCTTGTTTTAAGCCGGCACTTTTCGCTTCTTCGATCATTTGTTGTGCTTCTTGTTTCACTTGTTTTAATTGATTAGCAGCTTCCTGAGATGCCTGTTCCGCTTCTTTACGGCTTTTTTCTGCTGCTTCAATTTCACCCGCAACGTATTCTTCACGTTTTTGCATCATGTTCATCAGCGGGCCCCAAGCGAATTTTTTCAATAAATAGAGTAATATAAGGAACGTAACTAATTGTACGATCATATCCCCTATTCTTAATCCACCAACACTAGCTCCTAGTGTCATCAGGCCAATGTATGATTGCACAGGATTCCACTCCTTTCCATTACTGCTGCATTACGATTCTGCGGTAATGATTTTCTAAAATACGGTATCGTGCATAAAGCAATGGCGAAGATGCTTAATGGACCCGACCTTCGCCATATAATGTATAAAGACGTTATTACATAAAAATAGCCATGAACGCGATAACTGCTGCGATAATCGGAATCGCCTCAACTAGTGCAACACCGATAAACATTGTACCTTGTAGTGGTCCTCTTAATTCTGGTTGACGAGCAATACCCTCTACTGTTTTACTTACGATCATCCCGTTACCAAGACCAGCACCTAATGCTGCCAATCCAATTGCAATTGCTGCTGCTAATACTTCCATTCCTGATTTCCTCCTTTTATAAATAACCTTATGTCTTATTTTTTAAAAATTAATGGTCACTGCTCACCTTGTGAGACATGTACACCATTGTTAACATGACAAATACGTATGCCTGAATGGCACCGATAAATGTACTGAATGCTTGCCAGATTACCATTGGCACTGCTGCTCCCATGAATCCCAGGATACCTGATGCCGCTAATCCAACTAGAAGGGTTAGTAATACTTCCCCTGCATAAATATTACCAAATAGACGAAGACCTAATGTTAATGTATTGGTAAATTCTTCGATAATTTTAAATGGTAACATTAATGGCACAGGCCGAACATATCCTTTGAGATATTCCTTTGTCCCCTGCACCTTCACACCATAATAGTGTGTCAATATAATGACCATGGCTGATAATGTTAGTGTTAAAGTTGCATCAGCTGTTGGTGATTTCCACCATAAATCATGACCAACGACCCCGTTTGTAATAACACCTAACATATTGCTTAAAAATATGTATAAAATCAGTGTAAGTCCAAGCGGGAGGAAAACCTTCCCTGTTTTCCAGTCCATCGTGTCATTGACAATTCCCTTGACAAACTCTACTAGCCATTCCATGAAATTTTGCCATCCTGTTGGCTTCATTTGGAGGTTTCGGCTTGCCCATAGACAAAAAAGGAAAACGATTAATGATGAAACAACAATCATGAGTACGTTAGACAAATTAAAATCAAGCCATGAAATCCCAAGCACATCTTCAACTATTGGAGCTCCATGATCCAAGTTTATCACCCCTTTTCAGTCATAATTCGATAAAAATGGCCATATTTTGCATTCTAGCTATTGGATTTTTTAGAGTTTCTACTATTTGTGACGTATTGAACGATAATGTCCAAAATGATGATAAAATAAGATGATGCAATTCCAACAACTACAGCAATAATATGGAAGGTCTCTTCAAACCGAATGGCGACCAGTACTGCTAATGCGACAGCAGCAAGCCTGGAGAAAGTCCCTAAAGCCCCGCGCGTACTGCCAGATTCAGCAACCGCCTTTCCAAATGCTTTTGTTTTGTGTTGAAGTAACCATAGATTGTAGAAACTAATTGCGGACCCCAATAATAGACCATTAAACACGCGTGTGTAGCTTGAAAAACCGGCTCCAATTACCAAAAGTGCCAGAAGATAGAGCATCCACTTACGTTGTCTATTTACCATACTATCATAATCAGACATCATGTTCACTCTACTCTCCTACTTCTCACGCTTAATCTGTCATATTGCATTTCTCTTTTGCCTATTATTCGGATAGAAAATGGATATTAAGTGGACTGGTTAACATCAACACCTTCCCCCAAAGCGAAGAGGTTTCTGAAAATTGAGATGCTTCCAATTGGAAAATGCCTTGTATAAACCGGGTTAAAGTACTATTCTTATAGCATATATGAAACCCTTACCATCTCACATAAAGTAAGTTTACATTAGCTTGACCTGCATTGTCAATTGATAATAGATAGAAAAATAAACCTACTTTTGAGAGAATATTTGGTGATTTACACCTTGACATTTTACCGAAATTTTGAACACTCACATTACATTATAATAGGAAATTGCCAAATTTACATTTGACAATTTCATGAACTTATATAGCGTTTTTTTGATTAGATGCTAGTGTTTCGGTTGACTTAGCGACTATTTTGTGAATGTTAATTATTCGATGATTAACATTACTTCATAGCTCTCATAGGAACCATCTTCCAAATAGACGGTAATGATTGCGGCATATTGTCCTGGTCTGCCAATTTCCGTTTTTTTCATTTCCCCTTCATTCATTCCAACTTGCAAATCTTCTTCTGTTAATAGCGTTCTGTCAAACATTAAAGATTGCGGGTCATACAAGTCTACCTTGATTCGCTCAGCTGGTTCCGTCAAATATATTTGATACATATAGGAGTCTTCGGAAAAGGTTTTTAATGCGAATTCAAATCCCATTGCTTTCGGATTATCCGCTGTTTGGTTAATAAACAAATACGGCAGTTGATACGATACATCCGTGTTTTCTGTATTTAATGTCAGCCATCCTTGATGTAGTCCTTTTTTTACTTGAGGGCTGGTGATTGTGACTTCAATCGGAACCGTTTTTGTCTCCTGTTTCTTTACCGTAAAGGATTGTGGCAAATCCCAAATAACACCTTTTTGTTTATGGGGCACGTCAAATACGTACGTTTGATCCTCATTCGTCGTATTCTCTATTTTCACCTCTATCGTCTTCGTTTCATGGTATTCCTGGATTTTTCCAAATGATAATTGAGCATCATGAATAATCGTATCCGTTTCAATCGAAGCTTTCGGCTGAATCGCGCCCATCCCCTGAACAATCGGATCAAGCAGTTCTCCTTCTTCGGTCATTAGTGGCTGGGCCGTCGTTTCGATTGCTCCATATATTTGTTCTATACTCCAATCTGGATGTGCTTCTTTAATTAAAGCGATAACACCTGTAACATGTGGTGCAGCCATGCTCGTCCCTTGCAGTGGCTGATAACCACCTGGTACAGTGCTTACGATATTAGTTCCTGGTGCAAGAATATCCGGCTTAATATCCCAATTCACTGTAACTGGGCCTCTGGAACTAAATGGTGCAATCGTCGGGTCTATTTCCTGATAAGATGTATCTAAATATAGTGCCCTGTTTGCCATTTGTTCAAGCAGCCATTCCCCATCTTCCTGGCTGATCATGGCAACGGGTATTTCGACAGGTTTTTCTCCTGTTTCGATAGACCCTTGTATCATTTCCTCTTCATTATTTGCAATTAAAACCGCTTCTGCTCCTTGTTGCTCCGCTTTTTTTGCTAAATCATAAAATGGAATCTCTCCACGTTTCACAAGCGCAATTTTCCCATGCATGTTGGTTTCTTCTGTCGCGTCCGCAATTGGAAAGGATTTTTCAAAACTCCACGGAACAGAGCCAGCCATGAGCTGAAGGGCAATTGGTTTATCAGAAAACCGTTCATACAAATACGGTACTTTCTGGGTATTCGTGGATGCTCCTACTGAAAAGGCCTTCGTTGCAGTAGCTGGTGCCCCAACTGTCCAGTTATTTGGACCACTGTTTCCGTTCGCAATTACTACCGGAATTCCCAGCTCCACCGCACGGTTAACGGCAACACTCGTTGGGTAATCCGGACCATTTACAGTGTTCCCTAAAGAGAGGTTCATCACATCCACCCCATCTTCAACCGCCTGCTCCATTGCTGCAAGCACCTGTACGGATGTTCCGGCACCACCTGGGCCAAGCGCTCGGTATGCATAAATTTCAGCATTTGGTGCTACTCCTTGTAAATCACCATTTGCTGCAATAATACCTGCGACATGGGATCCATGGCTTGTCGGCATCCCCTGATTCGCTACCGTTTCCATTGGATCATCATCCAGGTCTACCAAATCATATCCTGACTGATAGTTATCAGCCAGGTCGGGATGTTCATAATCAATCCCCGTATCAATAATGCCAACCTTCACTCCTTTACCCGTATATTCGGTATCATTCAGTTCCGATGGCATGACAAGGTTTTCCTCTTCTTTTAACGCTTGATATGTTTCTATTTGTGTTTGTGTGCTTTGATTTTGAGAATTCTTATCCTTTGTAGCTGAGAAAGGCAATGCTTCATACGTTTGAACAGAATGAATCGCCTTAATAAATTCAAGAGATTCCATTTTCTTCAAATTCTTGGAACTGCCCTGCAATGCCAACCCATTAAAAAGCAATTCATACGTTGCAACTACCTCTATGAATGGATAGTACGTTTCAATATATTCTTTATGCTCCTCCGGGTCCCCTTCTACTTCAATAATAACCGATTGCACGTCGTCTTCTGCATGAGCATAATTGAGAATTGGAATGGGGATCATGATGAAAAGTGTGATGATAAGCAGTGTACATATATATTGGCGCATATTTGGCAATCCCCTTTTTTACCGCTTAGTTTTTGGAGGTAAAAGAAAAATATGCACTGTTGGAGGCTTTTACAGCGGAAAAGAGGTCTTTAGTTGTGAATGTATTTTACTTTTCTGGTTCTATTTTCTCTTTTTTTGGATTCTCATAATCATAATGGGATGCAACTCCAAGCCCACCCTCATGAATCATTTTTGCAATTTCTTCGTTTACATGGTCCTGATTTTTCTCGCTCACGCTCATTGCGGTTCCCCCTTAAGAATTGATTTCTAAATTATATTTTAGTTGAGGGGAATTTGTTACTATTGGCTTGGTCTCTGGCGCTCGTTCGAGATCTTTAGGATGGGGCTATGTGACCTTTTGATCGATTTTTGTGTGCGTTCGGGAACCTAGAACCCTTCTACGTGACCTTTTGGCGATTTCTGGAGCTCATTCGGGAACCTAGAGTCTTTCTGCGTGACCTTTTGACAATTTTTGGAGCTCGTTCGGGAACCTAGAACCCTTCTACGTGACCTTTTAATAATTTCTGGAACTCGTTCGGGAACCTAGAGCCCTTCTACGTGACCTTTTGACAATTTTTGGAGCTCGTTTGGGAACCTAGAGCCCTTCTGCGTGACCTTTTAGCAATTTTGGGAGCTCGTTCGGGAACCTAGAGCCCTTCTACGTGACCTTTTGACAATTTTTGGAGCTCGTTCGGGAACCTAGAACCCTTCTACGTGACCTTTTGACAATTTTTGGAGCTCGTTCGGCAACCTAGAGCCCTTCTACGTGACCTTTTGACAATGTTTGGAGCTCGTTTGGGAACCTAGAGCCCTTCTGCGTGACCCTTTAGCAATTTTGGGAGCTCGTTCGGGAACCTAGAGCCCTTCCACGTGACCTTTTGTGATTTCTGGAACTCGCTCGGGAACCTAGAGTCTTTCTACGTGACCTTTTGACAATTTTTGGAGCTCGTTCGGGAACCTAGAGCCCTTCCACGTGACCTTTTGTGATTTCTGGAACTCGTTCGGGAACCTAGAGCCCTTCCACGTGACCTTTTGTGATTTCTGGAACTCGTTCGGGAACCTAGAAGCTTTCTACGTGACCTTTTGACAATTTTTGGAGCTCGTTCAGGAACCTAGTTCTCTTCTACGTGACCTTTTAACAATTTTTGGAGCTCGTTCGGGAACCTAGAGTCTTTCTACGTGACCTTTTGGCGATTTTTGGAGCTCGTTTGGGAACCTAGAACCCTTCTACGTGACCTTTTGACAATTTTTGGAGCTCGTTCGGGAACCTAGAACCCTTCTACGTGACCTTTTAATAATTTCTGGAACTCGTTCGGGAACCTAGAGCCCTTCTACGTGACCTTTTGACAATTTTTGGAGCTCGTTCGGGAACCTAGAACCCTTCTACGTGACCTTTTGACAATTTTTGGAGCTCGTTCGGGAACCTAGAACCCTTCTACGTGACCTTTTAATAATTTCTGGAACTCGTTCGGGAACCTAGAGCCCTTCTACGTGACCTTTTGACAATTTTTGGAGCTCGTTCGGGAACCTAGAACCCTTCTACGTGACCTTTTGACAATTTTTGGAGCTCGTTCGGGAACCTAGAACCCTTCTACGTGACCTTTTAATAATTTCTGGAACTCGTTCGGGAACCTAGAGCCCTTCTACGTGACCTTTTGACAATTTTTGGAGCTCGTTCGGGAACCTAGAACCCTTCTACGTGACCTTTTGACAATTTTTGGAGCTCGTTCGGGAACCTAGAACCCTTCTACGTGACCTTTTAATAATTTCTGGAACTCGTTCGGGAACCTAGAGCCCTTCTACGTGACCTTTTGACAATTTTTGGAGCTCGTTCGGGAACCTAGAACCCTTCTACGTGACCTTTTGAAAATTTTTGGAGCTCGTTTGGGAACCTAGAGCCCTTCCACGTGACCTTTTGGTGATTTCTGGAGCTCATTCGGAAACCTAGAACCCTTCTACGTGACCTTTTAACAATTTTTAGAACCCGTTCGGGAACCTAGAGTCTTTCTACGTAACCTTTTGACAAATTCCTGAGCTTATTCAGGAAACTAGAGCTATAGTAGATACTTGACGAATGACAGTAAAGCTATTCTCAAGGGGTTGTCGCGCGAATTTGCAGTGGATTGCGCGGTTTTTTAATGATGTCGCGCGGGTTGATGCTGGGCTCGCTCGAATTTGGAATGCTGGCGCGCGATTTGAGGTTGCCTCGCTCGAATTTCGAATGGTGTCGTGCGATTTAATTCCTGGATCGCTCGAACTTGGCTGTTGGTGTCGCGTGATTTAATACTGGAATCGATCGAATCTAGAAATGCTGACGCACGATTTGATACCGGTCTCTCTCAATTTCGGGATGGTGCTGAACTCATTTCGAAATGTAGAGTCTTAAAAAGTGATCATTCTGTTTTCTAATTAATTTTTTAATTAAAACCCCGAATACTTCTAGCAAAAATAAAAATAGCAGGAGAAATTCTCCCACCATTTTTAAAAGCATTTATCCTACAGCTTCATTATTTTGTTCCGAACAATCTGTCTCCAGCGTCTCCAAGGCCTGGTACGATATATCCATGGTCGTCCAGTTTTTCATCCAGTGCGGCTAAATAAATATCCACGTCCGGATGTTCTTTTTTAATCAATTCCACACCTTCAGGGGCTGCAATTAAGCACATGAGACGGATATTTTGTGCACCGCGTTTTTTCAATGAGTGAATGGCATCGTTTGCCGAACCACCTGTTGCCAGCATAGGATCAATTACAATAAGTTCACGTTCATTAATATCGGAAGGCAATTTAATATAATATTCTACAGGCTGTAATGTTTCTGGATCACGATACAAACCAACATGCCCTACTTTCGCAGCCGGAATTAGTTTACGTACTCCATCAACCATACCTAGTCCCGCACGTAAAATTGGTACTAAACCAATTTTCTTCCCTGCTAATACTTTTGCTTGTGCTGTCATTACAGGGGTATCTACGTTCACATCCTGCAGTGGAAGGTCTCTAGTAATTTCGAAAGCCATTAGCATCGCAACCTCATCCACTAACTCTCTAAATTCCTTTGTACCTGTATTTTTATCACGTATATACGTTAATTTATGCTGAATTAACGGATGATCAAAAACGAATACATTACCCATTTTCCGTTCACTCCTTCAAAATTTATATCTATCAAATTGTACTGAAAAAATGACAAGTATTCAAGTTTAGAACGAAACGTGTCGAAATTTATTTGATTGTTCGTGGAATCGTTAGACATTGGAATGGGGATTTGTGGGAAATTTGCTTTTTCAGTTATTAGCTATAAGGTTATGAGCGTTCCCCTCTATTTATGAGCTGGCATTCTCATTTTTTGAGGGTTCCTTCCCCATTTATGAGCGAGTATTCTTCTCTTTTGAGCACTCTAACCCGGTTATAAGAGAGATTACCTACACTCCACCAGTTCTATTTTCTTTCCAGCTTCATCTTGACAGAACAAAAGCGCAAGCGCCCGTTTAGAGACGTACGGACTGGACTGAGCCGCAGGAGATAAAGGAAA
>NZ_WOFB01000017.1 GCF_009733865.1 Oceanobacillus salinisoli | reverse complement strand
AAAAACTTGAAAAAAGTATTTGACATTGTACGCTAAGCAGTAAAAAATTAGGTTGATACAATTTGTATCAACCTAATTATCATAAACAGGCGTGCAAATGCTATGCTGTGGAATAAACGGATTTAGCATCTCATTCGGACTCGTTAATCGAAAAGACCCCAGATGAATATCCAACTTTAAGTCATTATTAAAAAATACGGCCTGTTGCTCGGGGATTAATGTTGGAAAGGATTGATTATTTACTTCTTGATGAAAGTCCTTTTTCTCATTCGTAAAACGTATGGTTGGTAATCCGTTAACCCCGCAACCACAATCGTCCCTGTCATACCATAAAAGTAAATATTTGTTTTCCTCTACATTCAGTTCCTTTAATTTCCTATTTGCTTCTGGAGTAATCATTAATTTCATTTTCATACCACCTTTAACTCAAAGTGTAACATGTTGGGCATAGTTTCGGTAACAATATAGTTTGTTTCTTATAAATTCATCATATGATTTACATAAGAGTTTTTTTAATTTCCTGCTTTGTTGCTTTTATACAGCTGAACGTTTTATACTTTTTTAACACGTGATTAACTGGCTGTAAGACCCTTAGCGAGAAGAATTCGAGATACATCAAGAATTATAAGTGGGGGTCGAGCAGCCAGTAAACTCCAGATTCGTTTAGAGGCCTTTAGGTCTAACAATCAGTTGGGGATGGAAAAAACCCTCACTGATTGAAGATTCACTTTATCTTCCAAGAATACAAAAGAGGTGACATGATTGACTACAAAAATTTTTGCGCACCGGGGAGCCAGTAAATACGCACCAGAAAATACATTGCCTGCATTTGAACTGGTATATCAAATGAAAGCGGACGGGATTGAAACTGATGTCCAGTTAACAAAAGACAATGTTCCCATCCTTATCCATGATGAACATGTTAAACGGACGACAAATGGCAGAGGATATGTCAAAGACCTAACATTCGCTCAGCTAAAAACGCTAGATGCCGGAAGCTGGTTTTCCAAAAAATATTCAAATACTCAATTACCATCTTTGAAAGAGTTTTTAGATTGGGCAAAACATAAGCCGTTATACTTAAATATTGAACTAAAAAATAATAAAATAGATTATAAAGATCTGGAAATGATTGTATATGAAATGCTAAAGGAATATCAACTTCTCGAACGAACGACACTTTCTACCTTTAACCCTGAAAGCGTCAAACGCATGAAGGACATTAATCGTTCCATAGGTGTTGCCTTTCTTACTTCGAAAAAAAATAAACACTTGATTTATGACGCGAAAGAATTAGGAGCAAATGCGATACATATCAAGTACAGATTATTAAACCAATTATTGGTTGATGAAGCCCATCAAAAAAAGATGAAAGTACGGGTATATACAGTAAATAAATATCCATCGATTAAGCGCTGCTTTGATGTAGGCTGTGACGGAATATTTACTGATGTCCCGGATATAGCATTTAAGTATAAGCAAGAAAAATTCTAGGAGGTATACTGTGACCAAATTATTTTCACCATTTAAAATAAAAGATGTTACCCTTAAAAACCGAATTGTGATGTCACCTATGTGTATGTACTCTTCGATGAAGGAAAATGGCATGCTTACCCCCTTCCATTTGACACATTATGCATCCAGAGCCGTCGGGCAAGTAGGTCTTGTCATCGTTGAAGCAACAGCTGTGCAACCCGAAGGAAGAATTTCTGTTCACGATTTAGGAATTTGGTCTGATCAACATATAGAAGGTTTCAAGCAACTAAATGAACAACTTCATGCATACGGGTCAAAATCAGGGATTCAGCTCGCTCATGCTGGTAGAAAAGCGGTGTTAGATTCAACTACTCCAATTTATGCTCCTTCGTCCATTCCATTTAGCGAAAAGTCAAAACAACCTTTGGAGATGACTGCGAAGGATATTCAGAATACGGTCTCAGCTTTTAAAAATGGTGCTAGACGTGCAAAGGAAGCAAAATTTGATATGATAGAAATTCATGCGGCACACGGTTACTTGCTTAATGAATTTTTATCACCATTAACCAATAAGAGAGAGGATTCGTATGGTGGAGATAGGAATGGCCGCTTCCGTATGCTGAAGGAAACCATTGAAGCGGTAAAAACGGAATGGGGTGGACCGTTATTTGTACGTTTATCAACTAATGAATACGATGAAAATGGAAATACACTGGAAGATATATTGTATTTTACAGAGCAATTAAAAAAAATGGGAGTAGATTTAATTGATTGCAGTTCAGGTGGAATTGTACCAAAACCAGTCCCTTCCTATCCAGGATACCAGGTGAAACGCGCTGAGATTATTAAACATCATACAAACATTTATACCGGTGCGGTTGGATTAATAACAACTGGGCTTCAAGCAGAGGAAATACTTCAAAATGACCGTGCCGATTTAATTTTTATCGGTAGAGCACTATTACGCAACCCATATTGGGCTAAAGCTGCTTCAGATGAATTACAAACAGACATCGAAGCGCCGAAACAATACAAACGCGGCTGGAAATAATGTTGGAGGATATAAAAAGTTATGGAGCTAATTTTTCTTGGGACTGGTGCAGGTGTCCCCTCAAAAGAACGGAATGTATCAAGTATTGCTTTATCCTTATTGCAGGAAATTAATAATGTATGGCTTTTTGATTGCGGGGAAGCAACCCAGCATCAGATTCTGCATACATCCATTAAACCGAGAAAAGTAAATAAAATATTTATTACGCATTTGCATGGGGATCATATTTTCGGTTTACCTGGTTTCCTTAGCAGTCGTTCCTTCCAAGGTGGTGATGAAGAACTGACCATCTATGGTCCAAGTGGAATTAAAGAGTTTGTGGAAACAAGTCTCCGAGTAAGTTCATCCCATCTCACTTATCCTATTACCTTTGTTGAGACTACAGAAGGAAAAGTAATGGACGATGATCATTTTCAAGTACATGCAAAAAAACTCGATCACGGTATAGCAAGTTTTGGTT
Organism: Oceanobacillus salinisoli; assembly: GCF_009733865.1. Classification (GTDB taxonomy): domain Bacteria; phylum Bacillota; class Bacilli; order Bacillales; family Amphibacillaceae; genus Oceanobacillus; species Oceanobacillus salinisoli. Next base: position 151,091 of record NZ_WOFB01000017.1, on the reverse strand, counting down.
ACCGTATTGTCGAAAAAAATAAGCCTGGGGAGTTACTCGTAGATAAGTTACAAAAAATCGGAATCATACCTGGCCCCATTTACAGACAAATTAAGGAAAATTCTGTTGTAACGACTGACGATGGAAAAATCTTGCACCAGGAGGATTATATAGGACCTGATAAACAAGGAAGAGTGATTAGTATTCTTGGTGATACACGGTATAAGGAGGAACATATTGAGTTTGTAAGCAATTCAAATGTTTTAATCCATGAGGCAACATTCGATCAAGATAAATCTGCCTTAGCATATGATTATTTTCATTCAACAACGACCCAAGCAGCCTTCCTAGCTAAACAAGGGAATGTAGACCATTTAATCCTAACTCATATTTCATCGCGCTATCAAAAAGAAGACAATAAGCTGCTGACAAACGAAGCACAACAAATCTTCTCAAACACAACCATGGCAACAGACTTAAAAAGAATAATCATAGAACATCAAACGTAGAGGAGAACTTTTATGGAAACAACCGAAAAAGCGGTATCCAATGTAAGAGCGTATTTCTTAAATGGGAATACGGTCTCATATGAGTTTCGAAAAAAACAATTAGAAAATTTAAAGCAAATGCTTAAAAAGAATGAATCCCAAATCTACCGAGCATTAAAGCGAGATCTAAATAAATCAAGATATGAGGTATACACAACTGAGCTAGGGTTTCTCTTTTCAGAGATTGATTTTGCTGTTAAAAACCTGCGCAGCTGGATGGAACCAGAAAAGGTTCCATCACCAATTACTCATAAAGGATCCAAAAGTTATATTTTAAAAGAACCATTCGGTGTAGCGTTAGTTATCTCACCATGGAATTATCCGTTACAATTAGCGCTGGCACCAGTAATAGGAGCAATTTCTGCAGGAAACTGTGTTGTCCTGAAGCCTTCCGAACACGCAACAGCAACTTCCTCCCTACTAGCAGATATGATTAGAGATCATTTTGACAGTTCTTTTTTTACAGTTATAGAAGGAGGAATAGAAACAACAACAGAATTGTTAGAGCAGCGATTTGATAAAATCTTCTTTACCGGTAGCCTTGAAGTTGGAAAAATTGTAATGAAGGCAGCAAGTGAACACTTAACACCTGTGACACTTGAATTAGGCGGGAAAAGTCCAGCAGTAGTCGATGAGGATGCAAATATTAATTTAGCTGCAAAACGAATTGTTTGGGGTAAGTTTACAAATGCAGGGCAAACATGCGTTGCACCAGACTATGTGTGCGTGCATGAAAAAGTTAAATTTAAATTTTTAAAAGCGGTTAAAAAATATATTCGTTCTTTTTATAGTAAAGACCCTTTAAAAAACAATGATTATACGCGTATTATTAACGACAAACATTTTGACCGTCTAATCCGCTTCCTTTCTAATGGCAATGTGATACATGGGGGCAATTTCGATAAAGATACACTTACAATTGAACCGACTGTCCTTGATAAAATCACATGGGAAGATGCGGTAATGCACGAAGAAATATTTGGACCAATTCTTCCTGTATTAAGTTTTACAAACTTGGAAGATGCTTTACATCGCATTAAAACAAGTGAAAAACCACTGGCCTTATATTACTTTGGGGAAGATAGTCAAACACAACAGCAAGTCATTGAGTATGTCCCTTTTGGTGGAGGTTCCATCAATGATACATTTTATCACTTAGCAAACCCTCATTTACCATTTGGTGGAGTTGGTACAAGCGGGATGGGTGCTTATCATGGGAAATTCAGCTTTGATGCTTTTACCCACCAAAAAAGCATACTAAAACAAACAACGAAGTTCGATATCCCATTCCGTTATCCCGGTAATAAAGTTTCAGAATCGATTGTAAAGAAAATCATGGAATAATAATTTAAGAGAATGAGTCTATCATCAAAATAAATAGAATTATAACAGACAAAATACTAAAAGGAGTATTTTGTCTGTTAAGTATTTGCTACATAATAATTGCCCTTTACTATAGTTTCGTTCTTTTTATAGTTCATTTATCACGTGATTCGTTTATCTAACAATAAGGGATGAAAAAAACTATTGAAGATTCCATTTATTTTTCGACCTTATCTTATTTCCTGTAATCATCTAAAAAATCTTTCTGAAAACTGGTTTGAGGGTGCTGTATATCTGAGGTTTCTGGAGACTGTAGTATTTTAAACGGATTCTCGCCGTATTTTTCTGTTAACTGATTGATTGCACTATACAACTTTTCTTTACTGGCGACCTTTTCGTAAGTAAACAAATCCAATTGTTGTCCTATGTTTTGTTTATCCTCAACATCCTGAACGGTAATTCCAATTAGTCGAATAGGTTCCAAATTCCAATGTTGCTGCAACAATTCATTGGCCAGAAAGAGAATATCTGACTTAGAATCAATATAGTAATCCAACTTTTTACTGCGTGTTATCGTTTTTCGATCATGGTAGCGTATCATTAATTGTATGCTTTTTCCAGCTGCATTTTTACGTTTCATTCTTCGTTCTACATTTTCAGCAAGACGGTTCATTAGTCTGCTTATTTCTTTCATATCTGTCGTATCTTTTGCCATTGTCTGGGAATTACCTATGCTTTTAAAATCATAAATCGCATCTGGATCCACTGGACGAGGATCCACCCCGTTAGCTCTATTTTTTAACCTTTCTCCATTAATTCCAAAAAGCTGTTTAAGTTGATATGTATCTTCTTTTGCTAAGTCTCCAATGGTTTTGATTCCAAACGAGTGCATCTTTTTAGCAGTTTTTTCACCTACCCCATACATCTCCTCTACCGGCAATGGCCATAGCGTTTTCGCCAATTCCCGTTTTCTAAGGATCGTTATTCCTAAAGGCTTTTTCATATCAGAGGCCATTTTTGCCAAAAATTTATTGGGAGCAATTCCAATACTGCATGGAAGGTCAAGATCATTCTTAATTTTATTTTGAAGATAATGGGCTAATTCAACTGGTGTCCCGTAATCATGTATATCCGTAACATCCATATAACCTTCATCAATAGAAACAGGTTGGACATATGGAGTAATGTCTGACAATATTTTGAATAATTCCTTGGAAGCATTTCGGTAACGTTCAAAGTTGGGCTTCATGACAATTAATTCAGGACAGAGTTTTTTAGCCTGCCATAGATTCATTGTCGTTTTGATTCCTTTAGCTCTTGCTTCATAGCTGCTCGTCACAATGATTCCCCTGCGTTCTTCAGGATTTCCTGCAATAGCTAAAGGTTTGCCTTTCAGCTGTGGATTAAATGCCATCTCTACGGATGCATAAAAGCAGTTCATATCAATATGAAATATTATTCTTCTTTTATTCTGCTTTTGTGTTGACATAAAAATTCATCCTTACTCCTAGAATTGTCTACTAATTATACCACATCTTTGTTTTTTCTTACTTGTATATTCATTCATTTATACATAAAGTACCCAAAGAAAAATCCGAACTATAATTCAAAATGCTTCAGTTAAAATTCGAATTAGTTCGGATTTTTTCTTCTTATAAGTTTGGGACCACGAATCCGTTTCCCTAGATTATTTTTTGGATACTTGTTGAATAATCTCAACTACCAATTCTGTGATTTTAACCAGATTCTCTACCGAAATGCGTTCATTGGTAGTATGAATTTCTTCATAGCCGACAGCAAGATTTACAGTGGGAATTCCGAATCCAGCAATAATGTTAGCATCACTGCCACCACCACTTTTTAGTAAATTACTTTCACGCCCGAGTTTTTTCGCTGCATTTCTTGCCATTTCTACCACTTCGTCTCCTGCATTTTGATGGAATCCAGGATACATGACATTAATTTCTACATCTGCAGATCCGCCATATTCTTCGGCTGTTTTCTCGAAAACTTCTTTCATTTTTTCTACCTGTTTTTCCATTTTTTCTGGAACTAATGACCTTGCTTCTGCCAGAATTTCCACATGATCAACAACAATATTAGTTTGCTTTCCACCTTCAAACCGGCCTATGTTTGCTGTCGTATCTTCGTCAATTCGCCCAAGCGGCATTTTTGAAATCGCTTTTGCTGCAAGTGTAATTGCGGATATTCCTTTTTCTGGTTCTAATCCGGCATGTGCGGTTTTACCTTTAATTACTGCATGAACTTTTGCCTGTGTGGGTGCTGCTAAAATAATATCGCCTACTTCCCCATTGCTATCTAAAGCATAGCCAAATTTTGCATGTAATAAAGATTTATCTAATGCTTTTGCACCAACTAATCCAGACTCTTCTCCAACCGTAATGACAAATTGAATATCCCCATATTGAATATCGTTCTCTTTTAAGACACGAATCGATTCCAATATAGCTGCCAAACCTGCTTTATCATCGGCACCGAGTATAGTAGTCCCATCGGAAACAATATATCCATTTTCAATAGATGGTTTGATGTTGTTACCTGGCACAACTGTATCCATATGTGACGTAAAATAAATAGGATCAACACCTTGCTTGTTGCCTTTTAAGGTACAAATAAGGTTCCCTGCGCCATGTCCTGTTTTTTCTTTACTGTTATCCTCTATAACGTCAACACCTAAATCCGTCAGTTTTTTAGTTAGTACTTCCGCAATCTTGGCTTCATATTTTGTTTCCGAATCTACTTTAACTAACTCAAAAAATTCATCTAAAAGTCGCTCTTCATTAACTGTAATTGTCATCTATCATAACCTCCTGATAAATAGGTTACTACATTTTTTATAGAAATAAAAAGATATGGTGTTCTATTGAATGGATTTAAGGGGGAATGTTGCCCGTGCTTTTTCTTCCACTTTAAGAAATATAAAAAAAATTGAGCACATGAGCGAATTCGAGTTTTGCTAAAGCTGCTCTTCCTATTATGTAGCATCTCCAGGTCTTTTATTAGTTCCGCGTTTATCATTTTTCGGCAGTGCAACAGGCTCTGTTTAAGGATTAATTAATTCCTCAATATAATTGGCTAATAAATCAGTACATGACCCGCTCGTAAATATCTTTTTTACACCTTTCTCGAGTAAGTAAGGAATATCTTCACTGGGAATAACACCGCCACCAACAACTGGTATATATCCAGCCCCTTGTTTTTCTAACTCTTCAATGACTTTCGGAAATAAAGTTCGATGTGCCCCTGAAAGGGATGATAATCCGACCACATCCACATCTTCCTGAATGGCTGCTTGTGCAATTTGTAAAGGAGACTGTCGAAGCCCAGTGTAAATCACTTCCATTCCATGATCCCTTAATGCTTGAGAAATAACCAATACACCTCTATCATGTCCATCAAGACCTGGTTTGGCAAATAACACACGGATTTTCCTCCTCATTTTTCATCCCCCCCTTTAAACTCCTCTGTATTCTCCAAATTCTTCACGAAGTACATGGCAAATTTCTCCTACAGAAGCATACGCTTTTACCGCTTCTAATATCAAAGGGATTAAATTAGCTTTTTCGTCTTTTGCATTTTCCTTAAGTGCTGTCAGTGTCATTTTCACTTTTTTATTATCTCTTTTGTCCCTTACTACACGTAACGAATCAATTTGTTCTTTTTCCAATGCTTCGTCAACTTTTAATAAATCCGGTTCGACTTCTTCATCCACGGTAAATTTATTTAAGCCTACAACAATTTCATCCTGGTATTCTATATTTTTTTGGATTTGATAAGCATTTTGATGAATCTCCCTCTGCATATATCCCTCTTCAACCGCCTGGACTGCACCACCGATCTCTTTAATTTTGTCTAAATACTTCATTACTTCTTTTTCCATTTCATCAGTAAGGCTTTCCACAAAATAAGACCCCGCTAACGGATCAATCGTATCAGCGACACCACTTTCATGAGCAATAATCTGCTGGGTGCGAAGTGCAATTCTGGCAGAATCCTCGGTCGGCAAGGATAGTGCTTCATCACGAGAATTCGTGTGCAAGCTCTGTGTACCGCCGAGTACTGCCGAAAGCGCTTGTAAAGTAACGCGAACGATGTTGTTATCTGGCTGCTGGGCAGTAAGTGTAGAGCCAGCGGTTTGCGCATGAAAACGTAATTTCCAGCTATTCGAATCCTTTGCTCCATAATATTCTTTCATTATTTTAGCCCAAATCCTTCTTGCGGCACGGAATTTAGCTATTTCTTCAAATAAATGATTATGGGCATTAAAGAAAAATGCCAAACGAGACGCAAAATCATCCACTTTCAACCCTGATTCAATTGCAGCATCGACATATGCCATTCCATTAGCAATGGTAAAAGCTACTTCCTGCACCGCATTGGATCCAGCTTCTCGAATATGATAACCGGAAATACTGATGGTGTTAAATCTCGGTACATACTTATTACAAAACTCAAAAATATTTGTGATTAACCGCATCGACGGTTTAGGAGGAAAAATATAGGTTCCCCTGGCAATATATTCCTTTAATATATCATTTTGAATCGTTCCGGCTATTTTTTCAAAAGGTACCCCTTGCTTTTCTCCTACTGCAAGATACATACAGAGTAATATGGATGCTGGTGCATTAATAGTCATGGAGGTACTCACTTTATCAAGGGGAATCCCGCTTAATAATTGCTCCATATCATTAAGTGTATCAATTGCTACACCTACTTTTCCCACTTCTCCTTCAGACATCACATCATCTGAGTCATATCCAATTTGTGTTGGTAGATCAAAAGCAACAGATAAACCAGTTTGCCCCTGTTCCAGTAAATACCGAAAACGTTGATTCGTTTGCTTAGCGGAACCAAAACCGGCATATTGGCGCATCGTCCAAAAACGACTTCGATACATTGTTGGATGTATCCCACGGGTATATGGATATTGACCAGGATATCCAAGATTTCCCACTTCCTCTTTTCTTTTCGATTCATACAATCGTTTCACTTCAATATTTGAAGAGGTTATGAATCTTTCTTTCCTCTCTGCGAAGCGTTTTATCATTTTTGAAGCAGCAGTCTCCCATCTTTCCCTTGGAGTAGAATCTTGATTGTTAACACCCATTTTGCACCCCCTACCTTTACAAGTAAATATATAATTATTATCTAATCTATTTTCAATTACTTCTGTATATATCTCCATATTTAATTTTTTATACTTGTCCTATAGGATATTTCACGATAAAATACAGTTAGTCGTTAAATCGTTAAAGGAGGATTATACCTTGGCAACAAATGCAAAGAACTCGGCTCCAAGAAGAAAATCAAAACGTGAAAGAAGACAAAAAGTAATTATTTATATTATGATTATTGCTATGCTTTTATCCACTATTACTGCCGGATTAGCTTATTTTATAAATTTTTAAAAGACTGACCTCAAACGAGCTCAGTCTTTTTACACATTAGGAGTAAAAAGTGCTTCTTTAATAGTGGATTTTTATTCAGCGCGTGATAAAATTTTAGCCAGAAAAGGGCAATCTAGCTAAAGTTTTATCTCCCAAATATTAGATAAAAGAACCCATTAGATAATAGACGAGTGCAAATGCGGTTGTACTTTTTTTTCTGGAAAATGATAATCTGTACGAAAAAGAGGCTGTTCTCAATTTAAGAACAGCCTCTTTTCTTCTTTCCTTACTTTTTACAATTCTTCACAATGCTCTTCAAATACTTGTTGAAGTTTATTCGTCACTTCCATTGGACTATGGCCTTCAATATCATGGCGCTCAATCATTGTTACGATTTTGCCGTCTTTTAATAATGCAAAAGATGGTGATGATGGTGGATAACCTTCAAAATATTCACGTGCTCTCTCTGTCGCTTCACGGTCTTGCCCTGCAAATACCGTCACTAATTGATCCGGACGTTTATCATAATGAATAGCATTAGCAGCTGCTGGGCGTGCTACACCACCAGCACATCCACATGTAGAATTAATCATAACAAGTGTTGTACCCTTTTCTTTTAGAGTACTATCCACTTCCTCTGGACTTCTTAATTCTTTATAACCTGCTTCTGTTATATCCTTACGCGCTGCATCGACAACGTCATTCATAAATAAATTAAAATCCATAATATACCCTACCCCTTTTTTATAAAAGTGTTTTCATATATTCTAGATTATCAACTTTGGATACTAATTTCAATTAATTGGATTGGCACCATTTTGCGTTTCAATATATTTGAATGTTTTCTTCGCTCATACTTTCTAATAATTCTTTCACATACGCCAGAAATCTTCCACAGATAAGCCCGTCTAAAACGCGATGATCCAAGGACAAAGATAAGTTAACCATATCACGTGCAGCAAACATATTATTAATAATGACCGGACGCTTGACAATCGATTCAATCTGTAAAATGGCAGATTGTGGATGGTTAATAATTCCCATCGAATGAATCGAACCAAATGAACCTGTATTATTTACCGTAAAGGTTCCACCTTCCATATCTTGTGATGTTAGGGCATTTGCTTTTGCTTTATTAGCAAATTCAAAAATCTCCTTCGCTATTCCTTTCATGCTTTTTTCATCCGCATTTTTTATTACTGGGACAAATAACTTATCCTCTGCTGCAACAGCAATAGAAAGATTAATAGCCTTTCTTTGTATAATCTTATCTTCCTGCCAAGTGCTGTTAAGCTGTGGGTATTTTTTTAGAGCCTGAGCGACTGCTTTGACGAAAAAAGCAAAATACGTAAGGTTAAATCCTTCTTTTTCCATAAATTCTTTTTTCATTCGATTACGATAGCTTACTAAATCTGTGACATCTACTTCTACCGTCATCCAAGCATGCGGAATTTCCTGTTTTGACCGAACCATATTTTGAGCAATCGCTTTTCGTACACCAGATACAGGGATTTCCATGTCCCCAGCATGTGTAATGGTTTCAGATGGCTGGGATGTAGTATGTGATGAAATGGAAGCTTCTTGTTCTTCTTTTTGAGGAAGTTCACCAGATTGGATTATCTTCTCTAAGTCTTTTCGGGTAACTCTCCCTCCTTTTCCTGTTCCAGTTACATGATTCAGTTCTAGATCATGTTCTTGGGCAAGACGTAAGACAGCAGGAGAATACCTTTTTTTCATTGATTGATCCGGTTCGGTTGGTACCGGGTCTGTTTGAGGTTGTTCAGCGGTGGTTTTCTCCTTTTCACGCGCTCCTTTTTCCTCCGTTTCCATCAGGCACATGACATCTCCAACAGAAATGGTTTCTCCTTCTGATGCAACCAATTCTTTGATCACCCCGGTAAATGAAGAGGGGACTTCGGCACTTACTTTGTCCGTTAATACTTCCGCAATCGGATCATATTTAGTTACTTTGTCACCTTCTTTAACTAACCAGGAGCTAATTGTTCCTTCTGTTACACTTTCACCTAATTGTGGCATCGTAATTTTTTCCGTCGCCATTTTTTTCCCTCCAATTAAAACTCTGCCAATTCACGCATTGCTTTTTCACACTTATCAGGATTAACCATAAAAAACTTTTCCATAGTCGGCGCAAAAGGCATGGCTGGTACATCAGGACCTGCAAGACGCATGACAGGTGCGTCAAGGTCAAATAAGCAATTTTCGGCAATAATTGCTCCGACCTCACCAATAATACTACCTTCTTTATTGTCTTCTGTAATGAGCAAGACTTTACCTGTTTTACTAGCTGCTTCAATAATTCCCTCTTTATCCAGAGGGTAGACTGTACGCAAATCAAGAATATGTGTTTCAATTCCTTCATTCGCTAATTTTTCAGCTGTCTGCAGGGCAAAATGAACACATAATCCATACGTAATAACTGTAATATCTGAACCTTCCCGTTTTACATCTGCTTTACCAATTGGAAGAACATAATCCTCATTCGGCACTTCTTCTTTTAACAGACGATAGGCGCGCTTATGCTCAAAAAATAAAACAGGATCATTATCACGAATGGCGGCTTTTAATAGTCCCTTGACATCATAGGGACTTGAAGGCATAACAATCTTTAAGCCAGGCTGGTTGGCAAATACAGCCTCTACAGATTGAGAATGATAAAGTGCTCCATGAACACCACCGCCATATGGTGCCCGAATCGTAATTGGTACATTCCAATCATTGTTCGACCGATACCTGGTTTTTGCCGCTTCGGAAATAATTTGGTTTACTGCAGGCATAATAAAATCCGCAAACTGCATTTCGGCTACTGGACGCATGCCGTACATAGCAGCACCTATTCCTACTCCTGCAATTGCTGACTCTGACAGTGGTGTATCTAAAACGCGATACTCCCCAAACTCATTATATAATCCTTCTGTTGCACGGAAAACGCCACCCTTTTTCCCTACATCTTCCCCAAGAATGAAGACTTTCTCGTCGCGGAGCATCTCCTCTTTTAATGCTGTTGTTACAGCTTGGATATAAGACATAACAGGCATAGTATCCCCTCCTTATTCTTCATATACATATTTAAGCGCGTCTTCAGGCATAGCATAAGGCGCTTCTTCCGCATAGTCCGTTGCCTCGTTAATAATAGACGTAATGTCTCGATTCATTTCTTCTTCTATTTTATTCGACAATACGTTCTCTTCTTTTAAATAATTGCCAAATGTAATGATAGCGTCCTGCTTTTTCGCTTCATCTACTTCTTCTTTTTCCCGATATCGATCATCGTCATCACTGGAATGTGCGGTTAGACGATAGGAAACAGCTTCAATTACCGTTCCACCTTCCCCATTTATGGCACGCTCTCTGGCATCGCGAACAGCCTTATAAACAGCAAGCGGATCGTTTCCATCTACCGTAACACCTTCCATACCATAGCTTAATGCACGTACAGAGATATTTTTACTGGCAATTTGTTTTTCAATTGGTACAGAAATAGCGTATTGATTATTTTCAACCATAGTTATGACCGGCAATTTATGAACTCCAGCAAAATTCAATCCTTCATGAAAATCACCTTGGTTGGAAGACCCTTCCCCCAATGTTACAAAAGAGACAAAATCCTTTTTCTCCATCTTCCCCGCTAATGCAACCCCAACTGCATGTGGTACTTGCGTAGTAACCGGGGAAGACCCCGTTAAAATCCTGTTTTTCTTTTGCCCAAAATGACCAGGCATTTGCCTTCCCCCTGAGTTCGGATCTTCCGCTTTTGCAAACGCAGATAGCATTAAATCTTTCGCAGTCATCCCAAAGGAGAGGACTACCCCTAAATCACGATAATACGGGGAAACATAATCCTTTTCTCTGTTTAAAGCAAAAGATGCTCCGACCTGTGCTGCTTCCTGGCCTTGACAAGAAATAACAAACGGAATCTTACCTGAGCGATTCAACAGCCACATTCTTTCATCAATCTTTCTTGCTAGTAACATCGTTTGATATATATCCAGAACATCCTGGTCAGACAACCCTAATTCAGTATGTAGATTCGCCATCTTATTACCTCCCTTTTTCTATTACATCTACCCGTGAATTTGAAATCCATCTACAGCTAATGCAGACTCACTTATCACTTCAGAGAGTGTTGGGTGCGGGTGAATCGTTTGACCTATTTCCCATGCTGTTGCATCTAAAACTTTTGCCAGCCCAGCCTCAGAAATCAAATCTGTTACATGAGGTCCTACCATATGTACTCCGAGGATATCGTCTGTTTTCTTATCCGAAATAATTTTGACAAAACCGTCCGTCTCTCCAAAAACGAGTGCTTTTCCTATAGCTGCAAACGGGAACTTTCCAACTTTCAAATCGAAACCTTTTTCCTTCGCCTGCCTCTCGGTTAATCCTACACTTGCTGCTTCCGGATTGGAATAGATACAAGAAGGAACATGATTATAATTAATAGGCATCGGATTTTGATTCGCTATATGTTCAACGGCAACAATTCCTTCATGGGAAGCAACATGGGCAAGCTGCATTCCTCCAATTACATCGCCAATCGCATAAATATGAGACTCTTTCGTTTGGTAATATTTATTCGTTTGAATCCAACCATTTTCTATTTCAATCTCCGTGTTTTCCAGTCCAATATTGTCTATGTTAGCTTTTCGACCAACGGAAACCAGCATTTTTTCAGCCTTTAATACAGTCGTTTCCCCATTAATTTCGGCATGGATCTGAATACCACGTTGTTTGTCTATTGTATCTGGCTGCACTTTAGCATTCTTAATAAAAGTTACCCCTTTTTTACTAAGCTGTCTTTCCACTTCGCTTGCAACCTCTTCATCTTCGGTAGGCAAAATTCGATCTGAATATTCAACAACCGTAACCTTCACATTAAAATCACTTAACATGGATGCCCATTCTACCCCAATTACACCTGCTCCAACAATAAGAATGGATTCGGGCAGTTTTTCCATAAGTAGCGCATCATCTGAATGGAGAACATTCGTTCCATCTATATCTAATCCGGGCAATGTATTGGGTTTCGATCCTGTTGCAACTATTACAGATTTAGGTACAATCATCGTATTTTCTTTCCCATCCTTGTACTCAATGGATATCGTACCAGGAAGCGGAGAAAAAATACTCGGACCTAAAATTCTGCCGTACCCATAAAATACATCAATCTTACCTTTTTTCATTAATCCTTTTACACCCTGATGCAACTTTTCAATAATTGCGTCTTTTCTCTCTTGAATCTTCAAAAAATTGAAGGTGGTATTTTCTGTTTCAATTCCAAATTCACTTGCTTTCATTGTTTGCTGATATACTTCAGCACTTCTGAGCAGTGCTTTAGACGGGATGCACCCGCGATGCAGACATGTTCCACCTAATTTATCCTTTTCAACGATAGCGACCTTCATCCCCAGCTGTGCTGCCCTTATTGCAGCTACATAGCCGCCAGTTCCACCGCCTAGTATAACGATATCGTATTCCTCGGCCATTTAATACACTCCTTTCAAACTGGAGTACTTTCCCAGAAGATGTCTAGGCATCATTCATAAGAAAGTACTTCCTGTCTGGAATTATCCTTTTCTTCTGCTTAAAACATGATGTTCATTTCTTAAAAATTGCCTTCTCGAAGCTTGAACCGACTGAATTCTTTCTTCTGCCATTCGGTCGGCTGCTACATAAGTAGGTATATTATCCCGCCTGGAAATATCAAAAATTTTATTTAAATGATCATAAATAATCTCTACTTTTTTCATAACACGTTCCCTATTATAGCCATTTAATTCATCCGCTACATTTATTACGCCACCAGCATTAATAATATAGTCCGGAGCATAGACAATCCCAAGTTCGTGAATCATATCACCATGTCTAGGTAATTTTAACTGATTATTTGCCGAACCTGCAATTACTTTTGCTTTTATACGATGTATCGTGTCGTCATTTATCGTTGCTCCCAGTGCACAAGGCGCATAAATATCGCATTCGCAATCATATATTTCATTCGGATCTACTGGAGTGGCATCAAATGCATCTACTGCACGTTTTACGGCAACTTCATTAATATCCGCAACAATTAATTTGGCTCCTTCTTCATGCAAATGTTCACACAGAGAGTATGCAACACTTCCTACACCTTGAACAGCAATAACTTTTCCTTCCAATGAATCATCGCCAAATGCTTCCTTTGCTGCAGCCTTCATTCCCATATAAACCCCATAAGCGGTAACAGGTGACGGGTTTCCAGATGAACCAAAAGCTGGAGAAATGCCAGTTACATAATTGGTTTCCAGATGGATTAGATCCATATCTTCAACGGTCGTTCCTACATCTTCTGCAGTAATGTAGCGTCCATTTAAGCCTTGTATATAACGACCGAACGCACGAAACATTTCTGGGTTTTTATCCTTCTTTGGATCTCCTATAATAACGGTTTTCCCGCCTCCTAAATCTAGCCCAGCAGCAGCATTCTTATATGTCATTCCTTTTGCTAGTCTCAGAGCATCCTCAATTGCAGCTTCTTCTGATTCATATGTCCACATTCGAGTTCCACCTAAAGCAGGACCCAATGTTGTATCATGTAATGCAATGATTGCTTTTAATCCAGAATTTTTATCTTGGCAAAACACGATTTGCTCGTAATCATGTTTCTCCATCTCAACAAAAATACCCATATTATATCCCCCTTATCGTTTTTCTTGATGGTCCACTACATATTTCTTTCATATATTGTTAGCAAAAAGTATGCCATATCGTTCACTATTGTAAGCGCTTCATTTGTGAGGGTTGGTACAATGCAATAATTTGCAAACCTGCAACTAATTGCATGCATGTTTATTCTATACTATATTTTTCCAACTTATAATACAAGTTTCTTATCGAAATATTTAACGCTTGTGCTGTTTTCGTTTTATTGTAGTTGTTCTGTTTATATTGATTTAAAATGTATTGTTTTTCGTATTGCTCCATTGCTTTCTGTAAGGGTATGGTTTCTGGAAAACCTAAAGTATGATGATTTTTTTTAGGTACATCCGTTTCTAATTTGGGAATATGCTCTTTCTTTATATTTTCTTCGTTATTATCCATAAATATCATGGTACGTCCTATAACATTTTCTAATTCACGAACATTACCCGGCCAGTGGTACTGTTTTAGTTTATGTAATGCCTCGTTTTCAATACCTTGTACATTTCTACCGTAATCCTGGTTAATTTTTTGGATAATATGATCAACCAATTCCGGAAGATCGGATATTCTCTCTCTTAAAGCCGGAATGTAAATAGGAAGTCTTGTCAAGCGGTAATATAAATCTTCCCGAAATGTCTTTTTCATAATGGCTTTTTCCAGATTAGTATTGGTTGCCGCAATAACACGAACGTCAATTACTATCGGTTTTGTACCGCCAACACGTACCAATTCGCCTTCCTGCAGTACACGCAATAACTTCGCTTGCATATTCAGTGACAACTCGCCCACTTCATCTAAAAATATACTTCCGTGATTCGCCTCCTCAAACAATCCCTTTTTACCACCTGTTCTTGCTCCAGAAAATGCCCCACCTTCATACCCAAACAGCTCACTTTCCAAGAGAGATTCTGCAATCGCGGCACAATTAACTCGGATAAATTTACCTTGTTTTCTATTGCTTTCATTATGAATGGCATGAGCAAAAAGTTCTTTTCCCGTGCCGGACCCACCTCGAAGTAAAACGGTGGCAGGGGTTTTCGCACCGACTTTAGCTTGTTCCAGGGCTAAAGTCATTTCCTGGGAATTTCCAATCAAATCATCAAATGTATACTTTGCTTCTAAATTTCGTATAATCTGACGTGCTCGATTTAACTCACTTGTCAAAGATTCAATCTCTGATATATCATGCAGGACTCCCACACTTCCTTTTACTTTTCCTTTAACAATAACCGGTGCGACATTAACAACGACGTCTTTCTTCTTTGGTCCGACCTTCATTCGAACACCGCGAAAAGTCTTTTTAGTTTCCAATACCTTCATATGCATGCTTTCACCTTCGGATATATCTGTTGCCGCTGGTTTACCGATGACATTTTTCTCTGTTAATCCTGTAATACGGGAATAGGCAGGGTTAATCATCAGTCCATTACCATACTCATCCACTACACTAATGGCTTCATTAGAGGATTTAATAATAGCTTCCAGCATCGTTTTAATTTCATTTAAATCTGTATTTTCTTCAGCTAATTTGATTACTTCTGTAATGTCTTTAAACACAGCGAAGGCACCAATTAGTTCCCCCTCCGCATTAATAACCGGGATTCGTGTCGTAATAATTTGCTTCCCATTCTCCAATTTGAATTTCTGATTAATTTCTTTTTTCTTTGTTTGCTGCACATTCAACAGCCTTGAATGTTTGATTACATCGTCAATAAATCTGCCCTCAAACTTATTTTTCGGATTACCGATTATGTCTAATGCACTATCATTGACAAATTGTATTTTCCCTTTATTGTCGACGATAATCATACCATCCCGTATATGACTGAGAATAAGCTCCTGATTTTTACTTTGCTGTTTAATCCGTTCAAGAAGTGCTTCTTTTTCGTCAAATAATTCCGAAATGATATATGCCACAGAACCAGGAATAACAACGGTGTGTCGTAAACTTTTTTCCATTAATAGTTCCAATACTCCTTCGTTGCCCGTGGTCTCGATGATAATATCAACATCTTTTTGAATCCATTTTTCCCAGTATGAATCGACAGGAATATGATATTTTCTCGCCAGGTTCAATCCAATGGCATGTTCATCCTTATCAATCATGGCAACAATCTTCATACGTTTTGTAGCATGAAGCAGCTTAAATAATATGCTTCCCCCTTTACCGGCACCCACAATGAGTATCCTCTTCATCCCAACCCTCCTTGCAAAACTTTGCATAGGTTCATCATACGGTATCTTGCACACTTTAGCAAAGTCCTTCATTTCTATTTTTATTTATTGTTTGTTATACTAGTATGTACAAAACACAGAGGGGTAACGAACGATGAGAATGATTGCCTTACTATTACTGCTTATACCTGGGTTAATCGCTGTATTCGGTATCAAATTAATGCGTGATTCCATGTTTTCAGATTATTATTATATTCTTTTAAATACTGGTGTGCAATTTTTTGTTGGTCTGGTTCTTTTTATTTTAGGTTTCTTTTTCATTGGCGGATTTATTGTTTACCGGGACAGAAAAAATAAATATCGTGCTATTCCTGATAAAGAGGACCAATATACAAAAACTAACGAAGAATAAAGTGAATCTTCAATTAGTGGGGGTTTTTTTCATCCCGCAAAGATTGTTAGCCCTAAGGATGACCTAAAGGCCTCTGAACGAATCAGGAGTTTACTGGCTGCCCAACGCCCACTTATAATTCTTGAGGCATCTCGAATTCTTGAAGTGGGGGTCTTACAGCCTCCAGTTAATCGCATGATAAAGAAAAAGATGGATAAAAAGCCATCTTTTTTTCTTTTTTCATAGAAAAATAGAATAATTATGTTATTATAAAAAATAATCAACCAAACCAGGGGGATAAAGTATGAAAGTAGCAAAATTCGGCGGAAGTTCTGTTGCAAATGCAACACAAATTAAAAAAGTAGGAGAAATCATTAACAGCGATCCAGAAAGGAAATTTATTATAGTTTCCGCTCCAGGTAAGCGTGATAAAGATGATTTCAAAATGACGGACATGCTCATTAAGATGGGAACTGCTTATATTAATAATGAAAATTATGAAAAGTTTTATTCCATTGTGGTGGAACGTTTTAAAGATATTATTGATGATTTAGAGCTTTCTTCATCATTAATGATGGAAATTGAGCAATCCATTAAAACCATTCTTGCCCAGGACGTAAATCCAGAATTAAAAATGGATTCCATAAAAGCGATTGGTGAAAATAATAATGCAAAAATTATTAGTGCCTATTTATCCAAAATAGGATTGACTGCTCGTTACATAAACCCACAGGATGCAGGTATAATTGTAAGTGACGAGCCAGGTAATGCCCAAATATTACCAGATAGTTTCACAAAAATGTATGCCCTTAGGGATGAAGAAGGAATTCTTGTTATACCGGGATTCTTTGGATATTCTGAAGAAGGAAAACTTGTAACTTTTTCCAGAGGTGGATCGGATATTACAGGATCAATTGTTGCAGCAGGTGTTCAAGCAAGTTTATATGAGAACTTTACAGATGTTAATTCCGTATATACGGTTAATCCAACCATTGTGGACAATCCAAAAGAAATTACGGTTTTAACCTATAAAGAAATGCGCGAACTATCCTATGCCGGATTTTCTGTATTCCATGACGAAGCGCTAATTCCCGCAATAAAAGCAAAGATTCCAGTATGTATCAAAAACACGAATAATCCACAAGCAAAAGGTACGTTGATTGTTGCGGAAAGGGAAGTAAATGAACAATGTGTATCTGGAATAGCCAGTGACACAGGATTCTGCAGCCTTTATGTCAGCAAGTACTTAATGAACCGTGAAGTTGGCTTTGGCCGCAAACTATTAAATATTCTCGAGGACGAAGAAATTTCATTTGAACACGCACCATCCGGAATCGATGACATGTCTGTTATTATTAGAGAACATCAACTGACTCCTGAAAAGGAAGATATTGTCATTAAGCGCATTAATGATGAACTGCATCCTGATACAGTAAGTCTTCAAAGAGGAATCGCTGTCGTTATGGTAGTCGGTGAAGGACTCGTTAATACGATAGGTGTTGCCCAAAAAGCAACAGCTGCATTTTCCAATGCAAATGTAAATATTGACATGATTAACCAAGGGTCTTCCGAGGTGTCCATGATGTTTGGTATTCAGGCTGTAGACATTGATAAGGCTATTCGCTCCTTATATAAAGCGTTTTTTGAGTAATACAAACGAGACTTGGGCCTTCTGTCGGAGAACCGTTAATGTTACCTTTAGACTGTAAAAAACCGGGATACTTGTTCCCGGTTTTTCTTATTATAGTGAATAAACGAGCTTTCTGTTCTTAAGGATTATTCTGATAATGTGCCTTTCTATTTTCGTCACCGTTACCAAAATGTGTAACACCGTATACACCATTTTCATTAGCTACATTATTATTATTATTTTCATTGACACTATTATTGGGATGATAATTATTGTTATTATTTACACTATGATTTAGATGATTGTTATTACTTACAGATTGACTCGTTCCGTTACTCCTATTATTATTTGGGTGATAGTAGACTTTTCGATCAGTAATCTGAATTGCCCCAACGATAACTAATAATATAAAAAGTATAACGAATAAACCATAGTTATTGTTATAGTGGTGGTTTTTTTTATTAGTCTCTAATTTATCAGGCAATATAACACCCCCTTTCTAAGGATATTAATTTGTGAATGCTTAGTTAAACTGTAACAGAATTAATAGAATTAATTCTTAAACGGGTAATTCCTGATAAGGTAGTGTTCGTAGTAGGATTGTAAAGATTATAGAATAGAGCATTGCCACGGTTATCAATACCTTGGAATGTTCCTTCCCATACACCTGCTGCACCACCACCATCAAATTGAATAGTTACAAACGTTCCAATTGCAAGCCCATTAAAAAAAATGAAAGTAGGATTGTGCATAAATAAATAACCTCCTTTTTAATTTTCTATATTACTTTCTCTATATAGATATGAGGTTATCTCGATTATGACTGGTTTCTCTATCTAGAATAGAAACCTATTTTTTTTAATAGATAATAGTCTAATAGGTCTATAACTACTAAATAGAAGTATGTAGTAGTTTTATCACATGATTAACTGGATGTAAGACCTTAACGAAAAGAATTCGAGATACTTCAAGAATGATAAGTGGGAGTCAGGCAGCCAGTCTCCCAACTCATTCCTTTTTTAGGTAACTTTTCGTTGATGTGGTTTAATTCATCTTCTTCCTTTTTGCGGAACCAAAATGTAAAATTCTTTAGTAGCTGCGTTTCTTCAATTGGTCTCGTTTTAATTTGTCCTTCGCTTAATAAAAATAGACGTAACATGTCTTTTTAACGAATAACCTCAATTAGTTATAATATAAAATTTATTAAACAAAAAAGCGCCTCCCTCATCGAATTGTCCGATGATAAAGAAAGACGCTGGTAAACATTATAAACGTTCTATATCCTCTTCATTACATTATTCCCATCTTTCTAAGTTTAAATTCTTAAAAACGTTTGATGGTATTAACTAGCTTTATGTTCCAAACGCAAGCGGTCAGCGACCATCGCAATAAATTCGGAATTGGTAGGTTTTGCTTTGGAGATGTTAATCGTATATCCAAATAGCTGGGAGATGGATTCAATATTGCCTCTACTCCATGCAACTTCTATCGCATGTCTAATTGCACGTTCCACACGTGAGGAAGTTGTATTAAACTTCTTGGCTATTGCCGGATATAAAACTTTTGTGATTGAACCCAATAATTCAATATCATTATATACCATTGTAATGGCTTCTCTCAAATACATATAGCCCTTAATATGCGCAGGTACACCAATTTCATGTATGATATTCGTAATACTTGCCTCTAAATCCTGTTTTTTCTCTTTTTTCGTTCCTTTTTTCACACTCGATTGAATGGCTGGTGTACCCTGTACCTGTCTAATTTGGTCAGCTAAATGATCTAAATCAAATGGTTTAAGAATAAAATAAGATGCTCCTAAATCAACTGCTTTTTTCATGACTTCTTCCTGACCAAAAGCAGTCAGCATGATAACATTTGATTTTAAGCGATTTTCTCTTATTGTATTTAATACAGCTAATCCATCTATATGAGGCATAATAATATCCAATACCAGCACATCTGGTTCTAATTCATCTAGCAGGCTTAAACAGTCTTTCCCATTATATGCAGTTCCAATTACTTCAATATCATCTTTTTCATCAAAATAATCTTCCATCATTTGAACTAATTCTCTGTTGTCATCAACCAATCCAACTGTTATCTTCTTCAAAAAAAGCTCCTCCTTTAATCTTATGTAGCGGTTTACTTTTCCATTTTAAGATATTCTACAAAAGTTCCAAATATCCTTTTTTTTATTTAAAAAGATTGTATTTTTTTATGATTTCTCACGTTTTCTCAACTTTTCTCGTGATTACGACAAATTACTACAAAATATGTCGAAAAATATTCACGGTGCTTTATATTGATTTTTTATGTAAATTTCTCATTAAAAAAGTGATTTATTATGGAATGTAAAAACCATAACAAATCACTTTTTATTTTGGATTCCTAGCTTGCTTCTTTTTTGTCGCGATATAAATCGATACCGGCATCCTGTAACATCCATTCAATATGGACCCCATAACCTGATGTTGGATCATTTACAAATACATGTGTGACAGCACCAATGATTTTTCCATCTTGAATAATCGGGCTTCCACTCATTCCTTGTACAATGCCACCTGTCTTCTCTAATAGTTCTTCATCTGTTATTTGAATAACCATGCCTTTGGTTGCCGGATATTTTTGTGGAACACTGCTAATAATTTCAACATCATATTCTTCCACTTCTTCTCCTTCAACTACAGTGAGAATTTTTGCTGGTCCCTCTTTTACTTCATGTGATAACGCAACGGGCATTGGTTCGTCATATTTACCATTTTTAATCGTTTTATTTAACTTACCAAATATACCAAATGGACTGTTTTTAGTAATGTTTCCTATTTTATTTTCTTCAACAGAAAACTTCGCCTGTTTCTCCCCTGGTATTCCATTATTTCCCTTTTCTATTGATGTTACAGAAGAACGTACAATGGTACCATTATTTATTTCAACTGGTTTCTTCGTATCCATATCGGAAATCACATGACCTAAAGCACCATATTTTTTCGATTCTGGTTCATAAAAAGTCATCGTGCCAATCCCAGCTGCAGAATCTCTAATGTATAATCCAATTTTATATTCGTCTTCCTTATCATCTAATACTGGTTTAAGTGTTGTCTCAATCGTTTCTTTCCCTCTTTTTAAAGTAATTTCTAGACTTTCATTGTTTTCTCCTGCTTTTAATACATAATCCTTAATTTCCTTCATTTCTTTGATTGGATTCCCATTTATATTAACGATTACGTCCCCAACTTGAATTTCTGCCTCTTCTCCTGGTGACACTGTTTTGTCGTTTTTATTTACAAGATGATGCCCAACAACTAGAACACCGCGTGTTTGTAATTGAACACCAATCGATTGTCCCCCGGGAACAACTTTAAGGTCATCTAATACAGAAAGATTCACTTTTTTTATTGGGAAGCCATTCACTTCATATACCAATTCAGTGCTTCCTGCTTCACTTGCACGAAAAGCCGAGGAATCAATTGCTTGTATATGGTCACTAGTTGTATTAACAGTTACATTTTCACCTAGAGTTGGTATCTCAACTGGAGTTTCTTTACTAATGGTAACCATTTCATTAGGAATCGAGAGATACTTGTTCATTGGGGTTAACAAAGGAACTGCAATTACCGCAATAAGGAGTATAACACCTATACAATGCCTGACTGTATTCAATTGAGGTAGTTTCAAATGGTTCACTCTCCTTGTCTCTAACCCACACCATTACACAATATTTATCTGTACTTCTAATTTGACCTTCCGTCCGATGTTTTAAACTGGAGAATCATAAGAAAAGATGTTTAACATTTCCTGTTTAAAATAACAAGAATATGGAATAATGCGATGAAGTCAAGATTGTTAATCTCACCCATGTTTATTTTTGTCATTACAGGAGTTAATTGAAAACACGTTAATTCTTCCGTCCATTAGAAAAAGTCATGTCAACTCTCCTATAGCGAAGAACTCCTTTTAGTTAGCACATAATTTTACACTTGAATGATCTTCAGGTTTTTTGAGGATTGCTGCTTCACAGAATAATCTCTTGGAGCAAGACGGGAAAGTTTTTGTTATCTTTCTTATACTGGATCGTTAAAATTTTCAGCTACGTCAAAATACCTTCTTGGTTAACATTTATACTTTACTAACGTGCAAAAAAAAGCCAGATGGTTTAGTTTCTGACTTTTACTGGAAAATATTCATGTAAGCGCTGATTTAAAGCATAATGATGAATCCAGCAGTTCTTTTGCATGTTCTAGTGCAGTATCTGTAAGCTTCGTACCAGTCATCATTCTGCTTAGCTCTACAATTTGTTCATCCCTGGATAATTCCCTAACTTTAGTAATTGTTCGATTTTGCTTTTCTTCCTTCTCAATATACTTATGGGTATCAGCCATCGCTGCCACCTGTGGCAGGTGAGTAATACATAAGACCTGTGAATCATGGGAAATTTGATAAATTTTTTCAGCCATTGCCTGTGCAACACGACCACTAACACCTGTATCCACCTCATCAAAAATAACACTTGTAACCCCCTGATGCTTGGCAAATATTTTTTTCAATACTAGCATAATTCGTGATAATTCGCCACCGGACGCTACTTTGCTTAATACTTTTAATGGTTCCCCTGGGTTTGTTGAGATAAGGAATTGAATATGATCAAACCCATTTTTATGTAATTTCGGTCTATGATGTTGTTCCTCTATATCAAATGAAATGGAAAAGGCTGCTTTTTCTAAATATAATCCCTTTAACTCGTGCATAACAGCTTTTGTAAGTTTTTCTGCGGACCTTTTACGGATATCATGTAATTGCTGTGCCTCCAAGAGGGCATCTTTTTCCGTTTCTTCAATTTGATCAACCAAAGAAGACAAATGATTATCTTTATTCTTAATTTCTTCTAGTTCTTCCTCTATTGACGCAAGATATTCAAGCACATCATTGACACTTTCACCATACTTCTTTTTCAACCGACTGATTTCATTTAACCTTGATTCTATTTCATTTAATCTTTCCGGATTATATTGAAGGTTTTCTATTTTATTTCTTAATTCATATGTTAAATCTTCGAGTGGATAATAATAATTGGCCAAGTCTTCAGCTTTCTGTTCGATGAAGGAATCAAATTTCGCATTTTCTTCCATGGACAACATGGCATCATTCACCCACTCCAGTCCTTTCCCTTCTCCATATAAGGCATTGTAAGCTTTCGTCAACGAGGTATAGACCCGCTCAAAATTAACAAGAGTTTTTCTTTCTTCTTCAAGTTCCAGGTCTTCATTTGGAGAAAGGTTTGCTTGTTCAATTTCATTTTTTTGAAATTCCAGCAAGTCCAAACGATGCGCCATTTCCTGTTCATTTTCGTTTAATTGCTTATAACGTTTTTTTAACGTCATCAATCTTTCATAAAGATAGGCATATTCTTCCTTTGTATTCATGATTACATTCGGTTCATACATATCTAGGAACTCTAAATGATGGTCAGGATTCATTAACACCTGTGTTTCATGCTGACTATGAATGTCAATTAACATACGTCCAAATTCCCTTAAAATAGCGAGGGTTACTAACTTGCTGTTAACCCGGCAGATACTCTTACCAGAAGAAGTAATTGTGCGCTGGAGAACGACTTGTCCATCCTGAATCTCTACACCAAATTGCTTCGCTGTATGATAAATCATATGATTAGGGTCGTCTATCGTAAATAGTCCTTCGATTTCACATTTTTTAGATCCATGTCTCACATATTCAACCGATCCTCTTCCACCCGCTAATAATTGAATTGCATCAATAATAATGGATTTACCTGCTCCTGTTTCACCCGTTAAAACGGTTAACCCCTCATTAAATGTTATCGCTATATTTTCAATAATGGCAAAGTCGCGAATCGATAACTCTGTTAACACCACAAATCACCTCGAGATATGTCATAGCATATTAATAAAACGATTTTTAATTTCTTCTGACTCTGCTTCTGTTCTGCATATAATTAAACACGTGTCATCACCACATATGGTTCCCATAATTTCATCCCAATCCAGATTATCAATTAAAACGCCAATTGCATGAGCGTTACCGGGAAGGGTTGTTAAGACGATAAAATGACTGGCAGAATCAATTTTGACAAACACATCTACAATCAGCCGTTTTAATTTTTCATGCGGGTTATACCGTTGATCAGCTGGAAGGCTATATTTATATTTACCACTGGTTGTAGGAACTTTTACAAGCTGCAGTTCTTTAATATCTCTTGAAACCGTTGCTTGTGTCACATTAAAACCAAGGGATTTTAACCGATCCACTAATTCATCCTGTGTTTCTATTTCTTTTTCTGTAATAAGTTCACGAATTTTTAAATGACGTTGAATTTTGCTCATTTTTCAACTCCTTATCAGCTCTTTTTCTGCGGCTTTTTCGAAAAGGGTTTCTTTATTTAGCGTATAAATGGGCTTCTTCCACAATTTGTTCCATATGCAAAGAAACAGGTTGACTGATTTCCTTTTTCCAGCCAAAGTGTGCAAGAAATTCAATATTTCCTTCCCCGCCAGTGATAGGAGAGTAGGTCAAATTGATAAAATCATACCCTTCTTTTTCGGCAAAATGAATAATTTCACGGAGAACTTCCAGGTGGGTGCTTTTATCCCGGACAATTCCCTTATCGCCAACTTCCTCTTTTTTTGCTTCAAATTGCGGTTTAATAAGAGCAATGACATCACTATTTTCCGAAAGAAGGTTTTTCAGTACTGGCAGCATTAGTTTAAGGGATATAAAAGAAACATCGATGGTAGCCAAGTCAGGTGTTCCTTTTTGAAGCATATCTGAAGTGACATAACGAAAATTCATTCGTTCCATGACTACTACTCGACGGTCATTTCTAAGTTTCCAGTCTAATTGGTTATAGCCAACATCAATTGCGTAACTTAAAGAGGCACCGTGTTGTAAAGCACAATCTGTAAATCCGCCGGTAGAAGCTCCTATATCAATTAAAATCCTTTCGGCAGCTGATATAGAAAAGGAAGAGAGGGCCTTTTCTAATTTCAAACCGCCTCGTCCAACATAAGGAATCTGTTTTCCTTTAATGGTCAGAGGAATATCTTCCTTTATCTTCATCCCTGGTTTATCCAAACGCATTTGCTCTGAAAAAACAAGTCCTGCCATAATTAGCCGTTTTGCCTTATCCGTGCTCTCCACTAAATTTCTTTCCACTAATATTTCATCTAATCTTTTTTTGCTCATTTATTATATCCTTTTGTATTATTTTTTTGGTAATACATTTATTTTTAACCTATCTTCAAGTATAGAAACCATCTTTCCAGCAAAAAATATAATCTTAGTTGAACTATTTATTGCCAGTGTTTTCCCAATTGCTTTTCCGCCTACTGTTAATGCTGCAACAATACTCGTCAATAATGTCGATAACGCTAACTGACCTGGTGACCCTTCCGCCTGATTTAAAAGGGAAGCAATTTGCAACACAACGATTGCGGAAGCTGTACCACTGACAATCCCGGAAATATCACCAATTACATCATTACAAAAACTGGCAAATCGATCCGCATTTCTTACAATATAAACTGCTTCTTTTGCGCCTGAAATCTTTTCAGCAGCCATCGCATGAAATGGAGTTTCGTCAGCCGCTGTTGCTGCAATTCCCAGCATGTCAAAAACAACTCCAACAAAAACAATCAAAAATACAATAAATAATCCTGTAATCCAGACTACTCCACTCAGAATGGAGGATGATACAACTGAAAAAATAGCCGCTAACACAAAAGTGATAACGGCGATGGAAAAACTAAATTTAATAGAGCGTTTTATTTGTGATTTCATGAATAACCTCGAATTGTAAAATTATGTATGTGGAATGGTCTTTTAAAAGGTTAAAACTGCGGCTTAGGTCCAGTAGGTTTTCCCAAGTGGATGCCCCACGTCGCCATGAGGGTGGTTCCCCATTAAACCCACCTTAGCTTTGTCACCAATAGCTAGACTGGATTACCACTTAATCCGCACTATAATCCCTTCTAAAAGTCATAACGAACAGTCTAGGAGGTTTCCTCTACAGTCTTTGACCCATCCCTAGTCTCTTTTGCAGCACTGATTTCATAGACATTGATATTAAATCCAGTGGCCATCTAGACTTAATACCCATCGATCTAATCCCCTCAGTGCCACTCAAGACAGGCTACGCTGCACATTAGGTATCCCTTACCATATTTTTGCAGGTTCATACCCCATTCCATCGCGATAACTAGGCTTAGTTTTCACGACAGAGATGGGCCTCCGCGGAAATCGGGTCAACGCCCACATGCCTTTGTGGATCGCCCAAAATCCTTAACTCCCAGCATCAACCCAAGGCTGGGCGCCTCAAGCCAACACAAGGAACTTCATCGATGTGCCCTTTGGCGGATTTTTAGGCCCGCCTTCAGGATAGGAGGACTAACTAGAATACTGCACCATTCCGTATATGTTTATATTATAACAAAGATTAGATTTTATTTCTAGAAAGATTGTTCTAGTAGAGGATGTTCAAAAAGTCCGGTGAAAATAACACATCGAATTTCTTCGTTGGCTCGCCGCCTCGAACTTTCGACCACAGGACGTGCTAGTGTCGGCGTTGCAACAAATGTTTTCGATGGGACGAGTAACCGCAGTCCCAGGACGTTGCGATTTTAGCCGACCGGTCCCTTTCATCCTACTTTTTGATCACGCACTAGTAGCTCCTATTACTAAAGTACTCCATTAATGCCATTAAATAGGTGTTTTGTGCATTTGCTTTTTGTAAGGCAGCTGCAGCGTTTGCAGCATATTCTTCTTTTTTCTTGATGGCACCCTCTATACCGAGCAATTTAGGGTACGTACTTTTTTCATTTCCCTCATCACTCCCGACAGGTTTTCCAAGCTGCTCTTCATCACCCATTACATCGAGAATATCGTCTTGTACTTGAAAGATTAAACCTAGATAAAAGGAAAATTGTTTTAAATGCTCTAATTGCTTTTCTGATGCACCAGCAAGATATGCACCAGTAAAGACCGCAAATTCAAGTAATTTACCCGTTTTTAACATATGAATCTTCTCAAGCTCTTCTATGGTTACTTCCCGGTTTTCTGCTCCCATATCTAAAAATTGCCCGGCAACCATTCCACTTGGTCCACTGCAGAAGGACAGCATTTTCATAATCTCCACTTTTTGTTCGGCATCTAATAATGGATCTTTGGCTATCACTTCAAAACTGTATGTTAATAATGCATCTCCGGCCAAAATTGCCGTTGCCTCGTTAAAAGCTTTATGATTGGTTGGCTTTCCTCTGCGATAATCATCATCATCCAGTGCAGGCAAATCATCATGAATAAGTGAGTAGGTATGAATCATTTCCAGTGCAACACTGGATGAAACTGCTTTTTTATAATCTTTTTTGTAAGCTTGATAACTAGCGAGCAGTAAGATGGGACGTAATTTTTTTCCCCCAGCTTCTACTGAATATAACATTGAATCTTTTAACTGCTCTGGAATCGATAATTTTTGAAGGTGTTCCTGTAATTCCATTTCAATCATGTTTCTATAATCACTAATATATTCCTTCAGGCTATCTGACACGTTTACTCTTCCTCCTGTACTTCAAACGATTCAAATTCCCCTTGTTCGTTCATAATTTGCGTCATTTTATCTTGAACATGACTCAACTTATCACTGCACATTTTGGAAAGGTTCATTCCTTCCTGATAATAACTGATTGCCTTTTCTAAAGGAACATCCCCTTCTTCTAGCTTTTGAACGATATCTTCCAAGTTTTTCATCGCTTCTTCAAAAGAAAGTTCATCATTTTTACTCATCCAAATTCTCCTCTACTTGTAATACATGACAATATAAGTTTCCATCTTTTAATCGTACAGCAATTTCATCATCTGACTGTATTTGCGCTACTGATTTTATCATCTCTCCATCTGAAGTATACGGCAGAGCAAACCCTCGTTTCATAATTTCTAAAGGGTTCAGTAAAGCTAGCTTGTCTATCGTGTTTGTTAGTTTGACAGTCTTGCTCTCTACTATTTTTTTCATATAATAGTTCTGTAGTTTGATGTGTTCAGATAAATGTTTCTGCGCCTGTTCCACTTGTTTCTTAGGGTGCTGTGCAACCAGTCGTTTTAACATGCTTTCTAAACGCTGCTTCTTCTCTCTCCTGATATTTACTACTGCCTTTTGCAACCTTTCCATTAAACTATCCAGCTCTTGCTCCCTTTGTTTAACAAGCTGTTCTGGATAGCGGAAAGCATAGGATTCTGTTAAACGCCTTAAATGGTTATGATAGTTGGACAGTTCTCTCTGCAGTTCCCTGTTCAACGCCTGCTTTAATTTCAATATTCTTCCTCTTAATTCAACTTGTGATGGAACTGCAATCTCTGCCGCTCCAGTTGGAGTTGGTGCACGAAGATCAGCTACATAATCACTAATGGTTATATCTGTCTCATGGCCAACAGCTGAAATAATCGGAATATTCGATTGGAAGATTGCATCTGCAACCATCTCTTCATTAAAGCTCCATAATTCCTCAATGGAACCTCCACCCCTGCCGACAATTAACGTGTCAAAATCACCAATTTTATTAGCTTTTTCAATAGCATGCTTAATCGATTGAGCTGCATTCGGACCTTGCACCAATACCGGTATAACACTTACTGTTGCTACCGGATATCTTCTTCTGATCGTTGTAATAATATCCCGTACAGCGGCACCAGTAGGAGAGGTAACCACCCCTATATGTTGAGGATACATTGGAATGCTTTTTTTGTGTGATTCGTCAAAATAGCCTTTTTTATGTAATTTCTCTTTAAGTTGTTCAAAAGCTAAGTATAAAGAACCAATGCCATCCGGTTCCATTTGGTGGATATAAAGCTGATATTGTCCATGTGCTTCATATACACTGATTTCCCCTCTTATAAGTACATTCATTCCATTTTCCGGCCTGAACTTTAAAAACCGGTTATTGCCAGCGAACATGACGGCCTGGATTTTTGCCTGCTCATCTTTTATTGTCATATACATATGTCCACGGGAATGATGCTTAAAATTTGAAATTTCGCCTTTCATCAAAATGTCTCTTAAATGTTGATCGGTATCCATTTTACGCTTAATATATTTCGTTATTGCTGCAACAGTTAAATATTTATGATTCAACGATTTTCTAGTCCTTTAGCTGCTTTTATTGTATTTTTTAATAGCATGGCGATGGTCATTGGACCTACTCCCTTTGGAACTGGCGTGATGTAAGAAGCCCTACTTACAGCACTTTCGAAATCTACATCCCCTGTTAACTTTCCGCTTTCCAGTCTATTAATACCAACATCAATAACGACTGCTCCATCTTTTATATCTTCTGCAGTAAGAACATTGGGTTTACCAATTGCTACAATTAAAATATCTGCCTTTGTCGTAAAATTCCTTAAATCTTTCGTACGTGAGTGGCAATAAGTAACCGTTGCGTTTTCATTTAGCAATAATTGGCCAACAGGTTTTCCGACTATATTGCTCCGACCGATAACTACTGCATGTTTCCCTTCCAGCTGGATATTTCTGGATTTAAGCATTGTTAAAATACCATAAGGTGTACACGGCAGGAATGTATCCTCCCCAATCATCATCCTTCCAATATTTACCGGGTGAAAACCATCCACGTCCTTATCCGGATTAATCGTCTCTATAACTTTTTGTTCACTGATGTGATCTGGAAGAGGCAGTTGGACAAGAATCCCATTCACCTCTTTATCCTGGTTCAATTTATGTATTAATTGGAGCAGTTCTTCTTCAGGTATAGTTGCAGGTAATTCTATGACAGATGAAGATATTCCAACTTCCTTTGCTGCCTTTTCTTTTCCTTTAACATAAGATTTGGATGCAGGATTATCCCCTACGAGTACAACTGTTAATTGTGGTGTAATTCCTTCTTTACGCAGTTCTTCTACTTCCTGCTTCATGTTTAATCTGAGTTCCTGTGCTAAATCCTTCCCGCTAATAATTTCTGCTGACATCTCTATTTCCCCTTTTAAGCTATAATTTTAGACAACACACCATTTATAAATTTCCCGGATTTTTCATCGCCAAATTTATTTGCTAACTCAATTGCTTCATTAATGGAAACATTATTCGGTATGTCGTCCATAAATTTGATTTCATATGTTGCAATACGTAAAATACTACGTTCTACGGATGCGATTCGATTTAGTGTCCAATTCTCTAAATGCTCTGTCAAAATGGCATCTATCTTCTGCTTGTTTTCCGTAACACCGTTAACAAGGGACAGTAAAAAGTCATTTATTTTATCAGTTTCTAAAGTAGATTGGATAGCCTCTTTTGGTTCCACTTCATTTATATCCATTTGAAATATAATCTGAAATGCTTTTTCTCTTGCAGTATGTCGATTCATCGGTTTTTACTCCTTTTACATCTTCTCTACAAAATAATAACATGATTAATTATGCAAAGCTAGAAAATGGCTAGAAAACTTGGTACTTCACTATAAAGGGACTAGATTTCTTACCTTTTTACATGTTGAAGTAACTATCGTCTTTTAGCTTATTGCTTGGAGAACTCACATAAAATTTTATACTCCTAATGTGGAACTAAAAAATGAAGGTCAAAAGATAGTATCCTTTGACCTTCATTTTTTATTCTTCCTGAGGGTTTTCATTGCCATCCATATTCATACCTACGACATGTACATTAACTTCTGCAATTTCGAGAGCTGTCATATACTTTAGTGAATGCCGGATATTCGTTTGGATTTTTTGGGCAACTTGTGGAATCGATACACCAAAGTTTAAGATGACATACAAATCAACGGTAACTCCATCTTCTGTTAATTCCACTTTTACCCCTTTGCTATGTGTTTTCTTTCCTAAACGTTCTACAACACCCGAAGCAAAATTCCCTCTCATCGCATAAAGTTCTTCTACTTCTGTCGCTGCGATACCCGCAATTACCTCAATTACTTCCGGAGCAATTTCAACCTTTCCTAAAGCGGAATCCTCACTTACTTTTAACAATGGCTGTTCACTCATGACATCACTCCTAAATTCGTATAAAAATAAAATTTATTTTTATTTCTCTATGATTGGATTTTCTTCAAGGAAGTTTGTATTAAAATCTCCTTTTATAAAAACCTCATGTTCCATAATTAAGCTATGAAATGGAATTGTTGTATGAACACCCTCCACAACGAACTCATCCAATGCACGTTTCATGCGTTTGATTGCTTCCTCACGGGTTGGAGCATAAGTGATAAGTTTTGCAATCATGGAATCATAATATGGAGGAATCTGATAGCCAGTATACGCCGCTGAATCCACTCGGACACCCAGTCCACCTGGAGCTAAGTACATATTAATATTGCCGGCTGATGGCATGAAGTTTCTAAAAGGATCCTCTGCATTAATTCTACATTCAATAGCATGCCCCTCTAAGCTAATATCCTCCTGTTTTATGGAAAGTTTTTCATTATCAGCAATTTTTATTTGTTCTTTAATTAAATCCACTCCGGTAACCATTTCAGTAACTGGGTGTTCTACTTGAATTCTTGTATTCATTTCCATAAAGTAAAACTCATTTGTATTTCTATCAAAGATATATTCAATAGTACCTGCACCAACATAGTCTACTGCTTTCGCAGCTTTCACAGATGCATCACCCATTTTTTTCCTTATATCTGGAGTTAAGGCTGGAGAAGGGGTTTCTTCGATTAATTTTTGAAGCCTTCTTTGAATCGAGCAATCCCTTTCACCTAAGTGTACTACATTTCCATATGCATCTGCCAATACTTGAATTTCAACATGACGAAAATCTTCTATGAACTTTTCAATGTATACACCCGGATTACCAAAGGCAGTTTCTGCCTCTTTCTGAGTAACTCGAATACCTTTGATTAAATCTTCTTCCGTTCTTGCTACACGTATACCCTTTCCGCCCCCACCGGCTGTTGCTTTAATGATTACAGGAAAACCGATCTCGTTTGCTACTTCCAATGCTTCTTCTTCACTTTCTACAATTCCGTCAGATCCTGGTACAATCGGTACATTTGCATTTTTCATCGTTTCCCTTGCAACATCTTTTATACCCATTTTTTGAATAGCTTCCGGTGTTGGGCCGACGAATGCGATATTACATGCTTTACAAATCTCAGCGAAGTCTGCATTCTCAGCTAAAAATCCGTAACCCGGATGAATGGCATCAACCTCTGTTAAAGTAGCAACGCTCATTATATTAGTAAAATTAAGGTAGCTGTCTTTACTTAACTTAGGACCGATACAATACGCCTCATCTGCTAACTGTACATGTAACGCATCTTTATCCGCTTCTGAATATACAGCCACTGATTCTATTCCCAGTTCTTTGCATGCACGTATGATACGGACTGCAATTTCTCCTCTATTCGCAATTAGCAGTTTCTTAATCAATTCTTCCAACCCCTTACTTTGTCTTCACTTTAAACAATGGTTGTCCGTATTCTACCAGTTCACCATTTTCTACTAATACCTCTACAATTTCACCTGTAACCTCTGCTTCAATTTCATTAAACAGTTTCATTGCTTCCACAATGCAGACAACCGTATCTTTTTGCACTTTGCTTCCTTTTATTACATATGGATCACTTTCTGGATTTGGAGAATTATAGAAGGTTCCAACCATTGGTGATACGATTTCATAGTCTGCATCTGATGCTGCTTCCCTCTGTTCTTCTTTTGCTGCTGGAGACTCTGCCCTTACAGTGTCTTCCTTCACAGCTGGTTGTGGGGTAGTATTGACTAATGTAGTCGGTTCGTTTGGAACATTTGTCAATACTTCCTTTTGTATCACTGCTTCATTTCCTGATTTTTTCATTGTTACAGTGGTCCCGTCTGATTCATATGTAAATTCATTGATATCAGATTGATCAATCAATTTTATTAGTTCCCTTATTTCCTGGATTTTTAACATGACTGGCACTCCCTTTATATTATGATATATGTCCATTTATTATTAGGTACTAAAATCACCTTTTATTATTTTACGATAATATAGTAATGTACATCAAGGTTTAATTAAACAATATAAGTATAGTCAATATTCTTAAAACACTTTTATACCAATTATATCAGTGATTAACGCTTAAAGCGAATAATACAAGAACAAGCATACGTAATGATCTGTTGACATGAAATTCATTTATTTAAAAATTTTACTTTTCGATGATTTAGCAATGAAAGCAAAAACTGTCAAAGCACTTCACACCTTTCCGAAATAAAAATCCAGACGCTCAACAGCAGCCTGGATCTTATCTTATTTAAAAATTATTTATTCATTATCTATTGGTTGAATCACAACATCTACTGTAATTTCTCCAAACTCATCATATACCATTCGCATAATATCATTTGCTTCCGTTCCTGATAATTCCTCTGCTTTTACATGTACATGAACCTTATCTTCTTCGGAACGTACAAGTACGTCTTGAAATTCAGCTGAAGATAAAATCGTTTCTTCCAAGATTCTCTCCTTCTTAGATGCATCTTCTAATTCATCAATTTCTCTTAATGCTTCATCTTTTTCTTCTGCGCTTGCTGAACTGGATGCTACAATTTCTTCCAGACGTGATTTAGTCATGCTTCTTTCATCCTGAACTTCCATACGAATCGTTGTAAACAATTCGTCGCCACCGATATTTGCCATCTCATCTACTTCTGTCTCTTCCATTTCTTCATCCGTTATTTGCACGTCAGTCGAAGCCGCTGGCTCTGTTGCTGGTTGTCCATTATCGATATAAGCCAAATCATTGTTATCCGGAGAAATCATATAATAGACACTTAACACAATCATTAAACTTAACATTGTCAATAACCAAACTGTTTGTTTTTTTAACATTTTTCTTCCTCCTCTTAATTGCTTTTAGGCATTACTGAAACCCTATGTGTTGGAACATCCAATACTCTTGAAACCGCCTCTACAATCCACTTTTTTACTGTTGCATGATCTGCCCCCTTAGCTACAACAAATACTCCGCTTACGTCAGGCTTTTCCGTCTTAACAAGTAATGGAACCTCTCTATCACCTTGTCTGATAAAAACAACCTGTGTTTCTTCTGTATGATCTTCTACTTTTCTTGTCCCGCCATTTTGGTCTGTTTCATCTGTTGTTTGTTGCCCTTTTATAATATTTTTTTCATAAACTTTAACATTGGTCGAGGCTAAGTTAACCATCACCTCTGCTTCGGATACACCTTGTATTTTATTCAGCATTTCCTCTAAATCCTCTTTGAAGCTTTTTTCCAGCTCTTCAACATCTGAAGTTTTATCAGATTCCTCCCCATTAGATGCCTGTACATCTTCTGTCTGGGTTTGTTCTATCGGCTGATTATTGTCTGCCTCTTCTTCAGGTGATGAAAATACATTGCTTAAGAAGATAAGAAGAACGCCAATCAGACCTAGAATGACAACATAGCCAGCTTTATTGGAGACATTTTTGCCATCCTGTGGATTCTTTGACTGAAAAAATTTTTCAAATAATTTTTTCAAGATGCCCCTCCCTCCCAATAAATCGTTATTTCTTTGTCGGTAAGTTCCCAAACTTCTTGTAATAGTGTTTTAATTTGGTCATCATGTCTGTCCTCTTCTTTTTTTTCTGCTGAATCATCTGTATTAATTACAACATCTTCAACTGCGCTAGCTTCTCCCTCCCCTTCTTCAAAATCTCTTACATAGACAATGACTTCTTCAAGACCTTCATAAGTAAGTTCCTCATTTGGCAGGAACTGAAATTGAACATCGGTTATTTCTACTTGATGTTCTTCTTTTAAAGGGTCTTCGGCAATATCTACTAATTGGACAGCCATTTGTTCTAAAATATATGCATCTTGTTTGCTTTCTATCTCTTTTTTTTGAAATTCGATTAAATTTTCTACAGATTCATTATTGCTGTTAGCTTGATCAATCTGTTGAAATGAGGCATTTAGCGCACTTTCAATATCCATATTAAAAACATAAAAAATTGGTTTTAGTAAAATAAGGATGAGAATTAAGCCAACAACTAGTTTAATATATTTTTTCATCGCTGTTGCAGGTATTAGCAAATCGATGATGGTAGCTAGAATGATGAATAGTATAATCTGTGTTACCCACTGTATTAATATGTCCATTTCCACCATCCTATCGTAAGAGCATTGTAAGATTACTGGCGACCACAATAATGACAATGGCCAGGAAAAACATAATCGATACGGCTAAAAGACATGCGAGTACAAACAAAAT
Organism: Oceanobacillus salinisoli; assembly: GCF_009733865.1. GTDB lineage: Bacteria > Bacillota > Bacilli > Bacillales > Amphibacillaceae > Oceanobacillus > Oceanobacillus salinisoli. The sequence goes on along the minus strand of NZ_WOFB01000017.1, from coordinate 115,682 downwards.
ATAATTACTGATTGTATTTAGTGTAGAAATAACAGGTCCGTCCCCTACTGGCTGTAAGACTGCAGCGGCAATCTTATAAATAATGGCGATGGCAGCAACCTTCAAAGCTGGAAATAAAGCAATAAGTAAAACAATCACTAACCCTACAACGCCCACTGCATTTTTTAACAGCAAAGAGGCACTTAATATCGTATCTGTTGCATCAGTAAATGTACGTCCAACAACAGGTATGAAATTACCAGTAATAAATTTTGCTGTTTTCATCGCAACACCATCTTGAATGGCACTGGCTGTCCCCTGAACAGAAATAACACCTAAAAATATGGTCAGAAAAACACCTAGCACACCCATCCCCACTGATTTAAATAAATTGGCTAAATGTGTCACCTTATAATTCTCACTTACACTGCTGACAATGGTGAGAATGGCGGATAAAAACAATAAAGGCAAAATAAAGTTGGAAACAAGAACTCCACTCACGTTAATAAGAAAAATGATAATAGGATGAAAAAAAGATACCGAAACTAAATTCCCAAAGGTTGCCATTAATCCCAGTACCAAGGGTAATAATGCAATCATAAAGCTGCTCATCGTCTGGATCGCATCCTCAACATAAGATACAGCAACGTAAAAACTATTTAATGCCAAAAAGATGAGCACGATATAAACGACAAAATAGGCGATTTTACTTACTGAAGATTTTTCAAATGCGTTATGCATCGTCTGTAATAGAGTAGAAAACAGAGTGAGCAGCAGTAGTGTACCTAGCAATTTTCCGTTCAGGATAATCTCATGGAACAAATATTCCACAAAACCCATGAGAACAGCTTTTATTGAAAAGGAATCCTGGCTCTTAATAAATTCATAGATACTTGTTTTTTCCAATTCGGGAACATAGCCACCGTATTCCTGTACTAGTTGATCCCAGTATTCCTGAACACCATCTAATGATATTTCATCCAATAAGGAATCCGTAACTTCAATAGGTTCGGTTTGCGCCTGAATAGGCGCTTGTCCAATAAAGAGAAAAATAAAAGTGAATAAGAAGATTCGTTGATATTTAATTAATTTCATTCACTATGATTTCCCCCTTCGATTACGATTTCCTAACCATATTTATACGGATGGTAAAAAATTTAATATTGCTTCCACTACTGCTGTTATAATTGGTACAGCGAGCAATAGGATAAAAATCTTACCAGCTAACTCTATATTTTTTGCCACAGCTTCCAGTCCTGCTTCCTTTGTCAGACTTGCACCAATTTCAGCGATGTAAGCAATGCCAATGATTTTTAAGATAGTTTCCATGTACAAACCTTCTACATTTGCATTTCTTCCGAGATCTTGAATTAACTCAAAGATAATTGCAATTTGCTGAATAATGGACAGAAAGATAATAATGCCCGTTATTAAAATGATGAAAAACGCAAAGGAACGATTGATGTCTTTTAAGACGATATATAAAATACTGGCGATGATTCCGAGAAGCACAATCTGTAAAATATCCATATTTACCTGCTCCTAGAAAAGAAATACTGATTTAATCTGGTTGAATAAATCAGAAAGTCCATTGATAACAATTACAAGAACAATAATAAAACCGATTAACGTTGCAAATTGCGCGATTTCTTCTTTTCCCATTTGTTTTAAGATGGTATGTATTAGTGCAACAATGATTCCAATTCCAGCAATTTGGAATAATACTTGCGCATCCGTAAACATGGACTATCTCCTTTCTTACTAAATAAGCAACAACACAATAAATAATCCGGCTAATACACCTAGACTTTTTGCCATTTTACTGTATTTGTATTGCTCCTCTCTCGCATCCTCCAGTTCCCTTTCCAAATGAGAAAGTGTCAATTGAATATGCTTTTGCTGTTGGTAAAAATCATGTTGCCCTAATGTTCTCCCAAATTGATACAGGATTTCTTTTTCATTTGCTCCTAAACTGGAATTTTGCATAAATACATCTACGTTTTCCTTCCAAATCTTATATAAATCAATAGTGGAATCATCTAATCCGTTTCCCAATCCCCTAAAAAAAGACTTCGCCGGTTCTGGAATTTGTCCAGCTATATTTAAAAATGCTTCCTTAAGCGGCAACTGACTATAGACGATTTCAGCTTCTAATATTTGTAAAGCATTTTTTAATTGTCTAATCTGCTTCGGACGATTGGCTAAACGGCTGCTCCAGTCAAAGCCAATCCAAGTCGTTGTCCCTATTAATAGAAGAGCCCCTATCCATTTCATGTTATGACAAACCTCAAATTCTCGGATATTTCCTTTTCATTCTGGTCATACACTTTTTTAATTCGTGTAGGCCTTCTCGATTTTTCCAGAAATATCATTCTCTGAAAAACTTTCTGTTGAAATAAAACCTGTAAAGACGGTCTCTTTTTTAATTCCATTAAGTTTTGTCCATGAATAGAGCAGATAACCGTCACCCCAGTATTAATCGCCTCCATCAACGCAGCGATATCTTCTTCGCTTCCAATTTCATCGACGACGATCACTTCTGGAGACATGGAACGAACCATCATCATCATCCCTTCTGCTTTCGGACAAGCGTCCATGACGTCCGTTCGATATCCGAGATCATGCTGTGGAACCCCGTTGATTGAAGCCGCTATTTCTGAACGCTCGTCAATGACCCCAACCTTTTGAGCTTGTACATTTTTCCAGCCAGTGGAAATAATCCTCGTCACATCCCGAATAAGTGTTGTTTTTCCAGTTTGTGGTGCACCTACAATGAGCGTATTCCTATATTGCTTATCATATATATATGGAAGGATGGATGTAGCGGCCCCAATTTTTTGTTTGGCAATTCGAATATTAAAAAACGTAATATATTGAAGTGCTTTGACTGAACCGCCGATGGTATTCACCCTTCCAGCTATACCAACACGATGTCCGCCCTCAATTGTTATATATCCATCCCGTAATTCATCAGTCATGCGATATAATGAAAATTCACTCAATTGGTTGACGATGAATATTCCATCCTTCTTGTTCGGTTTCACATGGTGAATCCATTCTATATTCCTATCAAAAATAAGTTCAATTGGTTGAAACAAACGAATTCGTATTTCCTGCAGAAAGTCCCACCTTTTTCCAATTTTGGTCTGTATAGCTTGTCTTATTTCATCCGGAAATAATCGTATAATTTCATCCATAAATGGACCCTCTCTTTTTAGTAGTTATATAGTAAAATGTATGTTAGCTAGGACAAAATATGACTAGTTTTCTCTATTAACCGTCCATTGTAAAATAAAGAAAACATTTAAAAAACTCGCATTTGCTTCTTAGCCAAAATGTTATACTTTCCTGCTGACATGAAAAAATCCCAGAAACACATCTAGGATTTTTTATATTAATTTCTCTTCAGTTAGTAAATGAGTTAACCAATGCGCGGTTTTCATCCCATTGGTTGTTAGATGAAAAAAAACGAATGTACCCACTTATCATTCTTGTAGCATCCCGAATTCTTCAAGGGAGTTCTTACATTTAGTTAACCACGCGGTATATCAAATGATATGGTCACCTTTTTCATATCCACCATTTTGCTTAAGGATTTTGATGACATCATCATAGTCCCTGTCATCAGCCTCTCCTTCCAACACAAATAATTGGCCTCTCTCATCTTGCTCATCCTGATAAAATGCGGTAAATCCCGTATTGGATGTTGTATAATTTATTGAAACATAAGGGATAAATGTATATCCATGGTTGTCCCTTTGAACCTGATCGATTGTTATATCATGTGTCCGCACCGTATTTAAGCTGGCTCGGGCAGATAATAAATCATCCTCTGTTTTAAAATAAGCAATAAACTGCTTTGTCATCTTCATCACCTCTCTCTATATGAAATTCATTCTTACTCTGTACAAGTCCCTAGAGGATAACCTAAAATATTTGATAGATTCTACTTTCGTGATTTATTTCCATCACGTTTAACATATTAGAAAAAACCATTCGCTCGTCTATTAGCGAATGGGTATGGGATAGTTTTTCATACTTTAGACATTAAAATTTTTGCTACGTCGAATCCTCTTCCTGTCTAAATTTATACTTTCCTAAAGTGGTAAAGTGGCTGGGACAAAACTATTTTAGTCAAGAAAAATCCGAACTATCATTCAAAATTCTAAAGTTAGAATTCGAACTAGTTCGGATTTTTCTATATATATGGATGTTTCCTAAAGGATTATTGCCCTTTGCAGAAAAACTCAATTTCACAATTGATATAAAATGCGAATATATTTAATTTGAGATAATACTACTGCTACGGAAATACACTACGCGCATCTTAGGGCGGCTGGTGAGCCTCCTCGTGCTGTCTTCTTTAGGGGTCTCACCGATGCCTCTTTTCCCGCAGGAGTCTCCGTGTATTTCCTCCGCTAGTTTGGTGATCTTGACTTTCTAGCATGTGATTATGCTATAAAATATACTCTACCACTATTAAGATGGTTGATTGTAGCGGAGGGCAGTCGACTCCTGCGGGAATAGCACGTGTCCAGAACTGAGCAGGAAGTGGTTTTCTTCCGAGGAGGCTGAGGCCGTGCCCTAAGGTCCGCGACTGCCCGGAGCGGAAATCAACATAGCACCCATCCCACCAGACATTTATTCTTAATTAAGTTAGTCAGGAGTTTATATATATTCCATAATAACAAATTTAGCGAATAGAGAATTTTTTAACTCCTCTAACATGTCATCATTCGTTTTAGAATAGGTGCATTAGTTTGTTATGTCCCAGCCTCTTCCTAAAATGCAAAAAGAAGACACCAAAAAGTGTCTCCCTAAAAATAAATGACCTATGCTCTTGAAACATATTTTCCATCTGAAGTATTAACAACCAGAATGTCACCTTTATTGATAAAAAACGGTACTTGTACAACGTGACCAGTTTCCAGTGTGGCTGGTTTCGTTCCACCGCTGGCAGTATCCCCTTTTATACCTGGCTCTGTTTCCACTACTTCTAATTCCACGTTGTTTGGCAAGTCTACGCCTAGTATTTCACCCTCATAACTGATAACGTTTACTTCCATATTTTCTTTCATAAATTTCAATTGATATTCAATTTGCTCCCCTGGTATTTCAATTTGCTCATACGTATTCATATCCATAAATGCATGGGAGTTTCCTGTCGCATATAAATATTGCATTTTATTGTTGTCGATGTGCGCTTTGCTTACTTTTTCTCCAGCCCGGAATGTTTTCTCCTGAATGTTACCGGTTCTTAGATTGCGAAGTTTTGAACGTACAAAGGCAGCACCCTTTCCAGGTTTTACATGCTGGAACTCAATTACTTGCCAAATATCATTATCTACCTCAATAGTTAATCCTGTTTTAAAATCGTTTACTGAAATCATTATTAATTCCTCCGTTTCATAACCCTATAATTGAATAAGTTCTTTTGGTGCAAACGTTAAGCGTTCGTTACCATTCTCTGTAATAACAATATCATCTTCTATTCTGCAGCCACCAATACCAGCCATATAAATACCTGGCTCTACTGTAACAACCATACCTGGTTTTAATACTTTGTTAGAACGGCTAGATAATCCAGGCCCTTCATGAACCTCAAGTCCAATTCCGTGACCAGTAGAATGCCCAAAATATGAACCGTAGCCTTTTTCCTTAATATAGTCTCTTGTTAAAGCATCTGCTTCTTTACCGGTTAATCCAGGTTTAATTCCGTTTACTCCTCTAAGATTAGCTTCTAAAACAGTGTCATAGATTTCGCGTAACTGATCCGAAATCTCACCAACTGCTATGGTTCTCGTAATATCTGAACAATAACTTTGAAACAAAGCACCGAAGTCCATTGTCACCAATTCTCCTGATTGAATTTCCTTATCAGACGCGACACCATGAGGAAGTGCGGAACGGTAGCCGGAAGCAACAATGATGTCAAAACTGGAAGCTGTTGCACCTTGCTTTCTCATAAAGAATTCAAGTTCATTTGAAATATCTATTTCTTTTACACCTGGCTTAATATAAGACTGAATATGTGCAAATGCATCATCTGCAATTTTGGCAGCCTTTTTAAGAATTGTAAGCTCTTCATCTGACTTGATTAAACGAATTTCTTCAATCAGTCCGCTTACAGGGATTAGCTCCGAATCAAATAGATTGTGATATGTCTGATACACGCCATACGTTACATGATCTTTTTCAAACCCAAGCCGCTTAATATTCATATCCTTTAATTGTTTTTTTATTTCCTGCTCTATCACTTGTTTATGTTCTATAATTTGGAACTCTTTCGCTTGTGCCGTTGCCTGTTCTGTATATCTGAAATCCGTTATAAAGCGGGAATCATCCTTGGATATAATTGCAACACCTGCTGTACCTGTAAAACCAGTCACATACCTTCTGTTATATGGACTGGTTACCAAAATTCCATCTAATTCTTTCTCTTCTAATGCCTTGCGTAATTTAGATAATTTCTCCATGACTTCATCCCTTTCTAATGCCCACCTAGCAAAAACTTGAACAGTTGTTAAAATTTAACTATTTTTAAGTTTATCATAAAAGCATTATTTTGAATAACCCTTTATAGTAATTAAGATAAGAATCATTTATCGATTGTCGGTTATTCAGACTAGTTTAGGACTTTAAGTCTGTTGTACTTCTGTGTCATGATAATCATACGAAATGGAATAACCGATAAATGTTCCATATAAAATAAATAAACAGATGTTTGTAACAATCGTATTTGCCTTTTGTTCGAACAAATTCGGAACATTTGTGAATATCGGCTGCAGTAAATAGAATACAATACCCCATAGGATAATACCATATAACACACCCATCCACATTGAGTTTATTTTTTTAAATAATCCATAATATATTAATGCTGTAATAATGGATAACAAACCAACAAGGAAAACCGAAACGAGATCTCCGAGCCAGCGATCGGTCCATTCCGTTCTAAGCCATGATCTCAACACAAATGATTTTGGGGAAACCTCCGTAAAATTAAAATAATACAAAAACACAGCAATTCCCCCCCAAAAAACGCCACCAATAAATCCTGTTAATAGTGATCTGCCTAATAATGACATGGTGTTTTCGCTGTGCTTGTTCTGTTCTAATTGTTTATTCTCACTCACATGAATCACCTCACCAGTATTATTACCAATTACATAAAAACCAATCATCCTGTCCATCAAGAAAACCTTTTTGATTATTAAGAAATATAAAATGCCAAATACTAGTTATCTTCCTTCCTATTTAGTAAAATAAAAGTAAGGAAATTTCATATTCCCATAAATATCTAAAGAACAAGCACTGGACGTGTCCAATTACATTAGAAAAACTCTCACTCGCTTTTCTTTTCGAGAAGGTGTTCGTCTTTCTTATACCTGGAATGTAAATTTTTTTTACTACGCCGAATTATTTCCTGTCTAAGATTTTATACTTTCTAACGTGTGAAATATTACCCACAAGGTCATTCCAAGCATATAACATATATTAGTATTTTCTTTTAAAAGGCACTATTCATAAGCTTTGTGGTTTTTAACCCTTTTTAGAAAAGCTTGTATTCGCTCGACCTTTAGCGAATGGGTTAGTTTTTCTTATACTTGGTACATTAAAATTTTAACTACGTCGAATCCTCTTCATGCTAAAATTTTATACTTTCCTAACGTGTAAAAAATCGTTTAATATGAATAATTTGATCAAAACAGGAAAAAATTGAAATATAGTACATAATCTGGGATTATATTTTAGATTTTAACTATAAAACTTTATAAATATGGGCAAATCAAAAGTAGGATTCCAGATCAATTTATTAGAAAAAGGAGGAGAATCTAATGGCTCGCAATAAATGGTCTTTGCTGTTTTACGTGATTATTGGTTTTGGGGTTATTGGGTTATTTTCTCAACTCTTTACACAGCCTGGAAGCTTTTTCATAAGTATTTTTACAACGCTGGGTATTGGGTTAGCAATATTCGCAGTAATCTATTTTGTCTTCCTGAAAAATAGAGCTCCTTCTAATGACATGAAGAAATATAAAAAAGCTGTACGCCAATCAAAGGCAAAATATAAAAGTGAAAAGCCGCGTGGAGCTAATGCCAGCACAAAACTGGCCAGTAAAAAACAGCCAAACCTTATTAAGAAAAAGAGAAACAAACGGACAGCCTCACACTTAAAAGTAATTGACGGTAATAAAGCAAAAAGAAAAGACCGTGCCTCCTTCTAGAAGTACGGTCTTTTCTTCAATTTGGCCAGTGTTTCAAAAATTCATCCGCATGTGACTTACCAAGGAGAAATAAATTCCCCTTTGTTTCCTCATCAATATGAAAATCTACCGAATCTACATCTTCTATTGGAATAAAAATGATATTTTTTTTATCTGATTTGGATATATATCTTGCATCATGCGCTTGTTTCATTGTGGCAAAAAGAGCTGTAAACATATCAAATGCGTTGTTAATTTTCCTAGGATAGTTCTGTTTCTCGATAGATCCTGTAAATTTTATCCCGAGTACAGGTCTCGTTTCACTATTATTTCCACTACCAAATAACCATAGTGGAAAGTTACTTAATAGCCCTCCATCGACAATGATACTTTTCTTTTCTGTTTTTCCCGGTAATTTTTTAGGCATAAAGAAGTACGGAAAACCAGCACTCATTCGAACAGCTTTCGCAACAGGGAAAAATTTGGGATTCAATCCATAAATACGCTTTAAGTCATCGGGAATAACAACGAGCTTCCCTAAAGATAAATCACTTACAACCACTTTAAGATATCCCGGTGTTATGTCATTAAAGGTGTATATATTTTTCCTGGCAAGCTGCTTATACAACCAATTTTCTAATTTATTTCCTTTATTGATACCTAATTGAAAATATAAGAATAACCATTTACTAAAAGGAATGTATTTGGTCAGGGCAGGAGGATCTAAAAACTGTTTTAAATCAAGTTCATCAATTAATTGCATGATCTCATCCGTTTTATAGTTTGATGCAAGAAATGAGGCAACAATAGCTCCAGCAGATGTACCAGCTACCCGTTCAATCTCAAGATCATTTTCCTCAAAACTTTTTAATACACCAGCATAGGCAAAAGCTTTTACTCCGCCACCTGAAAGTACGGCATCAATTTTCATCTGCTCGCTCCTTATGCTTAATTTTAGCTTGCATTTAACATGGAGGATGCACGCTAAATACACATTACTTTTTAAAATATTAAGCATGAGAAAGTACTTTTAGAACCCTTTACTGTATAAAGTACGAGCAATAATAATGAATAGCACCTCAAAATGTTATGAAATTTATATAAACTCCTGACTACTGCTTAAGAGAGAGTACTCTAAACAAATAAACTGTTCTCTGATTCAATCAAATACCGATCAGCAACACTCATTCAGATAGAATGTTGAATAGCACTAAACCAGCACAGGAAATACACAGAGACTTCTGCAGCCGGAGCGACTGTATGCACACTATCATCATTAGAACAAGCGAGAAGATTACGAAATGGAGTTTTCACCAGTCCGGAGTTTATATCATATGCGCAATAAAGTTTTTCTGCAAAAGTAATAATCTTTCAGAAAACTGCCTAATTAATTATTGTCTTCCTGCATTTGTTTTAGCCCTTCCACTCTATCTTTACTTGATTTGAAATAATTTACCAAATCACCAATGCGGTCGATGGAGTTCCAACTTAAATGGTGCTCTATTCCCTCAACATCATTATAAATATTTTCCTTATCTACTCCAATTATCTCAAGAAATTCTTCTAATAGTTCATGACGATAGACTAATCGTTCACCAATTTTTTTGCCTTTGGGTGTTAAGATAAAACCACGGTATTTTTCGTAATTTAAATATTCATCCTTGTCCAGCTTTTGAACCATTTTCGTAACTGACGAAGGGTGTACGGACAAAGCTTCGGCTATATCGGACACTCTTGCATATCCCTTGGATTCTATTAGGTTATATATTTGCTCTATATAATCTTCCATGCTTGGGGTTGGCATAGGGACTCCCTCACTTCTGTAAAATTTTTTATCATAGGCAAAATTGTTTCTATAATAAGAGGATACATGAAAGTGTACATTTAAACAAGTTTTCATTAGCATGAACCTTCATTTAGTTGGGGTTATACCTTATAAAATCTCTGCAGGGTCTCACTATGGACAGGCTTCTCGCCGGAGCTCCGTTTATTTGCTCTGCTAGTATTGAGTTATCCCGCCTTCCTAAAATGGAGATATGCTGGAAATAAATCAAACTTAGCTTACCATTGCTGGTTGATTATAGCTGAGGGCAGTCGACTGCTAAAGGGGAAAATACGTGTCCAAGGATCAGGCTGGACGAGTAAAGCTTCGTAAGCATAACACCACACAAAGAAAACGTACTTCTCTTTTCAAGGAAGTGATTTTTCTTCTTAGGAGGCTAAAGCCGTATACTAATGTGCGCGTTTACCCAAAGCAGAAGTCACCAGTGTTCTCATTTACACCGGACTTTATAAATATAGTGACAAAAACAACCAATCGTTTAAAAAACGCATTAAGAAAAGCGCAAGCGCCCGTTTAGCGGCATACGGACTGCGGCTGGCTATACCAGGTGGTCCGTTGTTGCCGCGCAAAGCGGCGTTTTTAATCCAGACATTCCCCTACCGTAGAAGATAAAGGAAACACGTCCAACGGAGTGAGTCGATGTTGACTTTCACCGCAAGGGTATAAGGGCGACTAAGCCTCCGGTTTCACCAATCGGCAAGTCTTCTTTATCGTACGTGGGTGAGGGAAGTCCGCTAGTCGCTGGGCGATGGAGCTAGACATCAAAGCGCAAATTTATATTTTCTTATCTATTAAAAAAATCCGAACTAACTCAAATTCTAATGGAAGAATTCTGAATCATAGTTCGGATTTTTCTTTAACTAAAACACTCTTGTCCCAGTCTCGACTTCATTATTATTTACAGGCCACATTTTAACTGTGCATTACAACTTGTACATGTATTACAGCCGCCAATATCTTCTACAGTACCTTCACGACATACTGGACAAGTATTACCAACCTCAGAACCAATCGTTACACTGGTTTTATCCAATTCCTGTACGGTATCAACGAGTACTACCTTTGGTTTATCTTCTTCAGAGAATAATTCTGTTTGCTCAAACGAATTTTCTTCCGCTTTAAGAGTAAGAACCTGGGTATCACGGCTTCCGTCGACATATACGGTTCCACCTTTTGCTCCACAGTTGTACAATCTTTCATATACACTTTCCACTTGTTCAACAGTGTAACCCCTTGGTGCATTGACAGTTTTGGAAATAGAACTGTCTACCCATCGCTGAATGACACACTGGGTATCAGCGTGTTCTTCAGGCTTCAAGTCCATTGCTGCAACAAACCATTCAGGCAATTGTTCCGAATTTGCATCGGGATTGTTGTCCAAGTACTCTTGAACAATGTCTGCTTTAACTTCTATAAATTTACCTAAACGGCCACTTCTAAAGTAAGAGAATGAGTAGTATGGCTCAAGTCCAGTACTCACCCCAACCATTGTTCCAGTGCTTCCAGTCGGAGCAACAGTTAACAAATGAGAATTTCTAATGCCGTATTTTAAAATATCCTGACGAATATCTTCCGGCATTTTCTTCATATAACCTGTATGAATAAACGCTTCTCTTAATTGTTCCGTCTCTTCTTCTGTATCACCAACTAAGAATGGGAAGCTTCCTTTTTCTTTAGCCAATTCAATGGAAGTTCTGTATGCTGTAACAGCAATGGTTTCAAAAATTTGATCAACTAACTTGTTTCCTTCCTCTGAACCATACTTGGTTTCACAGTAAATTAATAAGTCATGTAGACCCATTACCCCTAAACCAATTCGTCTTTCCCCTAGTGCTTGCTTTTCATTTTCTTCCAGGAAGTATGGTGTTGCATCGATGACATTATCCTGCATTCGTACACCGGTTTGAACGGTTTGCTCCAATTTTTTAAAATCTACCGTATTTGTTTCTTTGTTAGCCATTTCTGCAAGGTTGACGGCAGCTAAATTACAGACTGAATAAGGTGCAAGCGGCTGCTCCCCACATGGGTTTGTAGCTACAACCTGCTGTCCATAACTTTTCGCGTTAGTCATGTCATTGGCATTATCAATAAAGAAAATACCTGGTTCTGCTGAATACGTAGCACAAATATTAATCAGTTTCCAAAGCTCTTTCGCTTTGATTTGACGATATACTCGAACTTCGTAACCCATTTCTTCCCATTCACGTACATCGCCGACTTCATGCCATTGTTCGTTGTAATCCTTCATTTCCTCTTCTGTATAATTCTCCACATTAGGGAAGCGAAGCTCGTAGTAATCATCCTGTTCAACAGCATCCATAAATTCTTTCGTGATACAAACAGAGATGTTAGCGCCAGTTAAAAATTCCGGGTTATGAACGGAATAGGTACCGCCAGTTCTCAGTTTGTCTTCCGCCTCACGAATGGCAGCGTCTGTAAAACCTCCTTGACCAGGAATGTTTCTATAGTTAAGAATACTTTGATACAAATCTTCTTCCGTTTCAGTCAACGGTGTAAATTTTAATTTTTCCTGAGCCAATTTTCTTATCTGTTCGTCTTCTGTGTTTTCGATTAAGTAACGAAGAATTCTTGGATTTTGCATTTTAGAGATAATAAATTCTAGAATATCAGGGTGAGAATCTACAAGCATAATCATTTGTGCGCCTCTTCTTGATCCTCCCTGTTCAACCAAGTGCGTTAATTTCGCAATATCATCTAACCATGATACGGAACCGGATGATTTTCCGTTCACTCCCCTTGCAAGGGTGTTTCTTGGTCTTAATGTGGAACCGTTTGTACCAACTCCTCCACCTCTTGACATGATTTCCATAACTTTTTTACGGTGATCGGATATTCCTTCTCGCGAATCTTTGACGTAAGGCATTACATAACAATTAAAATAAGTTACTTCTGTTTCTGATCCAGCGCCGTAAAGTACTCGCCCAGCAGGTATAAAATTCAGATTCGATAGCTCATCATAAAACTTTCCATACCATTCCTTTTGCTTTTCTTCAGTTTTTTCAACAACAGATAATCCAGTAGCATTTCGTTTTGCAATTTGCTCGTAATAAATTTCCAAAGGTTTATCAATCGTATCCAAGGAACGTTTGACAATTCCTGTTTCCGCTTCTTGCTTATCATCTAAAACAGAAAGATACTCTGGCTCTACTTTGACTTCTGCCACTTTATTTTTCCAGTCAATAGATTGAACAAAACCTAATCCCCTTGCCGGAAACTTTGGGTCTGCTTTTACCGTTAAGACAACAAAGTCACCTACTTTGAGGGTTGTCTTCGCTGTATCTTTATATGAATAACGGTCAAGCATTACTAGACGGGATACACCTTTATGTGTTAGTTTCATATCTTCTGTTATAGGATGTACAGCATTAAATTGCTCGATATCCTTGTTTAATGCTTTGATGTTGATTTGATTCCTCGCTTCGACAATAATAGACATTCAATCGCTCCCTTACCAAAATTAAACTAGGCATATGCTAGAAATTTATGATACTATAACAATATCACATTTAATATCAACAATACAATATATTGTATTTCATTTTATAATTAACACAATATATTGTGATTGAATAAGAAAAATTTGTTTTTGTCAACTTTGAAAATCTATGAAATCTGGTAAATATGGAAGATTATAGCAGAAAATCCTAGGTAGTTACAGCGCATTAACTTTTTTAAGGGTTGCGAATTCGACATTTTATGACAACACCAAGACAACCTCAAATATGAGAGTCGCTGTTGAGTTTATTGCATAGTTGTGAGGGAAGTCTCGCTATAGCTTTAGCGCAGGTGGTTAGACATAAAGTCAAAAAAATTATACTTTCTTATCGCTTTAAAAAATAGCTAATTCAACATATAATAAGTAATGTACACTTGTGAAAGACGGGGGAAAAAAATGGAAATCTTAATTATTGCTCTACTAATTATTCTAGCTGTCACTATATTTCGTTACTATCGGCAACGTGCCTACTTAAAAACACTTACTGAGGATGAATTCGTAAAGGGCTACCGGAAAGCACAGCTAATTGATGTCCGTGAACCACAGGAGTTTGAACGTGGACATATTCTTGGAGCGCGAAACATTCCTGTCACTCAAATGAAACAGCGATTAGTGGAAATGCGTGAAGATAAACCAGTCTATCTATATTGTCAGAGCGGTTCAAGATCTGCTAGAGCAGCACAATTACTCCACAAAAAAGGGTATAAGGATATTTATCAGCTAAAAGGCGGATTTAAAAAATGGACTGGTAAGATAAAAGTAGGAAGATAAACATTAGAAAAGCGAACTTGTTCCACTTGTGAATGGGTTCGCTTTTCTTATCCTTTCCTAACAAATAAAGAAATAAGGCCTAAGGTTCATAAACCTTAGGCCTTATTATTAATTACTGCGATAGTATCTTAATATTGGTTTCCTTGCTGCTGTTGTTTCATCCATCCGTTTAACGATGGTGTTATGTGGTGCTTCCTGAACAATTTCCGGTTGATCTTCTGCCTCTTTCGCAATGGTAAGCATCGTATTAATAAAGTCATCCAACGTTTCTTTGGACTCTGTTTCCGTAGGCTCCACCATCATTGCTTCCTCTACGTTCAATGGGAAGTAAATAGTAGGTGGATGATAATTAAAATCCAAAAGACGCTTGGCTATATCCAGTGTTCTTACACCTAACTTCTTCTGTTTTCTTCCAGATAACACAAACTCATGTTTACAATGCTGTGAATATGGTAAGTCATATGCTTTCTCCAACCTTCTCATCATATAATTTGCATTAAGAACAGCATATTCACTAACCTTCTTAAGTCCCTCTGCGCCCATCGTTCGAATATACGTATAGGCACGAAGATTGATTCCGAAGTTACCATAGTATGGTTTCACTCTACCAATCGAGTGTGGCCTGTTATTATCAAAAATATATTGATCCTCTTTCTTCGTTAGAACTGGCTTTGGTAAAAATGGTTCCAATTCTTTGGCTACACCAACAGGGCCAGACCCAGGGCCACCACCACCATGTGGACCGGTGAATGTTTTATGAAGATTTAAATGTACTGCATCAAATCCCATATCCCCAGGTCTTGCATATCCCATAATCGCATTCAGATTAGCACCATCATAGTAAAGCTTTCCGCCTGCTTTATGAACAATATGCGCCATTTCCTTAATTTCCGTTTCAAATAATCCGAGAGTATTTGGATTAGTCAGCATTAATGCTGCTGTATCATTCCCAACTACACGTTTCAAATCCTTTAAGTCCACTAAACCATTTTCATTAGACTTAACCGTGACCGCTTCAAAACCGGCAACAACTGCTGATGCAGGATTTGTACCATGAGCAGAGTCAGGTACAATAACTTTCGTACGGTCAAAATCACCATTAGCCTCATGGAATGCTCGAATCATCATTAATGCCGTCCATTCCCCATGAGCCCCTGCTGCAGACTGAAGGGAAATTTCATACATACCAGTAATTTCCTTTAGGGCTGTTTGTAAGTCATACATCATTTCCATTGCACCCTGAACTGTTTCAGGAGCCTGATATGGATGAATATGACTAAAGCCTTCTAACCTTGCTGCATCTTCATTGATTTTCGGATTATATTTCATCGTACAGGATCCTAATGGATAAAATCCGGAATCTACCCCATAATTTCGATTGGAAAGTCCTGTATAATGCCTCATGATATCTAATTCGCTAACTTCCGGTAAATCAGGTGCTGTTTTACGGATATAGACGTCTTCCAATTCGTTTTCCAACTCTATTTCCGGTACATCTAAATCCGGTAAACTGTAGCCTGTTCTTCCTTCTTTACTGCGTTCAAAAATTAATGGAAAGTCTTGATTAGCCATTAATATCCCCCAATTCTTTGACAAATTTGTCAATCTCATCTTTTGTACGAATTTCTGTGACAGCAACCAGCATGTGATTTTCAAGTTTAGGATAAACCTGACCCAAATCATAGCCTCCGATGATTCCTTTATCTAATAACTTCTGATTTACATTGGAAACTGGTTTAGAAAGCTTAATCACTATTTCGTTAAAGAACGGAGTCTTAAATACTACTTCTATATTTGCTTCTTCTAATTTATGTTTTGCATATCTAGCCTTTTTCATATTTAGGGCAGCCATTATTTTTAAGCCCTGTTTCCCAATCGAACTCATTGCAACCGAGCTGGCAAGTGCATTTAATGCTTGGTTGGAGCAAATATTTGATGTCGCTTTTTCCCTTCTAATATGTTGTTCTCTTGCTTGAAGGGTGAGAACATAACCTCTTATCCCATTTTCATCGGTGGTTTGCCCGACTAAACGCCCTGGAATCTTTCGCATTAATTTACTTGTCGTTGCGAAATATCCACAGTGTGGACCGCCAAATTGAGCCGGGATTCCAAACACTTGGGTATCTCCTACCACAATATCTGCTCCGAACTCTCCTGGAGGCGTTAAATAACCTAGTGCAAGCGGATTACTGGAAACGATAAACATTGTTTTCTTCTGCTCTTTTATTAGGTTGTTGATTTTTGCTAAAGGTTCTATTTGTCCAAAAAAGTTTGGATATTGAATAACAACACTGGCTGTATTTTCATCTAAATGCTTTTCTATTTCACTTAAACTCGTTATTCCATCTTCGGCTTCGATTTCCACAATATCCAAATTTTGTCCTTTAGCATACGTTTCTACCACTGCACGAGATTCCGGATGAACCGTTTTGGATACAAGAATTTTTTTTCTTCTCGTTTGCGCCGCGCTTAAGTTTACTGCCTCTGCTAAAGCAGTGCCACCATCATACATGGAAGAATTCGCAACAGGCATTCCTGTCAATTCAGAAATCATCGTTTGAAATTCAAAGATGGCTTGAAGTTCTCCTTGAGAAATTTCTGGTTGATATGGAGTATAAGCAGTGTAAAATTCCGACCGGGAAATGACATGATCAACAATAGAAGGAATGTGGTGATCATAGACACCCGCACCTAAAAAGGACGTATATTCTTTTACATTTACATTTTTTCGTGCCATTTCTGTTAATTCTTTTTTTAATTGGTACTCATTTGCAGGTTTCTTTAGTTTTAAATCTTCACGAAGTCGAATCGATTCAGGAATATCTGAAAATAATTCGTCTGTCGATGAAGCTCCGATGACTGTCAGCATTTCTTTTTTGTCAGATTCAGTCATTGGTAAATAACGAAATTCCATTATGATAACCTCCTATTTATTTCGTTTATAAAATGGTGTCGGTATAACTTTTGCTCTTAATGTACGTTTGCGGACTTGAACGAATAACTCTGTTCCAACACTTGAATGTTCTGCTTTTACTAACGCTAACCCGATATTTTTTTGTAAAGTTGGTGATTGGGTTCCGGATGTTACAAAACCAATCCTTTCCTCGCCTTTTAATATGTCGTATCCATGACGTGGAATTCCTTTATCGACCATTTCAATACCGACAAGCCTCCGCTCTGGTCCATTATTGATTTGGTTTTGTAATGCTTCCTTGCCTATAAAATCACTATCTTTGCCTACTTTAACAGCAAATTTCAATCCCGCTTCAATGGGAGAAATATCCTTAGTCAGTTCTTGGCCGTAGAGTGCTAAGTTGGCTTCAAGCCTTAGTGTATCTCTTGCCCCAAGTCCTATCGGCTGAACACCGCTCTTTTTACCTGGATCCAGGATGGCATTCCAAAGTTTTGGACCCTCTGATTGGTCAATATAAATTTCAAATCCATCTTCTCCTGTATATCCTGTTCTGGATACAATAGCAGGAATTTCTATTCCAGAGAAATATACTTCGCTGTTAAAACCAAAAAATTTAATCTCACTCAAATCCGTCGTTGTAAGATCTTGCAGTATTTCTTCTGAATTAGGTCCCTGCAGTGCTAATTGAACAAAATTATCAGATACATTCTGCAGCTGTACTTCTTCTTTAAGATATGTGTTATTTTTCGTTAACCAGGCAAAATCTTTATCTGTATTTGCTGCATTAACTACTAATAAATAATCGTTATCATCCATCATATAAATAATTAAATCGTCCACTGTGCCCCCATCTTCATAACACATAATCGTATATTGAGCACGGTTTGGAGATAGTTTGGATACATCATTTGTTGTAACCTTTTGTAAAAACTCTACACTTTTCGGTCCTTTAACGGTTATTTCCCCCATATGGGATACATCAAATAATCCGGCTTTTGTTCTGGTTGTTGCGTGCTCTTCCTTAATACTCGAGAATTGTACAGGTAACTCCCAGTCGCCGAAATCGATTATTTTGGCACCGTGCTTCTCATATTCCGAATACAATGGTGTTCGTTTTAATTCACTCATGCCATCCTCTCCTTTGTACTAGATTCTGTTGCTATTTGAACTTAATGGATAACTTCATTCTGATACACCAAAAGGACAGAGATTTCCCATAAAAGAAATCTCTGTCCTTCAACCAGAAAGTTGCATATTTACACAGTCAGTATGATGTAAATACTTGCTTCGTAGGTGGTTTACAATAGAAAAACTCGCATCCGCTCGTCTTTTAGCGAATGTGGTATTTTTCTTATACTTGGCACGTTAAAATTTTAGCTACGTCAAATCCACTTCTTTGCTAAAATTTTATACCCTCCTAAAAGTATAAAGTAAACTCTCTCCAGAGTTGCGTCCCACAAGAGTCTGTTTGCCTGAGAGATTCGCTTTAGTGCTTGCTCCTTCGGCGTTACTACATTAGTAAACTCTCCCCTTGTAATCATCCGCATCATATTATGAAGAATTGTTGGTTATACTAAATATGCAGTATTGATAAATCCTTAATTTATTTTTGTATTATACCACATTTAACAGAAAAAGATATAGTAAATCCAAATTTTATTACTAAAAAGAGGGAGTATTATATGGATTCTATTGAAATACAAAAGGATTCGAATTTTATAGCGGAATTAGAATCAACCTTGGAAAATGATGGACCATATTCCAGCTGGGAACTTTTCTCTATGGCCTATCAAGCAGAACTTACAACGATGACTCCAGAATTTAAAGGGTTACGTGCACTCGAATATTTGCCACACATTCAATTTCTGGATCATCAAATTGATGCTGCGGAACAAGTGATAGAAACGATGAATGGAAGAGCCATATTAGCAGATGAAGTCGGTTTAGGAAAAACGATTGAAGCTGGCTTGATATTAAAAGAGTATATGATTCGTGGTTTAGTTAAGAACGCACTTATTTTAGTTCCTGCGTCCCTCGTTAATCAATGGGTTCGAGAGTTGAATGAGAAGTTTTATATTCCAGCCATTGCCCATCGAAAAAATTATAATTGGGACCAGAACATTATTATTTCTTCATTGGATACGGCCAAGCGTTCTCCACATCGGGAAAAAATCCTGGATATTGAATATGATTTTATTTTAATTGATGAAGCACATAAACTTAAAAATCATAAAACCAAAAACTATGAATTTGTTCGCTCTTTAAAGAAAAAATATTGCTTACTGTTAACAGCAACCCCAGTACAGAACCGCCTAATTGAAATCTTTAATTTAATTTCAATATTAAAACCGGGGCATTTAGGAAACTATGAATCCTTTTTGGAGAATTATGGAAAAGGCCGTAATCAAATCAAACAGGATGCCTATTTAAAACAACTGATTCAAAAGGTAATGATTCGTAATACGAGAAAAAATACTACTTTAAATAATACAAAACGTAATATTGAAACAGTGTGGATAGACTTTAAACCTGAAGAAAAAGAAGTATACCAAGACCTGGAGGAAACCGCTTCGACATTCTCCAGTTTTTCAAAGATTACTTTTTTGAGAGAAATATGCTCATCCAGAGAAGCGTGTTACCTTTCTTTAAAAAAATTAATGGATGAAGGAAATGGAGAGTCACAGATTCAGCCAATTATTTCTAAAATTGAACAACTCCCCCATCATGCTAAAGCCGAGAAATTAGTGGAAATAATTAAACAGTTTGGTGATGAGAAAGTGATTGTGTTTACCGAATATCGTGCAAGCCAATTATATCTTCAGTGGTATTTAAAGCAACATGGTATCTCCTCTGTTCCATTCCGTGGAGGATTTAAACGCGGTAAAAAAGACTGGATGAGACAACTGTTTCAAAACCATGCACAAGTACTGATTGCAACAGAAGCAGGTGGGGAAGGTATCAACCTTCAATTTTGCAATCACTTGATTAATTATGACCTGCCGTGGAATCCTATGCGGTTAGAACAGCGAATTGGACGTATTCACCGCTATGGTCAGGAAAAAGATGTCCATATTTATAATTTTGCAACCAAAGGAACTATTGAAGAACATATTATGACACTGTTATATGAAAAGATTAATTTGTTTGAACAAGTTATCGGCAATCTGGATGCTATTTTATCAGAACTAAATATTTCCAGTATGGAATCGGAATTGGAAAACATTTATAATGAATCCACTTCGGCTGGTGAAGTAAAGATTAAACTGGATAACTTAACTAGCATTATCCAAAACTCAATAGACGAAACACAAGGGGAGCAAAGTTATGGCTATAGCTAATTTGGAAAATTTTTTACAGAATTACTTTATATTTCATCGATGTGAAATTTTAGAGAACGAAGATGGATTGTTAAAAATTCAGTTGACGGAAGAAATGGATCGCGCCTTAATGAATCGCCCTTTTTATTGGCACTATATTAAAAAGATTGGACAAAAGGGAGAACCAATGCAACTCACCTTAATAACCAATCCTGAAAAAAGAGAAGAGAAAGGAGATTGGGTTCATTTTGGAAGTCCAAGGTTACAGCAAATAATCAACCATCTTAAAGAAAATGAAAAATTCACCAGACTATTTCAAAAGGTGTCTGCAGACAAAAACACTGCTATGTATCCCTGGCTCGTCGTCAATTTAAAAATCAGTTACAAAGGAAAACATAAAAAGGATGAAGTAATTTCTATTGGTCTTCAGCTTGTTAACGGAAAAATGCGTCTAGAAATGATGGATTACTTAAAAGAACTGCCTTTACAGACGGCCATTTCTGATTATTGCTACACCATCTCCCCCCTTATCAGACTGCAAAGTGGATACAAAAGAATTGAGGCTGTAATATCCAATTATCTCGAAAATCAAACCCACGGGTGGGCGGAAGAATCCATTGAAACATTACATGAAGAGATTCAAACACTAAAACATTTTTATGAAGGGCGTACCGAAGAAGAGGAACAAATGCAAAAAGAAATAGAAGAAATCAAAGAAAGATACCAGCCTGTCATTTCCTGCGAAGTGATAAACGGTGGCTTGTTTTATTTAACAGAATAAACAAATATGTTCCTTATGTATGAAAAAGGCAGAATAGCCGATATGCAGCTATTCTGCCTTTTTTCTTAAAGATTTTATTACAAATGGCAGGACACCAAACCACCGATTGGATAATCCTCCTGGTGCTTTCTTTTGTTCTAATTTTCGCTTTCTTCTTTCCTCTGTCGGTAAATCCAAATAAGAAACAACTTGTTCGGTAACATATTTTAAATAATCATTACCAGACATCCTCTTCACCTCATTCTCCCTATGTATTATTAGATTAAACCAATCCATAAAAATATATTCAAAAAAATTTTAAAAAAATGTTGCGAAAAAAGAAGGAGTTTGAAGAACAGTGTCGAATAAAGTGATGTAGAAAAATTAAATCATGAAGGAGTTGACAATGGATTGAGTTCTGCTTCATCGCTTTCTGCCACTATATTAAAAGGAGCCTTCGGACATCATGCATCTGACATTCATTTCTATCCATTTACTTCCCAAACAGCTATTTACTTTCGAATCCATGGTAAACGAATCTTATACAAAAATATTTCCATGAACCAGTACCAGCTACTTCTTACCTTTTATAAGTTTACTTCAGGCATGGATATTGGAGAAACGAGAAAACCTCAAAACGGAATCATTGAACACCAACAGGGAGATGATTTTTACTCACTTAGACTATCCACACTTCCTACTCATCATTTAGAGAGCCTAGCCATTCGAGTTCTTCCACAAACCCAAAGCTATAACCTGAAAAATCTTTTTCTATTCCCTTATCAATATAAAAAAATCAAACAATGGATCCAAAAACGTTCTGGAATTATACTTTTTACAGGACCAACTGGCAGTGGAAAGACCACAACGTTATATGCACTGCTACATGCTTTACTAAAGGAAAATTCTTATCAAACGATTTCTTTGGAGGATCCGATTGAGAAAGAAGTAAAGGATATTCTTCAAGTTCAGGTAAATGAAAAAGCAGGTATTTCCTATCAATCAGGATTAAAAGCTGCACTAAGGCATGATCCTGATATCCTTATGATTGGAGAGATTCGTGATAAATATACAGCAAAGTTTGCCTTTGAAGCTGCTTTAACCGGCCATTTGGTAATGAGCACATTACATGCTAAAAATGCGGTTGGTACTATTCATCGTCTGCAGGATATGGAAATAAAACAAATAGATTTGCAGCAGTCCCTTATCGCTGTAGCGGCTATTCAATTATTGCCTTTAACGATAAATGATCAAATAACCAGACGCGCTGCAATATTAGAACTATTGGATGGAAGGCTTCTTGACAATGTACTGAAAGGTGGTGATTTAAACCATTTGACGGATTTTCAGTCATTTCAGCACTTAAGAAAGAAGGCATACGCATATGGATTTATTTCTGAAAAAGTTCTATTCGAATACCAAGTTACGAATGAATAAAGAAGAACAGTTGAGATTTCTGCAGCGATTGTTGCGATTACTGAAAAATGGATATCCAATTCTTCAAGCATTGGATAAGATAAAATGGGACAGACATTTGTCAGCATCGGCATCCATTGTTATCAATGCCTTAAAAAACGGAGATACGATAGATCAGGCATTTGAAAAAGCTCATTTTCATCACACCATTACTTCCTTTTTATATTTTATACGAGCCAACAATGATCTGGAGGGAAGTTTAGAAAAGTGTATCAATATGTTTCAACAGCGTATGACTAACGCGAGAAAGTTTAAGCAAATCTTAAGGTATCCTCTCATTTTGTTTGTAATTTTCTCCTTATTGCTTTATATTATCAAGCAATCTGTTCTTCCCTCCTTTGCGGAAACTTTCCAATCTGAGTCCAGTACATCCATTAACTACTCCATCATGTTCATTGATTTTCTAAGTTCTTTTCTAATCTTAAGTATAATAATTTTCATCACGTTAAGTCTTATTTGGTTATTGTTCAAATCTTATATACCAATCGAAAAAAGCATACAGCTGTATAAAAAGATCCCTGGTTACAGGGATTATCTTCGGATGCAAAGTTCATATTTTTTCGCATCCCACTTCAGCTCTCTTCTTAAAACAGGCATGTCCTTCAAAGAAATCCTGCAGCATATGTCAAATCAGCAGAAATTACCCATTATATCTTATTGTTCAAAGTTCATAACAACGCAGTTAAACGAGGGCATTCATTTGAGCTATGCTTTATCCCGTTTATCATTTCTAGATAGGCAGCTGATTTCTATATTTCAAAAGGATACAGATGTTCAAGCACTGGAAATGGACCTTTCTGTCTATGTTGAGGTTTTAATGGAAGAAATGGAAATGAGAACAATAAAAATCTTTACGTTGTTACAGCCCATCTTTTTTATTATTATAGGAAGTTTTATCATTTTTATTTATGTCTCTCTAATGTGGCCAATGTTTCAATTAATCAAAACCATTTAAAGGAGTGTTTATTATGTTTAAAAACAATCACGGATTCACGCTGATCGAAATGAATATAGGCGAATACCCATAGTTAAAAATAAAGAGCGGAAATTAATCCGCTCTACTCTTTAATACTTATACTCCACTCATCCCCAGCTGTGATGTCCAGATAGTAAATAGCGTCTTCTTCAATAGTTGCAATATAGTTCCCTTCATAATTCCCAATTTCATTAAAAACGCCATCTATTCTATCTCCGTAAACACCTAAAAGATGTACCATGAAATTCCCTTCGTCATTATGTTCACCTGTAAATTCTAACCTGCTATTTTTAAAATAGAAGGGTCCAAGGGTTTGATTACCGCTTCCGTTAAATGTTCTTTCCTCGACAAAATCATCTTTGTAAGGTTGATCTATTTTAAAAGTCCAATCGCCTGCACTGGATACTTGTAAAATGTGTTCACCTTCGGCTAAATTGAGAAATTGATGACCTTCATAATTCCCAATATGATTAGCAACAGATCCTATTCTTTCTCCAGTAGTTCCATCTTCAACGTGAGCCATAAAATTGGATGTTCCTTCATTAGTTGAAGTAAATTTAACCATTCCCTCTACCATTACATTAAAAACGTGGGACTGACCACCGCTCCCTTGTATAGTTTCGGTTTCTTCTAGAGACATTACGCTTTGCAAATCTTTGTATAAATCTTCTTGAGTCTCTTCTTCAACTACTTCTTCGTATGAGGTTTCTTCTGTATCGTTATTACTCTGTGTTTCATAAGTTTCATTTGCCTCAGTTTCATCCGTTTCCTCTACAGATGTGTCATTCGCATCCACATTACACGCTGTTAAAAATAATACGATTGCTATTACAATTAACTTCTTCAATTCATTCTCCCCCTGCCAATTTTTACCTACATCTTATCATACTATTTCCTCATGTAGATAAATTTCACAAAATAAATTCATCTCTTTGGCCAACGATTTCAATTTTTCTTTCCTTACCTCAAAACGAACTACCCACACGATAGTAGGAAAATAACCTAATTGCTTTTGAAACACTCCGCTTTCTTTAAATGCTTTATACTTCTCCATCTTCTTTACATTCGTATACCATTTCTGTACATTATCCACTTCTAAAAATTTATACGTTGATCCAGAGTAAAAATAAGCATCTGGTGTAATTGCTACCGGTTTTAAAAATTCTCGTTCTGATTTCCAACCTGTCGGCTTAAAATAAATATAGGCGTCATTTCTCATTAACTTATGCTGCACCTGGTTATTAACTCTAAACTGTTTTTTAGCACCAACCAGGGTAGCACCTTTTTTATTTAGGTAATAAGCGTTCTCTTGAAGTCTGATTGAATTAGTATAGTCTTTAAGGGATTGCATAATGAAGTTTGTATTACGAGTGCTTTTCGTTTGGTGTAGGGTTTGAATTTGGCTTCTAGTCATGATCTCTAAATTCGATAAGGTTGTCAGTATCTTCATTCTTCTTTCGTCCAACCTCATTGGTGACATCCTTTCGCTTAGATTCGTAATAATCCTGGAGTAGTTTTTCCATTTGGTTATCGGTTATTTTTGGGACTTGAAGCTTATACATACTAGCACCATCTTTAAATATGGCCCTACCTGGTATCTTTTCTAATTCCGCAGCTTGAGTATTACCCTCTCCCAATACAACTTCACTAGAGTACCCATTTTGCAATTTAAAACTAATCTTTGCATCACAGTTTTGTTTTATCTGTCGTGGAAGAACATCGGCTGTCGTATATTGAGAAAAGAATAATTCTCGAAATCCAAACGCTCCACCTATCCTAGCAATGTGAGAGAGCATCCACTGGCATTCAGCGTGCATATCCTTCTCTTGTTTACTCATAAACTTTTCTGGAACTAAGTCTCCAGCCTCATCGATTATGACAAACCTTCTTTTCTTCAGTGGAGATTCTACAATGTTTGACCAACCATTTTCACGGTAGAAAGCTTTTTCTCCTTCCAGTATCATCATTACTTCCGTTAACAATTGGTGTGTTTCATAGACGTTTTTAGCAACGGCTTTTACTTGTTTTAAATTTTTATAGCGGTCAAATTCCACACCCGCTTTTAAATCAATGAGAAACAATTCAACATCTTCTGGATGATTAGCAATAAGTGAAGTAATCATAACTTTCATTAGATTGGTTTTTCCATACCTTGTGGTACCCCCTCCAACCATATGCGGAGTAGCATCAAAATCATGAGTAATTAATTCTTTATACGTTTTACCGATGGGTACTTTCCAGCCTTCTAATTCTTCATCTTCATAATTCCATTTCCTAGGCAGGTCCGTTTCATAAACATTCACGTGCAGCATCCCTCCATCAAATTCAATTTCCACATTCTTATGCAGGCCGTCTTTAAACACACCAATATTATCATTCAAATATTCCAGCTTTTTATAAGGTAATCCAAGGGGTAAACGGTAAACATAAAGCATACCTATTGATTCTTCATTTTCGTTTGTAATGGCTTCTTTACGGATAAATTGTGGCTTTTTAATCTCATTTCCTTGTGTAGTGATCCAAGTCTTTGTGTATTCGAATATCTTTTCAATCTTCTTTTTATCAGACATATTTGTGGTGCGAATAGCAGACAATAAAAGTAAACTTGCTCCGATGGATTCTATAATCATGAGTAATTATTCTCTTCCCAGCCAATAATGATGTCCCCATTTCTCCCCCTGGCTTTACAGATATACTTTTTATCGAACTCCCACGCTGTACTAAAACCACCTAAATCATAACTAGGGTATTGATCTTGCAAATATTCAAGAAAACCATCCTCTCCATGTTCCCGAACAAATGACTTGGCTTCACTGTGATTCATCATCCCATCAAAGAATCCAGTTGTTTTCTTTAGCATTTACCTATCCCCTTTCCAGACAAGTTTCTTCTGGTAATTCTCTTAGTATTACCTGATTAGTAGTTAAGTGTGTAACTTGTACTTTCCTTACTACACCTGCCTTCACACGCTTAATTTTCATTACTTTTTAACCGGAACTATTATGAGATATTTAAGAGAAATGTTTTTGTTATTTCTTTTATCCCCCACCATCCACTCCAAATCGCAAAACCACCTAGCAAAATGTACAAGATTGTGTGATTAATAGATATTTTTCCTTGTTTTTCTAAATACGCCATGGTCAATAACGTTACGCCAACAGAACTGATGATTAACATTTTTCACCTCCTGGTAATGCTATTGGTAAAGTATATGGATGTATAGCTTGTTTGATGACAAATTAGTTTGAAAAATTTAACTAAAAGTATGAAGGATTATTATATTACTACGAAGAATATATTATTGGGTGATAATATGAAAAGTAATATCAATGTGTGGATAGCCAAAAGCGAAATGAGTAAAAAAGAAGTTGCTGAAAAAATGGAGGTAAGTCAAACGGTATTATCAAGATGGATAAATAATAAAAGTAAGCCGTCTTTAGAAAAAGCTTTTAAACTTGCAGAAATATTGGATTGTAAAGTCGATGATTTATACACAAAAAAATAAGCCTCCTAATGGCTGGGGGCTTTAATTAAATATATTCATTTCCTCAAAAAAATCATACTTCTCAATGATCTCTTTATAAGTTCCCTTATCCTTTATGTTGAAATCATTTACAGAATAACACTTCATATGAATTACAGTGTTCCAATCGTCCAAAACTACGGGATCATTATTTTTATAGTATCGTTGACAGTGTGGACATCTTAACCGGTTAAAATCGTCATTTTCGTTCATTAACGTATCCCCTTTTATATAATTGTTACGTCAATTATATCACTGAGGTTAATTTTATCCCTACCCGAATTCTGAAAAATTAATGTATTATTTACATTATCTACTTTGGACAGTTTACCTTTTATCAACTGATAATCATGATCCTTATAATATTTAACCTCAATTGCCAAATCATTGTGGATGGCCATTTGTAGCTTCATCCCTAGTTCTTCCAATTCCTGTTCATCTAGGATAGGCTTTGATTTTTTCTCCTGGTCTTTCCACATATCGTTTAACGCCTGGATGTGTTCCGGCATCATTAATGATGTCCATTTTATGGTTCCGCGATCGTTAACATTACTCATTTTTATGACTCCTTTTAAGAACGTTTGTTCTTATTTTAGCGTTTTTATTTACTTTTGTATATAAAAATGTGCGCATTTTGAACATCTTATTGAAATGTTTCTTCGGTTATGTAAGATTAAAAGAAAAGAGAGGAGAGATTGGATGGAAAATTACGGTGAAATATTAAGAAGAACTCGTAAACAAGCAAATTTAACTCAGCAAGAAATTGCAGAAAAAATATCATGTCACAGAAGTGATATTAGTAAATTAGAACATGACAATATGGGTTTATCTGCTGAAACAATGTTAGAGTGGTTGGCAATTGTGAATAGAGTAGATATATTAATTTTACTTTTAAACGGTTTTGATACAAAAAAGATACTAAAAATAGCTTTTACCGAAAAATACTTAGAAAAATTATCTCAAATTGAACTCCCGCCAGTATCACTGGAGCAACTTAGGGAAAACTTTAAAAATGCTGACAAAATACTTAAAGATTTATAAATCAAGCCCAGGCTTTCCACACCTGGGCTTTATCCTTTTCTAATCGTAAGCTTCCACCCTTACGATTCTGGTAGGCTACACCACATCATAAATTTCTAGCATTATACAAAAAGAAAGTATGTTAGCCATAGAGATTGTACAAAATAAAAAGAGGATGTGCTACATAATTGCATCCTCCCCATTTTCCAAACCCTCTTATTGAGAGGGTTCTTTTTTATGATTAATTAAATAATCTTTCAAACGTAGCCTTACCTGGCAATCCATCTACCGTTAGTTTTTCCTCACCTTGAAAATTCTTCACTGCTTTTTCTGTCTCACTTCCAAAGATGCCATCTACTCCAATATCAAAGCCATAGCAAACAAGGATAGCCTGCAATACCCACGTTAGATTACCTTGAGCACCTTTGCGGATAGTGACAGATGCAGCCTTAGTCTTAGGTCCCCAAATGCCATCAACATTAAGCCCTGCACCAAACTGCTTATTTAATTCCGTTTGATAAGCCTTAATGAGTGCTTTTTTGGTTTCTGGACCAAATAGATTGTCCACTTTAATATTAAAGCTGTAACGGCCATTTAATGTCTTTTGAATGTATGCAATTTTGCCGTCTACTGATTGCGATTTCACTTCTACTCTCGGTGCGGAAACTTTGCTTGATTCTACTTGTTCGATTCCTGCCTCAATATCTGCTTTAAACTGCTCACGGTTAATTCCAAATTTCTTCAAGTAACCATATGGATCTACATGGCTTGTTCCTCCGATGTGTCTTCTTATCCAATCGTGAGATTTAATCCCTTTGTCATTAACAGTTGAGCCAACATCTAATTCAACTGGAATACCAGCATCTTTTGCCAACTTCCTAAGCAGCCATACGTAAGCTGCATAATCCTTTTCAAATGTTTCTTTGTCATCTGTTCTTGCCAATTCAACGTGGGCATAAGAATAAGGATTTGCTTTATGTCCAGCGCCATACTGAAATTTACCAGTCTCGGCAAGCTGTACGATTCTTCCACCACCTCCCACCCAGTGAGAAACAAATGCATTTTTCCAGTTCCTTGTCATGTAGCTAATTTCTCTTTCTAGAGAATCTGGACAAGTATTCCTTGCGTTACCTGATTCGTGTGCAACGACAAAATTAGGTGCTATTAAATTACCCTGTGTTAATCCAGGGATGAATTGTTTTTCGATATGGTAACTCATTAATTATCATCCTTTCTAGGTTTATCATAAGTAAAGGCCTGCTCGCTATCCTTATATCCATCTGTGGTAGGGTCAGCTACTATTCCGGCAGTGATTAATACAGCTAATATTCCTTGTACATATGTCTCGTATACTCCCATGTCCATTAGGCCTAAGTCGGTTACAATTAGACCTATCAAACTAAAAACAGCCACCCAAAATGGATAGCTGCGTAAACGTACTTTCCAGTTGATTTTCATATACTCACCTCCCCTCAATTTTGAATAATGTTAACAATAAGCATTAAAATAGCGACAACCCAACCACCCCAATCTTTAATCGCTGTTAGGGTAGTCACTTTACCGCTTGTTTTAGCCTTCATTTCAGTTACTTCTTTTTTTAATGTTTCAATTTGTTCTCGAAGACCGTTATATTTTTTGATTGTATCTCTGGTTTGCTGCATCTCGGATTGGAGACTGATGATATCTTTTTTCCAACTTGATGATATTTGAGTAAAATCATCTTTAATCGTTAGTATTTGTTCAAACAACTCTTTATTGGTGTACCAAGGTTCTTTTTCACCCATCCCCTGCCTCCTATAAATTAGACATAAAAAATACGCCATTTGGCGCAAAGAAAAAAGCACCTCGATTGAGATGCTATAAAAAAGTATTTTGAAACCAATAAATTAATCCACCTGTTGAAACTATGCCGTAAATATATTTTGTGATTTCTGGAAAAACATCTATTGGTACCAACTTTAGCGCTATATAAGTAACAACATTTAATATCAATAGAATAATTATCAGATAAAAGAAAGGCATTGCCAATTCATTTACTGTGCTTTGCATCACTTCCACTTTATCCCCTCCTACCTATTTTTATCGGTAGAAGACGGAAAAACTTAACACGCCCATTTGGTATTTATCGGCTATTTACAGCTTGATTAATATATTTTTCGAATTCGGAAAAACCGAGTTTATCGTGCCGACCATCATAGGTGCCACTAGTTCTGTTATAAATTGATGATTTAGAGAATATAACAAAGTTCCCTTTTGTATAGCGACTTATTAAACGGGCTTCTCCGGGTAAGGTTTCGCCATTATATTCACCTTCATCCCAGTAGCCACGATCAATATAATTTCCCGGTGAAAATTCAACTAATTCTTCACCTGGTACACTTAGTTCCCTATCACCATAAACCCCAGTATAGCTAATTTCTTTTGTCTCTAAATAAAAATATGACCAGTTAAGGTTTGGTGTTTTTCTAAAATGTAGTTGCGAAGGTTTTAAAAGATAAGCTGTATTATCTAGCTGTAAGTCAATCAAACCTTCTTCATAAGCTTCCCTAGCTCCTTCTAAATCCAATCCTCCGCTACCAGGCAAAAAAATGTGGTTATATGCATCATTTTTACCGATGAAGTCAAGGACACTTATAATGTCTTCTTTCTTTCCCCAGTCAGCTTTGTCTGGTATCCCTTTAGGAAACAATTCAGATATCATTCTTTGCCATTTATTTAATTGAACAGAATAATCCATTTTATCCCCTCCTACCTAATTCATTCGACAAAAGGAGATAATACCCTTCTTTTTACCTATAACTAATTTATTGTATAAAAAAATACACTTATTTGGCGCTTTCTTTCTTCAACTCCTCGACTTCCTTTTCTAACTCCTCCGCATATTTAACAATCGCTTGTTTCGCCGCTAACTCATTGGCTAATTGTAGCTCTAAGCTGGCAATCTTGTTTGCTAATGCTGTTTGTACATCGTTAAAATCGTAGTTTACTGGTTTCATGATACCATCCCTTCTAATTTTTCCACTCTTTCCAGTAATTGCTTCAACCCTTTAACAGTAAACGTATTTAAAGCATACTGTTCAATGGAATCTCCATTGCTTCCGTGTAAATAAACAGGCGCTTCATCTAACATTAATCCTAGTTGCTTATACGGATCATCTTCTTTACCAATCCTCTTGTACCTATAAGCGTTCATGTTTTTAATGGCACTTAAAACATCTTCTTCAAATACTTCTATGTCCGTTTTATCTTCCCTCGCAGAAGGAGTTTGATGCTCGCTTGCCATGATAGGTGCATAGGTGGTTGTCGTTCCTAATTCTGTGACATTCACCCTATATCCTGTTTTAGGTCTCAAAAATAAATTTGTTCCGGATCCAGTGTGATCAAAAGAGTTAGATTCTATATAACCACCTTCTGATCTAATATTTCCTGCAACTGTTAAAGGCTTGTATGAATAAAAACGTGGCCTATCAGTATCTAAGTGAAAAGATGTACTATTTTTTGCACCAAACTGTCCGTTTCCGTATGCGCTTATTACGCTAATTTGGGATAAAACATTTATGTCTACATCCCCTCTATCATTATAAATAACTAAGCCATCATCTTGTGTATGATTTATCCCGGAGTAGGAAGACCCATTTAATCTATGGAAAAACAAACGTCCTGGAGTTACCTGAGTACCTATTTCTAATCCTGCGGTTGTATCGTCAGTGACGTTGATCCCTAATTCATCTATAGCTGTCTTAATGTGACCTGTCGAATCTACTGATTGAAATTGGCCATCTTTAAGTGTGATAAGATTGTCAACATTACCTACTTCAACCGAACCATTAAACGTACCTGTAGCACCTTCTAAATTACCTGCGAAAGCAACATTTCCTGCAGCATCAACAACAAATTTTCCATTTGCCAGATTCATGGTTACACCAGAAATACTACCAGCTTTTACACTTCCTAGATCAGTACTTAACGCTGATAATTTTATTACGTTAAGAACATCAACTGTCATTTTTGCAGTATCCCAAGTGGTTCCATTCCATTTTTTAATAGCAATTACTTGACCTGATGAATTTGTTTGGAACCAAGTGCTATCTACTGCAGGGTTATCTGGCTCAGTAGGGCCCATGTATGCAATACCATCTTCTCCAGGTGGTCCTTGGATTCCTTGTGGCCCTTGTGGTCCTTGGTCGCCCTTTTCTCCCTTAACTTTATTCCAGGTGTAATCAGCAACATTGGCTGAATCCGTGGAATTAAAATCAACGTAAGTACCTATCCAGTCTCCAACGTCCTCACCACTGTTAGCCGTAAATGTAGTTCCACCGTCATTAGAATATTTAATATGGAGATAGCTTGTTCTACCGTCTGAACCGGTTTCACCTTTTACACCTTGATCACCTTTAATCAAAGACCAATTATATTCCGTGTTAGAAGTTGGCGCACTTGGTGTAGTTGTCGTTGCAACACCGATATATAACGCATTTGTCGGGTCTGTTGTCATGTTACTACCATCAGCGTTTTGGGAGTATCGAACCCATAAATAACTGGAAGTACCATCTTGTCCGTCTACACCGTCAAAATAGTCAACACCTTTTACAGGTGTATAACCATCCTCGCCTTTCGGACCACTTGGACCTTCTTTCCAAACTGTTCCATCCCAAACCTTCCAAACAACGTTATCCGGGTTCGAGTTATCAACCCATATAACCGTTTCATCTGATGGCGCAAAAGAACTAATCACCTTTTTCTTTTCGGCATATTGTTCTGTATAAAGCGTGCTACTTTCATATGCTGATTGGTCTTTATCGTCAATCGTTGTCTTGTTATAGGTGACTTCTAACAATTGTGTTTCGCTTATTTTTTTAGCGATTTCAGCCTGTAAAGAATTAAAAATAGCATGAACTTCATCCTCGGTAAACTCTTCATAGTCTCCTAACTCAACTTTCTTATTAGCTAGATTAACGATATCCCTATCCACCGTATGAATACGTGCTTCAAGATAAAGAGCTGGTTCATAGGATGTATCTTTGATTCGAATTGTGTCTCCAAAACGAATCTTTTTATTTCCCATTCCAGGCACGTACTCTAAATCTGCAATACCACCTTTATATTCAACAGAGGCATTGATGCGCTTTTCTAATTCGTTTTCGGTTAAGGAGCGCAATCTTTCTTCTGTCATATCTTGATCAGTTGATTGAGGTTCATACACTTCTACTAGATGTTGGCCATTACGCCCCCACCTTGCTAAAGCATCTAAATCCTCCACGAATACTTCTAATCGTGTCCCGTCTTCACGTTCAGGACCTAATCCACGTATGGCAGTAACGATATCTCCTGTTTTTTCAATACGTCTAAGGGTAATTAAATCTTTCCCAAGTCGACAGTTCTACCTCTCCACATTCCTACTTTTTCAACCATGTCCACATATCTACCAGTGATTGCATTCCCATCATGTTCAATAACAAAATCAAGTTCTAGTTCAAATTCGCTTGCGATTCGTTTGAGATATGCAAAAGGATTCGTATATGCATCAAATATAAGTGTTCTTACACCTTTAAAAGTAATATTCCTCGGCTGCCACTCTGTACCAGATAAAGCTGCCTGCGCATGATTTTCTGCACTAATTGCATCTGTAGTATGTGGAGCTATTAGCTTCGCTTTCTTCAATTCTAGATAACTAGCATTTGTATACACTTCTACATATTTTTCTATTCTGTCTGTGCCAGCTTCAAAGATAATAAATTCTCGAAACTCTCCATCTTCGCCCGGTATAATGATTCGGTTTCTCTTGGATAAATGCTGTGAAAATCGTTTATCGGCTAAAGTTTCAAAATTAAATGTTTCTAGATTATCCTGTAAGGACCTGCGATGTTTGTTTGACAGTATATTTCCAAAACTAATATGTCCTATCATTTTATCGTTTTGGCCATCTGCTATATGAATCATTGTCATTCTGTCACCCCCTTACTTGTAACGTTCGCGGTACTTAGCACTAGTGTTAAATGAATTGCTAGGTTGAACGCTAAGAGTGTTTTCGCCTTGTTTCAATTTAAAAAAGTCAGATCCAAGCGCGATATCTTCATAGTATTCTCCGTTTATAAGTACTTCGCTTGTAGAATGGTCTAACGTGATAATATCCCCAACATCAGCAATATATGGCACTCCATTAGGTTCTTGGTTAATCTTATTGACGTAGATATGATTCACCCTCATACTAGTTGGTTCTGCGCTTCTACGTCTAATTGCTACTTGAATTTGTGCGATTGGTGCTTGGTATTTATTCTCGTAATCAGTAAATTGGAACAATCTTGCGTGTTTATATTTGCCATCCTTAATGACCGCAAAATAAGCATTAAAGTTTTGCCCTTCCCTTGATATGCGCATAATTCCTCGGTAATCATACCAATCCGATGCTTTTGCCGGTTGTCCATATTGTTGATGCCGGTCAGCAGGATTACCCAATTGAAATTTAGCTTGCATATTTGCGACATCTTTCCAAGCATCCTCAATCCCTAATTTCGCTACGGTATTCTCGTTAGCATCTAAAAAATAAACCTCAATCATACCCATACCACCGGATAAGTTGAGGTTTTCCACATGTATTTGAGCGTTAAAATCCTGTAATGATTCCGTTAATGACGTTTTAACCGCAGGTCCATGCCACCCTGTTCCTGTCCCAAAATCAGAAGCATAAAAACCTTCTGTATCGGTTGCCATTGTTCCGGATATCGTTCCATTATCAACATACGTTGCATCTGTCCAGCCAACTAAACTGTTCATTGCGTCACTTAGAATACTTGTTTGTGGTTGATATGCGATATCATCTGCGGTAACCGGTCTTCCAATCATCATATATTCGTTGTTTTGATTTTGAATCATGGCAAAGGTGATTGGAGTAAGTACCTCTAATTCAAAAATCGGATCTGCATCGGCTGTGCCTTCGTTGGTTAGGGTTTCAATGTCTGATGTGAAGGTCGTAATTTGTTCTGGGCCGTATGAATAAGGATCTAAACATAAAAATTGAATGGTTCCTTGTCTTAACTCGGCAAACTTATCAAAATCATCCATGGTGTTTTGTACGATTGCAAAATATGTTCGACCTGGTTCATCGTCAAACTCCAATGGAACTGGCTCATCTGTAATCAACCAACTTGCTAATTCGTCTTTTAATTGCAAGGCGTGTTTGTCATCCTTTATTACGAATCCGACTGGCTGATTGATTGGCAACGGCTGTACGTCACTCGATTGCAAATGTACTCCCGGCATACCCGGTACCGTTAATAGATTACGTCTTACAGAAGCAAAAGGAGGTTTTGTTCTACCACGTAATAGATAAATCCAGTCTTTTTTGATTCCGTTAAATGTTAATGATTTCATAGATTTCCTCCTTTCTTAAAGGATAAAACCTCCCTCTTGTCGAATATTGGCTAATTGGAGGGGGGTGAGTATAATGACAAAAATAACAAAAGAAAAATTTAAAGAAATTATTGATAAGAATAAGGAAGAAACGAAAATCGAATTCTCGAATCTGCTTCAAAATATATACGACGAAAAACTTACAGTTCCTTTAGATGAATTCGCAACTAGAACTCTTCCGAGATTACTTAGTGCAACCCTTGTTATTTCAGAAGAACATAGTGAATCATTATTATTGGATGTTCTTAATGAATTAGACTTAATTGAAAAGTGATCTAGTCCGTTGTAGTTTATCAATTTCTTTTATCACAGTTTGAGCAACCGTTTTACCATCAATTTCAACGGAAGTGGACAGTTCCTTGTTCTCCAACAGTTCAAGGATTCCGTCCACTTTCTTTTCTAACTCTTTTATTCTCTGCTCCATTAATAACCCCCTCCTTTCTACGCAAAGCTATCCCTCACTTCCTTATCCCTTTCTTGAAATTCGGTGACATGCTCATACGTGTGCCTGCTTATTTCCCTTCCATCCATTTGATTAATAACCGTTGTATAGATAACAGCTTCGCCTTGTAGTTGTGCCGGATTATTCATACTACTAATAATCCTATCCACCTCACCAGACGGACTAATCCCATCCGCATAAGCTGGTAGTCGGTTCATGGCAGAAAGTATTTTGTTCGTTTCGTCATTGGTGAATACTTGGGTACCAGTCGGTAGATTTGCAACGCCAAAATCAAGTAATGACCATCTGCTGCCCATTTTCGCGAGTTCCGGACCTTCTTCCCCGACTAGGGCGGGACCGCCTGGGTGGTAATCTGTACCGCTGGCGTAAGAGTTAACAGCTAAGGAACCGGCTCTTAATTGCACTAATTTTGAGATAGGAGACCCTATATCAGTATTAAATCGGTTTAAGCTAGGTTCAGTACTAAGCCTAACCTCTTTATCAAAAACCGTTTCGCCAGCCAACGTATTAATTTCTTCTAATTCTCTTTGAGCATCTAATAACTTGTCCCGTTGCCTATCTAATTCACGATTCTGTTCCTGGTATTCAGCAGTGTTGATTTCTTGATTTCTCAGCTGTTCACCAAGTTTATCCTTAGCTTCATCAATCTTACGTAACTCTTCATCAATCTTCGCTAAACCTTCACCTTTTTCAGCAGTAATATTTGCTTGCTTTAGGATGAGTTGTTCATAATCATCTCTTAGTTTTTGAGTTTTTTCTATTTCCTTTTCTGTTTCCTCTAAATCCTCACGTTTTGTTGTTAATTTATCACGTAGCTTATCATAAACATCATCCAACTCATCCTTTTCGTACCCAATGGCTTCCACAATGGAATCTTGTTCCGCTTTCTCAAGTTCTAATAAAGCAAGTTTAGATTCTGCTTTCGTTAGCGCTTCTCCGTCTAGACCTTCCATATCTCTTTTTAACGCTTCAATTTCCTCGCTGATCTCTTTTTGCTTAATTTCTTCTATTTCGAGTTCGCGCATTTTATCTAGACGTTCATCTTGAGTATCATTAATCTGATCTCTTATATCTTTAATATCTGACTCTAAATTTTTCTGATCCTTTAATAATTGATTTTCGTTTTCCAACGCTTTTTCCAATTCCCGTTGGGCATCCATCAGCAATTCTTCGCGTTTTTCAGCGTTTAAGTCTTTTAATATGTTTAAATTGTCGATGTATGCATTTCCTTGGTCTGATATAGCAGATGTGACGTTTGGTGTGTTTTCAACAATGGTGTCATTTAAGCCGAGAAACTCGTCCATTTCCTCATTAGTAAGTCCTGACTTTTCAAGTAATCGTTCTTGTTCTTCTGTAAGAGCAGCAATCGTTTCTACTGAATTCGCTTCTTTCAACTCGTCCATGATGTCCATATATCGTAGCATTTCATCTGAAGTAAGTGTGTTTTTTCGATGTAACTCTTCAAAACGCGCGGTCAAATCATCCATTGCTGTGATTTCTTCATTCACGCTATTTATTAAGTCATAATTGACATCATGTAGATTTTCCGTGTCCTTTGTGGCTGTGTATATCCAATATGTTAATCCGGCCACACCTGCAGCAGCTAATCCGACAGGACCGCCAGAAGCACCCATAAGTCCGATTCGCCCTAATAGACCAGCTCCACCTGCTTTACCAAGCATTCCAGTTAAGCTACTACCTACACGCAATAAGCCACCTATAGATGTGGTAAGGTTTCCGGCGACCATAATAACGGGCCCAGCAGCTGCAGCTAATCCGGCCATAGTAACAATGTTCTTTTGCGCTCCCTCGTCTAGTTCACCAAACTTTCGAACTAACTCTGTTCCCCATTCGACTGCATCCGTTACAGCTGGAAGTAAGTGTTCGGATAGGGCAATTCCCGCACCTTCTAATGCAGATTGGAACTCTCTTATAGAACCCTTTGCGTTATCTTCCATGGTATCTGCCATATCACTCGCTGCGCCTTCTGAGTCCTGGAGTTCTTTTGTATAACTAGCTAATTCATCAGATCCACGGTCAATTAAAGCAGTCCAACCTGCTACAGATTCAGCACCAAATAAAGTTGATAGTGCAGCAGTTCGAGCTTCGGAACTCATACCTCCTAAGCCATCTTCTAATTCTCCGACAACTGCATCTAAATCCTTCATGTTACCATCTGCATCAAAGACTTTAATTCCTAATTCGTCGATTAAGTCAGCAGCTTCCCCTGTTGGGTCTGCTAAACGGAGGAAACCTTGACGTAACATACGCCCGGATTGTTCTCCTTGGATTCCGGCATCTGACATAAATCCTACAGCAGCAGAAACGCCTTCGATTTCTAATCCTAGTGCACTGGCCACAGGCGCAACTACAGACATTGCTCCGCCTAATTGTTCTACTGTGGTATTCGCACTGGATGCCCCTGCAGCTAACACGTCAGCTACCCTTCCCGCTTCCGCTGCTTCCATGCCAAAACCAGAAATGATATTGGAGGCAATATCTGCAGCCCGACCTAGGTCCATGTTAGATGATGCAGCTAAATCTAATAGACCTGGCATGGTGTCCAGGATCTCATTAACTTCAAACCCAGCCATCGCTAGATATGACATTCCATCTGCTGCCTCAGTCGCACTGAAACG
Organism: Oceanobacillus salinisoli; assembly: GCF_009733865.1. Taxonomy (GTDB): domain Bacteria; phylum Bacillota; class Bacilli; order Bacillales; family Amphibacillaceae; genus Oceanobacillus; species Oceanobacillus salinisoli. Next base: position 76,867 of record NZ_WOFB01000017.1, on the reverse strand, counting down.
TGTGGTAGAACCCATTTCTTTAGCTTGCTCTTCCAAGTCTTCCAAGTCGCTACCAGTTGCCCCGGAGATAGCTTGTACCTGACTCATTCCTTCTTCAAAGTTCATCCCTGCAGATAATGCAGCTGCACCTAATCCAACAATAGGGAGAGTGACTCTTGTTGTTAAACCTCTTCCGACTGTTGACATCTGATTTCCTACGGTCTGCATTTTCCGACCTGCATCATCCATGTTTCGACTTAACACAAGCCACGGATTGGTTTGCCTTTCAATCTCTTCCGTTATGCCTTTTAAAGCATTTTCTGTCTTATTCATTTCGGAAACTGCTTTATTGTAAGCTATTTGTGCTTCTTGAGTTTCTTTGGAGTTTTCGTTAGTAGCTTTTCGGCTTTCATCATATCTTCGTTTTAATTCTGCAACTTTTGCTTGTTGCAATTCTAACGTACGATTTAATACGTCTGATTTCGCTCGAAGTTCATCTACACCACGAGCAAAGCCCGTTCCAGAAGAGGTGACGGCTTTTTGCTCTTGTTTTAAGCTTTTTAGTTGTCGATTTACACCTTCCATAGATTGCTGGAATTGAGCACTATCCAGCGATATGCGAGTACGTAACGCCCCTATTTCTGCCATATGTCCACCTCCCTAGAACAGACGTATTTCATCGATATACACCATCTCTGTTTCTTCGTTGTATAAACTAAAATAAAAATGGATGTCCATCTCGTCGATTTGACCGAGTGTCCATCCATCTTTTAATCTTTCTTTGTACATTTTTTTCGTCTTTTTTAGCATTTCTTTTGCGTTTTTAATAAGGGAAGCACGGACCTCTTTTGGATCCGTTACTTCCCCTCTTCGTTTCCCTCTTCATTTTCTTTTTTTAATTCTGGTTCTTTTCCAGTTCGGACATAGATAAATACATTTAAGATAGTGCTGATTAATTTGTGGGAAGGGATGCCATCATAGAATTCATCCACTGTGAATTGATTATCGAACACATTACAAACAAACCCTGCTAACTCATCCACATCGTCCAAAGATAGATTCGAGTAATCAATCTCTTGATCATACTCCATCAACTTACGAAATTGTCTAGCTGATACAAAAGAAGTCGTATAAATTTTTGTTTCACCGTTTAATTTCAATTCAAGTTTCAAATTAAGCTACCTCCTTATTAAACTGTTGGTGTTACTTCATATGGGGCATTAAACCAATTATCTATAATAGTTGTATCTGTTAAATCAGAGTCATCTTCATCAACTTGTGCTCCAAATTGATTGTCCGAATTCCGACGCAAAAACCGCCCGTTGATAGTAGGTGTTTGGAAGGCTGGAGTTTCTTGTTTGGTTTCATAATTATTTTCTGGCGGTGTAAATTTCCCTTTATAAAGGACCGTGTAACGGTAAGCGCCGTTCGCTTTTTCAGCTCTGAACATTAAAGCGAGATAAGGAGGTCTATCATCCTCGCTATCAATTAAAACACCTTCAGAATTAATAGTTTTCCCTAAAACATCTGCTTGTACTTCTTTCGATAAATCATCTGTATTTACAACAACATTGGTTACGCCTCTGGATTCTGCAGTTTCAGCCACACCGTCATCCGCACGTAAATCGGCTGTGTTATATTGCGGCTGTACGTTTGCAGTAATGGCTTTCCCCAATCTCTTTGGTGTTTCATAAGTCGTTCCTGTTTCATCATCAGTTAATAATTTTGCATAATAAATATCTTTCAATCCAACTGTTGGCATTTAAATTTCCTCCTCATTTTTGGAAATAAAATAAAAACGAAGCACTTTGTGATACAGTTTGGTATCATCCTCAAAGAGCTCCGTTTCATGATTCTTTTTAAAATCTGCTTGTTTCATTAAATCTTTTACCTGTTTTACTAGACTTAAATAATTTCCGGATGAAAATATATCCACTTGAATATAGTGAACACTGTTTTGCTCTTCATCATCCGCTTCTACTCCTGCACCCTGGTCAAACTCAAAAAAACGTATATAAGTTGATTCGCTTCCTGTATAATTCTGATAAGCAACTGGCACGCCTGTGGGATTAAGTGTGTTTATGATAAGGCTGTTTAAATTCATGATAATCCCAGCCTTTTACGTAAACTGGTAGCCATTGCTTGTTCTATTTGGAATCGACTCCGATTAAAGGCGGGTGCCATGAAAGGTCTGGCAGACATTTTAGATGTGCCATATTCTAGGAAGTAACCATAATACGCAGGGCCTTGTTGATCCACATAAACATAGATATCATCTTTCTCAATGTCAGAAATGTTTATATTATCCCTTAGCGTACCTCCGCCTTGAGATCTAACAGGTGCTAACTTCTTAGTTTCCTTTTGCACAACCTCAGCACCTTTTAAAAGTGCTTCATTCTTTGATTCATTCATTCCGGTTTCCATCTTTTGCATTTCTTGAATCAATTCTTCCATGCCTTCGAATTCCACTCGCATTACGTCACCGCCTTGCAAATAACGGTCATCGTTTCGTTTAATCCGTCATCATTTTCAATGGATTCAATATCATGCGCTTTCCCTTTCCATACGACCTGTAAATTCTCAGGACGTTGATCTTCATCTAATTTCCGTTGATAACGAATCGTAAACTCACGATTATGCTGCATATTGTTTTGTGCAGCAGCGTAAAAGGTGCTGCCTTTTAATGTTTTCAATTTTGCCCAGGCTTTTGTATAAGGAATCGGTTCCGTAATCGCAAAACCGTCTGCATCGGTACCGCCTGCAGGTTGTTGAAAAATCACTCGCTGGTTTAATTCTCCTGGATTAATACTCATGTCATCACCTAAATTCTAAGGGCGGCTACAGTTACTGAAGTTACCTCCGACTAGGAAACAGAGGTTCTTCTTTCGTCGTTGTTAAACCGTTCGGTAGAAAACGGACCGAGCAATTTTTCTTCTCCAGCTCCAACATCTATATTTAAATCATGATTAAATCCTTGATTGCATTTCGCTACAGATGTCACTGTTACTGTTATAGTTGCTGTTCCTCCATTTTTAACACTGAAAATAACATCTCCATTATTAAAAAACGTATCTCCCGCAATGTCGGCACTTGAAAAAACAGGAGATACACCACTTTTGGATATTTTCTGAACCGATAAATCAGCCATATAATATCAGCCCTTTCATATTTAATTACAATTCTTCATCAAGCGGAATCTCTTCTGCCTTTAACTGAAGAATAATTCTTTCCAAACTATAATTTAAGTTTGAAGTTATAGTTCCAACTACTTGAGGTCTGCGCTCTTCATAAAAATTGGCCACCAATAATTTGATGGCCATCCCGTAACGATGGGTATCTTGATTTTTAATTCCAGACCCAGCTAAATCTTCCGCAGCGACCTCAATTAGTTCATCAAGAAAGGCTAATTCTTCCGCATCTTCTTGAACAATATCCTCAATTTTTAAATATTTAGCCACTTCCATATTGGTTGGTAATGCCATTGCAATTACCTCCCTTATTTTTTAATTATTCCAAGGTCACGTAAAACAGCTAAAATTTGATTTTGTTTGGTAGCAATGTCAGCAGTTGCTGCTGTGGCAGGGTCAACATGGTCTGCAATTGCAGGTCCTTGTTTTCCATCTGCAGTAATCTTACTACCAGAAGTTAAATGAACATCATTTAAATATGGCATGTTTACTCCTCCTCTTTTTCTAGGATAATAGTTTCAATGTGTTCTAAAACACCTTTTCTATTTTGGCCTTTAATTTCCTGCCGCTTTAGTTCTTCAAGTTCTTCCCTTTTTGCTTCAGAAGTAATAGCTTCTTTAATTTCGGCCACGTTACCATTTAAAATGGAGGATGATTGTTCACCATCCTCCTGTTCTTGTACACCTGTATTTTCGAGGATTCCCGCTTTTAGCAGACGCTTAATTTTCCCTTGATCTTCTGATTCAAATGTAGAATCAACTGCATAGAATTTATCTTTTCCCGACTCTTTAAACGCTCTTTTTACCTTAAACATATTAGATTACCTCCGCAATACGGAACGCTGAATCTAGGGAGCGTTTTTGATCGTACCATGCAGTAAGAACAAATAAGTAATCACCAGAATTAACATCTTTGTCCGTATCATAAGTCATTGCATCATAGTTGATTCGGAAGTAGTTAAAGTCACCGATAATAGGCTTAGTAGCACCATCAGCAAATGTTACTGGTTTTCCAAGAACTTGTTCAGGTTGTGCTTGGTATAAGGAACCCGCCCCATTTGAAAGTGTTTCGATAATGTCCATATAGTCAGCATATCGCATAACAATTCTTGCATTATCGCGAAAATCTTCATGTAAATCAGCGATAGCGCCTTTAATTGCTTTATATAAGCTTCCGCCTGCTGCTGAATCAGAAGTAATGGTCGTGATATTACCGTTATAGAAGGACATATGCTCCAAACCAACAGTTGGTGTAGCTGCTAGTGCATCTTTTTTCTCTTTAGACGCAAGCCCAGATCGCAATGCATTGTCCACATAATTAACAAGTTCAATATCTGATCCATGAATGATAGTATCTGATATTTTTGCTTTAACTTTAAACTTATTCCGTCCAAAAGTAACAACATCTCCAGTCAAAGCCAACTCTTTTGCTACTTGCGTATCATCAATAAACGCATCATCATTGAGAGTATAAGAGATTTTAGGTAATTCAAGGCCCTTGATGTTTGAAGTAGCAACAACTTCCCTTAATTGGTTACGAGCAAATGGTTCATGTACCAATTCATTTTGCAAGTTAGTAGGTAAGAATTTATCCCCGCCTGTTGTATTACCGCCAGGAAGTGCATAAATTTGTTTTACATCATCTGACAATGGTTTTCCTTGAATCGAAGCTCTAATAAACTCCGCTTTCGCTTTAACCGTTTTTTGTTCTTGAGTAAGGCCATCAAACGATTGCCCTTTCTTCTCAAATTTTTCTTTTTGTTCAGCTTCTAGTTGATCATGCTGTTTTTGAATAACATCAAAACGCATTTTTAAATCATCACGGGACTTTTGAAGGTTTTGAATGTCCTCGGTTGATTTAGTAGTATCAATTGCCGCAGCAGCTAATTCATTTTCCGTTTTCTGTAATTGCTGACCAACAGTGGCCATGTTTTGCTTTAATTCGTAAAGAGTTTTATCCCCGAAAAATTGAAGTTTCATTGTTAATTTGTTTACTTTGTATTGGTTGTTCATTTTTACATTCCTCCTAAAATATCACTAATATAGTTGGCATTTAATTTCGCTTCTTCAGCGATTTTTTGACGTTGTTTCATTTCTTCTTCAGAAATAGTTGGTTTTTCTTCCTGCTGTTCCATTAATTGTTTTGGTACATTTTTGTATTTAGCAAATAGTTCTTCACTAATTAATGCAGCGACATTATTTGCCTCTTCCACCACATCACAAAGACCGTATTGAAAAGCTTCTTCCGCAGACAACCAAGTTTCTGCATCGAGCATTTCTCTAAGTTTTTCCTCTTCAAGCTTATCTCCTGCTTTTGCTAAATAATCAAGAATAGCAGACTCTCCGATTCGGTCTAATTCATCAGCTTTTTTGCGTAATTCAACGGCATTGCCCATCGTGAAGGTCCATGGATTATGAATCATTAGCATAGAATTTTCATACATTCTAACCTCATCTGCAGCCATAATAATTACACTTGCAATTGAGGCAGCTAACGCATCTACATGCGCTATTACTCTAGCACTATGACGTTTTAGTTGATTCCCTATTGCAAGACCTTCAAAAACGCTGCCCCCTGGTGAATTAACATATAGATTAATAGTCTCAACATCACCCAAAGCAGAAAGTTCTTCTTGAAATACCTTTGCTGACTTTTCGCCAAACTCTTCCCAAGCGTATTTCGTAATTTCCCCATAAATAAAAATGTCTCCTGACTTTCCATCAGCAGACATCTTCATATCCCAAAACTTTTTCTTTTGCTTATTTCCAAAGAATTGGAGCTTTGTTTTAAGTTTTTTATGCACTCTTTTCCTCACCACCTTTCAGTTACTCTTCATTGTTTGAACTGTTATTGCTAGATTTTCTTTCGCTTGGATCCATGTCAATAGGGTATAAGTCACCCGATACCCAGAGTTTAGAAGCGTTGCCTCCTTCTGGTGGCAATTCCTCCCACATTCTTACTTCGTCCTGTTTATAAATACCGGAGCGAATACCTTTTGAATATGCATCCATTTGAGTGGCGGTATCAGCTCTTAACAACGCTTTAACATTAAATTTAAAATAAAAACCAGCTTTTCTTTCAGCTGGTGTAAGTAGTTTTCTATTAAATTCTTGTTCATATTGCCTTACAATCGGCATTAATGTAAGATCTACATACATTCTCATTAATTGTTCATTACTGGAATAGCTTTGACCTTCTGTATCATTCAGCATGGTTACAGGCATGTTATAAACATTAGCTACACGTGAGCGAGTAATTCGCTCTGTCATAAACGTATCAGCTGCAACATATTTTCTTTCTAGTTCATCAATTTCGACCCCTGGCTCTTGAAATAGAATTCCGCCATTATCCTTATAAAAACGTTTAAAGTCATCGATTACACGCTGTCTTTTTTCAGCATCAACGTTAGCAGCATATTTTAAGATAAAAGAGTTTGGAGCTGATTGCATTTCCTTCAAGCTAAATTCTCGAACTGCCTTATCAAAGTCATTAGCGTTTGATAATACTTTTATTGGATTAATACCTTTTAAACTGTTAGAACCAACAATATGTTTAACATGCAGCATCTCCACATTGTGGACATAATAACGTTTCCCATCTTCTCCTAAGATTTCATACCACAATTCTCTTGTGTTATTTTCTATAATTGGGACAACGTAATCTGGATTAATCATCGTTAACCTGGAAGGTTGCAACCTTATATCTCTTTCAATCAAAGCATAAGCATTCCCTTTTTCATTCCGGGAAGTTTCCATGTTACGAATAAATTCAAATCCAGTCATGTTTGGATTAGGTTCGTTTATTAACACGTCAGAAGCGTTATTATGAGTCACCTCATAGTTCTTATAAAGTTTGAATGGTAATGTAGCCATGCTGTTCGAAAGCCTTGTAACGGCACTAAAAATCGTTTCATTCGTTGCTAAGGTGGAATTGTCAGTACCAAAAAAGGTTTTTCCCGCCCAAGACGAAAAATCATAGGTTACCCCCTTCCATGCCATATAAGCTCCAAATGCAGCGCTTTTCACTCGTTGGAAAAATTTCATTTACTCACCTGCCTTTCACAGCGCCACGTAACCCTGTGGCTGGGAGATAGTGGATCACCTCCTTAAAAATCTGCATCCCAATCTTTTTCATCTTTAAGCGGAACTACCTTTGCTGCTAATTCATGGTGACAATCGTTTAAATATTGAATTTCACCATTTCTTATGAAACTATGACAGATGTAATCAACACCTTTATATGGCATTGTAACTTTTAGAGAAGGCGATACTGTTGGTTTATCAAAATCATCATTAAACTGCCATGCATTATTAAATGCATGATTCCTTTTACAACCTTCGCAATAGAACATGTATCTTTCATCATCTGTTTTTATGATTTTCATTCAATTCACCATCCTACTTCATCAAATCAGCCATACTAACAACTCCGATATCACCATCACCGGATGGAACAACCAATTTCTCCATAACCTTTGTATGAGCGTTTAATAAAGCTGCAAAACCATCAATTTTACGATAACGTCCTGCCTTCGTAGGCATTTTGTTATTGTTTCGGTCCTTTACAAGCTCTACATTGTTGATGTACCAGCGCAACAATGAATTTTCGTTGAATATAACTTTTCCATCAAGAAACATATGCTTCAAATCATCTAATGCAGGACCAAGTGTTACAAAACCCTGTCTTACTACTTGAGTGTTATATCCCTTTTCTTCTAATGATTTATTAAGACGGAAAGCCTTCGCAGGGTCATAAGTGATAATATCAACGTTATATTTCTGCGCTTGTTCTTCAATCCAATTTTCCACATGTTCTTCATTGATATAATCCTCATCTACAATCGTTAGGTATCCTGCTTCTTCCCATTCTAAATAAGGAATTTTTTCATTGTTTTCGATTACCTTTTTCCTCGGAATCCACGAATGAGAGAGAACAAAAACTTCACCTGTCGATAAAGGAAATTCAATACAAGCACTAGTGAAGTCCTCAGAATCGGATAAGTCATAACCGGCTACACCCTCAGTACCTATTAATTCTTTGATATCCAAATGTTTATCGTTTTTCTTTAGTGTTTTAAAATCGATAAAAGGAACCTTACTACCGTTAGCAAAAATATTAAACTGTTTCGTAATGAAGTCAGAACGTTCTTCTGGAGTCCGTTTATCTTTTTCCCAGTCATCCATCAAAACATCTAAATCAAGGGAAACGCCCATATTCGGATTAGCTTTAATCCACATTTCAGGCTGTTCGAACTCTTTTTCATCATCCAGTTCAGCTAAAAAATAAAAAGTACGCTCATCCTCAATTGCTCCATCAAGGACTTGGGAACCATCATCATAATATTTAACAAGTGGTCCATCTAACTGATATCCAGCTGTAGTGATATAAAGTATTAATGGCTGCTTCCTAGATCCACGAGATTTCTTAATAACGTTAATTAATTTATAGTCTTTAAACTCGTGAATTTCGTCAAAAACACCTAAATGCGTGTTCAAACCATCCAGTTTTTCACTATCGGATGCCCTTGGCTCAATCTTAGAAATGGTCTTATCAAATGCTATATAATCACGAGTTGGTCTAAATTGTTTTCTCAGCTTAGGTGATTTTTTAACCATCGCCTTCGCTTCATCGAAAATAATGCCTGCCTGTTGTTTCGTGTTAGCTAACAAGAAGACATCCGCACCGTTTTCGCCATCTTTACTGAAAGAATAAAGAGAAAGACCAGAAATTAGAGTTGATTTACCATTTTTTCGACCAATAAAAATAAGGCCTTCACGAAAGCGCCTTATACCTGTATCCTTATGAACCCATCCATAAAGCGAACCAATTACAAAGTGCTGCCAAGGCTGGGCTACTAATTGTTTAAAATCACCTTTTGATGGCTTGCAAAATTTCTCAATAAAACGAACTGGCCTGTGAGCTTGTTCCTCAACAAATACCCAAGGAAAATCTTCTGTTCCTTGTCGTTTTAAATCTTTAAGATGCCTTTTGGCTGATTGGATATTCTTTTTACTAGCAACAATATTACCCTTTACTAATTGTTCTGCATACCACGTTGTTAGTAATTTATCTGAGGGTTTCTCAAGAATGTTTCCCTTTTTGACCTGCTCTTTTTTCCAAGTAATAAAACTAAAACTCTGATTTACTTTTTTTATGTTCTTAGAAATTGTCGAAGTCGCTGTCGTCATCGCCATCAACTACTTTCTTTCGCTGTGCAGGAGTCAGGCCGAGGGACTTCAACAGGTTATTTAAGGTTTGCACGGTTTTTGCTAATTCCACCACAAGAGGGTTTTTAGTGAGGTTCGTTGCCCCTGCTTTGTTAGTGTACTCGTACATCAGATCTTGTTTAGAAATTTCTTTCTTCAGCTTTCGATAGAACCGATGAGTTTCAACATAAAGAGTAATCAATTCTTCATCCGATTCTTTATAGCTATCTCCTAGATATTCTCTTAATTTATCTGCAGTTGGCACGGCCATTAACATTACCTCCTCTCTTGTGATTTTTTCGCGTTACCCCCCTTTCATGAAATTTTTTCCGCGGTGAAAGCGAAGGTCCGAGGCGCTCTGGGGTCAAAAAATGCCCCAGTTTTTCGGGGTGGGGGGCTATCACCAGGCGTTCTCTGGATTCTGATTGACTTCAAAAACTTTGATTTTGTTTGAAATCTTTTTCTTTTTCTTCTTTCCGAAACCTTTTTCTGGATGAAATTCATTGTGACAATCGAAGCAAACACTTATTAGGTTGTCCTCATCTAGTGCTCTGCTTGGGTCATCCTTCAGATGAATAATATGATGAACGGTATCAGCTGGTACTGGTTCCCCATCCCCCAGGCAATTTTGGCATAGGTACCCGTCTCTTTCTAGGATAGTACCCCTGCATTTTTCCCACGGATGACTTTTATAAAATGCATCTCTCATTTCTTTCGTAAGCCTGGTATCTTTTGTCCAGGTCTTTATATCAATGAGTTTCACTTGTACCAGCTTCCATCTTAGCTTTTAACGTTTGATTCATCATTTGCATTTTCCGTTTTAGTTTAAGCAATCTGTTCCGCTGTTTTATTTTTAGGGATGGCTTTTTCTGTAGGGCTTTAATTTCCTGCTGTACTTTTTTCATAGTGTCATTTAAATAATAGGACGTGTATTTTTCTCCACAGTGTGGGCATTCGATGTAGTGTCTTTCGACATTGCCGGATAATTTTTCTATTTTTAATCCGGAGATAGTAAATTCTTGTTGGCAACCGTTGTTGCAGTAGATTTTGTTCATTCCGTCCACCCACAATCTTCACAAACTAATTTAATTCCTTTGACGTTATCGCCTAAAGATTGGAGTTTGGTCCTTTCGCTCCCACACTTATGACACATAGTATGCATTTCATCAACCACAACTGTTTGAGGTTTATATCCACCTAACTTATGTTTTTTCTTAAACACCTCATATTGCTTATTAATATCTGAATCGCTTTTTAATAATTTAACAGGAACTCCGAACATTGAAGATATTTTACTTTCAATTGATTCCAACTCTTTCAAAGCAGCAGTAGCTTTCTTCGCTTCACGTTGGATTGCTTTGAGGCCTTTAATTGCATCGGATACATCTGCGGTAATTATTAATGTTCCTGCACTTATTGTTTTGTCTTTGCCGGATGAGTAATCTACACCGCCTTTAAACATTAAATGCGTTCCACACTGATTACATGTCCTTCCATCTTTTCTTGGGTCAGCTGGATCAACTACATAATCCTTGTCACACGGAAAGCAGTAGTAGATTAAAGCTTCTTTACCTTCGCTCGACTTCTTGTCAGCCATGATTATCGCTCCTTTTATTATTCAAAAATAAAAAAAAGCATTCTAAACAGAATGCAAAACTATAGAAAACTCTTAATTATCTTCATTATTATATTTTTTATTATATTCTTTTGGTGGTTTTATCCTTTTTTTTAATAATTTATTTTTAGATGCATTATGATACATTTTTCCATTATAATATCCCAATTCTTTCTCAATCTTTCTTTTCTCAATAATTAAGGAATATACCTTCCGTTGCAATTTTTCAATTTGAAGATTATAATCATCTTTCTCGTATGGATTTAAAGACAAGTTATTTAATTCAAAGTTTAAAGTGCTTAGCTGCTCACTATAATCATGTATTTGTTCTTCTATCAAATTTAGTTGTGTTAGATTATCTTTATATTTCTCCTTGTCCTTGTAATAATTCATTTTACTTATCTCAATTAAACTTTTTGTTATTGGTAATTCTTCTTTTGTTTCATTTTCATATAAATTATATATATGAGAAGCTATTTGCTCTTTTAATTTCGAATAATCATGTACTTCTTTTATAGCACTTTCTTTTACTTCTCTAGCTAAAATATCTTTAGCATTCTTCAAAAATGATTCTGTACTATACATAAGAAAATCATTATTTGTTTCTTTCATAAATTCGTTTATAAGTTCTTCTCTTGGCCCTTTTAATTGTCCTTTTTCTATTTTCCACCAATCTTTCTTTCTATCATCTGTAACGAATATAATTGGTTCATTATCGTCTTTTGCTTTATCGATAATTTGTTTCCAAAGTATTAAATCCCCATATTCACTCTTTATTTTAGTATCTTTGTACATTTTATATTGACCTTTTTTATCTTCTAAGTCTTCATATCCTGGAGGGAATTCATTACTATATCTTTCTTTCCCTTCTTGGTATATCGTATCTAGTTGGTCTTTTTCATAAGCGGGACCAATACGGTCACTATATATTTCTATAAAATTAGAAAGAATAACATCATGCTCACTAAAATCCACATTATCTTTATTTCCTTCTTCAATTTCATTTTTTAAAGAATTGAAAAATTCCTCTATTTTATTTTTTATAGATTCAAGTTCAATCTTTCTAAAAGGCTTCTTAATGACGTTGATTTTTTCGTCTATATGCTTAACGGATAATTCTTTTGATTCCTTAATTGCTTTAACTTGATTTTTAAAGTTTTCTTCTTGTTCTTGTATTTTTGTGGATCTATTTAATAAATATTCAATTGCAACCTGGTGAGGTATCCAAGTTCTCATAGATTTTATAACGCTAAAAAATTCATCTCTTGTTGAATCTGAATACTTATACAAATTTAATAAGATGTTTGTATCCACAATTATTAGTGCATTATCCCAAATGTTTTTTACATCATCTTTATTTTTAGGTAAATACATTTTAAGAAATTTATCCATTGGACTGACACTCCCTTTATCTATTCATTGTATTATTCGACAAAAGGGTAAATATTCCTGCATAATTAGCAGGATTTTTACAATTTTATGTCGAATGTACTAGAAAAGGAGGTTTCAAATGAAGAAGGAATTATATATTTTGATGGGATTAGTTCTAGTATTACTTGTTCATTTTATTGATCCGGCTATCATTCCAGATACTGTGACATTATTTTTTAGTAATTTTGTGTCTTGGATTAGCAGTCTAGAACCTAAAATACCAACTTTTTGACGTAAAAAGGCACCCAGCTATTGGATGCCTTTTAGCTATTTTAATGACATTTATTGTTCTAAGTCTTCCGGGTAAGTAATTGTATCAAATACTTCACCAGTATCAACATTTTCTACAAAAATAGTGACCTTATAATTTTCTGGATCCACACCGTCAAATAATTGATATAACATACCACTAATTCCTAGACTCAATGCTGCAAATCCATCAAAACTATTTTCAAAAGCTTCTTGATCTACACTCATCGTAAATTCAGAAAAAGATTTATCTGAATTTACATCTTGTATGGATACAAAATCTTCACTATTTTTTACCTCTTCAATGGTAGTATTTAACTGATTTTCCAAGTCCGCCATCATTTCTTTGTGTTTTGACTTTGACATCTTGTATGTAAGGGAACCATCATTGTTTTCTATAACTTCTTTAATTCCAGATTCTTTTGCATCAGCAATAACTTGGTCAATATCTTGATTTTGCGTTTCAAATAATGTGGATGGTATAGTCACTTCAACATTCATTAGTCCTTTATCTACTTCAACAGATTCTTCACTATCTTTTTCTTTCATTTTATCCGTTTCCTCTACGTTGTCTTCACTTTCTGCACTTTCAACTTGATTGTCAGATTCATTTTCGTTAGTTGATTCTACTGTTTCTTCATTTCCACCACATGCTGCTAAAAATAACATTAATGCAAATAAGATTAATAACTTTTTCAATATAATCACTCCCCCTAATATGTATAAGTTCATTATGAGTGAATTGGATGATTTATTCAAGATTATCTTTTTCTAAACGCCCCACCTTTACCACGCTTATAAGTATCACGATGAACACCCATTAAATCCTTTATTTCTGATTCTGTTAGTATTTCTTCCTTATGCTTGGTTTGTTTTATTTGTTTTTTCTCAAGATGATCTCTTATTTTCATTCCATCACCTTCTTCAAATAAAAAGGCGCTCATTAATATAGTGAGCGCCTTTTTCATAAACTTTCTTATTACCATATTAACTTATTTATCTAGAAAATCCCTGCCTTTCTTCTGCCAAGTTTCTGCCATTTGTCTGCCATTTATAAATTATAAATTTTTCTTTCTACTTTCACCAATAATTTATCAACGTCTTCTAGGGGCAGTCCATACTTTTTCGATGCTTTATTTAATACAAGTGAATCGTGTTTTTCTGGTGAATATTCTCCATCTTCTTGTTCTAATTTTTTAAAGCTATCCTGAATATAATTATAAATTTCCATTTCTTCTTCTGGTATTTCATTTTTCCTTTTTATTAATTCCTCTTTATGTCGATTAAATTCGGGAGTCACTTGAATTGCCTTTCCATTCAATGCATGAATTACTCCTTCTTTAACTTTCCAACGATAATAACTATAGTTAGATAACCTAGGGTAATCTACAATAAATTCAACTGTATTTTCACCTACTTTTCTCCACTTCCTTGGAAATTGAACAAAATTATTTTCAAAGTATTCTTCTAGTGTCAATCCATTGTTTAATACATGAGATTGTACGATTTTTACTGGATCCATTTTAACCACTCCTTTTTTTTAGATATTCGACAAAATTTTAAAATATCCTCTTATTTTCTAATATCAATTACCCATATCTTATATACTGTATAATTCAAGAAAACGCCAAACCCCTTATATTTCTTAATCTCATTAAGTTTTCAGAAAACAAGTTACACATGAATAAATTGAAGGTAATTAAAAGGTGTAAAAAATAAAGCTATATTTTAAAGTTCTTCATGGCCTTATCTTTCTCATCTTGATCAATACCAATATATTTCAATGTGATTCTTGGATTGGAATGGTTGAATATATCTTGGAGTAAGGCAACATCTTTATATTGCTTATAGAAATGGTACCCAAATGTCTTTCTTAATGTGTGTGTGCCTATATCGTCCAAACCAACGTGTTGTGCAGCCTCTCTAAGTATCTTATAAGCCATGCTTCGACCAATTGGTTTATTAACCCCTTCTCTGCTTTTAAAAAGGACTTCATGGTCTTCTTTTCCTTCGACATAGTCTTTGAACTCTCTTCTAAGACCTGGTGTCATCTCAATACGCTTCTTCTTTCCTGTCTTTTTTTCAGTTATATTGAAATAAGCCCTTTTTGTATCACTCACACGTAATGGAAGTATATCGGATATTCTTAATCCACTATTGATACCAGTAACAAACAACATGTAATCACGGTAGCTCTTATCATTCAGGTACCGTTTGATTTCTCTAATTAGTTCTGGGTCTCTTATTGGCTGAACAAAGTTCAACTTACCTCACCCCCTCTACAACTTTTTCTTTAGGGATGGTTTTATCACATTTCCAGCAATCATATTCACCATCATCATTTATATACAGATTTTCGCCACAATCTGGGCATTGTTTTTGGTATATCTCTATACGAAGAATAAAGGCGAGTTTGTAAAAAGCTCTTGATTTAATCCGGTAATATTTTCTTTCGCTAAACCCTAATTCGTTGTAAACCTCATAATCATAAATATCATCCTCTTTCAAATAACGATTAATAATGATGGACCTTTCTTGATAAGCTAATCGATTTACAGATTTTTGAATTTTATTTATAAAATCTCTTCTCTTTTTCTCTTGGTCTAGTTTCTTAATGGCGGTTTCCTCTGTGCTTGAATGAAATTGATTGTTCGGTTTGGACGGAACCAGTTTTAATGATGATGTTATCTTTGGTTCATTGTCTTCTGGATCCATAAGTAGATACATTTTATATTTTTCCAACTCCGATTCTACTGCAGCTCGTGTCGCTTCTCTGTCTATTTCTGGTAATTTAAAAGTTATTTGCATATTTACCGCCCCCACTCATAAAATAAAATAAGGACAACAAAGGAAATCCCCCAATTTCCAATGTTGCCCCGGTTGTTCCGATAGCAAAGTTATTTAGTTAAAAGCTTGTCCGGACTTCGCACTAACCTACATATCATCAAATGGTTTTTCTCTCACGAATTTGTCTCCGTTAAACCATTTTGCAAACTTCCAGATAAAATGAGTTAAATCAATCTGTCCTTCATCACCAGTTGCATCTTTAATTTCTGTAGGAGTTACACCTGCTTTTCTTAATGCTTCTCTATTTTCTTCCGTACCCTCTACTAACGCGTAATATAAAATTTCTCCATCTGCATCTAAATCAACAATTTCAAGGCTGTTCAATAAAGGTAAGGCTGTATCTAACCAATCTTTTTCACCATATTTGTTAGGCATCTTTATCCTCCTTTCAATTATTCAATAGTTTCTTTCTACTTCGTATACTTAACCTCATACCTACCCAGCTTCCCGTCTTCCCACTTCTGAACTACTTCACCAAATCCACTTGCTGGCTTGTCCATCTTTTCTAATTGCCCGTTTTTCACTCGATAAAGAGCTTCTTCTTCTAAATTAATTTCTGCTGTCTTTGTCATATGTTATCCCCCTACAGACGTTTATCAAGTTCTTTTTTGAAGCAAGAATCACAAATGTCTTGATATTGTGTTACTGAATCCCCACACTCAGCACATTTCATCCTCAGCCCTCCTAACAGCCCTTTTATACGCCTTGTAATATCCCACTAACGAAATAATAAATGCCGTTCCTGCTCCTGCAATAAACCCTGTCATCCTTCCACCCCTTAATGAATTTCTCTTGCTATATATTCTCTTAACCTCTGATTATCACTTTCTAATTTGCTTACATAACTGGTAGTTTTCGCTATAGCTGTTTTTGCTTCGTCCAATGCTTGCTCGTCCAGTTCATCCATGACATATATTGTATTTAGTTTCTTTCTAGCTTGGTTTAAAATGTCGATAAAATCACTCATTCTTTTCACCTCTTATCGCATTTTCGTACATTTCAGCCTTTGCTTTTCGCTGGTAACGTTGCAATTCTTTTGGCAGTTCTACCTGGATATGCAATTTATAATGATGTGAACAAAAGTCTACTTGATGCCCAACTTTTTTGGCGCAATTATCACACATCGGTAAATCACATGTTTCATGCTTATAACCTGGTGAATTAACTTCTTGAAACAACTTAGAATTTCTAAAAAATATAATGCTGTTGTCATAGCGGACGATATAATCACATAATTTTGTTGCTTCTCTCTTCTTACATAAAGCGCAAGGGTTAGAAAATACTCCTATATCATTCATTTTCTCCCACCTCTTTAAATGCTTATTTAAGCCCATTACAGATATTTTTTAATCGTTGTATGTATTTGGTCTAGTAATCTATAAAAATCACCTGTTTCATATTATCTAATCATTTTTCTTTTCACGGTACTCTTTCGCGGCTCTGTTTTTCTCTTCAATATTCATCCACTCTAGATCCGCAAGAGAAACGTTTTCTAGTGACAATCCAGATTTAGCAGTCACAACACCCATCTTACGTAATTCGTGAATCAATTCGTTCCTACGATTGCTTACTTTTTCATTTAGCAGTCCCACGGTTACACCTCCTTTAAATCATCCTCTTTGATGAATACGCCATTTACCATTTTTCCTTTTCGGTCAGCAATTTCTTCATACGCAGCATTGATGCAATCTCTTATATCTAAATCTAATTGCATAGATAAAACGGTCAGAACGACATAATTATCTCCAATCGAATCAATCACTTGATCCAGATTCCCTTTTGCTAATCCTTGTGCCAGTTCCCCGACTTCCTCCATGAGCTTTAACATTTGTTTTTCTGGTTGTGCTTGGTCTAAATTTCTGTCAATTGCCCACTGTTCGATATTTGTTGTTAATTCATTTAGATTCATTCCGATTCTCCTTTCAATGCTTCACGTGCTTTTCTCTTCAATATCTCTACTAATCCTTCATAGTCATATTCCCAATCACCAGTTGAAGATAGTTTAGTTTTCAATGCCGGTTGTTCATCGATTTCTTCCAAAGCCTGTTTGTAGAGTTGGTTTTGGCTTCTAAGAATATTTAAGTTCCTTGCTGTTTCTGCTTCGTGATTTTTTCTTCCTTCGACTTCTTCTTCCAATTCCTCCACACGCTTTGCTAATCTTATATTTTCTTCTTGTAAAGCATAATGTTCTTCTTCCATACCGTTACTAACAAACATTATCTTTGCGTTTAGTTCTTCTTGTAATTTTTCCGCACGTTCCGCTTGTTGGATAAGCCACGGTATATCCTCTTGTAAGTCTGGTTCTAAACAATCAATAGCTGAATAATATTGTTTCATTCTTTCCAACCGTTCACTCATTCCGCACACCACTCCTTCTCTACCGGATAAAGATAAAATGGTTCTCCGTTTATTTCATAATGTTCGATGATGCCGAATTTATCTCCATCTTTAAAAGCAACTTTCATTCCGTCCAATACATCAAGATGTGAAGATAATAACCGTTTAACGTTAGAGTCTGCATTTTTACTAAAAAGGTTTTTGTTAAAATTCATTCGCACTCACGCACTTTCGTCGTCTTCCAAATCCAGCCACAGTCTTTCTGAAATCATCGCGATAAATTGAGAATTTGTTGGCTTTTTATCGAATAGGTCAAAGTCTTGATGACTGCTATTGTTCCAAGATTTTTCAATCGCATGGCGAATGGCTCTTTCCACTCTGGTAGGTGTTGTATCATATTTATCCGCAATTTCCGGATACATAACCGTGGTTGTGTTTGTAACTTCCGATTTGCTAAACGCCATTGTTATAGCATTTTTCAGATATCGGTACCCTTTTAAGTTTGAAGTTATCTGGAAATCCATGAGAACCTTGGAGATTTTACGTTCCAGATCTGTTAGTTTAGGGTGAATCGTCACCTTTTCTTCAACATCTTCCAACAATCCGTGTTTGCTTAAAATTGATTTCATTCCAGCTATCTCAGCTTTTAATTGTTCAACTTCCTTGCGCAAAATTTCGTTTTCAGTTCCAATCATTTCAGCACCGTCCTTTTATTATTTTGGCTATTCGGATTATATGGTGGAATACCCTTTTGTTTTGCACCATATTTTATCCGAACTACGCATTAACTTTTTCAACTAATTTTGCGCCCATACTCATTAATAAATCTCTGAATGGTACAAAATCACCATCGTTTGCATAACCACAAGAATATGTGTAAACTCTCGGTTCGTTTAAATTGTGTGATTGATATTTCATGTATCGTTTTGCTTCATCCCTGATAAAGAAGAATGCAACCTTCTCCCACCTAGTTTTCCTCCATGCCATTGCGTGAAGTTTTACTCCATATGCTTCAAAATACTCTGACCATTCAGTGATTAACTCTTCTTCTTCAAGAAGACCTTTGAAATAATTGTATCTCAGCTCGGAGAAGGGTTTTATTTCGATGGGACAATCTTCACCTCGATCTTCATACCAGTCGCTTATCATTTCTGTTTCATCATCCCACCAACGGTCGTAGTCACAATCAGTAGTGAATGTTAAGGGCAAATCTTCAAAGAATCCGTTTAAATCATCGCTATAAGGAATAAAATCAAACTCCTTATTTTCCACTACATGAAATGCATGAGCAGTAGATGCGTTGTCTTTTGCTCCGGGCTTTTGCTTTTCGGCAAATTCACGTAAAAACTTTGCTTGTTCGTCTGTTAAATTAATCGTTAATTCCTTCATTCTTCTTCTCCTCTCTTAATCCGCATTTTCTTTCAACTACCGCCCAACCTTATTCTTATTCCCATTAATATAATCATCCGGTACCCAAGCAAACACCCGACCATTAAATATGACTTTGGTAGGCTTGCCGTTCCTTTCTCTCAGAACTTCCACCGTAGGCCTGTACTTTTCACCTTTGATTCTTGGTTTTATTGCCACACCTTCCACCCCTCTTTAAAACGTTTCTTTAGTTCGTGCCACTGGAAATAGTCATAAATATAAACCCAATCCCTGTCCTCTTTTCTAAACAGCAGGTAATGACCGTGTCTTAATTTTCTCAACTCACCACCCACTTAGATTGTTTTTTAGGAACACCATTTACAAATTTATATCCCATTCGTTCTGCTTTGCCACGAACGCCTAAAGCGCTGCGGTTTAATTGTTCAGCAATTTCCTCGAAACAATATCCTTGTTCTAACAAAGTTACTAATTTCTTTTCTTCTTCTGGAGAATATTTGTTGTGATTTGGCAAACGTACTGGACGCTCTTTTAGTCCCAAATCTCGAATTCTTTTTTTTATTGCTCCTTGGCTGCGTTTCAGTTCATCCGATATTTCCGGGTATGAATATTTGTGTTTAGACAACATCCATTTGAGTTTTGAATCATCCTTCAGGCTCCAAGGGGTGTTATGCGGTTTAGGAACATGCAATTTCTTTAGCTGATCAGCTCTTCGTTTTTCTTCTACCCATCCCGGTTCAGGACCAAGTGATAATCTTTCTAATCTGCTAAAATCCAACATGTGCCTATTTTTTTCTGCCCATTTCCAGAAATCTTGGTAAGAAATCATCCAAACGCTTTTCTCTTTGGTTAACCGTTTTTGTTTTGCAGGCATCTTATATTTTTTAATCCAGTTTTTTAATATCCCGTAATGAGTGTTCAATACTTGGGAAAGTTTGCTAATAGTGATCCCATCAATATGAGTCAGAGGATCTCCTAACCCCATCCTTTGAGCTTTTAACATAACGGCATTAGATGACCTTCCCAGCTTTTTAGCGATAGTTTCTCTGTTAAAAACTCCCCATTTATCTTCTAAAAAATCAAGTTCTTCCTGAGTCCAAAATTTCCCCATCCCTCACCCTCCTTTAATTGGCAATACTTTTTTCTAATAGACAAACCTTTTGATAACACTTGGTAACATTGCTGCAGCATTCTTCATAATTCTCAGATGAGATTTCAAACAACCCGAGCTTATTCAAATAAATAGTTAACTCACCGATTACTATTTGCTGGCCTTTTTTCATTCTTTTTAATTTTTGAAGCAATGGATCCTGATTAATCCCTAAATAATCGTAAATCATTGTTTGGTCCACAGTTATTTCCTCCTGTAAGCGAAAGGTCTAGTAATCTTTCCTTCTTCTGCCTGGTATATTAAAGCCATTAATATCTCCACGAATTCACGATTGAATTTATCCATCAAATCTTCAATTTCAAATCCGTTATTATACAAAACTGTTATTTCATTTAGTAGGCCTTCTGAGAAGGCATCATCATATTTACTTTTGAAAACATAAACAAGACCGCCGCCTGGTATATTTTCATCATTTATCCATTGCCTTCTCCGATGTTCATCTAAGTGTGTAATAGCACTCATGCACTTTCACGTCTTTGTAATAGTTCTAACTTTGCATCTATAAATCTCAAAGTCTCTGAAACTGCTTTACCTCGGTCATAATCGCAATTTGTGTCTGAGCAAGAGTGGAACGATATTCCCCAACTATTCTCAATATTCACTCCTCCGGTACCATTACAAGTTTCGCACAATTTAGTTTGCTCCTTTCATTCTGTGGTCAGGACCATCAACTTTTAGCATTTTAGCGCCAGATGCCATTCGGCTAAGTATTCTCTTTCCTGGTGTTTCATCATATTTCTTTTTCACTTCTGCACTTGAATAGTTAAGGTTGTACAGATTTTGTTTTCCTTGCCTGCGGTCTAATATTTGATAAATAATATCCCCACTCCACGTTTCGAAACCATTTGGCTCCCTTTTCGAACGTTCTCCAGCAATTTCATCTAGGATTAATACATCAACCGTAGCAAGCGTATCTAAAATAATTTCTTCCGTAAGGCCTATTTTCTTATTGTTGTAAGTTCTCTGAATCAGTTTCATAAGTTCAGGAACTTTTGCAAACAGAGCGATTTTCCGAACTTTGTATGTTCGTCCATTTTCTTTCCAATCAACTGTTTGTTTTTCAAGTTCCCTTGCTATGCATCTAAATAAATGCGATTTTCCGGTTCCGGGATCACCGTTGAGAAGAATTGCTGTGTGTTTCCCTTTTATATAATCCAGTGAAATTTGCTTTGCTTCCATTTGTGATTCGGTTTTAGGAATATAATCATCAAACGTGACATATTCTAAATCAGAAGGTATAAACTCGATAGCTTTTGCACGATCTGATAACAATCTTCTTTTAGGAGGTTCGTAACCCTCCGTAAGCTCTTTGGACAATTTCAGTCGTTCGCAATTTAAACAATGACTTATTTTTTCACCGTTTTTTTCATAAACGGGAACCTTTGAATCACATTTTTCACAAATACGTTCACCAATCAACGTAAAATTTAACGTTTGCATAATGTCTAGGTCTTTAATACTTTTCACTTGTTATCCTCCTAGAACAAATTGTCATAATCATCGGGTGGTTGATTACTTTGATTTGATTGATTTAAATACCCTTCGAACTTAGTACCAAACAATGTTTCTGGCCTTAAAAATTTATTCATTTTATTGTCTTTTAGCCATTCTTCTGTTTTGATATCGATAACCTTTTTAAAATCATCCAATCGAAAACCATCATTCCAGCGTGCTTTTATTAGAGTTCTAGTTTTAGATGTTTTGGAACGATAGTTTTTTGCAGCTGCACTGTTGAGATAATTTATTATCTCGACGAAAGGTATTTTTTCTTCTTTTTCTTCTTCTTCTTTTTCTTCTTCTTTTTCTTCTTCTTTTTCTTCTTCTTGTCCACGTGTCGTGTACGTATCGTATAAACCCTTGATATCACTGCGTTTGACGTTTTCTTTAACAAAATCAATTAAAGAAGTGTCTTTGACGTTTTTTAATTCCGAACGAACACAATCCATCATCGGTTTTCCGCCACGATTGAAATTGTATTTACCCCAGTTTTTTAGAGCAATTTCTCTTGTTTCGCTGTTGTAAACAACGACTTCATGTTGTTTGATAAAGCGATCCAGTAACAAATTTATTGTGTCAATCGAATATCCGGTATCAAATGCCATTTGTTTTTTTGTGATTTGATATATTCCGATTTGAGTCGTGTTGGAATTAGTTAACAGATATAAATAAAAATACTTGTCTTCAGGAGTCATTTCTTCGACAACCTTAGCATCGTCCCAAAATTCTGTGTGCACCATTCTAAATTTTGCCATTTCTATCCCCCTTTACTGTTTTTCTTTCGCATATCGCATATTTTCCTTCTATATCGATTAAATGATAATGAGGATAACGCAGCATATAATCCAACGTATCGCTCCATAGATCGTCTTTATTTGATTTGTTTAATATCCGTTCTGGAAGCAATACTTTAAATGGTGTTAGCATACATTCCCTCCCTTATCTCCGATTAAATTAACCGTGTTGTTGTACGAGTTTTATCCCGAATGTGCAGCAATCAACTTGCTAAAGCACCTATTTTCCAAAGTTTCTCTCTTACTTCGGGCCATTTGTAAGCTGTAGATCCTTCACCGTTATGATCAGTGCAGAACCATTGAGTAATACCTGGTTTTCCATGGACAACATATTCTCTTAATCCTTTTACCCAACTACTTTCAGTCGATGACATTGGTAATGTCCTTGTATATAAAGGTAACTCTATTGGTTCTTCAAATTTTTTGTGAATCCCCCAAGCTCTGCTCTCTGTCTCCTTTAAACCGACTCGTCCATTTGTTTTTAAGTAGAACTGAAAATTTCTAGAGGTCAAATTAAGAGAATATAGATAATCTAAAATGCCGTTAGCTTTAGTAATTCGTTCCTGTTTAGTTGATTTCTTGGCCTTAGATTTCCATTTTTCAATTTGGTTTTCATCAGGTACACTTCTTGATTTTGGGTTATGTTTCCCAGAAGGTTTTACAAGCTTTCTCTTTCTATTCTCTTCCGTGTCTAAATCAAAGAAATAGAAGCTTGCTATATTTGTAAATTCATATTTATTAAGTATTGTCCACCACATATTGTTAATGTTGTGATAAATAACTCCTCTTTGTAATCTTCCTTTTCGATCTCTAAAATACTTGACTTGACCGTTTTTTAGAATTTTTCCATCTTTGTCCTTTGCATTGTATTCTTCTATCTCAAAATCTGGCAACTCTTTCCCTTCTTTATAATGGCAACAACTTTTAATACGGTGCATCACTTCTTCATAAGCGTATTTGAATGTTGATTCGCTGCCGTCGGAGTATCCTTCATCATCAAGCAATTTAATCATGTATTTTTTTTCAAGAAGAAATCTAAGTTTTATTAGATATGGCATTTTTTCAAACTTATCAAAGTCATAATAACCACCATTGGTATTTTCAACATTGATATCTTGAAAGAATTCAAAATTAAAACCTGCTGGGTACTTCTCTGCTTTGAATTTCAAGTCCCCTTTTCGTCCTTCAAAATGATCATCTGCCAGAATTGGATATTCTTCCAAAATCCGTTGGTCTGTCTGTATTTTCCATCCCCGTTTCTGCATCATTTCTAAAAGTCTTTTCATAGTTGGATGAGAAATATCTGAATCAAACGGAACGGACAAATTTGTATTCCAACATCTGAATGATTTGCTTTCTTTCCCCATATAAATTCCTCCTAATTATTACTTCGCAATTTATCCGGAATGCGACATTAAGCTTCTTCTTCATCAAGAAGGTCATCTATAATTTCCGAAGCCATTTGACCATCTTCGTTTTCCGTTTCTCCTAATGGTTCACCATCTAACATTGCAAAATATCCTGTTGGATAAAGTTCCACACAATCTTTGTGGTAAAGTTCATCCTCAACAATTACAACGTAATCATCCCAAACAAATTCTTCATCACAATAAAAGCATTTAGCCTTTTTCTTTATTTCCCAATCGTAACAATTGCAAGTTCCAGCTTTTGCCCCACACTCATCACATACTTGAACTACTGGCATTTTTAATTCTCCTTCCTTATGTTGCATTTAAAGTCACTCATTCAACATTTTTTCAACTCTTTTGGCGGCATCCTCTGTAATTCCAAGAACAGTTGCGCCAAACTTGTTTTCCTCATATTTCTGTACTAAGTCATTCAAAAACGTACTTAATTCCTCCTGAATCTGTTCTTCAGTCAATCCTGTCATTGAAATATAAAAGTGTTGTCTTTCCATTATTCTGCCTCCTTATGTCGCATTTTGGGTCAAATATGAATGAATTAACCCCAATGGTCATGATGCTTCATAATTTCAATTACTTCATCTGCATAAGGCTCGTCCAAATTAATGACAACATAATTGTTATAAGGTTTCTTCCCATCTTCAATGCGACCGTCTTCTATGACTTGTAAAGCTGTATTTAAAGCAATTCGTAGCTCATCTTTAGTATGTTGAGACAAGTATTTGTTTACATCACGCTCATTAATGATAGTGTATCTTCGCTTAAGCCCTTCTTTTACCGTCCCTTCAAACGCTGGTTCTGCTTCCGGATACTCTAATATCTCTTTGATATCTTGGTTTATTCTTCTGTAACTATCGTTCATTTTCTCTCCCTCCTTCCATATATATTGGGATAATCTCCCCTTTCGTGATCAGGAACCAGGGGGAAGGACGAAAATAGAAAGGCGCTCCTGACCACGAAAGGAAGGACTAACCTTCCTTGCTAAATATTTTGTTAAGTGGTAGAATGAACTTACCGATTAAATTTCTCGTGTTGCTGCACGAGTTTTTTTGTCTTACAGTGTTACGATAAATAAAGATAAAGTTATTAATAGCGCACCAATAAAAATTCCTTTGACCAATCATTATTCACCACCTTAATATGTTCTTACTGGCAGAATAAGAGTTCTAACTCGTTCATTATCATCAAGAATAAAAGGTGTCATATTTCCTCTAAAATATATAGTCAACTCTTCAGAATTCAATTTAAAGTGCGCTTCCAGTGCGTCCCTTAAATATTCTGGATTGTATGAAATTACATCTAAATCTTTTATTTTTGTATATTCATTAGTGGGAAGCTGCATAATTATTCCGAGTTCTTTTAGTTCAACTTCAACAGATTCTTCATTAAAGTTAAATCTTACAACCTTGTTATAGTCTTTCATAATCTTCATTGTTTGATTAATAGACTTGAAGATTTGTAACCACAATTTGATTTTTACTTTATCCAATACAATAGACTTTTTATGGTTTTCTCTACTGCTAATTTTGTCCGTTTCTGGGAACTTACCTTTTGCAAACATAAAAGTCTTTGGACTAACTAGGAAATCCTCTTTAAAACCATGAATATCCTTTATATGAATCAACCTGTGAGAATCTGTTGCGACAAGATCACCATTCGAACGATGTTGAGTGTAATTCAACAATGGTCTGGTATCACCTTTTTGTATAAACTTCTTACTTACTTCTAATGCAATTCCATAAAATTCATCATGTACAAATTCAAAATCGATTTTCTTTGTTTGTTTCATCTTTTTTATCTCCTCTCAAATTCAAGAACTTTTGCACGATACCGCCTAAACGCATGTATTAAATCCGTATTTAATGGCAATCCTTGTTTAATGTAGCAATCTGTGCAGCAGAACAAATCAGTTTGTAAGTGATACGTTCCTTCATCCATTCGTACATATTCAGCTGGACTCATTTCTAATCGGTTAGCCAGCTCAACATACTCTGGAATTTCTTTTGGTTCGCGATTGCAATATGGGCATAACGGCATTGTTTTTTCACCTCCTTAAAAGTGTGGAATTTATCCGAACTGTTCAGTAAATATCGTGTTTTTCGCAAGTATTAATTTCCCAATAATCGTATTGTTTGAAGTCGTATTTATCAGTCACCCATTTCTCCAAAACGCTGTGACAGTCTAATTGTTTAGGTCTGTTTACATCATTTTTAACGGTTATAATAATAGGGTCATTTCCTTCAATCTTTACAAAAAATGTTCTTGCCACGATAACACTCCTTCCTTCGCATTTTGTTTCAATAACTCACCAACAACCAAAACCAAGCGACTAACACGGCACCAAACGCCACTCCATAAAACCAATCCACATAATCCTAGGCATTAATACCACACTCTTTCTCTTTCCTGTTTTTTAGTGTGAAGAGCCTTCAAAACATTTAAAGAATGATTAATACTCTGCAGCTGGTCTTCTTTGGAAGTAAAATTTGCATTGGTTGCACTATCTAATACCTGCATGCAAGTGCGGTGAAGATTGTCCAATTCATCTGCCATCATTTCGTAATCCTCAACCAGGTAGTGATTTTTCAGAGCCATTCAATCCACCCTTTCCAAAATCTCCATTTCCACTTGATATTTTCTTTCCATCAACTCTTCAACAAGAGCGACGTCTATTTCGGCTTCTGCTTGCCGTAATTCCCGTTTAATGGTTCGCAACTCTTTAATTAAATCGGCCATTCCTTAACCTCCTGCTTTAATTCATCGATTTTATCCTTTACATATTGTGGAAGGTTACGATAGCGAATATCTTTTAAATTCCCATCAGCAGCAATTTTCCAGAATCCGACTAGCACAGCGCCATCTTCAAACTTCCTTACGCTGACGTGATATTTAACATTTGGAGATTCCCATGTTCTTTTAATCACACCATTACCTCCCTCGCATCCGAAATGCGTTGATATAGTTCTTTCACTTCCGGATCTACATCATCCACACGATTATGAATCTGATAAACTTCGCCCATGTCATAGAGCAGCATGTCTAGACGCTTCTTACTTGCACCGGCAATTAATATTTCCTGGAACCGTTGTTCAAACCGATTTAGCATAGTACGCTTTAATGCGTTCAAGCTTTCACCCCCTCCCGATTTATGTAATCGCAAATTTCCTTGTGTAAAACAGAGACAGGTGATTTCTTTTCTCCCCATTTTCTTAATAAGATGACTGCTTGTTCTGAGTTTCTATAAGATAATTCTGCTAGTTTAATAGGTATCTCTTCTCTCTTTTTAAGGAGTTCTAAGTCAATTGGTAGATTCATAGGTTTTGCTCCTTTTAATTAGCGCTTTTCTTGATATTTTTATTTATAATATCATGTTTCTCGATATTTATAGGTAAAAAAATTTCATCAATTTGTTTATTAAAGAATTTGGCAATGATGAAAATTTCTTGCAGTTTAAAATCATACTTCCCAGATTCTTTTAGAGAATAAGTGCTTCTGTCTATACCTAAAAGCAAAGCCATTTGTTCTTGGTTGATTTTCTTTTCTTTCCGTAGCTTTATTAACTCCCAGTGCACGAAGTCACCTCCCTCCTTTATGTAATCTATCAAACATCCTTTTTCTCTCCTTTCTGAACTTTGTAATTCTAATTTATATCATGATTCTCGATAAGTCAATAGAAAAAATCAACAAATGTGATACTTTTTATTGAAATGTGAATAGTACTGATATATACTTATTTTTGGATATAAATTGTAGGAAAAAGAAAAGTCGTACTAAAATATCAAATAAATTTTAAAAAACAATGGAGGAAGTAAAAATGGACATTAACAAATATGTCGGAAATAAAATTAGGGAATACAGGAGAAAGAATCGATTAAACCAAACGCAATTAGGAGAAAAGATTGGAGTAAAACAAAACACTATAGCTGGATACGAACGTGGAGAATCTGAGCTTAATTATGAGAATTTGCATAAATTAGCTAACGTATTCGAAATAGGCATCGGCGATCTATTCCCTCCTACACAATCCCAAGATAATGAATATGAAAAAGCAATGGAATTGGATGGAGGGAAAGATTTAAACATCAAAGATATAGATCTTGTCAGAATGTTATTAGACAAAGCCCTCTTATTAGAGGGCAATGAAAGAAAAGAACTGTTAGATCAAGTGAAGCGTGCTGTTGAACTCTTTGAGAAAATGGATTAGCGATTCATCTATAGTAGATTCATCTAAATATCCTTTTTTCATCATTCGTACAAGCATTACAAAGTTTTTTAAATCTGTTTCTGTCATCAACATCGCCGCCTTTTCGAGTGAATAATAAGAAAATTAAATATGAATGAGGTGTCTGTTTGGCTTATAAAGTCGGAAGATGCCTACTTCGATACCGTTTAAAGGAAGCTGGTATGACGCAACGTGAATTAGCAGAAAAACTTGGTGTATCTGAACCGCAAATAAACAAGTATGTAAATAATCGTCAAGGTATGTCATATCAAGTTGCGTATAATATAGCCATAATCCTCGGATGCCGCATGGAGGATTTATATGAATGGTTCAAGTAGGCTAACAAGGAGTAGATGATTATCTACTCACCGACAAAACAAAGCCAAATAGCTTGGTTAAATAATACCATATAACTTGGAAAAATTGTGACAAAAATCGCTTTTTATTATGGTAATTTGTTACATTTTTGTAACACATCTGTTATTTATCTGATATAATCATATCATAAACAGAACAAATGTTCTAGTTTTATTTAAAAATAATTGAAGGAGATAGAAAATATGAGAGCTGCTAATTATTATCGTGTATCAACAAAGCTACAAGAAAAGAAGTTTAGTTTACCAGCGCAAAAACAAGAACTAACAGTTTATGCAGCCAACCAGGGTTGGAATTTAATTGGGGAGTTTGTTGATGTTGAAACTGGCGGAAAGTTGAATAAAGAAGGTTTAAATAAACTTCTTGATCTGGTGGAAGAAGGCAGTGTGGACGTTGTGCTTGTCGTGGATCAAGACCGCTTGTCACGATTGGATACTGTCGCCTGGGAATATTTAAAATCTACTCTTAGAGATAACAACGTTAAAATTGCTGAGCCAGGAAGCATCATTGACCTTACGAATGAAGATGATGAATTTATATCTGACATAAAGAATCTTATCGCTCGCCGAGAAAAGAAATCAGTAGTAAGACGTATGATGCGAGGAAAACGTCAAAGAACTCGCGAAGGAAAAGGATGGGGATTACCACCTCTCGAATACTATTACGACAAACAAGAAGCGAAATACAAAGCAAAAGAAGAATGGAAATGGGTTATTCCATTTATAGATAATTTATATTTAAATGAGCAGCTGGGAATGAAACTAATTAGTGACAGATTAAACGAGGTTTCTAAGACTCCTTCCGGTAATCAGTGGAACGAACATCTTGTTCAAACCCGACTAATGTCTAAGGCTTACCACGGTGTAATGGAAAAAGAATTTAATAATGGAGAAGTTATTACTGTACCAAATGTTTACGAACCATTGCGAACAGAAGAAACTTATAAGAAACTACAAATCGAACGTGAAAAAAGAGGAAACCAATTTAGTGTGTCCGGTAGAAAAAATACGAATAATATCCACATGCTGAGAAGAACCAGTATCAAGTGCGGGCATTGTGGAAGGAAAATCGCTGTACAAATGCATGGTACAAAACAAAAACCAAAATATTATGCGAAACATGGGCGAAAAACGCGAATGAAAGATGGCCATACATGCGATATTAGCATTAATACGGAACGATTTGATGGCAACGTTATTAGAGCTCTTAAAGATGTTTTAACGAGTGAAAATCTTGCCAAAAAGTATATAAATATTGAATATGACGAAAAAGAAATAACGAATTTAAAAAAGGAAATAAAAGAATGTAAAAAGTCTATAGATAATTTAAAGTCATCAGCAGATAAATTATTGGATTTATATCTGATTGGTAAACTCAAAAGAGAGAAATATTTAGAAAAGGATAAAGAAATCAACTCGAAAATTGAAGTCCAGGAAGAAACATTAAATAAGTTAGAAAGAAAACTACAAGCTATTGATTCAAGTGCGTTTACTTATGAAAATTTATTTCAATATATGGCAATCGCACAAAACATTGAAACAGAATTAACAGGGTTAGAAAGAGCACAATTGATGGGTACTCTCTTCCCTCTCGGTGTTTTGTACAAAGATAAGATTATTTTAATTACAGAGGTATTTAAAGGTATTCCAATCGAAGTCACTATACCAATCGAAACAGATCAGCATACTTGGCATCATACAAAAAACAATGCCCGCACTTCTTTATGAGTTATATGGGTATTCGCCTATACTAATCGAAATGTTAATTGTATTAATGGTAATCTCTGTCCTAATCATGCTCATCGTTCCAAATTTAGGTGGAAGAAGTGCGGAGGTAAATGAAAAAGGGTGTGATGCCCTTGTATCCTTAGTTCAGGCGCAAGTAGATGCTTATTATATTGAAGAAAATGAATATCCCGAGAGCCTAACTATTTTACAAAACGATGATTTTATAACAGCCGATCAGCAAAAATGTCCAAACGGAGAAGCCCTATCATTAGAGGGAAGTACCGTTATAAACCCTTATGATGGATAGTGGGAGTGACCATGACGAGGAATAACAAAGGTTTTACTTTAATGGAAGTTCTTTTTGTCCTGGCAACACTATCTGTAATTACCCTGCTAAGTCCCTCTATGAACGTTTCCAGTCTTGAAACCATTCAGGAACAGCAGTTTCTTACTGTTTTTCAATCCGATGTCTTATATACCCAAAACCTGTCTACTACTACGGAAGAATATGTACGTATTCGATTTTATACAGACAATTATAAAATAAAAAGCGGGTCGGAAACTTTAATCACCCGATATTACCCTAATGGAATACAATTAGATACAAGAGGAAATCCAATCATTGTTTTCAAAATAACAGGTGCAATAGTCAACCGTAAAATCATAAAAGTGACAACCAATCAAGCCGTATACCATATCGTCTTTCCACTTGGGAAAGGAAGAATTAACATTGTTGAAATCTAATGGGTTTACATTAATAGAAGTAGTTGTTGCGACTGGAATCTTCATGACGGCAGTAATTGTATTTGTACCAATGATTTCACTGCTTGCAAAAGAACAATCGGTTCTTAGTGAAAGACGCTTTATTTTGTATGAATTACATGATGAATTACAGCCCTACCTTTGGGACAGTGCACCGACCCCTATTGACTATATTACGAGTAGAGATGGAAAAATGATCACTTACACATTTACAAAGGAAAATAATTATATAAAAGGATGTGCCAGTTGGGAAAATGCTAGAAAAAAAGCAGAAACACTCTGTCTTTATGGGCTGCCTGAAAATTGAAAAAGGATTCTCTTATGTCACGATGTTGTTAGCAATCACCATTATAAGTATGACGCTTCCCTTTATCGGATATTTGATCCAGGCAACAAGTCAATTATCCTCTAATTATCACGAACTTTCTACACAACAGTTTTTTCAATTTTTACGTGATGAACTGATTCAATCTACAGAAGTAAATATTTACAACAATAAAATGAAGCTTACTCAAGGGGAGACAATTGCAACCATCGAACACTATGAGGATGTTATTCGCAGGCAAGTCGATGGAACTGGTCATGAAATACTGTTGCGCGACGTCCAGAACGCAGACTTTCGGAGAAGTCCATATGGAATTACCATACAAATTACTAATTCCAAAGGAGAAATATATGACAAAAACATTGTCTTTTATCACTGAACAAAAAGGCTTCATGCTGCCATATGTACTATTTATCACCACGATGATGCTCATTTTGATTTTATCTAGCATTCAACTTTATCGTAACGATATATATTTGACAGAACAATACGTGGAACATGTCCGGGTGGAAACAATATTTCAAATGGGGCAGATGAAATTTAAGCAGGAGATATTACAACGGAATTTACCACCTCCCGCTCAAATTCAATATGAATTTCCAGACGGAAAAGTTAATATAGTGGTTAGTCAAATAACAGAACATTACTGCTCTTTACTAATTACCGTTACAACAAATAAACGGAATTTCAAGTATACATTCCCTCACACGTTGCCAATTCCCGAATAACATCTAAAGCAAATCTCAGACACTGGGCGTTTTTTTCATTTCCCATTGATTATGGTTATTAATAGAACCAATCAGAAGTTTACTGGCTGCTAATCCCCCACTTCAAGTATCTCCATTACTTGAAGTGGGGCTTGAGAGCAAGTTATCACTGATAAAACCGTTTTCAATTTATGAATATATTTTTACAAATTTCCCTCTTAACCATTTAGTTCAGTTTACCAATTATAATAATGATATAAATTGAAAATGTGAGGTGTTGAACTTGGAGCAGACACTAAAAGTTACAAATGTATTAAGCGATCCTACCAGATATCATATATATGAATATTTAGTGGAAAAACATAAAGAAGTTAATGTGACTGAAATCGCTAAATAATTTGATATTCATCCAAATGTAGCCCGTTTACACTTATCCAAATTAGAAGATGTACGTATGGTTATTTCCTATTCTCAAAAAACAGGCAAAGGCGGAAGGCCAAGTAGACTATACCGATTATCGGATAACGTCATTGAATTAAATTTCCCGCATCGTGATTATAAGCTTCTCTCTTCCATCCTTATCGAGTCATTAGCTGAAATGGGAGAAAACGGCAAACGGGCATTTTATACCACTGGCGAAAAATACGGTAAACAAATAATAAATGATTATCACCAGACAAAAATACTTACAACCTATGAAAAATTAAACATTCTAGAGGACGCTTCCACCATGTTAGGAATGTATTCCAACTTCGTTTACAATGAAAAGGAAAATACGATGAAATTTGAAGTCAATAATTGTCCTTTTAAAGAATTAGCCTCTAAAACCAGGAATTAATTTGTGATATGCACCATTATTATATGAAAGGAATGTTTGAGGTATTGTTTACGAATATTGATTTAATTATGGAAGATAATATGATTATAAATAGCTGTGAAAGCTGCGCTTATACGGCGAACTTAAAATTAAATAATTGACATTCGTTTACAAGATGGAAATTCTTGTTTATAATTATGTTTGATAACGTTATCTAAAGGGGGGAACTAACGTGGATCGTATGTTTCGTGTTCTTGCCTTTTGGACAGGTATATTTACAGTCATGTTCTATGTTGGTGATATGGTTGGAACGGCGCTACTATTCCTCGTTCAAACGGTGTTTTTCCTTACATTAAGTTATTTAAGATTGTCTGAAAGAATGTATATGTATTTATTCGGTGCCTATTGCACAATCTTCATGATTGGTTTTACATGGTATTCCGAATTTATACTCGTACCTGGTTTCGGACACTAGAATGAAAAGCGCCAGCTAAAAAACCTGTACATTTTATCCGTACAGGTTTTTTAATTTTTTCTTTAGTCTCTTATAAATGGATTATTTCTTTTCTCATTCTCTATAGTAGTTTTTGGACCATGACCAGGGTAAACAATATACGCATCATTGAGTGTATAAAATTTTTGGCGAATCGATGCTTCGAGCTGTTCCATGTCTCCACCAGGTAAATCCGTTCGTCCAATTCCTTCACGAAATAACACATCTCCACCAAACAGCCAATTTTCATTATGAAAGATAAAACTTACACTTCCTGGTGAATGACCAGGAGTATGTATGACCTCAAAAGTAAATGAAGCAACCGTTAGATCACCTTCCTTTAAATCATGTTCAGCATGTGCTGTTTGAACAGGATTACCTATAAATGCTAGTGATCGATTTAATGCAGCATCTCCAAGCCAATCCTTTTCATTATCATGCAAATAAACTTCTATATTAAAATAGCTTCGCAGTTCTTCTACCGCACCGATATGATCAAAGTGGGCATGTGTTAAAAGAATTGCTTTTGGTGAAGCATTTTGAGCGTTCAGTACTTCAATTATTTGATTTGCATCTCCCCCTGGATCAATAATAAGAGCATCTTTACCATTTAATACAATGTAACAATTCGTTCCTAAAGGACCAACAGATAAGCCGATTACATCCATCATATAAACCTCCAAATGAATTTAACATAATTATGAATTTACCCGTATATATCTCGACAAAATCCATATATTACTATAAAATGTAAATGTATTGATTAATTACATAATAATATAAATGTATTTCCCAAATCAAAAAATTACTACTCGGGAGAAAGGGCATAAGGAGGTATTTAAAAAAATGCATATCGTTTTAGGGATACTCTTTCTATTTGTAGCATTATTAGCAGTTGTATCTGTAATACGCCAGCTAAAATTCAAAAATATGTTCGCATTAATTTTTTCTGCGCTAACTGCTTTGGTATTTGGCTTCTTTTCTATCGCAACAATTATATCCGAAATTACTGGATGATTATACACAAACCATCTATTGAAAAAGCTGCTTATTTCATTAAGCAGCTTTTTTCTATGTTCCGTGTTTAAGAAAAATAACACTTTAGCCAAAAAGAGGTTTCTGCGCAGCTAAAAGTTAAAAGCCCCAATTATATGAAAAATTGCCACATTAACCTGCTAATAAGCGGAATGTGGCAATTTACAATGGGTTATCACAAATTAACTGACTCTAAAACTTTCATAACTACGAGATTGCATTAACAACCAGAACGCACCTGATTCGTTAATCCAACAATTAGTGGGACAAGAAATCCTCAATAATTGCAGATTTACTTATAACTAATCAAAGTCATAAAATCTCAGCAAATCACCATAAATCAAATCATCAGAGTACTGTAATTCCATTTGTACTTTTTCATTTATCGTACTGCAAGCATTAGTTTCATCCGTATCCGTTGTTTCTGGTACCTTATCAATGTTTTCTTCTAATGGTTCGCCTGTTTCACGATCATAACAAATTCCTGCTGTTGACACATAATCATCACTTACAAAATCACCATTTCTGAGTGCAATATAATCTTTTCGGTTTTCAGCAAACAAATCATTGCCGAAATAAATGTCATTTTCTACTTCAACACCTAAAAGACTGAGCATCGTTGGTTTTATATCAATTTGAGCGGAAACGTTAGATATCGTTTCACCATCCCCATCACCAGGTAAATGAATTAACAATGGTACACGCTGTAGTTGAACTTGATCATAAGGGGTGATTTCTTCTTTATTCAAGT
The DNA here is from genome assembly GCF_009733865.1 of Oceanobacillus salinisoli. Taxonomy (GTDB): domain Bacteria; phylum Bacillota; class Bacilli; order Bacillales; family Amphibacillaceae; genus Oceanobacillus; species Oceanobacillus salinisoli. The sequence continues at coordinate 41,529 of NZ_WOFB01000017.1, read as the reverse complement.
ACATACTCATCGCTTTATTATGGTTTGCACTAATACCAATATGGTCTCCCATAATAACGATAATAGAATCTTCATATAACCCGGAAGCTTTCAGCTGTGCAAAGAAATCTTCAATTGCTTCATCCATATATCGAACTGTCGGAAAATAATTATTTAGCGTATTAGAATTTGAATCATAAGGTTCAATGGATTTATCTTCTTCATCCAATTCAAATGGGAAATGATTGGTTAACGTAATTAATTTTGCAAAATATGGTTCTTCCAACGACTGCAAATATTTAATGGATTGTTCAAAGAATGGCTTATCTTTTAATCCCCATCCTATTGAATTTTCCTCATTTATTTCATAAGCTCTTTCGTCATAAAAATGATCAATTCCTAAGCTGTTATACATTTGAAATCTATTCCAAAAACTTCCATTATTGGCATGTAATACTGCGGAAGTATAACCGTCATTGCCTATTATCTCTGACAATGCATGATATTCATTTCCACCATGCGTGAAGAATACAGCACCTCTTGATAATGGATACATGGAATTTTCGATAAGAAACTCCGAATCGGACGTATTCCCCTGACCTGTCTGCTCATAAAAATTATCAAAATAATACGTGTCCTCATCTTTTATCAAACTATTAACGAATGGTGTGACCTCTTCCCCATTCACCTCATTGTTAATAACGAATGATTGTAGTGATTCAGCGTGAATCCAAATGACATTTTTACCCTCTGCAGCACCAAACATTTCCGATTTTTCATCGTTTTTCACATTTTCTTCAATAAATTCTTCAATTTCGTTTAACTCGTTTCCATCGGCAAATACACGCTGTGTCTCTGCTTTAGAATGCTGCACAATATCGTAAATGTGATAATTAAATAGCCCAATATTTTTAACCAGGTATTCACGGTCAAAACCGCGAGTAAATAATTGTGGTCTTTCCATTTCAGCAAGGAAGAAGTTCCCCGCTAACAATAACATAGACACGGCAAGTGCAAATACTTTCCCTCTTTTCAGGTATGATACACTTAATGTTTCAACCTTGCGTTTGCTTAAAATCCAAATAATAACCGTATCAGCAAAAAGCAGAACATCAAAAGGCTTAATTAAAGTCATTATACTGGAACCTAAATCAGACATATTACTGCCCATAAACAACTGGGGTATCGTAATAAAGTCAGTAAATTGACGGTAGAATACAAGATTAGCAAAGACAACAAATGTCGCTATAAATCCAGTATAACGGATAAATTTCATTTGTCTCGATGGCTTATTGAACCATACCGCTAATGCAAACATCAGAAATGCAGATACAAATGGATTGATGAAAAGAATAAATTCCTGCATCGTATTATCTAATTCAACATTAAACATAAATCGGTATACAATGTATGTTTTTAAACCGAATAATAAACTTGCAATAATATATAATGGTATTGTCGGTTTCCTAAAATTCATAAGGTAATTCCTCCTAAGCAGTTTCCACAATATTTCTATATATCTATTCTTATACGAAACAGATACATTGAATCATAGTTAGTACGCATATTTCAATCATTATAGTATATGACGAAAATTACGTAAAAAAGGTTTCACTTAATTTACAATTTCTTAATAATTATATACTTAATATCCTGTTTTCGTAAATATTAATCATAGAAATAATTTTTACAATTCCTTAACATACTGCTTAACAAGATATGCACCGCCGATGATGCCTGCATCATTACCCAGTTGAGCAATTTTAATTTCACAAACCTCTCGCAGTTTTGGAATGGCATATTTTTCAAAAGCGGCAGTGAGCTGATCAAGTAAATATTCTCCTGCTTTAGAAACTCCACCACCAATAATAATTTTGGAAGGATTTATCATTGTTGCCATGTTGGCAATAGCCATTCCTAACACATTTACAGTATTCTTCATTATCTGAATACTCATTTCGTCTCCATCCTTCGCAAAATCAATTACATCTTTTGCTGTGATTGTTCCTCTCTTTTCGTAATATCTTGCTAATTTAGAATGGGGATTTAAAGCAATAGCATCCATGCCTTGACGTTTGATTCCAGTCGCGGAACATATCGTTTCTAAACAGCCAATCCCCCCACAATTGCAAGGTACACCATCCGGTTCTACTTTTATATGTCCGATTTCACCAGCCATACCACTTTCACCATTTAATATAGAACCGTTTGCGATAACTCCTCCACCTACTCCTGTTCCAAGGGTAACAGCAATCATATTCACTGCACCATTGCCAGCACCTATCCAGTTCTCCCCTAATGCTGCAATGTTTGCGTCATTTTGCACAAAAATAGGAAGGTTAGACTTTTCTTTCATTTGTTTAGCTAAGTCCATGTTTTTCCAGCCGATATTTACCGCTTCATACACAAAACCTGTTTCTGCATCAATAAAACCAGGCGCACCAATTCCAATTCCTAATACCGATACTTTATTTATCTTCAATTCATTTAGTTTATGATGAGCAGAATTCCAAATATCATCTACAATTTTCTGGCCGCCACTGGATGTATTGGTTGGGATCTCCCATTTTTCCAGGATGTCACCATGGTAATGGATAAATCCTATTTTAACAGTTGTTCCACCAATATCTACACCAACCATAATTTTATCCATATGTATTTCGCTCCGTTCAAAGTAGTTTCGACTTTTCCTTTTTCAAGATCAGTTTGGCTTGTATAAATTCTTCTTTAGAAATAAATTGATATTCCTTATATAACTCATCTATTTCCATTTCCATTAATTCTAAATCTCCCATTCGGTCTCCTGTATATATAAACGTATGAAACCTTTTTAAGAGTTGTTGAACATCATATACGGTTTTCATTTAAAATCACCAACTTCCATTATACCAAATCCCATTTAATAAATGAATTAAAATTGCGTTACAATATGATGACTAACTTAGAGTGTAGGGGGAGTGCTGCTTACTAAATAACTTGGAGAATGTTAGCACATTTAGATTCGATTTTCTTATTCGTTGGATGTTAAACTACGTCCAATCCTCTTCCTGTCTAAAATTTTATACTTTCCAAACATATAAGAAAAGCGCAAGCGCCCGTTTAGCGACGTACGGACTGCGCCTGGCCATGCCAGGTGGTCCGTTGTTACCGCGCAAAGCGGCGTTTTTAATCGGACATTCCCCTACCGTAGGAGATAAAGGAAACACGACGAACGGAGTGAGTCGATGTTGACTATCACCGCAAGGGTATAAGTGCGACTAAGCCTCTGGTTTCACCAATCGGCAAGTCTTCTTTATCGTACGGGGGTGAGGGAAGTCCGCTAGTCACTGGGCGATGAAGCTAGACATGAAGCGCAAATTTATACTTTCTTATCAGTTAAAAAAACCCAAATCGCTTTAACGATCTGGGTCTTGAGGATGTAAGAATTCTGGTCTTTGACGTTTTAATGGAATTGGAGAACGAAGCAGAACTTCTTTAAACGCTCTTAGTGAAAACGGAATAACCGGCCAAAAATAGGGAATATGAAAGGTTTTCATTCTTGACAAATAAAGAATCCAAAGAGTTATTCCCGCTACATATCCCGGTCCACCAAACAATGCAGTAATAAGCAGCAGTACAATCCGCACAATATGATTAGAAAGGCTCATTTCATAGCTTGGTGTGGCATATGTTCCAATTGCGGCTACAGCGATATATAAAATAACCTCATTGGAAAACCAACCAACTTCCACAGAAATTTGCCCAATTAAAATTGCTGCGACTAGCCCTAATGCAGTAGCAAGTGATGATGGACTGTGTATAGCAGCCATTCGCAGCATATCCATCCCGACTTCAGCAAACAGAAATTGCAGCAATAAAGGAATATTTCCCTCTTCATTCGGTCCAATGAACTGAAGTCCGGCCGGTAAATAATCTGGCTGAACAGACACGAGGTAATAAAGCGGTAACAGAAAAATCGACAAAAATACCGCTATATATCTTACTATACGCAAATAGGCTCCAACCAATGGCTTTTGTCTGTATTCCTCCGCATGCTGCAGGTGATGCCAATAAGTAGCTGGCGTTATCATGACACTAGGAGAACCATCAATCATTATGAGAACGTGTCCTTCATACAAATGAGCAGCAGCGGTATCTGGTCTCTCCGTATAGCGGATGGATGGATACGGATTCCAATGTCTTCCACTTAAGTATTCTTCCACTGTTTTTTCTGCCATAGGTAAACCATCTGTATCGATTTTCTTTAATACATCCTTTAAATAATCCACCCGTTCCTGATCAGCTATATCCGCGAGATAGCATACGGCAATATCGGTTTTTGACCTTCTGCCTATCTGCATATATTCCATCCGCAACGAACGGTCACGAACCCTTCTTCGTGTCAAAGAAGTATTAAAAACAATCGTTTCTACATACCCGTCACGTGAACCCCTTACCACCCGTTCTAAATCGGGTTCTTCCGAAGACCGGGTAGTATATGTACGTGCATCAATCACGATTATTTTATCAAGACCTTCTACTACAAGGACAGTTGGACCAGCAAGAATAGAATCAGCCGCTTCATTTAAATCATCCACTTGATCCAATTCTATATATGGTATGTATGTCTTCATTAATTTAGTTAATGGATTCGGTTCAAGATCTCCAGGTTCCAGGCTGGCCAATACTTTCATAATATGAACCATAATGTCATCTTTAGCAAAGCCATCAACTAGAAATAATGTCATTTGTCTTCCAGCGTATTCTAATTCGAGTCTTACTAAGTCAAAGCTATCGTCCACACCAAGCCGTTCATTAATGTAATTTACGTTTTGTTCATACGAAGGAAAGAGTGGTTGTTTATCAGTTTCCATATTTTCACACCTATCATTAAGTAAATGATAGGATTAGTTTAACTCAATCTGGATTTTTTATACTGATGATACATCCATTTTTACTTAGGCTGTATTATAGAAGATTGTTGCTTTTACAGGAGAAGTTGTTCCATATTTTAAAAAACTGCGAACTATTATAGTGCTCCGTTGATTTCCGCTCCGGGCAGTACGCTTTCCGCGGGAAACACTTCAGCCTCCTCGGAAGAAAACACTTACTTGAAAAAGAAAAGCACTTTTTCTGCGTGTGATGTAACGCTGCCAAAGCCTTCCTTGTCCTGCGGGGTATTCAAGCTGCCCGTTTTCCCGCAGAAGTCGACTGCCCTCCGCTCCAATCAACCCGTATAATGGCAGATAACTTTTAAGTTTCAAAGCACTATACTAGCGAAAGAAATACACGGAGACTCCTGCTGGAAAAGAGGCCTCGGTGAGACCCCCAAAGAAGACAGCACGAGGAGGATCACCAGCCGCCAAAAGAGCTTTTACTTAAAAATGGTTTATACTAAATCGATTCCTATAGAGACTCTCCGGTTATTTCTTCATACAGCTGGATAAAATCACCTTGTTCTGGATTGCTGGAATAAGCTTTTCTTATGTTTTCTTCTGCTTTATCTATTTCTCCATTATTATAATATAAAAGCGCCAAGTTATAATAAGCTTCTGGCATACCTTCATAAGTAATGCTCTCTTCTAAGTCCTGAATGGCTAATTCTGCTTCATTTAGCTCAATGTAAGCATATGCTCTCTGAAAATAAATAATTGCCTCCAAGTCTCCTCGAACATCCAATGCTTCTGTTGAAACATCCACAACTTTTTCAAAATCGCTGTCGCTAATGGATTTTTCAATTACCATTAAATGGTATGCCTGGCTATTAAAATTATTATGAACCCCAAAGACAACCAATCCAGAAATAATCAAACCATAAACCAATACAGCTGTAAATTGTATAAGAGTATTTTTCTTTTTAGGAAGATAAAAAATGACCGAAGCGACAAATCCGGCTATTAGTCCTCCCAAGTGAGCTGCCATATCGATTTGCTGTACCATAAAACCAAAAACAATATTAATCGCAAGAATAACCAGTACGCTTAATCCCATTGTTTGAAAGAAGATTTGTTTATAAATAAGTCCAAAAAATAATAAGGCCCCAAACAAACCAAAAATAGCTCCTGATGCTCCAGCTGATATACTCATGGAAAACGCAAAACTAGCAATTCCGCCGCCTATACCAGCCAGGAAATAAATAAACAAAAAACGCCATCTTCCATATATTTTTTCCACTAACGTTCCCAAGTAGTAAACTGCAAGCATATTCATCAGAAAATGCAATAACCCGATATGCAAAAACATGGAACTAACAATTCGCCACCATTGACCTTCTTCTATCATATCCGGATTATATTTTGCACCAAAATCTATTAAAGTATCAATAGATGTACTTCCTCCACTCGTTTCCAAAAGGTAAAACATCAATAAATTGATGAGAATAATCACATAAGTGAAGAATGGTTTACCATATGAAAAGACTTCCTGAATCGCTTTCCGTTTGTTCTCCAACAACGTAAATAAATCATTTCTGTATTCTTTTATTCTCTCTTCTATTTCTTCTTGAAGTTTATTATCTTCATGAACTTCATCATTTACACTAAACTTATTTACACCTAGTGAATCCTGTAATCTTAAAAGCTCTTCATCAAAATCCTCTTCATGCAGGTAATACATATTCATTTTAACTGGATTTTTTTCTTTTAATTGCATTGGTTGTTTTAAGTTTTCCCAGCTGTCAACTGGGGCATGAGTAGAAATATATATATTATGAACGAAAATATTTTTTCCTTTTAACAATCGTTTCATATTTTTTGCCTTTTGAAAAACAAGGGCAATATCTTTCCGCAAGTGATTCTGCCAGTCAAAACCATGATGGGTCAGTCGAATAACATGGGAAGTCTTCCTATCATATTTCTCGATCCATATCTCGTTGTTTTGATCTATATGTATTAAATCAAAATTTTCCTTCATAATGAGATGATGAGCAAATTTGTACATGAAATACAATTCATTAAAATGCATTTATTCACCTTCCTCCCCTATATAATAGCAGAACCACTTTGTATTTTGAACAAAAAAGAAGTTGCGCAAAGACAACTTCTGTTTGAAAAGATTTAACCTTCCATATCATTACTGAATAAGCTCGGCAATATTTTAGAGCGCATTTCGGGAATGTTCATGGACAATCGAACTGCAAGCTTACGAAGAATACCAATTGTCATCATGAAATTCAGTAAACGGTATCTCCATCTATACAATAAGAGAACAACTGCTACTAAAAGAACAAATTGAAAAAAACCCCTCATTTACAACACCTTCTTTTTATTTTGGTGTAATTATTTTTTGAAATTGTGCGTTATTTATACATATATAGTAAGGTACAGGAATAATCCCCGCTCTACCCTTTACAAATAATAAAACCCCTTGCTTTAAATGGGCAAGGGGTTTATTTTTAACTTATTTTGTTTCGCGATGTAAAGTATGTTTTTTAAGACGTGGGCAATATTTCATAAGCTCGATACGCTCAGGATTTGTACGTTTATTTTTTGTTGTAATATAATTACGGTCACCTGTTTCAGTACAAGCTAAAGTAATGTTTACGCGCATGATTTTCCCTCCAAACTATAAAAACTTGCAAAAATAGAACAAATACGTTTCAGACTTTATTAATAATATCAAAGTTTTTCCATTCAATCAAGAAACAAATAGAAAAACTTTAAAAGTTAAAGAATACCCAAAATAAAAATAAAACGAACCACCAGAAATGTCGAAACTCTGTCGAATTATATCAAATGATTAGAGCCGTATCTATTAAAGTAGATCTTTACTTGTAGTTTTCGTTCATCCTCATAGTTTGCTTAATGAATGAATCGGTTGTTTACTCGTGGTCCACCCACTTATAATATAAATATGCTTAAATCGTTGAAGTGGGTCATACGGCGGTTATTTTACGTGACAGACCATGCTCACCTATAATTACCAATGGTTTCATAGGCTAATCTATGATATAACTAATAATGTAGAAAAAGGAGGAAGACAAATGATTTATGCAGTAATTACTATCCTCATTGTAGCTGTTGCTTTATTTGCCTTATCATTTTTTATGAATGATAGGCTGGAAGAGTTAGAGAGTCAAGTAGAACAATTATCTATTACAACGATGCAGGATGCATATCAATTAAAGAAAAAAATTAAGGTATTGGAAGAAGAACTGCTTCCAGAAGAACTCGAAAATGATATGATTGTCAATAAATAATAATTGTTAAAAAGGAGAAACCAATGAAACAGCTAACACGATATTTTTCACTTGGTCTATTTACCGCGGGGATCATCATGTTGATAGGTATCTATTTCTCTGATAGCAATAAGATGGATGAACTTTCTGCTGAAGAGATGGTTCCACTTTTAGAAAAAGAAGGTTACCACGTACTATCGAACAACGAATATATTTCCATGACGGTAAATTCCAGTGAAAACAATAATGAAGAGGAAGAAGATAACAACTCGGAAGTAACAGAAGCTGATGAAGAAGAAAATAAGGAAGATGTTTCCGAAGATAACGGAGATAAAGAAGAGGAAGAGGAAACTTCTAAGGAGGACGATTCGGAACAATCTTCAGATGAGAAAACTTCTTACGCACTGAACATAGAATCCGGCATGCCTACTTCAACTATTAGTTCGCAATTGGAAGAGAATGGAATAATTGATGATGCATCCGAATTCACCGAGTATATGGAAGAACATGACTATACTTTGAAAGTGAAAGCCCGTGAAGTTGAGGTATATAGTGATATGAGTTTCTATGAACTGGCAGAAGCTTTAACAACGTACTAAAAAGAGGATTGGAACATTAGATTAGTGACGGAAATAACAAAACTTTTTGGTGGGACAAATAACCGCCATCCACTTATTAAAAAACTCGCATTTGCTTTTCTTTTAGCGAATGCGAGTTTTTCTTATAGTTCGTGTTCAAAAAGGTGGATGAAAAGGACCGGTCGGCTAAGAACAACGTCCTGGGACTGCGGCGGTTACTCGTCCCACCGAAAACATTTGTTGCGGGCGCGACACTAGCACGTCCTGTGCGCCCTAAAGTTCGAGGTGGCGAAGCTTTGAGTAACGGGCCCCGAGCGTATTGTGTTGACTTCTACGTTGCCCACAGGACGTGGGCGATTTTAGTAGAAGATCCCCTATATAGATGTGTCATTTTCACCGGACTTTTTGAACATCCTCTTATACTTTGGACTTTTAAAATTTTTACTACATCGAATCCTCTTGTTGGTTTATTTTTATGTTTTCATAAAGTGTAAAAGAAAAAATCTGAAAAACTAATTCGAATGCTAAATGGAGCATTTTGAATCATGGTTCAGATTGTTCTTTAACTCAAACACCTTTGTCTTTAGCCCCTTTTTATTAATTAAGACTATAGTTCTCTCCTCTTACTAAATATAAAATGCTCTCCCCTATATTGGTTATGTGGTCTGCAAATCTCTCTAAGTACCTGCCTACGAAGGCAACTTGCATAACATATTGTATTTTATCCGGTTTTGTCGCTGTTTCTCCTAGCAGTTCACTTACAATATTTTCATATAGATTATCTACTTCATCGTCCATTGTACCTAATTCTTTAGCTATGGTAATATCTTCGTTCTCAATCGCAATAATTGCTTTTCTTAACATTTCTAATGCAAACTCATGCATCTTTTTTAAACCTTCTGGAATGGAAACATAATTTTCTCCTAAATGAATCGTTGATTTCGCAATATTTTTTGCATTATCTGCCATTCTTTCAATGTCTGTCACTATTCTTAAAACCATAATTACTCTTCTAAGATCTGTAGCAACAGGCTGCTGTTTTGCAATTAATAAAATTGTTTTATCGTTTATTTCTAATTCTCCGCGGTCAATATGTTTGTCATCTTCAATCACCTTTTTCGCCTTTACTACATCCTGTGTATACAATGCGTCAATGGATTCTGTCAATGCCTCTCCAGATAATTTAGCTAATTTCACAATGCGCTTATTTAATTCCTCTAATTCATTTTTAAATTGATTACGAGTCGCCATATAGACATCTCCTTTTTACATAATTTGAAACATTAAACAGATATATATTCATGATAAAGAATAATTATTCCTATTATAACTTAAAATTATTAACCTATTGTTAATTTCATGTTAAATAATTAGCCCTTTTTACTACCCTAGATAAAAAAGTCATAAATCTTCCAATAAGATTTATGACGATAGATAATTATTCACTATCCTCTTCTGTGTCTCCTTCATTCTCTTCTATCTGTTCCTGCTTTTCCTGATCATTATTTTCCTTCATTTCAAAATATTTGTCTAAAATTCTTTCACCGATTAAATTATTAATCGGATGCTGACCACTAACATTGGGGCCTAAGTTGGGAATTATAATAGCAAACGCCACTTCGGGATTTTCATATGGTGCATAACCAATTAATGTACGATTTTCTGTCGTATATAATCTTTCTTCTTCGAGATGATAATAATCACTTTGTGCCGTACCCGTTTTTCCAGCTGGCTTATAATCCTTATTGGAGAAGTAAGAAGACGCGGTTCCTCCTGGTTCTTGAAATACCCTGCGGAACCCTTCCTGAACCCTGTCAATATGGTCCATGTCTATCTTATTAAATACCGTTGTGTTTTCTGTTCTATAGATGGATCCTAAGCTTTCTTCTGTACCATTTGGTTCGCGTATTTCTTTTAGAAAATGCGGCTTCACACGGTATCCTCCATTTGCTATGGTGGAAACATACTGCGCCAACTGCATAGCTGTATACGTGTCATACTGACCAATCGCAAAGTCCAGCAGGTTTCCGGCATCGGGTTCTGTTCCAACAAATCCGGTTGCTTCATACGGATAGTCAATTCCTGTTTTTACACCTAGGCCAAACTGCCAGAAATAATTACGAAATTCCTGGAATGCACTATAATCAATGGATGCACTTTTACCATTAGGAAACGGATATCGATAATCCCCACCCAACCGTAATGCAATATAGAACATATACACGTTGGAGGACAGCTTTAATGCATCATAATCATTGACTGTTCCTAAATTTCTATACGATGATTTTTCAGGTGTTCCAGCAATTTTAATCGGACTGTCATAAAATGTCTCACCTGGTGTAATCACTCCAGATTCATACCCTGCTAATACGGTAGCTCCTTTAACTATTGAACCCGGACGATGGGAATCATATAATGTTCGGAACGATTCATTATAAAATTTCTTTTCTTCTCTATCATACCGTTGTCCGGATACTGCTAATAGTTCTCCCGTTTGGGGGTCCATCACTACCGCAAGTGCCTGATCTAAAAATCGATTGGCACTAGGATGCTTTTGAATCGCAGTCAATAACTCTTCCTTAACAATTTTATCCACTTCTTCCTGAAACTCCATATCAATGGTTAAGACTAAATCTTTACCACGCTGTCCTTCCACAATGGTTTCAGTACCAACGACTACTCCATTTTTGGTTGTTGTATATTGGATTTGCTCTTTCCTTCCCCGCAACACTTCTTCATAGTATTCTTCCAAACCACTTTTCCCTACTCGATCATTTCTACTATACCCTCTTGTTAGATAGTAATCTTCACCATCCGCCGGAATTCCTTCCTCCTGTGACGTAACGGAACCTAATAAACTCCTTATCGTATCACCATAGGGGTACTCCCGATTCCAATCCGTTGTAGCATTAATACCCGGAAGTTCAGATAAGTGTTCTGAAACCAGCGCATACTCTTTTGCTGTTACTCCTTCATTTTTTACAATTTGTGGTGTTAAAGAGTATGCCTTATCTAATTCTTTTTTAATGGCAATGATTTCTTTTTCCTGCAGAGTAAATTGACTTATCTCTTCTTCTGTAATTAAATCCAACGTTTTATTATAAGCTTCTGCGTTACTTAACTCTTCCCGGTCCTTGGCAGATAACCTCTCGTCAGCTTCTTCTTTGTTTTCTAAATACCAGTATTCTTTTAAATTTCTTTCTGTTAATACACGATCAAAATATTCTTCCGGATTATCTTCATCTTCTGGTACCATCGTTATAAACTCTGCCAGTTTTTTTGCAACATCGAGTCTGTCTTCTGCCTGTACACCTTTTTCAGGCGTATACGTAATGGAATAAACCGGGTCATTATCGACAATAACGTTATGGTCCCTATCATATATCTTTCCTCTAGGAACAGGTATTTTCGTTGTATCCTGAATCGTCCGTTCAATTTCTTTTTGGAAGTCCTCTCCATTTAAGATTTGTACGACACCTAATTGTAGAATAAGTACCGAAAATAACAGGAATATCACAAAAAACAATATATTTATTCGGAAGGGTAACTGTGATTTTTTCTTTTTCTTCCGTTTCTTAGTCATATGGTTCTCCCCCAAAATCAAACATTTACTTATATATTTGATTTTACCATATTTACCGATTTTTTTCGTCGGTAATCTGTTCTTTCATTAATATTTCTTTTTGCGAGGAGCTTCCCAAATAAATATTCTTTATAAAGAAATAGATGACTAAATGGCCTGCACCAAAGACAACTAGAATAATTGGAATAATCTGTTCTGCGTCATAAATAGAAACGGCAAATAAGAACACAAGCACAGAAACAATTCTGCCACAATTTAAAAATAATTCACGAACCACAATATACTCAATTCTTAATTCACCAGCCTTCCAAGCCTTTCCTATCACATCATATGTTAAAGATACATATGGTACGTTAATAATTGGATAGGCAAACCCGATGACAATTGCATAAATAATTAGGAGGAAATAGCTGATATCAAATAAGATGATAAAAATAGAGAAATATAGAAGTATGGCACCTAATAATATCGCTTTTTTCCTTATAGAAGGTTTAATAAATTTTGTAACTACAAAATAAAGTACAGCTGAAAGTCCAGATAAAAATAAATTAAACGTACCTAAAGCAAATTCACTTTGTGTTACAACAAATACCCAAATGGATATTACAAATGCGAATACGCCCTCTCGTATTCCTTGAAAAAAATGGGCATATAATATTCTGCTCCAGTTTTTGTTATTATTTTTTTCCAACAGAATCCTTTTGAAATAAAAATTCCCTTTCGCACTTCTTCGCTGGAGAAAGAAACTTGCAGCAACAGCACATATAAACAAAATAAATGAAATAGTAAAGATTGTCGTATAACCAATATTTCCATCCAGTTTTGAAATAATGATCCCAGCAAGCAGAGGCCCAATCATTCCACCCAGTGACTGGAGAACACCTAAAAATCCATTAAAAAAATCTCTTGTATCAGGTTCGGTTATCTCAAATGTCAATACATTAAATGCAAGCCAATAGAAACCATAACCAATCCCTAATAAACAACCCAGCAAAAAATTGAATGTAGATGCCTTTTCACCGATAATTAAAACACATAAAAAAAACAAGGATAAGAAGATAACCCCTAATCGAAGAACAATGATTCGATCAACCTTTTTAGCAAGTCTTCCAGCAAGTACAAAGGTCAAGGCCTGAAATAGATTAATTCCAAGATTATAAATTGCAATCGTTACATAATCCCCGGACTGTCTCCATAAGTAAATATTTACAAATGTGTTGGACAGAAAAATACCTAATGAATAGAGACCACCTATGAGCAACAGCAATAACAAATCTCGGTTTACGTCGATTTTATTTTCAAATGCTTGTAGTATTTTTGACATATCTAAACTACTCCTTTTGTTCTCTTATTAGTTTGAGCGAATCAATGTTAGATATGCAAAAAAACACGCGGGAAAAAATCCCACGTGTTTTCAAAACAAACATATTATTTTGCTTCGTTATAATTTTTTGCTACTTCATCCCAATTCACAACATTCCAGAAAGCTGAAAGGTATTCAGGACGTCTATTTTGATATTTTAGGTAATAAGCATGTTCCCAAACATCGACACCTAATAGTGGAGTTTTCCCTTCCATTAGTGGTGAGTCTTGGTTTGGCGTGCTTGTTACTTCAAGTTCACCGTTATTTAGTACTAGCCAAGCCCAACCAGAACCAAAGCGTGTTTTCGCAGCAGTTTCAAATTCTTCTTTGAACTTGTCAAAGCCGCCGAATTTAGCATTAATCTTGTCAGCCAATTCACCTGTTGGTTCTCCTCCACCATTTGGGGATAGAACTTTCCAGAATAAGCTGTGGTTAGCATGTCCACCGCCATTATTGCGTACTGCTGTACGTTTTTCTTCTGGAACTGCATCCAGATCGCTAATTAGTTCTTCTACAGATTTACCTTCCAATTCAGAAAGTCCATCTACAGCACCATTTAAGTTGGTAACATATGTGTTGTGATGTTTCGTATGATGAATAGTCATTGTTTCTTTGTCAATTGTTGGTTCCAATGCGTCGTACGCATATGGTAGTTCCGGTAATTCAAATTTAGCCATGAATATCTTCCTCCTTAATTTAATAAAATGGTTAAAATAGGTTATTAACCCTTTATCTAGAAGATTATCACTGCTTAACTATTCTTGCAAATAATTTGCCTAATTAGTGAATGATTATTTTATAAGTTGATTATTTGATTGGTAATGTGAATTAATTAGAAAACCATAAGAAATTCCATGTGACATTTCCCTGGACTTTTGGAATGCCCTCTAAATGAAAATAGCTATCACCAAATTGGTCATAGCTATATATATCGATATAAAAGAAAAAACAAGTACCAATTGTACTTGTTTTTTACAGATGGCGCGGGACGGAATCGAACCGCCGACACAAGGATTTTCAGTCCTTTGCTCTACCGACTGAGCTACCGAGCCGAAATATGTATGGAGGAGGTAGAGGGATTCGAACCCCCGCGCGGTTTGACCCGCCTGTCGGTTTTCAAGACCGATCCCTTCAGCCAGACTTGGGTATACCTCCGAAAATAAAATATGGTGGACCCTGCAGGACTCGAACCTGCGACCGATCGGTTATGAGCCGATAGCTCTAACCAACTGAGCTAAGGGTCCGTATGTTATTGGGGCGACCGGTGGGAATCGAACCCACGAATGCCGGAGCCACAATCCGGTGCGTTAACCACTTCGCCACGACCGCCGTCTTATAGAATATGGTAGCGGCGGAGGGGATCGAACCCACGACCTCACGGGTATGAACCGTACGCTCTCGCCAGCTGAGCTACGCCGCCATTGGCTCCACAGGTAGGATTCGAACCTACGACCGATCGGTTAACAGCCGATTGCTCTACCACTGAGCTACTGTGGAATAATCATGATTGCCTTATGTTGAATAGCAACGAAATATAATTTACCATGTATTTTTATTTTTGTCAACAAATTATATGTAAATTTACTTAAAGAAACGACAATATTTATATTAACATCAATAGTTGGTATTTTCAATAGAAATATGGGTTAACAGCTTAAGATTATGATATTTCAATATTCCATTTAGCTTATTGACAAAAACTTGCCGAAATATGGGCTCTACAACAGCCTAACGTAAGAAAGATAAAAGGTAGAGAAAGATACTTCTTTCTCCACCCCATCCTTTTTATTTATTCTCCTCCAAGGACATATTCAGCAATGTTTACTGCATGGTCACCAATACGTTCTAGGTTACTGATAATATCAACAAATACGATACCTGCAGATCCATTACAATGTCCTTCATTCATACGGATAATATGCTTCTTGCGATAATCTCTTTCCATCTTATCAATTTCTTCTTCTTTTTGAATAACTTCCAGTGCCATTTCCCTATCGGATTCTTGTAATGCACCAATTGCCTGTTTTACCGTCATTAAAGTAAGGTCAAACATGTTATTCAAATCTTCCATAGCTTGCTCGGTCAAATGAACCTTGTTTGAAATCTTATAATCGACCAATTCTACGATATTTTCAAAATGGTCACCAATTCTTTCAAAATCACGAACTGAGTTCATTAATGCTGTATGTTTTTCACTTTCTGCCTCTGTTAAGGAACCGCCTGATACATGAACAAGATAATCTGTGATTTTTCGATCTAAATTATTAAGGGCATCTTCAATTTGCATTGCCATTTCTGCATGCTTATTTGAATTAGTTGATAAATACATGTTAGATTCTTCTAACCCTTTATAAGCATATTCGCCCATGCGAACAACCTCAGATTTAGCTTGATCAAGAGCAACGGATGAGGACTGTTGAACAAAGATTGGATCCAAATGTACTGGTTTGTATTCGACAATAGCATCCTTTCCTGGGACAATTTTCGTAACAAGCCATGCTAATGCGCCAATAAAAGGAAATTGAATAATAGTGTTTACCACATTGAAACTTCCGTGTGCAAATGCTATCGTCATCTCCGGATTCAAATCTAAAGTACTTTGTAAGTATGAAACATAATACGTAAATGGCACAAGCAAAACTAGAACAATAGTAGTTCCAATCAAATTAAAGATAACATGTGTTAATGCAGCTCTTCTTGCTGCTACCGTTGCACCAATCGATGCTAGAACTGCCGTTATCGTTGTTCCGATATTATCTCCAAATAATACCGGTAATGCAGCAGATAATTCCATCGTTCCTTGAGCAAATATTGTTTGAAGAATTCCGATGGTTGCACTAGAACTTTGAACAATAACGGTTAAAATCGTACCAATTGTAACCCCTAATATTGGATTAGTACTCATTTCAGCAGTTAAATCATAGAAAGCCTGTAAGCCAGCTAAAGGTTTTAAAGACCCTCCCATTAGTTCCAGCCCGAAGAACAACGCACCAAAGCCGAAAACAGTTTGACCCCAGTTATTAACTTTAGGATTTCTAAAGAAAAACAGCATAAAAGCTCCAACAGCAAGTATTGGCAAAGCGTATTCTCCAATGTCAATCCCAATAATAAATGCAGTTACAGTTGTACCAATATTAGCCCCCATGATGACACCAATTGCTTGTCTTAATGTCATAAACCCAGCATTAACCAGACCTATCGTCAATACAGTTGTACCGGTGCTGGTCTGTAATAATATTGTAACAATGATACCTGCCAGAACTCCCAGGAAGGGGTTAGTAGTAAACCTATCAAGTATATCCCTTAACCGATCTCCCGCAGACTTTTGCAGACCATCTCCCATATACTTGATACCTAATAAGAAGATACCTAGTCCACCAATAAATTCAAAAATTAATGTTTGTATATCTAATTCCAATTCATAACATCCCTTCATCTTGTTGTGTAAATGGTACTGTACCCTAATACATATTAAATATAGGTAAATTTTTTGTAAAGATATTTCGTCAATTTTTTACATTAAATTAATAATCGGGTAGATAAATGACATATAGGGCTTCTTTCTTTAGATATTTCCCAGTAGAAAGAATTCATGCTTTAAATATATGGATGTTACATGTGGATGAGGAAGTTTTTTATTCAAGCCATAAAAAAAAGCTTGGATACCCAAGCTTATTTCTTCATCTTTTCAACCAATATTTTCGTACCATCTACTTGAATTACTTTAATTTCGGTATTTCTTTCTATCCATTGCCCATTTGAAATTGCACTATAATCTTTATTATCTATTAGAATGGTTCCAACAGGGCGCAGGTCCGTAATCGTAATCCCTGATTGATTAAGAAGCTTTTCATATTCTTCATTTAAGGAATTATAGCCCGCCTCACTTGTTAATGGATCTTTTAATGCGAGTTTCGTCCACATTTCCCGCTTCTTAAATACTTTAAGAAATAGGAATGAACTTGCTGCACCTAAAATAACACCTATAACCGCATATAATCCAGCAGTAAATGATGGTGCTGCTAATGCAACAGCGATAAGCATAACCGCTAAACCTATCGTTGCCAATGTCCCATCATTAACAATTTCCCCATCAATAATTATTAGTAATAATCCTATAAAATATAAAATAAGCATAATGATAAAGGAGCTTGTATCAATGACATATGCACCAAAATATACGGTTATAAAACCAATGCCCAGTAATCCAAAAATACCGCGGGCATTGACTAAAACCTCCCCAATTAAAAACAATGTTCCAAGTCCGGTGATAATCATACCAATCCATTCTAATTCGAAAATACCCAAAGTATTTCCTCCTCTCCATAGTAGATGTACGAAATGTTAATATAAATGGTTTCATTTTAAAGGAGAATTTATATGTACTTTTCTAAGAAAATTTTTATCTATATCATCATTATACTGTTAGTCGCCAGTATTTATAAAGACTTATCTTTAGGTACCGAGCCAAATGAGAATGTCCCCACCCAAGAAACCACCATACAAATAAATGAAAATTACTCCGCTATGAAAGTGAAGGTAACGTCTGGAGATACAGTTTTATCCATTGTAGAAAATATTAATGAAGGAAAGGGAGAAATAGCTATTGATCAAATGATGACAGACTTTCAACAGCTGAATCCAGAAGTAAATCCTTACAGACTTCAGCCTAATACATTTTATTATTTTCCAGTATATGAACTATAAGAAAAGGAGACTGAAACTTATGTCTCAGTCTCCTTAATTTTGGTTTATTCAGCTAGACGAAAGGCAATATAAAGACCGTTATTAAAATGGATATTGCCCCGGCAGCAATTGCAATATTACCTAACGTATCTGCTCCACGAGCTCTGGAGACAAACCCTAAGATAATCCCTGCCGCACCTAATATGATTGGCCACATAAAGAATGAAATAATGGAAAGAGCTAAACCAATCCATCCGTACATGCTATTTACATCACCATCTGCTTCTGCTCTATCCCTTACTTCATAATCATCTGCAGTGAACTCGGCAGCATACTCCTCATTTCTGGAACTATCAGGTTCTACGCCAACAAAATCTTGATTTTTAACTTCTTCTCCATCGTTTTCTCCATGTCTTGGAGCCTCTTCTACATGATCATTTCTGTCTTTGTAATCAGCCATCTGTTGACCTCCTTTTTTAATGAGGTGCATTTATAGTGTATGGAATCTTCGCCTGAATATAATGTTATTTTGTGGAAGTGACATAAAACAAGTTTATTTTTTTCATTGAAATGCATATAGTACAAGAGAACCTTATTAAGGAGTTTTTAACATGTCGATATTCATAAAAGAATTAGTTAAAAAAAAGCTGAAACAAATAACGCCCGATGAATTACAATTTTATGCCAAGCAATATGGTTTTTCTATATCCAGACAGCAAGCCATGCAAATATCCAACTATTTAAAACAAAGTACCGTTGATCCGTTTAAGCTTAAAGACCGTGAAAGAATGTTTCGTGAGTTAGCGAGAATTACTGACTTACAAACAGCAAAAGAGGCAAGAAGCCTATTGGATGAGGTCATTAAATCATATGGACTGGAAAATTTATTCGAGTAAATGTTAAAAAAGAGTGGCTGAAAAAAAACCGAACCATGATTCAAACTTCCTCAGTTAGAATTTTAATTGGTTCGGATTTTTCTCTTTTTATAGGAGGATTTTATGCTACCCCTCCATTATTTTCATCAAAAATGGTATCATTAACTATTTAAAATTTTCTCTTTTAAGTCATCTTCAAATATACCATTTTTTATCATTTCGATTTCATATTTATATGGTGCTTTTTTATTCTTTTTATCCTCTCCAACATATGGCGTTTCAAGAATTTTTGGTAGGTGTTCCAGCTGGGGATGTTGAATAACGTAATGAAGGGCTTGAAAACCAATATGACCAAAACCGATATTTTCGTGACGGTCTTTATGTGCCCCCCGTTCATTCTTACTGTCATTAACATGGACTACTTTAATTCGTTCTATACCAATTATTTTATCAAATTCCTGTAAAACACCGTCAAAATCGTTCACAATATCATAGCCTGCATCATGAATATGACATGTATCCAAACAAACAGAAAGTTTCTCGTTTAATGTGACACCATCTATAATCTTTGCTATTTCATCAAAGTTTCGTCCTATTTCTGAGCCTTTCCCAGCCATCGTTTCTAATGCGATTTGAACGTCTTTCTCCTTCTCAAGAACTTCATTAAGGCCCTCGATGATTTTCTTAATTCCCTCACCAGACCCAGCACCAACGTGCGCTCCTGGATGGAGTACAATTTGCTTTGCACCAATTGCCTCTGTACGTTCTATTTCACTTTTAAGAAAATTAACCCCTAATTCAAAAGTAGCTGGTTTTGTACTATTCCCTATATTGATAATATATGGAGCATGAACGACAATATCTGAAAAACCGTTTTTCTCCATGTATTCTTTACCCGCTTCGATATTAAGTTCTTCGATTGGTTTTCTTCTCGTATTTTGTGGTGCACCTGTATAAATCATAAATGTATTTGCACCATACGCTGCTGCTTCTTCGCTTGAACCCAGGAGCATTTTTTTTCCGCTCATGGATACGTGTGATCCTATTTTTAACATTTTATACACCTCTCCCTATTTGCTGTACACGATACTATCATAAATGGGGACCTATTTCTTATATTTTGTTTTCTTAGCTAATTGTCTTTTTATGGAGGCTTGCTGTTTTTTCATTTTTTTCTTATATCCTGGTTTCACTTTTTTTGTCTTCCGGACATGTTTCCACGCTTCTTTTTCAAGATCTGTTGTCGTCTTTGTTCTTAAATGACGCTCATTCCATGCTTTGGCTTCTTTCCATTCTCCATTTTTTACATCTGCATAAGTGAATTGCAAACCCTTGTCCTCAAGCTTTCTTATAAGGTTTAGGTCATCTTCCTGATATAAGCTGATTGCAGTACCTTCCATACCCGCTCTTGCTGTTCTACCTACCCGATGAATATAAAATTCTTCCTCTTTCGGAATCTGTGCATTAATAACGTGGCTGACGCCTTTAATATCAATTCCTCTTGCCGCAAGATCGGTAGCCACAATATATTGATAACGAAGGTTCTGTATCTCCTTTAAGACACGTTTACGCTCCCTCGGTGCCAAACCTCCATGGATAATGCCAACTTCCAACCCTCTCTCCTGTAATGAGTGTGCCAGTTCATCCGCTTGTTTCTTTCCATTTGTAAAGATAATTGCTAAATAAGGATTAATTGCTTTGGAAATTTCATAAATTATATCTGCTTCATCCCGATGTTTTGTTGCAATTAATCGATGCTCCATCGTTTCAGGTGAAAAATGGTCATCCACTTTGACATAAGTAGGATTTTCTAAATACTTTTTAAAGAAATGCTGCAATCGTTGTGGAATGGTTGCTGAGAAAACCAAGAGCTGAATATCTCTTTTTGAACGAATGAGCAATTGATCGACATCATCAATAAAACCAAGGTCAAGCATTAAGTCAGCTTCATCTATAACAAATGATGCTGCGGAATAGATAGACAGTGCCTCCTCTTTAACTAAATCCAAAATTCTTCCGGGTGTTCCAACAATAATATGTGGAGGTTCTTTCAGTTTTTCCACCATTTTTTGCTTATCGGTTCCTCCAACTAGTAACTTGGCAATCCATTTTCCTTCTTTATTTGCATATTGAATAATTTTACGGACTTCGTCATATATTTGTGTAGCAAGTTCTCGAGTTGGTGCAGTTATGACAAATTGCACTTCTCTATTCGAGCTATCCATTTGATTAAACAACGGAAGCAAATACGCATGGGTTTTCCCTGATCCAGTACGTGACTGTCCAATAACACTCGTACCGTCCAAAATTTTAGGTATTACCTGTTCCTGAATTTCTGTCGGTTGTTTAAAGTTTAATTGTTCAATAACATCGAGCATAACTTGTTGTAAATGGAAGCCGCTAAATTGATTTTGACTCATATGTGCAAAAACTCCTTTAGGTTGTTGTTATACAAATTGAAAAGGGTCTGTATTTGTCTCAGAAGCGATTATCTCAATGGACCTATCATTTAATTCTCTTCTTAAATACATGACCGTTTCCTGTTTCATGACCTTTTCTATATAATGTCCAGCATCTATTACAGATAATCCCATTTGCCATGCATCTTGTGCCATATGGAAAGACATATCCCCAGTAATGTACACCTCTGCACCTTTTTGACGAGCTGCATGAATATATTTTTCTCCACTACCACCCAGTACAGCTACGTTAGTGACCGTTTTATTTAAGTCCCCTGTTACTCGTAAACGAGGCATTTTCAAGGATTCCTTTACTTGTTCACATAAATCATGTAAGGTCATTTTATACGGTAATTTTCCAATACGTCCAACACCATAACGTTGCCCTGGGTTTTTTAATGGATAAATATCATAAGCTGGCTCTTCATAAGGATGGGCCTTGACCATAGAAGTAATAACCGCATTTAATTTATCTTCCTGTACAATGGTCTCCATGCGCACTTCTTCTACAAATTGTAGTTTGTTTGTTGTTCCAATATACGGATTGGTTCCTTCCAATGGTTTGAACGTTCCCTTTCCTTCTGTTTGGAAGGTGCAATGACTGTAATTTCCAATATGACCTGCTCCACTAGCTGAAAGAGCGTCCCTGACTTCATCCGCATGTGATAATGGAACATATACTGCTATTTTAAATAATGTTTGAACTGTGGATTCGAGCAATAAATCTGTCTTTTCTATCCCAAGGGTACGAGAAAGCATATCATTTACACCGCCATTTGCTGCATCCAGATTAGTATGTGCTGCATAGACTGTAATTTGATGATCTATTAGCTTTTTAACAATCCTTCCTTGTGGTGTATCATAGTTCACTTGCTTCAATGGTTTAAACAATAACGGATGATGCGCAACAATGAGATTTACTTCTTTTTCTATTGCTTCATCCACGACCGTTTCCAACACATCAAGTGTAACCATGATTTTTTTTGCTCTCTGATTATAGGATCCAACTTGCAAGCCAACATTATCCCAGTCATATGCTAAACTCTTCGGGGCCCATTTCTCCATTAATTGAAACACATTTGAATTATTGATTGGATTTTCCATCTTGCAGTACCTCCTCCATCCATACTAATTCCTGTTCAAATTGTTTTATTTTTTCTATATCCTGTACCTTCGCATGTTTCATCTGTAACACGATACGCTGCAGTTTTTCAAATTCATGCTGCCATTTTTTATAGAATTCCTTCGTTTTCTTTTTTAATAAAATCGGACCAAATAATAGTTCTTTACCACTAATCTTCTCTTTTTCACTGGTTCTTTCGCTGTAATCTGCAACTATTATTTCGTATATGTGCCCATTTTCTTCGACAATTTCTTCATTCGTAAGGAAATAATGATTTTCCACCAGCCATTTCCTGACGTTTCTTGCATCTACATTAGGCTGAGCAATAATACGTTTTACATGTTTTAATTTGTCTTTTCCATCTTCAAGGATACTCTTTATTAGGGAACCACCCATTCCCGCTATTACAACATGATTCAGCTCATCACCCGGTCTGATAACTTCCAGACCATTGCCTAACCTTACGTCAATCACATCCGTAAGCTGATAGGATGTAACCGTTTCTCTGGCACTATTATAAGGGCCTTCATTAACTTCTCCTGCAATCGCTTTTGCCGTCTTGTCCTTCAAACATACATAACATGGTAAATAAGCATGGTCGGAACCAATATCAGCAAAATGTGCGCCTTTATTTATGTATGATGCAACGGCAGTCAACCGTGTGGACAAATTAATTGTTTTAACCATTTCTCTCTCCTTTACTGGAACTTACTTCTAAGTAAAATACTTACGTTTAATAGTATATATCATTATACTGGCCATGCATGCAAAAAGAAAAGCTTTCTGAATGATAGCAGAAAGCTTAACTGTTTTATCAATTATTGTTTTTCACTAAGCCATTCGGCAAGTAAGTCGGCTTCTTCGGCAGGTACTTGCTGCTGAGCAGGCATGCTACCAATACCTTGTTGAATAATATCTACAATTTCATCTGCACTGTACTTAGAGCCAATTGTTGTTAAATCCGGTCCCATTCCCCCAGATAAATCCGCTCCGTGACATTGAGCACAATTATTTGTGAAAATCGCTTCAGGGTCTGTTGACACTTCCCCTTCTTCTGCAGATTGTTCAGTACCCCCCTCTTCCGCCTGATGGATCGCATCACGCTGTCCAAGACCAACGAAAGATATAATAATTACGGCTAGTACACCTACTACAGCAATAATTGCATAAGGTATAAGTGGGTTTTTCTTCATTACGTTTCCTCCTTATGTAATCCCCTTTTCTTTTTATATTACATCAAACTATTTATAGTTTACTCGAAAATCAACTTAGTTTAAAGAATTTAGATGTGAAATTTTATAAAATAATATAAATAATGGAAAAGACTAGCCCAATGACACCGGTAAATTTCAAATAATGTAAATGTTGTCTATTACTCAAAAAGAGCCAAAAAATAAAATTTAACAGGATAATACCAGCTATAAGATAACTATGACCATTCCATAAATTTCCTATGAAGACAGTAAACATAAGTAATAGTAACAGGGAAATAACAAGAGCCATATGATAAAGGTAAGTCGTATGCTTTTTTAAATATATCGAACACCAGAAAGAGTAGCTAAAAAAAAGAATTAGTATAGTCAGTTGCAAAACCGCTTCAAATTTCGTAAAATAAATCACAAGAAAAGAAAACGGTAACAGCATTATGCACAAAATAGCTGGAAGAAGTACCATTACTTTATTTTTCTTAGAAGTACCCGATAACTCACCATCTCCATTGGTATAAAGAGCTAGGAGAAAATCGCAATACGTTTCAGGTAATAATTTATGTTCTTTCCAATATTTTATCTCTTTGACAATAGTAGAAACACGATTATCTGACATCATTTTCACCTCAGTACATATGTAAAAAGCAAAGAGAAGAGTCATTAAGAACCATTCTTAGCTCTCAATGACTGTAGTCTTTAATCCATAAAGTCTTTCAAACGTTTACTGCGGCTTGGATGTCTCAATTTACGAAGTGCTTTTGCTTCAATTTGACGAATACGTTCCCTGGTAACACCAAATACTTTACCAACTTCTTCCAGGGTTCTTGTACGTCCATCATCCAGACCAAAACGGAGGCGTAAGACATTTTCTTCTCTATCTGTAAGTGTATCTAATACATCTTCCAGCTGCTCTTTCAGCAATTCGTATGCAGCATGATCAGATGGTGAAACTGCCTCCTGATCTTCAATGAAATCTCCTAAATGGGAGTCATCTTCCTCACCAATTGGAGTTTCAAGTGAAACTGGTTCTTGAGCAATTTTTAATATTTCCCGGACCTTGTCTGGAGCTAATTCCATTTCTTCACCAATTTCTTCTGGTGTTGGTTCTCTGCCCAAATCTTGTAAAAGAGAGCGCTGAACGCGAATTAATTTATTAATCGTTTCTACCATATGAACAGGGATACGAATGGTTCTTGCCTGATCGGCAATAGCTCTTGTTATAGCTTGGCGAATCCACCAGGTAGCATAGGTACTGAATTTAAATCCTTTACGATAGTCAAATTTTTCAACAGCCTTTATTAAGCCCATATTTCCTTCTTGTATTAAGTCCAAAAATAGCATTCCACGGCCTACATAACGCTTGGCTATGCTTACAACCAATCTTAAGTTGGCTTCTGCAAGCCGTCTTTTCGCTTCCTCATCACCTTCTTCAATTCGGGTAGCGAGTTCAATTTCTTCTGCTGCAGATAATAAATTTACACGGCCAATTTCTTTTAAATACATTCTTACAGGGTCATTTATTTTAATTCCAAGTGGAACACTCAAGTCTTCTAAATTAAACTCTTCTTCTTTGGCAATTTCCTTCATATTTGGATCATCGTCAGATTCGCCAATTACTTCAACCCCTTGTTCCTCCAAATGTTCATAGAACTCATCCATTTGATCTGATTCAATCTCAAAATTGGCTAAACGATCCGCGATTTCCTCATATGCTAAAGTACCACGCTTTTTCCCCGCTTCAACCAAGCCTTCTTTTACTTGATCCAGGGTCTGTTCTGTTTCTTTTGTTGGTTGTGATTGTTCTTTATCAGCCATGAGTCCCCCTCCTTCCAATTTTATAGAACTTTTAATTTGTGCGTTTTAACTGCTTCTTAATTTCAATGATTTGCATTGCAATTTGGGCAGCTTTTAACGGGTCTTTCTGCTGTTCGGCTAATTTTTGCTGTTCTTTTAATGTTTGAATGCTCACATAATCATTTCGGTGTTCCTGAATAATTCGAATATAATCATTTATCTCTTTGTCGCTTATTTCCTCTAGTACAGGATACATTGCGATTTCAGTAACTAATTTTTGTAATTCGGAATCACTTAACTTTTCAATAAACAAACTAATATCTGAAAGGTGGCCTTCTTCGTAAAAAGCATATAAATGAGTAGCAATAATCTGATGTGCTTCTATATTAAAACCAGCACCCATTTCTTCCTGTACTTTTTCCGCTATTAATGGATTGTGAAGCATATATGACAACAATTTTCTTTCTGCATTTTGAAAAGCTGGCAGTAATTTCTTATTTGAACGATAACTTAATCCTCTATTAGTATTTCTGTTCTTATCCGGATTATCCTTCTTCGGTTGTTGTCCTTGTTTATTTCTTTGAATTTCAACCTCTTGTGTAAGTGATTCCATGGAAATATTATATTCTTTATGAAGCTCCTGTAAGTAATATTCCCTTTCGACAGAACTATCGATAAGTGCAAGTTCTTTGATAACTTTTTCTATATAGTTAATGCGATCTCCTTCTATACTAAGGTTATAGTCTTTTTTCAGATATCGCATATAGAAACTTACATAAGTATCACTTGTGTTGAGAACTTCATTTTTAAAAGCCTTTCCACCATGCGCTTTAATAAAACTATCTGGATCCAAATCATCCTGCATGTTGGCGATTTTAACCTGACAGCCAACATTTCGAAGTAAATTAGCTGCTTTGTATGTTGCCTCCAGTCCGGCTTTATCACCGTCATAACAAATCACAACGGTATCAACATAACGATTTAACAACTTCGCCTGATATTCGGATAATGCAGTACCTAAGGTTGCTATAACATTATTTATACCCGCTTGATAAGCAGTTATTACATCCATATAGCCTTCAAATAATATTACTTCATTTTCTTTGCGAATATGTTTTTTTGCTAAGTCAAAGTTATATAAAATTTTTCCTTTATGAAACAGTTCACTCTCCGCACTATTTAAGTATTTTGGTTCTCCACCTGATATGGATCTGCCTCCAAAAGCAATCGTTTTACCTAAATGGTTGCGTATCGGAAAAATAACTCTTCCCCTAAATCGGTCAGTTACACTATTGTCATTTTGTAAAGAAAGTAAACCTGCTTTTACTGATAATGCTTGATTAAACCCCTTTTTCTTTAGAAATTCAGCTGTAAAACTTTTCGCAGTTGGAGCAAAACCTAGTTGGAATTCATCAATTGCTGTATCACTAATTCCTCTGCTTTTTAAATAGTTGTAACCTTCTTTACCATCTCTTGTAAATCTAAGCAAATGATGATATAGTTTCGTTAACCATTCATAAGCAGATAGAATGTTTTGTGTATCCTGAGATAAGGAAGATTCCTTCTCACCACCAAGTTCCGGTAGTTGTGTACCGCTCCGGCTTGCTAGATGCTTTATTGCTTCAACAAACGAAAAACTCTCCATTTCCATAATAAAAGTAACGACATTTCCACCTTTACCGCATCCAAAACAATGGAAAATTTGTTTCTCCTGGGTAACGGAAAAAGAAGGTGTATTTTCACCGTGGAATGGACAAAGCCCAAAATAATTTCGACCTTGTTTCTTTAATTGAACATATTCTCCAACAACATCCACAATATCATTGGACTTTCGTACCTCTTCAATTACTTCCTCTGGTATTTGATTGGCCATATAAACCACCATACTATATATTATTCGTTGTCATTTGAAAAAATCCTTCATGATTCGACATTTTTTTCTTAAACTGGAAAAAAATTTCCTTCCTTTGTTTGAATTGAAGTCTGAAGGAGAACCAATCTATATAAAAAGCCATAAAACAGCTTTATTTTATATTTCTACATAAAATGTAAGATTCCTTCTTTATGACGAATGTTTTACTTTTCAGAATATCCTTAAATCAGGTTGTTTTCCTATAGTATATATCTTTACACAAATATTTATTATAATACAGTTTAAACAAAATTTCTATCAAAAAGTTTGTTTTTTTTCCAAATAAAAGAAAAACATTCTACGATATAGAGTAGAATGCTTTCCTAATGCCTTATTCAAATATTAGAAACTTTACTTGTGCATCATTTGCAAAATAACATTCGCCGTTTCCTCAACTGCTTTGTTGGAAACGTCGATGACTTTACAACCTATTCTATCCACTACTTTGTTGAAATAATCAAGTTCCTGGTGAATTCTGTCCAAATTTGCATATGTTGCCTGATTTCCGAGCCCCAGCGCTTTTAAACGTTCTTTTCTGATTTCGTTCAATTTTTCCGGTCTAATACTTAATCCGATACATTTATTCGGGTTTACATCAAATAATTCCTCCGGCGGGTCCACTTCTGGCACGATTGGAACATTAGCTACTTTCAATCGTTTATGTGCCAAATACTGAGATAATGGAGTTTTGGAAGTTCGTGAAACCCCGATTAGGATAATATCAGCTCTGGCAATTCCTCTGGGATCTCTGCCATCATCATATTTAACTGCAAATTCTATCGCTTCCACCCGCTTAAAATAGTCTTCATCCAGTTTATGAACTAGTCCCGCTTCAAGTCTCGGCGACTTATCAAATACCCGCTCCATGGCCGTTATCATCGGTCCCATAATATCTATTGCTTCAATGTTTAATTTTTTTGCTTGTTCATTTAAATAGTTTCGTAAATCAGGATTTACTAAAGTAAAGCCGATGATACCATAATTTTCCTTTGCTAATTGCAGAGAATCATCAATAGTCTGGCAATCTTCTACATATGGAACACGAAATATTTTATATTCCTGACCGTTAAACTGGCTCAATCCCGCTTTCACCACTAATTCTGCAGTCTCTCCAACCGAATCAGAAAGAACATAGACAATACGTTCGGAACTCATGCTTTCTTTTCCCCTCCATTCATCTATACATGATGATCTAAAGCAAGCTCGACAAATACTTTTGTAATTGTTGTCTTAGTAATCCTGCCAATGACCACCAATCCCTCTTCTTTATCTTTCACAACTGGCAATCCATCAATTTGCTTATTTATTAGTTTTTGGGCAGCATCCAATAACAAATCATCTTTACGGCATACCGTAATATTTGGCATTCTTGTCATAATAATGTGCACTGCGATGTTATTTAAATCCTGCTGCCCCATACTAGCACGCAACAAATCTTTACGGGACAGCACACCATTTAAACAACCATTTTCATTTACGACGAACAAAGTTCCAACGTCTTCTAAAAACATCGTGGAGATAGCATCATATACTGATACATCTTCTTTCACAACAATTGGAACTTGTTGAAATTCATGTACTTTATATTTTTTAATCTTTTCCGAAAGGAGCTCTGAACCTGTTTTACCGGTGAAAAAATAACCCACGCGAGGTCTCGCTTCCAAAAAACCGGACATGGTTAAAATCGCTAAATCCGGTCTGAGTGTGGCTCGCGTTAAATTTAGCTTCTCTGCGATATTTTCACCGGTGATAGGTCCATTAGCCTTAACTATTTCAATAATTTCCTCTTGCCTGCTTGATAATTCCACCCTTTCACCGCCTTGCTAAATATAACATACTATTTCACAATAATTATAAACCATTCAAATTAGAAAGGGAATTATGTTATACTTTTAAGTTATCTATTGATGTTGTTTCCATTCAATCAAGGACAAATCGGCGAACTCTATAATGGTTTCCGCAATAACATTAACCAAGCCTAAACGGTTATTCCGTACTTCTTCATCCTCTGCCATAACCATATTATGGTCAAAGAATGCATGAATTGGTTCTGCTAATTTACTCAGGCACTTTAATGCCACATCCGCATCCAATTCTTTATTAGCCTGACGATATTCATCGACTATTCCCAGGAATGTATCATATAACCCTTTTTCTGACTCCGTTTCAAATTGGCTGGCGGCTACATTTGTATAATCTGTTTTATTTGCTAGATTCAACACACGGACTAAAGCTTCCTGAACCGGTTTAAAGCTGGCATCATTACGCTTATCAGATAGTAACTTCGCTTTCTTTTCCGTATATTCGAATATACCAATGTCCTTTTTAATAACAGCATTTATAACATCTGGTTCTACATCGATTTCCCTTAACAGGAAGGTTGCGCGCAGCCGGAAGAAATCATTCAGCGCTTTTATTATCTCTTCCTTATCCATCAGTTCAATGTCAGTTTGATCATATACTGATTTGGCTATATTCAAAAGAGATTCTAATGTGATATTCCATTTCTTTTCTCTTAATATGCGTAAAATTCCTGTAGCCTGACGGCGTAATCCATATGGGTCCTGAGAACCTGTTGGAGTAAGTCCAATCGAAATGCACCCTACGATTGTATCCAACTTATCTGCAATACTTACAATAGAGCCTGATATGGTTTCAGGCAAATGGCCATTAGCTTGTTTTGGCAAATAATGCTCACGAATTGCCTTCGCAACTTCTTCATTCTCCCCGAAAATAAGGGCATATTTTTCACCAATAATACCTTGAAGCTCTGTGAACTCATTGACCATGTTTGTCATTAAGTCGAATTTGCTGATTTCAGCAGCTCTTACCGCTTTTTCCGTCGTAGCTTCATCCATATTCATTGCTTCACTTATCGCCTTCGTTATCGAAACAACACGATTAACTTTATCCGTATAAGTTCCTAATTTTTCCTGAAAAATAACACGCTGTAATTTTTCCAGATAAAATGCAATGGAACGCTTTTGATCTTCTTCATAGAAAAATACAGCATCAGACAGTCGTGCACGCAGGACTTTTTCGTTTCCTTTTACTACAGTTTCTATGGATTGTTCATCTCCATTTCGAACACCAATAAATTTAGGAAGCAAATGTTTATTTTGGTCCTTAACAGGAAAATAACGCTGATGTTCCTTCATCGAAGTGATCAATACTTCTGATGGAAGTTTTAAAAACTTCTCATCAAAAGATCCAATAAATGCAGTAGGATATTCCACTAAGTTTCGGACTTCATCCAAAAGAACCTGATCAATTGGAATAATGAAGTTGTCTTTTTCCTCGATTTCCCTAATTTGCTCTATAATCATTTGTTCCCGTTCTTTTGGATCAACTATTACATATTGATTCCGAAGTGCTTCTTCATACTCGATTGGACTGTCCAATACAATTTCATTACCTAGAAATCTATGACCATACGTTTTATTACCCGTCTGGACAGAAGCAATTTCAAATGGAATCACCTCATTGCCATAGAGTGCAGCAAGCCAGCGTATTGGGCGTGCATATCGCATTGTTTCCGTTGACCAGCGCATGTTTTTGCCAAACTGAATCGATTCAATAATAGTTTTAAATTCCGGTAATAAATCTACTGTCTGTTTTCCTTCAATATGTTTTTTTACAAAAATATACGCAGTACCTTTTACTTCTTTTGTATATATATCGTCAACGGTTTTGCCCTGACCTTTTGTAAAGCCGATTGCCGCTTTCGACCAATTACCGTCCGCATCTTTGGCAATCTTTTCAGCTGGTCCCTTTGCTTCTTCCTCTATACTTTGCTGCACTTCATCCATTCCTTGAATGAACACTGCTAATCTTCTAGGTGTGGAAAAGCTCGTTATTTTTTCGAAGGAGATTCTTATATCTTCCAGCCATTTGCTTGTTTTTTCCAATAATTGCTTTTCTGCATTATCTATAAATCGAGCAGGTAATTCCTCTAGACCAATTTCAAATAAAACGTCTTTTGCCATTTATTTCTCCTCCTTTTGTAACATTGGAAACCCAAGCCGTTCTCTTTCTGCAACATATGCTTTTGCAATACTGCGTGCCAAATTGCGAATCCGCGAAATGTAGCCGGTACGTTCTGTTACAGAAATGACACCCTTTGCATCCAGCAGGTTAAATGTATGGGAACATTTCAACACATAATCATAAGCTGGAAAAACGAGTCCCTTTTCCATCGTTGTTTTTGCTTCTTGCTCATACATGGAAAACAGCTTGAAAAGCATTTCTGTATTGGATTCCTCAAATGTATATTTTGAGTGTTCAAATTCTGGCTGATAAAAGATATCATGAATCGTTACTCCATTATTCCACTCTAAATCAAATACATTTTCCTTGTCCTGAATATAGGATGCAAGCCGTTCAATCCCATACGTTAATTCTACAGATACGGGGTTTGCTTCTAAACCGCCAATTTGCTGAAAGTAAGTAAATTGAGTAATTTCCATTCCGTCAAGCCAGACTTCCCAGCCTAAACCTGCAGCACCTAACGTTGGATTTTCCCAATTATCCTCGACAAAACGAATATCATGTTTCAACGGGTCTATTCCTAATTCCTTTAGAGAATCTAAGTACAACTCCTGAATATTCTCAGGAGAAGGCTTCATAATAACTTGAAACTGATGATGCTGATAAAGCCTGTTTGGATTTTCGCCATATCTTCCATCGTCCGGTCTTCTGGAAGGTTCCACGTACGCTACATTCCATGGTTCGGGGCCCAAACTGCGAAGTAATGTCATAGGTGACATAGTCCCTGCACCTTTTTCAACATCATATGCCTGCATTAAAATACAATTTTGTCCTGACCAATATTTTTGAAGTGTTAATATCATTTCCTGGATATTCATTGTTTCCATACCTCCTAAAGTAATGTTAAAAGCCGTCCCTATGCCTGCTTATTTACAGGCATAGGGACGGCTTTTACCGCGGTTCCACCCTACTTGCTCTTTTCTGAAAGAGCCCCTTTATATACGTTGCTCCGGAGCGCCCTTCTCTGCTTCCCTATTATCCAGCTTGCACCATCCTGGATTCGCTACTAATAGAGTGGCCAGCAGATACTCCTCTCCTTCTCGGCAATAGAATATCAAATCGTATTATGTATAAATATATTGTATCACATGAAAACTGTCAATAAAAGTCTATTTCAGCATATCCAACTGACCTAAAAATTTTCGTGATTTAATATAATATCCTCCATAGCGTTCATAGTATGTATCCAGCAATTGACGAAGAACATCTTTATTTTCTTTTTTCACCGATATTGTATTAACCCTTTCTAAACTAACTTCGGACAATATATACAATAGTTTAACTAAAGTATTGGATAAGCGTATCGCCTCTGAATCCATATGTATGCACTGTAAACATAGCAACCCACCTTCTGCAACAGAAAAGGAGAATGGCGCTTCTTTACTCCCGCAATTGGCACAGCGATCTACTGTTGGAGCAAACCCTCCTTTTTTATATAACTTTACCTCATACATCATAATTGGTATGTCCGACTCCTCATTCTCTGTAATGTATTTCATTGTTTCCTGCAGCTGCTCAAACAAATACGGGGCCCCTATTCGGTCATCTTCTATAAGTTTATCTGTTAATTCCATAATATAGGCTGCATAAGCTGTTTTGACAATATCTTCACGAATGGTGCGATTCGAATCAATGATTTCCCCTTGCTGAATTGTACCTAAACCTTTATTTACATACACAAAAAACTGTGCAAAGATGAATGGCTGCGTCACCGCAGCCATTCTGCTTTTCGGTTTTTTAGCACCTCTTGCTAATGCTGTAAACTTTCCTAGTTTCTTACTGAAAATCGTGACAATTTTATGTGTTTCACCATAGTCTTTCGTTTTCATGATGATTCCATCAATTTTTTCAAGCACATCGCTTCACCTTTCTTTTTTTATCAGACATGCTCACTATTCCCTATACAGCAAGTGCTTTCAGGCTACATTATATATTTGATTCCAATGGTGATTCCTCTTCATTTTCCCTTTGTTGAAACTCTCCGTAACTTTGTTCATTCTCTAATTCCTTATAAAGTAAATAGGTTTCAATATTACCCGTTTGACTAAAAAGTTTCCATGTAAGGTCGATCATATAAAAACCCACCTTTCAATTAGTTTAATAATGTAGCGGTACTCTTAGGTTCACCTAGACTCGAACAATCATAAGTATAAAAATTTACCATGTTTGCTAATAATTAATACTCATCTGTTCGAAATCCAAATTCATATAGCTGACTTTGCTTGTTTCTCCAGTCTTTTTTTACTTTCACCCATAATTCAAGATACACTTTTGAACCCAATAATGCTTCGATATCTTTTCTAGCCTTTTTTCCAATTTCCTTCAGCATACTGCCTTGTTTTCCGATTAGTATTCCTTTTTGTGTCTTTCGTTCTGTAATAATTGTAGCCTGAATAAAGATCGCATTGGAATCTCGTTTTTCAAGGTTTTCCATAACAACAGTAATCGAATGCGGTATTTCCTCTCTAGTTAATTCTAACACTTTTTCTCTTATTAGTTCTGTAATAATAAACCGTTCGGGATGATCGGTAATTTGTTCTTCCGGATAATACTGTGGTCCTTCTGGCAATTTGCTCTTTAGAACATCCAATAAATGAGTGATATTATTTCCCTGCAAAGCGGAAATTGGAATAACCTCTTCAAAATTTGCTTTATCCTTATATTGTTCAATTAGTGGGAATAGGTCATCAGGATGAATGAGATCAATTTTATTGATGATTAAAAATACTGGACTTTTCGTTTTTGCAAGAAGATCCATTATAAATTGATCACCTTTTCCATATCCTTCTTTAGCATTGATCATAAATAGTACGGCATCTACTTCATTAAGCGTATTTTCGGCTACCTGAACCATAAAATCTCCTAACCGGTGTTTAGGTTTATGAATTCCTGGCGTATCAATGAAAACCATTTGTGCATCATCCCTGGTTAGTACACCTTGAATTTTATTTCGCGTTGTTTGTGGTTTATCACTCATAATAGCGATTTTTTGCCCAATTACTCTATTTAAAAAAGTAGACTTTCCTACATTTGGTCGGCCGATTATTGCAATAAACCCTGATTTATAATTGTTATTTTCCATGTTGAATCCTCCAGGACGTTATAGTTATACATATAATACTACAATTTGTTAATTCTTTCATATATTCGACAAAAGCTTCCAAAAAATCCTTTCTATATTTAAAATATGATTTTATTTGCAGGAACATGCGTTGAAAATATCACGTTTACTGACTCCTTTCCCCCCACTTATAATCTTGATGTATCTCAAACACTTGATATGATGGTCTTACAGCCAGTTATTCACGTGAAAAATATGAGGGGTCAAAAGTCAAAAGTATTTTACTAAAAAGAAAAACCCGAACATCATTCAAAATTCTTCCGTTAGAATTCGAATTAATTCGGATTTTTCCTTTTAACAAGGCTTTTTCCAAAAGATTGTTACTTTATGCAAAAAAATATTTAGCAGTTGATATAAATTCCTGACTAAGTATGTGCATTGTTGATTTCCGCTCCGGGCAGTCGCTTTCCGCGGGCACGGCTTCAGCCTCCTCGCGGAAAACCGCCGCTGCGGGGTCTTCAGACACGTGCTTTTCCCGCAGGAGTCGACTGCCCTCCGCTCCAATCAACCATCTTAATAATGGTAAGTATTCTAAAATTTATTTAGCAAAATAAAATGTTAGAAATATAAAAGCTCAAAACCAGCGAAGGAAATACACGGAGACTCCTGGGGGAAAAGTGGGATCGGTGTGCCCCCTAGAGAAGACAGCATGAGGAGGCTCACCAACCTAAGGTGCGCGTAGTGTATTTCCGTAGCGGTAGTATTATCTCAAATTAAACTTATTTGCATTCTATATAAATTCCATAACAACAAAGTTCGCGAAAAGAGGAATTAATTAGTTATTTAACATGGAATCAGTCGTTTTAAGGATTGTGTGTGTTAGTTATGTCCAGTCTGTCCTACATTAAATATAACTCATATAATTTTGGAAAAAAGATGATGATGCCAATAATAGCAGCAACTGCTGCTGAAATAAGTACAGCTGCTGCAGCCGCATCCTTTATAAATTTTGCGTGAGGATGATATTCCGGTTTTACATAATCGATGATTCTTTCAATAACACTATTAATAATTTCCACAACCAAAACAAACCCAATCACAGAGATGACGATTATCCACTCCATTTTTGTTAGCTGAAAAACTACCCCAAAAAAGAACACTAAAAAGGCTATCGTTACATGGATCCGGAAATTAAACTCAGATTGATATATATCTTTCAAGCCATTCCACGCATAAGAAAAGCCTATTTTTCTTCTTTTACCTTTCAAGACCAAACTCACCCAGGATTTCTTCTTGTCGTAAGAACATTTTTTTCTCTTCCTCGTCTGTCATATGATCATATCCTAATAAGTGAAGAAATCCGTGAACAGCAAGAAAGCCTAATTCTCTTTCAAAAGAATGATTATATTCTGCCGCTTGTTCTTTGGCTTTTTCAACAGAAATAACAATGTCTCCGAGACTTAGGGGCATATCTGCATCCTCTCCAACAATCTCCAATTCCCCCTCTACCGATTCCTGCATAGCAAAGGAAATGACATCTGTTGGCATATCTTTTTGCCGGTAATTTCGATTAATTTCCTGAATTTCTTTATTATTAACAAAATTAACGGAAATTTCCGCTTCTCTTAATACATTTTCCTGTTTAGCAGCAAATTGCAGTAATCGGTGTAATAAATCCACCATATCTTCATCTACTGTTCTAGTCTGATCATGAAAGTCAATATTCATTTATTTTGCCTCCTTTATTGGATACTGTATTCTGGAATGAAAAATTCCTTTTAAAGTTTCACAAATCGTTTGTTGTATAGTTTTTAGTTCTCTTAGTGTAAGCGGACTCTCATCGAATTGACCATCTGTCATACGGTTGTTAATGATAGACGAAACAATTTCTTCAATTTTCCCTTCTGTAGGTTCTTTTAGGGAACGTACGGCCGCTTCAACCGAATCACAAATACAAATTATGGCCGTTTCTCTTGTTTGCGGCTTAGGTCCTGGATATCTGAAATCAGCTTTTTTAAC
Organism: Oceanobacillus salinisoli; assembly: GCF_009733865.1. Classification (GTDB taxonomy): domain Bacteria; phylum Bacillota; class Bacilli; order Bacillales; family Amphibacillaceae; genus Oceanobacillus; species Oceanobacillus salinisoli. The sequence continues at coordinate 4,687 of NZ_WOFB01000017.1, read as the reverse complement.
ATGTTTATTTTTATCCTTCTCTTTGTAGTAAAAATATTCAAGCAATGTTGTCCCGTGATGCTGTGTGGCAATATCAATAATTTCTTTTGGCATTTTATGTTTTTTTAAGTATTCTGCACCATTATACGGGTGATTTATAATGATATTTGCACTTTCTTTAGGGTCAATAAAGTCATGAGGATTTTTTATCGATAATTGATTCTCAATAAAATAATGCGGTTTTAAAGTTTTTCCAATATCATGATAATATGCACCCACTCTTGCTAACAAACCATTTGCTCCAATGGCTTCACATGCTGTCTCACTTAAATTAGCCACCATGACAGAATGATGATAGGTTCCTGGAGCTTCCGTTAATATTTTCTTTAGCAATGGCTGATTCGGGTTGGATAGCTGTAATAATTTTACATCTGATAAAATATTTAGAATCGATTCAAAAAACGGAAGCATTCCGATAGCAAGTATAGCAGATAAGAAAGCGGATATAATCGCAAAGCCTGATTGAATGAATAAATCCTGAAAGGTATATTTTTCAAATGATAAAAATATAAATAAAATAACAATCATGACATTAACAATAGCTATACCTATACTCGACCTTAGTATCGTTGTTCTATCCTTGACATTTATCAAGAAATAAATACCTGCAATTTGTGAGAGGAATAAATAAATTGCAGCCTCTGCATTTATGTATCCAGAAATTTCACCATTAAAAATAATACTGCCCAAAACAGCATAAAGAGTTGCCATAACAAATGCAATACGTTCATTCATCATCATCTTAAGCAATAGAGCACTAGTAGCTATTGGTACGATATAAAAAAGCTCACTATATTCTTCCGTAAATAAGCTCACGATTTTCATCAAGACACTTCCGATGACCGTAACACTTATTATTGTTATAATTTTAGCTCTATCTAACTGCTTATTCATCTCCATCTTATACATTTCGTAAGCTATGACAGAACAAATTAACAAAATGAATAACATTAACCCAATAACAGGAAAGACATTCCTTTGGTCATCCAGAACACCTACTAAGTCCAGATTTTCGTATACTTCATTAGTAATCGTCCGACCTTCCCGAACAATGACTTCACCAGCTTGAATCATAACCGGATCTACCCTGCTGGCAGCTTCTTTTCGTGCTTCCATTGTCTGTTCCACATCAAAAAAGGAGTTTTCGACAACAAGAAACTCTGATAGATCCATTAATGGCTCTTTTAATTCATCATCAATGGTTGAATATTTAATACTATCTTGTACATTGGTAATAGCTGTCTGTACGTTTTCAGTGCGAACCCCATTATTTAACGTTTCTTCTAATGAATCTTTAAACAATTCAAAACCCGCTTCTCGCTCATCTCTTGACACTTCGATTAATTGAATGAGTGTTTGATCATCTACTTTATTGGATATATCAACTGATAACAGCTGATTTAATTTTTGCACTTTTTCCTGGTTAGAAAGTGGTTTCTCAATTTCTTCCTCATCATCCGATTCCAATACACTATTTTCTTCTTCCAACGTCAATATAGCATCATATATTTCTTCTACATATTTGATTTGCTCCTGGGTCACCTCATCGGAAATGTTATAGCGATCCTCCACAGACTGAACGGTTTCTCTTGTTTTACGCTTGGTTTCTTGTTCATCTTCAATGGTGATTGGGGAACGAATCGTTTCTGTTGCTATGCTGAAACGGTCCAACTCATATGTTTCTGTTTGTACATTGTTTAAAGTAATAAAAAAGAAAAAAATTCCCAGAAAAATAACGGATGGAATAATCAGCCATCCCGAACCGCTTTTTGATAAGATTGATATAAAGCCTTTTAATTTCTTCTTCACGAGAAATCACCCCTAAATAACTCATGATACAGAAATAAGACCCATTATCGAAGGGTCTTACTATAATCTACTATAATCATGAATCATTTTTTTCATAAGCTTCTATTATTTTCTGAACTAATGGGTGTCTGACTACATCAGATTGATTTAAGTAAACAAAAGAAATATCCCTTACATTCAATAATAAATCCTCTGCTACCTGAAGGCCTGACTTTACTCCTTTAGGTAAGTCAATTTGTGTAATGTCACCGGTAATTACCATTTTCGAACCAAAACCAAGGCGTGTTAAAAACATCTTCATTTGCGCTGTCGTTGTATTCTGTGCCTCATCAAGAATAACGAAAGCATCATCTAACGTTCTGCCCCGCATATAAGCTAAAGGTGCAATTTCTATCGTTTCCCTCTCAATTAAACGCAATGTATGTTCAGCGCCTAAAACATCATGTAATGCATCGTATAGCGGTCGTAAATAAGGGTCAACTTTTTCTTTTAAATCTCCAGGTAAGAAGCCTAAACTCTCACCGGCTTCCACTGCCGGTCGAGTTAAAATAATTCGTTTTACTTCTCCATTTTTTAACGCATTTACAGCCATTACAACAGCAAGATACGTTTTACCGGTACCAGCCGGGCCAATTCCAAAAACAAGATCTTTGGATTTAATGGCCGAAATATAACTTTTTTGACCAAGCGTTTTTACTCGAATCGGTTTACCCTTTACATTTTTTGTGATTTCATCTTCAAAAAGCGTCTCCAATTGGTTAATTTTTCCTTCTTTTGCAAGATCAACCGCATAAACAATATCACGCTCTGAAATAGTTATTCCTTTTCGAACAACAGTAAGGAGGGTTGTTAATATATTTTGTACAAGTGTAATCGCATCAGCTTCACCTGAAACTCTTACAAGTTCTCCTCTCGATACGATAGAGACTTGAAGTTTTTTCTCAATTAATTTTAGGTGTTTATCGTTTGTACCGAATAAAGCTAATGCTTCGTTTGGATCTGCAACATGCAAATCAATTTCTGTTAAATGTTCAGCCATAACTAATCTCCTTGATTTATAGGTTGTACACGTGCAATATTTTCCTCTACAGTAAATATTAGGTTTAATTTAACTTTATCATGCTCGATACTTTCATGCAAAACTTTTTCTGACAATATTTTCGATTCCGGTCCCAGCCCTAATAGTAATTCTGATTTTGCCTGCTCAATTCCTGCTTCCATTGCTTCTGCTTTTGTTCTTTCCCCTTTTCGATATACCTTTTCACTTAGTACTGTATCCACAATTTTTATTGGTAATTCCCATTTGAGGAAATTAATTGGACTTTCGTTCGTTTCATAATGCACTTCATCAAAAGACGGATCCCCAAATCCCCAAATCGGGAATTTAAAATCGCCAATTTCTATAAAGTATTTTCTCTCTTTATTTCCTGTTAATTCCTCATAATTATATTCCAAAGGAACAGTCACCTTTACTTCATACCATGTTTGGGCAGTAATTTCTCCGTCTGCAGCCACATAATCAACTTTTTTGGCTTTTTCTTCTTCATCTTCTTCCTCGTTTTCCTCATCATTTTCTTCTAAATCATTGGCTCCAATTTCACCAGATACGAGCAAATCTCCCGGTTCTACATAATCGTTTACTTGTACCATTGGTAGTCCTTTTGCTACATACATATTTTTAATGACACCTTTTTTGGCTGCTACAAGGTTTCTTGGTTCATTTTTTTCTTCTTCTGTCACGATAACTTTCTCAACACCTTCAAGGTGATAGGTTGTCCCTCTTTGGTCCACACCAACCCATAATAATTCAGGAACATCCTCCACCAGCTTTTGTTGAATCGTATTCGGCTGTTCCAAAGAAAAAATCCAAGCACCACGGTGAATACCATAACTGTCTAATTGTTTCATAATCTTCTCTTCAATTTCTTTAGGAACACCAGTTATCTCTACTTTCCAAAGAATATTGGATAGAAATACAGCCAATAATACACTTAATAATAGCGCTATTAGTAAAGGTTTTCGTTTAGTAAATCGGTTAAATAAAAAAGGATAGCCTTTTTTACGTACAAAAGTTAATTTATGAGGAGTTCCCCTGATCAATTTCCTAACGTGTTTTACATCCCGTAACCTAATATTTCCCTCACAAGTATCGTCCGCCGATTTTCTAATGTTCCAAACGGAGATTCCTCTTTTCGTACATTCTTGAAAAAATAGCTCAGGGTGATTTCCTTTTATTAATATGGTGACATATCCTGAAAAAAAAGTGCCCTGTACCTGTCTCATTTCCTCCTCCTATAACTAAAAAATATATTAATTTGGCAAAAATTTGACTTCTGTTATCGTGCCTTCAAGTAAAATTTCTTCTGGAAGCATCATTTTTAAAACAAAGGATTTCCCCTTTATTTGAACGTACCCTTTATTGATTTTTAATTTTAGTTCCGTATCTGAGTATGTTGCTAATCCCTGATGATTTTCAATATACACGTGAATTTGTCCAATAACCGTAATTCGAGGTAACTCGAGAATTACATCAGAAGGAAGTGCAAAAGAGTTAATTAATAATGATTGGACACGCTGCCTGAGTTTTTTCACGTATGCATCCCCCTCTCACATTCATCTTATGAACCGAATAAAAAGTTAAGAACTTAACTAACTAATATAGCAGTAGAAAATATCATGCTAGACTTCCATTCCTTATGTGTAGAAAAACTCGTAATCGTTCACCCTAGCGACGTGATTGCTTCTAGCCATGCTGGGGTGGGGTGATGTAGTCGCGTAAACCGATGGTAAGAACAAAAGCGCAAGTGCCCGTTTAGCGACGTACGGACTGCGCCTGGCC
>NZ_WOFB01000016.1 GCF_009733865.1 Oceanobacillus salinisoli | reverse complement strand
AAGGAAAGTAGATTTTTAAAAATCTACTTTCCTTTTAAAAGTTCCATGTCTATGGAATCAGCCCTCCACCACGTTAGATCATAATATCGTTCTGCGATTTGCACTTTAAAGTGATGGGGGAGCTAACACCTTCTCTTGAAGCTTAGGCATTCACACTTTCAGCTTCTAAATTTGATTTTTTAGTTATTGCTTCATCTTTTTCTTCTAATTCCTCATCATCACTAGTTAACAGCTCCTCTTCAGTTTTAATTGGATAGTTTTTAAATATAAATGAACAAATTAATCCAACTGTGACTCCTATAACGGCGACAATGACGCCGACAAGGATGACTTGTATAGGCGGGTTCCAAGCAAATGTTGATGCAAGTCCTGGAACAACTGCAGCTGTACCTGGAGAGTTGTTTACCAAACCTGATAAAGCTATTATAATACCTGCTATTCCACCATAAATAAAGTTTGTCACGTATACTGGGATTGGATTGGCTGAAATAACATGAGCTTTTGTTAAAGCTTCAATCGCTACTGAAATAGTTTCTTGCGGTGTAGTTAATCCCATTCTACGGAAGAATGTGTAATTCAAGAATCCAGAACCAAAAATGGCCATTGCAGCGATAGCCATTGGTTGACCAGTAAGACCCATAATAGCAGTTAAAGCCATTGAACTAAGCGGAGCTGTAGAAGTAACAGTCAGTACTCCACCTAAGATAATTCCCATTAGAATAGATGATTGAGATTGTGCACTTTCTAAGATACTTCCTATATTCAACAGTATTCCGTCAACTGATGGAGCAATCAGAGCAGCAATGAAATAAGTTAATGGTGTTGCAATAAAAATAATAGCTAGTAAATTGATTCCATTAGGGATTCTTTCTTGGAACCATCTTACAAGGAATGAAACAAGATATCCGGCAATAAAACCGGGTAAAATACCCATATTAGCCAGCGGAAGCGATATCATTAATGCATAGCCTGGTTGAACATTTAATGCCATAGCAACCAGCGCACCTGCTGCAATACCGGATAAACTTCCTGCTAAATCACCAATTTCCTGAAAGGCAGCAATTCCCAACATATCCCCTAAAACAGAACCGATTAAAGCCTCAATTAAGAAACTAGCTACCGCAGCAGCTGCCAAAGCACTCATAGCTTTAGATCCATACGGTGCCTTAAACGTAAATAAAGAGAATAACGCTAAAACGACTAAAAGAGCAATTGTACCTATCAATACATCCATCAAATATTCCTCCTATAATTAAATAACTTTTTATGTGAATTAAATTTATCAAAGAAAAGAAAACCCTTTCATAAAGGTGAAATTAAATGATAATTTTTGTTTTTATTATATATAACCATTAGTTAGGGATTGCATAAATACTTCTTTACTTTGTCAAACAAGATAAAATCATTAACTAAACTCTTGCAAAAAGTTTGTCATATCGAAATTTATCTGAAACCTCTGCATGCATATAAACTCTGTCGTTTACGAAAATTTAAAAAGGACATATGAACAGGCATTATCGAAAAAACAACCTAATGGATGTGCTGAAAGAAAGCTAAAGCGGTTTAAATAAAAAATCGCTTCACATTATCCGTATGCCCTTTTTAGGTGTATTTCTGAAAAATGCAAGAGTCAAGGTTAAACTAAATGCTGTATTCAGTGCCCCTAATAAAATTCACATATCTAACTTGAACTTCCGGTACCGCGTTTACGAGTGATTGTGAGAAAAGCCAATAAGTAAGAACTCCTAATACAATCCTCGTTATCATTGTGTTATTACCTTTATAGCTTGCTTCCATGTAACATCCCCTTTTTATTAACTGTTCCATTGAACGTACTATAACTCTTCAGTGATGATAATTTTAGACACAACAAAAAGGACAGAGAAAACATCATGTGCTTTTCTCTGCCCTTCTCTGTCCTTTTTACCTGAGAGTTTAGCTCAATAGAGCCTTCCCCTTCGGTGACGTATTTATATCATACGTTCTCTCCAGAGTTGTGTCCGGTTGCAGTTTTTTCTACCTGAGAGATTCACCCCAAGGGTCTTTATTGGAGTTTGCTCCTTCGGCGACTGATCATATATGCTTTCCTGCAACTTTCACCCACTATTTAGATAATCCCGGTGCCTTTTAGTTAAAAGGGAAACGCTTTCAAAAATGTCATTTCAAACACTAGTACTGTTTAAATAGTAAAAAACGTATCCTGTAATACAATCTTACAAATATTCAGATGAATTATAATTATATTATATATGTGATAATAAGGCTTTCACAATGTTAAAATTTGTAATTCTTTGTCGCTAAAATAATTTTTTCCAGAAGAATATACTGCGAAAAATAGGGTTGTCTTCTACAAAGGAGTTTCATCTTATATTGGTTAAACAGATTGAATGAAATTTCCAACTTTACATTAGTTTCTGTAATTTTAATTTTAACAGATTTCACAGATTACATCTATAAAAAAATATAAATTTATTTTGATCATATCAGCCCTAATTTAATTGGTGCACAGCGGTGGATGTTTTTTTTACGGGGTGAAATTTATGAAATCAAAATATATGATCATCACTTTTTCCACCAAGCGCATTTCAGCTAAAAAATCATTGCTGTCATATAAGCAATTCAAAGTAATGATGAAATAACCATTTTTGCTGTAAATTTTCCAATCTGCCTTGTGTCCTTTTAACATATCCATTGAAGCCGTCTTTCTATTTCAAAGTTAATAAATTATGAAGTGAAATCTGCAGCTTATCCAAAACATGCCGCCGGATTCTGTAAACAGATTTTTTCTTCACTATATCCCAATTTCAGCTTCACTTCATGAATGGGAAAACATTCAAAATACTCTGCATTGAACAAAATCCTGTTCTTGCTCCTGGAGTATCAGTAAGGACATTAATGAAATACAGTGAATTTCCTTTTAATAATGAAAACTCCATAAGCTTGCTTCGTGGCTAAACCTTAATTAATGAGAAATGCAAAAAGGCACAACAAGCAGAATAAATCCGCTAGTCGTGCCTTCTTTTACGCAAAACTTCTGATTGTCTCCTATAAGATCCATCCCGCTGTTTCTAACGAATAACCCGTTTGGAAAATAGATAATTTTTCCCCCAATATGGATTTTGCAGAACGTTGTCTGTAATATCAACACCAAGGGAAGAGGAGGCATGAATCATGTTGCCGTTGCCCATGTAAATGCCGACATGCCCGACCCGACCGTCTGAGTACAAGTCTTTGTCTGTAAAGAACATGAGATCTCCTGTTTTTAAATCATTTTTATTCACGGATACCCCTTTATTCGCTTGGTCTCTGGACACCCTTGGGAGCGTGATCCCTATTTCCTGAAAGACTTTCATGGTATAGGAGGAACAGTCAAACAGATTAGGTGCTTCATTCAGAGTTGCGCCAAATTTGTAACCTGCACCGATATACTTTTTGGCCTTGTTAATCAATTCCTGCCTCTGTGTTGTGACACTGGCATTATTATTTTTTTGAATTGGTTCCTGTTCACGGATTGGCTCCATTTCTTTCGCCTTATCCCGTGACGGTAGTTTCAATGTTTGTCCATCGAATATGGTATTCGAAGTTAGATTATTTGCAGTCTTTAAGTCTGCAACGGACGTATGATGAATGCGTGCAATATTCCATAAAGTGTCATTTGGATGCACAATATATTTTTGTGCTGGCTGCTGTACCTGGATGGAACCATTTTCCTTTTTGAAATAGATATAGGAATTAAATAATGCTCCACCGGCGTGCAAAGAAATATATGCTGTTTCATTGATCCATCGTGGCGGTTTAATGTTTATAAATTCATTACCTTTTTTCGCTCTTGATCCGCCCATCGTGGTTCTAATCGTAGTCGATCCGTCTGTCACTTCATATGTTTTTGTGCTGTTCTCAAATTTAATGCTATTATATCCTAAGGTCTTTGCCAATTTGACAAATGGTAAATAGTAAACACCATCTATCTTTATTGGATTTATTCCATCCACTGCTTTCCCGTTTATTGCAATTTCGGCTGTCGGGACATTTTGGTACTGAGCATGAACAGGGATGGCACCACTAATAAAAAATCCAATGGCAAGTAAGACAATGAACACTTTGCGAACATTCCAAAGCGCTTGACTTATCATGAGAAAATCTCCTTTTTTATATTTTTAACTCAAAATATATTCTCTTTGAAATGTCTTTTTCTATGCGTTTTCTTCTTTTAAAATATTTCCGGTTATGTAAATTTTTAACTTAAATGCGCTATCTCGAAATTGCTGTATATGATTTTAGATAACTCTTCTCCGATTAACCTGTGATAAATGAAGTTAAAGTGAAAATTTATGGCGGAAGCTCTTCCAATTAACCCAACTACTACAGAAACGGGCAGTGGTCCACTGTAAAGATAGTTTGAAGGGAATGGAGAACCAGCCTCTCTGTTCCCTCTCAATTTAAATGTATAAATAAAAAAGATGGGTACTATCACTATTAATCATTTCACATGGTTTTAAGAACATTTTATAATAAAAATGCAAGCGCTTACTTTATTGAACATTTAAATTTTTTAGAAATGTTTTCGGTTTTCATTGGTAGGGCAGGGGTTGGCAATAGTCCGGTATTATACTTTAAAAAGCGGAGGGGTGGGCATATGGATAGTAATAAAGTAGATTTTAAACAAGTTATTTTTTTTAGCGGAGCTTTTATAGCATTTTTAATCGGATCAGGATTTGCAACGGGACAGGAAATCATGCAGTATTTTGTTGCATATGGATTTATGGGCATTGTTGGAGCAATAGTAGTTTTTCTTCTATTTTTGTATGTGGGAATTAGTTTTATAACAACAGGGTATGAGCGTAAATTTCCGAAACCTAATGATATTTACACATATTATTGCGGAAAAACAATAGGTAAATTCTTTGATTATTTTTCCATATTGTTTATTTATTTATCATTTATTGTAATGATTGGGGGAGCGGGCGCAACACTAAATCAACAATATGATCTTCCTGTATTAATAGGCAGTATAGGATTGGCCGTACTTGCAGGAGTTACGGTAATGTTTGGACTTATAAAAATAATTGATGTAATCGGTAAGGTTGGACCAGTAATATGTGTTATGGCTATCCTTTTAGGAATTTCAGCGATTATTATGAATCCTTCTGGTTTAGGTAAGGCTGCTCAGATTATACCTAATTTAGATTTATTAAGTGCATCAAGTAATTGGATATTCGCAGCGGGTTCTTATGTAGGATTTTGTATGCTGTGGCTGGCTGCATTTATGTCTACAATGGGAGCAACAGCAGTAAACAAAAAAACGGCATCTTTTGGTGCCATTTTTGGAGCGCTTGGTTTTTCAGCAGGTGTTATCGTGATGGCCTTAGGACTTATGGTGAATGTTGAGCAAGTCGAAGGATCCTTAGTGCCTACATTAATTTTAGCAGGAAATATACATCCTGGTATAGCAGTCATATTTGCTTTGACAGTTGTAGCAGGAATCTACACTACATCTGTACCGTTACTTTGGACGGTTTCATCCAGAATTGCAGATGAAAAGAGTAGTAAGTTTAAATCTGCTACGATAATACTAGCGATTATAGGAACATTTGTTGCATTAAACATTCCGTTTGACAGGCTTGTAAATATTGTTTATGTCATTAACGGGTATGTAGGGATACTCTTACTAGCTTTAATGATTATTAAGAGCATAAGAAATGTTGTCGGGGGTAAAAAGAATGAAAACAATAGAGATGGCGGGTCGCTTGAAACGAATGTAAGGTGAGAGATTTCTGGATTAGTTAATGTAGATAGCGAATTTTTAAGGGAATTTATTGTGGGGATCTTGTTAGATAGTGTTCAGACCAGGTTTGTTTCATTGGGGAATGATTTTTGCGTTAACGAAGTATAATGGGAGAAAAGTAAACTGGAGCCAGAGTGACAAAACCCACGTTTTAGGGAAAGATGTCTGTCGATGGGCAGGAGAAACACTTGTTGTGTAAGTAGCCATTTTGTTGGTTAAGGAAAGCTTTTTTGTTAAAAAGTTACTAACTTCTAAAACAATCATAGAAACGAAATTTTAGCACGGTTTTCGACATGAAAACAGCTCCAAAATTCAATTTTGGAGCTGTTTTTTTGAAGTTAGCTTGTTCGACAAGTTTCGTTATGTTTCCTATGGTAGAGATGCACCAAGGAGAAATCAGTAGGTCATTCCAGAAGAAAGGGGTTAAATCATGAAAGAAAAGGAGCCGGGGAAATTTACGTTTGAGGAAATTTTTAAGCAGAACGAAAACCGTATTCATTTTCATATTCACCAATTAGGTATTCGTGATCCAGCACGGGAATTTTATACAGAAGGATTATATGCCATGTGGCTGGCTTATAAGAAATACGAACCGGAGAAGGGGCCGCTTTCCACTTATTTCAATTACACCATCCGCAACCGCCTCATCGATTTGCTCCGTAAGAAACTAACGGACGAGCAACAACAAGATGACTATATCCAAAAGGAAAAATCAACCCTGTCCAATGGAAATCACTATGGAGATTCGAAATTGCCAGTGATGGATTGGTCCGACATCAAGGTGGAAGATGAAAAACTATGGGAACAAGCATTTTCTAAGCTTTCCGAAAAGCAAAGGAAGTGGGTCTATTACTACATTATTCGTGACATGTCCCTGAAGGAAATCGCCAAACAAGAAGGTACCAGCGTAGAGGCGGTAAAAGACTGGGGGAAACAGGCAAGGAAGAAATTAAAAGAAGCATTGAAAGACTGAAAAAATGACGGGAAGCATGGGGAGGGTTCTTTTACTTCATGTGCGAGCAGTTTGAAGCGGGAGAACTATCCCCGTGTTTCCAACTATATTATAAAGGGGAAGAGGGACATGAATTATATTAAAGAGTTGAATGCTTTATATGATCGGATTGAAATTGTGCCATTATCTGGTTCTGCAACTGCGTTATGGCATGCGCTTATGCATATTAATAACAAGACCAGATGGCAGAAACAGTTTACTGCCTCTGCAGCGGTGTTATGTTTAAAGGCGGGATTAAAGGAGAGCAGCTTTAAACGTGCGAGGAAGGAGCTAAAAGAAAAAGGATACATTGACTATCAATCCCGTGACCATAATCAAGCTCCGATTTATCAGATGATTTCATTGACTTATGATGATTATGATGTAGACGAGGAACAGGAAGCGGACCGGGATGTGGCCGACCGAGCGGACCACCTCGATAACCACTATAGTAACGAGTCTATGAACCAGTCTGAGAACCAAGGTAGTGTCACATTAATTAAACGAAACAAAAAGAAAGAAAACGAAATAAATAATATATCAGATGCGTTTGTATTTTATCAGGAGAACTTTGGGGTGGTTAGTCCGTTTGTTGCGGATTCATTGGTAGATTGGGTGAGGGAGGTTGGGGAGGAGTTAGTTTTAGAGGCGATGAAACGGGCGCTGGAACGAAATCGGACGAACTGGGGATATGTGAAGAGTATCTTGCAGTCATGGGGGAAGAAAGGTTTACATACGCTTGAGGATGTTCGGGCTGAAGAAGTGGCGTTTAGGAATCAGCGAGGGAAGAAGAGGTCGAGTGGGGTTAATGGGGAGAATGGGAGGAAAGAGATTGTACCAGATTGGTTTGTGGAGCTGAAGCAGAAGGAGAAACAGCAATCGCAGGCTCCGCATACGGATCCTGAAGAAGCGGCTGCAATGAAAGAGAAGATAGAGGGACTGAGGGAGGAGATAAAAGGGAGAAATGATGGGTAGAGTGGAGTGGTGGTGCCTGTCACTTCCGGATTTTGTCGGACTTTGTCGGTGGAGTAGAGATGGGGTAGTATGTTGAGGGGAATGTGAGGGATAGGGATAGGACCTATTGGCTCAGACCACGACAAAAACGGTTGACGATTGGCACTCCTTAAATGAAAGGAGGAGTTGATATAGTAACATACGAAGTTCTAAGTGCGTCACTATATCAACAGAAAAAGGGCGATTCTCTTAATCCTAACTGAGAATCGCCCTTTACTTTGTGTTTTTAAATCTATTGATATAGTAAATATTCGAAAACATGATGAGGGGAGATAATTCGAAATCCAGTTTGGACGGTTAGTTGTTTCTTCCATCCTACACAAGTTTACAATTTATTTACGATAGGTTTAATTGTTCAAAATATTAAGTCGCTACAATGAGAATATGAAGTAAATACTTCAACTATTATAAAAAAGACGAAAAAACTACGAAGAGTAAGGTGGGATGATGGATTGATCAATTTTGTATGGTTCGACTTAGGCTATACATTGGTTTATTTAAACAGGGAGGAGGTTTATCAGGAGAGGCTTTCAGATGTTGGGGTTTCCAAGACAAAAGAGGAAATTACGCTTGCTTATCATCTAACTGATAAATTTTTTATGCGGGAGCATCCAGGGTTATTGGCGAAGGACCGTGAGCTATATGCGGAATATTACCAGTCTAAGCTACATGAGTATTTGCGTTTGGAAGACGATGTACTACAGGTACAGGCCTTAGCTACACGAAATAAAAATCAAGTGAAGTGGAAGGCTTTCAAAGAAACGCTCCCAACCTTACAGCAGTTAAAACAAATGGGGATTGGTCTAGGGCTGATATCGAATTGGGATCTATCTGCAAGGGATGTACTGAAGCAAACTAACATTTTTCCATTACTAGATTACATAATAGTCTCTTCAGAGGTAGGCATGGAGAAGCCGGATAAGGGAATTTTCGAATATGCGTTAAATGAAGCCAATGTCCAAGTCGATGAGTGTTTATATGTTGGTGATAATTACTATGATGATGTGATTGGTAGTAGGAAAGTAGGGATGGATAGCGTGGTTATTAATCCATTTGGGAAAGTTGGCATGGAAGAACTGAAAAACGATGTGCCATTGATTACAAATGTGAAAGAAATTTTGCCAATCATCCAAGCAGTCCATGTATAGGTGTTAATGATGCAAATACATGAACGTATTAAAGATAATTTTTCTAACTTAAGTCATTCACAGAAAAAGGTTGCTCATTACCTTTTGGGGAATTTAGAAGAGGTGTTTTCTTCGTCAGCCAACGAAATCGCTAGTCTTTCTGATGTAAGTGAGGCAACCGTACATCGATTAGCACAGGAACTTGGGTATGAAAGCTTTCGGAATATGAAAAAGGATATCCAACAATTTATTCGAAATGATTATCGGTCCGTTAATAATCTATTATCTTCCACAACCTTAAAGGAAGAAAATTGGTTGGAAGGACATTTTGTTCAGGAAGCAGAGAACATTATTCATACGAGTAAACAAATTAAGCAGGAAGAAATAAATATTGCGGCAGAAGCATTTTTAAGAGCTTCCCATATTTGGGTCGCTGGTTGGCGGATGGGGCTTTCCGTGACATCCTACTTACAATTTATCCTGAAATATATGTTAGGGAATAGCACGTCTATTCCACAAGGGGAAGTAGCGGAATATGCAGCCTATATAAAAAAAGAGGATGTCGTATTTCTCAGTGCTTTTCCAAGATATGACGTAAAGGTGCTTCAGATTGCGAAGATTGCTAGAGAAAAAGGTGCCTATGTGATTGGAATAACTGATTCCCCTGTTGCGCCAATTAAGGAATATACCAATCTATGCTTGACAGTAAAGATAAAGTCAAAAGGTTTTGTAGATTCGTATACTGCTTCCGTTTCTGTTTGCAATGCGATTGTTCAAGCGATTTCCTATCTTGGAGAAGATAAGGTAAAAAACAATATTAAACAAATAGAAGAGAATTTTGTTACTTTTCAACAGGGCTATGCCTGGAAATATGAATAAAAGGAGACTATTATGAAACATTTCAAAATAACGTTATTTGTTGCAATGTTGGTTGTTTTTCTGGTTGCTTGTGGTGGAGAAGAAGAGACTGGCTCGGAGCCAAATGAATCGAGTAGTAATCCTACTGGTGATGAAGAAACTGGTGATTCTTCAGAGATGAATAGTGAAAAGACCGAATTAAATATGGCATTATCTGTTGACCCAGACGGCTTAGACCCTCATCGGACAACGGCTGCTTCTACTTTTCAAATAACGAATAATATTTACGATACATTAGTGAAGGTGACACCAGATGGAGAGTTTGAAGAAGGTCTGGCTGAATCATGGGAAACCTCTGATGATGGATTAACGATTACATTTACCCTTCGTGACGGAGTGGTTTTCCACAATGGGCGTGAGATGACTGCGGAAGACGTAAAATACTCTTTTGAAAGATTAAAAGGGGAAGAAAGTCCAAGAGCTGGAGATTTTGCGAATATAGTAGAAATCAATGTAATCGATGAAAAAACAGTGGAATTTGTTACCGAAGAATTAAATGTGGCATTGCTTTCTAATTTTGCCTACCCGTGGACGGCAATTGTTCCTGAGGAGGCGAGTAATGATTTAAGAAATAATCCTGTAGGTACTGGTCCATTCAAACTAGAAGAGTGGATTCCACAACAGCACTTAGTATTAGTGAAAAATGAAGACTACTATGATCCAGCTCACTTAGAAAAAGTCACATTTAAAATGATGCCAGATGCAACTTCCCAAGTTTCTGCTCTCCAAGCAGGTGAGTTAGATGTTATAGGGTTAACTGGTGATCTTGTTGGTCAATTTGAAGGAAATGATCAATTTACAATCTTAGAAAACCAAGCAAACTCGATTCAATTAATGGCAATGAATCTAGAAAATGAAGCATTATCAGATGTAAGAGTGAGACAAGCGATAGATCTTGCAGTAGATAAACAAGCATTAATTGAAGCAGTATGGTGGGGATATGGAGAAGAAATTGGCTCCCATTATCCACCGATTTTAAAAGAATATGTGGATACAAATGACACGATAACGTATGATCCAGAACGAGCGAAGGAATTACTCGCTGAGGCTGGATATGCTGAGGGATTAGAGTTAGATATGTATTTACCTGCTTCTTATCAGGCATATGTAGATGCTGGTCAGGTAATCGCAGATGAATTAAGTAAGGTTGGAATTACAGCCAACATTGAAATTGTCGAATGGGCAACATGGTTAAGTGACGTGTATACGAATCGTCAATATGACTTAACGGTGGTTGGTCATACGGGAAGATTGGATCCTTATGTTCTGTTATCCAGGTACCATACAGAAAGCGGAGAGAACTATTTTAACTACTCTAATGAGCGGGTAGATGAGATTTTAACACTTGTACAAAAAGAGCGTGATGAAGATGTACGTGTAGCATTGTATCAGGAAATGCAAGAAATTCTAGCGGAAGAAGTTCCTGCATTGTATATCCAGTCTCCAACTATATTGATGGTTACCGCAAGTGATGTTGCTGGTTTTAAAACATATCCAATTGATATTTATGAAATGAAGGATGTTTATTTTACTAACTAAAAAAGAGGTATCGTATGCTGAACTTTATCATACAACGTTTGCTAAGTGGAATTGGTGTTTTGTTTTTTATTTCCATTATTACCTTTGTAGTCCTAATGTGGATTCCTGGCAATCCTGCATTATTAAGTTTAGGTACGGATGCAACACCTGAAAAAGTTGAGGCACTCAAGGAATCGATGGGACTCCATGTACCTTGGTATGAACAATATATAAACTGGCTAATTGGCTTTTTATCAGGAGATTGGGGAACTTCCTATGTTTTTGGGGAAGAAATATTAATTCTTATCACACAAAGACTTCCGGTCACCTTATCATTAGCGGCTCTTTCTTTAACGATTGCCATTCCGTTTGCTGTTATGTTTGGAGTAATCTCTGCCTTATACCAAAACAAGTGGATTGACTATATGGCAAGAAGTCTTATGCAGTTAGGTGATGCGGTACCACAGTTTTGGCTGGCGCTTTTATTTCTGGTCTTTTTCGCGGCGGGTTATGGCTGGTTCCCTGTAGCTGGATTTACCCCAATGGAAGAAGGTTTTTGGGTGAGTGTTCATAGTATCCTCCTCCCATCCATTGTTTTAGCGATTGGACAGGTTGGCCCATTGATTCGGATTATTCGAAGCTCGATGCTAAGTTCATTGGAACAGGATTACATGTTAATGACGAGGGTGAACGGGTTATCGAGAACACGAGCAATTGGTAAATATGCCTTAAGAGGTGCGATTATTGCACCTCTTACCATTGTCGGAATGCAATTAGCTGGAATATTGGGTGGGGCGGTACTAGTGGAAAGTATTTTCGCATTGCCTGGTATTGGTCGTTTGCTTCTTATGGCTGTCGAACAGAGGGATTTAATTTTACTTCAGGGAGTTGTATTTTTTATCACGAGTGCAGTCGTGATTGTCAACATTATCACGGATATTCTGTACAGGCTTGTCAATCCGATGATTCGCTTTGGAGGTAATCATGAGTAGGTTACGAAATAATAAGTTGTTCGTTTTAGGGATTATTCTGGTGTCTATGGTTGTTGGATTATGTGCCGTTTCTTTCTTTTATCTTCCACATGATCCTAATGTGATGAACACAAAGGAACGGTTATTAAGTCCGAGTGTAGAGTATTTACTGGGGACTGATCAATTTGGTAGGGATATTCTAAGTCGCATCATGGTGTCATCGCGCTATGCACTTTTTATTGGATTAGTGTCTGTGTCCATTGGCGCTGCCATCGGACTATTCATTGGAGCAATTGCAGCTACATCCAAAGGGATTATTCAAGGTTTACTGATGCGTATGATTGATGGATTGATGGCATTCCCTGGCATTTTGTTAGCCATGATGCTTGTTGCTGTGTTAGGTGAGGGATTATGGAATGCGGTTCTTGCTATAGGAATTTTTATGATTCCTGTTTTTGCACGCCTATCTTATTCGCTTGTTCTCGATCAGAAAGATGAACTGTATATTAAAGCGGCACAGAGCTATGGTACAAGTAGAACGCGGATTATATTTAAACATCTTTTACCAACGATTATGCCAAGAATTATTACGCAATTTAGCGCAAGTATTGGGAATGCGATTTTAATTGAATCTTCCTTATCCTTCTTAGGGTTAGGAGTGCAACCACCAGATGCAAGCTGGGGCCTCATGCTTAGTGAATCTAGACAGTATACCTTAACATATCCTTTTCTTTCTGTACCACCAGGGATTATTTTAGTCATTACGGTGCTTGGATTTAATTTGATTGGGGATGCCGTCAATGATTCGATGGTGAAAAGGAGGGCAGCGGCATAATGAAAAATAAATGGATTCATTTAGAAGATTTACGGGTGTCAGATGCATATGGCCGTGACATCATCCGCCAAGCTTCGATGGAGTTGTTTGAGAATGAATTTGTTGGCATTGTTGGGGAGTCTGGTTCCGGGAAAACGATGACAGTGAAAGCCATTTTGGACCTTTTGCCGGAAGAATTAAATATGACATGTTCGAAAAATGAGGTGCTTGGTCAGAATCTCTTAAAATTAAGTGGAAAAGAGAGAAAAAGACTAATAGGAAGTGGAATTGGATTTGTTCCACAAAATACGATTGCCTTCTTACATCCACTTATTAAAATCAAACATCAAATTGGGGAAGCTTTTATCACTCATGGTATGGGAAATAAAAAGCTGGCAAAGGAGAAGGCCATTCATTTACTAGAAAAAGTAGGTATTAGAGAGCCTAAACGTGTACTAAATTCCTATCCGATTCAACTAAGTGGTGGGATGAAGCAGCGTGTGAACATTGCGATGGCACTGATGACTGACCCAAAGGTAATTGTGGCGGATGAACCTACTACTGCACTGGATACTGTCATTCAAAAACAAGTGCTGGAATTATTGAAAGAAGTTCATGACAAAGACGGTGTTTCCATCCTGTTCATTTCCCATGATTTAAAAATTGTGAAGCAGTTCTGTCATCGTGTGTATGTGATGTATAAAGGCAATGTCGTAGAAGCAGGGAAAACAAAAGAAATTTTCCAACATCCAAAGCATACTTACACAAAGGAATTAATAAGCCTTCTTCCGACCTTATCGAAGGACAAACATATGGCAGAAACGGTATAGGAGGGGCGTGATGAAAACAATTTTAGAAGCTCGTCATATTGTCAAAGCATTTAAATTGAAAAAACAGCATCTATTTGAAAAACAAACGTTTGTTCAAGCGGTGGATCACATTAGTTTTCAAGTAAAGGAAGGCCAAACGATTGGCATTGTTGGGGAGTCTGGTTCAGGAAAATCTACTGTATCTGAAATTATCGGTGATTTGCAAAAGCCGACCTCTGGAACAGTGAAGTATTTTGGAAAAGATATTGGGACAATGACGAAGGAAGAGTATCAAGATTTTAGAAGAGGAGTCCAGTTTGTTTTTCAAAGTCCAAAAGATTCCCTTCACCCATTTTATACGATTCAGGAAAATTTACTCGAGCCGCTGAAGGTCTCTTCTTCCACTTATAACAAGGATGACGCACTTAAGGAAGTTACAGAGTTGTTAGGGAAGGTCAACTTGGATGAATCAATCTTGAAAAAACACCCATCTGAAATAAGTGGTGGCCAGGCTCAACGTGTTGCAATTGCTCGTGCATTATTATTAAAGCCAAAGGTCATCATTTGTGATGAATGTGTTTCGGCGTTGGATTTATCTATCCAAGCCCAGATTTTGGATTTATTAAAGGAATTACAGGTTGAGTTTGGAACGAGTTATGTATTTATATCCCATGACATTGGTGCTGTTTATAAAATGTCGGACTATGTGATGGTGATGAATCAGGGAAAAGTGTTAGAAGAAGGGGAAACGGAACAAGTATTGCTTCATCCTGAGCATACGTATACGAAAACCCTTATTCAAAGTTCTTTTTCCATAGAAGAGGATGAAGTAGTATGAAGTGTACAGTAATTGGAATGTGGGGCGGATTTCCGAAAAAGAATGGCCCATGTTCCGGCTATCTTATTGAGAAGAACGGTTTTTCATTATTAGTGGATTGTGGAAGTGGTGTGGTATCACAGATGCAAAACTATGTAGATTTAAATGATGTGAATCATGTTGTCCTATCGCATTATCATTATGATCATTTTAGTGATGTCGGTGTTTTATTGTTTTCGAGGCTAGTGAACACACAACTTAGACAGACGAATGAAATTTTACATATTTATGGACCGGATGATAGCGAGATGGCTAGGAGAGTAAGAGAGGTTCCTTACTCTGATTTCCATCCGTATGGAGAAGAATGTTCGCTAACCATCGGCCCTTTTACAATCGAATTTCTTTGCAACCTCCATCCTGTTGAAGCGTATTCGATGAAAATAACATGTGACGAAGGGAAAACGATTGTCTATACCTCAGACACTGGTTTTACGGAAGATCTTGTAACTTTTTCGGAAGGTACGGATCTATTGATTACGGAGTGTAGCTTATATGATGGAATGAATGGCGCTGCCTCCGGTCATATGACAGCTGGAGAGGCTGGTGTATTAGCTAACCGTTCTCATGCAAAACAAGTGATTCTCAGTCATTTGCCACACTATGGGGATTTGGAAGAGTTATTGGATAGTGCGAAGGGGGAAGGAAATGACTGTGTTATGTTAGCTGAGGTTGGGATGGAGGTGGAGGTTTAGGAGGACCATGGGGACACACTGGAGAGCAAGGGATGTCATGTACCACTGCTAAGATAGGCTAATCGGGAAGGCACAGGAAGGTTCCAATTTTGGAAATGGGCAAACTCTTTTGAATTACGTTTTTATGGTATGTGAAGTCGATTTATTGAGTGGAGATATGTATTATTTAAGAGTAGTAGTCGCTTAGGGGGCGGTTACTTTTTTATTTGCCTAAACCACAATCTCTCGCTGTATGTTTTTAAACTAGTAAATTATGGAAATAGTTCTTTTGACAACTTTATAGAGTGTTACGCATGTAGTGTAGACGTATATAAGCCTCTTCCTCATCGAAAGAGGCTTTTCGATTTTGCGAATAAAATTTGCTGAATTGAATGGTGAAAAGTGAGTGACTAACAATCTATTAAAGCACAAAAGACCAATATTGAAAGTTTATCGCGATAGTAACTCAGCTTTGTCCTACGAGGTATTTTTCGATATATCAACGAAATTATGAACGAATTGAAGGTCAATATTAATTCGCAATGCTAAAAATAAATCGATAGAAGGGGTTATATCCTCTGAATTCCCTATATGTCAATTCTTTTCGTTCCCATGGATAATTTAGAAACAAGGGAGTAACCAATACCAGCGGATACTAGTGATAATATGGTAGTTAATCCTTCAGCTTCTTGATGGATTTTAGCCGAAAAACCAGCTCTATTACAAATAGAAATAATCGTGTCATAATAACCAGGTTCATGATTGTGAGTAGACATAATGAAATCTTCATTTTTAAAAATGTTATGCAATAGAAATTTCTCGAAATATATATCGATACTTTGGCGACTTATAGCTAGTTGAAATATAGGTAAATAGGAATCATGGCTTAATGATCACGAACTTTTAATGGAATTAAACTTGGAATGTTCCTGGAGAGATTTTATAAAAAATAGAAGACATGCCAGATTTCCTTACAATAATATTTGGAAAATTACCATTATTATATTGACATCTAAATTTTTTTAAAATAAAATGTAGTTAAACTTCTATGATAATTATGTTTACTTGAAGTAAAACTACATAAAACGTAAGGAGTACATTATGCAAAATGGAATGGAGCGTATTCGACAGGGAGTTGAGATATTAAACCCGTCGGAGAAAAAAGTGGCAAAGTACATATTACAGAATCCACAGGAGATTTTGGAGATGCCTATTGCCCAACTATCAGAAAAAACGAACACGAGTGAAGCAACCATCATACGAATGTGCCGGTCGTTGCATTTTAAAGGCTTTCGGGAATTGAAGTTAAGTATATCGGCTTTCGTAAATCAGGAGGATTCAGAGGTTAATAAATATCACGATATATCTGCTGATGCCAGTCTTACAGAGATTATTAAATCGATATCCAATAATAATATGCACTCCATTAAGAGTACACTTGCGATTACGGATCCAAATAACATCGAAGAAGCTATCCGATTACTGGACCAAGCTAGGAGGATTATTGTTATTGGTGTTGGTGCATCTGCCATTGTAGCGCTTGATTTTGAACAAAAATTAAAACGGATTAATAAGTGGTGTGAGGCGTTAATTGATAGTCATACACAACTGACCACTGCTGTTCATCTACAGGAAAATGATGTAGTTCTAGCCATTTCCTATTCCGGTGAAACAAAGGAAGTCATTGAAACACTACAAGTGGCATACGCCAATCAGGCATCAATTATTTCATTAACAGGATATGGTACAAATACGGTGCAAAAAATGGCCAAGGTGAATTTGTTCGCTTCACCAATTGAGAAAAGTATACGAAGTGGGGCTACCGCATCAAGGATTGCGCAGTTAAGTGTCATTGATATTTTATTTACAGGCTTAGCTTCCTTGAATTACAACCAATCCGTTGATTATTTAGATAAAACAAGGAAGGCCATTCAGGAAAGAGAGAAATGAAAGGGGTTAGATATGGAGTTTCATAGAATAGATAGGATTTTTAGAAATTACATAGAGAATGAATTTTTTTCTGGCGGGGTATGCCATATCACGATTGATGGAGAAACCGTTTTTCATAAAGGGTATGGGAAAGCAAATCGAATAAAGAAAACCCCGTGCGAAAAACATACAATATTTGATATAGCAAGTGTCACTAAACTAGTAACAACTACGATTCTTTTAAAGATTATATCGGAAGGCTCTTTATCATTATCTACCCGACTAGGCGAATGTTTGCCACGTATTTCAAAAAACACTCCATTAGCTCAGATTACGATATATGAGTTGTTAACCCATAGCAGTGGATTAATTGCCTGGTATCCGTTTTACGCAGAAAAAGACGACAGAGATTTCTTTTCTATTATAGAAAGAATAGATATTTATCATGATTTAGATGAAAAGGTTGTATATAGTGATTTGAACTATATGTTACTTGGGGAAATATTGAAAGAATACTTTCAAAGCAGCTTGGAATCAATTGTAAATAAGCAGGTAGTAGAACCACTTGGTTTGGAGACTCTTTCTTATCATCCTATAGAAAAGGAGTTGACAGCTGCTACGGAATATGGAAACAGGATTGAAAAAGAAATGTGTAGGGAAAGAGGTATTAGTTTCTTTAACTGGAGAAGGGGGGATTTGCCGATCTCCGGAGAACCAAATGATGGAAATGCTTATTATTTTTTTAATGGAGAATCTGGTCATGCTGGACTATTCTCCAATGTAAAAGATATTACTAAAATAGGCGAATTGTACTTGAAAGGGGGAGTGCTTAACGGGGAGCAATTGATCCTGGAATCTGTAGTTAATGGGGCTCTAACAAAGCAGGTGGGGAATCGTGGGTTAGGCTGGGAAAAATCCGCTATTTATCCAGAAGGTTTTGGTCATACAGGTTTTACAGGTACAGCTTTATGGATTGAACCAAAAAGGAAAATTTCAGTTGGATTATTCACCAATAGATTACATGTCACACAGCCAAGAAACATTAATCCTTTTAGAAGAGAAATTTTTTCTGCTATTCATTCAGAAATTAAGAATTAAAAGGGGGAAGTAGGATGTTTAAGAAACAGTACATGTATGTTTTATTTATAGCTTTGATTCTTTTGTTAGCAGCTTGTTCTAACGAAAGTTCTGAAACAGAAGAAGGAAATGATACAACGACGGAGACAGAAAACGAATCAGAAGAATCTGTAAGTGAAGAAACGGCAAGTGACGTAGAGCAGGTTATTAAAATTGCAAATGATCAAGAACCAGCGGGGTTAGACCCACATAAAACACCTGCTGCATCATCCATACGTGTTTATTCTAAAATATACGAAGGGCTTGTGACGTTTGATGAAAACATGGAAGTGGAAGGTCAATTGGCGGAGAGTTGGGAGCAACCTGATGACACAACGTATCTCTTTAACTTGATCGAAGGGGTTCAATTCCATAATGGAAGAGAAATGACTGCTGAAGATGTTAAGTACAGCTTTGAACGTATTTTAGATGAAGAAACAGCATCTCATATTGCTTCTTATTTTGCTGGTATTGAAAGCATAGAAGTACTTGGGGATTACCAGGTTCAATTTAAATTAGCAGAACCCGATGCAACTTTCTTATCCAACCTAACACATTCCGGTGCAGTGATTGTTCCGCAAGAAGTAGTAGAGGAAAATGGAGACCTCCAGCAGGTTGCAGTAGGAACAGGACCGTTTGTTTTTGAAGAATGGGTACCAGATAACTCTGTAACGCTTACTAAAAATGAAAACTATTATTTGGATGGGATTCCTAAACTAAATCGGATTGAATATTACACAATGCTGGAAGAGGCATCCAGATTATCCGCAATTCGTACGGGCGAAATAGATATGACGACAGTGAATGCCCAAAGTGCAGAACTTCTTAGTGGACAAGAAGGTGTAGAGATTAAAGACTATCAATCTCTAGAATATAGTTATGTTGGGTTCAATGTTGAACATGAGATTTTAAGTGATGTAAAAGTTAGACAGGCATTAAGTCTTGCAACGAACCGACAAGAAATCGTGGATATTGCATGGAAAGGAGAAGGTTTGGTAACAGGGCCGATTGCTCCCTCCATGGCTGACTGGTCGATTGATGTAGAGGCACATGAGTTGTATTCCAATGATGTAGATAAAGCGAAGGAATTACTTGCTGAGGCGGGATATGCGGATGGATTTGATATCACAATCACTACAGCTTCCAGTTATCCAGATATGGTAGATACTGCACAATTATTGCAGCAACAATGGAAAGAAATTGGCGTAAATGCAGAAATTCAACAGGTTGAGTGGGGAGAGTATATTGACATTTGGTCCAATACTTCTGCGGATATCCTTGTTGGAAGAAATGGCTCTGGTTCTGACCCAGACCGTGCGATGAACTATTTCTTCCATACAGAAGGTTCAGCCAATGTTTGGAATTTCTCCAGCGATGAATACGATACTCTTGTCGAAGAAGCAAGACGCACAATTGACTTGGATGCACGAAAAGAAATCTATGTAGAAGCTCAGAATCTGTTGCTTGAATTGTCACCAAACTTATTTATGGTATCTCCAAAAAATTATGTAGCTGTAAGAGATAGCGTCGTTGATTATGTGCCATATGCTCATAGTACCGAAGATTTAGATGAAGTATTTAAAAAATAAAAATAGAAGTGCTGCTTCCACGCAGCACTCCTCTATTTTTTTACAAGGGTGAATGAAGATGTTTACATATGTTATCCGAAGAATCCTTATGTTAGTTCCAGTTCTATTTGGAGTATCCGTACTGATTTTTCTTGTCATGCGAATAATACCAGGGGATGTTGCTCAAACAATATTAGGTACGGACGCGACACCAGAGGCTTTACAGCAGCTCCGTGAAGATTTTGGTTTAAATCTACCATTACATATTCAATACTTCAATTGGATGTCTGGTGTATTAACGCTAGACTTTGGGGAATCCATGAGGACAGGGAAAGAAATACTTCCTGATATTTTAAGCAGGTTTACTGTTACTTTTGAATTAACATTAATCTCTGCTTTAATAGCTTGGATAATCGCAATACCAATGGGAATTATAGCGGCCATGAAACGTAATTCCAACACTGATTTCGGTGTACGTATTGTTTCTTTATTAGGTGTTTCTTTTCCAAACTTTGCTTTAGCAACGATCATTATTCTTGTTTTAGCATTGGTATTTTCCTATAGTCCTCCTGTTGGCTATGTCGGATTTTTTGAAGATCCATTCAAAAACCTTGAAATTATGATTATTCCAGCCATTGTTATGGGAACCAGCATGGCAGGTGCAGTGATGAGGATGACGCGTTCCTCCGTTTTAGAAATATTAATGCAGGACTTTATTCGAACAATAAGGGCAAAAGGTGCCAAAGAAAGAGTAGTTATATTCCAGCATGCATTAAAAAACGCTATGATTCCCATTCTTACGATTATAGGTTTACAAGTGGGGACCTTATTAGGTGGTGCCGTCATTGTGGAGCAAATATTTTCTCTGCCTGGTTTAGGTCAGTTAGTGCTAACTGCGATTAACCAAAGAGACTTCATGGTAGTGCAAGGATCCGTGCTGTTTATTGCTTTTATATTTGTATTGGTTAATTTATTGATAGATATTTTATATGCGTATATTGACCCGAGGATTTCTTATAAATAGATTCAATTCTGAAAAAGGTGATTCCATGAGACAGTTTATTAAGAGACTATATAAAGATAAAGTGGGTTTGTTAGGCGCAATTGGCATTTTACTTGTGATTTTTATTGCCATATTTGCTCCGGTTATTGCTCCATATAGCCCAGATGAAATGTTCACAGCACATGCATTGGAAGGACCAAGTGGGGAATTCCTTTTAGGAACGGATGAATTTGGAAGGGATATATTTTCAAGAATCATATATGGTGCCCAAGTCTCCTTACAGGTAGGATTAATCGCTGTTGGGATAGGGGCATCATTAGGACTAATATTTGGATTAATCGCTGGGTATTTCCAAGGAAAAACAGACCAAATTATTATGCGTATCATGGATGTCTTTTTTGCTTTTCCAGATATTCTCTTAGCATTAACGATTGTTGCTGTATTGGGACCAAGTGTGGTTAATACAATGGTGGCAATAGGCATCGTATTTACACCGGTCTTTACAAGGATTGTCCGAGGTGCGGTTATTGGTGTGAAAGAGAATGAATACATTACCAATGCTGTCGCAATTGGGGTTTCACCGTTTAAAATCGTTTTTAAGCATATCACACCGAATATTATGGCCCCATTTATCGTCCAAATTACCTTGGCGTTATCAGGAGCAATTTTAACTGAGGCATCCTTAAGCTTCTTAGGTTTAGGTGTACAGCCGCCAAACCCTTCTTGGGGTGGAATGTTGGATGCAAGCCGGACCTATATGGAATTTGCACCATGGACGATAATATTTCCAACTGTTGCTATCGTCCTTACAATTTTCTGTTTTAACCTGTTAGGTGATAGTTTACGCGATATTCTTGATCCGAAGTTAAATAAAGAGTAAGAGAGGGAGGGAAACATGGTGAAAACACGAGGAATAGGTTTGATGTCAGGAACTTCCTTAGATGGAATTGACGCAGTCATTGTAGATTTAGTAGAAAAAGATGGAAAAGTTGATGTTCAATTAATCGACTCCCTTACCAGCCCATACTCGGAAGAATTGCGTCAAGAACTAATGGAAGTATGTACACCAGCGAAAGCAACAATACAAAAAATATCTTCCTTAAACATTTATTTAGGTAAAGAGCTAGGTCAGGTGGTTAATAATCTATTAAAACAAGCAGGAATAAAAAAGGAAGAAATTCAGTTTGTTAGTTCGCATGGTCAAACGATTTATCATCAGCCTTTTTTAGGAGAAAGCGTTGTGGATGTTCCCGGAACGTTGCAAATTGGTGACTTGTCGGTATTGTCAGAAGAGACTGGGATTGGAGTAGTTGGTGATTTTCGAACAGCCGACATGGCTGCAGGTGGTCAAGGTGCCCCACTAGTTTCCTATGTTGATTATATACTTTTCCAATCAGCCAATAAATCACGAGCCTTGCAAAACATTGGTGGAATTGGAAATGTTACATACCTTGGAGCAAATGCCTCTGGTGATGATGTACTGTCATTTGATACAGGGCCAGGAAATATGGTGATTGATGAAATAGTATTTAGAGTGACGAAAGGAAAATGGCATTATGATAAGGGAGGGTTAATTGCGTATAAAGGAAAAATTAATCAATCCCTATTAAGTAACTTGTTGAGTCATGATTATTTTTTTATGGAACCACCGAAAACAACGGGAAGAGAATTATTTGGAAAGATGTTTGTCGACGAAATCTTTAAGGGATATGGCTACCTCCCTGAAGCAGAACTTGTAGCTACGGTTACGGATTGGACGGCAGTTTCCATTGCCCAAGGTTATCAAGACTTTTTGATCAAAAAAGGAAAGCCAGTTGATGAAGTAATTGTTAGTGGTGGAGGTAGTAATAATCCATATCTTATTGAAAGGTTGAAAAAGCATTTGGCTCCTATTCAGGTATATACGCTTGAAGATTTTGGAATGTCTAGTGATTTAAAAGAAGCAATTGCATTTGCTGTGTTGGGTTATCAATGCATTCGAGGTAATTATAATCAACTTCCATCTGCAACAGGGGCTACTCAACAAGTGATTATGGGGAAAACGGCTTACACTAATCCGGATTCATATGAACGCCTTAATCGTGTAAGGAGAGTATGAATATGACGAATGTTTTAGAAATAAAGGACTTATCCATTGATTTAATAAAAAATAAAGAGAGATTGCACATCGTAAATAATTTGAATTTGACAATTATGAAAAAACAAAAGTATGGAATTGTTGGGGAATCTGGAAGTGGAAAAAGTTTGACTTCCTTATCAATTCTTAACTTATTGCCTGAGGGAATAGAGGTTGGAAATGGCCATATTTTACTGAATAATGATACAAATCTAGTGAATGTTTCTAAGAAAGATATGCGGCACATTCGTGGAAATGAAATCTCCATGATATTTCAGGAACCAATGACAGCACTAGACCCATTATTTACGATAGAACATCAGGTATCTGAAGTTTTAAAGTTTCATGGTGAGACTTCTAAAAAAGAAATGCATAATAAAATGATGACGTTGTTTGAGCAAGTAGGATTTGCTAGACCAAAGCAAATTTTAAAAAGCTATCCACATCAGCTATCTGGTGGAATGCGTCAGCGTGTAATGATAGCAATGGCTTTAATTTGTAAGCCGAAACTATTGATTGCTGATGAGCCAACAACGGCACTCGATGTTACGATTCAGGCCCAAATACTAGATCTTATGAATGAGTTAACGGAATACTATGATACTTCCATTCTTCTGATCACTCATGATTTAGGTGTTATTGCGGAGACCTGTGAACGTGTAGCTGTTATGTATGCTGGGACAGTTGTAGAAGAAGCAAGTGTAAAAGATTTATTTGATCATCCAGCACATCCTTATACGAAGGGGTTACTTTCCTCGGTGAAATCATTAGGGGACCGAACCAAGAAGTTATACGCGATTCCAGGGAATGTTCCATCTCCGGTTGAATTAAAGGATGCGGGATGTCGTTTCGCATCAAGATGTCCATTTGTAATGGATATATGCAGGGAAAAGGAACCAGAGTTATTTTCGGTACAGGATCGTCACTATAGTAAGTGCTGGCTGCATGATATGGAGGAGGGGAGTACGTATGAGTACGCAACAACCGATTCTGAGAGTAGCTAATTTGAAAAAGTACTTTCCACAAAAGTTGGGCTTATTTAAACGATCAAAAAATCATGTTCGTGCTGTGGATGATATTAGCTTTGAAATCTATGAAGAAGAAACATTTTCTTTAGTTGGGGAAAGTGGATGTGGAAAGTCAACAACTGGCCGTTCTATTCTGCGATTGCATGAGCCAACCTCTGGAGAAATTATTTATCAAGGGAAAAACATACTAGAATTTTCCAAAGGGGAATTCCGAAGTTATCGGAAGGATCTTCAAATGATTTTCCAAGATCCATATAGTTCATTGAACCCTAGAATGACTGTAAAGCAATTATTGATGGAGCCTTTATTAACCCATCATATTTGTTCCAAGAAGGAAGCAGAGAAACGGGTTTATGATATTGCGGTGAAGGTAGGATTAACAAAACCACAGGTTAGTAAGTATCCTCATGAATTTAGTGGTGGTCAGCGTCAGCGTATCAGTATTGCAAGATCACTCATTTTAAATCCAAAAGTTGTTATTTTGGATGAAGCCGTATCTGCATTGGATGTATCCATACAAGCACAAATTTTAAATCTATTAATTGATTTGCAGGAAGAATTTAAATTAACTTATCTATTTATATCTCATGATTTAAATGTGGTACAACATGTGAGTGATCGGGTTGGTGTCATGTACTTAGGACAGATTATGGAAATGTCGAGTACGGATGAATTATATAATAAACCCTTACATCCCTATACCCAATCGTTATTATCTGCTATTCCCTCTACAAAGCCAAGGGAAAAGAAAGAGAGAATTATTTTAAAGGGTGATGTACCTGACCCATCTAATCCGCCATCTGGCTGCCCATTTCGACTTCGATGTCCTAAGGTGCATGAACGATGCAGTGTAGAAAAACCTGTATATCAGGAAGTAAAACAAAATCATTGGGTTGCCTGTCATTTATATGATGAAAGGAACCAGACAGATAAAGATAAAAAGCTAGAAGAACAATTCATATAGTAGGGACACATCTTTAAGGTGGAGGAGCATATGATGGAAATGGAATT
Source organism: Oceanobacillus salinisoli (assembly GCF_009733865.1). Taxonomy (GTDB): domain Bacteria; phylum Bacillota; class Bacilli; order Bacillales; family Amphibacillaceae; genus Oceanobacillus; species Oceanobacillus salinisoli. The sequence continues at coordinate 138,109 of NZ_WOFB01000016.1, read as the reverse complement.
ATCAAAACTAACCACAGAAAAAAGAAATCCAGTTAGTGTAAATATGGATCAAATATCTACATTAAAAATACTTCAAGTAATAAATAGTGAAGACAAGAAAGTGGCAGAAGCTGTAGAAACAGTGCTACCGGAAGTTGCCGTGGTTGTGGAAAAAGTGTATGAAGCTCTTCGTAATGGTGGGAGACTGTTTTACGTTGGAGCTGGGACCAGTGGCCGCATCGGAATTATCGATGCATCTGAATGCCCACCAACCTTTATGACAGATCCAGAAATGATCCAGACAGTGATGGCAGGAGGAAACGGTGCTTTTTTTCAGGCCGTTGAAGGAGCTGAGGATAATGAACAGCAAGGTGGCAAAGATTTACAATCTCGAGGTTTGACTGATAAGGACGTTGTAGTCGGAATTACCGCAAGCGGGAGGACACCATATCCAATTGGAGCATTGAAATATGCGCAAACTGTTGGTGCGTATACGGTTAGTTTAACTTGTAATAAGAATTCAGTAATATCTCGTTATGCAAATACAGGAATAGAAGTGGTGGTTGGGCCGGAAGTACTGACTGGATCCACAAGAATGAAATCGGCAACCGCCCATAAGATGGTATTGAATATGATTAGTACCGGTACGATGGTGAAATTAGGAAAAGTATATGAAAATTTAATGGTAGATTTACATGCAAGTAACTATAAGTTAAAAGAACGGGCAAAATCAATCATTATGGAAATTACTGATGCTTCCTATGAGAAAGCGGGAGCGGTGCTCGATAAAACAAATAATGAAGTAAAGCCTGCGATTGTGATGATTGAAGCGGAAGTGGATTATGAGAAGGCAAAGGATGCCCTTGATAAATGTAAGGGATATGTAAGGAAAGCAATTGAGTATTTGGTGTAGGGTGAGGAGGCAACCGGTTAGCTGGTTGTCTTTTTGGTAGTTAGGTAATTACATAACTCAAGTTTCGGACATGAGAAATAATCCTCAACAACAGGTGTTAAAGGGATCTGAACTATTCAATTATCATGATGCACCTGAATAAGCAATGGTTTTCGTGAAAAGTCAGGTAATTTGCTGAAGAAGAAGGCCAGACTTTAATGAAATTAAAGGGTTACGGACTACCTCCAGACTATACAGAAATGGACTTATTGCGTGCTACTGGTGGACGCTTAGCTACTGATCCATATGAATTTGTAGCTCCCACTAGTATTTTGGATGATCATTTGTAGTAGCGATTATCGCTCTTGTCACTAATTGAAAAAAGAAGTAAGTCGCCCTCCGCTCTTAGCCAGAGTAGGGTAATTACTACTTTTTTAAAAACAACGTTCATTTTGGTCAGCCGCTCTTCATGCGGCTATGTATGTTGCTTAGGCAGAATGTTGGTAGCACTCTGCCTAATTTAATATCATTTAATTCAGGTTCTTGCCACAAGGACAACACTTACATTCCAAGTGATAGTGCAATGAGCAGTAGAATTTGGGTTTAGGCCCCCGCTACGCTGATATCCATCGTTGGCTCAAGAATATGCTTCTTTTCGACAAAATTCGGGAAGTGACAGGCACCTCATATTTCCGCTGTCCATTATGCCGCAGTCGATTTACCTTCTGACCTCCTGTTGAATGCATGATGAATTTTAGGTGCTACGAGTCCGGCTGCTAAAATGGTTAGTGCGTCTACGGGCAAGTATGCGGCCATGATAATCCAGGTTTGTGCATAGCTGATACCTCCCGCGTCAAGCAAAAAGTTTAAGGCAAGATACATATGTCCTGTGCCAAGAACATAGTTAAAAATGAGTCCGATAAATGACGCCGTAATAAAAGTTACAAGTCTTTTACTTTTTCTCCATTCGATCCACTTTCCAGTTGCATAGGCTACTAGAATGAAAGACAGGATGAATCCGAACGTAGGACTCATGACAGAACCTAGGCCACCTTTGAAGCCAGCGAAAATGGGTAAGCCAGCCAGACCCAACAGCAAATAGACTATCATGGCAATGGCTCCGAGTCGGCTACCAAGAATGGCGCCTGCCAGAATAGCAAAAAAGGTTTGCAATGTGATTGGTACACCGCCTATTTGTAGGAAAGGGGCGAAAGCGGTGATGTTTGCCCCGACTGCGGTTAAAGCCACAAAAATACTAATCCTCGTTAAGTCAATGGCTCGGTATCTTGGTTTGGACTTCACAATCATTCCCTCCTTGTGATCCGTTATTTATGAATGAGATGGACGTTTCCATGCCGGAAAAGTAACATGGTTCTCGATCGCTTTACAGATTGTTTCCTGATTGGGTGTTTGGACCCGTGGAATTTCCCCAAGTACAGGAACATCGGTGAATTCGCTGATGGTTTCTGCATTGGTCTCCACGCTAGGATCCTCTGTTTTTTCATTGACTCCGTTGATGATAATGCCTAATATTTCTAACCCTTGCTGTTGTGCATAGGAAATGGTCAATAATGTGTGATTGATTGTACCGAGATTCGGCCTTGCCACAATTACCAGTGGAAATCCGATTTCTTTTGCTAAATCTGCGACAAGGTAATTCTCACCTAATGGGACGGCAAGCCCGCCGGCACCTTCAACAAGGAAAAAGTCATGCTTGAAACGAATCTTGTCCCACGCAAACATGATATCATCCAATGACACCTTTCTCCCTTCCTGTTTGGCTGCTTGATAAGGGGAGAGAGGCTCTTTAAATTGGAAAGGGGTAATTTGCTCAATCGAGTTCCTGTCTTCTGCCATGGTTTTTAAAATCCAGGCATCACTTCCTTGGTTATTTCGATCTTCTCCGCTTAACATAGGCTTAAATACTCCAACGTCCACTCCTTGCTTTTTTAATGAGGAGGAAATTCCAGCTGTAACGAACGTTTTCCCGATTCCAGTGTCTGTTCCGGTGATGAACAAGCCTCCTTGTTTCCTGTTCTTGTCTTGAGATGTTGGGTTAATTTGCTTTTCCCGCATATGCCTGACTTCCTTCCGTCACGCTTTGGATTGCTGATTTCATGATGGTGACCATCGCCCGAATATCTGCTTCTGTACTGGACAAAGGCGGCATTAACACAAGCGTTTCCCCAACCGGACGGGACAGCATTCCAAGTTCGCGCATTTTTAATGTGACACGATAGGCTATACGTTCTTCAAAAGGGAAATTTTCTCGTGTTTCTTTATCCTTAACAAGTTCCACACCGGCCATGAAACCTAATTGTCTGACGTCCCCAACGTGTTTTAATTCAAGCAGGCCTTCTAATTCCTCTTTCATGATTGCTGATTTTTGTTGGACATTTTCAATGATATCTTCCTTTTCAAACAGTTCCAGATTAGCAAGGGCAACAGCACATCCTAGTTGATTCCCTGTATAAGAATGGCCGTGAAACAATGTTTTCAGGTTGACATAGTCATCATAAAATGCCTGGTAAATTTCTTCGGTCGCTATAGTAACGGCGATAGGTAGGTAGCCACCCGTGATTCCTTTGGCTGCAGTTAAAATATCCGGTGTCACTCCTTCATGTTCACAGGCAAACATTTTACCAGTCCGGCCAAACCCAGTGGCGACTTCATCAAGGATGAGGAAGACATTGTACTTTTTACATAACTTTTCGACACTGGATAAATATCCTTCTGGCATAGGGTTCATTCCGCCAGCACCCTGCATCATGGATTCCGCTGTCACGGCACAGATTTCTTCATGATGTTTGGCGAGGACGTCTTCCAGCATATCCAAACATTCGTCACGGCAAATTTTTGGGTCACGGCTCGGATGGTGATAGACATTTGGATAGGGAACTTTGAAACTATCAAAGAGGAGTGGTTGATAGACTTTATGATAAATCTCCACCGCACCAACACTAACAGCTCCAATCGTGTCGCCATGATAGCCATTTGTCAACGTCACAAACTTGTTTTTTCCTTCATAACCTTTGTTTTTCCAGTAGTGGAAAGCTATTTTTAATGCAATTTCAACAGCTTCTGCCCCGCTGTCCGAATAGAAAATACGGTCCAATCCTTTTGGTGTAAAATGTGCTAACTTTTCCGCAAGTTCCGTTGCAGGCACATTACTCATCCCAAGTAACGTGGAATGAGAGATTTTTTCAAGTTGCTTTTTAATGGCGTCGTCCAATTCTTCTTTCCGGTGACCATGGACATTTAGCCAGACAGAAGAGAAACCGTCATAATATTCTTTTCCCTCTGTGTCCTTCACTTTGATACCTTCTCCACTTTCAATGATAAGCGGATCTTCGTCATAATCTTTCATCTGTGTAAACGGCAACCACAAATACTTCTTGCTTTTTTTAATTAAATCTTCATGATACCCCATAATGGTTCCTCCTATTTTAATTGTTAACCAAATTTAGAATTTGGTTAACAATTAGTTTACTTTACCAGAAACGTATTGTCAATGGGACGGAGGTGAAACATGTTTCACAGCTGTAACCCTAAATAGACAAGAGCCAAAGCTATATATACCTTTCGACGGGAAGTGACAGGCACCTTATAAGAAGAGCTCCACTAGTTAATGGACCACAGGGACAGCACTAGCCAAAGGGGATAAGATGCTTCTTCATAATTTCTTTAACTCATTTTCTTTTTCCCATGCTCGTGTGGGAACTTAGTGCGTATTCTTTCTGAAAAAATAATAGTGATAGGAGCCGTAACAATTATTGTGACGATTGTCTTACAAAGAAAAAAGTAACCGTCCCTCCCCAGTCCAAAGGTTAGAATGGCTACTTTTAAGTAAATAATACAGCAATACTTTAGATCAGCCGCTTCTCATGCAGCATGTATGTTGCTTAGGCAGGGTGTTGGTAGCACTCTGTTTATTTTTATTTTATTTTTTATCAATAATCAGGCATTCGACAAATCAGCATATATTTCCCGGGAAATTGTCAATGTTCTACCGCAAAAGGAACATAGGTGGAATTATTCTGTCCTTTGTTCTGAATCGTGTTATGTTCTAGCCGGTGATATGAGTAGATTCTTCTGAAGCAGAGAAAAGTGCAGCCCGGCGAATTTTTATTAAGACAGAAGTGTATTCATATTACAACCCCCACCACATTTAAGCATCATTTTGATTATTGGTCAGCCCCTTATTAAAAACCTTCTTTGACAAAACTATTTAAAAAGTGTATATAATTCAAATTAATCTATTGATTATGCAATATATTGTATTATACTGACTATATACTTTTTTAATTGGGGTGGAAGAATGGATAAAAAGAAAAAAGAGCCGATTAGAAATTACAAAATTTGGATTGGTTTCGGTATTATTTTTGCGTTATTAACTCCGTGGTATTTTCCCTCTGGAGAAGAGCCGATTTTGATGTTTGGAATACCTTTATGGGCTTTGGTAATTATGGGGGTAACGGTTGGATTATCCAGCTATATCACTTATGTCATAAAGTTTCATTGGTATTTGGAAGAGGATGATGAGCAAACAAGGGAGGGAAATTAGAAATGGAGTTGACTTTTTCTGGATTATCGGGAATACTCGTTATGCTGTTTTATGGGTTACTGATGCTTGGTATAGGCATGATTACATATGTAAGAAATAAAAGTGTTCATAGTAGTCTTAGTGAGTATTATTTGGGTGGCCGTGGATTAGGGACTTTGGTACTCTTTTTTACATTTTTCGCTACACAATATAGTGGAAATACAGTTATTGGATATTCGGCTGAAGCATATCGGGCTGGATATAGCAATCTTGTAAGTGTTCCATTTTTTATCATGATCATTCTGGTTTATTTGTTATTTGCGCCAAGGATGTATATGTTAAGTAAAAAACACAATATTGTTACCCCCGTTGATTGGCTTCAATTGCTTTTTCAATCAAGAGCGGTTTCCATACTGGCAGCTGTATTAATGTTATATGCATTAGCGAATTTTTTACTGGAGCAGCTTGTTGCTATCGGACAAGGTGTATCCGGGTTAACGGGTGGCACGGTTCCTTATCAAGTTGGGGTCATTTTTTTCATTATAATTATGGTCCTTTATGGCTGGCTTGGAGGAATGCGTTCTGTCGCGTATACAGATACGATGCAAGGAATCTCTCTATTGCTCGGTGTATTTTTACTACTGGTTGGTACGATGATTTATTTTGGAGGAATTTCATCGGCGGGAGAATATATACAAAGTTATTCCCCGGAGAAGTTAGGAGTTCCAGAAGGTGGCGGTCTTGTCAGATGGTTAAACTTTTTGGTACTTGTTGGTATTGGTGCAGCGGTTTACCCAAATGCGATACAACGGATTTTTTCGGCCAAAAGTGAAAAAGCACTGAAACGTTCGTTAACTCAAATGTCATGGATGCCATTTTTAACAGCAGGAGTTGTTTTTATTATTGGGATTATCGGTTATAATGCATTTCCTGATTTAAATACGGAAGAATCGGAACAACTTGTAGGTATGATGGCCAGTGCAGTTGCCAGTCAAAATCTGTTCTTTTATGTTGCAATGATTTTATTATTTGGCGGAATCATTGCGGCAATTGTTTCGACTGCGGATTCGGTACTATTGACTTTCTCATCCATTATTTCAAAGGATATATATGGACGGTATATTAACCCTGGCGCGACAGATAATAAGAAAATAATGGTCGGAAAAATAGCAGGTGTTATTGCAATTGGTATTCTGTTAATCATTGCTTGGAACCCTCCTGGTACGCTTTATCAAATATTTGTTCTGAAGCTTGAGGTTCTTATCCAAACAGCTCCAGCTATCATTTTAGGGCTTTATTGGAAACGGAGTCATGCTAAGTCTGTATTTACAGGGATGTTAGTCGGAACAATTCTTGCAGCCTGTTTGACACTTGCAGGACTTACTCCACTTGGAATATTTAGCGGCATTTGGGGGTTAATCGTTAATTTAGTGATCTATATTAGCGGCAGCCTAATGTTTGGTAAGGTAGATATCGAGAAGGAAAAGATGGAAGAGGTAGGTATAGGGTAGGGTGTTACGGCCTGTTGTGTTAATGTGCTAAAGTGTATATTTATAAGGAAATTTTTGCTCTTTTCCTTACAAAGAAGTGCTAATTGAAGAGATCCTTCGCGGAGTATTTTGCGTAGGGTCTCTATTTTGTTCTATTGTTTTAGGTCTTGATTCACTATCTCCAGGAGGAACGTTAAACCTTGAGATGAAATTGGAAAACCATATGCCCAACGTATAGTTGGAAGAGGGGCGTCTGTAAGTGGTGAAATGACTAGTAAAAGTGACAAGCAACAATCCCTAAAAAAACTAGGAGAAAAAATCGATGATAGTTAGGGAGGGGGAAGCAACTAAAGTTTCTCGGTGAGACTGAAGACGTAAAGAATCATCTGAAAAGGAAATTACAGTGATGCTATTGGGAGGATATCTATCAATGAACTCATTAACCAGGAATAACAGTTGTACAGGAAAAGACACCATGGTCAAGATGAATGCTCGTTTGGTAAGGTTAGCGCTTGTTATTGATGTAATCCTGCTCATTTTGATAATTGATACTAAGGTATCCCTACTCAACTCTAAATTACTCTCGTTCTACTTCGAGTACTCAATCTAGTTGGACCCTCCCCTAAGAAGCCCCATCCTCAAACAAATCCAACATTACTAAACCAGTTTAAAAGTTTCCTAAATTTAATATTCTAACCAAAATAAAATTTAATTCCCTGCTATAATAAATAATACAAACATTCGTTTGAGTTAGTGAGGGAAATACGATGAAAAAGAATTATACATTACGAGATATAGCTGAAATCGCAGGTGTATCACTAAAAACCGTTTCACGAACGATTAATAACGAAAAAGGTGTAAAAGATTCAACAAGAGAAAAGGTTTTAAAAGTTATTAAAGAAACAGATTACCGATTAAACATGCATGCAAAAATGTTATCTCAAAACAAATCCAATCAAATTCTTGTTGTTTCAGATATTGATAATGATATCTATCCATCCCATCGCACAAGTCTTATCGTTGACAGTATTATTAGTAATGCCCAAAAGTTCGGATACAAAGTTATATTAGTAAATAATTTAGTGGAGCTTGAGAAAAATTTTATGGGAGTCATTGAAAGAGGGTATTATGATGGGATCATTGTTCTAAACTCACCATTAAATAATTCTTTGCTTGGTACCATTGAAAAATTAGGAGTACCTGTTATCGTCTCAGGAAAAAATGATAAGTTCAAATATGTCGGTACCGATCATGAAATGGGTGCATATCTGGCAACTGATTACCTGCTGGAACTGGGATTAAGGGATATACGCTTATTTGTTGATAACCCTTTATGGCCAACTCATGCCGATAAAATAGAGGGTTTCAAACGTGCACTTTCCAAACACAAGCTAGATTTTAAGGAAGATTTTATCATCACCCATCAAAACACAAGTAAAGATATATTTAAGTTCATTGAAAAACGAGTAGAAGAGGGAACTCTGTTTGAAGGTGCGATTATTCAGTCCGATTTTTTAGCTCTTGGTGCAATTAAAGCAGTCAACAAATACAAGCTGAATTGCCCGGAAGATATCAAAATTATCGGTTTTGGAAATACTTCATTAAGTGAGGAAGTATATCCAGAACTTACATCCGTAGAACAGGATTTTGAAAAAATAGGTACCGTTATTGTACAAAAGCTGCTGCAAATGATTAATGGCCATTCTGTTTCATCCTATAAAATTGATACGAAATTATTCATTAGGAATAGTACGGAAAAGAAATAATCAAACACATAAAAAAAGATGCCACCTTACCTTTTAGATGGCATCTTTTTAAACTTGTACTTAACTGCTCACTTAAGATTAGTTTCTTTAAAATCGTTAAATATAAGTGAATAATCCGTTTGATTCAAATTTGGAGATTTTTCCATTAGCCAACCCCATCCTTTACTAGGATCTACTAAAGAAAGACTATCATTTACCCCTGCATTACTGGATACATCTAGTGCATTCAACCAAACATTCGTTTTTTGCTGAAGTTCCTGAATAAGAGAATTCGAAACAATCGTGTCTTCCTTCTTAAAAAAGGAAACCTCCAGTGCGAGTGGGCAAAGGGTATGAAGGATTTCCTCCATATTCTCAACATCCCGATTAAATACTTTATGCATATAGTAAATGTCATATTTTGTATCCTTTAAAAATTGTTGTACCTCTTTGATTGTTTTATCACTCTTTATTAATACATGTTGAAACATATCTTTCTTTTTCAGCATATGGAATACTTCTTCACGGTACTCCCAGCCTTTATCCACATTGGCGATGGCTTTTCCATTAATCACATCCAGTGCCTCTTCAAATGTTGGAATTTTCTCCTTGGTCGTCCTTTTATTTTTTCCACTTCCTTCATATAAATATAAGGATTTAATTTCTGAAAGTGTCATATCACTAATTTTACCAGAACCATTTGTCATGCGATTTACCGTTGTGTCATGCATGAGGACAAGCTCTCCATCCTTTGTTTTCTGCAGATCGATTTCCATAAACAGCACCCCTTGACGTATACAATGGTGAAGGGCAGCGAGTGAATTTTCCGGAATTGGTTCATGCAACCGGATAATTCCTCGATGTGCAACTGGATAATTCTGTAACTGTTTATTTAATAATTGATTATATAGCTCCGTAAATGTATCATGTTGTCTCATTCATAAACTCCTAAACTATTTAATTTTACTTCCTCTTCCATAAACAAAGTAAATGGTCACTGCTGCAATAATCATTAAAAATACGGTATACACAAATGTCATAGCTACCCCAGAAACATCTGCTCCTTCTTGTGTTGCGTTTTTTATGACAATTCCCAACGGCTGAAAGAATGGATGATATAAAAACACAGACAGATCATAATCATCTAGCAGACTGTTGAAATTTAAAACTAAAATTCCAAGTGCAGTCGGTAAAATGGTCGGAAGAATAATTTTAAATTATGTATAGATTGATTTAGCTCCAAGATTTTTAGCCGCATCCTCAAGGGATGGATCAACCGAATAATAAGCAGCTTTTATAATTCGTAATGTAAAAGGAATTTTAATGATGATGTAGCCTATGAGCATAATTACAAGTGTCCCAGTTAAAACATTATTATTTATAATCATTCGTGGCACATCATACGTCATCATCAAACCTAAAGCAATCAACGTAGAAGGCAATAGCCAAGGTATATACAGAAGATACTCCAGCATCTCTGTTAGTCGGTTATTATATCTGTGGATTAATCTCGCAATAAATAAAATGGCAGTAACAACAATTCCGCTAGCCAAAGCTGAGTACACGACACTTGTTAAAAATGGTTTTACAACAGATCCATCCATAAAAATCTTCATATAATTTTCCAATGTAAAGCGCTCGAGTGATAACGTTCCTGTGGTAATGCTGTAAGCGTCAGTAAACGAGAAAGCGATAATGGAAATAACAGGCAATACGTAAATAGCAAATAATAAATAAGCAAAAAAATGAACGATGATATTGCCGAATTTATTCTTTATTTTTTGTTTATGGATTTTCGTTTTTACTTTTGAAATGGAAAAATAAGTACCCTTCTTTTCAGATTTCGTTAAAATATATAAAAGCAAAATCTGTGTAAGGCCCAAAAAAATAGCCAATAATGCGGCCAGATCTCTGGAACCAATCGTTTGTGAGAAGGATAAAATCATTGGATTAATCGTCTGAAAATCCTCTCCACCGACAACTAATGGTACAGCAAGTGCACCTAGTCCCGATTGAAATACAAGAATCGATAATGCAATTAAAATGGGCTTTAGGACCGGTAATACAACACTCCATAGAATCCGAAAAGTGGATGCCCCCATATTTTTTGCTGCTTCAATCGTCTGAAAGTCAATATTTCTGACACTCTGGGTTAAAAACAAAACATAATTAGACGTTCCAGTAATTGTCATCACAAATAATACTGCCGGATACCCAATAAACCACTGATCATTCATTCCTGGAAATATCCCAGTTAAGAAGTTGGTCATATATCCATTTTTTCCATAAATATAGGTAAAACCGAACACTGCAATCAATCCGCCATATATAAGCGTTGTATAATACCCTAACCGCAGTATATTTGCTCCTTTAATATCAAAGTACTCCATTACTAAAACAATAAACACTCCGATGACATTAACGGTGATGATCATGGAGAAGGCGAGAAGGAAACTGTTTTTCAAACTATCCATTGCTCTTTCGGAATTCAATATTTTTTCAAAAGTACTTAGTGAAAAAGAACCTTCACTAAAAAATACAGTATAGATTAAATTAAGGTTTGGTAAAATTAAAAACGCAGTAATGAACCAGGCCAGCAATCCTCCAATGATCAATAAATAAACATTTCTTTTGCCCTTATATGTATTCATGTACAGATTCTTTGCATTAAACATCTTTTTCCCCCGGATACTGAAGAATGTCTTGTGGATGGATGTAAAGATTTATTTTATCGCCGATATGAAATTGAACTTCTCCATCTTCCTTCTCTATGTTTGTTATAAAGCTAGATTCTCCCACCTTGTAGGTATACCGTGAATAGGTACCATAAAATTCCTTAGAGATAACCTCTGCTGTCATTTTCTTATAGTTATGATCATTTTCCGGCTTTATCGTCTTAATTTTTTCTGTTCGTATATAAGAAATTTTCTCTGAATCGATCGGTGGCTTAGCGTTATTGATTTCACGTATCATCTTACTGTCTAACCGATTCGCATCGCCAATAAATGTACAAACAAATTCTGTTTTGGATTGATTATAAATTTCCTCTGGTGTTCCCACGTGCTCTACCTTGCCATTATTAAATACAGCAATCCGGTCAGATAATGTAAGTGCTTCCTCTTGGTCATGTGTCACATAAACCATCGTAATTCCTTGCTCTTTTTGTAACTTCTTCAATTCAATACGAAGCTGTTTTCGTAATTTTGCATCGAGGTTCTATAAGGGTTCGTCCAGCACAAGAATTTTTGGTGCCAATGCTAATGCTCTGGCAATCGCTACACGCTACTGCTGTCCGCCTGATAGTTCCGAAACATTTTTGTGAAGGTGGCTTTCATCTAAATCAACTATCTTACTTAATTCATAAACTCTATCTTTTATTTCCTGTTTCGATTTCTTATTCACTTTAAGACCAAAAGCAATATTTTCATATACGGTCATCGTTGGAAACAGTGCATAACTTTGAAAAACCATTCCGATATTTCGTTTTTCCACCGGTTTTTCCGTTACATCTTCTCCATCAATATAAATTTTTCCCTTTGTTGGTGAAATAAATCCTGTCAACGAGCGAAGTGTGGTTGTTTTTCCACATCCTGAAGGTCCGAGTAACGTGAAAAATTCTCCCTTTTTAACATGCAGAGAGAGGTGGTGGATGGCTATGAAATTATCAAATTTTATTTGAATGTCCTTAAAATCAATCATGTCTGTCCGCTCCTTTTTAGGATGAAAATGTTCTTCACCATAAATCCTGGCACTTTCATATACAGGACTTATGGTGAAGAGACTAGCCTTTTATAATATTTCTAATTCTATTTTTTCTACCCACTCATCAATATGGTCATTTACAAATTGCCAGTCAATATCTTGAGCATGTCCTTTTTCTCCAAGTTCTATCATTTCAGGTACAGCCTGTTCTAATGCTTCTTTATGGATTGGTAGACTACCAAACTCTTGTGCCCACTGTCCTTGAACCTCTCCACTTCCAAACCATTCAATAAACTCCTGAGCTAATTCAAATTTATCTGGATTATTTTGTACAATTCCAACCTGCTCCACTGTTGTTGGCATTCCAATTTCAGGATAGACAATTCCTGCTTGATGATTGAACTCTTCATTCATTCCTTTCACCCCACTAGCCCAAATAAAGGAAATCGGTACATCACCAGATGCTAGATTACCAAAAAAGTGTTCTCCTTCTGGAGTTTTGTATCCATGATCAAAGTATGCTTGAATCGCATCCCAACCTTCTTGTGACACACCAAGTTCACCTTCTGGGTCAAGATATCTTACTAGAATTCCGGCTATAACTGCACGGTTTGAATTACTTCCCATGTTTATATTTACATGATATTTTCCATGAAACGCTTCATTTTTCCATAAATCCGTAAAATCTTGTGGAGCTGTTTCTTTCGAATAGATGTCTGAGTTGTAAAGTAATATTTTCGGCTGACTAACTAGCGGATAAAAATATCCATCTTCATCATAAGAACCTTCTGGAATACCATCGATCCAATCAATTTCATATGATGATAAAACATTTTCATCTTTAAGATGGTTAAAATCTGCTTCAGTTGGACCATAAACAATATCTGCTAAAGGATTATTCTTTTCTGCAATGAGACGATTGATGATTTCTCCACCGCCACCTTCAACAATTTCGATTGAAAAACCTGCTTCTTGAGCTTTTTCAGTCAACCAATCCCCACGGCCGTCAGAAGCAGAGTTTGTATAAATAACCAATGTCTCATCTGAACTGGAATTCCCCTTTGCATCACCGTTAGATTCCGTTTGCCCACAAGCAGCAGCTACGATCGATATCATTACTAATATCGTTAAAAATAGAATTCTCTTCATGAACATGTCCTCCTTAAATTTCGCTATGATTGTTTTATTGATTATTAATTTGCATTCTTATATACGATCTGTCATCAAAAGATCGATTATTTTTTTGCAGCCCTTTTGTAGATGGGTTTAAATCTTTACATAATGGATCCTGGTTTAATATCGATGCTAACTCCTGCTCAGATTCTTTCAATGTTCCTTTTAGAACTGGATAGCCGTCACTGGCTAATGTGATTTCAGAAGCCCCATGAACATCTACTATTTTTATTTGTTCCGTATTAATAGGAAATCCGTCAACAACTGCATAGGATAGGGGGGAGGAATGTCTCGCGTTTTGAAAGCATTGTTGTATTTTCAAGAAAGGAAGGAGGTCCTCCCTGCTTCTATCATTTTGCAACAATTGCTCGACGGTATAGTCCTTCAAGTATTCTTTTAATAAATTCCCTCTTAACTCCGCCATAAAATGATCTATTAATTTTTCATTTTTATGTATAGTGCCATCTACCATACATTGGCAATCCCCAATGAACCATATCTCCTCATGATAAAAACTGTAGATGATGAGACTGGCGGCAACTCTTTTACTAGGTTCTTTCGAAACAATAGATAAAATATCGTTTTCTTTATAAAAACTATTTACCGCTATCGTGCATTTCTCCGCAGCTTCTAAATGTATTCTTTTGATAATTGTAATAATGTTTCTTCTATTAAATCTCCAGCAATCACCGCTAATGATTTATTTTCATACAAATCTTTATCTTTTGGAGTCATCCCATCAACAATCGCTATAAAATGGTCTGTAACTATGACTCTATCTTCATTTAAATTCTCATCTCCGGATTTGGATACAGATTTTTCTTCGACAATAGAAATAACTTTCTTATGAAATCCCCCCGAGAACCTAATTTTTCTATTATTTTTCGATTTTATTATGTTCACCCCCCCCCCAAAATAGACACCGGTGTCATTTGAGCTACATATACAATGTAACATCATATAGTTAACTTAATATAAAGATAAAATTAATTTTATGTAAATTATTGTCGATGGTGCCTGTCACTTCCCGGATTTTGTCGAAATATTTCGGAGGGGTTGTTTTTAATTTTTTATAAGCAGCTCTGTTGGGGGAATGCTGGAAAACTGTATGTGCATGCTAATGTTCTATTCATTTGTTTTCGTAAAATATGGAGAGATACATTCAATGAAAGAGAGGAGAACCATGTTCTCGAACCTGTCCGGGTGATGAAAGTAGCAACTGAATATTATTAGGGTGGTTGGTTGTGCTCTTCTTTCCTTTTGGGAAAAGAGGTGATAACTATGGAAAACATTCTTGAAATGCAACAAAGTGAGGAAAGGTTTTTTTATTCAAAATATTATAGAACTTTTAAAGTTATCGTTATACTCATTTATGCTAAAATTAAGAAGGACAGCTATTACGGGTGGAGCGGTCAAGTCCTCTGTGGAGATATGAGGTGACCGTATGACGGATTTACAGATTGCGTTAACAACAGGTATATTCATCATTGCTTTCATCAATCTAGTAGTCGTGTTAATTAAAGAAATAAATAAAAAATAATCCACCCGTCACCACTGCCGAACAAAGGGTGGATTATTTACTCTAGTCCACAGTGGCCGTACCACTATGGATATGCTGTTAAAGTCGAAGTGCTACCAACACTTCGGCTTTCTTTTATTTGTATACTTTTATATAGATTATTATACATAAATAGGTGCTTGTAATCAAATTAGGGGGGAGATATTTTTAATCCCCCAAGTGTTTGATATTGCCTCACAAATTTGTTTTGAAAAGATTATGTTTTCGGTAATGAAAAGAATAAAGATATTACAGTATTCCAGTGGTTTTGGTATGGTATCAATTCTCAAAAAATATTTCAGACAAATAACCCAATTCTACCAAACGAACTACCTGTAGAAAGTTGGGGTCACCTCATTGGTGGAGGTGCCTGTCACTTCCCGGTTTTTGTCAGGTTTTGTCGAAAGGGGGGAGAAGGATGATGTATTATTTATATTTTATTCATGAGGAAACTTCTATTTGTGCGTTAGTAAAAGCCAAATCGGAAGAGGAGGCGTGGTGGATATTTGCTAAAAATCAGATGGGGAATGAAATGGTGAAAGATTTTATTGATTCCTTTCATGATGAGGGATTATTTGGGGATTTTTATAGAGATGATATAGGTGCGTTTCTTGACCTATATACAGGTGAATTATCGGAAAGGATCAATAAAATGAGTGAATCGTATAGAAGGTTGTATGTCAGCAATCATATAAAAAATAATACTAGGGAGTTTTGGATGTATATGCCTCAACATGCTGAGGCATATATCAGAGAAGTGGAGAAGGGTTGGCATATTGAAGAATATCAACCTAGCTTTTCTGAAGAGTTTATTTGGCCACGATAAGGCAGATTATTAGGCATGGATATTGGTATTGGAGATTGTCGATGGTGAAGGTGGAATTGGAGGAGGGGGAATGTGAGGTGGTTGTTGGGGGGATAGGAATATCGTCAGCTTAATAAGGCATAACCAGATGGCCCTTGAAGGGGGCATCTGGTTATCATAAATATATATTTAACTCAAAACAGTTTAGTATCTTGTTGGAGGCGCCTGCTATGATAATGAATATAGTGAGCGATAAAAAAATTATAAAAAATGTTGCAAATCAATTGTAATGCATAGTATAATCGTATTATCATATAAGTTAATTAATTTAATTAACTTTATGCGCTTTATTTTTAACGAATATTATACAATAGATCATTGAAATCAAAATCAATAAGATCTTGATTTAATTACTAGAATCAAAGGAGGAATCCATCTATTTATTCAATAACTTATTTTTAGAGGCTGATAAAATATATCGTATTGTTTGAACTATCAGTTAAAGGTGTTTTTTATTTTTTTAGAAAGCGCTATCAGCACTAGGTTATATTCGGTTTTTTGGAGTATTACCAAACTAATGAAAAGCATCTATTTCTCTAGATAAATAAGCAATAATATAACTTTTTTATGTACCAAATATAATAAATATCATTACAAAATTAAGTGTCATTTAAATTTTAGGGGGTATAAAAATGAAGAAGTGGAAAATTATATTTACTGCAATATTATTAATGGTAGTTATGGCAGCGTGTTCATCAGAAAATCAAAGTAATGGTAATGCTGAAGGGAATCTGGAACCTGATGTTATTACTGCTTGGGCTTGGGATCCATTGTTTAATATAGCTGCTTTAGAATTAGCAGAAAAGCGATATGATCAGGTAGATGAGGATTTTCAACTTGAAATAATTGAGAACGCACAAAAGGATATTGTGCAAAAGTTAAATACTGGATTGAGTTCCGGTACTTTAAATGGAATGCCAAACATTGTTTTAATTGAAGACTATAGAGCACAAAGTTTTTTGCAAGCGTATCCAGATGCTTTTTATGACATATCCGAATACATCAACATAGATGATTTTGCGGATTATAAAAAAGCTCCAACAAGTTTTGATGGAAAACAGTACGGATTACCATTTGATACAGGTGTTACTGGTTTATATTTGAGAACCGATTATTTAGAAGAAGCGGGCTATACACCTGAGGATTTAACTAATATCACATGGGATGAATTTATAGAAGTTGGAAAAGACATTGTGGATAAAACAGGAAAATCTATGATTTCATTGAATCCAAATGATCCGGATCATCTTAGACATATGATTCAAACAACCGGACAATGGTTTACGAAAGAAGATGGTGAAACTATTGATATAGCTGGTAACGAGGCAGTAAAACAAGCTTTACAGGTCTATAAAACTATGTTGGAAGAAGGCATTGCTAAGACTAACTCAGATTGGAGTTCAAGACTTGCAGACTTTAATAGTGGAAAAGTTGTAAGTGTAGCAACAGGAAATTGGATGACTCCAAGTATAAAAGCAGAAGAATCTCAATCAGGGAAATGGACAGTTGTACCTATCCCAAGATTATCAGTTGATGGTGCTGTTAATGCTTCAAACCTAGGTGGGAGCTCTCTCTATGTATTAAACATTCCTGGTAAAGAAAAGGCAGCTGAATTCTTAGCAAGCACTTTCGGTTCTGATAATGATTTTTATGAAGAATTGGTTACGGAAGTAGGTGCTATAGGAACTTATTTACCAGCATTGGATGGAGAAGCATTTAACCAAACTGATGAATTTTTCGCCAATCAAACAGTAACAGCAGATCTCGTTGAATGGATGAAAGAAATTCCGAATGTTAACTATGGAATGCATACGTATGCTATCATGGATATTTTTACAGGTGAACTGCAAAATTATAGAAGCGGAAAAGATATAGATGAAGTTTTAAACGATGCCCAACAACAAGCTGAGGCACAATTGAATTAATAAATACGATAGGTTTGGGACCTCAAACTAAGAGAGGTCCCAAACATTTAACTACATGTTTGGAGTGGATTAAAATGGGCTTAAAATTGAATAGGAGTATAATAGGTTGGTTTTTTGCCTCCTTATCCATACTTTTAATTTCTATGTTTTACTTTTATCCTATGTTACAAGCTCTTATTCTATCATTTAAATCAGGAATGGGAGCAAATTTAGAATTTACAGGATTAGATAATTATGTTCGCTTATTTAATGATCCAGTAGCTATGATTGCTCTAAGAAATACCTTTATTTACCTAATATTCCAAGTCCCTTTTATGATCTTACTTGCTATGTTCTTTTCAGTTTTACTGAATAATCCTAATTTGAAATTTAGAGGCTTTTTTAGAACGGCTATCTTCTTACCAAGTGTCATTTCACTTGTCGCTTATTCTGTAATTTTTAAATACTTATTTTCAACAGAAGGGATAGTTAATGACTTTTTATTAAAGCTATCTATTATTTCTGAACCAATAGAATGGCTAATGGATCCGTTTTGGGCAAAAGTCCTTATTATTATTGCTATTACTTGGCGTTGGACAGGTTATAATATGATTTTTTATTTAGCTGGTCTACAAAATGTTGATAAATCTATTTATGAGGCGGCTAAAATTGATGGGGCTAATTCTATACAGCAATTCTTCTATATTACAATACCAATGTTAAAACCTATTATTCTATTTACTGCAATCACTTCCACTATTGGAACGCTTCAATTATTTGATGAACCGATGAATATTACTGGTGGTGGTCCAGGGAATGAGACACTGACAATATCACAATATATTTATAATATTTCTTTTGAGTATACACCGGATTTCGGTTATGCAGCAGCAGTTTCGTTTATTATCGTAATTCTAACAGTTGTCTTTTCTATTATCCAATTTAAGATAGGTGGTGAAAAAGATTGAATAAATTAAAGACAGGTTTTATCTATACATTGCTAAGTATGGTAGCATTTATTTCACTCTTTCCGTTTCTTTGGATGTTAATAAGTATGACTAATAAATCAGTCGATATTTCACAAGGGCGGTTATTACCGGGTGGTCACCTTTTTGAGAATATTAGTAAACTATTTGAGAATTATGATATTGGTTCTGCATTATTTAATTCTTTCTTTATTGCGGTGGTAGCTACAGTATTATGTTTGATCATTTCTTCTCTTGCAGGTTATGGGTTCGAAATATACAGAAGTAAAGGAAAGGATATTGTTTTTAATATCTTATTACTATCCTTAATGATTCCATTTGCAGCATTAATGGTTCCATTGTTTAGGCTATTCGGTGGAATTTCTCAAGTATTTCCGGCAATTGGAATTGATACGTTATATGCAGTTATTTTGCCTTATGTAACGACAGCATTTTTTATCTTTTTATTTAGACAAAATACAAAAATGTTTTCTAGAGAATTAATTGAAGCAGCAAGAATGGACGGATTAAGTGAAATTGGTATTTTTTTCCGCATTTACATGCCTGCTATGAAAAATACGTTTGCAGCGGCTGGAATTATTTCATTTATGAATAATTGGAATAACTATTTGTGGCCGTTGGTTGTTTTACAATCGCCTGATATTAAAACGATTCCATTATTAATTTCAAATTTAGGTTCCGGTTATTCTCCAGACTATGGAGTTATTTATACTGCAATCGTTATAGGGACAATACCAACAGCATTAATCTTCTTTTTCTTACAGAGGTATTTTGTAGAAGGAATGACTGGTTCGGTAAAGGGATAATAATATGAAGAAATACATGTTCTCAATCTTATTTATACTAGGTGCAACATGAAGGTTAGTAGATAAATACTGGGAGGCTATTATGGTTAAACGTAATGATTATGAGTTGTTATCCGTACTAGAAAAGAATAGATTGAAAGAACGTTCTTATTTTATGTCTTATAAGAATGTAGAGGATGCACTTACCTATGAAAGAAAATATGCAAATGGCTTTCTTTTATTAAATGGTATTTGGAAGTTTCGCTATGACCAAAACCCTGAAGAGGCCCCTGAGAAATTTTATCAAGTGGATTATGATGTAAGTAGTTGGGGTGATTTAAAAGTCCCCTCTAATTGGCAAATGAATGGTTATGGAAATCCGCATTATACTAATGTTCAATATCCATTCCCTGTTGATCCTCCCCACATCCCAAGTGAAAATCCAACAGGCTCTTACCGAAGAGAGTTTTATGTAACGGAAGAAATGGTTTCCGAGTCGGTTATTTTACGTTTTGAGGGCGTCGATAGTGCGTTTCATGTTTGGGTAAACGGACATTTTGTAGGTTATAGTACAGGGAGTCGTTTAGCTTCAGAATTTGACGTTACGAGCTATTTAATAGAAGGAAAGAATTCCATCTCGATTCGTGTTTATCAATGGTCGGTTGCAAGTTATATAGAGGATCAAGATATGTGGTGGTTGAGTGGTATTTTTCGTGATGTGTATTTAATCACCAAACCTACCGTTCATGTGCATGATTTTTTTGTAAAGATTAATTTGGATGGGCAATATGAGAATGCTAATTTACAAGTTGAGACTGTCATTGAGTCCCAGATAGATGTTACATCCAGATATAGTCTTGATTTCTACTTAATGGATGCAGATTATAACGTTGTTACAGAAGAAAATAAAGTGTTTACGATTAATAGGGAAAAGAAAGTAGAGATTGATATACCTGTAAAGTCTCCTTATAAATGGACAGCAGAAGCACCGTATTTGTATCATCTACTTATAACGTTAAAAGATGACAGAAATGAAGTGGTGGAAGTTATTCCGGTAAAAGTTGGCTTTCGCCAGGTAGAGTTAAAAGATGGACTAATACAGGTGAATGGTGTACCGATTATGTTTAAGGGAGTTAACCGACATGATCATCATCCAGATTTAGGTAGAGCCGTGCCAATCGACTGGATGGAAAAAGATATTCAGTTAATGAAGCAGCATAATATTAATGCAGTTCGCACTGCGCATTATCCGAATGATCCTCGGTTTTATGACCTTTGTGATGAGTACGGTTTATATGTCATTGATGAAGCCGATTTGGAATGTCATGGGTTTGACCTGATTGGGGAATGGAATATGCTTAGTGATGATCCGCAATGGGAACATGCGTATGTGGATCGAATGAAACGAATGGTAGAACGCGATAAAAACCATCCATCCATCATCATCTGGTCATTAGGAAATGAATCTGGCTATGGAAGAAATCATGTGAAAATGGCGGAATGGGCAAAAGACCGAGATGCGACTAGGTTGATTCATTATGAAGGTGAAACTCGTGATATTATGACTCGAACAAATAACAATCCACAAGAATTAAATGTATCAGCAGATATGTTCTCCACTATGTACACGGATGTGGAGACGATGGATCAGTTAGGCGAGAGAACTGATTTGAAACAGCCACATATTTTATGTGAATATGCTCATGCAATGGGAAATGGCCCTGGTGGATTCAAAGAATATATCGAAACTTTCTATAAACATAAACGTCTGCAGGGTGGATTTGTTTGGGAATGGCTAGACCATGGTATTCGTCAGTATACTTTAGAAGGAGAAGAGTACTTTGCGTATGGCGGCGATTTTGGTGAACAGCCACATGACTCTAATTTTGTTATTGATGGTATGGTAATGCCAGATAGAATGCCATCTCCAGCTTTAGCAGAATATAAAAAAGTAATTGAACCTGTTAAAGTTGAAGCAATGGAATTAGAAGAAGGAATCGTTCGTATCCATAACCGCTATAATTTCAGTGGATTAGATCATTTGGAAGTGTTATGGACCATTGAAAAAGATGGCGTCATAAAAGAAACAGGAAATTTAGATATTCCGGTAATTGAGGCGGGAACCTATCAGGATATCAAACTACCATTTGATACGGTGTACAAAGACAAGAATGGATCAGATTACTGGTTAACGATACAATTCGTTGAAAAGGCAAACACGAAATGGGCAAGCGCTGGACACGAAGTAGCGTGGGAGCAGTTTTTATTGCCTGTCGATATAGAAGAATCCAATTCTATCGCGTCTTCCTTGAAGAAACATTTCCCATTAATCGTAAAAGAGGAATCTAATCAACTTATAGTAGAAGGGCAAGACTTTGAAATTACGTTTAACAAAGTACGAGGTTTGATAGAATCATGGAAATTACGTGGATTAGCGCTTATGAAACAAGGGCCTTCTCTTAACTTCTGGCGGGCACCAATCGATAATGATCGATTAGGACTAGAGGAATTTAATACTCGTTCCGTGGAGAAGGAGTGGAAAAATAATCATGTTCATATGATTCAGTCACGCATGATTGATTTTCAATATAAATTATCCAAAACAGATGATGTTATTACGATTATGGTACAACAAAAGCATTCACCGCCAAGTGTAGATTGGGGATTTGAAACAACAATGACCTATACCATCGATTCCCTTGGAGCTGTCAAGATAGATGTTAAGGGAGAAAAGTATGGAAAGGGATCAGATACTTTACCTAGAATTGGATTACAAATGCAAGTACCAAATATTTTTGAAAAAGTAGACTGGTATGGTCGTGGGCCTGGTGAATCCTATAGTGACAGTAAACTTGCCAATCGTTTTAGGGTTTGGTCTAGAAAAGTGGATGAATTATTTACGCCATATGCTGTCCCGCAGGAGAATGGAAATAGAACAGATGTATATTGGACATCTCTAACAAATGAAGATGGAACAGGTATTTTGGCTGCGGGTAATTTATTTAATTATAGTGCCTATCCATATACTATTGAAAACTTGGAGAATGCTCGCCATACGACAGATTTAATGAAAGAGGATTATATTTTGTTGAATCTTGATTACAAGCAACACGGGTTAGGATCTGCCAGTTGTGGTCCTGGTGTGCTGGATGCTTATCATTTGAAAAATGATGATTTCCACTTTACTATATCGTTGATTGGCTATTCCAAAAATGAGACTACACCAATCCGTTTAGCTAAAATGATTAGATAGTGTATAATATGTGAATAACAATGGATAAAGGGGAGCTGTAAAAGGTTTGTCCTTTATCCAATTCTAAACGAACTTCACCAAAATGTCGGCCTTCCAATAATCTTTCTTCATGTAAAAGTACTCAGATGCCCATGCTAAGCTTTTAAATAACTTTCAAATCATTAATTAAGTTAACTAACTTTAGCATAATAATTTAGATTAGGAATGAATGGGGGGATTTCCTTGCAACGCGGTACATTTCAATTAATGAAAACAGTAAATAAAAAAATTATTTTAAATAAAATTCGTACTTCAGAGCCTATATCCAGAGCGCAGATTGCAAAAGAGACAGGTCTTACACCTCCCACTGTGAGTAGCATTGTAAAAGAGTTGGTAGATGAGGGGCTTGTGAAGGAAAGTAAACTCGGTGAATCTAGTGGTGGTAGAAAACCAACGATGTTACATATCAATAGTGATGCATTCTATGTCATTGGAGTGGATGCGGGTCCTGAAATGGTGGAATGTGTACTAACTGATTTAACAGGGGAAATCTATCAGAGAACGTCTAGCTCGTTAAAAGGTCAGTTGTCAAATGAGCGGTTTTTAAGCCTGTTAAAGGAAAATATTTATGCAATTTTGCAATTATCTAAAATAGAGCTTGAAAAGATTATCGGTATAGGGATAGCAATGCATGGTGTAGTTGACGTGGAGAGTGGAAGATCACTTATTGCCCCAAACTTAAATCTTAGAGATATTCCTATTAAAGATGAACTAAGTAAAGAGTTTGACCTGACTATTAAGGTTGAAAACGATGCACGAGCGATGGCTTTGGGAGAGTCTTGGTTTGGTGGGCACGGGGACGTAGATAGCATGGTTGCTGTTAATATTGGCCATGGTGTTGGTGCTGGGGTTGTTATAAATGGAAAACTGTATCATGGATCACATGACATGGCAGGTGAACTAGGTCACATGACAATCGATTTGCATGGAGATGTTTGTATGTGTGGTAACCGGGGGTGCTTGCAGACATTCGTAAACGGTGATGCCATTGTAAAAAGGATGAAAGAACAGTATAACGATGTAGAAGAAATAACAGCTAAAGAGATTTATGAACGGGCGTTGCAAGGGGAGGCAGCTTGTGTTCAAATTTTAGGGGAAACAGGGAATATTATTGGTATTGGATTAACCAATTTAATCCACCTGATTAATCCTAGTAAAATTGTTTTGGGTGGAGGGGTCATGAAAAGCGAGAAATTTTTGATGCCTACTATCCTTGAAACGATTCAAGATCGAGCGTTAACCTCTAAATCAAAAGAAACAGCCGTAATGGTAACAAAATTAGGGGATGATGCTACATTATTAGGAGCTGTGTCGCTGCTATTAGTAGAATTATTTGATCCGGTTAGTTAAAGAGGATTTTCAAAAAGTCCGGTAAAAATGACACTTCGAATTTCTTCGTTGGCTTGCTTTTCCGCTCCTCATGTACCTTTTATGTA
The DNA here is from genome assembly GCF_009733865.1 of Oceanobacillus salinisoli. Lineage (GTDB taxonomy): Bacteria > Bacillota > Bacilli > Bacillales > Amphibacillaceae > Oceanobacillus > Oceanobacillus salinisoli. The sequence goes on along the minus strand of NZ_WOFB01000016.1, from coordinate 113,759 downwards.
CACTCCGGTGCTCAAAGCTACGCCGCCTCGAACTTCTCGGTCCTTTTTATCCTCCTTTTTGAACATGCACTTAAAATTTAATTTATCGACTATATAGAAAAGAACTGTGGTTTTGCACAGTTCTTTTTGAATTTAATGTTCTATTTTAAATGAAAAAATGGTTTCTCTCTTATAAATCTCTCCGGCTTGTAAAATGACAGTTGGAAATCCTTTTTGCTCTAAAGATGCAGGCGATTCTTGCGTTTCCAAACAGATGCCAAGATATTTGCTGGAGGATATATCAGTTAACTCCTGCCCTTCATCTAATGAATTGGAAGTATACATCACCATTCCAGGTTGATTTGTTTTTACAGCTAGAACGCGTCCACTAGTAGGATCTTTTAAAACAACGTTATATTCCTTTGTATGATCAAAAATAAAATAATGATCATAACCATTTCCAGCTATTTTATTTTGTTCGAAATCTCCTTTAAAACCGGTACCAAGCTTTCGAATTGTACGAAAATCAAAAGAAGTTCCTTCCACCTTCATTAATCTTCCTGTTGGAATTAAATGTTTATCTAGCTCTGCAAATTGACTACTATCTATCATAACCTCATGATTCTTAACTGTTTCCTTTAAATTGCCACTCAAATTAAAATAAGAGTGATTTGTTAATGCGATAGGAGTCGTTTTATCACTATTAGCAGTATAATGAAGACGCAATTGATTATCATTGGTTAGGGTATAGGTGACCACAACATCCAAATTACCTGGATAACCGGCTTCCCCATCTTTACTTTTATACTTAAGAATTAAACCGACTGTATTTTTCTGTTGAAAAGTTTCAGTTTCCCAGATTATTTGGTGGAATCCGTCTGAACCACCATGTTGATGATTTTCTCCGTCATTTTTTTCTAATGAATAGTATTCATTATTTAATGTAAAAGTTGCTCCCTTAATTCTTCCAGCTACTCTTCCAATTAATGCTCCAAAATAATGAGGATTTAATTCGTAACCCTGATAATCTCTATAAGCAAGAACGATATTTTCCTTTTTTCCATTCCTATCAGGAACCATCATTTTGGTAATAATACCACCATAGTTTAGGATGCTAACAGACATGCCCATATCATTTTTTAGGGTATACTCTTTCCATTTTCCTAATATTGTTTTTTCGCTTATCTGCATTGGTTCACCTACTTATTCAACGTAGCAATAAATCGTTCGAATGCTGCACGTTCTTTAAATACCCCTGCATCTTCTAGTACTTTTACAAATTTGCTACCGAGTTCATCTTGTATTATTTTTCCTGCCTGCATCGTATCCGTAATGTTTCTATATTTAGATAATAATTGCTCAGCCCATTCATGATGATAATCAGCTACATTACTTGGTTCACCAAGTAAATACTTCTGTATTTCGGTTAATTCATCTTTTAATCTAGCGGGCAATACAGCTAAGCCCATCACTTCAATTAATCCGATATTTTCCTTCTTAATATGGTGAACATCTTCATGAGGATGGAAGATTCCTAGAGGATGTTCATCAGAAGTTCGGTTGTTTCTCAAGGCGAGGTCCAGTTCAAACCTTCCGTTCCGGTATCGAGCAATTGGTGTGATCGTGTTGTGTGGTGTCGTTTCTGTAAATGCTCGAATATGAGCGCTTGGATCGGAATAATGGCGCCATGTATTTAGAATGTAGTCTGCTGCTGTTACCAAACGGTCTATCTGGTCCCCTTTTAAACGAATTACAGATATCGGCCACTTTAAAATAGATGCATCAATTTCGGGGAATTTATTTAATTCAAACGCAAATGCATCTTCTGCTTTTGTCATAGTAAATTCATATCTTCCAGCTTGATAGTGATCATGACTTAAAATAGATCCTCCTACAATTGGTAAATCAGAATTTGAACCGATAAAATAATGAGGAAATTTCTCTGTAAACGTTAGTAGTCTCTTAAAGGTATCCCAATCTATTTTCATGTCACGATGTTCTTCAGAAAGCAAAATGCTATGTTCGTTATAGTAAACATATGGGGAATACTGTAAATGCCAGTTTTCTCCTAAAAGAGGAATCTTGATGATTCTGTGGTTTGCTCTTGCGGGATGTCCGATTCTACCAGCATATCCCTCATTTTCTTTACAAAGTAGGCATGTTGGATAGTTGACATCCCGTTTCATTGCCTGCTCTAGCTTAATTTGCTTTGGGTCCTTTTCTGGTTTAGACAAGTTAATCGTGATGTCCATATCGCCATAAGGAGATTTTACTTTAAAAGAGATATTTTTTGCTATTCGATTCATTTGAATATAATTACTACTTTTACTTAAGTCATAGAAATAATCTGTGGCTTCTACCGGTGATTGCTTGTATTTTTCGTTAAATTTTTGATTGATAACAGACGGTCTGTCTATGAAGCAATTCATAATATTTGCTGTTAAAATTTCCTTTTCATCGAAAATATCCTGAATGATGTTATGTTCGACTGCGTAGGTAATGATGTTTTCCAGGATATTTGGAATCGTATCGACTGTTGAAGTTTCCACTTCTTTAGGAAAGCTATCTAAATGAAGTAAATTAATGACTTGATTTCTTACGTAAATGCTGTCTTCCTTTTCGATTAACTCGCTTTCAATTGCTTGTTGAATGAGACCAGCAATATGTTGATAAATCATGCTTTAACCTTCCTTTCCATATCCTTGGGGATGTGAAGAATGCCAGTTCCATGCATCTTGAATAATTTGCATAACAGAAGTCCTTGTTGGATTCCAACCGAGTACGTTCTTGGCCTTTTCAGAGCTTGCGATTAATATACTGGGATCACCAGGTCGTCGTTTTCCTATTTGCACAGGAATTTCTTTTCCGGTAACTTCTCGAGCGGTTTCAATCATTTCTTTCACCGAAAATCCTTCATTACTTCCAAGGTTGAAAATATTACTGTCTCCGCCTTTTCTTAAATAATCTAGTGCTAATAAATGAGCATGGGCTAAGTCATCTACATGGACATAGTCCCGAATACAGGTGCCATCGTTTGTGTCATAGTCATCTCCAAAAATGGTAATATGAGAACGTTGACCTAATGCTGTCTGTAAAATAATTGGAACAAGATGGGTTTCTGGGCGATGATCCTCACCGATTTCTGAAGTATCCTTGGCTCCAGCAACATTGAAGTATCTTAGAGAGACAAATTTGATGCCATGTGCTTTTTCTGTCCATTTCATCATTTTTTCCATGATTAATTTAGTTTCTCCATACGTACTTGTTGGATTAGTGGGCATTGTTTCTGTTATTGGTACCGATTTTGGCTCCCCATATGTTGCTGCAGTTGAAGAAAAAATGATATGCTTTACTCCGGCTTCTACCATTGCTTCTAGTAGAACCTGTGTTCCGTATACATTATTATCAAAATACTTTAGTGGTCTTTCCATGGATTCTCCCACTAAGGAATTAGCTGCAAAGTGCATAACCGCATCGATTGATTCTTTTTCAAAAACGGTACGAAGAAAGTCTAGCTTACGAATATCTCCTTCATAGAAGGTTACTTTTGGATGTATAGCTTCTTTATGGCCAGTCTCCAAGTTGTCTATGATTACTACCTTTTCACCTTGTTCCACTAATTGATAAACGGCATGGGAGCCGATGTACCCAGCTCCACCTAAAACTAATACACTCATTTAACCACCTCTTCTGTTAATTGAATTGCCCCATCACCAATGGTAGCAATATAAAATGTAGCATCGTAACCAACCTTTTCTTTATAGATTGCGTTTACATTTTCCTTAAACATTTCCGCTTTTCCATCCTCCACAATGGCAATAGCACAACCTCCAAATCCAGCACCGGTCATTCGAGCACCTAATACCCCATCTTGTTCCCAGGATGCTTCCACAATCGTGTCTAGTTCAAATCCAGTAACTTCATAGTCATCTCGGAGTGAAATATGAGATTCATTCATAAGTGCCCCGAAGTTTTCTAGTTTACCCAGCTTCAATTGATTATGTGCTTCTATGGTGCGAGCATTCTCATAAACAACATGTTTTGCACGTTTTTGGTTTATTTGATTGGTTATGAGATGCTTATTACTCTCAAAATCCTCCTTTCTTAACTCACCTAAACTTTGAATCGGAAGTTTGGTCTGCAGGTCTTTTAAAGCATTCTCACATTCAGAGCGCCGCTCATTATATTTGGAGCTAGCAAGGATCCGCTGTTTATTGGAATTTATAATCATAATAACGTGATTATTTAAATTTATTGGTGCATAGCTGTATTCTAAAGTGTTACAGTTTAATAGAATTGCATGTTCCTTTTTCCCCATCCCAATGGCAAATTGATCCATAATACCGCTGTTGACACCAATGTATTCATTCTCCACTTTTTGGCCAAGCTTAACCATTTCGATACGGTCAATATCTTTTTTAAAAAGTCCTTCAAATAGTACGCCCGTAACGAGTTCAATGGATGCAGAGGAAGAGAGGCCGGCTCCATTAGGAATGTTTCCGTAAAACAAAATATCGGCCCCATGGGTAATGTCATATCCCATCTCCATCAAAAATAAAAACATTCCTTTTGGGTAATTGGCCCAATCATGGGATTTATCATAATTTAAATTAGTAATATCACATTCAATGATTCCTTTATCAGGAAAATTCATAGAGTAAAAGCGTAATTTATGATCTTCTCGTTTAGCTCCAAGTGCATACGTCCCAAATGATATCGAGGCAGGGAAGACATGACCTCCATTATAGTCTGTATGTTCCCCGATTAAATTGACTCGGCCAGGGGCGAAGAAAACATAGGGGATGAGGGTAGTATTAAATATATTTTTAAATGATTGCTGTAAAAAAGATGTCTTCAAATGTGGTATCCTCCTAAATTTATGGTTATTATGGAAATTTATATTAATTAATTTAATTAATTAAGTTAAGTTTACTATTTTTTATAAAAAAGTGCAATGGTGTAGTGTGAAAATTAGCCTTACTATTGGTGCCTGTCACTTCCCGGATAATAGAGTACTATGCATGTAAGGTTCCTCTTATTCAGCAATCTAGCGGTTACAGCGTTAGTTGAATAAGAAAAGGCATAACATATTAGTCATATAAAATATGTTATGCTTTTAATTTATCAATCTTTTTTTAATTTAGGTCTTGATAAATAACAACCAACATAAATTCATATCACACTTTTCTGTTATAGCAACTTCAAAACGATATAACTGTTAATATTGGTAATACTAAGATAATATAATTTTACCGGTAATGTGTGTAGTGACAATAAGTCATTCAAAAAATAGTTGTTCCAGTGCATTCTTACGTGAGTAAGGATTTTGATTCTCTCAATTAAAGTTGTTTATAAAAACGATAGAATATAACTTTGTAAATTATATAACTATATTGTTATTCTAAGCATGAATGTTTGTGTTTTTTTAATGGTTTGCAAGCTTTGGTAGCATCCTCAATTAAAAGTTCCAAAACGATTTCTTTTTTGATAGCGTGTTTTAACAGATTTTCCAAATTGTTTGTTAGTACTACTAATTCTTCTGCAGTAAAATCGCCTTCCTTCAAAACTCGAGACTCGGCGCTGATAGCTTCTGCAAGAGAATTTTCAATTTTAACGGCAGATGCAATGAGTTCAGTAAGGACCTCTTTGCATGATTTTTGATCATGTTCCTTGCAAAAGTCACACTTACATTTAGGTTTGTATTTACATTCCTCCTTACAGTATTCGTGATTACAGTCACATGTATGCTTGTTATGATGGCATTTGCATTTCGACATACAAGAATTGAAGTCGCATTTATAACTGTGATGATTTTCAAAGTCAAAACGTTTGCGTTTACTTCGATAAATCAAGATTATTCACTCCTTTCTATACTTTAGTATGAAAGTAAATACACATATGATTGGGGGGATGCCATATTTGTTTTAAAAAAGGCTAATAGAAAATAATAATAGAGTGTTTGACCATCCCCCGAAAAGGTGGGATAAGCAAAAGCAACAACTTACAAGTTGAATTGCTGCTAAACAGTTAAAGATTGGCTTCATATTCTTTAAACCCTTCTGTAAAAGGTGTTGCTTTTCATGCCACTCAATTCATGAATTCTCCAGCTGTGATTTTATTTTGTTTTCACTTCGGGTAAACGGATACAAAAGGTATCATATATCTCGTCTTTCTTTCTCCTAAATTTAACCCCATTTTGCTTAGATGTTCGAATCCCTTCTTCCTTTTAACTTTTAATAGGAAGGTGACCATGATGTATTCATTTGAAAGGGAAAATGGTTTTTATGACAAGAAAAAGTTTGTGAAAAATGCGAGGAAGTACCACCTGTGAATTACAAGTGTTGTCGCCATGATGACAGTTGTTGTTCATATAATTGTTACAAGTGTTCATACCATCACTTCTAAATATTCTAATATGACTACATACCCAAATTTTAATAAATATCTTCTATTAGTATAAAAGTTTATACACTAACTCGACACAAACATAAACTACCATAAAGAAAGGGAGGTGAAAGCATGTTTGAGGATGTATTTGTAGAATTAGAAGCCGCGCTAACAGCCGCTTTACAAGTGGCCATTGATGCTGGGGATCAAGACGCTGTTGAGAGGATTTTGAGACTAATTATTAAAAAGGAAATTGTATTCGAACTTTTAGTTGATGAAATCATTGGAAATGGTAACGGAAACGGAAATGGTAACGGAAACGGAAATGGTAACGGAAACGGAAACGTGGTATAACCAGTATAATAAAGAGTCATTTAAAGTATACCTTTGTAAAGGACATTTTTAAAGGGCCATGCCACTAGGAGAAGATGGTTTCTGTATTGAACAGGAGTCATCTTCTTTAAGTTCCATTGATACCTGAATTTGTTGTAGTACGTCATATAACTCTTTATTTTTTAGGGACCACGGGGACAGGCACCACGGTCCATTCCTAAGATGCTGATTGGACCAGTAAACCTGTCCCTCTGGCCCTACAACTACTCCTCTATCAAAGCATAAATCTTTTCTGGTCTTAGCTCTGTAGAGACAGAGCGCTCGGTTTGTTGTGTAAGGGAGTACCCAGCAAGTCCCAATTGGCAGGCCCGTAATAGAGAATCCCCGTTCATGATTCCGTGAATGACACATGATGCAAATGCATCATCTGCACCTGTTTCGTCAATCGTTTCCTTTTTAAATGGTGGTAAATGTCCAATTTCTTCCGGTGAAGCATAGTAGGCACCGTAATCAGGTAGCAAAATAATGACATTTTTCACTCCACGTTTCTGGATGGTTTTGCAGGCCAATTGAAATCCTTCTGCCGAATCAATTGTTGATTCAACCAGCATCTCTGCTTCTTGTTGATTAAGAATTAATAATTCCACTCCCTTAAGATTATAAGGGAGTCTTTGCGCCTTTGCAGAAGATACTGGATTTATGTACAATGAGATTTTTTCCTCTTTACACCGTTCAATTAAGAAGCGAATGCAATCTTCAGGAATATTCGTATCCAAAAAGACAGCCTGTGATGCCACGATATGAGACCACTTTTCTTCAATCATTTCTATTGTAATGTTTTCGTATATATTCATATCAGCCATAGAAACGACCATTTCCCCATTAACATCAATTAAAGCAGTATATGTCCCCGTTCGCTTCGTTTCTAAAATCCAAACCTGGCTGACATCGACTCCTTGTTTTTTCGATTCACTTAATAGCCATTCTCCTTCCCTATCATTCCCAACACAAGTCATTAATGAAGTGTTATGTCCAAGTCGACTTAAATTTTCTGCAAGGTTGCGTGCAACTCCACCACAAACCTCTGTTATTTTGACTGGGTTGGATGAATGTAGATGTACCTTCTGTTCAGACTTGGCTTTCCGGTCTGTATTGGCTCCACCAATGCATACGATGGATGATTCATCTTTAAGAACATAAGCACGCCCTTTAATCTCCCCAAGTCTCGTTAGGTTAGCGATATAGTTCGCGACTGCTGATCGCGATAGCCCAACCTTCATTGCCAATTCTTGTTGTGTAATATAGGGGTTTAATTTTATATGGTGTAAAATTTGTTTTTCCTTATTCATAAAGCAACCTCATTTCTACTAAAAAACATCTATTAAAAGTAAAGTTTTCTAGTATTCTGCGGATTTTTTTAAACGTTTACATTTGAAAAATACAAAGAGTTATTTTGTTTTTATGATAATTAATTATTGCTAAAAAGTCCAATCTGGTTTTATAATGTAAGCTATTACTTTTTGAGTACAGACAAAAGTTTATAAATAAGACATTTGTCTAAAGTGCATGAACTAGTGTGATTTTAATACTAGTAAAGTCATCAAAAAGTAAATAAAAAAGAGATTTTAATTCATAGTTTAGTTGAAACCATCATCTCTGGAGGAAAGTTCAACTAAATAGAAAATGGAGGAAATCGTATGAAAACATGGGTTTATTCATTGTTAGTTGTCATAGCGGCCAGTAGTTATGGTGTTCTATCAACGATTGTGAAACTTGCTATGCAAGCCGGATTCACATCATCAGAGGCAATTACAAGTATGTTCTTAGCTGGATTTTTACTTTCCTTATGTATTTTTGTTTTTACCAACCGGGGAAAAATAAGTTTGAACGGAATAAAAATTCTTATTTTGGCCGGAGTACTTACTGCCGTCACGAATATTTTATATGGTCGATCTCTTATCTATTTACCAGCTTCGTTAGCTGTAGTGCTTTTATTTCAATTTACTTGGATAGGGATGCTCATCTCCTGTATCGCTAAACGGCAACTACCAAGTAGAGTGGAATGTATTTCATTAATCGTATTATTTGCAGGTACGATTCCAGCTGCGGGTTTAATCGATGTTGATTTAAGCGGAATCCCGATTCAAGGATGGATATGGGGATTTGCTGCAGCAGTCAGTTTTTCATTTTTTATTTATATTAACGGAAAAGAAATTGAAGGGATGAAAACTTCGAATCGCTTGCTATTCGTTTCCCTTTTTGCTTTTATAACAACCGCTATCTTCCAATCACCAGAAATAATGTGGAACGGTACTTTATTAGGTGAGGGACTCTGGATTTATGGATTAGCATTAGGACTATTTGGGATTATTGTTCCAGTTTTTCTATTTTCTATTGCCATTCCAAGAGTCGGATCTGGCATTTCCTCTATCCTCAGTGCGTTTGAATTGCCTGTTGCCGTCACAGCATCGATACTTTTACTTGGAGAAAACGTTACATTCTTGCAAATAGTAGGTATTGTGACCATTATCATAGGGGTTGTACTACCGACTATAAAGAGTCATGCCTTTATCCCCGTTAAAAAGGGCTATAAGGAATTTATTTCATAGGATATTCAGGACTTGTAAAAAGATATTACGTCATTCCAAAAACAGGTCTCTGTTGAACCGGAATCTTCCTTTTTAGGTGGATATAAAGTATAAATATTACACCCTAAGCTAAAATTAACGATGTTTATTGTTGACATCGATAATATGAAAACGTATACTGGACTTAAGTTTAAAGGATAAACTTTTGTTTATTCCGGTGAAAGTAGGTGATTGAGATAACTCATGACAATAAATTTAGTAGCGACTTCATTTTAGATGAGTTTGGTGATACATCATCCATTTCAAAAAAAAAAGAAGAGACGAAATTAGAAAAACCGAAATCTTCGAGTGATAAAACAGTGGTTGAAATAGCTGAAGGGAAAAATCTATCCCAGAACACAAATGAAAAGCAACCAATCATATGTATTGGGGGAGCTACGATTGATAGAAAATTTTATGCAAAACAAGCCATTATGTCAGGTACATCAAATCCTGTTAACTCCTCGACAACGGTTGGAGGAGTTGCGAGAAATATAGCTGAGAATCTGGGTAGACTAGAAAATGAAGTGACCTTCATTTCAACAGTTGGAGATGATTCAGATTGGATAGAAATCGATCAAGTATCATCACCATTTTTGAATCTAGAACATGTTACAAAATTGGAACATGCTGCAACTGGTTCGTATACAGCTGTATTGGATCCTCACGGTAATTTAGAAATAGCCTTGGCAGATATGGATGTCTTTGATGAAATAACACCTGAATTGTTAAGAACAAAAAGAGACATTCTTAAACAAGCAAAATGTATCATCGTTGATTTAAATTGCCCGAGAGAAAGTGTTGAGTTTCTTAGCCAATTCACAATGGAACATACTATACCATTGGTTGTGATTCCAGTCTCCTCTCCAAAAATGGACAGACTTCCGAATTCCTTGGAAGCGGTAAACTGGCTTATTGTAAATAAAGATGAAACCGAAACATTTTTGGGCATGAAAATTACCAATATGGAGGATTGGAAACAGTCTGTAGAGGGTTGGCAAAAATTGGGTGCAAAGAATGTTATTGTAACTCATGGAGCTGAAGGTGTTGTTCTTGGGGATGAAAATGGAACTTTCCGTCATTACCCAGCCATTGCAACACCGGAAGTAGTAGATGTTACCGGTGCTGGAGATGCATTCTGTTCGGCAGTTGTTCATTCCTGGCTAAAGAAGAAAGATATCGATTATATCATTCGGTCAGGGTTAGTGAATTCACATAAAACAATCACTTCCAAGCACACCGTTAGAAAAGAATTATCAGAAAACCAAATAAAAAGTGATATGGAGGCAATATTTGATGGAAAAATATCTTGAATTTTCAAAGGAAGTACAGGAAGCAAAAGAAGCAGGTAAACCAATTGTTGCATTAGAATCAACCATTATTTCTCATGGAATGCCTTATCCACAAAACGTAAAAATGGCTCGTGAAGTGGAACAAATTGTTCGTGATAATGGAGCGGTACCTGCAACCATTGCAATTATCGATGGGAAAATTAAAATTGGTTTAACGGATGACGAATTAGAGCTATTTGGTAATAGCTCAGGAGTTGCTAAAGTTTCGAGACGCGATTTACCACAAATTATTGCAACCAAACAATTAGGCGCGACAACTGTTGCTACAACAATGATTTGTGCGGAAATGGCAGGAATCGAAACATTCGTAACTGGTGGAATTGGTGGAGTTCATCGTGGTGCAGAAACAACGATGGATATCTCAGCAGATTTAGAAGAATTAGCACAAACCAATGTGGCTGTTGTATGTGCCGGTGCTAAATCAATCTTAGACCTAGGACTTACTTTAGAATACCTTGAGACAAAAGGAGTTCCTGTAGTTGGATATGAAACAGAAGTTCTTCCAGCGTTCTATACAAGAAAAAGTGAGTTCAAACTAAACTTCTCTGCGGATTCTGTAGATGTCATTGCTGATACAATGAAGGCAAAATGGGATTTAAATCTTGATGGTGGACTTGTCATTGCGAATCCAATACCTGAAGAACACGCAATGGATGAGGAATATATTAATGGAATCATTAATGAAGCAATTCAAGAGGCAGAAGAAAATAATATTACTGGTAAAGATTCCACACCATTCTTACTAGCAAAAGTTAAAGAACTAACAGGTGGTAAGAGCCTGGATGTAAATATCGAATTAGTGAAACACAATGCTAAGGTCGGTAGCCAGATTGCGGTAAGTTTTAATAACAAAACTAAATAATATTTAGTGAAAAAAGCAACTTCTATACCATGCATCTATAAATCTTTTATAGAAGTTGTTTTTTTACAAAAAAGTGGAAATATGGAAAATTTAGAGTTAATTTGTAACCGATTACAGTAAGGGGAGAGGGTTTTCTAATTATGAATATTCTATGGGGAATTATGGGGATTTTAACAGTATTGGCTCTGGCATATCTATTGAGTGTCGATCGAAAACAAATTTATATGCGAACCATTTTTGGAGCATTAGCCATTCAATTGATATTTGCATTTCTTACTTTGAAATCAACTACGGGACGAGCTGTTTTAGGATGGTTCACGGAAGTTGTACAAGGTATTATTAATTATGCAAATGAAGGTATATCATTTGTATTTGGAAGTCTAGTAGGCGGCGATGGTTTCGTTTTTGCTATTGAAGTATTAACGATCATCATTTTCTTTTCATCTTTAATTTCCATTCTATATTATTTAGGAATTATGCAATGGATTATTAACATTATAGGAGGAGCTTTATCCAAATTATTACGAACAACGAAAACAGAATCCTTAGCTGCAGCAGCTAATATTTTTGTTGGTCATACGGAAGCGCCATTGGTAGTAAAACCATTTATTCATAAAATGCACCAGTCAGAGCTATTTGCTATCATGGTTGGTGGTTTGGGATCTGTTTCAGGTTCTGTTCTTGTTGGATATTCCCTGTTAGGGATACCGCTAGAATATTTATTAGCAGCAAGCTTTATGGCTGCACCTTCAAGTTTATTAATGGCAAAAATTGTTCTTCCGCTTCCAAAAGAAGTTAGAGAAAATATCGGAGAGCAAAAGGATATTAAAATTGAAAATAATGAAGAGGATCGGGCAGCTAATATTATTGATGCTGCTGCAAGTGGTGCAAGTACAGGTTTGAAGATGGCAATCGAGATTGCTGGTATCCTTTTAGCATTTGTTTCTTTGATTGCTCTTCTTAATGGTATTTTTGGTATAGTAGGTAATTTCGTTGGAATTGAAAACCTAACGATGGAACTTATTTTGGGAGTTATTCTTTCACCTATAGCTTTCCTTATAGGGGTTCCTTGGGACGAAGCGATAACCGCAGCGCAATTTATTGGTCAAAAAATAGTAGTCAATGAATTTGTGGCCTATGCTGGATTTGGTGAGATCATTGATACACTTTCTGCTAAAACAGGTATAATTTTAAGTTTTGCTTTAGCTGGATTTGCTAACTTTGGATCCATCGCTATTCAGATTGGTGCAATAGGTGCACTTGCTCCGGATAGAAGAAAAGATGTATCGAAATTAGGGCTAAGAGCAATGCTTGCTGGTACACTTGCTTCCTTATTAAATGCTGCTATAGCGGGAATGTTTATTATTTAAAATTTGTTTAAATTGGGAGGAATTATAATGGAAAAGAATACAAAGGTTATACTGGATTGTGATCCAGGACATGATGATGCCATAGCAATCATACTAGCTGCCTCTAAAGTCAGTAATTTGAAAATTGAGGCAATCACAACGGTTGCAGGAAATGTAGAAGTGGAAAAAAATACACTCAATGCCTTAAAGGTATGTGACATTATTGGGTTAGATGATGTTCCTGTAGCCCAAGGTTCAGAAAGACCTTTAGTAAAAGAGCCTGAAATAGCGGAGGAAATTCATGGTGAAACAGGTCTAGATGGTCCTTTATTACCAAAAGTTCCGTCCCGAAAGGCAATGGAAACGCATGCGGTTGATCTCATTATTGAAAAAGTATTAGAATCTGATAATGATATTACTTTAGTTCCAACAGGGCCATTAACCAATATTGCCATGGCGATGATCAAAGAGCCGAAAATCATCCCTAAAATTAAGGAAATTGTCTTAATGGGTGGAGGAACGTTTGGAAATTGGAGTCCTGCGGCTGAGTTTAATATTTATGTAGATGCAGAAGCAGCGAAAGTGGTCTTTGAGAGTGGAGTCCCGATTAAAATGTTTGGATTGGATGTTACACACCAAGCCATTGCAACGGATGATATTGTGAATGACCTTTCAAAAATAGACAATCCTATTGCGGAATTTGTCGTTGAACTATTGAAGTTTTTCTCTCAGACTTATAAAGAGTTTTTCGGTTTTGAAGGTGGACCGATTCATGATGCGTGTACAGTTGCCTATTTAATCGATCCTACTATTTTTGAATTACAACATGTTCATGTTGATGTGGAGACAAAAGGTGAATTCACATATGGTATGACGAGTGTAGATACACTAGGTGTAACGAAAAAAGAACCCAATACTCATTTTGCATATAAATTAGATTCTGAAAAGTTTTGGAACCTATTAACTAGAGCTCTGGAATCATACAATTAATATGAATGGTATATTGATGGGGAAGGGAGGTTAATAGATGAGTAATCCTACTATTATGGTGATTGGAAGTATTAATGTGGATTTGGTAACCGTTACGGATAATTTACCTGATCAAGGTGAAACGTTATTAGGTAATCAGTTCCATATTAATCCAGGTGGAAAGGGTGCCAATCAAGCAGTTGCGGCTGCACGCCTTGGGGCTAATGTTCAAATGATTGGGAAGGTTGGCCAGGATAGCAATGGGGAAGATATGTTAAAGGCGTTAGAAAAGGAAAATGTTTCTACTACTATGATTGAAAGTGTTTCGAATGTAAGTACCGGAATTGCTAATATTATCCTTTCTAATCATGATAATCGAATCATCATTGTACCAGGTGCAAATAATGAAGTAACCCCGGAATATGTTAAACAATATAAAGAGGAAATTTTAAAAAGTGATCTTGTGTTGTTACAATTTGAAATACCTCTCGAAACGGTGATGTATTGTCTGGATCTTTGTAAGGAATATGATATCCCTGTTGTGCTTAACCCAGCACCAGCTAGGGAAATGCCTGAAGCGTATTGGCTTATGGCTACGTATATCACACCAAACGAAACGGAAGCAGAACGATTATTTAGTGAGAAGGATTCGAATCTGAATCACAAATTAATTATAACCAAAGGGGAACATGGTGTTTCTTATTCTATGAATAATGAGCGTTTTATTGTTCCGTCTTACTCCGTGGAACCTATAGATACGACAGGTGCTGGAGATACCTTTAATGGAGCACTTTCTGTGGCCCTTTCAGAAGGACTTGATTTGCCATCCGCGATAAATTTTGCGAATGCAGCTGCCGCATTATCCATACAAAAATTTGGTGCACAGGGTGGAATGCCTACTAGGTCAGAGGTTCAATCCTTTCTTCAGTAATAATTCCGATGTTTTATAAGCTGTTTCCAGCTTTACTTTTGAAATTTTATTTAGGAAAAACCATTACCTTTAATGGTAATGGTTGTTTTCATATGGAAAGGGTGACATACGTAATGAATAAAATCCCTATTATTATGGATACGGATCCTGGAATTGACGATGCTGCTGCAATTACGGTTGCATTGAACAGTCCTGAGTTTGATGTTCAGCTTATTACAACGATGGCGGGCAACGTTACCGTTGATAAAACTACACTAAATGCCCTGAAATTGGTAGAGTTCTATCACAAAGATGTTCCCGTTGCAAAAGGTGCGGATAAACCACTCCTACGTAACTATGAAGATTCTAGTTATATTCATGGAGAATCTGGTATGGGGGAGTATGAATTTTCACCTCATCAAAGAAGGGAAATCGACCTTCATGCTGTACAAGCGATGAAAGAGGTATTGGAAAAGAATAGCGAGAAAGTAACATTAGTAGCTGTTGGAGCACTAACGAATGTAGCGCTTTTACTAATGGAATATCCTGAACTAAAAAGAAAGATTAAAGAATTAGTAATCATGGGTGGTTCGCTATCATCAGGTAACGTAACTAGTGCAGCAGAGTTTAATATTTATGCTGATCCACATGCTGCTAAAATCGTATTTCAATCAGGAGTCCCAATTGTAATGGCAGGCTTAGATGTTACATTAAAAGCGTTATTATCTCCTAAGTCTTTTGAAACATTACCAAGCCTTGGTAGAAGTGGAACCATGCTGCACAGCTTATTCTCTTCTTATCGAGGAGGCACACCAGATAAAGGCTTACAGATGCATGATGTATGTACGTTGTTTTATCTTCTATATCCAGAAAAAATAAAAACAGAGGATTTATTTGTAGAAGTAGCCACAGAAGGACCAGCGATAGGAGCAACGGTAGCAGATATTCAACGAAAATATCACAAGAATCCGAATACAAAAGTTTGTGTAGATATCGATGTTGACTTTTTTAATCAATGGTTTTTGGAGGTCGTTGGAAAGATTGGGTGAGAGATAGGAAAGTGGGGAAAGCTTAAGACCACTGAAAAAAGCACTTTAAAAAAAGGTGCTTTTTTTAGTGGTATCGGACTGTAACTTGCCCCATTATTTGGAGAGGACACAAGGATAGTGAATTTCTTTTCTTCCTTTTGAATGAATTCCGAGTTCATTCGGGCACCTAGAAGCTTCCTACGTTACTTTTTGAATGAATTCCGAGTTCATTCAGGCACCTAGAACCTCTCTACGTTACCTTTTGAATGAATCCCAAGTTCATTCGGGCACCTAGAAGCTTCCTACGTGACCTTTTGAATGAATTCCGAGTTCATTCGGGCACCTAGAAGCTTCCTACGTTACTTTTTGAATGAATTCCGAGTTCATTCAGGCACCTAGAACCTCTCTACGTTACCTTTTGAATGAATCCCGAGTTCATTCGGGCACCTAGAAGCTTCCTACGTGCCCTTTTGAATGAATTCCGAGTGCATTCGGGCACCTAGAAGCTTCCTACGTGCCCTTTTGAATGAATTCCGAGTGCATTCGGGCACCTAGAAGCTTCCTACGTGCCCTTTTGAATGAATTCCGAGTGCATTCAGGCACCTAGAACCTCTCTACGTTACCTTTTGAATGAATCCCAAGTTCATTCGGGCACCTAGAAGCTTCCTACGTGACCTTTTGAATGAATTCCGAGTTCATTCGGGCACCTAGAACCTCTCTACGTTACCTTTTGAATGAATCCCAAGTTCATTCGGGCACGTAGAAGCTTCCTACGTGACCTTTTGAATGAATTCCGAGTTCATTCGGTCACCTAGAAGCTTCCTACGTGACCTTTCAAATAATTCCTGATCTCATTCGGACACGTTGAACCTTTCATGAGGCCAAGAAAAAAGCACCTCTTTAAAAAACGTGCTTTTTTTACCAGCCTCGGATGGTTCTTTTGCTTTAAGTGTGTGGGAGTTTGAGGAGATAGTGAAGCAATAGAACCCCCATGCTTCGACTAAAACGGTTGAGCGCACTTCGAAACCGATTTAATTATCAGTAAACCAATCAGGCATCTCACCATAATGGGCAAACATCCACAAATGTATTTCAAGAATTACCTGATTATAGCTCATCCCTTTCCTGTCCATAATGCTAAAGAGTGTAGGAGGAGGGTTGAATTGATTTTACTAGCAATTTTATGGGCAGTCTTTATCTTTATTGTAACTTGCACGAGTGATGTTCATGCTTTTGTACATGATTTTAATGTATCTTTTACATTTGAATCTAATCCAAATTGGAAGATTTCCGCGTTTTTTGAACCGATTGAACAAGTGAGTTTGTTTGAAGTTATCGGGCACTTTTTCATGTTTTTTATCTTTACCTTACTCCTTGCAGCTTCTATCAAACTACGAATTTCAATAGTAATAGCGGTGAGTTATACGATTTTAACGGAGTACGTACAGATGCATTTTGGTAGGGGTGCTCAACTTTACGATATCATTGCTAATTTGATAGGGGTTACGCTTGCTTTGGGAATGGTTGTTTTTGGTAAAATCGTGGTGAGGAAGAGGGAACGGGAATATAGGCGGACTGCTTGATGATGCTAAGAATTTTTCCTCGTTTTACAGAGAGAAGTGGGGAGAGTTTTCAAAAAGAAATTCCATGTTTGATTTGTAGAGGATATAATCAATAACAGCAGACCATGGTGCCTGTCCCTGTGTTCTGAATAAGGTGAATTCGGAAATGGTTCAAAAGTCATTGACAAATAAATATAATGATTTAAAATAGTACTATATAACTAAATAGTGCTTGGGAAACTGTAAAGTACGATCTATAATGTGGGCACCAGGGTCGTATGAAGTTAGTGGTGCAACCGGCCTAATTAAGAGGACTGAGTTCGTTTAATTAGGCTTTAATTTTACAAATAATTGAAAGAATATTCCGTTAATGTAAAAAACTGGATATATGGCTTTATGGAAAAGTGAAACAATCTATTTAAAAAGGGGAGTACATATATGTTAGCGATACTACCATCACAAAAAAGAGGAACTATAAAAAGAATAGAGAACAAGTTGTATACTTTAGTAGATACAAAGGAAAAGAGGGAGCAGGTCATTGATAGTTACGGAAGGTCGCTTGTAATGACCTTACGTGAATATCTAGACAATGCAGGCACCATTAAGTATAAAAATATAATGAGAGAAGTAAAAAAATATATTAAAAGAAACGAACATTATATTTAAATGGTTAATTGTTAAGTAGAAGGAGGTGGGAGAAGTTGTTCCAGCTCCTTTTTGGATTTCATTTGCTTGGATTATTACTGCACTATTATTTTTAAATTTAAATACTACATTTTGGTGTACGTTCTATTGTTTTTTCAATATATGTGGACGGGATTTGGATATATATAATCTCGATAAAAAGCCTGAGTTCTTTTTTAATGAAAAAGTGTATTGGCTCAATATCCGAGCATCTTACTTCTATTAGTGTAATCATGTTTGGATTGTGAATTGGTTTATATAAATA
The DNA here is from genome assembly GCF_009733865.1 of Oceanobacillus salinisoli. GTDB lineage: Bacteria > Bacillota > Bacilli > Bacillales > Amphibacillaceae > Oceanobacillus > Oceanobacillus salinisoli. The sequence continues at coordinate 95,452 of NZ_WOFB01000016.1, read as the reverse complement.
CACGATTAGTGTTGTTTTAGAAGCGGCAAGAAAAAAGCGGACGCAGGATTAAATTAAGTGAGTGTCACGCCAAATAGAGCAGGCCTTAGTCAAGTCCCTTTTATTGTGTAAAAATGAAGGTGCAGGAGACATATTGAAAATTTTACCATCAATTAATTCAATCCTCCCCCCTTCATTCCATGTCAGATAATCAGCATACGAATAGTTCCTTGTTTTGGGGAGCACATCTTATCATTACTTTAACTTGTATTTAAATATTATATTAACATAATCAGGAACACTCTACATTTACTCATAGGTACTGGATTTTGGTTTGGGTTTATTTTACACGGGGTTAAAATTTCACGGTGATATTGATCATATAGCTTGTTTAGAGCGTCAAATCGCGCATGCCCGTACCAATCCTTTTGAAATTTATATCAACCATTTTTAATAAAACTTCTGTTTCGTACGGTTCCGTTTAAAATTTGCTATCAATTAGCTCTATTTTAGTATTCATTGCTTATTGATTTTTCAAAAAATTACATATAAACTGAGGAATAAAGCGAATTTTAGTTAATTTATGAAAATTATTTTCTATTATAGGTAAAAGCCAATACATCGAGAGGGGAGATGGAGTGATTTTCTTTCATCGTCTAGTTCTTTGTCCTGTTTCTTTCAAATGCAGTCGCTGGTCTTTATAAAAATAAGAGGTGGTGTTTCGATGAACTTAGAAGATATAAAAATTGAAAAGTTCTATAAAAGGATAACGGACCCAGGTTTTCACAGGAAAGACCATGAAAGAATCATCTCAATTACGACAAATACGATAGGTACCCTTCGAAAAGAACTTGTGGATACAATAGGTCAAGATCGAACAAAAGGTTTTCTATTACGTTATGGATGGCATGCCGGCGCAACGGATGCAAGAAAAATGATCACCTATTTTGGTGAGCAAGCGGAAGAACTAACAAGGGCCGGACCGAAAATGCATGTGTTACATGGTTGGACTGAGGATATAGATATTCTTATCAATAATATAGATTATGACTATAAAAAGCTGCAACTAAAAGCCATATGGAAGAAATCCTATGAAGCGGAAGAATATAAAAATACATTTGGGGAAAGCAATCATACCGTATGTCATACGATGGCCGGTTATGCCAGTGGGTATCTTTCCACCATTCTGAATCATCAGGTTATCGTGGTGGAGGAAAAGTGTGAGGCAAAAGGAGACGACTATTGTCAGTGTATTTGCAGGACAGTGGAAGAATGGGGAGAGGAAATCGCAAGCGAGGTTAAGTATTTTGAACCAAATAGTTTAATTAGTGAGCTCCAATTGGCGTACGACGAACTGAAAGTGGAAAGGGATAACTTAAAAAAGGCATACCAGGCCCACGAATTGATGATGAATGAAGTGAACTCAAGTAATAATATTCCCACAGTCATCAGATTATTAAATGAAATAGTCGATAAACCGGCAATGATGATTGATAACTTCGAGGGAAAAATTGTTGCTGCCGTGGGCGAGGACCAATTCGACATGGAGAGTAGTATACGTATGGATAATGATGATATTTCTACTACGGAATTATTGCTGTGTAATGGCTATCAAAGGATGATCACTCCTGTTTATGTACAACAACAGATTGTCGGATATTGCTGTTTAATTTTTCACGAAAATGTTATCCCCACTGAGTTGGACCGAATGATTTTGGAAAGGGCTGCAATAGTTTGTGGAAGTGTTCTATTGAATGAAAAGACCAGTCTGGATACCAAACAAAAAATAGGTGGCGACTTTCTTGAGGAGATTCTGTCCGGTAAAATATCAGAAGCAGAATTGAATAAACGTGCATACTATTTAGGTTTTGAAAAGATGACTCCATTCTTTATTATCACTTTGGGTGTAAGCGTTTCCTTATCGGTTAGAGAAAAGATAGAATTAAACGAGAAAATCATTGATGAAATATATTTCTATTTTGAAAGCGGCAGGAGAGGGAAAGGAAGAAGGGTTCTTATTGAACAAAAGGCCGAGAAAATTGTGATTCTTTGCTATCAGGATGCCACCCTGAATAGTTGCTCTAAGAAAGAAAAAATGCTGGAGGAGATAATAAAATATTGTCAACAGCGTTTTAGAGCCTATCTTATCAGTGGTGGGATCAGTTCCTGTTCGGATTCACTGAATGAAGCATCTGCTATGTACAGGGAAAGCCTTGCAGCTCTGAAGGTAACAAGCGAAAAATGTCCCATCATCAGCTATGAGCGTCTAGGTGTCGAGGGAATATTGTTCCAGCTTGAAGAAAATAAAATGATGAATAAGATGATCGATAAAAGTCTTGGAAAGCTGCTAAGTGAAGATAAAGATATGGAATTAACAAAGACGCTATATTTTTATCTTAAAAATGGGTGCAATGTGCACCAGACTGCAAGGAGTATGAATTTTTCGGTTAGTGGTTTGCGATATCGTCTGCAGCGAATTAATGAATTACTTGAAACAAAAGTGAATAATCCAAATGTCACTTACCAACTATTTTTGGCATTAAAAGCACTGATTTTTCTTGGAAAACTTGAAATTGACATGGATATCAATTTGCTGGAAGAACAGGATGTATAGATTTAATTATTCTGAAACCAGGTGAACGCTGGTACGAAAGCGTTCACCTGTTTTTTTGCGGAAAGGTATATAAACGTTCAATCATATCACACGAAAATCCCTATTTGGATTGGTTTATATTCGTACGGAACGGTCCTATATTCTGAATTTTTGGCCTGTTATTATGTACGTAATTTAAGAGATAGGAGGCATCTAGAATAAAAAAATGAAAGCGTTTAACCTATTGAGGGAGGGTGTTAGATGTCCAGGTCCACTATTACAAGAGAAGAGTGTATCAGGTGAGCGAACGAAAATGACTAGAGAGACACCAGCATGTTGCAGTATGAGTCGTAGGGATATTGTACAAGAAAACGATAATATAACAGAAGAATTAGATTCTAAGGATAACTGTTTATCGTCTGGAAAAGCAGAATCAGTTAATCAACAGATTTATATCCCCGGTGGTAGCTTTTTTATGGGAACAAAAGATAAAGAGGGATACAAAGAAGATGGAGAAGGTCCGGTTAGAAAAGTAACAGTAGACCCGTTCTATATGGATGCTCATACTGTTACGAATGCTGAATTTCAGGAGTTTGTCCAGGAACAGATTCAGAGCAATATGGTTGGTCTTTTGTTTTTTATTCATTTGTAAGTAACCAGACAAAAAGAAAAGTGAAGCAAATGGTTAGGCAGACTCCTTGGTGGTTGGTCGTTCAAGGAGCATCTTGGAAACACCCAGAAGGCCCGGACTCAACCATTGATGATAAGGTGGATCATCTAGTAGTACATGTTTCGTGGAATGATGCAAATGCCTATTGTAAATGGGCAGGAAAAAGACTACCAACTGAAGCAGAGTGGGAACTTGCAGCACGTGGGGGATTAGAACAGAAAAGATTTCCATGGGGAGATGAACTTATACCAAATGGAGAGCATCGCTGCAATGTTTGGCAAGGTGAGTTTCCAAAAATAAACACAAAGGAAGATGGTTATAAAGCGACTGCACCAGCAATATCTTTCCCACCAAATGGTTACGGCTTGTACAATGTTGTAGGAAATGTATGGGAATGGTGTTCGGATTGGTTTGCTCGAATTGTTCGTGATCGTGGTGGAAGAAAGAATCCGAGGGGACCGAAATCCGGGAATCATCATGTTATGCGTGGAGGATCATACCTCTGTCATCATTCTTACTGTAACCGTTATCGAGTCGCGGCAAGATCAAAGAATACCCCTGATAGTGCATCAGGAAATATTGGCTTTCGTTGTGTTAGAGATGTTTAATGAATGAAAAAAAGGAGGTAAAAGGTTGTTAGAATACAAGAAAAATAGTGAAAAGCCATGGTCGAAGTATGTAAGGAAATTTTCTATGTTCAGTACAGCGGCTTTAGCTGCAACTGCTATTCTTGGAGCTTGTCAACCACAGGCAGAAGAAACTGATGCGGATATTATACCAAAAGAGAATGCAAAAAGTCAAGCAAAAGTGGAAGAAAAAACGAATGTGATGTATATCGTACTGGATGATGCAGGTTTTTCAGACTTAGGAAGCTTTGGTTCAGAAATTGATACCTCCCATATGGATGAATTAGCTGCAAATGGATTAAGGTATAATAACTTCCATGCAGCTCCTGTTTGTTCCCCGGCACGTGCCTCTTTATTAACAGGAAGAAATAATCATGCAGTTGGGATGGGGAATGTGGCAAATTTTGATTTTGGAGAAGATAATCCGAGTAGAAGAGCGGAAATTTCCGAAGAGGCTGGATTCGTAACCGAAGTACTTGGGGAATATGGGTATACAAACTTTGGTCTTGGAAAATGGCATATTGCCCCAACCGTAGAACTTTCTCCAGCGGGTCCGTATGATAGATGGCCTCTTGGAAGAGGTTTTCATCGCTATTATGGTAATTTAGAAGATTCATCTGACCAGTTCCGTCCAGAATTAGTTCGGGATAATAGCACAATACCATTACCTGATGTAGAAGACTATCATTATTCGGAAGACATCATTCAAAATGCTAGACAATGTATTATAGATCAGGTTTCTATAAGGCCAGACGATCCGTTTTTCATGTATATTGGCTTTGGTGCTCAACATATGCCACATCAAGTTCCTAAGGAGTATATCGAACAATACGAAGGTGTATATGATAAAGGTTGGGAAGTCATACGGGAACAGCGCTTTGAAAAACAAAAAGAGATTGGGATCATTCCAGAAGATGCAGAGCTGTCACTGCTAGAACCAGGGATTAAAGAGTGGGATAGCTTAAGTGAAGAACAAAAGAAAGTTTATGCAAGATTTATGGAAACGTATGCAGGATTCTTAACACATACGGATGAACAAATAGGAAAATTAATCGATACGCTTGAAGAAACTGGAGAACTGGATAATACATTAATCGTATTAATCTCTGATAACGGTGCAAGTTTTTCAGGAGGGGAAAATGGAGCAACAAACCAATCTCTTGCTTACAATAAAATAACTGAAGACTTTGATTATATAGCAGAGAATTTTGATGAAATTGGTGGAGAAGGTACTTCAAGTGATTATCCAATAGGTTGGTCACAAGTAAGTAATACACCTTTTCCAAACTTTAAGGGTACAACACATGCTGGTGGGTTACGTACACCAATGATCGTACATTGGCCAAACGGAATGGAAGCAAAAGGAGAAGTTAGAACGCAATTTACTCATATAAGTGATATTACGGTAATGGTATATGATGTGCTTGGAGTGGATGTACCAGAGCAATTAAACGGAGTCGAACAAATGGAAATAACAGGTGTTAGTTTCGCTGATACGTTTGATAATCCAGATGCAGTAACAGGTAAGGATACGCAATACTTTGAACATAGTGGAATGCGAACGATTTATCATGATGGGTGGAAAGCTATTGCCAATCATGAACCAGGCACTGATTTTGAAGAAGATGAATGGGAACTTTATAATATAACAGATGACTTTTCAGAGTTAAACAATGTGGCAGATGAAAACCCAGAACTAATAGAGCAACTTATTGACCTATGGTACGAGGAGGCAGAAGAGAATAATGTTTTACCATTGTCAGAAAATTTCCTGGGAGGGTTTGCAAATTTACCTAGTGACAGTATTCGAGCAAGGAAATCTTTTACGTATTACCCAGAAATGTCCCATTTAAGTGAATCAGCAGCACCATTGACATTGGACCGTAACCATGAGATTACCATCCCAATAGTCTTGGATGAAGAGGATGAAGGGGTGTTATTAGCGTTAGGTAATGACAAGAGTGGATATACTTTCTATTTGAAAGAGAATAAGCTTTACTATGAGTATCATAATGGAAAAGAAAGATTTACTATCACCCCAGGCAAAGAGTTAGATGAGGGGGAACATATCATCACATTTAACTTTGAAAATACGGGTGAGAACCGCGGAATAGGTACAGTGTTTATTAATGATGAACCAGTTGGAGAAACGGAAATTCAAACATTACCGCTAAAAACCGCTTTCGAAGGATTGGATATTGGAAAAGATTTACTTTACCCTGTCAGTCCCGAATATGTCGATGAGGGAAGCTTCCCATTCACTGGTAAAATTGAAAAAGTTCTCTATGAGTTTGAAGAACCTGAATATATATTATTTGAATAGGAACAATAGGGTGGCTAGAAACCACTCCCTTTCTCTAACAAAAGGATTTACTTTCAAAAAAATAACTTGTGGAGTTTCTATCAGTTAATTTTACAGAAGGGTGAAATAAATGACTCCATTCTATATTATAAGCCTTGAGTGAAGAGTTTTCTTGACGATTAGAGAAAGAATTGTATTTAATGAAAAAATAAAATGAAATATAGTTTTATTTGAAAGTAGTAGGAAGGAAAACCAGGTGAACGCTGGTATGAAAGCGTTCACCTGTTTTTTTGCGGAAAGGTATATAAACGTTCAATCATATCATGTGAAAATACATCTTTATTTTTCTTTATATTCGTATGGATTAGTTCTATATTCCGAATTTTCAGCCTGGTATGATGTATGTAAGTTAAGAGAAAGGAGAAATCTCAAATGAAAACTGGTAATCCACCAATTTTCATTGAATCAAACATGAACACCGGAATACTAAAGGTTGTTCTCGTACAGCGAAGATCAAAGTGTTTATAAAGCAAAAAATGAAAGCGATTAACTTATTAGAGGAGGGTGTTATATGTCTGTAACACAAACCAGGCCGACAATTACAAGAGAAGAGTGGATAAGGCGTGCAAAAATGATTGGAGAGACAGCAGAAGCAGAATCACTGGAAGCAGATAAAAATGGACAGTTCTCGGATAAGGTAGCTAAAGCGATTGAAGAGGCAGAAATTCATAAATTAATGCGTTCCCCAAGGTATGGCGGGTATTCGATGGATTTGGATTTAGGCTTGTATGTTGAAGTTGTCCGTACTGTCGGTTTTTATAGTATTCCAGCCGCATGGCTTACCTACTTCTATTCCATTCATGATGTTTGGGCACATTATTTACCACCAGAAGGTCGAGATGAAGTATTGGGGACAGGTGGACTGTTAGCTGATGTTCTTGCCCCTGTTGGAAGAGCTAAAAAAGATGGTGATGGGTTCCGAGTTACTGGGAAATGGAACTTTTGCAGTGGCATTCTATGGAGTGAATGGACTGGACTTGGGGCATTAGTGGAGTTGGAGGAAGGCCAGGGGGAAGAGGTTTGCTTAGTCGCGGCGCACGAGTCAGAGTTCAACATCATTAAGAATTGGGATACGCTAGGCTTACGTCCTACCGGTAGTAACGGCGTGTCTTTGGACAATGTTTATATACCGCGTTCCCGTATCCTTCCGACGAAGTACCTGATGAAACTAGGAGAACCAATGGGAGGGGATTATGACAAAAATGATCCGATTTTACGGATGCCATTTATTCCATTTTTCCTGCTTGGTTTCCTTCCTGTAGCCATGGGTGGGGTAGACAGAATGATGTCTCTGTTTCATGAGAAAACGTCCAACAGGGTAAGGGTTTTCAAACAAGGGGTGAAAGAAAAAGAATCCCCAAGCAGTCAAAGACTGTACGCAATTATGCAAACCGAGCTAAGTTCCCTGGAAGGCTTGACTGATATATATGTGAAGAAACTAAAAGCATATGAAAAGGAAGGAAAGACTGCAATCAGTGACAAGGAGCGGGAGGAATTTTTCGCTTTAAGAGGACAGGTGGCAAGAAAAGCTTGCAATATGATAGTTGAAATTATGCTGAACCTTGGAGGAACTTCTATTTATAAAGGTGATCCTGTGGAAAGGTTTACAAGAGACATCCTGGCCTTTGCGGCACATCCTAATCATTCATTTGAGGATTCCATGGCCGCATTTGGCAGAACGAACTTTGGATTACCTGGAGATCCTGTGTGGTAAAGCAATGAATCTATCATTTTTATAAAAAAGAGGAGGAAGAAAGATGAAACCAGAACCAATTTTTGATGTAGCACAGTTAGCACACGTGGAGATTTTGACGCCGAAACCGGATGAAACATTATGGTTTTTCAAGGAATTGCTTGGCATGGAGGAGACAACAAGGGAAGGACAGTCCGCTTATTTAAGAGCGTATGAAGACTTTTATCATCACACGCTGAAAGTAACAGAAAGCAAGGAGCCGGGACTGGGGCATGTCGCATGGCGTACTTCATCTCAACAGGCATTGGACCGCCGGGTAAAAGCGATTGAAGCAACCGGGCAAGGTAAAGGATGGTTGGAGAATGATATCGGGCAGGGAGCTGCTTATCAGTTTGCGACTCCTGATGGGCATCATATGGAGTTACTGTGGGAGGTTGAGTACTATCAAACACCAGATCGGTTAAAGACACCGCTCTTGAATCGTCCACAGAAGCGTCCTGTCCGAGGGGTCCCTGTTCGACGTCTGGATCACGTCAATCTAATGGCTGGGGACCTGGAAACGAGTAGTGACTTCATGCAGAAACAGCTCGGTTTCCGGCTAAGGGAGCGGATTCAGCAGAATGACGGTAAGAATATTGCGGATTGGCTGAGTGTCAGTGCGCTGGTTCACGAAATAGCGATGATGCAGGACCCATTGGGAGGAAAAGGGCGCCTGCACCATGTTTGTTACTGGTATGGCTTCCCACAACATATTTCGGATATTTCGGAAATTCTAAATGAACATGATATAAAAATTGAAGCAGGACCAGGGAAACACGGCGTCAGTCAGGCATACTTCTTATATGTAATTGAACCTGGTGGTAATCGGGTGGAACTTTTCGGTGATCCTGGGTACCTTATTTTCGACCCGGACTGGGATCCGGTTATCTGGAATGAGGAAGATTTGGAAAAAGGAATCATCTGGTATGGTTCCCAGCTGCCGGAAGATTTCTTTGCATATGGCACACCACAGATGAAAAAGCCATTGGTTTCCAGATAGAGTTCCAGTTTAATCAGGGTATTATCTACGGTAATACCCTGTTTACATGAGAAGGGGGATGGGCATTGCACAACATTTTTCATTATGAGGTGAAGACACCTGGAAATTTCCAGGTAGATCATAAATATCCGCTGTTGATTGCTTTGCATGGAATAGGCTACAGCGAACAAGACATGATGTCCTTATTTGATCCAGTAACGGATGATTTCATTTTAATTGCACCGCGGGGTAATCTTTCTTAAGAGGAAGGGTTCGCTTATTATTATTTGAAAGACTATGGAAAACCAGATATCGAACTGTTTGATGCAAGTATGGGGAAGCTACAGAAGTTTATTCATGATGTGGTGGGGAAATATCCGGTGGAACGGGATTCTATCTATTTGGCAGGGTTCAGCCAGGGAGCAATCCTTTCTAATTCTTTGGCAATGGTACTTGGAGAACGTGTTCGTGGATTGTCTCCATGAATGGCTATGTTCCTGAATTTCTGAAAGATAGGTTTCCGGTTCGGCCAATAGGTCATTTACATGTATTCCTATCAGATGGAGCGGAAGATAACATTTTTCCGAGAGAAATCGGCCGAAAAAATGCTGCGTTTTTAAAGAAGAAGGAGCAAAAGTAGTTTCTCAAACCTATCCGACCGGTCATGAAATAGGGGAAGTCAATCGGGCAGATGCTGTAAATTGGCTTATGGAAAAAATATCAAACTGTTAAACGATTAAATCGAACTTAAAGAAACAATCAGGAGGGTGGATGATTTATGAGCGTCACAATGGAAGGAAAGCGAGCGACATTTGCAGGAATTAACACGCATTATTACGAGGAGGGACAGGGAGTACCGGTGCTCTTTATTCATGGAAGCGGGCCGGGGGTATCCGCCTGGGCAAACTGGCGGCTGGTTCTTCCGTATTTTTCTAAACATTTTCACGTAATTGCACCGGACTTGGCAGGATTCGGGTCTACTGAAAAATTGGATGAGGAAAACTATGGAATGGATGTCTGGGTCAATCAGCTTTCTGCCATGATAGAAAATAAGGGGCTGGAACGTGTATCGATTGTCGGTAATTCCCTTGGAGGAGCAATTGCTTTGCATCTTGCCAAAAGGAAGCCTGAATGGATCCATAAAATCGTGTTAATGGGTACAGTCGGTGTTCCTTTTAAGCTAACAGAAGGACTTGATAAGGTATGGGGCTATACCCCAAGCTATGAAAACATGGCGGAATTGATTGATATATTCTCTTATGATGATAAGTATGCGAATGATTCAGACTTAATTGAACTTCGCTATAAACAAACATTGGAGAAAGAAAATCAGGAAGCATTTGAATCTATGTTTCCTGCACCTCGACAGGTACATGTGAATAAGCTCGCCCTGAGTGAGGAGGAGCTTCGGGAAATTAAGCATCCTGTCCTGGCGCTGCACGGAAGGGAAGACCAGGTCATACCGGTGGAAAATAGCTGGAAGGTATTCCAATCAGTTACGAACGTGGAAATTCATCTGTTCAGTAAATGCGGTCACTGGATTCAAATCGAAAAAACGGATGAGTTCTGCAAGCAGGTGAAGCTATTTTTGGATTAGTGATTAGCAAGATAGTTGAATGTTATAACTAAGAGATTGCAAACAACTGGAAGAGCAAATCAGCAGTAAAACAACAGTAATTATCAAAGGCGTTTTTTGTAGAGTTTGTTGTTATTGAATTTATATAAATTACGGCATAGTTAAGCGCGGTTGATTTTCGCTCCGGGCAGTCGCTTTCCGTAGCGATAGATTAGATCTAATATTATAAAAAGATATGACGGATTATATATCAAATACGAAATAAAACTTTCCCGCAAAAGCAACATTCTTTTAGAGAAAACAGCCTTAACAAAAATTGGATGAAACAATTCCAATCAAAATAAGATGATAAAGCCCAAAGCGCCTATAGCGATATAGACTGGATCTCTTAAGATACGCGATAAGATTCGTTTGACCACTCCATAGAGAGACCAAACGTTCCGCTGGGCGCTGTGCTTTATAATCGTGGTTTAAAAATTTGGGATGGGAGAAACTGAATGAATCATACTGAGGAGGTTTTAAATATGAATGATCGTCAATTCCGTAATGCAATGGGAAGCTTTGCAACTGGGGTTACTGTAATTGCGACTGAATCGAATGGAGATACACATGGAATGACTGCGAATGCTTTCATGTCACAGTCACTGAATCCAAGACTGATTATTATTTCATTAAAAGAAGATGCGTATATGTTAACAAAAGTAAAGGAAAGTGGGCAGTTTTCCGTTAACATCCTATCCGAAGAGCAACAGGATTTATCCATGATTTTTGCTGGTCAGAAGAAGAGTGACAAAGAAATCGACTTTGATTATCTGGACGGAAAGCCGGTGCTTCCAGGTGCTCTTGCACAAGTTGCTTGTAATGTTAAATCTGAATATGTAGAGGGCGACCATACGCTTTTAGTTGGTCAAGTAACAGATATTCATTTTGAAGACGGAGAACCACTTATTTTCTCTAAAGGGAAATATCGCACATTGGAAAAAGCAGTAACTACACAATCCTAACAAACTATTAGAAAAAAGAAGGTGGGAGAAAATCCTTATGAAAATAGTACACTTAGATTCCAGTAATCTTGAATACTGGAAAAACCATTCAACACCAAATGTCATGGCATTGGGATTCTTTGATGGGGTTCATAACGGACATAAAAATGTGATCATGACTGCCAGGGATATCGCAAATGAGAAAAAACTTTCCCTTGCAGTAATGGGCTTTTTTTCACATCCAAAAACCATTCTATCCAAAGACAACAAAGAATTTGACTATTTAATGCCACTTTCAAAAAAAGCCTCCATTTTAGAGTCCTTGGGTGTTGATACGTTTTATTGGTGAAATGTGATAAGGATTTTCTTTCCATTCTTCCGGAACAATTTGTTTCTAGTTATCTGCTTGACATGTGTGTTATGCATGCAGTAGCTGGATTTGATTTTTCCTATGGCCATAGGGCAGCTGGCCATATTGATCGCTTAAAAAGGGATTCTTCTAATCGAATTGATGTCACAAAAGTGGCTAAGATTGAGTTTCAGAGGAAAAAGATAAGCTCAACCTGGATAAGAGAGCTCATCTTAAAAGGGGAAATGAAATTACTATCCAATATTCTCGGCAGAAAATATGAAACCGAAGTGTACTGGGACGGGGAATGCTTTCAATTATCACCGTATTATATGCTCCCCGCCCAAGGATTGTATAAAGTAGCACTTATCATGCAAGGGATACGTCAGGAAATAGAAGTTTTCATTCCTACAAATCAGGACGGAATCTATCTAACTGAAAAACGAAAACACAGGTTTCTTCCAAACGGGAAATGTAACATGATTTGGTTACATCAAGTACGTCATGCACAAAAACTGCATGCTGAAAGTGCATCTATTTTACAGATAAAAGGGTGAAAACGATGAACATAAAAGAAGCGGCTCAGGTACTCATTGAAGCAGAAAAAACCAAACAAACGATTGAACCATTTACATCAAGTAACGATCTTACCAAAGATGAAGCCTACCAGATTCAATTAGATATGATTGATTATAAGAAAAGAAATGGTGCGAAAGTGGTCGGTAAAAAAATTGGGCTAACGAGTAAAGCCATGCAGGACATGTTAGGAGTCAGTATTCCGGATTATGGTCATCTTCTGGACAATATGATTTACAGAGAAGAGACGGCCATTTCTTTAGATGAGTTTATTCAACCGAAAGTAGAATTCGAGATTGGGTTTGTTTTAAAGGAAAAACTCCAAGGTCCCGGAGTAACGATAGAAGATGTTGTAAAGGCAACGGATTATGTTGTACCAGCTGTTGAGATTATCGATAGCCGGATACGAGATTGGAAGATTAAATTTGAAGATACCGTTGCAGATAACGGATCATCAGCTGGTGCAATCATCGGAAAAGACTCCAAACCATTAAGTGAAATCGCCCTTCCAGAAGTGAAAATGTCATTATATAGAAACGAAGCATTTATTGATTCTGCGTACGGATCTGCTGTAATGGGCAATCCGATTGAAGCTGTTGCATGGCTGGCAAATGAGGTTGGTACCTATGATATTTCACTGAACCCTGGAGAGATTATTCTAGCAGGGGCCTTGTCCAAGGCGCTTCCAATTGAAGGCGGGGATACGTTTAAAGCTGAATTTGAAAACCTTGGAACTGTTTCAGCGACGTTTAAAAAGTAAAGGGGGATTTTTTTATGTCAAAATGCAAAGTTGCAATTCTTGGCTCCGGAAACATTGGAACCGATTTAATGTATAAAATTGAACGATCAGATGCGTTGGAATTAACCATGGTAGCGGGAATTGATCCTGATTCAGAAGGGTTGCGTCTAGCTAGTGAACGCGGATACTTGACAACAACCAAAAGTGTTGATGGACTTCTCAAGCATCCGGACCAATTTGAAATGGTGTTTGACGCAACATCTGCGAAAGTACATCCATCTCATAGTGAAAAACTGATGGCAATTGGAAAACAAGTACTTGACCTAACCCCTGCTGCTATTGGACCATTCGTTGTTCCTCCAGTGAATTTGAAGGAATTAAAAAGTGAACCAAATGTTAACTTAGTTACTTGTGGTGGTCAGGCTACGATTCCAATGATTCATGCGATTCATCGTGTCCCCTGTTTCCTATGCCGAAATTGTTGCGACCATCTCAAGCAAAAGTGCAGGTCCAGGAACACGATCGGATATTGATGAATTTACACAAACGACAGCAAATGCAATTGAAAAGGTCGGTGGTGCGAAAAAAGGAAAAGCAATCATTATTCTAAACCCTGCTGAACCACCTGTTATTATGCGCGATACGATTCATGCAATGGTAGAAGAAGAAGGAAAAGAAGCAGAAATCCTCGAGTCTATTCATGATATGGTGAAGGAAGTACAAACATATGTACCTGGCTACCGAATGAATACAGAACCACTCATTTCCGAAAAACAAATTTCTGTCTTTGTTGAAGTGGAAGGGGCCGGAGACTTTTTCCCTACTTATTCCGGTAACTTGGATATCATGACAGCAGCGGCAACAAGGGTAGCGAATGAATTAGCATTACAACGCATCGCTCAGGAAGGAGTAAAATAAAGATGATGAATCGCAGTTTTGAAATAGTTGACGTAACCCTCCGCGATGGAAGCCATTCCATGAAACATGCGTTTACAAAAGAGCAAGTAAGAGAAACGGCAAGAGGTCTGGACCAGGCTGGAGTAAATTATTTCGAAGTATCACATGGAGATGGTTTAGGTGGATCCTCATTGCAATATGGTCTATCCAAAGTGAATGAGCTCGAATTAATTGAGGCAGCTGCAGCTGAATGCAGTCAGGCAAAAATTTCTGTTCTACTTCTTCCTGGGATTGGAACGAAAAAGGAACTAAATGAAGCGGTAAAAGCAGGCGCGAATATGGTACGTGTTGCAACCCATGTGACAGAAGCGGATGTAGCCAAGCAGCATATTGAATTAGGACGCGAACTTGGATTAAAAACGGTAGGATTTTTAATGATGGCCCATATGGCACCAATTGAAAAACTCGTTGAACAAGCAAAATTATTTGAAAGCTATGGCGCAGAAGTTGTTTATCTAACCGACTCAGCAGGTGCACTCTTGCCGGATGAGGTTTCAGAAAGAATTACAGCACTTAGAAATGAATTATCGTGTGAAATTGGATTTCATGGCCATAACAACTTATCGATGGCAATGGCAAACACTGCTACTGCAGTAAAAGCAGGTGCCACGTATATTGATGGAAGTTTACGTGCATTGGGTGCGGGAAGCGGTAACACACAAACAGAAGTGATGGTAGCTGTTTTTGAAAAAATGGGTTACAACACAGGAATTGATCTTTATAAAATTTTGGATGTTGCAAATAGGTGGTTGCCAAATATATGCCACGCCCACAAGAGGTCACTGGTTCCAGTGTAATGATGGGGTATTCCGGAGTATATTCCAGTTTCCTTCTACATACAGAAAAAGCTGCCAAGCAGTTCCATATCGATGAAAGAAAAACTTGGTGAAATGAAAGCTGTTGGAGGACAGGAAGATCTTATTTATGAAGTAGCGGCTAAGATTGCAAGTAAATAGCGGTGGAGCATCGGGCACGCGACCGGACAGGGGACAGGTACCTTGGTTCGGTTCTTGATTTATAAAAGTAGTATAAGAATAAATAGCCGGATCAGTTTATTGATCTGGTTCTTTTTTTTGTGGGAGGGGAGGGAGTTGAGAGACTGTAGGTGGAAGCGCACGAGAAAGCATGTGATTCGAGTGGTATTCAGGGAAATCGCCGGGCATGTGCTTAGATAGCGCTGCAGCAGAGTTCAATTGCACGAGCCGGCGACTTAGTTGAGCAGTGAGTGGCATCAAACGCGCTAGGGAGGATTCGAATCGAGCGACAACCTAAATAAATTCGAGCGAGCATCTCCCAAATAGCCGAGCCACCGAAGTAGAGCGAGCCCAATGCCAACCCGATTGAGTTCAGACCCAATTGAGCAACAGCCACCTGTTACCCTATTATAAATCTAAACATTTTGAAGTGCCCTCGGCCAGCTCGAACGCCAATTCCGATTCTTGTTAAAATTAGCGTTGATTCAGAACATGAATAAATCACTGCTTCTAGGTAACTTTAATTAATGGTTGATTTGTTGCTTGCATGTAGAGGAGAAGGGCTAAGTATCTCTTTTTCATCAAGCATTCATTCATTTTTAAATCTTCTATCATGGAGGGAATAATATTGGTTAAAGACAGTCATGCTCCAAAGAAAAAACATAATGGAAATGCCAAAAGACCAGATGAGCAAAGAAGATCCAAAGGCAAATCAAATGCAAGAAATACGGAATCTTAATTGTAATATTAATTAAATAAGTGGACCGAAGAGGAAAGGGAAGATGACTCGGTTTTGAAAATGGCAAGGCAGGAATGCTTGGTTGTGGTTCCTGTCTATTTTTGCAGATTAATCCTCTCAAAAACGCTTAAACCAATCTGAGCTGGAGTTAACGTTAGACAGCCTGTAAATATTCGGTTTTATTTTTAGTTCAGCCTTCTGTCCGTCTTTTAGGTAGGAAGCCCACATACACTCGCAAAACCATTCTTCACTACTACAAAGAAACATAAAGAAATAAGACAGTCTGTTTTTAAAAGATAGAAATATTGTTAAGCTAGATATTTTAATAAGCCCACATCTTCTCTGATGTCGGTTTATTTTTTGTATGCAAAACAAGTATCGGAATTAAATTGGATTTTATAATTAACTCCTAAAATACATTAACCAGGTACATAAAAATTATGACTCCGAGGCCTATAAATCAGAAGATAAAACGAAAATTATCTAAAAATAGTTTTCTGAATTATTTTTTTATAAAAAATATTGACATATTAAAAATAGGTTGTTAATATATCAATTAATAATATGACGTTAAAAAAACGTTATATGAAATAAACGTTATTTGGATTTGGGGGAGGGGGTGTCAACAATGGATAAGGAGATGTATGACGTAACCATAATTGGCGGGGGACCAATCGGACTCTTTGCAGCTTTCTATGGTGGAATGCGACAACTAAAAGTAAAAATAATCGAGAGCTTACCACATTTAGGGGGACAACTGAATGCGTTGTATCCTGAAAAATATATATACGATATAGCTGGTTTTCCTCAAACAAAAGCAAAAGATTTGGTGGACAGTCTAGTGAATCAGGCAATGCAATTTGAGCCTACCGTTGTACTCAATCAAACTGTTGAGGGAGTTGTTAAAACGGATGATGGCTATTTTCAAATGGTTACAAATAAAGAAATGCATTATTCCAAGACTATCCTCATTTCAGCTGGAATAGGAGCGTTCGAACCACGAAGACTTAACTTCGAACATGCAAAACAGTATGAAGGGAAAAATCTCCATTATTTTATAAATGACCTGAATCACTTTGCAGATAAAGATATTTGTATTTTAGGAGGAGGAGATTCGGCTGTTGATTGGGCATTAATGATGGAACCAATTGCAAATAAGGTTAGTATCATTCATCGCCGAAATAATTTTAGGGCTCATGAAGCAAGTGTTCGAAAGCTAGAGGATTCAGATGTAAATATTCTTAAGCCTTATAATTTGAAGGAAATTCACGGTGATGACGAATATATACAATCCATTACTATACAAAATTTGGAAACAAATGAATGCGTTTCCGTAGAATTGGATGAATTAATTACGAATTATGGGTTTGTATCTTCACTGGGCCCAATTAAGGAATGGGGATTGGAGTTCCATAAAAACTCTATTATTGTCGACTCTACAATGCGTACTAATGTAGAAGGAATCTATGCAGCAGGTGATATTGTCACCTTCAAAGGTAAAGTTAAATTAATTGCAACAGGATTTAGTGATGCTGCAACGGCAATAAGTAGTATAAAGACTTATATTGATCCTAAAGCAAGACAACAGCCACAGCATAGCACGAGTTTATTCGAGAAAATTAAAGCTTAAGTATAGGAGGAATAGATAATGGCATTTGTGATAACTTCTCCTTGCCGAAATGAAAAATCAGCTGAATGTGTGGAGGTTTGTCCGGTGGATGCAATCCATCCTGGTGACGATATGTATTTTATTGATCCAGATGTATGTATCGACTGTGCTGCATGTGAAGCAGTATGCCCTGTGCAGGCAATCTATGCGGAAGAAGAAGTACCTGAAGAGGAAGAAAAGTTTATTTCACTTAACAGAAAGTATTTTGAAGAGATTTCTTAATCAAATAATTATAAAAGGAGGTATTAATTTACGTGTTTTTTAACGAGGAAATGGAAACGCTTGCTCCGGATGCCAAAGAGGAATTGCAGTTAAATAGGATAAAAGATACTATCCAAAACGTTTACGAAAATGTCTCCTTCTATCGAAAAAAATTCAACGAGAACAACATTACTCCGGATGATATTCAATCATTAACAGATGTACAGAAACTGCCTTTTACGGTAAAAAAGGATCTTCGTGCGAACTATCCTTTTGGATTATTTGCAAGACCTATCAATCAAATTAGACGCATGCATGCATCCAGTGGAACGAGTGGTAAGCCAACCGTTGTAGGTTTTTCAGAAAATGATCTTAATGTATGGGCTGAAATTGTTGCAAGAGCTATCCGGGCTTGCGGTGGGGAACCAGGTGGAGTTCTTCATAACGCATATGGGTATGGTTTATTTACTGGGGGACTTGGAATCCATTACGGTTCTGAAAGATTGGGAATGGCTACTGTCCCCGTTTCCGGTGGTAATACAGAACGTCAAATCACCCTTATTGAAGACTTTAAGCCAACAGTCATTACAGGAACACCAACTTATGTCTTAAATATTGTAGATAAAATGGAGAAAATGGGAAAAGACCCACGAAAAACAAGTTTGAAATATGGGATATTTGGTGCTGAAGCGTGGTCAGAAGAATTGAGGAATAACTTGGAAGAACGTCTTGATATAAAGGCAATGGATATTTATGGATTAAGTGAAGTAATGGGTCCTGGCGTTGCTATCGAATGTAAAGAAGCTCAAGATGGACTTCACATAGCCGATGATCATTTTTATGTAGAAGTCATTAATCCAGAAACGTTAAAACCAGTTCCAGAAGGCGAAGAAGGAGAACTTGTTTTTACTAGTTTAACGAAAGAAGCCTTACCAATTATTCGATACCGAACAGGTGATGTTGCATCCATTACTAGAGAACCTTGTAAGTGCGGTAGGACATCCATTCGTATGTCCAGAGTGAAAGGCCGTATTGACGATATGCTTATTATCCGTGGAGTGAATGTTTTTCCATCCGAAATAGAAAGCGTTTTATTATCAATCGAGGAGCTTGCTCCCCATTATAAACTGATAATTAGTCAGGATGGTGCACTGGAAAAATTGCTATTGAAGGTTGAGATGGATGAACAAATGTATGAAGTTATAGGTCAAAATTTGGAAGATGTGAAAGTAAAACATCTTTCCGAGAAGATTTCAAGGAAATTAAAAAGCAGTTGTCTTGTAACGATTAATACACAAATTGAACCACCTGGGATGATTCCAAGAACAGAAGGAAAGGCTATTCGAATTGTAAGAGAGAAAAAGACTTCTTCTGTTGCTAATTAACAATAGTTTTTACTATTGTCATGGTAAAAATTTTTAAAAGAGGAGGAGATCAAAATGGAAGTCATTCATTATAGGGAGCTGACAGATGAAGAGAAATACGAGCATTTTATGGAAAGGATTGAAAATGACGAAAAAATTGAGGCGGGAGATTGGATGCCAGATGAGTATAGAAAGGCTTTAATTAAACTTATTTCAAGCCATGGTGCAAGTGAAATTATGGGAGCTTTGCCTGAGAAGGAATGGGTCCCAAAGGCTCCAACCATTGATCGGAAATTATCTATTATGGCAAAGGTACAGGATGAGATGGGACATGGTCAATTGCTGCTCCGTGTAGCAGAGGATTTGTTAAAGCCAATGGGGAAAAACAGAGAGGATCTTCTGCAGGATTTATTTTCGAAAAAGTTAAAATTCCATAATGTATTCCATATGCCATCACCTACTTGGGCTGATGCAGCGATTATCGCTTGGCTTGTAGATGGTGCAGCTATTCTCACACAAACGATGTTGTTAAAAACTTCCTATGGTCCATATGGAAGAGCATTAAAGCGGATCTGCCAAGAGGAATCATTTCACGCAAAACATGGGGAGAGCCTTGTATTAGCTCTAGCTTCAGGAACAGAAAAACAAAAGCAAATGTTACAAGAGTCACTTAATCGCTGGTGGGAACCATTGCTAATGTTCTTTGGTCCTAAATCTACAAAAGACATTGGGCACTCAAGTGTAGATATTAATATGAAATATAAAATTAGATTCAAGACAAATGAGGAGCTGCGTCAGGAATTTTTGACGAAATATGTAGAGAAAATTCAACTGCTTGGCTTAACCATTCCAGATGAAACCATCTGCTTCGATGAAGAAAAACAAGAGTGGATTTATCAACAGCCAGATTGGAAGAAGTTTAAACAGGTGGTATCAGGAAATGGACCTAGATCAGATGCAAGAATTTCCCTAAGAAGAGACTCCTATGATGAAAGTGAGTGGGTTCGTGAAGCACTTTCAGACTATAAAAATAAAAATCAATCATTAGTAGGCTAAGATGGATCTATTATCAAATGAAGGAGATATGAAATATGGGGAAGGAACAGTTTTATGAAGAATATGAAGTGTTTAGTAGAAAGAAAGATGGACTTTCGTTGGAACATCGATTCAGTCTTCTAGCACCTAATAGAGAGATGGCTTTTGTTATGGCAAGAGAGAATTTTTTTCGCCGTGAACCTATTAAAGAATTGTGGGTGGTTAAACGTTCCGATATTAGATTAATGTCGCAAGAGGAAAGAGAAGGATTTAAAAAATTAGATAATAAAGCGTATCGTGAAACAAAGGGGTACGCCAATCTGCCAAAGCTTTGGAAGTACTTTGAAGAGAAAAGGGAAACAGGCGGTGTTAATCCATGAGTCACTATGAAACAATCGTTCGTGAATTATTATACCAATTGGCTGATGACAACTTTATTCATTCCTACCGTGGCTCAGAATGGTTAGGCTTAGCGCCGCACATTGAAGAGGATGTTGCTTTCTCATCTATTAGTCAAGATACGATGGGGCACGCATCCATTTACTATCAGTTACTTGAGAAATTACTAGAGGTCCCTGTTGATGAGATTTCTCATAATCGGAAACCAGAAGAATTCCGTAATGCCATTCTTTTGGAAGAGGTCAACGGACCAGGAGATTATTTAAACAGTCCAAAATACGATTGGGCATTTACCGTTGTACGTCATTTGTTCTTCAATATATTTAAGGATATTCGCCTACAGTCTTTAAATCAATCCAGTTATGAGCCGCTTGTTCATGCAGCAAGAAAAATTCAGACGGAGCAATATTATCACTTAATGCACTGGAAGACATGGTTTTACCAATTAATGTCCAGTACAGAAGAAGCGAGGAGCAGAATGGAGCAAGCGATATATCGTGTATGGCGGGATTTTGGTGGTGTCCTTACCTTAGGAAAATATGGAGGAGAAATGAGTGACTTAAAACTTATTGCTCCAGAGGCACAGTTAAAAGAGGAATGGCTGAACCAAATACAGCAGCTCTTTTCTGAAGTAGACTTTACGATAAAAGATGATCCTGGGATGGAAAAGGGGAACGGGAGAAATGGTGAACACACAAGTGATTTAGTAGATGCCTTAAACGTTTTAAGTGAAGTGTATATTTCCGATGAGGAAGCAGTTGGCTGGTAACCGTACTGAAAAGGAAGTGCAAATATGCAAAGAGTTCATTCTAATCTCGAAAGGAAGGTTTATCAGATATTACAGCAAGTGACAGACCCTGAAATGCCCTTTATTAGTATAGTTGAGTTAGGGATGGTGGAGGAGGTAATAGCAGAAGATAATTATGTTTATGTTAAGTTATTACCTACATTTAGTGGTTGTCCTGCTTTGGATATGATCAAAGGCGATGTTAAAAGGAAAACTCATGATGCAATTGAGAGCTTTGATCATTTGTTAAAAATAGATGTCGATTTTAGTTTTTCCCCACCATGGACGACAGACCGAATTAGTGAAACCGGTAGAAAAAAGTTAAATAAAAATGGAATTACCCCACCACCAGCTGTACACACGAAAGGCGATCCTTGGGAGATTGATTGTCCATACTGTGGTTCAACCTACGTAACAATGGAAAATATATTTGGACCAACAGCGTGCAGAAGTATTCTTTATTGTAACAACTGTAAGAATCCATTTGAGGCAATGAAGCCAGTGGCTAATTTAAATGAAAAGGTGGAATAAGAATGGTAAAACTAATTGCTTTGTATAAACAACCAGAGGACAAAAATGCGTTTGATGAGCATTATAAAAATGTGCATACCCCAATTACAAAGAAAATTCCGGGATTAAGGAAAATGGAAGTTACTAAAATTGTCGGATCTCCAACTGGGGAGAGCGAATACTACCTGCTTTGCGAAATGTATTATGACGATTACGACGCATTAAAACGTGCGATGAAAACAGAAGAATCGAAAGCATCTGCAAAGGATTTAATGTCTTTTGCTGGAAATCTTGTCACAATGATGATTGGTGAGGAAATTGAATAACTATCAATATATTAATGCCTGGGTAGATGATGGGATTGCAAGAATTGAACTAAATCGGCCAAACGTATTAAATGCATTAAGCCGTTCGATGATAGCTGAGATTATAGACAGTTTAACTCATTTTGACACATCGGATGATGTAAAAGTAATTGTCCTATCAGGAGCCGGTAGATCTTTTGCTGCAGGTGCAGATATCAAAGAAATGGCAGAAGATGATCCAATATCATTGGAAAAGTTAAATCAATTTGCAGATTGGGATAGAATTTCCAATATTAAAAAACCAATTCTTGCAGCTGTACAGGGATTTGCCCTGGGTGGAGGATTTGAATTGGTGTTATCCGCTGATATTGTATTTGCAGCTGATCAAACCAAGTTCGGTTTTCCTGAAGTCAATCTTGGTGTTATGCCCAGTGCGGGTGGAACGGTCAAACTTTCCAAAACAATTGGATACAGGAAAGCACTAGAATGGCTTTGGACGGGGGAGAGAATGGGTGCAGCGGAAGCATGTGAATTAGGACTTATTAACAAAGTTACTCCCCCTGAACTTCTCATGGAAGAAATACTCACCTTTGCTGGGAAGCTTAAAGAACAGCCTCCTCTTTCATTAAGACTAGTTAAAGATACTGTAAACAAAGCATTAGACCTTTCCGTATACGAAGCAATGCAATATGAAAGGAAAAATTTCTATCTCCTTTTTGCATCCGAGGATCAAAAAGAAGGAATGAGTGCTTTTATGGAAAAAAGATTACCGAACTATACAGGGAAGTAGGGGGTGATAATGATGTACGAAACGATTCATAGTGAAGTGAAAAATCATGTAGGTTGGATAACTCTAAACCGTCCAGATAAGCTGAATGCTTTTACAGAGATGATGAATCGCGAAATCATGGAGGAATTAAAATTACTGAACCAAAATAAGGAAGTCAGGGCAATTGTTATTACCGGTGCAGGGAAAGCGTTTTGTTCGGGTGAAGATTTAGCTGGGCTAAGTGCTGATGCGGATCATAAAGAAATTATCTTGAGTCGTTATAAGCCCATGATTGAAACTTTAGCATCGGTTGAAAAGCCTACCATTGCTGCAATAAATGGAGCCGCAGCGGGTGCTGGATTTAGCTTAGCAATTGCTTGTGACTTTCGAATTGCTTCTGAAAAAGCTTCGTTTATTCAGGCATTTATTAATATCGGATTAATTCCTGACTCCGGTAGTCTGTATTATCTTCCTCGAATAGTTGGGATCGCAAAAGCAATGGAGCTAACCATACTGGGTGAAAAATTACAGGCTAGTGAAGCAAAGCATTATGGTCTGGTAACGAAAGTTGTTGCAGGAGAATCTTTAGATGAAGAAACGCAGCAATTTGCAGAAAAACTAGCAAACAAGCCAACAAAGGCAATTGGTTTAATAAAGAGGTATCTTCAAAAATCCTACGAAACACCTTTAACTCAAATGTTAGACTATGAGGCAAACGGTCAAAAAATAGCTGGTCAAACAAAAGACTACAGTGAAGGAGTAAAAGCATTTTTTGAAAAAAGAATTCCCGAGTATAAAGGATATTAATTTAAGGAGTGATAGTATGTTAAAAACGGAAGAGAAAAGTATTTTTCAAACAGAGTTAAAACGAGATGCGTATCAAATGGTTATAAACGGTAGGTTAGCAGATGCTGAAACAGGTGAAGTTTTTACTGTCTATAATCCGGCGACAGGTGAAGCAATTGGAGAGGTTCCAAAAGCAGGCAAAAAAGATGTTGATTTAGCGGTTGAAGCTGCCCGTCATGCTTTTGATTATGGGAAGTGGAAAAAGTATCCTGTTGGAAAACGTGCAAGAGTATTGAACAAGATTGCTTCCATTATGCGCAGTCGTTTTAACGAATTAGTAGAAATTGAAATCCTAAATAGTGGTAAAACATTAGCTGCAGCGCAAGGTCAAGTTTCCCAGGCAATTGAGGACTTTGAATTTTACGCAGGGGCAATCGTTGGACATCGTGGAGAAGTAAATAACGTTCCGGGCCGTTTCTTTAACTATACACAGAAAGAACCTGTCGGGGTTGCAGCACAGATCATTCCTTGGAATTATCCGATGATGATGGCCGCATGGAAGATTGCACCAGCTATTGCTGCGGGTTGTTCGGTAGTGTTAAAGCCGGCAAGTTTAACGCCAATTACAGCTATTATACTGACTGAAATATGCCATGAGGCTGGAGTCCCGGAAGGTGTAGTAAATGTAATTACTGGCCCTGGTGGAACGATTGGTTCGTACTTAGCGGAGCATGAGGGGATAGATAAAGTTGCCTTTACAGGGGAAACGGCAACTGGAAAGGATATTATGTCCAATGCATCTAAAACGCTAAAAAGAGTAACGTTGGAGTTAGGTGGGAAATCTCCTAATTTAGTATTTCCTGATACAGATTTAGAAGCAGCTGTGAATGGTTCCTTATTTGGTATTTTTTATAACACGGGTCAATCTTGTGAAGCAAGATCTCGCTTATTTGTGCACGAGGATATTTATGAAACGTTTATGGAACAATTTGTTGCAAAAACGAGAAAACTGGTTGCGGGCGATCCATTCTCTGAAAATACCCATATAGGTGCAATAATTAGCAAAAGTCAATTAGATAAAATTCATCAGCATGTGGAAAATGCAGTGAAAGATGGAGCAACAGTCGTTACTGGAGGACACCCATTGGAGATTGAAGGCTATGAAAATGGGTATTGGTATGCGCCTACAATTATTACTAATGTTACGAATGATATGCGGATTGCACAGGATGAAATTTTCGGACCAGTAGTTGTTGTCATGAAGTTCAAAGATGAAAAAGAAGCAATTAAACTCGGTAATGACACGGAATATGGATTAGCGGCGTCTATTTGGGCTAAAGATCAAGGATTAATAAAACGGGTATCTGATGGGTTACAGGCAGGTATCGTAATGGTAAATTGCCCATTCTCAGCTTTTCCTGGAACCCCATTTGGTGGGTATAAGCAGTCTGGGTTTGGTCGGGAGCTTAGCGTTGAAACACTTGATCTCTACACAGAAACGAAAAGTGTGCTTTCATACTCAGGATCTAAACCGCTTAATCCGTTAAACGTATAGATCTAGGTAAGAGATTAGCAGTCTAATAGAAATGAAATATGGCGAACTGAATCTTTAAAAGGTAAGGTTCGCCTCTTAACTTTATAGAACTCTGTCAGGAGGAATGGCTAATGAAGGAAAGATCCGTAGTAATTGGTGCTGGTGTGATGGGCCGAGGAATTGCATATGTTAGTGCGATTGGCGGTTATCAAGTTAGTCTAGTCGATGTTAGTGAGGAAGTTTTGCAGAATGCTGAAAGAGAAGTGCACAGTAATTTTGAAAAGGGTATTCAAAGGGGAAAACTTCGTAGAGAAGATGCAGAGCAGGCCATGCAAAGGATGAAGTTTAATACAGACTTTACGGAAGTTGCTAAAGAGGCAGATTTAATTATTGAAGCTGTTCCAGAAAAGAGGGAATTAAAAAAGAGTATCTTTGAAACTCTTGACAAGTTTGCATCTGATAAATGTATTTTAGCAACGAATACATCAACGATGAGTCCAACGGAAATAGGCTCATTTACGAGCCGTCCCTCGTCCGTCATTGCAATGCATTTCTTTAACCCCGTTCATAAAATGCCGTTAGTTGAAATTATTCGTGGAATGGAAACAAGTGATGAAACCGTTCAGTATGTTGAGTCAGCAGCAAATAAGATGGGAAAACAGACCGTAATTGTTAATGAATTTCCAGGATTTGTGACGAGCAGAATCAGTTGTCTGGTTGGAAATGAAGCATTTCACATGCTCCAGGAAGGGGTAGCTACTGCTGAAGATATTGATAAAGCTGTAAAACTGGGATTGAATTTCCCGATGGGACCTTTAGAACTTGCTGATTTAGTTGGTTTGGATGCTCGCTTAAATAATCTTCGCTATTTGCATGGTCAATTAGGTGAAAAATATCGACCAGCACCGCTTCTTGAGAAATATGTAAAGGCAGGAAGGCTTGGAAGAAAAAGTGGTATAGGTGTGTATGATTATTCCAAAAAGGAAAGTGAGTGAAAAGGATGCAAGAAGTTGTAATTATTGATGCAGTGAGAACACCAATTGCTCGCTATAAAGGAGCATTAAAACATGTACGTCCTGACGATATGGCAGCAGATGTTATTAAAGGGCTTATCAATAGACAACCTAATCTCCCTATTGAAGAAATAGAAGAGGTTATTTTGGGTAATGCAAATGGTGCAGGAGAAGAAAATCGAAATGTTGCGAGAATGGCCTTATTACTTGCAGGTCTTCCCACTCATGTAAGTGCGACAACAATTAACCGTTTATGTGGTTCAGGCTTAGATGCGGTAAACATGGCAGCACGCGCGATTATGGTAGGAGATGGAGATATTTATATAGCAGGTGGTACGGAAAGCATGACACGTGCCCCTTATGTTATGGCCAAGCCAGCTTCAGAGTTCCCGCGTGGAAATATGGAGCTTTTTGATACTACCATTGGCTGGCGTTTTATAAATCCAAAACTGGAAGAAATGTACGGTACAGATAGCATGCCACAAACCGCGGAAAATGTCGCGAAAAGATACAATATTTCAAGAGAGGCACAGGATGAATTTGCCTATAACAGTCAAATGAAGGCAAAAGCGGCAATGGATAAAAACATATTTAATGATGAGATCATTCCTATTTCCTATACCCTAAAAGGAGAAAGAGTTATTGTGGACACTGATGAACATCCTCGGCCGAATTCAAGTTTGGAAAAACTGTCTAAATTAAGACCAATTTTTAATGGAGGTACGGTTACAGCAGGAAATGCATCGGGAGTGAATGATGGGGCATCTGCAGTATTATTAATGAGTGCGGCAAAGGCAAAAGAACTTGGAATAAAGCCGATGGTACGTTATGTCGCCAGTGCAACGGCAGGTGTAAAACCAGCAGTAATGGGACTTGGGCCGATATATGCTACGAAAAAGGCTATCAAGCGTTCTGGATTAAGTATTCATGAAATTGAACTCGTCGAATTAAATGAAGCATTTGCCTCTCAATCGTTAGAATGTATGAAACAGCTTGAATTAAATAAAGAAATTGTCAATGTCAATGGAGGAGCTATTGCGCTTGGTCATCCGCTTGGTGCAAGTGGGGCAAGGATTCTTACAACACTTGTACATGAAATGAAGCGAAGAGGTGTAAAAAAGGGTCTTGCAACCATGTGTATTGGTGTAGGACAGGGTATTGCAACAATTGTAGAAAATATATAAAATTGGGAGGAGAAAATAAATTTGGAAAATATATTATATGAAGAAAAGAGTCGGATCGCTTATGTGACAATTAATCGCCCAGAAGTATTAAATTGCTTTGATTACCAAACACTTGAAGACTTAGAAACCCTTATTCAGAATTTGCATATTGATCAAGAAGTTCAAGTAGTTATTTTTACTGGGGCAGGCTCTAAAGCATTTAGCGCAGGAGCGGATTTAAAGGAAAGAAAAACGCTAAGTGATAAAGAAGTAAATAGAAACGTAAAGAAAATAAGTGAAGTTTTTGAACAGTTGGAGAACCTTCCTCAACCTACTATTGCAGCGATAAATGGTTATGCATTTGGTGGCGGATTTGAATTGGCCCTTGCTTGTGACTTCCGTTTTGCTGTTTCACACGCAAGGATGGGTTTGACTGAGACAAGTATGGGAATTATACCTGGTGCTGGAGGAACACAGCGGCTTCCACGTTTAATTGGAAGGTCAAAAGCTCTGGAATTAATCCTTACCGCTAAGCGTTTGGCTGCTGAGGAGGCTCTTCAGTATGGTATTGTATCCAAAGTGATTGAAGAAGATGGGTTAATAGAATCTTGCGAAGAATTAGCTGGAAGAATACTTGAGAATGCACCGATTGCTGTGAAACAGGCTAAGTTTGCGGTAAGGAATGGTATGAATACAGACATAAAAACTGCTTTAGAAATAGAAGCAAATGCCTATAAATTAACAATTCCAACACAAGATAGGATCGAGGCTCTTCAAGCATTTAGTGAAAAGAGGTCTCCTAAGTTTATAGGCAAATAATAATTAAAGGAAGTCATCTATGAATAATAAACCTAGTACCCGATCATTAATTTTTACATTATATGGAGATTATATAAGATATTATGGAAATGAAATTTGGATTGGTAGTCTTATAGAACTTTTAGAACCTTTTGATCATAATGCGCAAGCGGTAAGGGCTGCTATTTCAAGAATGAATAAACAAAACTGGATTGCGAACAGAAAAGAGGGAAACAAAAGTTTTTATTCTTTAACAGAGCAAGGTGTAAAAAGGATGGATGAGGCAGCAGGTAGAGTATATAGATTGGAACCTCAACAATGGGATGGAAAATGGAGGATTTTAATTTATACCATTCCGGAAGAAAAACGTAATATTCGAGATGAACTAAGAAAGGAGTTATCCTGGAGTGGGTTTGGTTTACTCTCAAATAGTACCTGGATTACTCCCAATGATTTATCTACTCAAGTAAAAGACATCATCACTAGATATGATATTTCTGAATATGTACATTTTTTTGTTTCAGAGAACATTGGTCCACAATCAAACGCAAATATTATAAGAGATTCTTGGGATATTAATCACATCATAGAAAGATATGAACTATTTCTGAAAATCACTAAGGAGAAGTATGAAGAGGATACTGTTAAATTGAATGAAGGAAAACTAACGAATAAAGAATGTTTTGTAAGGCGTACCAATTTAGTTCATTATTATCGGAAATCACTTTTTATTGACCCAGGCCTTCCTCAAGAACTTTTACCAGAAAACTGGATTGGGGATAAAGCTGCTAAATTATTTAGAGACTATTATAAGATTCTTGCAAAACCGGCCAATGCTTTTTTTGAAGAAATTTTCTCAAAAGGGTATAGCCATATGGAAATAGATAGTGATTATGATGTATATGATCATCCGTTATTGTAAATGGAGATTAGCGTGCTCGATATGTTGATGGATTAATGCCCAAATAAAAATGAGAAAGGAAGTGAAAGATTTGGGAAACTCCATCACGGATTTGCTAAATATTAAATACCCTATTGTACAAGGTGGAATGGGGAATGTTAGTGATCCTAAACTCTCTGCAGCAATCTCAAATGCAGGAGCCTTGGGAACGATTGGAGTTGGAACTTTACCGGCGGAAGAAGTTGACCGAAGAATAAAAATCATGGTGGAACATACGGATAAACCATGTTGCGTGAACATACCAATATCTGTCCATCCAGAAGTGGAAAAAGTAATGGAAAAGGTCTTACACAATCAAGTACCTGTTGTATCCTTATCCGCAGGTAATCCGGCCAAATATATTCCTATGTTTCATAATGAAGGTATCAAAGTGATTTGTGTTACGGCATCTGTTAAACAGGCCAAAAAAGCTGAAGAAAGTGGAGCCGATATAATTGTTGGGGAAGGATATGAGGCAGCTGGAATAAATGCTTTAAATGAAAGTACTACAATGACTCTTATACCTCAATTATCCAGGGAAGTAAGTGTTCCGGTGATAGCTGCTGGAGGTATTGGAGATGGAAGGGGATTAGCTGCCGCGTTGTCTCTTGGTGCTGCAGGTATTCAAATGGGTACACGATTTATTGCAGTAAAAGAATCGAATTTTCATAACATCTATAAACAGGCCATTATAGATGCAACTGACGATTCCACCGTAATAATTGGACGTAAATATAACAAAATACGTAGAATTATGAAGGGTGAATATACTGATAAGTTATTAATCTTAGAAAATGAAAACGTTAGTTTCAATGAATTTAATGAAAAGTCCAGTGAACTATATCATGAAATTGGAGCACTGGATGGGGATATGGAAAATGGATTTATAAATAGTGGTCAAATTGCTGGCCTGATTGATGATTGCCCTTACGTGATTGAGTTAATGGAAAGAATGGTAGAAGAGGCTAAGGATATATTAAAAAATAGTACAGAAAAATTACAGGAATTGTCCCAGGGGGATTGGGGGATTATAGATGAAGGAAAAAGACGAAGAAATATTAATTCATCATGATCACTACGATAAAATTTTAGAAAAACTGAAAATGGACCGTTTTGCTAGCTTTTTGGGAATCGAAATCACCGAATTTTCGGCAGGAAGTTCGACTGTACAATTAAAACTTGAGGAGCATATGTTGAATGCGCATTCCACCGCACATGGAGGTATTCTCTACACGCTTGCAGACTATGCTTTTGCTTTAGCCTGTAATTCATATGGAAAAACATCAGTAGGACTATCAACTACTGTTCATTTTATGAAAAGTGCTCAAGCAGGAGATATGGTGACAGCAACAGCAAGGGAAATTAGAAGAAACTACCGCACGGGTTTTTATCGAATTGGTATTGAGACCAGAAATGAAGTAATTGCTTCCATTGAGGCTATAGCTTATCGAAAAAGCGAATACTTTGTATCAATAGATTGATGGAAGAATGCTGTACCCATTGCAGGGAACAGCATTTTATTGTGATTGAAATGTTAAGTTTTTGGTTTTCAATCTTTTTCTTTTTGTAATATTTCTTTGAATTTTTGTCCTTTATCAACATATGTATTGATTGAAAGGTTGATTAATTCAAAATCTTTCTCAGATAATTGCCTAATTACTTTTCCAGGAGACCCAACAACAAGTGAACGTGGTGGTATCTTCTTACCGGATGGTATAAGACTGTTTGCTCCAATAATACATTCCTCTCCAACTTCTGCATTATCAAGAATCGTTGAACCCATTCCGATAATCGAGCGTTTTCCAATAAGACATCCATGTAATACCACATTATGCCCTACCGTAACCATATCCTCGATTGTCACCGGACATCCTTCATATAAATGGATGGTAGAATTGTCTTGAACGCTACATTTCTCTCCAATGGTAATAGAATCTTCGTCACCACGTAACACTGCATTAAACCAAACAGATGATTCCTTTCCAATTGTAATATCCCCAATTAAATGGGCACCAGGAGCAATAAATGTTGATTCGTGAATAGAAGGGTGTTTTTCATTATAAGGAACTATCATAATCAAACTCCTCTGAAAGTTTTAATAATTATATATATTATAACATGCAACAAAGATGATAATAAAGAAATTTAATTAATTGTATTTTTTAACAATAACATTCCTTACTCACACCAAATTATATGAAAGCCGCGGGGCGCGCAGAAAACAATCAGGGATGTGCTTGCAATGTGCGACAAGAGGTGAATCGCGCGAACCGGCCGCTAAGTCGAGCGAGGAAATACGTAACAAACTTTAATAACCCTACAGCAGAAGGAAAATTAAAAAAGGTAGTCTTTGAAGAAAATATTGGGCTTTTATTAGAAACTTATCGAGATTATTTATAACAAAAAATTACCCAATAAGATTTATTCTTATTGAGTAATTTTATTAGTTATTCTGCACCGTAACTGATTAAATTAGTGAAGATTCGATAGCCTCCAGGAACTTGGTTATCAATTTGACGATAGAAGACAAGGTTAGTATAGAGATAGGTTCCTTCCCCATATTCTGCTAATAAGATACCGCCATTGAAAGGTTCTTCTCCTGGATCAGCCATGGAAACAAATGTTTCGTATCGGTCATCCCAGTTCATTGGGAAGTATAGACCTCTTTCCTGAACCCAATTATCCCAGTCATTATTTGTTATCTGGTTTGGATAGTTGAAAAGTCTGTGTTCTGGTTTGGTTACTGTAACCTCAGCATTTTCATCCGTTACACGCCATTCAATGGATGGTTGGCCAATTTCTAATGGATATGGAGCCGATGACTCACTATCCCAGTTATCCCAAGGTTTATGATATTGAACGACTAGGTGACCACCGTTTTCAACATACTCTAGTAAGCGGTCGTTATTTTGAACCAGATCTTCACGAGACAGACTAGCCCGTATTCCTGTCACGATTGTATCGTATTGTGACAAATCGGCTGAAGCAAGGTCCTCTTCTGATAATTTTGTTATATCAAACCCTGCATTAGATAAATAGTCTGCTACTTTATCAAAGCCACTTTCAATGTAACCAACTTTAAGGCTACCTGGTTTTAATAATTCAAAAGCTACTCCATCAATTGTCGATGAATATTGGTAATAGGAATCATTAATATGATCATAGGAAATTTCTTGTACAGTCATGTTGAATTGTTTTCCGTCAGCTTCTGCAACTGCTTCAATATCAAAAGCGCCTTCCTCAATAGCAGAAGGTGGGGTTAATGTAAAGGAAAGTTCCTTTTCCTCAAATCGATCTGAGAAACTTACTTCTCTTTGTGTAGGTTCACTTGTCCACCCGTCCGGAAGATTTAAAGATACCGTTGCTTGCTTTTCACCATTAAAATAGTTTTTAACTTTGACAGTAACTGGAACTTCATCTTCAATATCGGCAGTATTTATTGTAAGGTTTACTGGATCTAGTGATACACTTAATTCTGGCAATACTGCTACTGTGTTATCGAATTCTATTGTTTTTGATGTTATTGTTCCATTTTCTTTAAAGGTAGTTTTTGCCTGGATGATGGATTCTTTATATGGCTGGAAGTATTCGGCATCATTTGGGACAGTAACCGTAAATGTTAGGGATTTGGATTCATTTGGTTTTAGATGTTTCACTTGATTTTCTCCGCTAACTTTCCAGTTCTCAGGTGTTACCAATGATGCGTCAATATCGTGTACTTTCTTGTTGCCTTGGTTAGTGATATTCACTGTAACTTGTGTTTGTTCACCTTGTGTTAATACATTGCTATCGATGGTTGTGTCCACTTTAAGGCTTGATGCAACAAAACTCACTTGCTGCAATTGCTCTTCTTTTAGCTCTAGTTTATGAAGTAAGTCATTTTTAGTTGCTTCTTTTATATTTGCTTTTTCTAAGAGGTTTGTGATAGATTGTACGTCTTTTAGAGCTTTTTGTGATTTAGGTAGAATTGCTGATCGGTTTGGATATTCTTCAATAATTGATTCTAAATCCTGTTGAAGCTCTTTTAATTCTACTTGTATTTTTTCATTAGTTATAGTCTCTGCCCATTCATTGAAATCATATGGTACTCCAGTAAATAGATCTGTATCATTCATAGATGTAACAGAGTTGACTAATTCTAGATGAAATTGTCTCGGTTCTGCAGGAATATTATTACCCATTCCTTGACTTTTGTGCATATACCTGGATTCTTCTCCCAGCTGGGGATAGGTCATTCCATAAATAGGATCATAATCACCAATTTCAATGGATGTTGTTGCTGTTTCTTGTGATTCAGCGGGTAAATAAAGCTTTTTAATTTGCCAAACAGATAATCCATTCTCTAATTGCTCTGGAAAAACATTTGGATCTGCTGCATCTTCAAATGCGCGTTTACTTAAAATAGTCATGGCTCGGTGGTGGCCATGTTGACTGTCAACATTTCGGAAAGAAGGCATAACAATATCTGGTTGATAGGTTCTAATAAATTTAATTAATCGCTCATAAGTAATCTCTTCTCCCCATTTTTCAAGTGTTTCTTCTGCTGATTTTGAGAACCCAAAATCATAGATAGCATCGTTTGTTGTTTCACTTAAGTGATAGGCCTTCACCCCCGTGATTTTTGCTGCCTCAATCATTTCATTGGAACGAACGATGCCTAATGCATTTCCTAATTCATTTCCGATTTCATTTTGCCCACCTTCTCCCCGGTTTGCAATCATACTTGCTGTTTTTACTCCTAATCCTCTTGAAAGATAGGCAAGTAGGTCACTACGTTCATCATCTGGATGTGCTCCCGTATTTAGGAAAGTAATCGTGGTGTCAAGGGGTTTTATAGCGTTCCAAAGTTCAACATCCGGTTCTCTTTCCTCTTGTGCTAACCCAGACATTGGAAGGAAAGCAGCTATTAATAGAAGTGATAGGAACAAATAAAAAAATTTTTTCATAAAACTTTACTCCTCCCATTATAATATGTTTGTTACCGTTTTCAAATTAGCCTCCCTTCTGAAAAAGTATTAGTTAGTAAGACTTACTAACTAATAGGCTCCAGTATATGCCTGTAATCAAATTAACACAGGAATCAAAAATGTAAATATTAAGAAAGTTCTATTTACATTTATTGAATTAGGAAAAAAGTCGGATTTTATATGACATATCCACTATATTATCAACGCTTATAAATATTCCGAAAAATTATTACTTTACAAATGTTAGCGATTTCATTATAATGAGATTAATGTTTAAGTTAGTAAGTAAACTTTACTAACTTAATTACAGATGAACAGATAAATGGAATGAATAAGGGGCCTATGAAATGCTGAAGGGAAATTCATCGTACATACAGCAAATAAATAAGAGATTAGTTTTAGAATGTATCATTAATGAAGAGTCTATTTCGCGTGCATCTATTTCCAAAAAGTTATCACTTAGTAAACCTACCGTTTCTTCCATCGTGGACCAGTTACTAGAGGATGAATGGATTTATGAAACAGGGAATGGGGAATCCCCGGCTAGTGGTGGTAGAAGACCAGTAAACTTAAAATTTAATCCGCAAAAGGGATATATTGTTGGAGTTGATATCGGGGGCACTAAAGTGGCTATTGGTATTACCGATTTAAATGGCAAAGTATGTGAATTTACTGTTTTTCCTACACAGCAATATGAAGGTGACAGCATATTTAATGAAATTCAGCTAGGGGTAGAAACGTTGAAAAAGCGGTTGCATCTCAGCGATTCTAAGCTATTGGGTATGGGTGTAGGAATACCAGGTGTCATTAATATGGCTAGTGGGTTGGTAATAGAAGCCCCTGCATTGAAATGGACTAATTTTCCAATTTTGGAAAAACTGAAGGAACGCTTTGACTACCCAATTTTTGTCGATAATGACGTAAATATTAGTGTACTTGGTGAACATTGGAAAGGAATTGGGCAAAAAAGAGATAATTTGGTTTATATTGCGATAGGCACAGGAATTGGTAGCGGTATCATGATAAATGGGGAGCTCTATAGAGGAAGAAACTTTAGTGCTGGTGAAATTGGTTATATGGTTACGGATAGGGATTATGCTAAAAACTATCGCCCCGTTTTTGATGGGTATGGTTTTTTAGAAAGTGTTGCAAGTGGATCATCTATAGGAAATGAGTTATCCAAGCGAATAGGCAAAAGGGTTACAGCAAAAGATGCTTTTGACCTTTATCTAAAAAAAGATAAAGATGCAGTGACAGTAATTGATTTTGCTATTGAAAATTTATCACTGGGTATTGCTAATTATATTTCTATTCTGGATCCAGAACTAATCATTTTAGGGGGTGGTGTAAGTGAATCGTACCATGTAATAAGCGACAAGGTACAAAGCATCATTGATCGATTCACACCGAAAAAATGTGAGGTAGTACAAACTGCTTTTGGTATCGAAGCAGGAGTTATAGGGGCAGTTGCTTTGTTTTTAAAGGAGTATGACAGTATTTTTGACATTTAGTAGAGAGGGGTATTTTAGTGAAAAGTTTTAGAAAAAGTTGGCTATTTTTAATTGTACTCGGTTTAACTATTGTACTTGCTGGTTGTATCGCAGGTGGTTCAGAAGAAGATGCTAGTGGAGACTCCAATCAAGAGGAAAGTACAAGTGGAGAAACTGCAACTGAGAATGAATCCACGGATTTAGAAGATTCTGTGGTTGTTTATTCCCCACATGGCAGCGATATTTTAGGAGAGTTTGAGAAGTTGTTTGAGGAAGAGTATGGAATTGATATGCAATTTCTAGACATGGGATCACAGGAAATTTTAGATCGTGTCCGATCTGAAGCGAATAATGTGCAAGCGGATGTATGGTGGGGCGCACCTCAGTTAAACTTTGACCAGGCCAAGTCTGATGGATTACTAGCTGAATATAAACCATCTTATGCTGATGCTCTCGATGAAATGTATCATGATGAAGATTGGACATGGACTGGAACCTCCATCACACCGGAAGTTATTTTATATAATACGAAAGAAATCTCAGAAGAGGAAGTACCAAAAGATTGGGATGATTTACTTGATCCTAAATGGAAAGATGAAATTATTATTCGCTATCCATTAGCTTCAGGTACGATGCGAACAATTTATTCCGCAATGATATACAGAACATATAAAGATACACAGGATCCACAGGAAGGATATGAATGGTTGAAAAAGTTAGACGAAAATACAAAAGAATACTCAGCCAATCCAGAGGTTATGTATAACCAAGTTGCTAAAGGTGTTGGTAGCTTATCCGTTTGGAATATGCCAGACACTGTAATGCTAGCGGAAGAGAAAGGTTATCCATTTGATTATGTTATTCCTGAAAGTGGGACTCCGGTATTAACAGAAGGAATTGCAATCCTTAAAGATGCACCGCATCCAAAAGCTGCAGAGGCATTTTATGAATTTGTTAATACAAAAGAAGCTGCGAAACTATTAGCAGAAACATATTATCGAATTCCTACTCGTGAGGATGTAGAGAATCTTCCAGCATGGATCACAGAAACGGAAATTAACCCTATGGAAATTGATTGGGCAGTATTCGAAGAGAAGCAAACAGAATGGATGGAATACTGGGATAATAATATTAAAAATACAGAAAAAGATTTAAGCGAAGAATAGATAAAAAGGGAGTTGTTGTTATGTCAACAGTGAACTTATCAACCATAACAAAACAATTTGGTAGTGTAACAGCAGTTAAAGAATTAAATCTATTAATCAATGAAGGTGAATTTTTTACCTTTTTAGGGCCGAGTGGATGTGGTAAAACAACAACTCTTCGAATGATTGCTGGTTTCTACTACCCAACAAAGGGAAAAGTATTATTCAATGATAAAGATATGACTACAATTCCACCGGAAAAAAGGAATACAGGCATGGTTTTTCAAAACTATGCCTTATTCCCACATATGACTGTTTTTGAAAACGTTGCCTTTGGTTTAAAGGTAAGAAAATTAAACCGAAGTGAAACGAAAAAGAGAGTGGAAGATGTTCTTCAAAAAGTACGATTGGAACAATATATTGAGCGACAAGTCAGTCAATTAAGTGGTGGACAGCAACAGCGTGTCGCCTTGGCACGTGCACTGGTTATCGAGCCTGATATTTTATTATTAGATGAACCACTTAGTAATTTGGATGCTAGATTAAGAGACGAGATGCGTAATGAAATCCTGCGTTTGCAAAGGGATTACGGTATTACAACGATTTACGTTACCCATGATCAGGTAGAAGCATTAACAATGAGTGATCGGATTGCTGTTTTTAATATGGGTGTATGTCAGCAAGTTGGGACACCTACTGAGATTTATAATGAGCCGGTAAATGACTTCGTAGCTGAATTTATAGGGGAGACCAATCTTCTTCCAGTAACGATTGAAGAGGAAACAGAGAAAGAGAAAGTTTATCGAAATAATGACTTAGATACTTCCATTCATGTAAATAACAGTAAGGTAAACATTGCTTTCTATCAAGAAAGTGATGAGCTGCTAATGTCTATCAGACCGGAAGCTGTTCAAATATCAAAAGAAGATATAAGTGGTGAAAATGTACTTAAGGGGGAAGTAATCCTTGTGCAATTTACCGGTGCTTCTGTCCATACCTATGTACGATTAAATAATGAAGTAACTATTAGAACTACGGATTTAAATGAGGGTCCGAGTACATATTTAACAGAAGGTACAAAAGTAAATGTCAGGCTGCCAGCAAATCAAATACGAGTGATTCCAAAGGCAAGGAAGTGACAATCACATGTTAAACGCTGAAAAAAGAAAAACAATACTGCTTTTAATACCAATCATCGTCGTATTAATAGGATATGTTTTATATCCTTCCATTGAAACATCGATTGAAAGTTTTAAGAAAGATGGTGTGTTCACCTTTGAAAATTATAATGATTTTTTTGGTGAAAAAGCAGAGGCAAACTTAGAAGCATTGTGGAACTCTGTATGGATTTCGCTATTATCTGTTTTTTTTAGTGCTTTAATTGGAATTCCATTAGCCTATATTTTCAATCGTTATGATTTTCCCGGAAGGAAATTCTTTTCAAGTATTGCAATTATGCCAATTGTTTTGCCTTCGCTCGTCGGTGTAATGGCATTTATGTATTTATATGGAGAAGCTGGCTTAGTTCCTAACATAATTAAAGACTTGTTTCATTTATCCGAAGTACCATTCAGTATTGGTGGTATTTCAGGTATATTAATCGTTCATGCATATACGATGTATCCTTATTTTTATATGACAACATCATCTGCATTAAACAATATTGATCCATCATTGGAAGAGTCAGCTTATAATCTAGGTGCCAACCGGTTCCTTGTGTTTTGGAAGGTGACGTTTCCACTTTTAACTCCAGGATTGGTTGCAGCGTCACTACTTGTTTTCATGGTATCCATGGCATCATTTAGTGCACCCTTCCTATTAGCAGGTGGATTTCGGGTTTTAAGTTTACAAATCTATTTTTCTAAGATTAATGGTGACCTAGAAATGGCAGCAACACAGTCTGTCGTTCTAACTGCTGTTTCGATATCATTTTTACTATTTATGCGCTGGTACCAAAACAGACGAGATTATCGTATGGCTAGTAAGGGAATAGGAGCCCATCGTAGTGAGGTTAGCAATCCAGTTTTGAAATGGTTTATGGTAGTAATTGGGATATTGGCAATGATTGTCTTGCTATTGCCACATGCTACATTACTGATTCTATCCCTAGTACCTGAGGGCGGATGGACATGGCAAACTTATCCTCAAGCCTTTAACCTGGAAAACTATCGTTTATTATTTGAGAATCCAAATATATGGGATCCTGTCAGAAATAGTTTAATTATGGCGTCTGTTGCAAGTTTAGGTGTATTTGTTTTCGGAATTATTACTTCCTATGCGTTAGTTAAGCGGAAGTTTTTTGGTAAAAACCTGTTGGATATTTTAGTAATGATTCCTTGGGTTCTGCCTGCAACAGTTGTCGGGATGAACATGGTATTAGCTTTTAACGAACCTTCTATTTTTTCATTTGGAAAAGTATTAGTTGGTACCTTCTGGATTTTACCACTTGCTTATTTTGTTCGTTTTATTCCTTTAGTGGTCCGATCTACTACTGCTGTATTGGAACAAATGGATGACTCTATTGAGGAGGCTGCACAGAATTTAGGTGCCAAATGGTTTTATACATTCCGAAGAGTTGTTATTCCGATTATCCTGCCCGGCGTTTTAAGTGGTACATTACTAGCATTTGTTCAGGCAGTTGGGGAGTTCCCTACTTCGGTTCTATTATATACATTAGGGAACCGCCCGATATCAATTGAAATTATGAATCAATTGCGAATGTTTAACATGGGTCAGGCTGCAGCTTATGGGATGATTCAGGTGGGTTTAATTGCTATTGTTATGATAATTTCCAATAAGTTCTTTAAAGTGAAGACGGAGAACGCTTTATAAATGGATGTTCATCTTTAAAATAAAATTACACATATATATTGAGGTGCTTATTTCATGGGTACAATAAAAGAACAGTTTGTATTGGTAGAGGGTGAGAAGTTCCCTGGAAAAACATATGTTGAGGAATTATTGAGACCAGTTTTTTATGACCAAAAAGAGAATTTATTTGAATCTATGTTTATGATTCACAAAGCACATACGAAGATGCTAGCTGAGCAAGGTATTATTTCTCAAGAGGAGTCTGAAAGAATTTTAGATGGTGTTAGACAGGTAGAATCTATGGAACACAGAACCATCGAATACTCTACAGAGTACGAGGATTTATTTTTCTTGGTTGAATCCCAAATTGGAGAAATTATTGGTGAAGAATTGGCAGGTAAAATGCATATTGCTAAAAGCAGAAACGATATGGGAGAAGCGATGTATCGGATTGTCATAAGAAATTATATGAATCAGGCTATTGAAAATGCCGAAAAGTTAGGTGAAGCCATACTTTACCAAGCTGAACAACATGTAAAGTCTATTATGCCGGCCCATACGCATACTCAGCCAGCTC
Source organism: Oceanobacillus salinisoli (assembly GCF_009733865.1). Taxonomy (GTDB): domain Bacteria; phylum Bacillota; class Bacilli; order Bacillales; family Amphibacillaceae; genus Oceanobacillus; species Oceanobacillus salinisoli. The sequence continues at coordinate 55,355 of NZ_WOFB01000016.1, read as the reverse complement.
AACCAACAACATTCGGCCATTATCTTGTTGCAATCTATGATAATTTGCAGCGAGACATTCATAGACTGAAAGAGTCTTATAAGACAGTAAATAAATCTCCGATGGGGGCTGCTGCAATAACAACTTCAGGGTTTCCTATTAGCCGAGAGCGTGTAGCAGAGATTCTTGAATTTGATGGATTAGTAGAAAATTCGTATGACGCCATTGCAACAGGGGATTACTTAATAGAAGCAGCACAAACTTTAGTTAGTTTGATGACGAATATGGGAAGATGGATCCAAGAATTTTTACGTATGACTTCAAAGGAAGTAGGATTAGTCAAAGTATCTGATCCATATGTACAAATAAGCAGTATTATGCCACAAAAGCGGAATCCCGTTTCTATCGAACATTCTCGTGCAATTGCAAGCAGTGCTGCCGCAGAAGGTCTCGCTGTTATTCATATGATTCATAATACGCCCTATGGGGATATTAATGATACGGAGGATGATTTACAGCCGCATTTGTATGGTGGATATCAGAAAGCGATTCGAGTACTCCGCTTGATGCGAGCAGTAATTCTTACGATGGATTTTAATAAAGAACGAGCCGCTCAGCAAGCTAGGGAAAATATGATAACAATAACGGAGCTTGCAGATGTTCTAGCGCGTGATTATGGTGTTTCTTTTCGTAAGGCACATTCAAAAGCAAGTTTCATAGCAAAAAAGGCAGCTTCAAAGCACAAGGAATTGTATGATATACCAGTGGATTTGGTTAATCAGTGGCTCGGAGATGTCCAGTTAAGTAGTGAGGATTGGCAAGCTGTTGTAGATCCGAAATGTTTTGTGGAAAGGCGAAAAGTTACAGGTGGCCCTAATCCTGATGTAGTAAAAGATATGATACGAAAAAGGAAATAAATGTTTATATTCTGCTGTTTATCTGATTTAACATCGATCAGGTCGTCTATTAGGGTAAGGTTTAGAAGATGTTTATAAAGTAACTAGGAATATAAGGTGTTGATACAAAATAACGGAAGTTTCTGTATCCTTTTTGGATATTTGTACGTTTTAGTTCTAAGATAAAATTTAAAAAGAATGAAGGATTCTGCTTTCAGTCCAATCAAACGCAATAAGCTGTCTGCATTCAATTAGACAGCTTGTTTAAGTAACCCACTATGTTAACGAATATGTTTTTATATGTTACTTTTGTACTAAAAAAGAAGATGACATAGACTCATGAAACATAAGTCAAAAGGAATATTCTATAAAAGATTTTTCCATCTTATCGACGACTATTTTAGAGTCTGGGCGGAATGATAATACTTCGTTTGGAAGGAATTCTATGCAGATTTCCAGTTTCTTGATTAGCGCGTGTAATTCCGCTTCATGATTAATAACTCACCAATTGTAAAGGAATACTCGTATTGCTTTTTGTTTTCCTTGATATAGTTTCTGCACCACTCATTCCAAGGTTACCACAGGATGCGGCGTACAACTGCACCTATCATGTAGTTTAGACTTCAATTATTTATACTCCTTAATTCTTTATGTGAAAATTAGTATCATAATATGGAATATTATTCATGTTTTTATGCTACCTATCTAGGTGCTAGCCGGTATCAAATTTTATGAATAACTAACTGTAAATGTGATGGGATTTTTCTGTTGCTGACGTTATTAATTCATTGATCACAAAGAAAAGGACTTGAAATTGAAGTCCTTTTCTTTGTATCTAAACATTTATTAACTAAGATACTCACAAGGTTTCCCTTTTATCCAAGATAATTTATTATCTGTAAGATTCATTACGATACTGAACACTGTCTCCATCCCTTTAAGCGTAGCATTTTCGTCATCGGCAGGATGGCGGCAAATGGAATATGGATAGTTTTCATGATTGGATAGCATATGGAATAAATCTATCTCTTCTAAATTCTTTCCTTCCAGTGCTTGAATTTCTTTATTTATTTCAGTAAGCCGATTGTAAGAATTAGGTACAACCTCTTCTTCGATTACATTCCTCATTTCCGGAGAGCAGAGGTGGTTTGTATGGAAGGTAATACCATCAGTGGCTTCTATTTTTTCCGTGTAAATAGGGGAAACTTCCATACTTACTGCTTCGTTTGATTTGGATGCGATTAAAAAATGAGCTGGAGATGCCATTTGATTTTGATTCACTTTAGAAATGGCTTCATTAAAAGTTTCAGATTCAAGAATTGCCCTTAATCCTAAATGAATAGGAACCTTGGGCTGCCAAGTGTTGGTTACTAATGCGTTGAGACATACACCAATTCCAACACTATTGCAGCCAATTTTTCCAATGATTCCAGCCTCGGTTATTATTTGTAATGTTGGAAAGCCCTTTTGCTGAATTTCAAGATGTATTAAAGAGTCGATTTGGGCACCTTTCCAATCCCAATTTTGGGCTAACCAAGTTTTTGACGTCTTTGGCTTTGTTAAAGCAAAGGAAGTACAACCATCTGGTGCTTGGATTAAGGAAATCTCACTTCTTGCATTAAGAGCCAATATGTCCTCAAATTGAACACCAGCTCCAGCGGCTATCCCTTCCATTTCTGTTATATAATTAGATTGATATTTTTCTATGGCCGGGACATGGGTTAATGCTTTTTCTCTTGCATCTTTCCATGAGATTCCGGATGTCTCTTTAAACATCTTTTCATAGGTTTCTAAACTTTGATTCACTTTATCTTTTGCGATATTACCGTGTTTAAAACCTATTTGATAAGCGGACCCTGACAAAGTAATGATCGTATCTGTTTTAGGGAGGAATCCATTCATGCCTGGATCCCCTCTTTAGTATTAGTATAGACGATTTCCCCATCAATCATCGTCCATTCTACTTGGACTTCCGGTATATCATCTATGTTAGATTTGGTAATAGTACGATCAAGTAAAACTAAATCCGCTAATTTACCTGGTTCTATGCTTCCTTTTGTATCTTCCTCAAACGATGCATAAGCACCATTTAGGGTATACATACGTATTGCTTCAAGCAGGGATACGGTTTTGTCTTCACCAATAACTTGACCGGAGCTGGACTTACGAGTAACTGCAGCATGTATCCCACGCATCGGATTAAAGTCTGTAACAGGGCAATCAGAAGCAATGGCAGCCGGAATGTTAGCTTTCTTATAATCTCCCATTGGATACATATTAGTAGCTCTTTCTCCGTAGTTTTTAGCGTATCCGTCCCCATATTCATAAAGAAATGCTGGGTTAGGTATAGGCACTACACCTTGCTCTTTCATCCGTTCGATTAGGTCGGGTGCTGCTATTCCAGCATGTTCTATCCGATGTCTCGTATTTTTGCGCGGATGTAATTCATTTGCTTTCTCAATAGTATTTAACAGCATATCAATGGCTGCATCTCCTTGGGCGTGGGCGGTTATTTGCCATCCTTTTTCATGTGCTGGTATAAACAGTTCGTCTACCTCTTCTTGAGAGAAATAATGAATTCCATAATTTTCTGGATCATTTGTATAAGGGTCACGTGTCCAAACCGTTGGACCACTGCTGCTGCCATCAAGGAAAAGTTTCACAGGACCAATTCGAAATTTTTCATCACCTAACCCGGTAAATATCCCGGCGTTAACCATGTGTTTAACGACATTTTGTGCATCGCTTAAAGCACCTACCATTGCATAGACCCTCTGTTTAACCACACCATTTTTACAATCCGACTGTAAAGCTCTTAGGTTACTCAAGCCATAACCTGTTGCATCATGAATAGAAGTGATTCCTTTTTCAGCAAATTGTCTGGAAGCAATTTCATGGGCATTTGTTAATTCATCAGCTGAAAAAGTGATAGTAGCAAACATTTTCATGTGAGCATTTTCAATTAATAATCCTGTTAAATCTCCCGCTGTATTTCGGTCGATTCTGCCGCCTTCAGGATCTGGGGTGTTCTTATCTATATTTGCAATCTTAAATGCCTGGCTATTCACTACAGAAATATGTCCGCATGTTCTAGTTATGATGATTGGATGATCGGTAGTAACGGCATCCAGTTCGTCTTTGGTTGGAAAGCGCTGGTCAGAAATGCTATTTTCATTGTACCCCCACGCTCGAATCCATTGTCCCTTTGGTGTTTGATTTGCCTGATTCTTAAGTTCCTGAAGTAGGTCCTCTATTGAGTTAATGGCTTCGCTTTTACATGAAATAGATACACAGTTAGTTCCATACATAGTTATATGTAAATGCGAATCTATTAATCCAGGTATTAATGTTTTCTTGTTTAAATCTATGATTTCACTCTGTTTGTCTTTTAATTTTAATATTTCTTCATTTGATCCAACTGCGATAATTTTATTTCCTTTTACTGCTACGGCTTCTGCTATTTGATTATGTCCGTTTACTGTAATAATTTCTCCATCTATGAAAAGATATTGCTTTTCCATATTATTCCCTCCTGTATTGTATTGTATTGTTTTATTTTGTTTCAACTTGGAATGAAGGGTTCGCTTCATCTTCATAAAGATCATCAACCATTTCAGGGAAGAAACGTTCAATCGTTTCTTTCGATGCAGGTTGCGTAATTAAAGAAACGAGGATAAATATTATCGCGTTTGCTCCTAATCCCCATATACCTGCATGGATATTAAGAGGGTGTGCGATGATAAAAGAAAAGATTACTGTAACAATAAAACCACCAAATAATCCCCAGAAAGCACCGTGTTTCGTTGCTCTAGGCCATAAGAAGATACCTATTATTGAAGGGAATGCCTGAGCGATAAATCCATAACCAATCAGTAAAATATATACTAGACTTGAAGGCTGTAAAATGGAAATAGGTGCTATAATCAACAACATAATTGGGAAAATTAATCGTCTCGTCCATTTCCCTACTGTTACATCATCCCATTTCAATAGTGGCTGAAGTACATCTTTACTATAACTAAGGGCTGTTGCGTGAATACAAGGTTCACTAGAGGACATTGCAGCCGCCAGTGTCCCAGCACCAAGTAAACCAGCAACAACAACTGGCATCGTATCCACTGCTAATTGAATAGCGACATGATCAGGGTTTCCGATATTCGGATACATAAAGATTCCGATAAACCCTACTACAATCATTGGTATAAGAACAAGGTAAAATGTTGGCAGTAATGTAGCAGACCTTCTAATTGATTGTTTAGATTTTGCTCCCATCCACTGAATCCAGTGGGTTTGCCAAATGGAGAAGAAAGAAATTAGTATGGAAGTTGTCCAAAAAGTAATGTTCATATCTCCTAAGCCACCAGGAAGTGTAAAGAACTCAGGAATATCTGCTCTTACTCGCTCAAAAATAGGTGTAAATGAAAAACCCCCAGTAAAATGCTTGGTTGCCCATAGGCCGATAAAAAAGGAGACAAATATCATTAATCCCCCTTGAAAGGCGTTGGTTAACCCGATGGCCTTTAAACCACTTCTATACAGGTAGATGGAAATCGCACCTAATGATAGGAATACACCAACCCAAGTCGGAATTAATCCATAACTCATGACATTTAAAATATAAGCAGCCCCAGTAGTCTGAATGACTGCATATGCTAATATTCCGATGGAAGTAACAATAGATGCTAAACCACCCAATGCTTTACTTTCATAACGGTCAGTAATCGCAGTTGATTGGGTAACGTGGTTGTATTTTTTACCCAATTCCCATACTTTTGGACCAAAATACCATGCAAGTATGGCCATATAGGTTAAATAAACAACAACATATAATGCAGGGACACCTTTTGAATATGCCCATCCTGGAGATCCCATAAATGTGTAAGCGCTTACCCCTCCAGCCCCAATTAAAAGATACATCATGATAGGGCCCATGCTTCTGCTTCCGACTCCCCATTCTTCTACACTATCCATGTTCTTTCCTTTTCCTGCAAAAAAACCTAGTAAAATAGCAATGAAAATATATGAAATGGTTATAAATAAGGGAATATATTCATACATCAGTCGACCCCTCCAATCTTATTAATAAATAACATAGTAAAAGTTGTTAAAAAGATAAGCACAATTGACCATACCATTAATAGAGGTAGACCGAAAACAATAACTTCTCTGTTAAACAAGTGAATAACCGGCCAGCTGCCTAATAGAATGATAAAGGCGATAAGGCCTAGACTTAGCCAGCCTTTTGATGTTTTTGGACGTTTAAATGTAGCTTTCATTGAAACCCTCCTGGTTCTTTATATTTTTTACAGAAAATCAAATAAAAGTTTGAATCTCACTATTAATGATACCCCAGCATGTAATTTTTTACTTCTCATTTAAGCTTTTTTAACTTTTTATCTACTATTGTAAGTAAATATAAATCCTCCTTTGCATGGAGTTAAAATTAATAGAATATTTTTTATTATAGTTCCATTAATAAAATTTTGCATTTAACAAAATGTGTAATTTACATTAACGGGAATTTACGATATGTCTAATGTTTATTTAATACGTTAGAAAACGAGATGAATGCATTACAGCAGCTTTTGTTAGCTTTTTAATTAATTTATTAAAAATGGATGGTAGTGGAGGTTAACCCACAGTTCACAGATTTATGTACATTTTGGTTAATAGAATCACAGTTATTTTAACAATTAGTCCAATACATGTTACTTTTTAAAATCATATAATAATAGTATAACTCAACTTTTGACGTTAGGTCGGGTGGTGAGCCCCCTTGCTTTGCGGTCTCCACTATGTCTTTTACTCCGTTGACATGGTGCTTTATCAACTTTATAACAATAATTTATATTTGACTAAATCCAAAGATAATTCTTCACTTTTATGATGGTTGATTGGAGTGGACGGTAGTCGATCCCTCGAAAAAAATAATTACTTTTTCTTTGTTCGATGTAACGCTGCTGAAGCTGTCACCTAAGGTGTGTGACTGTCCATAGCAGAAATCAACATAAAAGCTATTTCGGATTTTTAAGATTAAGTGTCTATTAGAAAACAGCCTTTTCAGAACAGCCAAACCTCGTTGAAGCTACAAAAGAAATCCAAGGTTGTTCCCACTATTCCTTAAACGTCAAAAACATAGTCTCTGCCGGAAGTAGTGTGCTCTCCATGGGAAAAACGGTGAAGTACAGAGAAACCGGAATCTAGACGGTATGTCTTATAAACTGTTAATGATATTTATATGACTTCGTATAGGCGTAGATCTACAGCAATTAATCGAGCATCCGGAAGATACTTTTAAAAAGAGCACAATAAATGGAAAAGTTAATCTTAATCAAAAGTCAACTACAGTACCGGATTGCTGTTTAACAAAATAGATCCAAACTATACCTAGCTATCCGGTCTGCGAAAATTAAGTTCTATAGTTAAATCTATTTCGTAATAATGTAGAAAAAATTTGCCATATGTAGAGGAGGATACGATGGAAACACAACAAGTTTTAATTAATGGAGAACGTTTAAAACAAACGCTGGAGGAATTTGCGGATATTGGGAGAACTGAAAATAATGGTGTTACCCGTTTGGCTCTCTCAGGGGAGGATATTAAGGCAAGAGCCTATTTTCGTTCAATAAGTGAGGAACTTGGTATGAGTGTCACTTGGGATGATATGGGAAATATGTATGCTAAATTAGAAGGGGTTGAAAATGATAAGCCGCCAATTATCTTAGGTTCTCATTTGGATTCTGTGGAAAAAGGCGGAAGATTTGATGGAGTGCTAGGTGTGGTAGCTGGACTTGAAATAGTTCGAACGATAGTTGAAAGACAGATCAAGCCTCGGACATCGATTGTTGTTGCAAATATTACAAATGAAGAAGGGGCCAGATTTGAGCCTTCCATGATGGCCTCTGGTGTACTCTCAGGATGGTTTAATAAAGAAGCGATGTTAGCATCCACAGATAGTGAGGGGATTACATTTGGACAAGCATTAGTGGAGAGTGGTTTTAAAGGAGAGGAAGTAAACCGATTGAAAGATGCAGCCGCTTTTTTAGAATTACATGTCGAACAGGGGCCAGTTCTTGAAAAAGAGCTTCTCGATATCGGTGTCGTGGATTGTGTCGTTGGCATGGTATGCTATGAGATTGAAGTAATGGGGGAATCTGATCATGCGGGAACTACTCCAATGCCAATGAGAAAGGATGCCCTGTTTTCAGCGACAAATTTAATAACCGAAATACGAAAAGAGATGAGTAAGCTGGACGATCAGCTCGTTTATACCATAGGAAGGATGAATGTAAGCCCAAATATTCATACAGTCATTCCTGACAAAGTGGTATTTACTATAGAAGCTCGACGCAAGAACGAGAACATGGTTAAAAAGGTAACAGAAATAATAGAAGGTCTTCCGAATTCGAAGGCTAGAGAAAAATGTGAAGTTAAAGTAAAAAGATTATGGGACCGTGATACGGTGTGGTTTGATGATAAATTAGTAGATTTACTGGAAAGATCTTCTAAAACCCTTGGTTATTCCTATGAACGAATGGCAAGTGGGGCAGGGCATGATGCACAGTTTATTGCAACCTATATACCATCAGCAATGATATTTGTACCAAGTGTCAATGGGAAAAGTCATGCTGAAGATGAGTTGACTTCATGGGAAGATTGTGAAAAAGGTGTAAATGTGCTATTGCAGACGGTACTTGTTTTAGCAAATAGAGGCACCTTAGGGACAAACTTGTCCCCTCTATTTTAGTAGAAAGACTGGGACGATGAACTTCAAAACTAGGTGACCCCAAAAAGTTAGAGTTTATATTAAGCAGTTAATTGGCTGGGGTGAATACGGTATTGAACTGGACTCATATCAGTCAATTTTTGTTTGATACGTTTGTTATTATAATTTATCTATATGTCTCTCAATTTTGCTTTTTAGTTCTTCAAATGAACACAATGTTTCTCGATGATACATCTCTTGTTTTAATAAACTAAAAAAGTTATCCATTGGTAGATTATCTAAACAGTTACCTTTTCTAGACATACTTTGAAAATCGGATTTTCTTTCAGTGTTTCTACCCATATTCTATATTGATAGTACCATCCTTGATCAGAATGAATCTATATTTTGAGTCCTTTACTATTTCTAGATTTTCTACTAGAGGCTTCATGACAAGTTCAAAATTTGGATTCTTGGTGTTTTAAATGGTAGTGTAGATGTTGGAGTCAACCCTGGTAGTGAAGCGGGATTTGAGCTGAATTACCCAGAGATTCCCAGAGATGTAGTTGAAGATATCGCAACCGTGGATGTAAAGGCATATGGTTGGGAGTGATTGCTATTCTATTAATCGTTTTCGGTGTTATTGGATTATTACTATCTAGTATGATGTTTGGTGATATTGGGCTTGCAGCAGCTATTGGCTCCATTACTGCTGTTTTATCTGGTATAGGGTTCTGGAGTGTAAATAAACAGTTGTCTCAGAGTAAGTAGTGGGCCAGAGAATGGCGTCTGTGCCTATAATTATGTTTTGAGTTAAGTCGAAAAAGGAGAAATGGGTTTATGATGGACCTGTTTCTCCTTTTTTATTAGTAGATTGGTTCCCTATAGCCTCAAATCATGTGGATCCGGTTAGAGCTTGATAACATGTCACACCTCAATCAGGGGGCATGGAAACGACATTATGATCAGAAAGATGAATCTAAACGTTACGTAAGTCCAAGGTAGCATTCCCGCTTCTTCAAAAATTCAAATAGAATACTATATAACAGTACAATCAAACGAGAAGAAGGCCAGAACCTCTACAAGGTGATTTTTCAATCTATAACGTTAAAGAATGCTTCCATCTTTGTCCCTACATGGAAGCAAAAGAATAATCCCCGTGCCTTCTTTTTTATAGTATAATTGTAATGCTTTTTTATTTTTTTAAAAAGGAGGGGTTCGTTTTGAAATGCTGGAATTGTAATCATGATGTTATTACTGGCTCGAAATTTTGTACAGCATGTGGGGAGTCACTGGAAAAGATGCATCAAGGGGAAACTAACCGATTCTGCCCTCAATGTGGTCAGGAAAGAGAAGGCAAGGAGAATTTCTGCACTGATTGTGGGTATCATTATGCGGGTAAGGACACTTCTACTTACATTGCTGCTGCGAGCGAGCAAGTGGATCATTCGACGTTTCAATCAAATGCACATCCATCGAATCAAGCTACATCCTATGCAAATATAAATTCGACATACGCGGCATTTGGTCAAAGAGTTGGCGCATCGATTATTGATTTTCTTATTTTATTCGCATTCATGTTTATTTTTTCATTATTGTTTCTTATGTATACATCAGACTTGGCTGCACAATTTTGGGGATTAATTATTGGCTTGGGATATAAAGCCGGTATGGAAAGTTCAAAGTACCAAGGAACATTAGGCAAATTAGCGATGGGAATTAAAGTAACAGATGATCATGGACAAAGAATCTCATTTGCAAGAGCGATGGGAAGATATTTCGCTTCTTATATTTCTGCGTTTATTCTTGGAATAGGTTATCTACTGGCATTGTTTACGGCAAAGAAACAAACAATCCACGATATGATTGCTGGAACAGTCGTTCATAAAAAGTAAGAAAACACCCGTGGATGGGTGTTTTCTTGTTATTTAGGAAATAAGGTAGTTGCCAAGGCCATATCCAACTCGTCTATGCGATCGTCATGATTAAGATCATACTCAAAATTAGTCCCCATATGGTTGAATTCAAACTGGTCCAATATCCCATTTCCGTTGAGGTCGGCTTGGAATGTATCGATGTGACCATCTGAATTCAGGTCACTCTGGAACTGATCCATGGCCATGTCATGGTTCAAATCTAATAAGTCCATCCCATTTTCATTAGATAGTTCATATATTTCTAAATCGGTTGCATCGACAACTTGATCGAAATTCATATCTAAGTGTGAAAACGGATCAAAATCAAATGTCATTGGATTTCCTCCTTAGGAAAAAAAGTTTTTAATACGTTCTGAAGTATTTTTTAGTTTCTTGCTTTGTTCTTGGTATGCAAACTTAAGTGAATTCTCAATTCGATTCGTTGTATCTGGGCGATAGGTGAAAGTAAATTGCTGAATATTCTCTTTAGGTTGCTGCAAAACCATGACATCGATTTTTTCATCTGTCATTCCATGGTCTTTTAAATATTTGATTAAAAGTTCTAAAGCAGGTGTGAAACCAAGTTTTCGTGACATGTTCAGCGCTCGATATTGCAATTTCTCTTGTCCAGCCATTTGATAGACCTGAGAAAGATAGAAAAAGTACTCAGCAATATAGTGATTATTCTTTTCTACTTGGATGGCCGAAGTTAGATATTTTATTGCTTTTAAATAAAATGCTTCTTGTTGTTCAGCTGATTCTTCATTAATTCCCATGTAAAAGAGTACTTTTCCTGTAATCATTAAATCGGTTGAGGATACTTCTTTCTTATTTATTTTTTCCATGCATAAAGCTAAAGCAGTGGATAAACATTTTCGAGGGTCGAACGCTTCAAAATCGTCATCCATTGCATTCAAACCAGATGCGACCCCTTTGGATACGGCAAAGCCTACTGGATTATAAATAATTCTAGCAACATTGACGCCTTTATTCATTTTTTGATAAGTAATAAACCCTTCATAATAAAACATCCACAACAATGGATTCTTTTGGTCTGCTGCAAGTTTTTCCTGCAAATCGGATAATCCGGATGCTCCTTTTAACGTGTCACCGATTAAAGTCACAATGGGTAAGGCTGATATTTCTGTTTTTAATGTTTTGGAAAGATTGCTGGTATCACTGCTTGGCTTTTGGGGGTGATGCTGGCTGATTACCTTCGTTCCACAATTCCCGCAAAACTTCGCGTTGACAACAAGTTTTTCCCCACAATTATGACAATACATGCTTTCACCCTATTTCTTTTTCTTAAATAAGAATATGATATTTAATGCGGCAGCTGCTATGAAAAATATCAGATAGCTTAAAAGTAATGCCAGTTCCCCTGCAACGATTTGGTGGGTATACATTCCTTGGTATTCTGCCCAATTCTTAAAGTCCATGTAGGTTGTATAAATTGGTATAATATTAAATAAGCTGATAATAGCAGGAATTAATAGGATATAGCTTTTTCTTTTGCTGCTTAAAAAGAGTAATAGAATTTGTAAAGCAATCATAATCAGCAGGGTCGTAATGACAAATGATTCCCCACCACCCCAGGATAGATACGAATTTAACCCGTTATCAGAAATAAGCATGATAATACCTAGAATAATTGCTACAAGAATAGTAGCGATGGTTATCGGTTTTCCTTTGGTAGTGCTGATATGTTGGTATTGTGTTTTGTTATTTTGAATTTTTGCTTGGCTTTGCTTCTGGCTTCCGTTTTGAATAGGCTGAGGATTCCGTTCAGTCTCTGATGTTTCTGAATAATGGGTGCTAGCTGTAACAGTTTCTGGGTTTTGCTCTAAGTCTATTCGCTTGGAACCACAATTCCCACAAAATTTGGCAGAAGCCTTTATTTCATTTCCACAATTTGTACAATAACTCATATTTCGTTGTTCTCCTATGATCTAAAAATTTATGATTCTATTTTACTTAGTTTTAATGATTACTAAGTCCTCCCTTCATTAGTACTATTTTACCAGAAATTATTCCATTTAGGGAAAATTTTTCAGGGCAGTAGGGTAGTGCCTTGGATCGATTGAGCCGCCGATTTGAACGTGCGTGACCTTTCTGAAATCGATTGAGTCAGGCGTCAAATCGTGCGCGACCCGATTGAATCAATCGGCACTGTCCCGAAATCGCACGAGCCAAAGACCAAACCGATCGGCACCGCCCTGGAATCGCGCTAGCCAAAGACCAAACCGAGCAACACTACCCTGAAATCACGCGATCCAAAGACCAAATTGTGCAGCACTAACCCCGAAATCGATTGAGAAAGAAATAAATAAGAATGGTAAAAACGACTTTTCCAAATAAGGATATATCCTCCTTCATAAAGTTATTGACAATAAAAATTACTCGTGATAATATGTATCACAAGATTGAAAATTAATAGATAATTTAGTGTTTCTTATCAAGAGTGGCGGAGGGACTGGCCCTACGATGCCCGGCAACCTACTAGGCTAATAGTTTAGTAAGGTGCTAATTCCTGCAGGAGAAGATCCTGACAGATAAGAAGAGTGGAACGTAGATGATAACCCTCTTCTTATAGGAAGGGGGTTTTTTAATTGGTATAAAAAAGATGGATTTGGTATGTGGGCTGAAAGTATTCTTTTATTTAACAAGACATATTGTAAGCGTATTTAAACAGATAATAAAATATAAAACTTTCTTATCTGTATAAGTGCAACTGGGGCGTTCACCTAAAAGTTTGGTGAACGGCAGGTTTTCTAAGGTTTCATTGTATTGGAATAGGGGGATGGTTCTCTGTTTGAGGTACCAAAAAATATAAAACAAGATAACAATACCACTACTAGGTGTAGGTGGATTCTAATTAGGTTGGTCTAAAGGTTAGCTGGTAGAGTTATTTAATTTTGAAAATGTCGACTTTTTAAGCGATCACAATCTATTCCCTTGGTCAATAATTAAAGGAGGTTATGGAAAATGAAAAAATTAATGTATTTAAGTATTGGTGTCATTGCTTTTGTATTGCTTGCAGGATGCTCGGAGGCGAGTTCGGGAGAGAACCCGGAGAAAATTAGACTGGATTATGCGTATTATTCGCCAACGAGTTTAGTTTTAAAAGAATTCGGCTGGTTGGAAGAGGAGTTTAGTGAGGAAGGTATAGGGGTTGAGTGGGTTTTAAGCCAGGGAAGTAATAAGGCTCTAGAATTCCTCAATAGCAATAGTATTGATTTTGGCTCAGCTGCTGGTGCTGCTTCATTAATGTCAAAAGCAAATGGGGCACCAATTAAAAACGTGTATATTTTTTCAAAGCCGGAATGGACAGCACTGGTAACGAATCCGGATTCTGGTGTGAAGACCGTTCAGGACTTGGAAGGAAAACAAGTGGCTGCGACGCTGGGAACGGATCCTTATATCTTTTTGCTTCGTTCCCTAAATGAAGAAGGAGTATCAGCCGATGATGTAGAGATAGTAAACCTTCAGCATGGAGACGGAGCATCTGCATTAACATCTGGTTCTGTTGATGCATGGGCAGGACTTGATCCGCATATGGCAAGGCTGGAACTGGAGTCTGATTCTGAATTATTTTACCGGAATCCTGATTTTAATACATACGGGTTTTTAAATGTGAGAGAGGATTTTTCAAAGCATTATCCCAACTATGTCCATCGGGTAATTGAGGTTTATGAGCGTGCAAGAAAATGGGTAATAGAGAACCCGGAGGAAGCAGCAGAAATTTTAGCGGAAGAGGCAAATATTGAAATAGACGTTGCTTTGAAGCAATTGGAACGGAATGACTTTTCAGAACCAATTCCTGGTGACATTCATCATGAAGCACTAGTGGAAGCAGGTCAAATTCTGCAAGAGGGTGGAGTAATTGATGAAGCAGCTGATATTGTGGAACTTACTACTGAATTAATAGATTCGTCCTTTGCAGAAGATGTAATTGGGAGTGAATAATACATTTTGGAGGAGGGAAGATCATGAAGCATAAAGGAGAGCTCGCATCACCTGTTGCGGTTACGAACCGAATAAATAAAAAGAAGGGTGAAAGGACAAAACGGGATTTTAGAGGTGGAGAGGCTGTAGCTTTGGGAAGTATTATACCGATAACGCTTGTCATTGTTTGGGAGATTTTTAGCAGGATAGGAGTGTTTCCCGCTTACCAACTCCCAGCACCGTCAGCAATTGTAGAAACGATACGGGAAATGGCACAGGACGGCAGCTTGTGGAATCATATTGGGATAACGACATTTCGGGTGTTAGTAGGATTTGTATTAGGAACTATAGCTGCGGTTATTTTAGGTTCTTTTGTTGGATTTTATAAAAAGGCTGAACAGCTATTTGATCCGATGATTCAGGCGTTTCGGTCGATACCGTCTCTGGCATGGGTTCCATTATTTATTTTGTGGATGGGAATTGGTGAACCGTCAAAAATAACGATGATTGCAGTTGGCGTATTTTTCCCAGTTTATTTAAATATTGTAAGTGGGATTACTGGGGTGGACCGGAAATTAATTGAAGTTGGTAAAATGTATGGTCTAAATACATTTCAATTAATTAAAAGGGTTATCCTTCCAGCTGCATTACCATCTTTTCTCGTCGGGTTACGCAGCGGTCTTGGCTTAGGATGGATGTTTGTCGTTGCAGCTGAACTGATGGGTGCAAGTAAAGGATTAGGCTACTTGCTAGTGCTCGGTCAAAATACACTTTCCCCTGAGACCATCATTGCAAGTATTATTTTGTTTGCAATAATCGGAAAACTATCAGATTGGATTTTGAAATTGGTTGAAAAACGAGCTTTAAGCTGGCAGGACAGTTTTGTTCCACGTTAGGAAAGTGTGAATTTTTAGCAAAGAAGTTTTTCGACGTAGCAAAAATTTTAACGTCCTAAGTATAAGAAAAACTACCCATTCGCAAAAGGACGAGCGAATGCGAGTTTTTCTAAAATCATAGGGATAGGAGGTAGATTAGGTGAGTTTGGAATTAAGAAATGTAAGTCGCTTATTCGACGGGAAGCAAGCAGTGAACAACATCTCTTTTTTTGCAGAGCATGGTGAAATTATTGGGCTCCTTGGAACAAGTGGTTGTGGGAAAAGTACATTATTGCGTGCGATATCCGGGCTGGATAGTGACTATGACGGCGACATCGCTATTAACGGAAATACGGAAAAAGAAATCCAGGACACGACCGGATTTATCTTTCAGGAACCGCGATTATTTCCGTGGTTAACGGTACTGGATAATGTCACCTTTGGGTTGAAGGGAGATAAAAAGGGGAAAATTGTCCGTGCCAAAGAGTATTTAAAAAATGTTGGTCTAGAGGAAAGTGGGGAACTTTACCCAAGGCAATTATCCGGTGGGATGGCTCAGCGTGTAGCAATTGCACGAGCACTGGTCACTTCTCCGGAAATCCTCTTATTAGATGAACCATTTAGTGCGCTGGATGCCTTTACGAAAATGCAGTTACAGGATTTACTGTTAGATATTTGGAAAGCCTATAAATCTACAATAGTTTTAGTAACACATGATATTGATGAAGCAACCTATTTATGTGATAGGATCATTATTTTACGAGGTCAGCCTGGGGAATTGCATAAAGAAATTAGGATCAAGGACCCCCGTCCACGTGATAGGGCAAGCAAGCAATTAGCAACCTATAAAGCAGAGATTTTAGAAAGCCTTGATTTGAATGTAAAAACTTCATAAGGAGAGATAACGATGTCAGAGATTATTCAAGCAAGTAAACGGATTCCACCCTTAAAAGGTCATTTATACAATTTATCCAATTATAATCAGATAAAAGCTGAATTTTCATGGGATGATATGGGAAGGGATTTTATTAGAGCAAACGGGAAAGTCAATGCTGCATATGAAACGATTGACCGGCATGTTGAGGAAGGATATGGTGACAAAATCGCCCTTCACTATGTAAATGGCGATGAAAAGCAAACCTATACATTTAAAGAGGTAAAAGAAAAGACGGATCATTATGCAAGGGTGTTAAAAAAAATTGGTGTGAAAAAGGGGGACAGAGTGTTTGTCTTCTTGCCAAAGACGCCGGAGTGCTATATTTCCATACTGGCCATCATAAAAATAGGGGCCATTGCTGGTCCATTATTTGAGGCGTTTATGCGTGAAGCGGTGAAAGAGCGAATTAACGACTGTGGGGGAAAGGTACTTATTACAGATAAAGAGATGGTGAAAAGAGTGCCGCATGAGGAAATTCCATCACTAGAAACGATATTGTTTGCGGAAGATATAGAAAGTGTACCGGTTGACGCTGCTACTGAGAATATCGTGGAATGGGTTGATCCAGAAGATGGCTTAATCATTCATTATACAAGCGGCTCAACGGGTAAACCAAAAGGAGTGTTGCATGCTCATCGCGCGGTCGTTCATCATTATATTTCCGGAAAATGGGTGTTAGATATAAAGGATAATGATGTGTATTGGTGTACCTCTCATCCAGGCTGGGTAACCGGCAGTGTTTATGGATTATTTGCACCATGGTTAAATAGAGCTACCATTGTAATTCAAGGTGGACGTTTTAGTGCGGAAGCTTGGTATCAGTTAATTGAGGATTTGAAAATAACGATATGGTACAGTGCTCCAACTGCTTTCCGTATGCTCTTATCTCAAGAGGATTTATTGGAAAAGTATGATTTGTCTTCAGTCCGGCATGTATTGAGTGTCGGGGAACCTTTAAATCCTGAAGTTATTTATTGGGCATGGGAAAAATTAGGTGTTCGTATCCATGATACTTGGTGGATGACCGAGACCGGTGGACATTTAGTAGTGAATTTTCCATCCGAGGACATCAAGCCCGGTTCGATGGGAAGACCATTTCCAGGAATTCAGGTCGGTATTTTAGATGAGGAAGGAAATGAATTGCCACGCGGCTCCATTGGCCAGCTTGCTGTTCGTACTCCATGGCCGGGATTAATGAAGGAAATATGGGGGAATAAAGAAAAATTTGATAATTATTTTAAATACGAAGGCTGGTATTTATCAGGTGATTTAGCCATACAAGATGAGGATGATTATGTATTTTTCCAAAGCCGGAGTGATGATATCATTAATTCCTCCGGAGAAAGAATTAGCCCATTTGAAGTCGAAAGTAAGTTAATTGAACATCCGGCTGTTGGTGAAGCGGGTGTAATCGGAAAACCAGACCCTATTCGGGGAGAGATTGTAAAAGCGTTTATTACTCTCCGTAGTGGATATGAGGAGTCGGAAGAATTATTGGAAGAGATTCGTTTATTCGTGAAAAATAATCTGGCAGCCCATGTCGCGCCAAAAGAAATCGAAATTCTCGACGAATTGCCAAAAACAAAAATTAGCGGGAAAATTTTGAGAAGAGAATTAAAGGCTAGGTGATAAGGACAAGGAGATAGGTATGTAGTGCACCCTAAAAGTTAGTTTTTCACTCTAACTTTTGGGGGGCACATCAAACCTGTCCCTGGTGGGTAGATGGACAAAGGGACATCCCTTAAGCAAATATTTGATATAACTCTATTTCCAAACCAGTTAAAACATGTACTGAAATAGTATCTCTTTTGTGAATACTCCTTGGAATTTATAATGTTCATCGGTTAAAAGATGTATCTCTACAGATTCGTTTACCGGGTCAACAAGCCAGTATTCCTTTACCCCTGCTTTTTCGTAGAGCTGATATTTTTTCCAGCGATCTAGTTTGACAGATGAAGGGGATAGAATCTCAATAATCATGTCTGGCGCTCCATTACAGCCTTGGTCGTCAAGCTTATTTTGATCACACACAACCGACAAATCGGGCTGAACTACATTATTTATATCGTCATCCTGTTTGTTCTCTGTTAATAATCTTACATCGAAAGGGGCAAAAAAAGCTTTAAATTCTTTCCCGCGCAAGAAAACTGAAAATGCAGTAAATAGCTCTCCAAGAATCTGTTGGTGTCTACGTGAAGGTGCAGGTGTCATATTGAAAATTTCTCCATCAATTAATTCAATCCTCTCCCCTTCATTCCATGTCAGATAATCGCCATATGAATACTTCCTTTTCTCGTTTGGGGCAGCCATCTAATCATTCCTTCAACGTGTATTTGAATATTATATTAACATAATCAAGAACATTCTACAGTTAACCTAGGTGCATTTTTGGTCTGGTTTCAAGTATACTAAAAGATAATAGTTACTTTTTGAATATATAGTATTAAAAAGTATACCTTCGAAAGGGGAGAAGAAATTTTGGGACATGTATGTGCGAAAGAATATAATTGTGAAAAAGAACTGACTTTAGATGTTATTGGTGGTAAATGGAAAATGATTATTCTTTGGCATTTGGGTAAGGAAGGTACTTTACGGTTTAATCAATTGAAAAGAATGATACCAGGTATTACACAAAGGATGCTTATTACGCAACTTCGTGAACTAGAATCGGATCTGATTGTTCGCAGGGAAGTTTATCCTGTTGTACCTCCAAAAGTGGAATATTCCTTAACACCTCAAGGAGAAACATTGATGCCGGTCCTTGAACAAATGTATAAATGGGGAATGTCGTATAAAAATTTTCTAGATAAATCATTAGACCACTCGATTGTGATCAACGACAGTGCTAGAAATTAAGGGTAGTGTGAAAAGACACTATCCTTTTTTTATGCAGCAAATCATTTTTACAGTATACTTTTCATCACTATATGAGTTAAAAGTGCGTACTTTTAAATTGAGATAGTTCGTTTTATAGTAAAGTGGTAAACCATTTTCAGGAAGGGGAAGACATACATGAAATTACAATTAGCATTAGATCTTGTTAATACAGAGGAAGCCATTGAAATAGTAAGTGAGGTTAAAGAATATATTGATATTGTCGAACTTGGTACACCTGTCATTAATAGAGAAGGGCTTCGTGCAGTGAAAGAAATGAAGAAGGCATTTCCTAATCTTCAAGTGTTGGCAGATGAGAAAATTATGGATGCAGCGGGTTATGAAGTTGCTGGAGCGGCTGAAGAAGGGGCTGATATTGTCACGATTTTAGCACAGGCAGAAGATGCTTCCATTAAAGGGGCAATAGAAGAAGCGAAAAAACAGGGAGTAGAAATTTTAGTAGATATGATAGGTGTCAAAGATATTCAAGCGCGTGCGGAAGAAATTGACAAGCTTGGAGCTGATTATATTTGTGTCCATACGGGATATGATTTGCAAGCGGAGGGTAAAGATTCATTTGCAGACCTTCATAAGATTAAAAAAGTAGTCAAAAATGCTAAAACAGCAATTGCTGGTGGAATCAAACAAGAAAAGCTGCAGGAAGCCATTAACGCAAAACCGGATTTGATTATTGTTGGTGGGGGAATTGCTAACCAGGAAAATAAAAATGCAGTAGCTAAAAGCATGAAGGAACAAATGGAACAAGGGGTAATTGCTTAAATGGTATTCTCAGAAACTACTTACACTACTACTATATTAAAGGAAATCGAAAAGTCACTCAACACTATCAATCATGAAGAAATGGAAAAATTTGCTGATGAGATTTTACGAGCAGGGAAAGTAATGGTTGCTGGTGCAGGTCGCTCTGGTCTAATGGCAAAAGCATTTGCAATGCGTATGATGCATATGGGGCTGGATGCTTATGTTGTTGGAGAGACCGTGACTCCGAACTTAGAAGAAAATGATCTGTTTATTATTGGCAGTGGTTCAGGTGAAACAAAAACACTTGTCGTGATGGCGGAAAAAGCAAAAAGTATCGGGGCGAAAATAGCTGTTATGACGATTAACCCGGAATCAACAATTGCTCAATTATCAGACTTAAGCATCAAAATAGAAGCGCAAACAAAAGGAAATGATGACAGCAAGGAGTCCGTACAGCCTATGGGGTCCTTATTTGAACAATCGCTCTTATTGGTGTATGATGCGATAATTTTAAAATTAATGTCCAAAAAAGGATTAACCGCCAAAACTATGTATGGAAGGCATGCTAATTTAGAATAGATGGGTTAGACGCATTGGCCATGTATCGATGGTTAAAGGATTTAGGTTTGAAATTAAAAAAAGGGAACGGGGTGTTTATTAGACCTTGTTCCTTTTTTTATACTTTTTCTTCTTTTTTAAGGTCAACCTCGTGATGTTTTGCTTCTCTTTCCATGTTATCATCCCTCCATCATATGGTATGGTTGCTGGGGTCTGGAGGATGGGTGCCTGTTACTTCCCGGATTTTGTCAAAAAATGTCGAATTTTAGTGTGTTGTAGGGTTATAAGCGTATTCCCAGTTCTTTATAATCAATTATTTAATTATACCACGCGAGAGCCGAATGAAATCGCACGAAGATAAACGTAAATCGCGCGACTCCCAACCTTACACCAAGAATTTAACGTGTCTCTAACGCTACCTACAATTATCTCCCACAACATTTCTTATACTTTTTCCCACTTCCACATGGACAAGGATCATTTCTACCAACTTTTTCTTTTTTATTACTTTTACTAGATTTGAATTTCGTTTTTGGTAATGGCTGTAGCGTTCCTTCTTCCTGTGCTCTTAACTCCAATGATGAATAACCTTTCAAAAACCATTGTTTCGTGTTATTCATTAAATTAACCACTTTGTCCATGAATGCCTGCATCTCATCTATTCCATTAAATTCAAATGTATCGGCTAAATATTCCATCACATCTTGCAGACTGTCTCCATCCTTCGTTGCAAGCACACAGTCTTCTAAAATACTCCATGCTCCCTCTTCCGTAATTTCATAATGCTGCATGATGTGGTTGAATAATTGGATATAGCTTTCGTTCTTTTCCATAAAGTCTAGTTCACTGGCCTGGAGAAGCTGATTTTTCGAAAAGGGATAAAAGGAGACATCTTTTCTCATCCGTTGTTCCCTTGTCACTAATTCCGGATTGGTTACATACACGTTTGACAAACCATATTCATTAATATAGTACGTCTTATAATAATCCTCTCCATTGTAAATGAAGGAAATATATTCTGAAAAAGTGAAGAGATCTGTGACATAAGATTCCAGTAGCTTTTCTAATTGTGTAACATTTAATGTTCCATAATAATGTAACATCCCATTAGTAAGCTTGATCCATTCTGTATTTCTCTTTACTGCAGCCCTTACTTTCATATTTCTTTCCAGGGAAAGGACTGGTTCAATTAATTCAACAGGCAATGCTAAAACATTTTTATTCTGAAACGTTCCAGTATAAATGATACCGCTATTACGAAGATATTGGATTTTAAATGATTCTAAATCAGGCGAAGGGATATAACCACCGTTTTTCGCTATTTTGGTTAACAGCCTAAAGCGCTCGGTATCCCACCCAAGGCATACTTCTTCAAGAAGCTCGGGTATTTTTTCTTCTAATACTGCGATGAGTTTGGCTTTATTAAAACTGCTTACCCCTTTTAATTCGAAAAACTTTCTTATATCCTCTAATTCGTATTTCCTATAGTTACTTAATCCTTCATGTAACGTAAAAGGAACATTTACGCCGTTTCCCCAGTATCTCTGTTCTAAATTATTCCTGAGATCTGTTCTCATATCTTCTAATCCAGTTAAAGGATACTTTATGTTCTTTTCTAATTCTCTATTTGCATTGTTTTTGTTGCTCATTATAAACACCTCGTAGACTATTATAAAGGATTTTGAGATGGAGGGATAGGGGGGAGTCTATGAGAATAGAATTATAGATTGAGTTAGGCCAAGGCATAATGTGTTTGATTGATTATTGGGGCAGTGAACCTGTCCGAGGGCATTGTAAGTAAAAATCGATTCTATTCGACAAAATTCGGGAAGTAACAGGCACCATTAAAGCACCCCGGCTTGGGCCAATGGGTCAGCTTCCAGCTGCGTTAATGTGCTAAAGTGCACAAGGCTAAAAGGAGAGTGGCTCCCAGGCAATGGGGGTCTGACATCATAGCCTACAAACCACATCGCTCCTTTGGGAGATGGCCAACCGCCCATCCTCTTTATGTAGTTACCTTACTTATAATTATAGCTATATTCTATAATATTATCTATTAATTAAGGAGAGTAGATCGCAGGAACCTACTCTCCTTTCATATATTATATACTTAAGCACATTTACGTAGCGATGGCCAACCCCATAGCCAAGATTCAATTAATCCCAATACTATTGATTTTAATTAATAAAGGTAGATCATGTTATCCCCTCTTTAAGGTATACCTTATTTTCCAGTGCCTTAATAATCATGATTTTAAGTTCATCTATAATACCAAATGTCGCTTTTTCAATTTTATTATAATCGTCTTCATTAATACCCTCTTTTTCAGTTCCATGTGCAATATTATTTCTTTTATTTAATAAAAGGTCTATTTTACCTTCATAATGCGCAAAACTATCATATGGAAATCCTAGTCTAAAAAGTAACTTCCTTAGAACTACAGGCTTTAGGTTGGATTCGGTATCTATTATCTTTTCAGGAATTACTACTTTTTCCTTCCAAAGGTCGTCCATAGCACTTAAGAAGTCTACTTGACGAGAATACCTATGTAATTTTTCATCTTCAGGCAATAACTTTTTAAAGAATTTATTTTTTTTATCTTTGTTATCATAAGCCCTAAATGCTTCCTCAAATGAAGCAGTGGCAATAAAATTGTTTACTTGAGATCTAGAAATTCTTTTTATATTGATCTCGTGTACGTAAATCAGAAATAATGTTTTGCAGAATCCTTCATAATGTGAATAAAGCATAACAACAAGTGACTTACGATATTTCTCCCTATCACTTTCCTTAGAGATATTGGATAACTGATTTTTTAAAAAGCGGATTTCATTTGATCTCCATGTAATTTCTTCTTCAATCTGTGCACGGATATCTAAAATATTCATAGTAACCGCTCAACTCTTTTTTCCACAAAATTTATTCTTCCGTTAAGAGGTGCAGAGTAATTCTTACCTCCGCCAGTTGTCATCTTTCGAAAATCGGCATCATTCTTTATATTCATAAATTCTTTTTTTAGTTTTTCAATCATATCTGTGTTGGTAGTATCAACTTCCTCTAGAACCTTCTGAATACCCAAGGAAAAAGCTTCATAATGATAAGTTAAAAACCTAGTTATCAAGTTACCATGCTTATTTGTTCCTGAAAATATTTGATTATCTAACGTTTTACTTAGTATCTCAAATGTCTTTTTGAACAGTTTTTCTTCTTTTTCATAATCGAATACCACAGTGGTGTTCTCTGGGTCAGAAACTTCTTCCAAATAATCTGTTAAGAATTCTCCCACATCATGTTTATAGTTGTCTCGGTAATTTTTAAATGCAAAAAATCTAAGTACAAGCTCTTGATCATATCGTTGCTCTTTTTTTCACTGGATATATTACTTATACAATTTTTAAATGAATCCACATTACTCATTTTCACAATAAATTGGTTAAAATCATCATTCAATAATTTAATTGTACTGTTTCTAATCTCCTGTGGCTTAAGGTTTTCACCACCAGTGTTTAACCTTTTAAACATATAATACCTTAGCCGCTGGTCGCTTTCTTTTCTCAAAATCTCCACTCGAATAAAGTTTCTCTTTAACTTAATAGCCAAAGCTTTTGGTAAATCATCATAGGTATGTCCATTTAATTCAGGTACAATATCGCAATCACTTAATTCAAGTCTTTTAAAAGTACCATCTTCATTTTTCCTCTAAAATGTAAATAAGAAGAAATTCGTTGTAAGCCATCTATTAATTCATAAACACCCTCTTCTCGCTCAATGAAAAAAATAGGCGGAACTGGCATTTCAAGAATTAACGATTCTATAAATCTTGACTGACTCCCTTCAGTCCATCTAAATAGCCTTTGATAATCTGGAGATATCAAAAGTTCTCCATCCTCGTACATATCCATTAATTCATTAAAAGACAAATCCAAACTTTTTGTTCTTACTTTTTCTATTTTTTGATCAACAGCATTCACTAAATCGATACCACCTGACAAATAAAACACCACCCTATTCTTTTTTTTGGAATATTAATGCAGTCTCTTTTACAGAAGAGTTTTTTCTGTATTTTTTGGTCCCTTGATGGATTGAGGCTAAAGTCCGTTTGTTATGATAGCTTATCTTGTTTTCAATCTTCCAAGATACCTCTTCTACCATTTCCGAAAAAACAGCCGATAAATCTATCAATATATCCTTATAGTAAGAGTCTTGAACTACCAAAACACAGTGACTTCCTTTTTTCATGACACGATTTATTTCTTTAAGCGACCTATACATTGAATTAAAATATTGTAGATATATTTTATAATAATATGAAAGAGATGCTTTAGATTCATGTTCAGAAACTAATTTCAAGAAATAATTAGCGGTTTTGCCCCATTCATTTTTAACTACTATTTCTTCTTTTGAGATTGTAGGTGTACCTATCATCTTATTTCTTAAAGTACTAAAATATTCATCTGAAGAAAATCCTAATAATGCTAATTCTAAAACGGTAGCAATAGCATAGTCTATTCTCGTACAATATGGAGGTGATGCAATAATCGCATCTACGGAATCATTAGGAAGAGGTAAAGATTCAGATGTACTAACAGATAGGATAATATCATTGTTTTTTTTATTAATTAAATTTGGGCTTTCTAAATCAACAGAGGATGCCATTTTAGATATATTATTTAAGAATGATTCATATACTATACTTTCATTAACATTTATTCTTTCACTTGCTAATTTTGGTCTCTTTACCCAGGTTGGATTTGATGATCTAAATACAGATAAAAGCTCCTTTATTGTCTTAAATAAGGCTAAGTAATAAAATGCAACTTCATTTGATATGTTTTCATAATTCTTTACTTGCAATTTTTTTTTATCATGAATTTCATTTTTCTCCAAAATAGCCCTTTCCAATTTCCTAAATGGTAAAATACTACATGGATTTAACCATACACCGAGTGGATCAGTCTGTACATGCTCATCTGTTAAATAGTATGATTTTCCTTTATTAATTAATTCATTGCTTTCCTTTTCAGCATTTACCAAACTTATATAATCAATTCTCTTCGCTTTTGCGACTATTACCATTACAGGATTGATGTCATAACCAATCGCTCTATATCCTAACTCTTCAACAACTTGTGTCGTAGTACCAATACCATTCCATGGATCTAGAATAATTGAGTTCGAAGGGAGATTTAGATATTTTATCGTATCTTCAACAAATTCTGGTGAGTATCCTGCATAATAATCAAACCAATTCTCTTTACAATTTTTAGTATTATAATTTCTTTTCGGATTACTCAATCTTATACTTCCCACTATTTTCAACCTCATTTCATCTCAATACACTATATAAATATATATTAGACTCATTTACCTAATACATCAATGATTAATATTTCAAAAACAACTGCACATTCCTCTCAACGTTTGTGTCGATCTTGCTACACTTAAGAATTCTATTCTGTTCCATAAACATTGCACCTTACCAGGCCCAACATCCAGAACTAAGTAACAGACTCCCCATCTTCGAATAATCAAAATAATATGAGAAGCATCGGGACGGTTCGAGGTCAGTGAAAAAGTGGGTATTTTTGTGGAGTATAATAAAGGTATGCTAAAAATAGATGGCGAATTCCTGGCTGAAAGGATACGGACTGCCATTAGCAAACCTATCGCGTTCCTTTATTAAAAAGCTTGAGGTTCAAAGGATAGCTGAAGTACAAATTTTTGCTGATGGTGGTGTTATTCAGTTAAAATTCCATAATAAAATAAGCTCTGGTTAAACCAGGCTTATTTTCACTTTGGGAAAGTATAAAATTTTAGCAAAGAATGACAATCGCCGTAGCTAAAATTTTAAGGTCCTAAGTATAAGAAAAACGATCATTAGACAACGATTACGATATCCATCATAAGGAATCACAGATTTGCTATGACTCCTTATGGTTTGCGGGAAATGGACGATTAGCAAGCTTATTGTAATGTTATATTATCATTTTCTGAATTATTATGGATGAGTGAGTAGGCACTAACAGCTAACTCAATAGCCTGCCGGTTTACGGGTTCCATAAATTCTTCTCCTAGTAACTCCTTGATTTTCTCTAAACGATGATACAGTGTTTGTCGGACAATGAATAGACGGTCCGCAGTTTCCTTTTTGGAACCCATTGTTTCAAGATAAACAGAAAGGGTTATAAGCAGGTTTCCTTTCATTTTTTGATCATATTCTAATAGAGGTCCCAAGTGGTCCCATACAAACGACTCCAATTCTTCATGATTAAACAATGAAATTAACAACCGGTAAACCCCAATCTCTTCATAAAACAAGGCATTCAAAATATTCGTTTTCTGTATAAAGAGTACGTCGTTTGCTTCCTGATAGCATTGCGCAATATATGAAAAATCCTTTTGAGGTTTACTGATACCAACAGAAAGATCATTTCCAACAAGAACATTTTTCTCCTGAATTTGTTTCATTGCATTGGTGACCTGAATAAAGCTCTCTGTATCTTTTTTGGCATTACCATTTTTATAAAAAGAAGCGATAATTGCAATTTTATCTTTGGTCACGGACATGGCAGGGAAAAATCCGTAATTTTTAAATAAGGACCTTAAAATGATTGATTGCTGCAGCTTTATTTCTTCCCAATCCTCTTCTTTCATATCTTTATTATTTGAGCTACTCTCTATAAGAATGACTCTATAAAAAAGGTTTTTCGCAGGGGAAGGCAGTACTTTATTAATCTCCGAGGAGTGGTATTCCTCTCCATTCACTAATTTTTGAACGATTTCTTCCTCCTGGTTTTGCTTTCTTTCTTCTATGGTTCTATTTCGCAGCATGATTTGCGCGATGGCCAAGGCAGCACGGTCTATGATGGAAAATGAAAATTCATCCAAGTCATTCTCCCTCTTTTGTAAGCATAAATTTCCCCATGAGTGTCCAAGTCCTTTAATCGGGAAGAAAATATAGTATTCATTATCCAATAGATGTTCTTTGTAAGGTTCTATTTTCATTAATTTATCCATAAGTGAATGAATAGACTCTGTGCGATTTTTAATTTTAGGAGGATAATAGAACGTTTTTGTGTCATCGGTCAAAAGTAAAACGGCACTATCAAAATGGTAATGTAATTCTTTTAGGATTTTTAAAATGCCATTTGGTTCTAAAGAAAGTTCATTAAATTGCTTGGAAAGTACATGAAGTTTATTCAGCATTTGATGATGATGGTTAATAAGGATGGTATGTAAGTCTTGGGTGATATCTACAAATTTGACGATTTGTTCAAAGGTGATAATGGGAAAGTTATGTTGGTTGGCAAATTCTATAATTGCAGGGGATACCTCGGTCACATTTGTTCCTAATTCAATACAAATCCCTGCAACATCTTTCTCAATCAGTTTATTAATCTTTGGAATTCCAACCGGTGAATCAAATTGGATGTTAGATCCGGTAGTTAGAATCAATTCGCCTCCATTTATAAACGACTCAAAATCATCCATTTCCAAAATATGTGTCCACTTAACTTCCCGGTATCCACCTCCTAGTCCCGCAATTAATTTTGCGTGATTAAATATGTCTCTGGCCAGTACATCCTTTATCGTTACTTTCCAGCTTTCCATTGCAAGCCCTCCACATCGTAAAAGAAAAAATGAAATGATTTTACATTATGTAAAATGCTATCTTCTGCAAAACTTTATAAAATAAATTATGTAATATAATAAAAACTGTGTCAAATCCAATAAGTAGAATTCTTGAAGTAAGGAATATCAGGTATTACAAAGTGGACGATTTGTTAAAAAGTGAGCCATATGAAAGGAGAAGGTATGGATGGAAATGTTAGAAAAGCAGTCCCTGGTTGAAAAAGATCGCCAAAACGTTTGGCATCATATTTCACCTTATAGTGAAAAAAATCCTCCGATGATTGTGGAGGAAGGGGAAGGTTCCTGGATTACGGACCATAATGGGAACAGGTACTTAGACGGAATGTCCGGGTTATGGTGTGTTAATGTTGGCTATGGTCGTGAGGAATTAGCACAAGCAGCCTATGAACAAATCAAGAAAATGGCTTATACACCGATGACACAAAGTCATCTACCGGCTATCCAGTTATCTGAAAAGTTAAATGAAATGCTTGATGATGAATATATGATTTTTTACTCCAACAGTGGTTCAGATGCTAATGAAGTGGCATTTAAGATGGCCCGTCAATATCATCAGCAGAATGGCGATACAAATCGTTATAAAATTCTTTCCAGGTATCGTGCTTATCATGGAAGTTCAATGGGAGCGCTATCAGCCACAGGGCAAGCATTAAGAAAATATAAGTACGAACCGCTTTCTTCCGGGTTTTTACATGTTGCACCACCAGATAATTACCGGAAACCAGAAGGGATATCTATAGAAGAATATAATTTACAAAGAGCAAGAGAAATTGAAGAAACGATTATTTGGGAACAAAAAGAAACCATTGCTGCAGTCATCATGGAGCCGTTAATAACTGGTGGTGGCGTACTTATTCCCCATCCAGTTTATGTACAAGAAGTGGAGAGAATTTGTAAACGTCATGGAGTCCTTCTTATCATCGACGAGGTGATTTGTGGATTTGGAAGAACTGGTAAGTCTTTCGGGCATAAGCATTTTAATATAAAACCAGATATGATTACGATGGCAAAAGGTTTAACAAGTGCGTATTTACCATTATCGGTAACCGCGGTTCGAAAAGATATTTACGAAAAATTTAAGAGTGGTGAAGATAACAGTTATTTTCGCCATGTAAATACATTTGGAGGAAATCCTGCTGCTTGTGCGTTGGCACTAAAAAATATTGAAATTATGGAGAGAGAAAATTTATTTGACCGCTCTGTAGAATTAGGTAATCGTCTTTTAAATGGGTTAGATGAGCTGAAAAGTTATACAACGGTTGGTGATATACGAGGCCTTGGTTTATTAGTTGGAATAGAAATGGTAGAGGATAAAGTGACTAAAGAACCAGCCCCTAAAGAACGGGTTGGAAAACTAATCGCAGCATGTAAAGATAATGGTTTAATCATTGGTAAAAATGGAGATACCGTTGCGGGTCATAATAACATTCTAACCCTTAGCCCTCCATTATCTTCTAAAGATGAAGATATTGATTATATTATTGCTGTTTTAAGGAAAGTTTTTAAAGAAAATGAGGTATAAGCAAAAGGGGGAAATGTAATGAAAATCGGTATACCAAAAGAAATAAAGAACAATGAAAATCGGGTTGCCATTGCTCCATCAGGGGCGGATGCCCTCGTTAAGGCAGGCCATGAAGTGGTTATCGAAGCTGGGGCAGGTCTTGGCTCAGGCATTACGGATGAAGAATATAAGAAATCTGGTGCTAGAATTGTTGGGACGACAGAAGAAGTCTGGTCTCAGGAAATGGTGATGAAGGTGAAAGAGCCATTACCAGAGGAATATAAATATTTCCGAGAGGACTTACTATTATTCACTTATTTACACTTAGCTGCAGAACCGGATTTGACAAATTCTCTAATAGAATCAAAGGTTACGAGTATTGCTTATGAAACGGTTCAGGAAAAAGATGGATCCCTTCCTTTATTAGCACCTATGAGTGAAGTTGCTGGAAGAATTGCCACGCAAATTGGTGCACAATTTTTGGAAAAAACTCGTGGTGGAAAGGGTATTTTACTAAGTGGAATCCCTGGTGTGAAAAGAGGAAAAGTAACGATTATTGGTGGGGGAGTTGTAGGAACCAATGCCGCCAAGATCGCCCTTGGACTTGGTGCAGAAGTAAGTATTCTGGATCTGAGCCCTGCCCGTTTAAGAGAGTTGGATGAATTATTCGGAAATCAGGTAAATACGATTATGTCCAATCCATTCAATATTGCTGAAGCTGTTGCTGATTCGGACCTAGTGATTGGTGCTGTGCTAATTCCGGGTACGAGAGCACCTAAACTGGTGACAGAAGAGATGGTAAAAGCGATGAAGGACAAAGCTGTTATTGTTGATGTAGCAATCGATCAGGGAGGAATCTTTGAGACCAGTGATCGTATTACAACGCATGATAATCCAACATATGAGAAATATGGGGTTGTTCATTATGCGGTAGCAAACATGCCAGGAGCCGTTCCGCAAACCGCTTCACTTGGTCTAACCAATGTAACTTTACCTTATGCATTGCAAATAGCAAACAAAGGACTAAGGAAAGCAAGTGAAGGAAATGAAGCTATTTATAAGGGGATTAATACGGTAAATGGCCAAGTTACTTATAAAGCCGTTGCAGAAGCACATGGCCTC
This sequence comes from Oceanobacillus salinisoli, assembly GCF_009733865.1. Taxonomy (GTDB): domain Bacteria; phylum Bacillota; class Bacilli; order Bacillales; family Amphibacillaceae; genus Oceanobacillus; species Oceanobacillus salinisoli. Next base: position 24,631 of record NZ_WOFB01000016.1, on the reverse strand, counting down.
ACATACCAAGATGCAAGACAATTATTGGAAGAAAAGGAAACTGTAATTCAGTAAGATAAAATAGTTAGGAGGAATTCAATTGACACAAACAACAGTACAAACAGTGAAAAACTATGTAGGTGGTAAATGGATAGAAGCGAAGGCAGACAAGACGGAACCTGTATATAACCCTGCAACTGGGGAAGTTATTGCAAACGTACCAATTTCCTCACAAGAAGATGTCGACTACGCAGTAAAGGTAGCCGAAGAGGCCTTTGAATCATGGAAGGAAGTTGCTGTACCGAAACGTGCTCGCATTCTATTTAAATATCAGCAATTACTAGTAGATAACTGGGATGAACTTGCTAGATTGATAACGATTGAAAATGGGAAAAATTTTGCGGAAGCATATGGGGAAGTGCAAAGAGGGATTGAAAATGTAGAATTTGCTGCAGGTGCACCTTCTTTAATGATGGGAGAACAACTTCCGTCCATTGCAACTGACTTAGAATCTGGTGTGTATCGTTATCCAATCGGTGTTATTGGAGGAATTACTCCATTTAACTTTCCGATGATGGTACCTTGCTGGATGTTCCCAATGGCGATTGCAACAGGGAATACCTTTGTGATGAAGCCATCAGAACGTACACCATTATTGGCTAATCGTTTAGCAGAGTTATTGGAGGAAGCAGGATTGCCTGCGGGTGTATTTAATATCGTTCACGGGGCTCATGATGTTGTAAATGGTTTGTTAGATCATAAGAAAGTAGCGGCCATTTCCTTTGTTGGATCACAACCAGTAGCAGAATATGTTTATAAACGTGGAACGGACAATTTGAAACGAGTGCAGGCACTTGCTGGTGCTAAAAACCATTCTATCGTGTTAAGTGACGCAAATTTAGATAATGCTACAACGCAAATTATGAATGCAGCATTCGGTTCTGCTGGAGAACGTTGTATGGCAGCCTCTGTCGTAGCGGTTGAGGAGTCGATTGCGGATGAATTTATTTCCTTGCTTACACAAAAAGCGAATGAAATTAAAATCGGCAACGGTTTAGATGAAGGGATTTTCCTAGGCCCAGTAATTCGGGAGCAGCATAAGGAACGCACAATGAATTATATTGAAACGGGTGAAAAAGAAGGAGCCAAACTCGTTCGTGACGGTAGAAAAGATGAAGCGGTTAAACAAGAAGGATACTTCGTTGGACCTACGATTTTTGATCATGTTACATCTGAAATGAAAATTTGGCAGGATGAAATCTTTGCACCGGTATTATCCATTGCACGTGTGAAAGATTTGGACGATGCTGTTCATTTAACTAATCAATCCCGATTTGCGAATGGTGCATGTATCTTTACTAGAGATGGTGGAAGTGTTCGTCAGTTCCGTGAAACTATTGATGCTGGAATGCTTGGGGTTAATATCGGTGTCCCTGCACCAATGGCATTCTTCCCATTCTCTGGATGGAAAGATTCCTTCTATGGGGATTTGCATGCTAATGGGAAAGATGGGTTGCAATTTTTTACAAGGAAGAAAGTTATTACGACGAAATGGGTTTAAAATATAGATAAAAAGTTGGATTAAAGCATGTGGTGTTTTATGTTAGGAGAGAGTAGTCCAGTTTGAAACCATAAAAAATCGAGCACTTTGATAGTGCTTGATTTTTTTGTGCGGTGTGTTATGAGGGATGGTAGGTGAAAGCGTTTTGCATAGCTCAATAGCTTAACGAGCAATCTAGCGTCTAAATCGTGCGACAGCCTTCCAAACCGCTTAGACTACATTGAAAAATATACGCAATATAGAGTTACAAAGTTATTCGAATATAGGGATGAACGAATGGCTAAGAACCTAGAGTATTTGTCGCAGTAAATCTATCCAAACGAGAAATTTATTATTTGGATCCATAATTTTCACATTAGAAAAGAAAGTACTTGCAAGTCTTTTATCTCCTTACCACTTATTTGTAGAAAATCTTACTGATGCAATGAAAAAGGGTAGTTTTGTAATAGGATTATACGCAAAGGAAGGTAAAATGGTAGATTACAACGGGCGTGAATACACAATGCAAAAGATAAAATAACAAACAATTGGAGGGGAATCTAAGTCATTCTCCATATGAAAACTGCTTTACTTCTTGTAAATTGAAATGGAGGCTTTTAAGAGGCCGATTGCGTATGGAATGCTCATCATGGGAGTTGGCGCAGAAATCTGTTTTACCCTCTTTGAACCCCGTTTTTTCGTATCCGAGTATGAAATGAATTTCTTGAAACCGGTATTTGTCAATGATGAGATACAACTAATTGGGAGGGGCAAAGTCATTCCCCATGGCTTGAAATTAGAGGGGAAGTAGCAGGAGAAAAAGTGGTAAAGGGAATGGTGAGATATCAGAAGGGATAGGCAGATGGATAGTACGTATACTTATATCAAACTCCATCGCCTCTTTCATTCAAGAGCTGTGTTCTTCAAAAATTTGTTTTTATTGAAACGCCTAAAAATATAACCGACAAAATTCAACAAAATTCGGGAAGTACCAGGCACCACGGAAACGCGGGCTGGGTGTCAAAATTGAGCGGGAAGTGCTTATCAAAACAAGTGAGTCGAATACCGAATCAGGCTACATCGGGTTAAAAAATGGCGCGGCCTCACCTCTAATTCGGGCGCCACCACCTCAAAATCGAGTGAGGCTGACATCAAATCCAGTGTCCCTCACCCCGAAATCGAGTGAGGAACGCCCCAAAAGATTGAGTGACCGCACTAGTTGAAGCAGAACTAATCTATTTGTCCGAGTATGTTTGAAGTAAAAGAACCTTCCTCATGATGCATAGCCCCCCTAAATTATTTCAAGTGGATTGACAAACATGTCCCAGCGGTCTCAGAGATCCAATATTCAGATTGAGACACCAGACCTTTCCCTCAGCCCTGGTATGGAAACATTTTTCGCTGGATGATAGTCCGGTAAAAACTTGTGCCCTTTACCAAATAAATTTTCCCGTAAGGTTGTTCCTTCGTACTCTTTACGGAAGCTTCCTCTTTCTTGTAGTATAGGTATCACATGTTCAATAAAATCCTCAAATGTACCAGGACTTGCTGCTTGGATAATATTAAATCCATCGGCATCTCCTTCGTTTGCCATTAGCTCCAATTCATCTGCAATTTGTTCGGGAGTACCGATAATTTTTGTTGCACCAATTCCTAATCCGTGATGAAGTACAGCTTCCCTTACTGTCCACAGCCTGTTTGTACTTGCAACAGTATATTTTTGTAAAAAGCCATGAGAAGCATTTGTATCTAGATTTTCTACATATTGATCAGGATCATATTGAGAAAAGTCTACTCCAGTATGGCCAGACAATAAGGCTAATGTTCCCTCGTAACTAACATGGGAAGTTAATTCCTCATATTTTAATTTTGCTTCTTCTTCTGTTGCACCTACAACTGGGACAATACCTGGAAAAACTTTAATATCTCCTGGATTTCTACCAGCTTTTTTCGCTCGTTCTCTAATATCCGTTACAAACGCTTTTAATTCAGATATGTCGTTAGCTAATGTAGTAAAGATGGCTTCAGCGTGTTTGGCCGCAAAATTTCTTCCTCTAGTAGAGGCTCCCGCTTGAAAAAGGACAGGTGTACGTTGTGGAGAAGGTTCGACTAGATGGACACCTGGTACATTAAAAAATTCACCTTCATGATCAATGGGATGAACTTTGCTGGAATCGGCATATACTCCTGTTTCTACATCTGCAATAACCGCATCATCTTCCCAACTTTGTTCCCATAATTTATATACAACTTCCATATATTCATCTGCACGTTCATAACGCTTATCATGTTCCATTTGTTCTTCCAACCCTAAATTTATGGCCTCACTTCTTAAATACGATGTCACGATATTCCAAGCGACACGCCCTTTCGTTAAATGATCTAATGTTGAAAAATCACGTGCCAATTTATAAGGCTGTGTATAGGTCGCCGAATATGTAGGTGCAAACCCTAAATGTTTCGTCACAGCTGCCATTGCGGAAATTTGTAGCAATGGATTGTGCAGGGGCACTTGTACTGCATGTTCAACAGGAGCTTTGTGACTTCCTCCGTATACATCATAAATACCATGTACATCCGCTAAAAATAGAGCATCAAATTTACCGTGTTCAAGTAATTTAGCTAAGTCTACCCAATAATCCAAATCGCCGTGTCTTTGTCCTTGATCTTGTGGGTGTCTCCATAATCCTGGAGAATGTGGAGCAACAGAATTTTGTGTAAAACCATTTAAACGAATTTGTTTTTTCATGAATACCATCTCCCTTTAAATAATAAGTACTTTCCTAAGTAACTACTGTTCATCTTTTATAAAACTTCCTATAATTTCACCTCCCTTGCATATGTGGTGTATACCAATAGAATTAGTTGGTTTTAGGGTATGGATGACATTGATTGATTAAGGTAGAGGTATTTAAGTATACTAAAAAACCTCTTCCATAGAGGAAGAGGTTTATATCAATCGACTACACTCTCCCTCATCTATCAAGCTTTGTGCTTGCTGGAATTAGCACCTTTTCACTTAAACTATCTTTAAGTGAAGGTTGCTGCAGGATCATCGGACCAGATTCCTATCCTGACTCTTGATAAGGAAAAATATTCAGTTTTTAAAGTTAGACATATCGTACCACTTGAACAGAAAACTGTCAATAGTGAATTTTAGAAAAATTATTCAGTTGTTTGCTGCAGAATCCTGGAAATACATGAGTTTGTCATCGATTCGGTATTTACTCTGTTTTTAAGATAGAAAAATCCCCGTGCTTCCTGATGCGGTGAGAATCTGTTAACATCCAAAATCGAGTAACGTGCTGGGGAAGCGGATGAAATGAGCGAGGACACCACGGAAATCAAATCGAGCTATAGCCCCAGAACCGTTCGGCAAACGCATGAAATCGAGCGAATCAATAGTCAAGTCATGCAACAGCCCCACGAAAACCGCGCGACCCTACTAAATCGAGCGACATCACCTTGGAACCGTACAAAGTCTGTCATTTATTAAGTATTTACTTTACTAAAGCAAAACTACATACCCTATGCCCGTCCCCCTTATTTTCGAACTGTTACTAAAGTATTGTTTTTTATAATTTACACATAGGTATTAATCAGCTAATAAATCCGTGATATCATTGCAGATAACTGTTTTAAAATTTAAAATAGTAGAGAGGGGCCTCAACTTGTTAAAAAAGTAATCATTTTTAGTTTCTGTAATTATTTATAATGGGAGGGTGTAGTAGTATGAACCATTCAAAAGACATTTCAGAAATGGGCCTAGAAGAACTCCGAAAGTCATTGCATTTCATTGATAATTTACAAGAAAGTTTATGACATCTGTGGAAGAAGTAGAGAAAGGTTACTACGTATTTGAATCATACACAGGTGGATATACAATGGTGTATCTATCCAGTATGGTGAGAGTGAGGAAACAAGTGAATCTCTATATTACGCTAGAGAAACATATGATCATAAAACAGATACCAAAGATAATAACATATATTTATATCTTTTATTATACTAATATTTATATCTTTTATTATACTAAGCTGTTACTAAATAGGATAATGCAACTAGAATCTGGGACAGTGAACGTGTCTTTCCGTCTCACGGTCCCTGTCCCAATTATTCTTCTTCCTTTTTCATATGTTTTGCAACTCAATTATCCTTTCTTTTGGAAGACTCGTGGTTTCAGCTACAAAATCAATCTCCATCCCTTTTGCTAAAAGACGTCTTGCAACCTTCTCCCTTGCTTTTTTATCTCCTTTCTCTAACCCCTTTTCGATTCCCTTTTCAATCCCCTGTTCCATTCCTTTCTCTATTCCTCTTTCTATTCCTTTTTCTAATCCTCTTTCCATTCCTTCTTTCTCTGCTTCTTGTGCACGAAGTTCTGCCTCACGTTGAGCTGCTTCCTCATCCATTACCTGTTTTAATCGTGATTCATAAGCAAGGTATTGTTCCGGCGTCATACTCAATTCTTCCCAATTTTGAAAAGCGGAACGTAATGATTTATCCTTCATGGAAATCTCCTCCAATTCCTTATAGATATCATGATAAATCTCATCGTTTCTATGGTTTATCATTCCCAGCATTAATAGCCATCTTGCAAGCACATCATTCCATGGATCCAGTGCCTCCTCTTTCCAATCCTTTAGCAGTTTTGGCATTTCTATAAAATGAAATTCCATTACATCTGTTAGTTTGTATTTTTCATCATCTTCATATAGATGATAAGTGGTATGAAACCTGTTAGTCTGCCTAAATAGGTTGAAGTTAAGAATATTAATCGCAATAACTGGCCGTAATTCCTGATAAGCCATCTTCTTTTTAAAAGGTCTACGATATGCACCAGACCAATAATAGATAGAACGCTTAATCATCTCAAATTTGTTTGTGAACTGAATCTCGACATTAATCCATTCATCCGCATTGGTTAATACCAATAAATCTAGTCTTGATTGTTTATCATCAACATATTCTCCACCAGATTCTGTGTTCTTGAATGAAATATCCTTTATATGATCCCTACCCGTTTTTTGTAATATGGCATTCAAAAACACAACCGTTATCTCTTTGTTTTTTTCATTTCCAAACAGCTGTTTGAAGGCGTAATCTATTTTCAAATCCATCAGCCGCTCTAGTGGAATTCGCTTCAGCAACCTTGCTCTAAGATTGCCTTTGGATTCATTATTCGTATAGTTTGTGGAATCTTCTCTGACAGCATAAAGTGAAGTACATTCTGAGGTATTTTTCTGCAGTGCTTCTTTTAATAACATCTTAACACACATCCCTTTTTTATATGAGGAGGAACCGAGATGTATTTCTAAAATAAGTATATCAGATTAATTCATAGCAAACAAGTGTTCTGTTTATTTTTGTAAATAAAAATTCAGGTAGCTACAGGAAGGACTTAGAGACAGGCACCTCGATTCATTACAAAGATAGCTGATTGGACGGTTGAACCCATCCCTCTGGCCCACCCCTAAATTAATTCGACAAAAAATTACAATTTTCGGGAAGTGACAGGCACCTCAAGCGTTTTTTAAAAAATTCTTGGCCATGGTTCAGGTAAACTTTTATCAGTCTTTTATCCTATAAATTTTTACAGGAATCTAATAAGTGTTTAATAGACCTTTGCTAGTATAAAAGATAGAGAGATATAGAAAGGAGGATTGTGGTTTCCATCATGATATACTTCCAAGAAAATTTTAAATTATTGGAGGGATATTAGGTTGAATAAAAAATGGACGAGTGGGATATTAGCTGTACTTCTTGCTGCTTCATGTGTTACGCCTGCAGTACATGCAGAAACGAATCCTATATCAGATGTGCGTGCTGCATCATCGCAAAAGACAGAACCAATTATTACGGTAGGGCCATCTGGTAAAACGCTTTTATCGAATGAAGAGACGACGACAATTGGTCCAGGGATAGAACTGACACAATTTGAACGGTTTGATGCGCGCGGATGGTTGAATGGGGAAGTTATGACCATTGATTTGTCGAATGAAGCAGTATCCGCAGATTTGCTATATCCTGGGGTTATCACCGATTCCAAACCCGTGTCTGAAATGGCGAAGGAAGCTGGAGCAGTTGCTGGGGTAAATGGGGACTTTTTTGATATTAATAATACGAAAGCTCCGTCTGGGTCCATGATTCAGGGTGGGAATATTTTAAAGGGGCCACAGGGATCGCATACTTTAACAGCCGGTGTAGATGAAGATGGTATTGGTGTGATAACCAACATTTTGCTGGAAGGAACGATTCAGCTTCCAAGTGGTGAATTTTCGCTAGCTGCTTTGAACCAATCAAGTATCCCAAGTAACGGTATTGGGCTTTATACATCGGTATGGGGAGAAGCGCAGCGAGCAAATGATGGCAGTCCTGTTTATGAAGTGACGATTCGTGATGGTAAAGTTGCTGCTGTTTCAGACAAGGCTGGCAAAGGTGTAATGGGAAAAGATACCATCGTTCTTGTTGGCCGTGAACAGGGTGCGGAAACATTAAAAACGCTCTTCATTGGTGATAAAGTACGTGTATCCTATGCACCGAAAATCGAGGGGGATACCCTCATGGATTTCGCTATTGGCGGAAATGTCATTTTAGTGGATAAGGGGCAAGTTCCTGCTAATATTGATGATAGTACTACTGCCCCAAGGTCGGCGGTTGGATTTTCAGAGGATGGAGAAACGATGATTCTCGCTGTAGTGGATGGTCGGCAATTGGACAGCCGTGGAATGACATATAAAGAAATGGCCGAGTTAATGAAGGAATATGGTGCATATCAGGCATTAAATATTGATGGCGGGGGCTCTTCTACCATGGTAGCGCGCATGCCTGGGGAAGCAGATGCCGAAGTGGTCAATGCTCCGTCAGATGGAAGTGAACGTTATGTTCCAAATGGGATAGGTGTTTTTGCTGAATCAGGCAGCGGGGAATTGGAAAGCTTTGCGGTAGATACCGTTGTTGCGGCCCAAAATAGTGAACGTGTCTTCCCGGGATTAAGCAGAAGTTTTGCCGGACTTGGTCATGATGAAAACTATGCACCTGTAGAGGTGGAGGGAATCAAATGGGAGGCGCTTCCTGCAGATGTAGGGAATTTTGACGAAAAAGGCGTTTTTTATGCGAAAAAATCAGGTTCTGCCGTTGCACAGGCACAAATCCAATCCTCCAAAGGAACAAAGGAAATTACGGTACTTGGTGAGTTGGACCGCATCGAAACATCCCATTCTTACCTCGGTCTGGAAATGGGCAAAAATGGAAGCTTTACTGTTTTCGGATATGACAAAGAAGGCTTTTCTGCCCCTATCGAAGCCAGAGATATGGAATTGGAATATGATGATTCCGTCATTGATGTTGACACGAATTCGGATGGAACGTTTTCGGTCGTACCAGAACAAGATGGGAAATCGACCGTGATATCCATCACAGTCATGGATAAGACGGTGCAGCTTCCGGTAACGATTGGACTGGAAAAAGTAGTGATTTCTGATTTTGAGGATGCAGGTGAATGGAGATTCTCTTCTGCCCGTGGGTCTGGAAGTTTAGGAACAGCAGAAGGGCTGGAAGGAAATGGCTTACATGTTGCTTTTGATTTTACGCAATCTACCGGTACACGTACGGCAAATGCACATCCTGTTTCTAGCTTGACCCTTCCTGGAGAACCGAAGAAAATTGGATTATCTGTCAAAGGATCTGGTAAAGGGGAATGGATGTCCTTTACATTACGTGATGCTGCAGGATCGTATTATTACCTTTACGGGCCATATGTCACTTGGACAGGATGGGAAGAAATAGAAATGGAAATTCCAAATGGAGTGCAGTATCCATTGGAATTACGGACGATTGGTGCAATTGAAACGAGCAAAGATGACCAATACACGGGAGAATTAGTATATGATAATTTAACGGTTGAGGTGCCGCCAAGTGTGGACATAGGAGAACAGCAGGTGTCCACCCCAGATCCTTTGATTGTTCAAAATGATACCATTAAAGAGGAAAGCTGGAAATTTGCTGTTTTATCGGATACCCAATTTGTTGCTGCCTCGCCAAACAGTCAGCAAGTTGAGATGGCCCGGGAGGCATTACGTCAGATTGTCGCACAGGATCCGGAATTTCTTGTTATCAATGGAGACCTTGTGGATACAGCATGGGAGGAAGACTTTGCCCTTGCAAAACAACTGCTGGAGGAAGAGGTAGGAGATTCTATCCCAATCTATTATACTCCCGGTAATCATGAAATTGCTGGCCCTGGAACATTGGATAATTTTCTAGATGCTTTTGGAGAAAATCGTTACACCTTCGATCACAAAGGAACACGATTTGTATTACTGGATTCAGCAACAGGAAGTTTTCGTACGAGTGATTTCGATCAGCTGATTGAGTTAAAAGAGGCGCTAGTGGATGCTGAAAAAGATTCGTCCATCAACAATGTAGTAGTGGTTGGGCATCATCCTACACGTGATCCATTACCAACGAACAATAGTCAACTGGCAGATCGAAAAGAGGCGGAGTTATTGGAAACTTGGCTGACCGATTTCCGTGAGAAGTCCAATGGCAAAGGTGCGATGTACATTAGCAGCCATGCACATACCGTAAATCTGGAACGAGTCGAAGGGGTTCCATATATGGTGGTTGGGTCTGCAGGAAAACCACCATACGGTACAGCAAATAATGGTGGATTTTATGCTTGGACAATGTTCGGAATCGATCCAACACCAATTCCGGACCAGGCATTTGGCCCGGAAAAGGCTTCTACACAAAGCAATACTAGCGGTAGTGAATGGATTCAAGCAGAAGTTCGACCAATTCTTGAATCCATCTCGATAGATTCACCGGAAACCGTAGCAGCAGGCGATACGATAATTATTTCTGCGACTGGTCATCAAGCGGGGAATCTGAATTTCCCACTCCGCTATCCAGCAACTGTAATCTGGGAAGGCAGTGATAATGTATTTGTCGGCTCTGGAGATGCATTAGAACGTGAAAAGAAATCGAATAAGCATGATGCTGTATTTAACCCGGAAACAGGAGAGCTTACTGCACTGAACAGAGGCGTGATTTCATTAGAAGTCATCGCAAATGATGTGAAAGCTGAAGTGGATGTTGTGATTGAGTAGGATGTAGACAGGGAAATACTTGGGCGGTTCTTTTACTTTATTTGGAGTAGAGGAACCGTCTTTTTGGTGGATTTGGGGTCAGGATCCTGAAGAAATGGCAAAAACTGTTTTATTCATGGGAAGTGACGATTCTTCATTTATGACAGGCAACACGTTAATGGTGGGTATACTCTTGCAGTAGGAATTTTAAAAAACTTAGGGGACAAGTCTTAATATAGCCTGTCCCCTTGGTCTTTCTTATCTCGAAGTATAACCAGCATCTGCGTGAATCGTTGTGCCGGTTACATACGATGATGCGTCAGATGCTAACCAGAGACTGGCTTCTGCGATTTCTCTTGGTTTGCCAAAACGATTTAGTAAACTTAACTGTGGAGCATACTCCTCTTCTTTTAAGCCAAATTGTTCTAATGCGCCACGGAGCATCGGAGTATCTATTGCGCCGGGAGCAACTGTATTTACACGAATATTATGTGGGCCATTTTCCAAAGCAGCTACTTTTGTCATGCCAACCACTCCATGTTTTGCTGCTACATATGCAATATTATTTGGCTGTGGACGGAAACCACTAACAGAAGAAATGTTAATAATAGAGCCACCATGACCTTGTTTTAACATTTGTTGTAATTCATATTTCATGCAAAGTGCTGTACCAGTTAAATCAACAGAGATTAAACGGTTCCAATAATCTTCATCAAATTCGGCAGCAGGTCTGTCATCTGGAGTTAATGCAGCGTTATTGACAGATACATCAAGTTTTCCATAAGTGTCTACGGCAAATTGTACCATTGCCTGTACTTGATTGGAATTTGAAATGTCGACCTTAACAAAAGAAGCTTCCCCGCCATCTGCTTTTATTTCTTCTACGACAGCACGACCATTTTCTTCATTAAAGTCGGCGATAACCACTTTTGCTTTTGCTTCTGCAAATAGTTTTGCAGTTTCTTTCCCCATGCCCATTGCAGCACCAGTAACAATGGCAACCTTATCTTCTAAAACTGGAAATGTCATATACATACCTCCAACTAATTATTTTTATACTGTAAATATAGTATTTCCCAATTTTTTATTCAATCAGCAAAAAAAATGAAATGTTCATTACTGTATAAAACAGTGAATTTTGTATAGTAAAAAATTGCAGATGCCAAATCGTTCAGACATACTAGAGTGGAGGTGAACAACAATGACAGGGATGTTAGATAAACGTATTAAACGCTCAAAAACAGATATAAAAGAGACCTTTTTACAATTGCTTTATCAGAAGCCGTTTGATCAGATTACAATCTCAGAAATCGTACGTGAAGCAGACTATAACCGAGGAACTTTTTATGCCAATTTCGAAACAAAGGAACATTTACTGGATGAGGTTATTCACGATGTATTACAGGATATGATTACCCAAATTCGACATCCTTATAAATCGATAAAAAAGGTTAATATGAGGGATATAAATACAGAAGATATAACATTGTTTACCTATTTTCAAGAAAATGAAGACCTTTATAAACTATTGCTAAGCCATCATATTCGTGTGGATTTTCGTTATCAATTGGCAAAGGCTATTGAACGAATGTTTATTGAGGAATACGAGTATGAACTAAAAGAGGGGACATCATTAAGTACTAAATGGTTTTATATATATCGTGCACATGGAATAGCAGCAGTCATTATTCGGTGGATTGAAGAAGATTTCCCAGATTCGCCCGAGTATATGTCTAAGCAAATTGTCAATCTTATGCTCACTTCGACAGAGGTTTTTTATATTAAAAATTAAAATTAAATGATAGTGGGCTAAAGTGAAAGGTGAACGAGTCCTAAACTTACTACAAATATCACTTGATAAGTTATTTGTCACAGTGTCCTATAGGAGGTTAAACAATGGAAAAGGATAATTTCAGCGATGTATTAGTAGAAAGATTACATAAGCATAAAATGGTTGCGGCTGTAAAAGACCCGAAAAATTTAGAAAGGGCCATTAAGTATAAGGAACATATCAGTGCTGTATTGTTAATGACAGGAACGATTTTAAATGTCAAAAAATATGTTGACTTTATTCAATCTCATGGTCTCCCGGTGATTTTACATGTAGAGCGTATTGGTGGGCTGCAAATGGATAAAAACGGAATGGATTTTGTGAAAAAGCACATTAAACCCGCCGCAATCGTTACTACAAAGAGTGGGATTATAAAAAAAGCAAAGGCAAAAGGTATTTTTGTCATTCAGCGTGTCTTTATGGTTGATACAGATATGTATATCAACCTGGAAAAGGATATTGACCAAAACCCAGCGGATATAATTGAGATTATGCCCAGTAGAGTCCCCGAATTTATTAACAAACTTTCAAAAGTATCCCATGTTCCGATTATTACTGGTGGGCTATTGTCTTCTGCAGAACATGCAAAAAATGCAATAGAAAATGGTGCTATCGCTGTGTCCACATCAAACTCAGAGATGTGGAAAAACGACATCAATCGACTTATTTAAAGAAAAATTTACATGGACTTTATAGGTTATTAACAATTAAAAGGTATAATCATAATTGAAAAGTGAATAGAAAAATGGTGCGGTTTGAGAGACCAAAAATAAATAGTATATACCTATGTGTATACTGTCTATTTTTGGTCTCTTTATTTTCCCGTACCTTGGAGGTGATACAGCTAACTTGAAAAGAGTCTTTGGAAGGGAGAGCTCGGGGAATGTCGAAAGTTATTTTGGATACGGATATTGGAACGAATCCGGATGACGTGATAGCTTATGTGTTAGCCATTAAATCTCCCGAGATAGATTTGCTGGGGGTTACAACGGTTTACGGGGACACTGAAATTCGAGGAAAGATTGCACAGGCAATTTCAGAATTATGCCATAGTCATACCATTCCAATCTATCAAGGGATTGAACGTCCACTGCTTCGTAAACGAAAGGTCTATTGGACGGGATTGGAAGAGCAGTTAGGGAATCTGAGCGATAGCAAGTCTCCTCTTGAAGAAAAGCAAAAGCATGCTGTCGATTTTATTATCGAAACAATCATGACCTATCCGGGAGAGATTACGCTCGTACCAATTGGTCCATTAACCAATGTTGCAGCAGCGATTATTCGTGAACCCAAAATCATTGAAAATGTAAAAGAAATTGTGATTATGGGTGGGGTCACACGCCTTGGCAGTTACCGTCTATCTGTGGAGACGTCCGAGCATAATGTAACATGTGATCCCGAAGCAGCATCCGTCGTATTCTCGAGTGGTGCCCCTATTACGATGATTGGACTTGATGTAACAAGGCAGCTCATGATTTCCAAACAACTGGTCGAACAGTTTGCATCCGGAGATTCTACTATTGTAAAAAAGCTTTCTAAGATGATGCTTGATTTTATGGATTATAAGATGCGGGATTATTCTTACTTGTGTGATCCTCTGGCAATCGCTGTATTGCTGGATCGAAGTCTTATTGAAACAACGAGAATGCATATAGACGTCTTGTATGAGCCACAAACCGATAAGGGAATCACACTCGGAGAAATAAAGGAAGATGGAAAAGTCAAAGTAGCATTGGAAGTAGATAAAGAGCGATTTTTTGAACTTATTTCAAATCGGATTTTTTCTTAAATCAATATTCAAAGGAGAGGAAAATAATGAAGCGATTTTTACAAACGATTTGTTTTATTGCACTTATGCTTTTCTTAGTGGCATGTAATTCAGAAGCAGCAGGTACAACAGAGGATGGAAAAACAAAGATAGAATATTGGCATGTTAATGCGGAAACACAAGGAGGACAAACGGTAAAACAATTGGTGGAAGATTTTAATGCACAAAGTGAAACCGTGGAGGTTGTGGCGAAATATAATCCTGACATGTATAAAGGATTGATGCAAAATCTGCAGGCAGAAGCAGCAGCAGGGAATGCACCCGCAGTTGTTCAAGTTGGTTGGTCGTTTTTAAATTATTTCTCAGACAACTTTAGTTATGTTTCTCCACAAACAGTGATTGAACAGCATTTTCCAGAGGATGAAACGTTTTTACAAGATAAATTTCTTCCAAATGTCCTTGATTTAGCAAAGAATTCCGATGGTGAACAGGTTGGTATTCCTTACTCCTTAAGTAGCCCTGTTTTATATATTAATAGAGATATTTTAAGAGAAGCAGGTCTGGATGAGAATGGTCCACAAACATGGGAAGAAGTAAAAGAATTTTCGAAAGTCATTAAAGAGGAAACTGGTAAATACGGTTTCTATTTCCAAGAGCCTGCGGATAACTGGGCAACACAGGCCTTGTTAGAAAGTAATGGTGCCCAATTTATTACGGATGGAAAAGCGACATTTGCTTCTGAAGAGGGAATAGAGGCGTACGAATTATTAGCTGATATGGTTTTAGAAGATGAAACGGCTTTACATATTGGCTGGGATCAAGGTGTCCAAAGCTTTATTGATGGAAGCGTAGCAATGGCATATACAACGATAGCGCAACGATCCAACATTCAAGATAATGCCCAATTTGATGTAGCAGCAGTGAAATCACCAGCATGGGAAGGGAAAGATGTGAAATTACCAGCTGGAGGAGCGATGCTTACCATTACTGCTCCAAATGAAAAAGAACAAAAAGCAGCTTGGGAATTTATGAGATATCTATATAGCATTGAGTCGATGGCAGAGTGGACAAAGGGTACAGGATATGTTCCTCCACGTAACGATGTGGCAGATGCAGAAAACGGACTGAAAACCTATTTAGAAGAAAATGAAATGATGACGGCAGCAGTAGAGCAAATGGATGGGGTTGTTCCATGGGCTTCCTTCCCGGGAGATGCTGGATTAGAAGCAGAACAATTATTGTTAGATCTTCGTGACCAAATTCTTGGCGGAAGTATATCCGTAGAAGAAGGTTTAACGTCAATAGAAGACAAAATTAACGAATTATTGAATGATTAATATCGATCTTAAACATACATGGCTTTGCTAAGGGTGAGTGTATTTATCCTTAGCTTGACCATGTGACATTCTGAAAAAGTAAGTGGAGGACGTATAAATGAGTGCTCTAGCAGCAGTACGAAAAACATTGCATCTAAATCGGGAAAATGCCATTGGTTATGGTCTATTAATCCCTTCGATTATTATCTTTGCTGTCTTTACGTTCTGGCCTTTTTTGTACACGGTCTATTTAAGTTTTTTTGACTGGAATATGATTAGTCCGGAGAAGGAATTTGTCGGAATCCGAAATTATATGGAAGTCCTCGGAGATCCAAGAACCTATCAAATATTTGGGAACACATTTCTTTATATAGTTATCCTGCTTGCCATTAATTGTGTGGTTCCGTATATCTTTGCTTTTGTCATTGATATTGTTTTAAAACGGTGGAATGGTTTTTATAAAAGTGCATTGTTTTTACCAGCATTTATATCCTTAGTAGTTGGTTCTATATTATTTACTTGGATTCTGAATCCTGTTTCCGGACCATTGGCCATTGTATTTGGTTGGATTGGTTTGGAGATTCCCAACTGGACGAAATCGGAAGGGTGGGTCATTCTCGTATTAAGTCTGATTACATCCTGGAAGGTGTTTGGATATAATTTTATCCTTCTTTATGCATCGATTAATGGGATATCAAGGGAAATCATTGAATCGGCAAGGTTAGATAATGTACCATTGTGGCGCATTTTCTTTCAAATTATTTTACCGATGAGCAGCGCTACGGGTATTTATGTCTTTATTCTGACGATTGTGCAAAGCCTGCAATATGTTTTTACCCCCGTAAAGGTTGTTACGCAGGGCGGACCGGACTATGCGAGTTCGAACTTAATCTACCATGCCTACCATGAAGCATTTGTCGTTTATCGAACAGGTCACTCTGCTACTTTATCTATTATAACGATGGCACTGTTTCTTATTTTGTTATTTCTTTACTTTAAGTTTGTAGATCGGGGAATCTATTATGAAAATTAATCGAACAGTAGAAATCACTTGGCACGTTATCTTTATGGCAACGGTCATCGTTTTAGTATTTCCGATTATCTATGCAGTTGGTATGTCCTTTACACCATTGGAGGATGCGTATAACAATGTTTTAAATATTATTCCTTTACATCCTACCTTGGAAAACTATATTACATTTTTTGATACGTTACCTGTCGTAAAGGTTACGATGAATACCTTTATTATTGCGTCCGTTGCCACTGTTTTCAAGGTACTTACCTCTTTTTTGGCAGCATATGCTTTTGTTTATTTTCAATTTAAAGGAAAAGAGGTCTTGTATTTTTTACTCATTAGTACGATTTTCATTCCCTTTACCGTCACCATGATTCCAAATTACTTGATTGTCTCGGATTTGGGATTACTGGACAGTGTATGGGGAGTTATATTACCACAGCTGGCCGATGCAATAGGTATTTTCTTGATTACACAATCGATGAGGAGTATTCCGATTTCTCTTATAGAGGTGGCACGACTGGATAATTTGGGGCACGGGAGAATTATGAAAGATATTGTCCTCCCTTTAGTACGACCTGCCATAACCTCTGTTGGAATCTGGTTTTTCATCAGTTCATGGAACGAATTTGTTTGGCCCGTTCTTATTTTGAAAACAACAGAAAATTATACCTTACCATTGGCATTGCAGATGTATATCAGCTCAGAGGGTGGAACCAACTTTACGGTTGCAATGGCTGTATCGGTCATTACGATGATCATCCCACTCCTTTTATACTTAACTTTCCAGAAGTATATTATTGGCACATTTACTTCATCTGGAATTAAATAGTGGAGGTAACTATGAAGGAAATTAAATTTGAACACGTTAAAAAATCCTACGGGGATACAGAAGTCGTCAAAGATTTAAATTTTACCATTAAAGAGGGAGAACGATTAATTTTACTCGGACCATCAGGGTGTGGCAAGTCCACCACTTTACGGATGATTGCAGGACTGGAAGATATTACAGAAGGTAGTCTTTATATGAATGGCAAAAAGATGAATGATGTTCCGAGTGGGAAGCGAAATGTAGCGATGGTGTTCCAAAACTATGCCCTATATCCGCATATGACGGTGAAACAGAATATTATTTATGGCTTGAGGGTAAGAAAACTTTTTAAAAAAGATATTCAGTCCAGACTAGACTCCGTTTTGGACATGCTCCAACTAAGGGGATTGGAGGACCGCCTACCGAAAGATTTGTCTGGTGGACAACGTCAGCGTGTTGCTTTAGCAAGGGCGACGGTAAAGCGAAGTGACTTTTTCCTGTTGGATGAGCCTTTATCCAATTTGGATGCGCAGCTTCGGGTATCTGCTCGTAAAGAACTTCTGAAAATACATGAGATGTTTAAGCAAACAATGGTATATGTTACACATGATCAGATTGAGGCAATGACGTTTGCTGACCGTATTGCGCTAATGTATGATGGGGAGTTACAAATGTTGGATACCCCAACCAATGTGTATCATCGACCAGCCAATGTCTTTACGGCAAAATTTATTGGCACCCCACCAACGAATATTTTGGAAATGGATGATCACAATGGCTTTGTCACGATTGGCGAGCAGTCGTTGGAGTTGAATGATATGTGGAGGAAGCATATTGCGGAACGGAAGACGCAGAACTTGTTATTTGGTATTCGCCCAGAACATATTGAATTGTCTACCACACCATTTTCCAACGGATTTCAAGGCAAGGTGAAATATATTGAAAATCAAGGAAACAGCTATAGCGTTTATATGGATTTGGAAGGAAAGGAAGTTGTCGCTCTGAGTGAGAATAAACATTGGCATAAAGGAGATATCGTATATTTCCGTCCGATGATGGAGCGTATTCACCTTTTCGAAAAAGAAACGGGTGATTCCATAGGCTATCCGGAAGAACTATTAGACGAGAATGATAAAAATAAGGAAGAAAGTAGGGTTTTAGTATGACAAAGAGAACAATCATTTATTCCGATTTACCACTATTAAATGAAGATATCATGGAAAATATTAAGCAGTTAATGGAACATGGCGCAGACAAAATTGAGTTAATGATAGATGGGGAGAAATGGAATGATATGGAGATGCTTTTTGAAAAAATTGCTACCCAATTAAAGGACCTGCCAGTTTCATTTACTATCCACCCACCAGCATGGGATATTAATTTAACGAGTGAAAATAAAGCAATACGAGAAGCATCTTTTCATGAATATAAAAAAGCGATCAAGTTTGCCGGGATGATTGGTGCCAGTCATGTTGTGATACATCCAGGATTTTGTTTTTCTCCTGTCTTTAATAAAGAACTCGCACAACAACGTGCAAAAGCGTATATGAACCAATTATGTGAGATAGCAAAGCCGCTGGGTGTTCGATTGGCGATTGAAAATGTAGGTTATAATGGGTCTGCGATTTTGACGGAGGAAGAGTTTGTTGAATTTCTTGAGGACGTGGATGAAACGGCAGGATATTTAATTGATATTGGACATGCTCAATTGGATGGGTGGAATGTGCCAAATGTAATCAAGATTATTAAAGATAGATTAATAGCTCTTCATATTCATGATAATATGGCAGCTTCCGATGATCATTTGCCGATTGGTGAAGGGAAAATGGATTGGCAGGCAATCATGGATGTGTTGAATCAAGAAGAAATTGATTGTGAATTAATTTTAGAATACGCTCCCGGTACCTCATTAGAAGCTTTACGTACAGGAAAAAACTACTTAGAACAAAACGTTTTCGTTGGTTAAGTTAGGGAGGTCACCACTACATCATGATTTCACCTAACCATTACGATGCATACTGCTTTGATTTAGATGGCACGATTTATATTGGTGACCAGCTGTTATCAGGCGTAAAACAGGTATTGGAGACTATTCGAAGCCATCAGAAAAAGGTTCTTTTTATTACCAACTCCCCCACATTAACGAGGGAAGAAGGGAAGGAACGTCTGGAACGTTTAGGGGTAGAAGCACACATAGAAGAAGTGGTCACAGCCCCTTATTTATCGGCGCTTTATTTTGCAGAAATGTCAACAGAAGTGTTTGTTTTTATCATTGGGGAACATGCCATAAAAAAGGAACTGGAAAATTTCTCTATCCCTATAACAGATAACCCGACGGAAGCAACTCATGTGTTAGTTGGATTAGACAGGTCTTTCACGTATAACGATTTACACATGGCGATGAATGCAGTTCGCCATTGTAAAAAGCTGATTATTACCAATCCTGATCCAGTTTGTCCAGTGCCCGATGGATTTATCCCAGACACCATGGCTCTTGCAAGTGCAATAGAAGTGGCTTCAGGGCAAAATATAAATAAAGTTATCGGCAAGCCTTCTGACACGTACGGAAACAAAATTCTCGACATACTCGGTTTGGACAGAAATAGAATTTTAGTCATCGGTGACCGGTTGGAAACGGATATTCAACTGGGCAAAACAAACGATTTTGGTACATGCCTTGTACTAACAGGAGTTTCCAATAAAAAAGACATAGAAGCGTCGGTCATTAAGCCGGATTATATTATTGAAAAATTAGACAGTCTTTTTTCAACGTATATAAGTCATTATGTTTAAGAAGCAGAGGGAGTTCTCCTGCTTCTTTTAAATTTAGTTTGCTTGTGGGGAATCGGAGTGTAGATGAAGTGGTGTGGATGGGAGAACGTGCGAGGACTTAAGTGAAAAGAGCCGCTGAGGTGGTAAGTCGTGCGAGGGTTCATGCAAAACGCGCGACAGGGGTTGGAAAGCGAGCAAGGCACCATGCAAAACGCGCGACAGTGGTGGGAAATCGTGCGAGGCCTCGTGCAAAACGCGCGACAGGGATGGAGAAACGTGCAAGGCCTCATGCAAAACGCGCGATAGGAGTAGGAAAAAACAATCGAGAACACATAAAAATTAATTGCTAAGCACTAAAATCCATTCAGGAAGCATGAGGTAAAAATCCCCTGCTTTTTTTAATTATTGTGGAAGCGCGTGAACCGCTCCCCACACTTCAAAACTTCCTCAAACTTTTCACTTTTGTATTGGACAGGATGGTTAGTTGTTTCATCATATATGTTGCTGAATAGTTAAATTTACTTTGAATCCAATATAGAATAAGCCCTATAGTTGCATTGGTTTGGTAGTGTAGAAACATTTCATAGTTTACATCCCCATATAAAGATTCGGTTTCAATAAAAATATCTTTTGAAAAGATGTCGTAGAATAGTTTCTCCAAATGAACCTTGAAATCTTTCTGTCCAATATATAACGCATAAAAGAGTTTCTGATTGTCTTCTATATACGTAAATATTCGTTCCGTTGTAGGGGTGAGTGTATTAACTTCTATTTTATTCTGATGTACAAAAGGTTTCTTGATTGCATCATTTAACCCTTCTAGGGTGTCATACAAAATTTCTTCAAGGAACTCCGCTTTATTTGAATAATGGGCATAGAAAGTAGCTCTGTTTAAATCTGCATATTGCGTAATCATCGACACGGTGATTTCCTTTTCTGAGTATTCCTCCATTAAATCAATATACGCGTTTTTTAATGCCATTCTAGTCTTTCTAATTCTTCTATCTATTTTATGATCCATAACATGCATCTCCTATAAGTAAATCCACAGTATCATTATAACTGTTGTTTAACACTCAAATAAACTAATTTTGTTTACTGAATTTTTTAGTTTTAATGATATAGTGAAAATGGATTATATAAAATTTCAGGGGGTAACATCATGAGTGGAAAAATGAAGGCTGCAGTTTGGTACAACCAAAAGGATGTTAGAGTAGAAGAAAGAGATGTTAAGCAAGTGAAGGACCATGATGTGAAAGTTAAAGTCAGTTGGTCGGGTATTTGTGGTACAGATTTACATGAATATGAGATAGGACCGCTTTTACTACAAACCGAAACTCCAAATGCATTAACTGGTGAAAAAGCACCACTTGTATTAGGTCATGAATTTTCAGGAGTGGTAGAAGAGGTAGGTAATAATGTAACCGAATTCAAAATAGGGGATAGAGTTGTTGTAAATCCTGTAGTAACTTCAGGAAAACATTCTCCAGAAATTGATAGATATTATGAGTTTTATTCAGCTGGCTTGCATGCAGATGGATCATTTGCTGAATATGTTGTCGCTCAAGAAGGGAATGTAGTGTCCATTCCGGATGGGCTCCCACTGGACAAGGCAGCGCTAGTAGAGCCATTGTCGGTAGCAGCTCAAGCAATAAAAGAAGGGGAAGTTAAAGAAGGAGATACAGTTGCTATTTTTGGTTGTGGACCAATTGGATTATTTGCGGTTGTAGCGGCAAAAGCGGCAGGTGCTAAAGAGATTTTAGCTTTCGATTTATCGGATGAGCGACTGCAAAAAGCAAAAGAAGTTGGGGCAACCCAAGCTCTTAATTCCAAAGAAGTAGATGCTATTTCTTATATTAAAGAAAGATATCCGGAAGGGGTGGACGCAACATTTGAAGTAGCAGGGGTTAAGCCAACATTTGACCAGGCAATTAACACCGTCAAACCAAAAGGAAATGTAGTAGTCATTGCTATTCATGCCAGAGATTTCGAATTCAACCCAATTTCCTTAATGACGACCGGTGCTAAATTATCTTCTTCTTTAGGATATGAACACGAAACATTTAAAAAATCGATTGCCATTCTAATGGATGAGAAAATAGATGTCAGTCCAATCATGACGAAAAAAATAGAACTAGATGATATTGTAGAAGAAGGTTTCCATTCCTTATCCAATGACCTTAGTCAAGCAAAAATTCTTGTTCAATTAAGTGGAGAAATGTAAAACACGTAGCGGTTTAAGACTACTGAAAAAGGCACCTTTTTAAGGTGCTTTTTTAATGGTTGCGGACAAGTGATTGGCCCAAGCTTACCATAATGGGGTAAGGGGAACTAATCCTAAATGATACCGAATTATTTATTGGTCTCTGCCTGTCCTTGCGTCTCCACTTCCTTGACATATCCATAAATGCTTCTTATGATAAAAGGAATGAACCTTTAAAATATTCTTATTATTGAAAGAAGAGATATTATGAAAAGCTGGATTTTCGAACGTCTTTATATCTTTTATTCTATGGTTCTTCTTCTCTATCTAATTAATGTATTCGCAGATGTACGGGCATTGGAATATGCTGTTGGTCTATTGGCGATTCCAATGATGGGTATCTCCTTTATTTGGGCAAGTAACCTGTTTCGGGTCTTAGGAGGGGCTTTTATTGGAACAGGAGCGATTATGTTTCTGGCAGCAGGACTTCCTTTTCGAGAGATTCCACTCTTCTTTACATCCAATTTGGCATTGCTTGCATACCTTGTTATCCTGCCGTGGATTAATAGTATTGTCCATGTAGGGAAGTATGACACGCAAATGAAAGAACTGATGAAAGGAAACGTGAACCATCTCGGGAATTTGTACATACGAAGCTCGATTACCACTTATATTCTAATGATGTTCCTCAATATTTCCGCTGTTACATTAACACAGGAAATGCTTATCAAGAATATGAAAAAGATGAAGACGAAAGTGCGTAATGCGTTTATAAGTCAAACGACCGTACGTGCCTTTGCGATAGCTCTCATTTGGAGTCCGATGGAAGTAATGGTTGCCTTGACCGTGGAAGCAACAGGAGTAAGCTATTTATTTTATTTACCATGGCTCATGTTGATTTCTCTGCTAGTTCTGAGTGGGGATCTTCTTATCGGTTGGTGGAAGTTTCGTTCCGTTCCCTACATACCTGTGGAACAAGATGAAGCTCAGGTCCCAGTAAAAAGTGTTGTGATTGGGATTGCCAAATTGTTATTTGCTCTATGTTTATTTTTGAGTACCATTCTATTTATCAATCAAACGTTTGATCTTAATTTCATATTAACTGTCACACTGGTGATTCTGCCATTTTCAGCAATCTGGGCAATGTTAATAAAAAGATGGACGATGTTTAAGAAGTTTGGTTTTGAAGTATGGAAAAATCGGACCAATCACCAGCAGAACTTTATCATTCTATTTATCTCACTTTCCTTCTTTTCCAATAGTTTAAATGAAACGGATATGTTAAATATCGTACAGGAACCATTTCATATTTTCGCAGATTACCCAGTAATTATTCTATATCTTATTTTAGTCACCTATTTTGTCATGGCTATGATCGGAATACATCCGGTTGGTACCATTGCCATTTTACTGGAAGTATTAACACCATTGTTTGGCTTCATTAATCCAGCTGCGATTGGAATTGTAATGATTGTTGCCGCTCTAGCAACATCCGCCTCTGCGACATATGGCGTAACAGTGACTATTACAGCGATGAACACTGTCCAAAATCCATATAAAATAACGTTACAGAATCTATTGTTTACCTTTGTGTTTGGTAGTGTCGGGATTGGAATGGCGATGTTTTTTGTTTAGAGGAAGAAAGTAGAGCATAGGCTGGTGAAAAAAGCACCTTTTCTAAAGAGGTGCTTTTTTGGCCTAAATAGGTTTAACGTGCCTGAATGAACATGGGAATCAGTCAAAAGGTTACATAGGAAGGTTCTAGGTGCCCGAATGAACTCAGAATTCAGAAGGGACGAAGAAAAGTCCACTTGTCCTTTTGTCCTCTCTAAATAATGAGACAAGTTACCTGTCCGAGACCACTGAAAAACTATTAGACACGGATTGTTGCATTCGGTGATGACTAATCCTAAATAAAACCGGCTTTTCAGTGTCCTCTACCGGTCCTATGTCCCACATAAATATCAGTCTTACCGATATTTATGCTATAATAATTTAAATTAAGTTCTGGAGGCGAATGTAAGAGTATGCCACAAGAGAGAAAAATCAGCCTTGAAGAATTTTATCAATTTCAGGCGAGAATACGCCTTCCTCAAGGAATGCGAAGGACTTTAGTCCAATGAGTAGGGAGGGGATGAATCGCCTTCGGACAAGGGATAGTTTTAGTTATCTCAATTGTCCGACTGAACGCCATTTTTCATCTCCCAATATTATCTCTAGTATAGTATAATGAGAACAAACGTTCCTTTCTGGGAGGTGAAAATAATGATTGTAAACAAAGCATATAAGTTCCGTATCTATCCAAAAAAA
>NZ_WOFB01000015.1 GCF_009733865.1 Oceanobacillus salinisoli | reverse complement strand
GCCGATTGGTGAAACCAGAGGCTTAGTCGCACTTATACCCTTGCGGTGAAAGTCAACATCGACTCAGGTTTTTAGGAAGGCCGACTAAAAGCGGGCTAGCGCTCAGGCGTCGGCATACCCCTATGAAGGGGCATGTTTCCTTTTCGCTCTTCAAGCATAAGATTCACTAAGATTTTTACATTCGTAAAAATCAAGATCATCTAATCTCCTACGGGGACTGTTCGGTTAAAACCGCCGCTTTGCGCGGCAACACCGAACCACCTGGCATGGCCAGGCGTAGTCCGTACGTCTCTAAACGGGTGCTTGTGCTTTTGGTCTACGTTAGGATAGCATAAATTTTTAGCAAGAGGTAGATCAACTTAGTAAAAATTGTAACGTACCAAGTATTAGAAAAAACTTCGACATTCGCTAAAGGGACGAGGCGAATGCCGAGTTCTGGATTCCTATTTTAATCTTTGCCAATCTTTTTCAGCAACAATTTTCTTGGTAGGAACCAAACTTTTTAGAAAACATCCCTAGTAATAAGAAACGAAAGAGGATGCCGATAAAATAACAGCACCCTCTTTTCAATCTTAATTTATAATATCTTCCCCGGATTAAACAACCCATTTGGATCTAGGATTTGTTTGATTTTCTCCATCACGATAAGGGCATTTCCGTGTTCCCGTTTTTGATACTTTGCCTTGCCAATTCCGACACCATGTTCTCCTGTGCATGTTCCTCCACGTGATAATGCATAATTGACAATGTGACTATTAAATTCTTCTGCTTTTTGAATTTCATTCGTGTTATCAGTATTAATCATGATTAAGGCATGATAATTTCCATCTCCAACATGTCCAACGATTCCGCCTGGCAGTTGTAAGTCTTCTAATGCTTCTCTTGCATGGTGAATGGCTCCTGCCAATTCTGATATAGGAAGGCATACATCGGTTACCATTAATTTTCTGCCTGGATATGCATGGATATAGGCATAGGCTAAGTGGTGCCTGGCATCCCATAATTTATTTCGTGCTGCATTGTCGGTTTCAAATTGTATATCCAGACAATTATAATCCTTTACAATTTCTTTTGTGAATGCTACGTCTTGTTTTAATCCAGCTTCATTTCCGTGGAACTCAAGAAACAATGTAGGTACTTCCTGATAATTCGTATCCGCATGCTGGTTGACTTGTACCATGGACGGTTCATCGACAAGTTCCATTCGTGCAACCGGTATGCCAGCCTGACGTATGGCAACAACAGATTCCACCGCATCGTCAATCGTTTGAAATGATGCACGTGCTGCCGTAATATGTTCTGGTATCCCATAAACTTTTAATGTGATTTCTGTAAAGCAGCCTAGGGTTCCTTCTGATCCAACAAAAATACCGTTTAAATGTAATCCGGAAGAGGACTTGGCAGCCAGATTACCTGTATGGATAATGGTACCATCAAAAAGAACAACTTCCAGATCACGTACATTATCACGCATTATTCCATATTTTACTGACATGGTACCACTTGCATTAGTCGCCGTCATACCACCAATTGTAGCATCTGCCCCGGGATCAACAGGGAAAAATAAACCATACTTCTTTAGTTCATTATTTAATTGTTTACGGGTAACACCAGGCTGTACTTTAACAATGAAATCCTTTTCCTTAATTTCCAATACGCTATTCATTAATGAAAAGTCAATTGTAATACCATGTCTGTAAGGAATAACATGTCCTTCCAAACAAGACCCTAAGCCAAAAGGGGTAATGTGCATATTGTGCTTGTTTGCGGTTTTTACAATTTGACTTACTTCCTGGCTATTTTTTGGAAAAACGACAACATCTGGAAGGCTTGGTGTATGGTAGGATTCGTCTTTGCTGTGTTGTTCTAAAATCGTAGGGTTCGTGCTGATTTGGTCGTTTTCCAGGAATTCTCTTAATTCTGCAATTACATTTTTTACAATGGTATCCATGAAATCTCCCCAATCATATTTCTTATTATTTATAAAATTTTGTATTTATAATATGAAGTATATCTAATATATGGGGAATCGTCTACATCATAAGGAGATTGTTCAAATCAATAAAATGGACTACAAATTGCGATTGCATTTTTGTAGTCCATTTTTATACTGCGTTGCTGACAAACGGTATAGAGAAAAAAGGAACTGGTTATTAGAATTCAATGTCCTCGAGTTCCTTTTCAACGGCTTTTTTTATTTTTTCAATACATTCTTCCCTTGTCTTACCAAAAATACGATTTCCATTTACCATTGCATATGGCCGCATCGCGCACATTCCGCAGTAATTCATACATTCATAGCTCATCACAGCAACTTCAGGACGGTTAAAAACTTCTTCCAGTTCTTCTGCAGAAAGTAAATTGTAATCACATACTTCTATAATGATAAACCCCATAATAAACACGCTTTCCTTCGTACTTTCATCATTTTACCCTAATCGTTCTTGCTGCCAATTTATAAAAAAGCTCAACATCTATCTTACACAATTGTTTTTGCTAACACAATTAGTTGAACATAGTATGGGGTAATTTAGAATAAAAAATGATAAATAATGAGAATTCGCATGTTTTTTAGGAAATCAACGGTTTTTATGCAAAATGGCCGCCGATTTTTTTACTCCGATCAATCGTTACTCCGGCGTCCGTATAACTGGAAGCGCGAAGGATAGCAGTGGAACCGTATTTGTCACGAATCGCATCCATGACATACCCAATATCTGTTTTTTTCGTACGGTCCTCGAAAAGGTCCAGTTGTGTTTCCCCTTTATCAAAGAGGTTATCCAATGTTACATAGACATGTCGAACATTACTAACTCCATCATAAAATTGATGAAACAACTGCATACAGAGATGATAGACATCCATTGTTACATTGGTGGGAAGTTCGATGGACCTTGATCGGGAAAAGCCACCACCAGTTTTCTTCGAATAGGCTATTCCAAGATGGATGGTTTTTCCGACTTTGTCTGCTGTTCGGGCTCTTCGACATACTTCCTCACATAGGTCAAGAATACATGTAGAAACCTCTTCCTTTGAATAATCACGCAATAAGGCAATCCCGTGGCCAAAACCTTTTTGTTCTGTTTTAGTAAAGTTTCCGTATACAGGACTTAGATCAATTCCCCAAGCATGCCAATATAATTGTTCACCCATGATTCCAAAGCGTTTTTTTAGATGATCTAAGTTATAATTGGCAAGCTGTCCAAGGGTGATAATGCCCATTCGGTTGAGATTTCGCTTCATTCTACTGCCAATACCCCATATGTCTTCCACTGGAAATGGCCAAAGTTTTTCTTCTACGTCTTCATATTTGCATTCGGCAATTCCAACTTTTTTTCCATGAAGATCCATAACGACTTTTGCCAGAAATTTGTTGTCACCGATTCCAACCGAGGCGGTAATGCCGAAGTGGTCGAATATATCCTGTTTGATTTTTTTCGCTACAGCCCAACGGTCACCAAACAGTTTTTTTAATCCATTCACCGTGACCCAAACTTCATCTACTGAATACTGATGAATGGCCTCCTTTGGGACATATTGATTAATCAGTTTTGTAATTTCTACGGACACTTGAATATAATCTGCCATATGAGCAGGGACGATATGAATGTCCGGGTCTTTTGGCAGTTCAAAAAAACGGCTGACATTGCTAATACCATGCTCTTTCTTCAAAGTTGGAGAAGCTGCTAATACAATGCTGCCCGAGCGATTTGGATCTCCGACAACCGCTAGTAATGCTGTCATCGGATCCAGTCCTAATTTAACAGCTTCCACGCTTGCGTAGAAAGAGCGCATATCAATACATAGGACGTCATTTCGGGGATAAGAGGAATAATCCATGCTAGTTCACCACCAATAAATAGAACGTTTGTTCCTATTATAAGCGGGTCAGAAAAAAATATCAATGGAAATTTTTGCCGTATTAACTAGTGCTTGTTAGAAGTATAAATTTTAGCTAAGAAGTGGGTTGGACATAGATAAAAATATCGTCTTAAGTATAAGAAAAACGAATCATTCGATTAAAGCGAATGAGAGTTTTCTAATTATGATGGTATAACAATGAAGAAATAAAACAAAATAATAAATGAATATAGATAGGAGGTAAGATTTATGGCACAGTATTTAAGAGATATCATGACACAGAATGTAATGACAGTGAATGAAACCCAATCAGTACAGGAAGCGGCTGCAATTATGAGTCAATATAATATTGGTGCTGTTCCAGTGGTTAACAACAGTGGACAAATGGTTGGTATTGTAACAGACCGTGATATAACACTGCGTACAACTGCACAAGGGCAAAATGCGCAAACACCAATTTCCCAGGTGATGACAGCACAGCAAATGGTAGAAGGAACACCTGAAATGGATGTACATCAGGCTGCACAGTTAATGGCACAGCAGCAAATCCGTCGTTTACCTGTAGTAGAAAATGGGCAGTTAGTCGGAATGGTAGCATTAGGAGATTTAGCGGTTCAAAATCAATATGCTAATGAGGCGGAACAAGCCCTGTCAAGTATTTCTACACCATCCGCACCTCAACAATAAACAGTAAGAGATAATCTATAATCTCAACCATTTATCAGGTAAGCATAAAAATACGACATTCACTAAGCCATAGCGAATGTCGTATTTTTTACACTGACACCAACAAAGGAGAAGTAGTTGATGACAGGTAAATAAAGCGCTTAGTAACCTCCGCCAACATAAGCGCTTCCTACGATAATCAATAGGATAAAGAGAACAACAATCAACGCAAAGTTACTTCCGTATCCGCTGTAATCCATTGTTTCACCTCCCTTTTCCATTTACTTATAATATATGGAAAAGGAAGATCTAAGGAAGGGCTTGAATCTAAAGGTGTGAAAAAAAGGGTGCTTCTTTTAGAGCGTCTCATAGTTAGATTTATGGTAAGAAAGAGACTTCTACTTTTCCAACCGAGGAATAGGTTGCTTCATATTTACCTGCTAGTAGAGGTAAAGGTGAGATAAAGGTGCCTGATGAAATCACCATCCCCTTTTTCAGTACTTTATGGTGGCTGGCAAGTTTTTTCACTAACCACGAAACAGAAGAAACGGGATTACCTAATACCGCTGATGAATTCCCCTCACTAATTTTTTCTCCATTATGGAAAAGTTCCATGTTAATATTTGCTAACTCTTCAAATGAAGGAGAATCAGTCGGCTCAGAGACAATTACAAGTCCTGTTGCAGTATTATCGCAAAGGAGATCCGCTAAAGAAAAATTTGGAAACCAATCGATGTACCTCGAATCAGGAATTTCAAGTCCAGCTGCAATTTTACTTTTATTCAGGATTTCTTCTTCTGTTGCATCGGGTGATACATCATCTGTTAGGAAAAACAGTAACTCTGGTTCCACTAATGGTCTAAATAAATTCGAAAGAGAAATGCTTCCTTTGCTTTTTATTAGATTGGAGGTGAGTAATGTACCATAGGCTGGTTCGTGGGTATTAGCAATTGCCTGTGTTTCGGCACTTGTCATACTAATTTTATACCCAGCAATTTCTTCGTTATGCTTCGTAATCTTTTTTTGGATAAGTTCATCCTGCACCTCATAAGCCGTTTTTTCATCTAAAGAATAATGATTTCGAATGAATTCAATGGGAGTTTTTGTTTCATTAGCATGATAAAGTTTTTCTGCAATTTCTTTTATTATGTATGTCATTTGTGAATCACTCCTTTGATGCATGCTAGTGTATAGATAGAAATATCATAATATACTTACATGATTCTGTAAAATGGCATTAATTAAATGATTGGGAAAGACGGGAAATTCTCTATCCATCCTAGGCATCTTTGCATAGGATAAAGTGTGCACCTAAATGGAAGGGGAATTGATATGTACTATTACTATCCAATTTACTGCCCAGCTAGTTGTATTCCTTTTGTGCCAGTTCGTCAGTATCCACCCGTTGACCCTGAATTGTTTCATCAGTCGGCAAATGAAATGCGAAAGTTAATGAATGATGCAAGCGTCGTATTGGATCGGCTAGCAGATTCAAAAGAGTTTGATGAGGCAATCATGAGTGCTGCACAAGAGTCAAATCAAGAAGAAGTTAAACGTTTAATTCAATCAACGGGCATTTCTTCTGAGGTAGATGTTAGTTTTAATCCAGATAATATTAGATTAGAATTTAAGTCACATCTCAATGAAGTGGAATGCTGCCGACTACAGGTTTCCATAAAGTGGAGATAACCTAAAAGCAGTTACTTGTTGTTCAAGTTCTAACGAAGTAACTGCTTTTTATCATGTGAAAAAAGGAATGGTTTCAGCCCTTGTCGAATTAGTAAGCAAAACATATTCAGAGGGGAGAAAAGAAATGAAAGAAAAGATACTGGAGTACATACATAAAGACCCAAAATTGAAGGGAGCATTAATCGGAATAAGTATACGTTCACCACAGACAGGTGATTTGCTATTTGAACATCAAGCGGATATTCGTATGCATCCAGCATCTAATATGAAATTGCTAACAGGTGCTGCAGCATTATCAGTATTAGGAGAGGATTACACTTTTCTAACCGAGTTAAAAACAGATGGTGAGATACGTGGAAATGTACTTGATGGAAACCTTTATCTCGTTGGCAAGGGAGATCCAACTCTTCTGCCAGAGGTTTTTGATGGATTTGCTTTGGAATTAAAAAATCAAGGGATTGAGACAATAAAAGGAGATATCATTGGTGATGATACTTGGTATGACGATATGCGCCTATCTCCTGATTTAGTTTGGACAGATGAACAATATTATTATGGCTCCCAAGTATCTGCATTAACCGCTTCGCCAAATGAGGACTATGATACAGGAGCGATTATACTTGAGATAACCCCTGGAGAACATGCTGGAGATAAACCAGAGATAAAGGTTTTTCCTGATATCAATTATGTTACGATTGAAAATCAAGCAATAACTGTTAATAAGCAAGTGGAGGAAGAATTGATGGTGGAACGAGAACACGCCACCAATCAAATATCTATTTCTGGTAAAATTACCGCCGACTCTGAAAAACAAAAAGAAGTTATGGCAGTTTGGGATGCTTCGAACTATGCAATGAAGCTTTTCCAAAATGGGCTGGAAAAGGCTGGAATTACTTGGCGAGGGGACATTAGGTTAGGGTGTGCTCCAGAAAATTTACATTCACTTTTGAGTAGAAATTCGATGCCATTATCAGACCTGCTGGTACCTTTTATGAAACAAAGCAATAATGGGCATGCAGAAATTCTTGTTAAAGAGATGGGAAAAGTGATGTATGAAGAGGGAAGCTGGGAAAAGGGACTTGATGTAGTGAAGAAACAAATTCAAAGGTTTGGACTGTGTGTGGACACACTTGTATTAAAGGATGGCTCTGGTATTTCCCATAGCGACGCCATCCCTCCAAATGAAATAACGAAGCTTTTATATGAAGTTCAAAACGAAGCATGGTTTCCAGTTTTTTTAAACTCCTTGCCAATTGCTGGAGAAGGGGAACAAATGGTAGGAGGAACCTTGAACGACCGCTTAAAAGGGTATGATGTAAAGGCAAAAACCGGTACGATTGAAGGGGTTAGTACACTGTCCGGGTATTTAACAACAAAACAGGGGAAACGACTGATTTTTTCCATTATGGTTAATCATTTATTGGATGAGGAAGAGGGAAAACAGGTAGAGGATGAGATTATCGAAATTATTGTTGGTGAATATGAAAAGACTCTATAGTTCAGAGTCTTTTTTTAATGGGATAGAAATGTGAAAAAGATGGTTTATTGACATAGAACTATAAGACAATTTTCATCATAGGATGTGAAGAAAAGCTAGAAGAATAAAAGATTAGGAGTAATGATAAATGCATTATCCAATTGTGATGTTTGGGAACAAAGAAACGACAAAATATATGCTTGAATATATCCATAAACAGGTACGTCCCATTGATTTAATTGTAACCGTCGCAGATGACAAAAATTCAGCTATTTCCGGGTATACAGACCTGCAAACATGTGCTGAAAAATTTGGTATTCCCGTCTATATTGTTTCTTCTTATTCATTAAAGGACAAAAAGGATGTGGATTTTTTTACAAACAATTCCTTTGATTTAGGGATATCTGTTGGATGGCAGAGAATTATTCCTGCCGAGGTTCTATCTCAATTTAAATCAGGTGTATTTGGATTTCATGGGAGTGCCGGACATTTACCATTTGGAAAGGGACGTTCCCCGCTTAACTGGTCGTTAATTAAAGGGCATACACGATTTATCAATCATTGCTTTCAATATAATCCGAAGCCGGATGATGGAAAAATCTTTTCAACTGAGATGTTTGAAATAAATGAATTTGACACGATTCAAACACTGCAATATAAAGTGCTTCTTGTTGGTAAAAAGCAACTCACGAAATTAATTGAATGCTACCAAAACGATACGATTCCATTATTTCCACAAAGCAAGAATCATCATACATTTTACCCGAAAAGAACACCTGATGATGGAAAAATTGATTTAACTGCTTCAACCAGCGAAATATATAACCTAATTAGAGGGGTTACCCATCCATTTCCTGGAGCATTTCTATTAAGTGCCGATCAAAAAAAATTATTGATATGGGAGGCATATCCTTTTGATCAATTCATTGATACTTTCGACTTTTCAGTAGGGGAAGTAATCGATACATTTGGTAAAGAAGCTGTGGTTAAAACCATTGATGGATCCATTTTAATAAAAAGATACACTTTTGATAGGGAAATAAGAAAGGGAGAGTTATTCCACTGAAGGAAGGAAAGTCTCTTATTGTTAAAGCACACCTAAGGAAAAACAGCATAGAGAGGGAGTCAATATGAATTCATTTTCATATAAAGAGTACAGTCATATTCTTGATCTTTTGCAAGATTATTATCCAATAATGGACTATAGTGAAGTAGGTGATCATACAGATCGTTTTGCTGTCATTCGACATGATGTTGAATTTTCGGTAGAAAGAGCATATAGAATGGCAGAACTGGAAGCAAGAAAAGATATCTATACTAGCTATATGTTTCAAATTAGAAACAATGCCTATAATACATTTTCCAGAGAAAATATAAAAATGATTAAAGAAATTTATCAGTTAGGGCACAAGATAGGATTGCATGTACATTTAGGAATGTTAAAAGATTTAAGTGAATTAAAAAAGTATATAAAATCTGATATAAAGTCAATGGAGAAGTTTCTTCATATTCCTATCGATCGATTCTCTTATCACCGACCACCTAAGGAAGTGTTACGTAAGGGATTGTCACTGGATAAATATATTAATACGTATGATAAAAAATACTTTGATTTTAAGGAAAACGATCAGGAAATAGAGCATGTAAGCATAAAATATATTGCCGATTCCAAACATCGATGGAGTTATGGCTATCCGTCAAAAGAACTTTTTAAACAATATGCAAAGATACAGCTTCTAATTCATCCATACTCATGGACGGAAGAAGGATATGAAAGTCAGGAGAATTTTGAAGAATTAGTAAAGGAAAAAGAAACCGTTTTTAGAAACACGTTAGAAAGTGAAACGGGACATTATAAATAGTAAAAAGGTGTTTGCTTATGAAAGGCAAACACCTTTTTACGTTATAGAGGTTTTGTTACATAGGACTTATAGTCATTCAATATTTTTACATTTGTGCTGAATCGTTTTAGTTTTTCATCGGGAATCTGCCACGTGTGTGTGTGTTTATCTGCTCTTCTAACCACCGTATAATTATATCGATCCGTTGAATAAATCTTAAACCCTTTTTTATAACATTGCTCTTGAAAAAATCTATCAAAGGACTTATTATGTTTAGGAAACTGCACATGATCAAATATTTCTTTCCGAAACATGAGGCTTGAATCGGTAACTTTATTTACAAATTGATTTTGTTTATTAAAAGTTGTTTTTACCAAAGCGTTTTTCGCTTCTAAATAATAAAAACAATCTCGCTTACCTACGATATGGGCTCCCTTGTTTTTTAAAGCTTTCACTTGTCCTTTCAAGTAGTATGGTGAATAATAATCATCATCATCAAATTTTGCAATGATAGGGTACTTTGCTTTATTGACTCCAAAGTTTTGGCATTCACCGACTGTTACATCCTCGGGTAATTGATAGACGGATATTTTCTCAAATTCTTTAGCACGCCTCTTCCAAAGTTTAATATCCATATTGTCCTTATTTAATATGATGATGAGCTCTTTTTCCTCCCATTTTTGACTTGTGAAATTATCAAAAACAGCATCTATTAAATGCTCCCTCATCGTGCTTGTAATAACAGAAATCATAACCATCCTCCTATAAAGTATTAAACTGGTTTTGTTACATAAGAGGTATAATCATCCATTTTACCAACCAAGATACAGAAATTTTTTAACTGGGAATCTTTAATTTTCCACGTGTGACTATTTTTATTTGCTCTTCTCACACAAACATAATTTTCCCGATCAGTAGAGTAAATTTTATACCCATGTTTTCTGCACTCTTTCTGGAAAATAGAATCAATGTCTTTATTTAATTTAGGAAATTCAATAGTATTTAATATTTGTTTTTTAAAGATTAGACTTGAACCCATGACACGATCTACATACTGATTTTCCATCTTGAATGGAGTTTTAATTAATTTTTTTTCCCTTTCTAAATAATAATAGCAATCTCTTTTTCCAATAATGTCAGTATCCTTTTTTTGCAAAATGTCAATTTGCCCTTTTAAATAATAGGGTGAATAATAGTCATCGTCATCAAACTTTGCAACAATATCATATTTGGCTTTATGGGCTCCAAAATTATGAGCCTCTCCTGATGTTACGGTTTCTGGCAGTTTAAAAACATGGACATTCTTAAACTTTTTCCCACGCTCTTTCCACTTTTTAAGGTCCATTTCGTCTTTATTCAGAACAATAATGAGTTCTTTTTCCTTAATAAGTTGCTGTTTAAAGTTTCTGAAAACGTTGTCTATTAGATGATCTCTAATCGTACAAGTCACAATGGAAACCATAGTATCCTCCTTATTCATATTTCAAGTTATTCGGGTAAATGGGAAAAGGTCCCAAGAAGCTTATTAGCTCATCATTATACTAATCTTGTAACATAATCTTATAATTATCTATTTTCCTACGACAGAAAATATACGCTTTATGTCTTTTCGGGGATACCCCAAGTATGTGTCTTCTTGTTGGGTCTCCTAACAACGGTGTAATATATTTACTGGTGGAGTAAATTATAAAACCATTTTTTAAGCAGATCTGTTGAAATTTGTTATCATAACTTCTATTTAAATCCGGAAATTGCAGTGTTTGAAAAATTTCTTTGCGAAACATAAGGCTGGAATCAGTTACTCTCTCAACAAACAGATTTTCTTGGCTAAAGGTAGTTTCAACTAATTTATTTTCGCCTTCTAAATAGTAAAAACAGTCCCTTTTACCTACAATATCGGCGCCTGTGTTATAAAAAGCATGGAGTTGTTCTTTGAGATAATATGGGGAATAAAAATCATCATCATCAAATTTGGCAATGATATGATATTTCGCTTTGTGAACGGCAAAATTTTGACATAATCCAGGAGAAGTTTCTTCTGGAAGCTGAAAAACAGAAACATTAGGATAGTAGGATGCTCGTTTTTTCCACATGGCCAAATCCATATCGTCTTTATTTAATATAATGATTAATTCCTTCTCATCCTCAATCATCTGGCTTTCAAAATTATGAAATACGTCTTCGATGAAGTGGTCTATAATGGTACACTGAAATCATCCACTAACTCCTTTCCTATGCCTAAAAATATCTTACATTCACAGGTTAACTCGCTGTAAACCCTCATCTTAGGTACTAGAGAAGAATCTAAGAATGGTAAGTAGGGAACGCGCAGCCAATAAAAGCCCGTTGTTCAACTAACAATCAGTGAAGGATCAAGAACCACTTTATTGATTGAAGGTTCACTTTATTGTATGGAATGAAATAGGAATAGTTATAGGCTAGACATGTAAATAGGGGAGATTGATGAAAAAAACTATAGTTAAACCTGATTTATTCATACTTTCCAAATCAAGAGCTACTTTGATATCAAGTCCAAGATTATTTTGTTTTCCAAACATATAAAAGCTGTCGATTTCGATATGGTTAAAAGAACGGATTCTTTTTTTAATTATTTAATATACAACCAAATTCACTGAATTTTTTGTCATATACGATTTTTTGGTTATTAAAGATTTTCTATGAAATAATTCAGGGTTAAAAAAGTGAAAGTAGTATGTAGAAAATAAGCTATATAGGATACACGCCCTTACAAGCTACAGTATGACTACATACATTAATAAGTAAGTAGAAGATACATTTTTGTTAATGAATTAACGGAAAAAAAAGAACGTTAAAATAATTGTTTGGAGGTAAAAAAATTGTCTAACCATGTGATGAAGGAAGACGAAAATAAAATCAAGGTTAGTTTAATCATCCCTTCCTATAATAAATACCCTGTTAATTTGATGACACTTTATTCCCTTGAAAACCAAACCTTTGATTCATCCAAAATGGAAGTTATCCTAATCGATGATGCATCAACAGATGATACTCCTACCATTCCTGAAAATAATAATTTCTCCTTCCATTTTAAGTATATAAGAAAAGAAGAAAATCAAGGAAGAGCCAAGGCAAGAAATGCAGGTATCCTAGCAGCACAAGGAGAGCTTATTATATTTTTGGACGCTGAAATGCTTGCAGACTCTAAACTGGTAGAAAATCATTGGCTACACCATCAAGAAGAAGAAAACCTTATAATTACTGGCGCTATGTATTATAAAGCGGTCTACTCCTTTATATTTCCAGAATTTAACCGAAAACAGATGAGAGATATTCAAAACCTTACGAAAAGAATGAAGCGCTTTTCCAAGAGGCTTAATATATATAAATCCCATAAGGAAGATGATGCACCATTCAAACTAATCACGAGAAAAGATATTCAACAGCAGGCATACAAAAATCTTGTAATTAAAAAGAGTTTTTTCGCGGATGAAATAGTTAAACATTTTGGTAATGGTTTAGAAGGCTTTCAATTTCCATGGATGGCTTTCTTAACCGGCAATGTTTCATTAAGGAAAGACCTGTTAGATAAAGCTGGGCTGTTTGATGAGCAATTCGTGGGTTACGGTTATGAAGATTGGGAATTAGGGTACCGATTATATAAGAGTGGTGGAATATTCCGTGCTAGTGATAACATAACTAGCTACCATCAGGAGCATCCGATTTCTTTTAATAAATGGCATGAGGCAACCAATAACTATTTTTTATTTACCCAACTACACCCTGAAATTGATGTATTAATACTAGGTTTAGAAATGGCAAAAATTATAGATTTATTAACTATGCATGAAACTCTGAAGGAGTATAAATTACTTGAACAAGCATATCCAAATCAGTTTTCCTCATTTAAAGACGATTTTCATTCATTATTACAAACGGTTGCTCTACTATTGAAATTAGATTTAAAACACAAGGGCATATTAAATGCAACCGGTATTGAAATTAGTAAAAAAACCCAAAGAGAAATCAACGAAATGGAACAATTAGGAAATTACAACAATCTCGTTACTGTATTTGAGAAACTTGTTACACCGTAAAAGGAGGACACCGTAAAATGATTTCCGTCATTACAGTAACGATGAGAGATGAATTTATGAAAAGCGTTTTTCAAAACTATGACAGGCAAAAGATAGGGCAGAAGGAACTCATCATCATCCTGAATAAGGATGAAATAGATATTCAACATTGGAGAACAAAAGCAAAAGATTGTAAAAATATAAAGATCTTTCAGTTGCCTGAGCAAGTATCGCTGGGGGACTGTTTAAATTTTGCAACAGAAAAAGCACGGGGAGAGTATATTGCAAAGTTTGATGATGATGATTATTATGGACCTTACTACCTTGGCCATGTAGTAGAAGAATTTCGCAAACACCCAGATGTATCAGTTGTTGGAA
Source organism: Oceanobacillus salinisoli (assembly GCF_009733865.1). Taxonomy (GTDB): domain Bacteria; phylum Bacillota; class Bacilli; order Bacillales; family Amphibacillaceae; genus Oceanobacillus; species Oceanobacillus salinisoli. The sequence continues at coordinate 158,921 of NZ_WOFB01000015.1, read as the reverse complement.
AAGCCTGTTATTATTTATATCTTCAAAATAAAAAAGCATTGCTCTTATTTAAGCAATATGCAGAGAATCGATATACCGGCTGGGTAGCAGGTGCGTCATTGGTATATAGAAAAGAACTATTTAAAAAAATAAAATTTATGAATTTAAACAGAGCGATTGACTGGTATTTTTTACAAGAATGCAAGAAACAAGGCATTAAAATATATTCAACCAATAAAGAAAACTTTGTTATTGTTCGCAGAGATCCAAAATACCATACATGGAAAAAGGAGGAAGAGGAGTTTTTTAAGGGGAGCAAATTAATAGCTTTTACAGATGATTTTGAGCCCATTGTTGGAACAGACAGTTAGCAGGTTTAAAAAGTGAATATAAAAATAAAAAAAGCAGGTCACCCTGCTTTTTGACTTTTATAATACTTTATCGTTTCCCTTAAACCTTCTTCAAGCGTGTATGCTGGTTTCCATCCTAATATCTGTTTGGCCCTTGTATTGTCTAATTGGCTGTTTCTTATATCCCCGTCTCTTTTTGCTTTATATATTGGAGATACAGAAGAGGAAGTATAATCCTTAATCAGGGAGTAAAGGTCGTTAATGGTTGTTTGGTTGTTCGACCCAATATTGATAACATGATTATCCCCTTTAAATAAGGCGAGATGATTAGCCTTAGCCACATCTTTTACATATACAAAATCTCTTGTCTGCATTCCATCACCAAAAATTTGCGGACTTTTTTCATTTAATAAATGATGAATAAATATAGCTACGACGCCACCTTCTGCTTTAATCCTTTGTCTAGGGCCGTATACATTTGCATAACGCAAAATCGTGTAGGGGAGCCCATAGATTTTGTTGTATAATGCAATATATTGTTCGGGTGTGTACTTGGATATACCGTAGAAAGAAAGTGGAAATGTCTTCGTATTCTCTAAAATATTAGAATTTTTCGTTTCTCCATATACCGCACAGGATGATGCGTAAATAAATTTTTTTACAGAATATTTTTGGCTGTTACTCAGTAATGAAATGGTTCCAAGGATATTAATGCTGGCATCATGTAAAGGATTCTGAATAGAGGTTGCTACATCAACCTGTCCCGCCTGGTGAATAACGTAATCTGGCATCTCTATTTCGAAAACCCTTTCCACTTCCTGTTGGTTTGTAATATCTATTGGATAAAACGTTACATTAGGTGGGATATTCTTTTTATTTCCAGTTAATAAATTATCTACCACAACAAGTTCATACGTTTTCTCTTGTAATAATTCATCGACTATATGGGATCCAATAAAACCTGCTCCACCAGTTATCAGTATTTTCATTACTGTTCCCTACCATCGATTGTTTTTTTGTACCATTCAATGGTCCACTTTAAACCATTATCAATAGAAGTCGATGGATTAAATTGGAGGAGTTGTTCAGATTTTGTTATGTCTGGAACCCTTTGTTTCGTATCCTCATATTTATCTCCATAAACCTCTTCATAAGGTATATGGACTATATCTGAATGAGATTGACATATCTGCTTGATTTTTGCTGCAAGTTCATTGATAGAGATTTCTTCCGGTCGTCCTATATTAAATACTTCTCCATTCCATCTATTGTCTAAACATAGGATCGTTCCTTGAACCGTGTCATCAATATAGGTAAATGATCTTGTCTGTGTACCGTCTCCATATACAGTAATTGGCTGACTTTTGAGTGCTTGCTTGATAAACTTCGGAATGACCATTCCATAATCGGATGTTTGTGCTCGAGGACCGTATGCGTTAAAATAGCGGATAATCGTAACAGGAAGTCCTTTTTCCGCATAGGCAAAACACAGATGCTCATCTAAAGCCTTTGCCGTGGCATAGCACCAGCGGTTTTTGGAAGCTGGTCCTAATATCCGATCCGAGTCTTCCGTATATGGAATTTTCTCATTCTTCCCATAGACTTCAGAAGTGGATGCAAATACTACTTTAATCCTTTTAGCATAAGCAATTTCAAGGATATTTTTTGTACCGTCAATGTTTCCTTCAATTACCTTTAATGGATTATTCACGAGGTTTTTAACACCTAAAACAGCTGCAAGATGAATAACAGCATCACATGAATCCATTAAGTCAATTAGTAAACTGCGATCTAAAACGGATCCATATACAAACGTATGGTTTACATGTGAGAGAGAAGGCTCTAGATATGCTTTTTCACCGGTTGATAAATTATCTAATGATATGATTGTATGTCCCTTCGCAAGAAGTTGTGCGACAAGGTGTGAACCAATGAACCCCGCTGCCCCCGTTATTAGAATTTTCATAAAGAACCACTTCCAAATCGGATAATATTTCTTTTTTCTTTATAGTTTTTTGTAATATTACGAGTGTCATAAATGAGCGATGAATTTTCTATAATTAAATCAAGAGGTATTTCTGAATGATCAGTTAGTATCACGATACAATCATTTTGCTGTAATGTATCTTTGGTTAGTTCAACACTTTGAAATTCCTGACCATTTATATCTATTTTCGAAACAAAGGGATCGTGGAAACTTACATTTGCTCCCATCTCAAGTAGTTCTTTCATTATAGAAATCGAAGGAGATTCTCGATAATCCGATATATCTTTTTTATAGGCAAGACCATATAGTAGGATGTTTTTATTTTGCAGATTTTGGACGGATAAGTTCTTTATCAATTGAGAGGTGAGGTACTCTGTTAGTTGTGTGTTTATACGATCCGATAAATCTATAAAATTTGTTTGGATTCCTGCTTGCTTTGCTTTCCATGATAAATAAATAGGGTCAACAGGAATACAATGCCCACCGATACCCGGGCCTGGATAAAATGGCGTGAACCCATATGGTTTAGTACTAGCCGCATCAATTACTTCCCATAAATCGATGTTTAATCCATCACTCAATAAAGCCATTTCATTTATAAAAGAGATATTAACATATCGAAAACTGTTTTCTAGTAGTTTACTAAACTCAGCAACCTCAGTAGAGGATACCGATACAGTATGATTAAAAATTTGTGAATACAGCTCTTCAATTTTAGAGCTGCAGGCTTTTGTTACACCACTTATAACTTTTGGTACAGCTTCAACCTCCGTATCTTTATTGCCTGGGTCAATACGTTCGGGAGAGTAACAAAGGAAAATATCAACCCCAACACGGAGGTTACTCTTTTCAAGAATAGGTTTTAGGATTTCCTTTGTTGTTCCTGGAAATGTAGAACTTTCTAGTATCACTAATTGTCCCTTCGTGAGACGAGGGTACAGGTTATAGGCTACATCTTGTATATAACTTAAATCAGGTGTTTTGTATTTGGTTAATGGTGTTGGGACACAGATAATGATGGCATCCAATGACTGAACACTTTCATAGTTTTTGGTAACAGTAAATTTTCCGGAGTCTAGTGCATTCTTAATGCTCTCATTAGGTATATCATCTATATAACTAGTTCCTTTCACTAGAGAATTGATTTTTTTATCATTTATATCAATGCCTGTGACATGGAAACCTTTTTTGTTTAACAAAAGTGCTAGTGGTAACCCGACAAAACCGAGTCCAACTACACCAACTCTAGTATGCTTTGTCTTTTTGGACTCCATATATACTACCTCCATTCATAAATCATATGGTTTATATTATGGATAAGGTGCTTTATTTGTATAGGTTTTTTGATTAAACAAGTTATTTTAAATGAATTCTTTCATAATTATTAGGGGGGATAGTCATGATTACGGTGATCACATGTACGAATAGGAAAGGATTTTTAGATAATATTCTGGGCAATTATCTATCACAAAGGTATCTGGAAAAAGAATTAATTATTATTATAAATAAGGATGGAATAGATAGTAAAATTTATGAAAAAAAAATCTCAGAACTTGAAAATGTTACAGTTTATAAATTAAGTGAAAAACTAACATTAGGAGAATGTTTAAACTATGCAGTAGAAAAAGCCAAATATGACTACATTGCAAAATTTGATGATGATGATTATTATGGCCCATACTATTTAGTTGAAGCGTTTAAGGAGCTAACAATAACCAATTCACCCGTCATCGGAAAATCCTCCATTTATATTTACTTTCATAACCAAAAAATCCTAGGTAAATACAATAGTAGATTGGAAAACAGATACTTGAATGAGAGGGAATTTTTAATGGGATCTACATTTGTGTTTAAAAAAGGAATCCTCGAAAAGATCAAGTTTCCTCATGTTAACTTAGGGGAGGACGTGCAATTTCAGCAACTTTGTAAGAGTAAGGGAATTCCGTTATACTCCACATCGAGGATGAATTATGTTTATATAAGGTATGATTCCCCTAATCACCATACCTCTGATTCTTCCAACAATAGGTTACTAAGAAAATGCATAGAATTAATTCACACCAATGAATTTTCGGTGTATGTGGATAGTATAGTCGACTGAGATTTATACGGATAACAAAAAAGAAAGGCTGAAACAAAGTTGAATCAGCCATAGGTAGTGGTATTCAGTAAATACTTTTAGGGGTGAACTTTTTCTCGGACTACAAAAGTAATACTCTCGATATCTTTACAACTAATGATGGTTTTCTCCGCTGGTTCCATTGGTGACAGCATTTCTGGACTGAGAATTTTTACACAGCATGTTTTTTTATCGAAATCAAGAATGGTACCGTCAATTACATCACCGGATTCTGTTCGAATGAAGACCTCTTTACCAATAAAATCCTTAATTATTTGACAAATACAGCCCTTGCACTTTGATTTATGATCTTTTTTGCAATCGCAGTGATCTTTTTCTTTGCAGTCGCAATGGTGAGTCTTTTTGCAATCGCAGTGATGTTTTTCTTTCGAGTCACAATGGTGAGTCTTTTTACAATCGCAGTGATGTTTTTCTTTCGAGTCACAATGGTGAGTCTTTTTGCAATCACAGTGATGTTTTTCTTTGGAGTCATAGTGGCAGTGTTTATCCTTCCTTCTCCGTTTTGAAATATAGATGACTGAACTCAACTGAGATATTCCTCCTTACTTAATAAAATATCTACCCAAAAATGGGTAAGTCTACCTTCCTTAATTAGTTTATTATTTATACCAAATAAAAGTAAGGGACTAGCGCACATAATAATGCCTAAATTTTGGTGTTCTAAAGAGACTATTGGGAAAATAAAGTGTAGATTGCTGTTATTTTGAGGATAGGTTTTAATGTATTCTATGCCAATAAAACTAAACTTGTATAAGCATTAACCTATAAGTCTTTTGTTCTAGTAAAAAATAGGTAATTAGACAGCTATCCTTTTCCATATTTAAAAACGTATGAAATTTATTAAACAGAAGAGGCGGTTGTGATTATCATTATGATGGAAGGAAGTACATTCCCTGCAGCGAATCCAAATTTCACACCACTTCGCAATTCTAAGGATAAACCAATTTATTATCTTTTTATTGATACAGTCCAAAGTGCTAAACCAGGTGATTCCCATGGTAGACTGTGTACAGGGAACAATGGTATGTAATAGTGGAAACTTAGTTTATGATCTTTTGGATAAATTATTTTCTTGAGATTGGGGCCCGTACCCATAAGATACGTGTATATAAAAGGACAGAGCACTCAAAGGAAATGATAGGGTATTTGCTTGTTCGTGGACATGCTTATCTTGGGCGTTGGAAGTGGCAACTAGGGTAGATATAACCAAAATGCTTCCAGTTCCCAACTAGATAACCGTGTTTTTGATATGGCTCGGAAATATAAGAAAGAGTTCATACTAGGCTATATACCTTAGTAAAGAAGATTATTGAGATATTTTAAAGAATTGGAAAGGTACGCATCCAAAAACAGGTGACCAGGTTGAAGTTTTCTAGCTCACCAAAAGGTTACCAGTTCCAGATTATGAAGAGGTACCGAAAGATTATGCCCCAAGTATTTCCCATGAAGAATTTATTGAAATAGCAGGACGTTTGCAACGTTCAACTGATTATAATTTATCTATTCTGAAATAGGCGTCCATCGAATTAATCTAAATTTAAGTTGATGGAAGCAGAATGTACTATGGAATTTATTTTAATTTTTCTAATGTCTGTTCCAAATCAGCCTTTAAGTCCTCCGCTTGTTCTATTCCCACAGAAAAACGAAGTAATTGATTATTAATCCCTCGTTTTTCTCTTTCTTCTTTTGGTATATCTGCATGGGTTTGGGTGGATGGATAGGTAATGAAACTTTCTACGCCACCTAAACTTTCGGCAAAAACGATTAATTGCAGGTTTCTGAGAAATGCATCAACCCATTTACTTTCTTTTAAACAGAAGGAAAGCATACCACCTTTGTTTGGAAATAGCACCTTGGTAACTTTACGATGCTGTTCTAAATAGTTTGCTATATATTTTGCATTTTCTTCATGTTTATTCATTCTTAAAGCCAGAGTTTTTAAGCCTCTAATAACAACCAACAATCGAAAGGCGATAGAATAGCACCAGATGCATTATGATTGGTTGTGAGCTTCTCACATAATTCTTCCCCCTTTGCTACAACTAAACCAGCTAAGACATCATTATGTCCTCCAATATATTTAGTCGCACTATGTATAACAATATCTGCTCCTAAAGTGATGGGCTGCTGAAGATAGGGTGTTAAGAAGGTATTATCAACAATTAATAGCAGATTATGTCTCTGTGCTAAATCTGCATATTGCTTGATATCTAATTCCTGCATTAACGGATTGGTAGGTGTCTCAATAAATAATGCTTTGGTTTTTGATGTAATTAGGTTTTCCGTTTCTTCTGTATCTTCAAAGGTTGAATAAGAAGTTAATATATCGTAATTCCTTGCATATTGGTCAAGCAATCGATACGTTCCACCATAAATATCTTCGGCTACGATAAAGTGGTCGCCTGATTTAAACAGGGAAAGGACTAATTGAATGGCTGCCATTCCTGAACTACAGGCAAATCCGGCATCTCCTTCTTCCAAAGTCGCAATTCCCTCCTCTAGAATAGTACGGGTTGGATTTATCGTACGCGTATAATCGTATCCTGTGGATTATCCTAACCCTTGATGCTGATAGGCAGTAGACAGATAAATAGGTGGATTTACCGCACCTGTTTTTACATCACTTTTATTGCCAAGCTGTACCAATTTAGTTTCTAACCCTTTGTTTGACATCCGTTTATTCCTCCAATATTCATGTTAAAAAGGCCCTTTTCACAAAGAAGAGGGCCTAAAATGACTAAACACTCTTCTTATCTGCTAGCTATCTTTTGGGATACCTACTGGAATTAGCACCAGTGCCATGCAATATGGCCGGTTGCTGAGACATCATTGGGCCAGTCCCTCCGTCTCTCTTGATAAGAAAATCATTTATTATTATTTTTTAATTTTATTATAATTTAATACTTTACATGAAACTGTGTAATGACGCAAGAGGAAAACGGAATTTTCTTGAAATAATGATGAAAATACCTAATTGCCTAAAATCCTTCATCTTTTCGGGGATGGGTGAATATCTAATATAGTGAGCGGGTAGTTATAAAAAATTGCAAAGGAAGTGGCAAGCTTGTTTTACCATGTGAAAGAATTGCAATATCATTCAAAACCAGAACGTCCCGATCCTACTTATGCAAGAAGGCTCCAGGAAGTCCTTGGTGGACAGTTTGGGGAAATCTCTGTTGCCATGCAATATTTATTCCAAGGGTGGAGTGTCCGTGGAAATGGTAAATATAAAGATTTATTAATGGATACAGGTGCAGAGGAACTGGCACATATCGAAATGCTAGCAACTATGATTGCGAGATTATTAGATGGAGCGCCTGATATTGAGCTGGAGGATGCCGCAAAGGATCCCATTGTGGCAGCAATATTGGGTGGGGAAAATGTGCAGCATAAAATTGTTTCTGGTTTAGGAGCAATGCCTGCAGATAGTAACGGTAATCGCTGGACAGCTAATTACATTATTGCAAGCGGGAATTTAATAGCGGATTTCCGTGCGAACTTAAATGCAGAATCACAAGGTCGTTTGCAAGTTGCTCGTCTATACGAAATGACGAATGACCGTGGTGTTAAGGATATGCTTTCCTGGTTATTAGCGAGGGATACGATGCATCAGAATCAATGGTATGCAGCATTAAGAGAATTGGAAGAGAAAGAAAACATCGTTGTACCAAGCACTTTCCCTAGAGAGCTGGAAAAGCAGGAAGTTTCATACACATTGTTTAACTTATCCATGGGTAATGAAAGTGCAGAAGGACGCTGGGCGCATGGTCCAAGTATGGACGGATGTGGAACGTTCAATTACGTACAAGATCCTGTTCCTCTGGCTCCCAAACCTGTGCTTCAGCCCGCACCCCCTTATATATTTGATACACCACCATGGGCAATAAGAAAGTCAGATGATTTACCAGATCCAGATACAAAATAGTAAGTGGACTGAGATAAAATAGTTATAGTTAAAGAAAAATTCGAACTATGATTCAAAACTCTTCATTTAAGATTCTAATTAGTTCGGATTTTTTCTTTTTACAAGTTAGGAAAGTATAACATTTAAGGTAAAGAAGGGCATTGGAGGTAGCTAAAATTTTAATGTCCTAAGTATAAGTATAAGAAAAACTAACACACTCACTAAATGGACGAGCGAATGTGTTAGTTTTTCTAATCAGGTGTTTAACTGGTTGCAAGAACTCTACTGCAAGAAATTATAAGTAGGGAATGGGCAGCACTAAACTCTTTATTCGTTCATCTGAAAATCAATGGCGGACAAGAAAATACCACGATTGAAGATTCAATTTATAAGGCTGTTTAGTAAAAGCTTTTGTTCCTTAAAAGTCGCTCTTTGGTGTCTCACTTTGGCCACTTATCCCGAAGAAGTTTCCATATGCTCCTTCACTAGTTAGGTATAGTGAATTTCTAACATATTGTTGCATTAGTTAAAACTGCTTGTTTTAATAATGTCCCAGTCTCTTAACCTAGTTTTATTATATTTATCTGCATCCTATATTGTTAATTTTTTGTTATACTGTGGTAGAATGTAATAAAATCTTAAATACTCCGAGGCCTCCTGCGTCTTTTCCTTCTTCCTATATATTCCATATAAATTAATAGAATAGGTGATGAACATGAAACTAATTCTTGCTGAAAAACCCTCTGTCGCTAAAAATATTGCCGATGCATTAAAAAATACAGTAAAGAAAGATGGCTATTTTGAGGGTACGGAATATGTAATAACATGGGCATTTGGGCATTTAGTTGAACTGTATGATGCCAAAGATTATGACAGTAAAATGGCCCGTTGGGAAATGGAAAACTTCCCATTTATTCCTAAAGAGTTCCAATATAAAGTGAAGAGTAACCCAAGAAACCGGAAACAAACGGATGGCGGTGTCGCTAAACAGCTGAAAATCATTCATCAATTAATAAAAAGACGAGATGTGGATGCTATTATATCTGCATGTGATTATGATCGTGAAGGCCAGTTGATTGGTGACAGCATTATTTATCGTGGTGGAAGCCAAACAAAGCCAGTGTACCGATTATTATTAAATGAATGGACACCAGCTGAAGTCATTCAGGGGCTGGAACAAATCAAGCCGAATCAAACCATGAAGCCATTAAGGGATGCTGGTATCAGCAGACAGTGGGCTGATTGGGTGATTGGGATCAATCTAACTTCTGTAGCAACGCTGAAATATCAGAAAGGGCAGGGTAAAGCATTAAATATAGGTCGTGTGCTGTTACCTACATTAAAAATTATTTATGACCGTGACAAGGAAATCGAGAAATTTGTTCCGGAAGATTATTTTAAATTGCAGGCAACCTTTCAGACCAGTGGAGAAGAGACATATGAAGGAACGTATACGGAAGATAAAGAAGATAAATTTAAGCAAAAGGATCGTTTAGAAGAATTACATCGTATCATTCAAGGAAAACAAGCGATTGTTACCGATAAGCAAGTACAGAAAAAGAAAGAGTTTCCACCATTTTTATTTAACCTCTCCAATTTGCAGGGATACATCACTAATAAATATAAAGGCTGGACTTCCGATAAAGTATTAAAGGTTGCTCAATCCCTTTATGAGAAAAAGTTAATTACCTATCCAAGAACATCGAGTAATGCCTTGGAGGAGAGTTTAGTGGGAAAGACGGCAAACGTATTAAAAACACATGCACTTGATTTTCCTTTTAACGATGAAATTAAGTTTATGAAATCAAAACGGGTGTTTAATAACGCAAAAGTAGAGAGCCATAGTGCCATCATTCCTACATATTTGAAACCTAAGCGTTTAACAAAGGATGAATCTATTGTCTACAACGCCATTAGGAATCGGTTTATTATGCAGTTTATGCCCATCGCGGAGTATGAGGAAACAAAATTAATGATGAAAATGGATGATGGCGAAGTAAAGGGCGCATTTCATTCAAAAGGAAGAGTACAGCTGATTGAAGGCTGGAAAAAAGTCGAAAATATCCAGTCTAAAGATGCAATATTGCCAGCTGTCCAATTGAATGAAACTGTTCTAGTAACAGATTCTAAGGTGACCAAACATGTGACGAAACCACCTAAGCCCCATACAGAGAAAACGCTTCTTCGTGTAATGGAAACTTGTGGTAAAAGTTATAAGGAAGAAGAAGAGATTGAGGAAATGCTTGGCAGTATCTTAACAGGGTTTAGTATTGGTACCCCAGCAACGAGAGCAGAAACGATTAAGAAATTAAAAGATGTTGGCTATATTTCAAGTACTGGTAAAAATCTTTCCTGTACGACACTTGGATGTAAATTAGTGGAGACTTTTCCAGTCCAGCAGTTGTTCGATTTGGAGTTTACTGGTCGATTGGAAAAAGTCCTTTCTGATATTCAGAAAGGAGAAGCTAGCAAAAAACAATTTTTGACAACCATTTTTCATTTTACAAAAGAGTCTGTAGAAACGATAAAAAATTCAAAGGAAGTCATTATTAATGAGGTTACTATAAAACAATCATCCAATGAAGTTCTAGGGAAATGCCCGCAATGCGGTGGTAAAATTATAGAAGGAAAGAAAGGATTTGGCTGCAGCAATTGGAAAAGCGGATGCAAATTTGTTATTTGGAAGAATGATAAATATTTGCAAACGATGAAAAAGAAACCAAATAAAACAATGGTGAAACAAATTTTAAAAGGTAATAAGGCTTATGTGAGGGGATTGACAAGTAAGAACGGTAAAAAGTTCAATGCATTTTTAAGCTATGTCAAAAATACGGATAGTGGTTATTACAGCTGGCAAATGGAATTTAAAAAATAAAATCATTTTTTACTATGTTCACGAACAATTCAACGGTTAGGAAAATGCTTTAATTATACATTGCCAATTATTTCACTTTTCACCCGTTCTTAGTCATATTGCATGTTTCCATATCTTATAATAAAAGTATAGATACAGGCTTTTATTTACTCTCAATTATATAAATTCTCCAGCATAGGAAGTTAGATTACTTGCTCGTTGGAACCTATAAAATTTATAGCACTCATTTATATCAGCAGTTTTAAATGTTTTAGGCTCGAGATATTAAAAAACATATTACATTATATGAGAATAGCTTAATCCTTAGTTGTTGTAATGGATTTAGTCCTTAGATTTAGGTTGCAACATTTTTAGTAGTTATGTAATATTGACAAGAAAGTATTTTATTTCCATCTTCTACTTGTGGGAGGATTTGATTGGAGGGAGAAAATGTTTAATCAAAGGTTAGCAATTATTTTTTTTATATTTATCTTATTTTTGGCGGCTTGCAGTAGTGAGGAAACTACATCCATAACGGTGGATCCGGATAATGAAAATAACGACCAAAGTGAAATGAAGAATGAGGATGGAACAGCTGAAGACGAGCCCTCCAGTGATGAAGAAATGGTAGAAGTTGAATTGGATGAAAGGTTTGTAAGTGATTTGCAGACTGTCTCTCTAATCGATACTTTGGATGTATTAAAGGCACAACAGGGAGGCCTATTAGTTAAAGATATTTCCATTGATAATGAAGTAGAAAATACGACCAGTGATCCGTTGAGTTCAGAACAAATTATAGAAATGATGCATGAATTAGATAGTTTAATAGGACATACACAGGATCCGTATGAAATTTATAGCGGGATTGTCTATTTGCTAGGTTCGCCAAATTATCAGGAGGCAATTGAAAAAGCGGAGAATTTTGTTCCTGATTTTGAAGAACCGTATTTACCAAACCCTGGTATAGACGATAAAGATGAGATATCTACTTCAAATACAGGTAAGGCGATTATATTGCTTGATGCAAGTTCCAGCATGCTTTTATCAGTAGATGGGCGTATAAAGCTGGATATCGCCAAGGATGCTGTGAAGCAACTTGGAGAAGTTATTGGCAGGGAAAATGAAATCTCGGTAGTTGTTTATGGCCATAAAGGGTCTGAATCTGAGTCAGATAAAGAATTATCATGTAATGGAATTGAAGAAATATATCCAATGGGTGATTATAACAAGGAAGAGTTTGAACAATCCTTAACTACATTTGAAAGTAAAGGTTATACGCCATTAGCAGGAGCTATCCAAAGGGCATCAGAAATAAGTATGGATAGTTCGGAAGCTGTAGCGGTTTATATTGTAAGTGGTGGAGTAGATACATGTGATGGAGATCCTGCTCAGGAAGCGGAAGCATTTATAAACGAAGATAAGGATAGAACGGTTAATATTATTGGTTTTGATGTCGATAAAGATGCTGAAGAACAACTGAAACAAGTATCTGTTGGAGGAAATGGTACGTACTATCCCGCAGATAATGCAGAGGAATTGAAATCAACTATAGAGGAAAAATGGTTACCAACATATATAGATATAGCATGGGCTCAGACACAAGCGCCAGGACCATGGGAAGTACTTGATGAATACAATCGGTTTGATGTTGATCTAAATCAAATAAGAGAAATTATAAAAACCGAAAAATCAAGGTATGATCAGGCAGTACAAATTATGCGTGTAGAGGGATTGGCTGATCAGCAAATTATTGAGCAAGTGTCAGACCTCGTCATAGAGGAATACCGAAATAAACTGGATATAATCAGTGAATTTCGCTCAGAGAAGCTAGCAGAAATAGATCAGGTTGCCGAAGATATTAGACATAGAGTGGAAGAATGGAAAGAGGAAATGAGTCAACAAACACAAGAGCGCGGAGATGTGTTCTAATTGTTGCTGAATATAGAGCTGTTTTAGAAGGTTAGCCACCTTTTAAGACAGCTCTTTTAATGGATAAATAAAGTTTTTGAAATATTACTTTTTTACCCAAAAAGCAAATGATTATTAGCCTAATTGTGAAAAGTTTGGTATGATATTATTGTTAAATTAATTATACTTTACTTTTAACCGTATAAGCGGTTTAATTTTATGTAGAGATAAATGTGAACCCTTATACATTTAACTATGAAAGTACATATGACCAAAATAGAAAGGTGGAGTTTTCATGAGTAAGCCAAAAATAGTTGTACTCGGCGCTGGTTATGCGGGATTAGTGACAACTAGACATTTAACAAAAAAATTATCACCAGAAGAAGCGGAAATAGTCCTCATTAATAAACACAATTACCACTACGAAAGTACTTGGTTACATGAAGTAGCAGCTGGAACAATTACTCCTAATCAAGCACGATTCATGGTTAGTGATGTCGTAAACCCTAATCGTGTACGTTTAGTTTATGATACGGTAGTGGAAGTCAAAAAAGATGAGCAACGTGTTGTTTTAGAAAATAGTGAAGTAACATATGATTATCTTGTAATTGCTCTTGGCTTTGTAACAAACACGTTTGGTATTAAAGGAATGGAAGAACATTCCTTCTTCATCCAGGATATCGAATCAAGCCGATTAATTGCAGAGCATATTGAATATCAATTTGCGAAGTATAGTGCGGGTGAAATTACAGATGATGACGCCTTAAATATTGTTGTTGGCGGCGGTGGTTTCACGGGTATTGAATTTGTTGGTGAACTTGCAGAAGAAGTACCAAGACTGTGCAAGAAATATGATATTCCACGTAATAAAGTTCGTATTATTAATGTGGAAGCAGCTCCATCCATCCTGCCAATGTTTGATAAAGACTTAGTATCTTATGCGATTCAGTCCCTTGAATCACGCGGTGTTGAATTCCGTATGGGTGCAGCCATTTCTGAATGTACTTCAGAAGGTTTTATTGTTGGTGATGATAAAGAGTTGATTAAAGGTGGTACCGTGGTATGGACTGGCGGTGTAACTGGAAATCCTGTATTAGGTAAATCCGGGTTTGAATTAGTCAAAGGAAAGGTAAATGTTGACGCAGACCTTCGTATACAAGGAGAAGAAAATATTTTTGCTTTAGGTGATTGTTCATGGGTAATGGACAAAGAATCAGGCAGACCATATCCTCCTACTGGCCAATTAGCTACTCAAGAAGGTGTGGTAGCAGCAGAAAACATTAAAGCATTAATTCGCAACGAACCATTAAAAGACTTTGTTTTCCATGATAAAGGTACAGTTGCCTCACTGGGGATGACTGATGGAATTGGAAATATCCTCCAAGGAACGAAGGTAAAAGGTAAATCTGCAGCAGCTATGAAGAAGGTAGTAGATGACCGTACACTATTCTTAGTTGGTGGACCAAAAACAGTTATTAAAAAAGGTAAGTTTCGTCCATTCTAATTACAAGTCGTAATAGAAATGTCGCTCTATAAATTTGTTGCAAATTGAGGAGGTAATTTTAATGAAAAATTTCTTATACGGTTTGCTGCTTGTGCTAGCTGCAATAGTAGGGTATAGAGTAGCTAGTGACTACTTAGAAGATACAAGAGACTTCCATTAATTTCATACGGGTAATTAAAAACCATCCAGCCACCGTGCTGGATGGTTTTTTTAACAAAAGGCGTCTTCCAGGATGGTCGCCTGCCATTAATATATTGAGTACACCGCAAGTTAGCGCACTGCCCGATTTTGCTACGGGCAGTCGCACACCTTAGGGAACGGCTTCAGCTCTTCGAAAGGAAACCCACTTTTTCTGCGTACGATGTAACACTGCCGAGGCTCTTTCCTTGTCATGCGGGGCTTTAGACACGTACTTTTCCCTTAGTAATGCCTGCCCTCCGCTCCGATTAACCAGCTTACTATGTTAGCTAAATCAAATATCAGAAAGATAAAAGCACAAAACTAGCATAGTATATTTCTGTAGCGTTAGATAAAGATCCAACATTATCTGAAGTTATGTCGGATTTTATATCAACTGCGAGGCTCAAAACAACATAAGGAAAGAAAAAATCGAGATTTAGTGTTCTTTACAATTTTATTACATGAATCGAATGCTTTGTTTCATACTAAAGTTGGAGGTGAAGAAAATGTTTGCTTTATTTTTATCCTTATTATTTATAGCCCCGATGGATAACGAAGTGTTCGAAGTGGAAGAAGACAATGAAATATGGCTGGAGAAGGTTGAAATTGACCAATATTATTTAGCTTATATTGATTCCATCTTTATTGATGAGGTGAAATTAGAACTATTAATGAAGAACCTGGAGAGGGCTTTATACAAGAAACCAGTTGATGCGCAATTTGCAGAAAATAATGAAATAATTCCAGAGCAGCCAGGTGTAACATTAGATAGAGAGCGATTTGAATACCTTTTTCGAGAGCACTTTTATAGTGATAAAAAGGAGAAGTTTCGGGTCCCTGCAGGTAAGGTGTATGCAGAGGTAGATAGTGGACTGTTAAAAGAAATCAGTGTACGTCAATTGGGGAGTTATGCTACCTTTTACAAAAAAAATAATAAGGAAAGAGCGCATAATATAGCATTAGCAGCAGAAGCAATTAATAATACAGTCCTCTTTCCTGGTGAAACCTTTTCTTTTAATGATGTGGTTGGAGAACGTACGACT
This sequence comes from Oceanobacillus salinisoli, assembly GCF_009733865.1. GTDB lineage: Bacteria > Bacillota > Bacilli > Bacillales > Amphibacillaceae > Oceanobacillus > Oceanobacillus salinisoli. The sequence goes on along the minus strand of NZ_WOFB01000015.1, from coordinate 143,072 downwards.
GAAAAAGGGTATAAACGTGCACCTGTTATTGTAAGGGGGGAGTTATCAGAAGATATTGGCGGAGGGATTTGCCAGGTTTCCTCAACACTTTTTAATGCTGTCGATCTGAAGGGGATTCAAGTTATCGAGCGTTATGCACATAGTAGAAGCGTTCCCTATGTTCCACCAGGACGTGATGCTACAGTAAGCTGGTGGGGGCCTGATTTTGTGTTTAAGAATTTATATAATGAACCAATCTTAATTCGTGCAAAAGCAGAACATGGAAAAATGATTGTTTCGATATACTCATCGGAGGAAGCAGAAAACTTTACTGGTGAGTAGAAGAAATATGACAAGATTCTCCTGGATGACATTGATTAACTGGAACGAGTTTTCGCTTTTTAGCAATTTGATTGTAGATGACATCACCTAAACCAAGTATTTTAAATAAATACATGGCTGGAATTAATAGCCACAATAATGGTAGTATCTTAGCAATCTGTATAATTGCATCGTAACCCTTATACCATTTTCCATTATGAAAAACATGAAGACTTTTTTCCATTTCGATGGGATAATCTTTTAAATGTCGAAATGACTCAAAGGAGAGTTTATTTTTCCAATCCAATTTTCCCCATACTGTCGATGATGTTGTACATAGTTTGCAATAGCTGTCGTAGTATACAATCATCCTAGATTCACCTCCATATTTATATTATAAGAGGATGTTCAAAAAGTCCGGTGAAAAGGACACATCGAAAGGGGACCTTCGACTAAGTACCGACACGTCCTGTGTCGAACGTCGAAGTCACCACATCCTGTGGAAGCTCGTTGGCTCGCTTTTCCGTTGCTCACGTATTAACTGCATACGTTCCGCTACTCAAAGCTTCACCGTCTCGAACTTCTCGGTCCTTTTCATTCTCCTTTTTGAACACGCACTATAAGAAAAAAAGAAGTTAAATTCCAACATGGAGATTTAACTTCTTTTATAATTAGGATATATTTTCTTCCCGCGTTATTCCAGTTATAGGATTACAGAAAAATTTGTTGGTATATGATTAATCCTGTTTATGCAATTCTAGTTCAAAGTTAATTTTTACTTCATCAGCAACAAGTACTCCACCAGTCTCTACAGCAGCATTCCAAGTAAGTCCGTAATCTTTACGATTAATTTTTGCTTCTCCACTGAATCCGGCAACGGTGTCTCCACTCATTGGGTCTTTGCTAATTCCTTCAAACGTTACATCAACAGTTACCGGTTTTGTTGTTCCGCGAATGGTTAAATCTCCAGTAAGATCATAGTTGGAATCAGAAGATTTCTTTATGTCTGTTGCTTTAAACGTAATGCTTGGATGATTTTCTACATCAAAGAAGTCTGCGGAGCGTAAGTGGTCGTCCCGCCCTTCATTACGCGTATTAACACTTGATGCATCAATTGTAATCTCTACTGTAGAATCAGTTAAATCTGCTGGGTCTGCCTCAATTACTGCATCATATTTTTCGAAAGTTCCTTTTGCTTTTGAAATCATCATATGCTTTACTGAAAATCCTATTTCACTGTGTACTGCGTCTACTGTCCATTTAGATTTAGCCATTGTTCATCCCTCCATAAATTAATTTGCGTTAGTTACTTTATGTTATTAAGTATAAAATCAGAATAAGCTAAAGTCAATAAGTTTTAATTAAAAAAATATTAATTAAGTATATATTTTTAAGGTTTTTCCAGTGAATGTTATTCGGCTGCAAAAATTTGATGCATCCTGGGATTTCTCGGGGGTTTCAAATTCTTTATCGAGCAGGAATGAGGAAATTATAGAATTATTCTAATTATTTAAGCTTCACAAAATGGAATAGAGCTGTTATTTAACATGTTTTTTTGTTGTAATTGCTGGAAAAGAAGCGTACAATATGAATGACGAAAAAAGCAATTAAATAAAAGCCAACAGGGGGAGCCAATTGGCTGAGAGTGAACATAGACAGAAGCTGGAAATGGAAACACGCCTATGTTCAGACCCTTAGAACCTGTTAGTTAGTACTAGCGTAGGGATTGGTGGTTTTTTGATGGATAAATTTTGCAATGTGAGCGGAGCATGTCTGTTTTTAAAACGGATCCCATCAGGAGCTTCCCCTTGGCATTGCTTTTTTTGTTGGTAAAAAAATAGTTATGAACAGGGGGAGACTTGCATGAAGTCAAAAAAGATCTTGTTTTTAGTAGAAGTTGCTATCTTTACAGCCTTAGCCCTATTACTTGATATTTTACCGATTTCCTTTAAAATTTGGGCACAGGGTGGATCTGTATCGTTTGCAATGATTCCGATATTTATTGTCGCGTTTCGCTGGGGATTAAAGGGTGGTTTACTTTCCGGTTTTCTATGGGGAATTCTACAGTTTGCCACTGGTGCGTATGTTATACATCCAGTTCAAGGATTTATTGATTATGCATTAGCCTTTACCGTACTTGGTTTTGCCGGTGTTTTCGCAAAGCAAATCCAAAAAAATGTTAAAGAAGGTAATACGAAAGCTTATTTAACATATATAACACTAGGTGTGTTTCTCGGGTCAGTTTTACGCTTTTTCGCTCATTATGCTGCAGGTATTGTATTCTTTGGCTCAGCAGTGGAAGGGCAGCCGGCTTGGTTATATTCCTTGATTTATAATGGTTCATACATGTTACCATCCTTTATTTTAAGTGCTGTGGTGGTATTCTTCTTATTCCATAAACAACCTAGAACATTACTGAATGCAACTTAATAAGAGAATTTGCATTGAAACTCTGCTCACTCACATGAAGGTAACCTCATCAAAAAAGGGGTTACCTTTTATGTTTTAGATGAGAATAAAGACGTTGTGTAAGGGGGGATTGGATGCGGGAGTTAATTGGACCGTGTTTGAAGTGCGGGAAAAATGTTTATTGTGAAAATGGCTTTTTTGAAGGTGCACAGGTAAATGGGGAATTGTTATGCAACCAATGTTATGAAGAAAGAATCAAACGGGAAAAAGAATAATTATATAGCAATATCTCTTGGCATTCCGATACATCACGGAATGTTCTTTTATTGCACGTTGGGTAAGTATGACCTTTAGCCTATTGTGATTCTTTCGCTAGTTCGTAGTTTATGTAAATTCAATAACAACAAACTTTGTGAAAAGTGTCTTTTAAAAAATGTACATTAATACGTCACCTCCTTTATGTGAAATTGGAGTCAGTTCTTTAAAATGGAAGCTCACTGAGAAATCCTTGTTAGAGTGTAATATAACCATGCATTTACCACACAAGAATCCCACTATTATTCTTCCTATCCTCAATACGCAGTAGCGTTTTTCCTTTTTCTTGCATAGGCTATAGCACATTTCGAGAAAGGAAGGATTAAATGGACTTAACATTATCCCATTGGCTATATGGATTATTTACGGTAATTATAATCGTTACGATGATATTTCGTAAAGGGGTTGTTCTCCCGACTATACTGGGAACCTTTGTGATTGCATGGGTATATACGGATGATTTAATCACAGGGTTTACAGCTATTTTTAATGCCAATCTAGTGGCCGCACAAGAACTCTTTAGTATTTTTCTTATCATTATGTTCATGCTTGCTCTTTTAAATTCATTACGGGATTTAGGGGCAGATAAACGAATGATTGAGCCAGTGCAAAAACTGATGATAAATGGCCATGTGTCTTTCTTTGTATTGGCGATTGTCACATATGTAATATCCTTGTTTTTCTGGCCAACACCAGCAGTACCGCTAATATGTGCATTGCTTGTTCCGGCGGCAGTAAGAGCTGGTTTACCTGCAATGACAGCAGCTGTAGCGATTGCAATTGCAGGACAGGGGATGGCCCTTTCATCTGATTATATTGTTCAAGTAGCTCCAAATTTAACTGGTACAGCAGCTGGTTTAGATACAGCAGTAGTTGCGGATAAGGCACTTGTCCTATCACTAATTTCCGGGATTGTCGCTCTTGGATTAGCGTACCTGTTTTATAGAAAATCCATTCGCTCCAAAGATAATAAGAGAAATACGGAAGATTTGCAGAATCTGCAAACATCAGATGAACCGACAAATACGCCACAAACCGTTCATTTAAACACTTGGAGTAAGATTTTTGCAGTTTTAGTACCGGTTTCCCTTCTACTTGTAGTAGTTGTCATGCTGCACAACAAGCTAACTTCAGGAGAAGGAGGCTTAGTTGGTGGTGACGGAGCAGCATTTGTTGGTGGTGTTGCTGCCATTCTATTGCTTATGTCAACGCTGGCTTTTGGTAGAGCTGAGGCATTAAATTATATTACTAACCATATTACAGATGGATTTGTGTTTGCATTTAAAGCAATGGGGCCAGTAATTCCGATTGCAGCCTTTTTCTTTTTAGGAAGTGCAGACTTTGCGGGAGATATCTTGGGTTTAGAAGAGGCACCTTCCTTCTTGTTTGGTCTGATTGAATCTGTACAGGATTACTTGCCGCAAAGTGCCATTTTTGCTGCATTTAGTGTTTTAATAATTGGAATCATTACCGGCTTGGATGGATCTGGATTTTCAGGTCTACCTCTAACAGGGACCCTTGCAGCTACACTGGAAACAGCTTCCATCGATGCTGCAACATTAGCGGCTATTGGACAATTGGGTTCTATTTGGACTGGAGGAGGAACACTGATTGCATGGTCTTCACTTATAGCCATCGCAGGACTATGCGGTGTTTCCGTGATGGATTTGGTTCGTAAAAATTTCCTCCCGGTAATGATTGGATTAATTGTCGCAACTCTTGCAGCCGTACTTTTTTTATAACTGATAATTCTTTAGGTTAGGTGTTACTTAGGCTATCGTCATCGTTTGGCGATAGCCAGGTTTTTTAATAGATAAGAAAGTATAAATTTGCGCTTTGATGTCTAGCTCCATCGCCCAGCGACTAGCGGACTTCCCTCACCTCCGTACGATAAATAAGACTTGCCGATTGGTGAAACCAGAGGCTTAGTCGCACTTATACCCTTGCGGTGAAAGTCAACATCGACTCACTTTTTTTAAGGAAGGCCGACTAAAAGCGGGCTAGCGCTCAGGCGTCGGCATACCCCTATGAAGGGGCATGTTTCCTTTTCGCTCTTCAAGCATAAGATTCACTAAGATTTTTACATTCGTAAAAATCAAGATCATCTAATCTCCTACGGGGACTGTTCGGTTAAAACCGCCGCTTTGCGCGACAACACCGAACCACCTGGCATGGCTAGGCGCAGTCCGTACGTCGCTAAACGAGCGCTTGCGCTTTTCTTAATAGTCTTTTTCTTTTCTGCATATATATTTGTATGTCCATAGTTCCCAGGGCTATATCCTTTTCATTCTGATACTTTAGAAGAGAACATCATTGCGGATAATTCAGATATTTACAATTATATTAAACTGTTATATGATAGAATTCAGTACGGAAAACAAGCGCTTTCAATAACTTTTTCAGGAAAAATAAAAAGGGAGGTAGAGAAGTTTGAATGCAATTCTAGTTGCAATTATTGGTCTAATTGTTTTTGCATTAGGTTATCGTTATTATTCTAAGTTTGTAGCAGAGAAAATTTTTAAGTTAGATCCAAACTATGTTACACCAGCCCATAAGTATAAAGATGGGGTGGATTTTGTTCCTACTAATAAGTTCGTACTATGGGGGCATCATTTTACTTCCGTTGCTGGAGCAGCTCCAATACTAGGACCTGCCATTGCATTATACTGGGGATGGCTTCCGGCTTTATTATGGGTTCTATTAGGAACAGTGTTTGCTGCAGGTGTGCATGATTTTGGTACTTTAGCAATATCTGTCCGGAACAAAGGACAGTCTATCGGCACCATAGCTGATAAATTAATCGGAAAAAGAGGAAAAATACTGTTTTTATTTATTATTTTAATTCTTGTATTAATGGTAAATGCAGTATTTGCCTGGGTGATTGCAAACTTATTTATCAGTTATCCTTCCAGTGTACTGCCGGTATTATTCCAAATTCCTCTAGCCATAACAATAGGATATTTGGTTTATAAGAAAAATGTGAGAATGCTTGTTCCGTCGCTTATTGTTCTTGCAATTATGTATTTTGTTGCTATTCTGGCGGCGCAAAATGAAGTATTACAAATTGACTTAGTTCGCTACATGGGTGGAGAAGATGGGGCAGGATTATTTGGTCTAGGTGCTGTATCCACTGCGTTTATGATTTGGATTGTATTTCTCATGGTTTATTGCTACATCGCATCCACATTGCCTGTGTGGAAATTACTACAGCCTAGAGACTTTATTAATTCCCATCAATTGGTTGTAGGTCTAGCCATCCTGTACCTTGGACTGCTGTTTACCAATCCGGAAATGACAGCACCTGTTTATAACGACAATCCGGATAAAAATTGGCTGCCATTACTGTTTATTACAGTAGCTTGTGGGGCAATCTCAGGGTTTCATGGACTGGTATCCTCGGGGACATCATCTAAACAGTTAAATAAAGAAACAGATGCTAGATTTGTTGGATATTTTGGAGCAGTAGGTGAGGGAATCTTAGCTCTTATTTCCATTCTTACTGTTGCGACTTTCTTTGCAAACACAGATGATTTCTTTGCAACATACAGTAGCTTCAATGCTGCAAATGGTGCGGGGTTAGGTGTGTTTATTGAAGGTGCTGCTGTTCTTGCAGGGGGCTTAGGCATTCCGCCATCAGTGGCCGCTACCATTGTTTCGGTTATTGTAGTAAGCTTTGCTGCAACTACGTTAGATACAGCTGTTCGTTTAATGAGATACATTATAGCAGAACTTGGTTCGGAGTATAATGTGCCAGCATTAACCAAAACACATGTGGCAACAACTGTTGCTGTATTGTCCAGTGCAGCACTTGTATTAATTCCTGAAGGTCCAAATGGATTTGGTTCTGGTGGTTACTTAATTTGGCCGCTGTTTGGAACATCAAATCAACTGCTTGCAGGTATCAGTTTAATGCTTATCTCCATTTGGTTAAAACGTAATGGGAGAAATTATGCCATAGCGCTCATCCCAATGGTCTTTTTAATGGTGATGACTATGGTTGCCCTGTTCCAGCAAGTATTTCTTGAATGGGCATGGTGGGGAACAGGATCGAATATGCTGTTATTTATTTTAGGTGCGATTATTTTCGTATTTGCATTATGGATTGCGTTAACGTCCTATTCTGTCATAACAGGTAAATACGATAATCCAATTGATAAAAATAAAGTAGGATAATAGTATAATAGTATATACGAAAGGGGTCATTTGAGGTGATCCCTTTTCTGCATATGTAAAAGGGTGTGAACACATGCTTGATAAAATGAAGAAACTTATAGAGTATTACGAAGAAGTCCTTAATATGCCACATCGTACGGAAATTGCAAGAGAACTGCGAAATGAAGATGATTTGTTTTTATTATTACTCTATTCTGAGATGATTGGAATTCCCAATCCGGTCTATTACTACACTTTGGAACTTTATCCATACATGATTGAGAAGTTCCATGATTGGCATTTGAGAATGGGAATGGATCACTCGCCATTATCAGGAATTCGCTGCTGCTAAATGCTTTCGACAGAAATGAGGGGAAGAACATGAGGGAATTGGAGAAAAAGATTATATTTGTTGGCGGGAAAGGTGGGGTAGGGAAATCGACTTCTGCTGCTGCGATTGCTTGGAAATCAGCAAAAGAAGGAAATAAAACATTACTTATTTCAACTGACCCCGCCCATAATCTGGGGGATATTTTTGACCAAAAGATAGGGGGAAAAACGAATCTTATCGCAGAAAATCTATATGCTCTTGAAATAGACCCTGAAATAGAAACAACAAAATATATTAATAGTGTCAAAGAAAATATTAAAGGAACCGTAAATGCAACGATGATGCAGGAGGTTCATCGACAGCTGGACACGGCAAAAGCTTCTCCTGGTGCAGATGAGGCTGCATTATTTGATAAGCTCATTTCTATTATTTTAGAGGAAAGTGAACACTTTGATAAATTAATTTTTGATACGGCACCAACTGGACATACGATTAGACTTCTATCATTACCTGAATTAATGGGAGTTTGGATTGAAGGGTTATTAAAGAGAAGGAAAAAAACGAATGATAACTATACCCAACTGCTAAATGATGGGGAACCAATTGAAGATCCAATATATGATGTTTTAAAGGAACGGAAAGATCGTTTTCAAAAGGCGAGGGAAGTATTGTTGAATCCTAACTATACCGGCTTTATATTTGTATTAAATGCAGAACGATTACCAATCCTGGAAACGAAAAAAGCAATGGAGTTACTGGATAAATATCATCTCCATGTTAGAACATTAATCGTCAATAAAATCCTGCCGGAAAATGCAGATGGAGAGTTTTGGCAGCAGCGAAAAGAGTATGAGAATCAATATGTTAGTATGATAGAAGAAACATTTAAACAACAGCAGTTAGTTTATGTGCCATTGCTTGCCAAGGATATTACAAGTAAACAGCAGTTGGAAAAGATTAGTTATTATTACGGGAAAGGATGAAACTATGAAAGCATTTGTACTGGAGTATGGAGAACTGAAAATCAAGGAAATGGATGAACCTGTGGCAGGAAAAGGGGAAGTTGTTGTCTCCATACGGACTGCAGGGTTAAACCGGCGTGATCTGTATATACCAAATCGAAGAGGGAATGATCAAGAAGCATTAATATTAGGATCAGACGGTGCTGGAATTGTTGAACAGACAGGGGAAGGTGTAACCAGGTTTAAAGCAGGGGATGAAGTAATCATTAATCCTGCCCTGCGATGGTACGAAACAATGGATGCCCCACCAAAAGGGTTTGATATATTAGGAATGCCAGACAATGGAACGTTTGCAGAAAAAATTTCCATTTCAGAGGAACAATTAGAGAAAAAACCAGCCCATCTCACATGGGAAGAAGCGGGTGTGCTTGCATTATCTGCTCTCACAGGATATCGTGCATTAGTTACAAAAGGACAAGTTCAAAAAGGGAATACTGTATTTATCCCTGGAGCGGGGAGTGGGGTTGCAACATATCTTATCCAATTTGCAAAAAATATCGGTGCAAAGGTTATTGTTACATCAAGAAGCTCTGAAAAACAGAAAAGGGCAATGGATTTAGGAGCAGATATCGTTCTTGATACAAATAGTGACTGGAAGATTGGATTAGCTTATGAAACAATTGACTTAATCATTGATAGTGTTGGTGGAAGCACGTTTAATCGTGCTCTGGATGTGTTGAAGAAAGGTGGAAGAATCGTTACATTTGGGTCGACGACAGAAGATAATATCCAATTTAACCTAAGAAGTTTCTTCTATGGTCAATATCAGCTGTTCGGTACAACGATGGGAAGCAGACAGGAATTACGAGAGCTTATTGGGCATATGGAAGAATACAACATGCATCCAGTCGTAGATCGAACCTATTCACTTTCCGAAGCACAGGAAGCGTTGGACTATTTAAAAGAGGGGAAACAGTTTGGGAAAATAGCTTTGCATATGAACGATTTATAGTTATTACATAAGGTGGAGGTACCGTAATCGGATTACCTGCACCTTATTTTCTTTTTGCTATCGGAATACAGAAAAAAATGGGGTGATGACAATACTAACTGCAAGTAAAAAGACAGCAGCAGATCCAAGTTTATTTTTCTCTCGCCAAAGTGTCACTGCAAATCCTGCGGTATAGAAAAATACAAATATAACGACAAACGTGATAGTTGTATTCATCTAATCCCTCATTTCATTCAAGTCTGGCAGATCGGACTGTCTGCCGAAATTTTCCAGTTCGATTTTTGTGTTCACATTAATTTCCATTTCCGGATAAGTGTTCATCCAGTCAAACTCTATATACTCCGGAATGGTTCGAAACTTTTTCCGGGCTTCTAAGGACCATCCGAATGGTTCAGCAGCATATTCTTCCTGTGTTTTTTTAATAAATTCTTCAAATTTTTGATTTAGCGTTTTTTCAAATGATTTTTCCAAAGTCTCCCTTTTCTTGTTATCTTCCGTAAACTCTGTCATCCCATGGTTAGTTAATATCTCCATGTTAATAGGTACCGTTACATTTATTGTTGGTTTCTGATCATTTAATTTCATCCTAATATCAATATTGCCTTCTTTGCTAATTCTCGTAGTTAACTGATGATCATCTTTAAAAGGGTCAGGTAATGCTGTTAAAATTTCTGTTGGTTGTTCCAACTCATTGCTAAGTAAAAAGGCAATCCGAGTTTCTTCAATCGTCAGCTTGTCGATCATTTTACCTTCCTTAAATACGGCAGACCCAGCAAATTGGGTTGTATTCGTTACACCGGTATATTCCAGCTCTCCTGCTAAAAGGTCATCGGGGTCTTCTTGATTATTATTGTTTTGCCTTTTCTTTGTCGTACCGTAAATAGCTAAAAATACATTGGCATCGCCTTCCGTTATTCGAAAAAAACTGTCCAGTCTCGATGGGGGGATGTTTCCTGTATCATTTCCCCGCCGAAATATCAGTTCAAAATACTTATGTGGTCTGGTATCAAGCTTGGGATTGTTATTAGCAATAAAAGTACTTGGCGCTTCCTCTGTAACCATTAATCTGATATCTCTTCTTATTTCCATTGCTTTTGTAGCATCATAAATCCAGCGAATAAAATCGTCATCTTTCGCAAAATCCTCTGATACAATAATAAAACGAAGCAAATCATAGGTAATTTGTTTGGATATAACGGTATTTGCCAAACTTTTGGATGAAACAAAATCGGTTGCTGTAAATGAGATGGTTTCCTGTGGAGGTTCGTCACTGCTAGCGCCTCCAGCCTGATTTCCTGCCTCCGGATTGGCAATGATGTAGGATACTTCGACAAGGTTTTCTTCATCTTCCGGTTTATCCAGGCCGATTGCTACGACATAAGCTAACTGTTCCACTTCTGTTTTATCCCAGCAGCCACTAAGTATAATTATCAACATAATTAGACATAGAATCTTACCTATAGAAGGGAGTATTTTCATGTACGAAGATCTCCTTTTATTTTAGCTAGAATCCATAATAGGATTGGTAAAAAGAAAAACATCGGTGAAGCTATGTTTCCAACCATTTCTTTAAAATAATGAACCGAAAATGTCGGTGTTTCTGGTATCATTCCAATAAAAACGATTAAGGTTGAAAAGGCTGGGATAATATATTCAAAATGATTGATGTTAAACAGTTTTCCAAATAACAAAATATTTATATAGAGGTAAGCTGCAAATTTAATGAATGTTGCGATAAGCCAAAATGGGAAGAAAAACGTTTCCAAATTAATAAGAAACCCCATTCGAATAGAGCGAATGACCTCATGGTACGGGTAATTCAAAGTCATAGCAGTTTGAAAATCAAACAGCATCACATAACTAACCATCGTAATCGTTAAATTAAATAAAATCACAATAAAAGCAATCCATGTGCCTTTTCTAAAATCTGTGGTGCTTTTTACAAATGGAAAGAGAATGAATAGATACAGAAAATCCATATAGATCGATAAATTCATCATACTTTCTTTCATTACTTCCCATTCTCCGGGACCAAAAATAGGAAATAGAAAACTTGCTTTTCCCTGACCTAAAGTTAAGATTAAAGTGAGCAGCAAGGAAACCTGTAAATACGGATAGACGGCCCATGAAACAGAACCAATTTGTTCCAGTCCTCTTTTTGCCCCGTATGCGCATACCCCCATTAATACCGCATATATAATGATGCTCGGTGTTTTAACAAAATACATCGTCGAAATAATATCTGTATAGGTTGCGGTGTCCAGTGCAATATAGACAAAACCAATCAGCCATAAGATAAATAAAACAATAAATCCAAGGAATTTACCAAATAGATGATAGCAAATATCTATCAGATTTTTTTCCTTGTATTTTGTAGCAAGATGTAACAAGAGAGTTAATGGGACTAGTGCAATTACTCCAGCAATAAAAGGGGCCGTCCATCCGGCGTTCATCAGGGAATCGAATAACATAGCTGGTATATCATCAGTTGTTTTGGTTCCAATCATTAACAAGGCGATAACCGTATATTCCTTGATGCCGATTTTATCTTTTGGTTCACCCATAAGGTTTCTCCTTATCTTTTTGTCATATCTTTTGGCTTCACGTAGCCTGGTCTAAAGATTTCATTCTGTAAAGCCCTTCTAAAGAGGGTATCTTTTGATGACTTATATTTTGGTGATAAAGGGGATAGATAGGGTATACCAAAGGACTTAAGTGATACCATATAGAATAACCCCATCGTAAATACCGCTGTCATGCCATATATACCAAATAGACTGGCAGCGATAATAAAAATAAAACGAATTATTCGAATGGTAAAATTCATGCTGATATCCCCAATAGCAAATGAACTCAGTCCGCTTAAGGCTACTACAATAACGACAATCGGGCTGACAATATTCGCCTCGACTGCGGCCTGTCCTAATATTAATGCACCTACTATCCCAATGGTTGGACCGATTGGACTCGGTACGCGGAGCCCTGCTTCACGAATTAATTCAAAAGCGAATTCCATAAGCAGTACTTCTATTGCTGCGGGAAAGGGTACCTTTTCTCTTGTTGCGGTAATTGCCAGCAAAAGATCCGGTGGAACCATTTCAATATGATATGTTACAACACCTACATATATTGCCGAGGTAAAAATCGTGATAAATAATGCGGCCATCCGCAGTATTCTTGTGAAATTACCGTAAATAAGCCTTAAATAATGATCCTCAGATGAGTGAAAGAAGGACCAGAATGTTGCAGGAAGAACTAAGGAATCCGGGGAGTTGTCCATTAAGAGAACAATATACCCATCTTCCAGAAAAGAGACAGCTCGGTCCGGTCTTTCTGTATATAAAACGGTAGGAAAAATGGAATGTTTCCGTTCTTCGATATATTGTTCCAGCAATGACAGATTTTGTATGGCATCGACATCTAAAGCTTTTAGTCGTTCTTTTACATTGTTCAGCAGATGCTCATTGGCGACGTCCTTAATATAGGCTACATAAACTTCATTTTTGGAACGCTTGGAAACGGTAATATTTTCAATAACCAGTTTTTCGTTTTTAATTCTTTTTCGTACCAATGAAATGTTGGTAGCAGCTTTTTCATTAAAAGCTTCTTTAGGCCCTTTAACAACTGTTTCATTGTCAGGTTTTTCGATGCCTCTTCCTTCAAAGTTTGTAACATTCAAAAGGTAAGCTTGGTCCTCACCGTCAATGAATAGGGCAGCATTTCCAGTATTAATATCAATCAGAACATCTTTCATGTTGTTTTTCTTTTTATATGACTGTATGGTGATTATATTTTCTATCCGGCTATCCTTTAATTGATTTTTAAGTAAAGGTTCGACGATATGTTCATCGATTATCTTTGTATTTGTAATTGTACTGATAAAGACAACCATCGCTGTTTTATCCAATCCATTAATATGTAGACTCCGAAATTGGACATCGGTATTATCCGGATAGGAATAGATTTCCTTTAATGCTGTTATATTTTTGGGTAAATCTTTGTCAAGGATGATTTCTTTATTATCTATGGACTGTTTGGTTGACTTTTGCAATGTCTTAATAAGGTTTTTAATCAAGATACTCACACTCCGGAATGCACAGTTTCATTAACGGGTAAGGTTGGTTCTACTTCATAACCGATATGAAGGGCCTGCTCTGGACGTATAGAACAGTCCCTATGATAAATAGGCCTCGATTTTATTTATTGCATCTTGCATCTTTTTACTGTTCCTTTGATATAACTCCTTGGACTGTTGATTCTCTGTAGACAAGGCGAATAATTCTAAATCAGCTTGGGCTTTCTTCATTGTTGCCAGTAATAGAGGCTTTTCAGTTGGAGACGGGACAGCAATACTATCATCAAATAAATCTACATAAAGTTGTCCGTCAGTATCCGCCTGTCCTAGAAATACGTTCTCAATGCTTACATTCAGTTTTTCCAATTCTGTCTCCAGCCATGTTAAGTCCAGATTTAAATTGGCTAAGGACTCATACATGACTTCTCCATCCATGATTACGGTTTGTGGTTCTTTTTGTGGTGCTAACTTGATGCCCAAATCTTTGGCAGTAAGCGGACGGTTTTCCCTTTTGGGCAGCACATTTAAGGTACCGTTAGGCTCCAAAACGGCAAATTCTACATCGGATGCTAGAAAAACATCTTTATCACGCAGTTTTTCAAGTAGATCATCTGTTGAATATCCTTCTTTTTTTAAATTGTCTTCCATAATCTTCCCGTCCTGTATGAAAACCGTACTTTTCCCTTCTGCAAAGTTACGAAAGGCTTTGCTTTTTAGCGAAATTTTTTCAACCCCAAATGGAACAACAAACCAGATAAACATGGCGAGAATAGCGTAGAATATATTTGCCTCCGGATCAAAAGTGTGAATGGCTACAACTCCACCTAAAACAACACCAGAAATATATTCAAACACATTCATTTGGGATAATTGCTTCGTTCCAAGCAATTTAGTCAGAGTAAATAAAACAACAATAAGTGTGAGCGATTTTAGTATGACTTCAACCCATCCTGGCATAGTGTTCTTATCCTTTCTTCGATAGCTTATTTATACTGTGGTTCTTCACGGGAGAGATAGATGATCTGTTTGCCTAAGTCGGCTTTAACTTCATTAACGATTTGCTGCACTTCTTTAAACGCTTGTTGGGATTCTGTTTCCTGTGCTTTGTTTGCTAGTGTTTGTAGACTTGCTTCGATATTTTTAATGGATGCATAACATCCTTTCACTTGTGATCCTACCGTCATTGAAATCTCACCTTCTTGTGAAAATTTTATAAGGAAAGGGGGACAAGGGGATCTAACCTTTTGGTTTAAAAATTAATGATCCAATTACCCCAAAAATAATCGCTGCTGAAATACCTGAACTGGTTACTTCAAACATTCCCGTAACTACCCCAATTAATCCGTGCTGTTGTGCTTCTTCCATTGCACCATGGACAAGGTTATTACCAAAGCTGGTAATAGGAACAGTGGCACCTGCCCCAGCAAAATCAATTAATGGCTCATAAAGTCCAAAACCATCCAGAACAGCTCCTACGACAACTAATATAGTTAAAGTATGGGCAGGGGTCAGTTTAAAAACATCCAACATTAATTGTCCAATCACACAAATCAAACCACCAATAACAAATGCCCAGAAAAAAATCATCATACATCACTTCCTGATTCTATTGAAACTGCATGTGCAATACAAGGAATAGAATCCCCTTGGTTGACACTAAGTGGTGATTGTAAGGAACCGGTAGCGACTACCAGTATTCGCTTGATTTCACCTTGTTTCATTTTGTTTAAAAAATGGCCATACGTTACAATTGCCGAACAGGCTGGACCACTGGCACCAGCTAAAACAGGCTGTCCTTCTCGATAAATCGTTAAGCCGCAATCCACATATTTTTCCTCTGGAATGTCGATGCCACGTTTATGAAGAAGGTCTAACGATACTTCTCTGCCAATATGGGCTAAGTCACCTGTAATGATTAGGTCATAGTACGAATGATCGATATTTCTTTCTTTTAAATGAGTCTCTATCGTATCAACCGCTGCTGGTGCCATAGCTCCCCCCATATTAAATGCATCCGTTATGCCCATGTCCACAATTTTCCCAATCGTAGCCGATGTGACAACTGGACCTACTCCTTCTTTTGCTACTAAGGCACAGCTGGCACCGGTTACTGTCCATTGTGCGGTTGGTGGCTTTTGACCACCGTATTCAGTCGGGTAGCGAAATTGTTTCTCGGCTGCAGCATTATGACTGGAAGTACCGCTTAATATATAATTGGCACCATTTGCGTTAATAATTGCTGCAGATAAAGCTAAACTTTCCATTGATGTTGCACAAGCATTAAATAATCCCAGATAGGGGAGCCCCATTGTTTTGGCAGCAAAGGTTGTGGGAGTAATTTGGTTAATTAAATCTCCACTGATAAAAAATTCTACTTGCTCTTTTTGAATGGAACTCTTTTTAATTGCAACTTGGCATGCCTGTTCCATCATTACCTGTTGTGCTTTTTCAAAGGATTCCTGATTTAACCACATATCTTCATGTAATATATCAAAAGCCTTTGGTATATTTCCTTTTGCTTCAAAAGGGCCACCTACAGTACCGGTTTGAATGATAACTGGTTTATTTTCAAATATCCACGTTTGATGTCCGTTAAGCATTATAATCCACCCCATTGAATTAGAACGGTTTTTATAATGGCAACAACAAATGCTGCAAATACCCCATACACAATGACCGGTCCTGCTACCTTGAACATACTTCCACCAACACCTAAAATATAGCCTTCCGTACGATGTTCAATCGCTGCAGAGATGACGGCGTTCCCGAATCCTGTAACAGGAACAGCTGTACCTGCGCCAGCAAACTGTCCTATCCGATCATATATACCAAATCCGGTTAAAAGCATGGTAATGAAAATTAAGGTCGCAACAGTAGGATTTCCTGCTGTTTGTTCTGTGAAGTTAAAGAAATAGATATAAAACGTAGTAATCACTTGTCCAATTAAACAAACCGTGCCCCCGACAAGGAAGGCTTTGATACAATTTATAAGAATGGGCCGTTTTACTTCACGCTGTTTTTGAAATGCCTGATATTCTTGAGCCTGTGGCGGTAAATTCTTTTTTTTATTATTAGCCATAATCATTCACTCTTTCTTTTAAAAATCCTAGGTTTTTTCTTTTGACAGCTTTGTGATCCGATCAATTTCCTTGCCAAGTTTGGAAGGGGTTATTGATTTTGAATCCAATTTTTCTTCCAGTTTTTCTAATTCCAGATAAATCTTTTTATCGATGGTTAATTCTACATGGAAATTTTTAAAGTGTTCTTTTAATTCCTTCGTCAAATCTTTTTTTATTTTTTGTAATTGGAATCGTTTATTATGCTCAATTTGAACGGCAATAATCATATCCTTAGAGGTATTGGCCGCTTTAATGCCAGTTACTTCATCATGTTTTTTTAAGATGTCTTTTGCTTTATTAGAAGGTTCCTGGTCAATTAATTTATTTGCAGAGATGTTTTCTACCTCGATGGACTGATTATTATTTGCATTTTCATCTGCAGATTCATTCCCGCATCCGAATAAAATCAAGCAAATAATTAGTGATAAAATGATCTTCTGATTACCCATCATAATCCTCATTCCTTTGTTGAGATTATGTAAGAGGCTGGTTAATCCCAACCTCTTTCTAGCTAGAAGCAATTTTTAATGTGCTTCGATTGTTATTGTTTATATTGAGGCTCTTCTTGTTCGATTTGCTGCATTCTTGGTTCTACACTTTGTACAATCGCCTGTGTTTGTTGTGCAGCAGATTGGTACAATTGTTTTGCTTGTTTATTCTGTGTTTCTAAAGCAAATTGTTCAAAACTGGCTTGTGCACTTTTTAAGCCTGCTATTGTTTGTTTTACTTGTGTTGCAACTGTCAAATTGACCCCTCCTTTAATTACATCATAATCAACTCAAGTGTAGTTTTCGATGTATGAGGGCAAAATATACTACTATTATTTTCCTTGTGACTCGTTTCCACGGATGTAAAAAAATCAAAATAAAAATATAAAAATTTTGAAACATTTGAAGGGGTTCCTTCGTCTTATATATAGGGATTTTTTGGGAGGAATCGAGATTGAAAAAAATGATTTTTACGTTATTTGGGGCAGGTTTAGTATTAACAGGCTTTCTGTTTATATCTAATCAGGACAGTACACCTAGATTAGATGAGGAAAAGGTAGCTGAAAAAAAAGTGGATGATTTTATTTTGCATATGAAAGTGGAAAGGGCTACTAGTGGGGTAGAGGTGCACCACTCCCTGCAGTACATAGGAGAGCAAACCATAGAGGTACAGCACCAAACGCCGTTAGTCTCTTTTTCGTTACATGAAAAAAACCATGATTTTACAGGAAGTTTAGTCTCTAAGATGATGCGAACTGGGAATATTTATTATCAGGAATCTGTTACTGTACCAATATCAGAAACAGGGGAAAGTAATTTATATGTCAAAGCAAGATTCCTTGCAAATGGAGAACTGGTTAATATTGAACATGTAGAAGAATTAATGTTCAATTAGGGGGGGGACATTACTAAAAACACTCTGTTCGAAAAGCGAATGATTTCACGATAAAGAAGATTATGTCACAAGGGCCTTATTAGAAAAACTCGCATTCGCTCGTCCTTAAGCGAATGTGTTAGTTTTTCTTATACTTGGTACATTAAAATTTTAACTACATCGAATCCTCTTCATGTTAAAATTTTATACTTTCCTAACGTGTAAAAAGAAAAAAACCGAACTATAATTCTAACTGAAGAATGTTGAATTTTTAGTTCGGATTTTTCTTTAGCTAATCCATTTTGTCCCAGCCATTTACGCTAAAATATCATTACCGTCGATTAAGCTTTTTATTTTGGACAAACGTTGAAACATCCATACGTTGTGCTTTTTTATACTTTCGAATCATTTGTTCTTTCCAAGTATCTATACGTCGGTTTTCAGAACGGTTTTGATAATATTCTTTTAGTTCCTCATCAAAATCGGCAAGGAATTTCCGCTGTTCTACGTCTTCTGTATATTTATTTTCATGATAAACTACATCTAATGGAAAGCGAGGTTTGATTTCTGGTTCCTGATCAGGATAACCAACAGCTAAACCGAATAGAGGAACGACATGTTCTGGAAGGTGCAGCAAATCATTTACTCGATGGATATCATTTCGCATACTCCCAAGATAGCAGATGCCAAGCCCCATAGATTCAGCTGCTATCGATAAGTTTTGTGCAGCTAAGGCAGCGTCAATTGTACTAACAATGAATTGTTCTGTGCTTTCAATGCTCTCCTGCATTTGCTGTTTTTCCTTCTCTGAACAAATTAGCTGGACACGATGCAGGTCAGCGCAAAAGATAAATAAATGCCCATTATTTGTAACATGTGGATGACCGGAGATATTTCTTAATTCTTCTTTCGTTTCCATGCCATTTATACCGATTATAGTATATGCCATGACATAACTGGAGGTGGATGCTTGTTGTGCGGCTTTAACCAGCAGATGTATTTGTTCTGTTGTTAATTTTTCTTCTTTAAATTTCCGAATGGAACGATGACTTAAAATGGTATCAATAGTCTTGTTCATTTTATAAGCTCCTTTATTTGTTTTGTTGAACATGTAATTTTATTGTTGTTGTTTTATTTAGCTCGGTTTCATCTAATGCAGCAGTGTTCTCATCATTTAAATTGACTGTATCAGGTATGGTAATGGATATATTTTCCTCATCCATCCACTCAATCGTTTGAAACGGCCATGTATAATGTAAAATATCAGTGTCGCTCATTTCATTTTCTAATGGCAGAGTGGACCAGGACTCTACATTAACTACAATAATGTGGTGTACGAGCGGAAAGTGTGTGGATACTGTTCGACTAAACTGCAAAATAATGTTTGTTTCACTAGGTGATGGAAATACATTTTCAAATTTGGCTAAGTCTGCAACAAGATAAGATTGCTTGTCTTTTTCCTGGTTAATTAGTAAGTAAGAGCATAAATCGTTCGTACATGAAAACTCGATCAAGTAAATCTCCTGTCCTTCAATAGGCAATTTTTCAATTCCCATTTGTTTTACTGCTTGAGAAAGATTATTAACTCCAGATAAATATTCATTTAATATTGGTACTGCTTTCAAATTTAATCTTAATATTTCCTCGTCAACTTGAAATTCAATAAATTCATTCATTTCTTCTTCATCAATAACCTCTTCCACAATCACTGGTTCCGTCTGTTCCATATATTGTGTATCTTCTGCTTTTTCAATGACCGGCTGATCTGTTGTTTCCGAACATCCGGACAGAAGTATTACAAATATGATTAAAGCCAATCGCTTTTTCATAAAAAAACGCTCCTATATAATTTGTTGTTAGAAACAGATAAATTATACAATAATATCAGATACGATGCTTATATTAATATAATAACAGTTTCTATAAACAATTCGTATGTTTTTCAGCTTATTTTTTTGGTAGACTCTAATTAAGTAAGTTATAAAAAGTTTGGAGATGAATCGGTGTGAAGACATTTAAGTTAATCATGCTAAAAATTTTAAGTGTGGATGAAAGACAGCAGGATATTCCTTTATTGGATGGGTTGATTATTAACAGAGAAGATGATTTATATCCAAATCAGTGGTTAATCGAAGCTTATGTGAGCAAGCAATGTAAAGCGTTTTTTGAAAAACTGAAGGAAGAAAATGAATTGATGATACAAGTTAAGATAACTAAAACAGAAAATGACCCTGTAGTGTTTAAATCAAGTATTATTGGGATTAATGATATTGGAACGGACATAAATGTATTATTTAAAGGGGAGATTGATAATAAGAGCGGAACATAAGAATCATCGTTTTGAAAAGCTTAACACACAGTAATACAGTCATTTGTGTTAAAATCTAACCTGTAACAACCAAGTAGGCTAACAACATATTAGGAGTTCATCATGAAATTATATTATTCAAAAGTTAAATGGGTGAATAAGTTATCACCAGTTCAAATTTTATTTATTTTTTATATCCTTGCTGTAACCATTGCGACTGTACTGCTTTCTTTACCGGCAGCACATAAAGACGGAGTAGACATTCCGTTTATTGACATTTTATTTACTGCAGTTAGTGCGGTGAGTGTGACAGGGCTTAGTACGATAACCGTTGCAGATACATTGAATACAACTGGCATTATTATTTTGGCCATTATTTTGCAATTTGGCGCAGTAGGTGTCATGGCAATTGGAACATTAATATGGCTGTTAATTGGAAAGAAAATAGGTTTAAAAGAAAGACGGTTAATTATGACGGATCAGAATCAAACCAGTTTCCAGGGAATGGTTCGTCTTATTAAACAAATTATATATGTCCTGCTGATAATCGAAATGATTGGATTTCTTGTGCTTGGAACTTACTTTCTGCAATATTTTCAAACAGCAAGAGAAGCCTATCTCCATGGATTCTTTGGAACAATCAGTGCCATTACAAATGGTGGATTTGATATCACTGGTGAATCATTAAAGCCGTTTAGTCATGATTACTTTGTTCAATTTATCAATATTTTACTTATTATTTTCGGAGCGATAGGTTTTCCGGTACTAATTGAAGTAAAGGAATATATCTTTGTTAAAAAAGATTTTAGAAGAACACAGAGGTTTAGTTTATTTACGAAGGTAACATCACTTACATTCTTTATTTTAGTTGTGGTAGGAGCAATAGGTATTTTTCTATTAGACAGGAATTACTTTTTTTCAGGCAAGAGTTGGCATGAGTCCTTCTTTTATTCGCTATTCCAATCTGTAACAACAAGAAGTGGTGGACTTTCCACGATGGATGTCAATCAACTTACAGAAGAAAATCATCTTTTTATGTCCTTATTGATGTTTATTGGAGCTTCGCCAAGCAGTGCTGGAGGTGGAATAAGGACAACAACATTTGCGTTAGTCGTCATTTATATTATTACATATGCCCGCGGGAAGAATAACATTCGAATTTTCAACAGGGAAATTTATGAAGAAGATTTGGCAAAAGCCGTTACAGTGACTTTAATGGCGGGTTTTATATTGTTTATTTCTATCCTGTCCATATCCAGGTTAGAGCCATTTTCGTTTATGGAAGTTTTATTTGAAGTAACCTCAGCATTTGGAACGGTTGGTTTATCTCTGGGAATCACTGCAGACTTAAGTACGACAAGTAAAGTCATTCTTATGATTTTAATGTTCATTGGCAGGATAGGTATTTTAACATTTTTATTAATATTTAAGTCAAATACTAAAAATGGTAATTTTCATTATCCAAAAGAAAAAATTATTATTGGTTAATGGGGGACGAGGGGGGAATTTATATGTCAGATAAAGTAATTGAACTGCCTTTTACAGAGCAGGTACTATCCAATTTAAGTGATGCTATTCTTTTTGTAAATACGGAGAAAGTAATTATAAAAGGGAATGAAAAAGCATTTCGATTATTGAATACAGGGGATTTACATCAGTCGATTGGAGCATATATTGATTTTCCATTTGTAACCAATCCCAAAGCAGGTCGAACGCTTGTAGAACTGAAGAGTACCCCCCCTAGGCTGATAGAAGTAAAAACGGTAAAGATTACAGAAACAGTATTTTGTTTAATTATGAATGGAATAGAGGACATTACCAAGAAGAGAGAGAATGAAAAAAGAGTGGAATATATGGCCTATTATGATGAAACAACAGATTTGCCGAATCAGAATTTTTTTATGAAAATGTTGTCAGAGGCGATCACAACCGCTAAAAAAAATGATGGATTACTTGCTGTATTTTTCATTGATTTAAATCATTTTAAGGAAATCAATGATACCTTTGGATATACATTCGGGAATAAGCTACTAAAAGCATGTGGTGCTCGTTTTAAATCATTTCTGCAGATTGATACGTTTATAGCAAGAAATGGTGGAGATGAGTTTATTATCTTAAAAAACACCTTGTCGGATAAGGATGAAGCAGAAAACTTAGCAAAAAAACTGATTAAAGAATTTGAAAAACCTATTAATATCGATGGGAACGAAATTTATGTTTCGGTTAGTATTGGAATTAGTATATTTCCAGAGAACGGTCTAACTCCAATCGATTTAATGAAACATGCCGATTCAGCAATGTATGCGATTAAAGGAGAGAATCGGAACAATTATCGTTTATTTGATCGATCCATCTCGGAAAATTTTAAAAAGATGCTATTTATGGAAAATAATTTGCGAAAGGCTCTAAAAGAAGGGCAGTTTGAACTGCATTATCAACCACAGAAAAGCATCCATACGAATAAATTAATTGGAATGGAAGCATTGCTACGCTGGAAACATCCTAAATTAGGATACATTTCGCCGTTGGAGTTTATTCCGTTAGCTGAAAAAACAGGATTGATTATCGATATTGGAGATTGGGTAATAAAAGAGGCTTGCAGGCAAAATAAGCAATGGCAGGATCAAGGTTTTTCCCCAATTACGGTAAGTGTCAATTTGTCTGCAAGGCAATTTCATCAGAAACATTTAGTGGAAAAAGTAAAGGATATATTAATGGAAGCAAATTTGGCTCCAAAATACCTGGATTTGGAAATAACAGAAAGTATGGCCATGTCCAATGAAGAATCAATCTTAGAAACGTTGAAAGGGCTTCGTGAGTTAGGGGTACAAGTCTCCATTGATGATTTTGGTACAGGTTATTCTTCGCTTAAATATTTAAGCCTTTTTCCAGTAAATAAATTAAAGATTGACAAGATGTTCATGAATGAAAATCCTTATCATAATAAGGCAATTGTAAAATCCATTATAAGGATGTCACACTCATTAAATATGAAAGTTATCGCGGAAGGTGTCGAAACAGAGGAACAAGTACAGTTTTTGGAAAGTGAAAAATGTGATGAAATACAAGGTTTTTATTTTAGTAAACCATTGCCATCTGCTGAATGTTCTTTTTTACTGACATCTTTATCACGTGCTTAACTGTCCGTAAATCCGCACTATGGAAGATTCCTTCATAAAAATAGCTTGTGCTATGAGCTCATAGCACAAGCTATTTGCATTCATTTAATAATAAAATGCTGCGCCTACAATAATTAAAAGAATGAAAAGCACAACAATTAACGCAAAGTTTGCGCCATAGCCATAGCCGCCATAGCCGTATCCGTAGCCTCCACAATAGCCCATGCTTTCACCTCCCAAAATGTTTCAATAATACAATATGTAGCGTAACTTAAAGTGTTTGGACGTTTGGCCCAGTATCGTGATAATGATTCATTTGCATGTTAGGAAGTGAAAAAATTGGTGATATAGTTATCCACGCAGTAAAATTTTAGGGTGCTAAGTACAAGTATAAAGGAAACTTCGACATTCCCTAAAAGACGAGGCAAATGCGATTTTTTTCTAACATGAAAAATGCCATCCAAAAACTGAATGGCATTTTATCATGGGATAAACAACCAGCAAACATCTGATTTTGTTTAGGGCCTTATGTTATGGCCTTTGTAGTTCTAACAGTCGGTGGATGAAGGTAAAACCATTTAATCTATTAATGATCCAGTTCTCTAATTTTAAGGATTTTTAATTGGTCATTTTCATATCCAATGTCAAAACTTAGTGGGAACGTCTCTGTTACTGTTTCCTGATCTTTTTCCTGTCTTTTTTCTACTGTAATTTCTATGTCGGTTTGAATGTAATCATCATCGATTGCAGTACTATCTGTATTAGAGTAATCAATACCAATTATGTTTACATATATATCGCGAAAATCTGCATAGGATGTTTCCTGTTGCAGGGAACTGCCTAATAGGGTGTAGGCATTAATATAATCTCGGATTGCAATACTGTCCAGGAAGTAATTTACCAGGTATTCTGCATCTTCAATAAAAAGGTCTGGCTTTTGTGTATCAATGATGTCTGAAGTACTATAAAAGTGCAATTGATCATTTTGCGCTTCATTTGACCATTGTTCAATTTGATCAATTACCTCAACAATAGGGATGCTAAAACCAATTGTACCATCCTGTGTGCCAACCGAATTGATTCCAATGATTTCTCCAGTTTCCCGTTTTATTAGCGGACCACCGCTATTTCCGTGGGTGATTTGAGCGGAAATCTGGTATACATTGGAATAATCAAAACCATCCACTGAGAAATTTCTGTCCGTACCTGAAATAATTCCGAGCGTAACCGTATTTTGAAAGCCGTGCGGACTTCCCAGTGCAATCACTTCGTCACCTATATCAGCAAAGTCTTCTTTTTGAATCGGTAAAGAATTTTCACTTGCTAATTGTGGTACTCGAATAACAGCAATATCAATCTCATCACTAACACCTACTACAGCAGCAGGATAAAGTCTAGCATTTGCGGTCCGAACATTAATGACATCAGCATTTTGGATAACATGAGCATTCGTTATAATATCTCCTTTATTGTTATAAAGAAATCCCGATCCCGTTATGGAACTGAATTCATTTTGACCTTCAATTTGAATAACGCTTTTTTCTGCTTCATGAATAATCGATTTTAAATTTAATCTGTCATCATCTGCTGTGACCTTACTTACGACAGGGTTATTCATTGTAATTTCTTGTACACTCCATTTGTTATAAACCATAATTATTGCAATAATACCAATGATTACGATGATGGTGGTAACTATAATAGGAGGGTATCTTTTTTGCATCTTGGCTCACCTCTTTGGATGCCTTAATCGGTATACCATGTTATTTTGTCAACTTTAAGCTTCATCTGTTCCTTCTTTACGTTTAAATCGTAGTGGGTGAATTCAAATTTTCCGCTTTCATCAGGATAGAGTGTATCTGGATAGACAAATACCTCGTTTGACAGTATTTCCTTCTCGTTATCTCCCAGAAGAGAGTACTCTACTAAAATAGAGTGAATAGGAATGGTCGCAACGCTTTCTACTTCACCCTTGACAACTAAATTTCCATTGTTATCTATTTCAATCCCGGAAGAAGTTAGTTCTATCGCATTTGTCTCATTTAATTCCTGGTCCGCTTGTGCTATATTCATGGCTTGCTCAATCCTTTGCTGCTGCGCAGTTTCAAAGGTTGTTCTTTCTTTGTCAATGGTGGTTTTTAAGCTGTTTAATTTCTCGGAGTCTGGTGCATATTTTAGTGCATCTTCAACAAACAGATAAGCCTCTGTGAATTGTTTTTCGCTTATAAGTTCACTCGCTTTTGAAAAAGAATAATCAATGATTTCGTTCCGTATAGTATCTGTAATTTCTTCGGCGTCTTTCCCAATAGACTCTGCATCCCATAAGAGAATTTTTAGTTCGTCAATATTCGGTTCCTGATCTAACTCATCATATAACTGTTCAATCTTTATCGAATCATGCTTACTTTTAATATCGTCAATCAGTTGATTAACAGCTTGTCCATTATAGTGGTTCAACTCGTTTTCTACTTGATTTAAAAGGGAAAGGGCGTCTTGAAATTGTTTATTACCAGCTAATTCTTCTGCATGTTGAACTGTTTTTTCCGTATCCATAGCCTGATAAATATAATCCAGTGTAATGGAAGCCTGTTTAAATCCTTTTTTATGCTCCAACGCTTTTTCCAATGATTGAATAGCCTGATCATAGTTACCATCCAATAGTTCTTGCTCCCCCTCAGTGTACAGTTCCTTGGCCTGTGCGGTTTTATTTTGTAAAATTAGCTGGGAAAGCCCAATAAGTGCAATGATGATTACAGTGGCAGCAAGAGGAAGAAGCCAATACTTATTAATTTGTTTTTTCTTTTTAAATCGTGCATCTATATCAGAAGGTAATTTTTTTCCACATTGAACACAATAGTATTCGTCTTCACGTACTGCTGTACCGCAGTAGGGGCAATAATGCATGATTTCACCTCCATTTATAGTAATAAAACTCTTTAAGAGGATGTTCAAAAAGTCCGGTGAAAAGGACACATCGAAAGGGGACCTTCGACTAAGTACCGACACGTCCTGTGTCGAACGTCGAAGTCACCACACACGCGCGCAATCCCGCTACTCAAAGCTTCGTCGCCTCGAACTTCTCGGTCCTTTTCATCCTTCTTTTTGAACACGCACATTAATTAGTATATATTTTAACATATTATTACTTTATTTAGTGTGTAGTAATGGTATATGATAAAGAAAGAATAAGTAATATGATATGATGGTTTACAGATATTTTGAAAGGGGTGCAGTATTTTGGAAGAATTGGAAATCATTTTTGGGATTGTTTGTTTTGGAATCCTTGCACTAAACATCGGGTATTCCGTATTAGATAGTGAAAAATAATACGAAAAGATAGAAAGGGCCCAGAATGACAAGACCCTTTCTATCTTTAAAGTTAACCACGCATATGACGCCACTTTCCTATTACCTCGTTCTTTCCCATTCATTGATAGGGTATATAATAATTTCTGATTTCCCGATGATCTCACTCTCTAAAATTAAGCCCAGTCCATTTCTGCTGTCTTTACTAATTGCACGATTGTCTCCCATCACAAAATAATTGTCTTCTGGAATCGTTACTGGGCCAAAGTTATTAGTTTGATGTATTGCTTCTTCTGTTAAAAACGTTTGGACATATCTGTCACCATCAATGTATAATTCTCCATTTTTAATTTCAATTGTTTCTCCAGGAAGCCCAATTACTCTCTTTACATAGTTTTTAGCTGGTCTTTGGATAATAACAATATCACCACGTTCTGGTTCATCAATTAAATATACTAATTTGTTAAAAATAACTCTCTCTCCATCTTCTAGAGTTGGGTCCATACTTTCCCCCTCTACAATGGAGGTAGCGAAAATAAATGTACGTAAAAATAGTGCGATTAGTATAGCAATGATAATGGCTTTCAACCATTCCATCCATTCGTTTTTCTGTTTTTCTTTTGCTTCTGCCAAAACTGACATTCCTTCCCGTATCAGTATATTATTAATAGTAGCACAGTCATTCGAAGGAATCGATAATTATATTCGCAAAATAACGGCGGATTTAATTTACTGAATAAATTAAATAGAAAGAAAAGCTTGTCAATAACCAATGGCCTATGCTACAGTATAAAAGAAATTAAAAAAGGAGGCTTTGTATCTAAGACAATGAGTGCTGCAGATAATATTTTAACAAGAATTGAATATCTAAGAAAAAAAATGTCCAATATTGCTATAAGTAAAGGATATACCGATTTAGAATCTGTTGCTATTAGCCAGGAATTAGATCGACTATTAAATCTTTATGAAAACATAAAGGAGAAAAATATAAAAGGATAGCAAAGTGTATATATTATTTTAAATAATCTTTTTGTAAGTAACCTTCTATACGATTTAGTCCTTCTTTAATGGTACTTATATCATAAGCATAGGACAGTCGCATATATTTTTCCCCTAATTTAGAAAAACTGCTGCCGGGCACTAAAGCAACTTTTTCTTTACGAACTAAATCTAACCCTAAATCAAAGGAAGTCATCTCCTCAATTGGAAATTTTGGGAAGAAATAGAAGGCACCTTCTGGTTTGTTAACTTCTAACCCCATATTTATCAATCGTTCAAATACATAATCCCTTCTGATTTTATATTCGTTACGCATCTTTTTCGTTTCGTCCGATTGACCAGTTAAAGCTTTTAGTGCAGCATATTGGCTAATGGATGAGGCACAGGAAACATTGTATTGATGTACTTTAATCATGTGTTCTGTAATCCATTTCGGAGCGAGTACGTATCCAATTCGGAATCCAGTCATTGAATGTGATTTGGATAAACCATTAATTACAATCGTTTTATCTTTCATTCCATTCAAACTCGCAATAGAAGTATGTTTAAGGTCAAAGATGAGTTCACTGTATATTTCATCAGCTAGTATAAAGATTTCCTTGTCCCTTAAAATAGTCACAAGGTCTTCCAGTTCGTTCTTTGAAAAGGAAGCACCAGTAGGATTAGAGGGATAGGGCAATACAACACACTTCGTATTTTCCGTTAAATTTTCCATCAGTGTTTCTTTTGTTAATTTAAATCCACTATTTGTCGTATCGGCATGTACTACTTTTGCTCCTGCCAGTTTGATTAATGGTTCATAACCCGGGTAAATAGGTCCTGGTAAAATGACTTCATCATCAGGTGATAAAATGGTTCGAAACACAATATCGATTGCTTGTGATGCACCTGTTGTAACGATGATTTCACTTTCCGGGTTATAACTTACTTCATAATTATTCTCGTAAAAAGCAGATATAGCTCTTCTTAATTCTAATATCCCTGCATTTTCAGTATATGTTGTCTTATTCTCAAATATTGCTTCCTGAGCAGCATTTTTTACGTATTCCGGTGTGTGGAAATCCGGTTGACCAATCGTTAAAGAAATGACGTCCTGTTCCCCTTGCACCATATTAAAAAATTTACGAATTCCTGATATTTCTATGTTTTTAACCTTTTTATTAAGTAAATGATCCATTTGGAAAAAAACCACCTTTTCATGAATTATTGAATTTTAATAAAATGTTCAAATAATTTTGATTTAAAAATGTGAAAAATAGGGTATAATAATATTAGAACATAATAAGGAGTGTAACATATGAGACCAAAAACATTAAACTTTGAGCAATTAGTTAAACAAAATAAACAAGAACTTTTAGATGATGAAAGAAGTATACAACAAATAGAAATGCGATTAGAGAAGAAACATAAAGATTTATTAAAAAAATCTAAACATAAACAGATTCAGTAAATATAAACTTTTTCGCAGAGGCAGGAATGATATATTATCATTCTTGCTTTTTCATGTATATATAGATTTAGCTAGATCGTCTGTCCACGTTTAAATTTCTTTTTATCGGTCGTTTTCTCTGTAATATAATTACTGCAGAAATGATACAAATCATGCCAATCATTTGGATCGTGCTAAATGGTTCTTTAAAAATAGAAATTCCAATTATAGTTGCTACAACTGGTTCAATCGTTGATAAAATGGATGCTTTCGATGCTTCGGTCTTTTGCAGCCCATAAGTATAAATGATATAGGCGGCAGCAGTTGGCAAAAATCCTAATCCAAACGCATACAGAAGAACAGTCGGACGGAATAGTATATCGAATTTTTCCACAAATGGAAAAAAGGGTAATAATGCTCCAGCCGCTACAATGAATGTGTATGTGGTTATAGTTAGACTAGAATAATGCTTTAATGCATATTTACTGAATATACTATACAATGCATACCCTAGTGCAGACCCCAGGCCGAATAATATAGTACCGAAACTGAGTATTCCTAAGTTCAATGGCACGAGACCAACAACTAAACAAGTTCCAAAAATCGTAATGATAAGTGCGAGTAGTTTGTTTCTGGTAAATGACTCGTTAAAAAGAAAGTATGATAAAATGGTTACGATGGCAGGTGCAGTGTACAATAATGCGGTTGCAACCGGGATTGTTGAAATATCCATAGCTGTAAATAAACAAAAATTAAAAAAGGTGATACTAAGAATTCCAGTACCCAAAAAATATCTTATATCTGTTATTCTATGTAGTTTCATTTTTTTTGGAGAAATAGTAATCATATAGAGCACTAAAAGTACGGCAGCTGTGAAGACTCTTAATGTAACTACTTCCATTGGTGTAAATCCAAATTCGTATAGATGTTTTACATACCATCCAATAGTTCCCCATAATGCTGCCCCAACGATAATATAGATAAAAGCTTTATTCAAAACAACTACCCATCCTTTCTTGTTTGCTATGTAGCTATTTTCCTTAACTGGCTCACTCCTATGGAAATTATAACAAAAGTGAAAAATAAGTGATAAGAATCCGTATAGTTTTCTTCATTTCGGGAAAAAATAAATATAAATCCATGTTAAAAAAGAGGGTGAAAAGGACCGAACAGTTCGAGGTGGTGCAAACTCCCAAGTAGGGGGCAGTCATAGGAAAATCAACTATCACGATGTGTCGCTTTTTACAAGACATTTTGAACTTTCTTTATTAAATGTAAATGATGAAGGGCGGGGTGAAGTATGGCAAATTCCTTCGTTAGCTTTATAAAATTTTCACATCTTGCTGCATTAGGTCTGGAAAGAGAACATTTTTATTTCATTTTAATAACTCTCGGAGCAGTTATATCTTTTATTATTATCCATCCTTTTGTTCAATGGTTTGTCGCTTTACAGTCTACAAGATTATTAAGCTATGTGATTAGCACGTTAGTACTACTTATCATATTTTTAGTTATGGGTATATTCATATCGGATTTAAGTGAGATATTATTAATAATATTAAAACTGATGCTGCAGTCGTTGGCTATGTTTGGCGGCGTATTGATTTTATACTATAGTGTACGAAGGTTGATTGGAAAGACATAACAACGGGGAGGATAGTTGGAAATCCTAAGACGTTGCCTAAGTTTTAACGACGTTAGGAAAGGGTGAAATCTTAGCAACGATGTTTTAAAAGTCGACTGTGCAGCCAAGCACAAGAAAAACGAACGGCATTCGAATAGGAGGTGAATACCGGGTTTTTCTCATGTACTGTTTATGAATTAAAACTTTCTGTGCTTATGAGTTGGTGGCCATTCCATTTTCCCGAGGGATGAAGGTGTATAGTAGGAAGAAGTGTATCTTCTTTTTATAGAGTGCTGTTTCTTCTCCGGCTTCCAATTAATGTAGTTGTAAACGATTTTTTTTGCTTTTGATAAAGACATCTTTGTTTGAGGATTCCGATAATTTTGATCAAGTGTACCTAAATGCTCAAGTTCTTTGAAGTCTTCCTTTGTTGGGGGGATATGAAAATAATAATCGTCAACTTTAACTAATAAAGTGGAGTGCTGATTACTGAATTTTGGATGATTAGAAAAATGGAGCCCGACCTTTCTTGCTCTTTTTTCTTTTAATAGTTTATTAATCGTTTCTTTTTTAATAAAATATAAGTGCTTAGGTTCTGGAGCTGTTTTAGCATGACGATTTATGGTATATAGTGCTTTAGCTAAATCTGCTAAAGAGACTTTATGCTGTTCCATTTTTAGTTGCCCTCCTCTCAAGTCTGTAACTTTCTATTAAATCTATCGTATCGCAAAGCTTGTCCCTGTGCAAGAGAAAAAGAAGAACAAAATGTCTGTTCTTCTTTCATATTGCTAAGTATATCTTGTGGTTTTGCATAAAACTAGTTGACCTTTTTCAAATCGGACACTATCGAATCCAATTGACTAGAGTCAACACCACTGTAATTTTTAATAACTTCTCCCTCTGGACTCACTAGGAAAAAGCTTGTGCCATGAGTAACTTGATCGGAACCCTCAGGAGGCTCTGCTACAAGGTTTTTAAATGATTTAATGGATAACTCTTTAATTGTTTCAAATTCGTATCCTGTTAAAAAAGTCCAATTTGAAAAGTCTGCATCATAACTTTCGCCATATTCTTTTAACACTTCTGGTGTATCATAATCTGGATCTACGCTAAAAGATACAAGCTGTGCATCGAGATTTTCTTCTTCCAGTCTGGATTGTAATACAGACATATTATGAGTCATCGGAAGACAGACCGTTGTACAATTTGTGAAAATAAAGTCAGCTATCCACCATTCTCCTTCTAGGTCACCAAGACTTAATGTTTCATTATCTTGTGTGGTAAACTCAAAATCAACTACTTGTTCAGACATGGTTGTATCGATTGGATATCCACCACATGCTGCTAAGAGCAGGAAGAGTCCTAGTGTGCTAAATTTCAAGAACCTCATTCCATCTCCTCTCCTTTTCTGATGAAATATGTATGTCTTATGTATGAATAAAAAAAACTAGTTATAGTATAACATTTGCCGTAATTTATTATCAAAAAAACCGTAAAAATGTTGTGAATTCTTTGTGACAAAATAAAATAGCAAGAAAATCCGACATTAAATCCGGACCCCTGCTATTTATTGCTTTTCAACATATAAGCATGAATTTCCGGTTTGCAAAGGAACCGGTAGGGGAGGCGAGTTGTACCGATTCCGCTATTCACATATAGTGAAAATGAATTATCTTTGAACATATATTTTCCTTGTACATACTTTTCGGCAAAAGCCGGTGTATACAAATGTCCAATAAATGGTAATCGAACTTGCCCACCATGACTGTGTCCTGATAATTGTACATCGATAGGGTAGTGAATAGCTTCCTCAACATAATCAGGTTCGTGTGCGAGCAGTATTGTAAATAAGTCCGGGTTTACGTGGTTTAAAGCCATTTCTATATCTGGTTTCCCTAACATGAGATCATCAATTCCTGCCAAAACGAGACGATCAGCGTTTTTTGTTATGGTGGAATGACTATTTTGCAATAAAACAAAATTGGCCTTCTCCATCACGTCCTTTATAATTTCAGTTCCATAACCACCATGATCATGGTTTCCATATACCCAATATTTCCCGTAAGGAGCGTTCAGTAATGACAGTTTCTCCTGTAAATGTGAAAACTGGTTGTACTGATTCGGCTTATCAACAAGGTCACCAGTAAAAACAATAACATCAGGCTCTAAGGCATTTATTTTATTAATAAGTCCATGGAGTTGATCGATAGTATAGTGAAAACCAATGTGTGTATCAGAATATTGTACGATTTTAAAATCATTAAATGATTGGGGAATCTTATTAGAACGGATCACTTCTTGTTGGATTTTCAGCAGGCCTGGTTCCACATCTCTTGCGTAATAGTATCCTCCACCAGTGAAACCAAGTATAGCTAAAACACTTCCCAACCCCCTTTTGATAAAGGAACGTCTATTCATATAAAAACCTCTCTAAATTTTAGTTCAGTATGATTGGGGATGAAATAGATTGAAATATTTGACTTTTTAATAATTTTTGTATAAAATTACAGTAGCAAAATAATTTCAAGCAATAGTTTTATTGTAAACGATGAAATGGAGTGTGTCATCCTAGAAGGGCAGGTGCACATTTTTCCTGATTATAAACTTCACTCAAAGGAAATCAACCCCAATAATATTTATACTCAAAATATGATGTATTGTTTATTTCAAGAGTGCTTCTTCCCTCTATATTAAAATAATATCTATTCCAATTAACTTGATTATAAAGGATATTCAAGAAGACACGCACCTTATATGAAGAGGTGTCCTAAAAATCCCCCCCCATTTATTTCGTATGTCTTAAACTACCATGTTTCTCCCTCTGGTAACAATATAATATAAATCATATGTTCACGTCATAACATGAGTGACTAAAAGGGGATTTGAAAGGAACCGGGATGTGTATTCAGCAATAATGTGATAAACTAATTAACAGAAAAGAAAACGCATACATTTTATTTTTTGTTTAAAAAGGGTAAAAAAATGTTTACAGCAATGAGAGATTGGTGAAGTAAAAATATATATGGAGGTAGCAAATACAAATAGAACTCTCGTTTCATTATGGGGAACGAGCGTATACGATTTATTTAAATGATTTTAAAGAAGGGGAGTTTATGTATGAGTATGTTACAAGAAGATAGAAAGCTGTCAGATATTTATGTGGATGAGTTGATGATTCCTTCTGAAAAAGTTGCACATGTACAAGTAAATAATCCTTTGGAACATGCATTATTAGTATTAGTTAAATCAGGTTATTCAGCTGTTCCGGTTTTAGATTCATCATATAAATTAGCTGGAGTTATAGGAAAAACTGTCATTCTAAATCAAATATTAGGTATAGAACGTTT
Source organism: Oceanobacillus salinisoli (assembly GCF_009733865.1). Classification (GTDB taxonomy): domain Bacteria; phylum Bacillota; class Bacilli; order Bacillales; family Amphibacillaceae; genus Oceanobacillus; species Oceanobacillus salinisoli. The sequence continues at coordinate 108,903 of NZ_WOFB01000015.1, read as the reverse complement.
TGAAATAGAAAAGCTCTCTGAAATGCGAGTAAAAGATGTCATGAATTCGAAAATACTTTCTCTGAAGAAACAAAATCATTTATTGGATGCTTTAAATGCTATGATTGATCATGCATTTGTCTGCGTTGTAGATGAGTATGATTATTTTGAAGGTATTTTAACGAGAAGGGCAGTTTTAAAGCAGTTAAAAAAAGAAATTTATACATCCAAGTTATTTAAAAAGTAATTATACACTTTAAAACGAAAGAAAGGGGGCTTAAGTACTCCCTTCTTTTTTTCATAAGGCTCCTTTCGCAAAGTTTGTTGATGTGGAATTGATATAAACTCTGGACTAATGAAAATTCCTATCGTGATGATCTCGCTTGTTCTAATGATGATAGCGTGCAAGCATTCTCGCTCCGGCAGAATACTTGCGGTTCGTGGGCACGACCTAAAACTCTCCTCTCGGAAAACCGGCGCGCCGCAAGTCTTCTAGTAACGCTTCGTAATAGAATTCCTCGGCGCAAGGGATCGAAGAAGACGTACCCTCGCTGCTAAAGTCTAAACACGAGTGATAATGCCCTCTAATGGTTGATATCCCGCATACACTGGTTGTATGTGCACCCGTTGTGTTGATATTTTGCACAACGGTCGACATGTGCTTCTTTATGGTCACCCGCGGAAGTCGTAGTGTATTTCCATAGCGGTAAGTTGGTGCTCCAACATCATTTAAAGTTAGTCCGAAGTTTATATAAAATATGAATTAAAATTTCAGGTAATCATCGTTTGCTAAAAAACGCCTTTTATAAAAGTAAATGTATAAATAGGGATGTTTTTATTAAAAATATTGCCAGTAAAATTTTCGTCTGATAAAGTAGAAGAGAAAAAGTTTTAGGAGGATTTAAAAATGGGAATGATGGATGCAAATGAAATTATCAGTTTTATTTCAAACAGTAAAAAGTCTACACCTGTAAAGGTATACATAAAAGGTGAAGAATTAAGTTCATTACAAATAGAAGATACGATTCAAGCTTTTGTTGAGAACAAAAGTGGTGTATTATTCGGTGAATGGAAGGATATTCAATCCTTCTTAGAAACAAATAAACAAGTGATTCAAGATTATGTGGTAGAGAATGACAGAAGAAATTCAGCCATTCCATTGCTTGATCTAAAAGGAATAAATGCAAGAATTGAGCCTGGTGCCATTATTCGCGATCAAGTAGAAATAGGGGACGGTGCGGTTATCATGATGGGAGCTTCCATCAATATTGGTTCTGTTATTGGGGAAGGGACTATGATTGATATGAACGCGGTCCTAGGTGGACGAGCTACCGTTGGGAAAAATTGCCATATCGGTGCAGGAACAGTGCTTGCAGGAGTAATTGAACCACCATCAGCTAAACCTGTTATTGTAGAGGACGATGTTGTGATAGGTGCAAATGTAGTTGTATTAGAAGGAGTTACAATTGGTAAGGGAGCAATTGTTGCTGCAGGTGCCATTGTCACACAGGATGTAGCACCATATACCCTTGTTGGTGGAACTCCAGCAAAAGTACTAAAGGAAATCGACGAGCAAACTAAATCGAAAACAGAGATTAAACAGGAATTACGTAAATTAGATAATTAAGCAGGCGATTTTTATGGATACAACACATTTAAAAAATATTAGAAGAGATCTACATCTGATACCAGAACTGGGATTTCATGAAATTAAAACACAACAGTATTTATTGGACAGGATAAATGAAATAAAATCCGAACGTGTTGAGGTACAAACTTGGAAAACTGGAATCTTAGTTCGAATTAATGGTACAGAACCAAAGAAGACTATCGGTTATCGTGCAGATATAGATGGTTTGCCCATTACTGAGCAAACCGGCTATTCCTTTCAATCTACACATCAAGGTAGGATGCATGCTTGTGGACATGATTTTCATATGACCATTGCTCTTGGGACCATGCAGTATTTTATTGAGAATCCAATTACTGATCACTTATTGTTCATTTTTCAGCCAGCAGAGGAAGGGCCTGGCGGTGCACTCCCGATGCTTCAATCGGAAGAGTTTCAGAAATGGAAGCCAGATGTGATTTTTGCCTTGCATATTGCTCCGGAACTCCCAGTGGGGACGGTCTCAAGCAAGGAAGGTACTTTATTTGCTAATACAAGTGAATTGTTTTTGGATTTTAAAGGACTTGGCGGCCATGCAGCTTATCCGCATTTAACACATGATATGACCGTTGCTGCAAGTAGCTTTGTCGTTCAGCTTCAGCAAATTGTTTCTCGAGCGATTGATCCATTGGAGAGCGCTGTTGTAACAATAGGCAAGATGGAAAGTGGTTTTGTACAGAATGCCATTGCAGAAACAGCTAGATTGGAAGGAACAATTCGAACGCTTGACCCGAATACGATAGAAACGGTAAAGGATCGACTGGATAAGCTGATTAAAGGATTTGAAACCAGTTATGATTGCTCCATTTCTATTGACTATGGATCTAATTATTATCAAGTATACAATAAGAAAGAATATGTTGATCTTTTTGAAAGAACTGTCAATCAGGAAGGAATCCAGTTTAAGCGTGCGAATACTGCTATGACTGGAGAAGACTTCGGATATTTTCTAAAAGAAATACCCGGGTTTATGTTTTGGCTCGGGGTAGATTCGGAGTATGGTTTGCATCATGCTAGTTTAAATCCTAAGGAAGATGCACTAGAAGTCGGTGTCAAAGCAGCTACTCGTATGATTGATGTGCTTGCTAAATAGGTTTTTGCATATTTTGAAAGTTTTGGGTGAAACTACATATGTAAATTTTCATATGTAGAGGAGGAAATACGTATGGCACGTATTGGAGTTGAAGGAACACTTACAGATGTTAAAGCAGCATTAATGGAGATGGGTCATGAAGTCGTTGATCTTAGAACAGAAGAAGATGTAAATGGATGTGATTGCTGTATTATTTCTGGACAGGATAAAGATGTAATGGGTATGGCTGATACCAGTACGGACGCTTCTGTGATTAATGCCCATGGGTTTGAAGCACAAGATATCGTTCAAATGGTTAATGAGAAATTATCTTAACTACAAGTAGCAGCAAAGAAACAGACTCTTAATTATGGAGTCTGTTTCTTTTTGTACTTTAGGAAAATATAAATTTTCAGCTTAAAAATGGATGGGGGGAGTACAGGCTTTCCGACAGGTGTCGTGTTCTTAGCATGTAAGGTCAGTTAGTTTTTCTTTTGTTCTGACCATAGAAAAAATTAAAAAAATTCCTTAAAAGGTATGGTAATTTATTTCGGAAACCGTTATATTAGTATTTATGAAAAGGTTATCCTGGGGAGGGAAATGCTTTTGAATACGTTTAAAAAATTAAAACGCTTTTACTGGCCGCATAAAAGATACTTATTTTGGTCATTGTTCTTTTTGCTTTCTGTTACAGCAATCACGGTTGTATATCCGATTTTTTTGCAAATTACCATAGATGAGGTTGTTTTACAGGACAGGTATGAATTAATACCATATATATCTTTTGTTTTTCTTGCATTAATGATACTGAAAGGAATTTCTACATTTTCTTTTCAATATTTAGGAGATTTATTTGGGATGACAGCCGTTTATAAACTGCGTGAGGCATTGTATGACAAACTGCAGTCATTAGCATTTAAATTTTATGACAATGCAAAGACAGGTGACATTATGTCCCGTTTGACTTCTGATGTAGAAGGATTTCGATTCTTTCTATCAGCGGGCTTTGCAGAACTTATACGAATCATTTCATTAATAATTATCAGTTTAAGTGTAATGTTTTATTATTCTATTCCGCTTGCCTTTGTTACCATGTTTGCAATTCCATTTTTAGCTGTTGTAGTATTTCAGTTTGACAGAAGAGTCCATCCAGCGTTTAGAAGTGTAAGGAAATCAATGGGAAGATTGAACACCCGTATACAGGAAAATGTCAGTGGGATAAACACTGTAAAATCCTTATCAAGAGAAGATTTTGAAATCAATCGATTCTCAAAAAGCAATCATGATTACAAACAAAAATATATAGATACTTCTAAAATATGGGCGAAGTATTTTCCAATCATGGAGTTTATCGGGAATATTTGTGTCGTTGTTTTACTGGCTTATGGCGGATTTCTTGTTATGAATAATCAACTAGCATTAGGTGAACTGGTAGCATTTTTTAGTTTGGTTTGGTATATTTTGGGGCCGCTTCAAAACTTTGGATTTGTTATTAACCAATTTTCACAGGCAAAAGCATCTGGGGAGCGCCTCCTTGAAATTCTGGAAGCAAAAGAAGATATTGCAGAAAAAGAAAATGCACTGGATGTCCCAATATATGGTCACGTAACGTTTAAGGATGTCACCCTAACCTACACAGAAGATGATGATGCAGCACTGAAAAACATAAGCTTTGATGCACCACAAGGTAAGGTCATCGGATTAATGGGAGCAACAGGTTCAGGAAAAACAAGCATTACTCAATTAATTACGCGCTTCTATGAACCGGAAAAAGGTGAAGTACTAATTGACGGGAAATCTGTCTCGGAATTCAATATAAAAACCCTTCGCAAACATGTTGGATTCGTATTGCAAGAACCGTTCCTGTTTTCTACTTCAATCAGGGAAAATATTGCATACGGGAACCCTGATGTGACTGATGAGCAAATTATTGATGCGGCCAAACGAGCACAAGCACATGATTTTATTATAAATATGCCAAATGGTTATCAAACGATGCTTGGTGAACGTGGCATGGGATTGTCAGGAGGGCAAAAGCAGCGGATTGCGATAGCTAGAGCAATTTGTATTAATCCCAGTATTTTAATTTTGGATGATGCAACTAGTGCGGTTGACATGGAGACGGAATTTAAAATACAACGAGCATTAAAGGAAGTGATGAAAGGGAGAACATCATTTATCATTGCTCACCGTATTTCTTCGTTAAAACACGCGGATGAGATTTTGGTATTGGATCAAGGGGAAATTGTGGAGCGGGGGACTCATGAAGCATTGCTTCAAAACCAGGGTCTTTACGAAACTATCTATAATATTCAATATCAGGACCGGGAAGAAATCATGAAACCCGCAGGAAATCTATAAGGGGGAGCCCATCTATGGCTAATTCGAATGCAAAAAAAGAAAGCAGGCATTTAAAACGATTCCATTATACGGTTGATACTGCAATTGAAAAACCATTTAACTGGAAACAAATGCTCAGGCTTCTTCAATATTTAAAACTATATGCTAAAACATACCTTCCTGGTGCAATTATTGCGATGGTCATTTCTACCATTGTCAGACTAACCGTTCCAATTTTGGTCGGAAAAGTGGCAATAGATGTAGCGATAATGGATAGAGACACCACATTATTAACTTACTTAGTTATTGGGATAGGTGTTTTATATTTATTAAATTATTTGGCTAATAGCTTTCGTATAAAATGGGTAAACATATTGGGGCAAAACGTCATTTACGATTTACGTCAGTATTTATTTTCCCATGTGCAACGGCTGTCACATCGTTTTTTTGATACACGTTCCGCAGGGTCAATCCTCGTTCGAATTTTAAATGACGTTAACTCATTACAGGAGCTATTTACAAATGGTATTATCAATTTGCTGATGGATATGGTTACCTTAGTCGGAATTATCGTTATTTTATTCGCATTAAGTCCACAGCTAGCCTTGGCGGTAGTAGTTGTTATTCCGATTATGTTTTATATATCAACGAAACTTAGAAGGAATATTCGTCGTTCATGGCAAGAGGTTCGGTTACATCAGTCACGCTTAAACTCACATTTAAATGAAAGCCTGCAGGGAATGCGAATTACTCAATCTTTCTCACAGGAAAAAGAAAATGCGGAATTTTTTGAGGGTGTTAATTCAGGGTATTTCCATAGCTTTCGAAATGCTGCAAAGAAAAGTGCTGCATTTCGTCCTTTGGTGGATTTGAGTGACGCAGTTGGTACCATTATCCTATTGGCTTATGGTGCATATTTAATTTTATTAGGGGAAGAAAATGGTGGTATAGCGATTGGTACGTTTGTATCGTTTGCATTTTTTCTGGGGATGTTTTGGGAACCAATTTCCAGACTGGGTCAAAGTTATAATCAATTGTTAATGGCGATGGCCTCATCAGAACGTATTTTTGAGTTTATGGATGAGCAGCCAAATGTCAAAGAGAAAACCAATCCATATACATTCAGTGAAATGAGAGGTCATATCGAATTTGATAAGGTGGAATTTTCCTATGATAGTAAACGGGTTGCGCTGCAAAAAGTTTCACTGGAAATGAAAGAAGGGCAAACCATTGCGTTAGTTGGTCATACAGGCAGCGGTAAATCCACTATTGCCAATTTAATTAGCCGGTTTTATGATCCGACGAAAGGAAAGGTTAAAATTGATGGAATCGACCTGAGAGATGTAAGTTTAGATAGCCTGCGCAGTAAGATTAGTGTAGTACTGCAGGATACTTTTATTTTCTCAGGAACCATTATGGAAAATATACGGTTTGGCAGACCAGATGCAACAGATGAAGAAGTCATGGAAGCGGCAAAAGTGGTTGGTGCGGATGATTTTATTAGTCGTTTAAGTAACGGCTATATGACAGAGGTAGAAGAAAGAGGGAATATTTTATCTGCGGGTGAAAGACAGCTTCTCTCCTTTACAAGGGCATTGCTTGCAAATCCAAGTATTATTATCCTTGACGAGGCAACAGCTAGTATTGATACCGAATCCGAAATAAAGATTCAAAAAGCACTTAAAAAGCTGCTCAATGGAAGAACATCCATCATCATCGCCCATCGTTTGTCAACCATTAGGGAAGCAGATAATATTTTTGTATTGGAGAATGGAAAGGTTTTAGAAAATGGCAACCATGTCCAATTAATGAATAAACAGGGGAAATATTATCATTTAGTTAAATCACAATTTCAAATGTTAGATGCTATTTAATAACTTTTATATATAGGGAGAGAGGTGAATACATTAAATTTGCTTCTTTTCCTATTTCTTTATGATAAAATAAAGACACATTATACGTATTAATGGAGAAAAATATTCTCCAATTAGTCGGAGGGTAAAAAAAATGAAAAGGAAAGAATTTGCAGTAATTGGTTTAGGGCGGTTTGGCGGAAGCATCTGCCGTGAGCTTAGCGAAGAAGAGATGCCTGTTCTTGCAATCGATAACGATGAAGATAAAGTAAATGAATTTAAAAATATTGCTTCCCATGCTGTTATCCTTGATTCAACAGATGAAGATTCCTTAAAAGAGATTGGAATTTCTAATTTTGAGCATGTCATTGTAGCTATTGGTGAAAATATCCAAGCCAGTATTTTAACTACGGTTATCCTAAAAGATTTAGGAGTAAAAAAGGTAACAGTAAAAGCGCAGAATGATTATCACGAGAAAATATTAAATAAAATAGGTGCAGATCAGGTTGTTCATCCAGAGCGGGACATGGGCAAGAGGTTAGCGCATAATTTTATATCGAATAATATCCTGGATTATTTAGAGTTATCGGATGATCATAGTATTGTGGAAGTGAAAGCAGGCAAAAGAATGGCTGGTGAGACATTAGTTGAACTTGATATCCGTGCAAATTATGGTTGTAACGTTGTAGCAATTAAGCAGGGAAGGGAAATTAATGTTTCACCACAGGCGGATGTTGCTCTGCAGGAAGATGATGTACTGATTGTTATTGGAGCAGATAAAGATTTATCACGGTTTGAAAAACATCTCGTTATAGATGATTAATAGAAAAACAACGCAAGGTTCTGGTATTTAGGAAGAACGATAAGAACGTTACTAGTGCAGCTTACGGATGGAAGCACCTAGCAGCATGCTTGAAACAAGCCTAAATAATAAAAAGCATTGTGAGTTGAATTCCCACAATGCTTTTTCTGTGTCTAAACTTAGATTTCCATAATAATTGGCAATACCATTGGTCTGCGTTTTGTTTTTTCGTATAGGAAAGGTGCTATCGTGTCTGTAATTTCATTTTTAATTTCAGACCATTGATTTGTCTTTCTTTCCATCACTTTTTCTAAATGAATGGAGACAAGTTTTTGAGCCTCATTAATTAAGTCTTCAGATTCCCTCATGTAAACAAAACCACGAGAAATGATATCTGGACCTGCAGCAATTTTAAATTCTTTCATATTAATGCTTACAACAACGATAACGAGACCTTCCTCAGATAAGATTCTACGGTCACGCAAGACGATGTTACCAATATCTCCTATACCGCTGCCATCTACATAAATAGAACCGGATGGGATTTTTCCTGCTATGGAAGCAGTATCTTTTCCTAAAGCCAATACGTCTCCATTGTCCATTGTAAAGCAGTTGTCAGGGTTAACACCACAGGCTGTTGCCAGTTTAATATGTTCCTTTAACATGCGATATTCACCGTGAATAGGCATGAAGTATTGCGGATTCATTAATCGGAGCATCAGCTTTTGTTCTTCTTGACTACCATGTCCTGATGTATGAATGTTATTTAATTTACCATGAATGACCTCTGCTCCGGCCCGGTATAATTTATTTATTGTTTTTGACACACTTACCGTATTTCCAGGGATTGGAGAGGAAGAAAATACAACGGTGTCACCAGGGATTAACTGGATTTGTCGATGTGTACCATTTGCTATACGGGATAATGCTGCCATTGCTTCACCTTGTGAACCAGTACATAGAATGGTTACTTCATGAGCCGGCAAGCGGTTTATTTGATTACTATCAATAAACGTTTCTTTAGGAGCTTGGATATACCCCAATTCTTGACCTAAATTAATTGCATTTTCCATACTTCGACCAAATACAGCTACTTTGCGGTTATGCTTTACAGCAGATTCAACAACTTGTTGCAAGCGATAAATATTGGAAGCAAAAGTGGCAAAGATTAGCCGCCCGTCTACTCGGCTAAAGATATCATTAATGCTTTCACCAACAACTCTTTCAGACATTGTAAATCCTGGTACTTCACTATTTGTACTGTCGGAAAGTAAGCAGAGTACACCTTCTTTTCCAATTTCAGCCATTTTTGCTAAGTTAGCAGGTTCACCTACAGGAGTAAAATCAAATTTAAAGTCCCCCGTGTGAACAATATTTCCAGGTGGGGTTTTAATTACAATCCCAAATGCGTCTGGAATACTATGTGTTGTACGGAAAAAAGTTACAGAAGTTTTACGGAATTTAATAACATCATCTTCTTGAATGGTTGTTAATTTTGCATTACGTAATAATCCATGCTCATCTAATTTGTTTCTAATTAATCCTAGCGCTAATTTTCCAGCATAAATGGGTATATTTACTTCGCGAAGGAGATAAGGTATACCCCCAATATGGTCTTCATGACCATGAGTAATGAACAATCCTTTAATTTTATCCTGATTTTGGACAAGGTAAGTGTAATCAGGAATGACATAATCAATACCAAGCAGTTCATCTTCTGGAAATTTAATCCCAGCGTCAATGATTATAATTTCGTCCTGAAATTGCACGGCATACATATTTTTGCCAATTTCACCTAGTCCACCTAATGCATAAACTGCTGTTTGATCATTTTTGACAAACTTCATTTGTTATACATTCTCCAATTGGAAGTCTTCGGATTGTTGTTCGTATTCTAGATGCGCTGGATCCAATTGCTGGATATACTCGATATTAATATGAAGGCCATTATTGGCTAGTTTTTTGCGTACATTACGTACAGATTCCGCTTCCACGTACATACTTTTTGTACGTTCGCGAACAGGAATTTCTTCTGGTAATTCTTGATATAAAACTTTATATATCATTTCATCTCTCCTATTCTTTTTCTATTTTTCATTTGTTTTAGATGTGATATTATTTTTCCGTTCTGTATCTTTTCTTATCCGACTAGGTTACCTGCAATGTTTCAGAGAAAGCAATATCCTCAAATTAAGAAGACTTCGCCCTGGCTCCGACGTACAAGGTTAAACTTTAGCCTATTCAGCGTTCATCTGCTGAATGATGCTGTCACCGGACGTGTCTTACATTGTCTGTTGAACAGTTATGATTTATATCCGCTTAATTTTATTGATTGGTAAATTTTAATGGTAGTCTTTTTCAAAAGTAGTAGGTACACGTCCTTCTTTTCCTAAAAATTCCTTCCAACGTTTCTTTAGCTTTTCTTTAAGGCGTTTTAACATGATGATGCACGTCTCCTTTCAAAAATTCAAGAAAAGCAATAAAAAACATCTACCGTTCCAATCCCTCTTATAATATAGTATAGTATGTTTCAGGAAATTTTGAAATAAAAATCCATCATTTATGAAAAAATAGTGATAATTCCTTAAAAGTTTTTCTGCTTTCCTTAGCTTTTACAGAAATGTAAATATTATTCATGTAATCTCTTTTCGCATCGTTTGTTGCTAATTTAAGTGGTATATAATGTGCATATATTATCGGACTAAATAAATAATACGATTAAAACTATTCTGCACAAATTAACAATCTTTTAGAAAATGGCCTTTATGTAAGAAAAATAGCACCTGAAAATAACATTAGGCGCTACACGTAATCTACTATTCAATCGGTACCGAATTTTCAGGGACTTTAAATGGGTTTTCTTTATTAATCCGATCATAGAACATAATACCATTGAGATGATCGATCTCATGTTGAAAGACAATGGCAGGATATCCCTTTAACCTTAATTTCACGGGATTGCCTTCTATATCTGTAGCTTTAACGGTAATTCTTCTATGGCGAGGAACATAACCTTCTACAGGTCGGTCTACTGATAGGCAACCTTCACCACTAGCTAAATATACCCCTTCAACGGAGTGACTGACAATCTTGGGATTCACTAAACCATAGCTATACAACTTCCCATCTGAATCCTCAAAGTGGATAGCAATCAGGCGTTTTTCTATTCCTAACTGGGGAGCTGCCAACCCAACACCAGCACGTAAATTATATTTCTTCGCTATTTCTTCATCTTGACTATTTTTTAAAAATGTAACCATTTCTTCTAAAAGCTGTTTTTCTTCATTATTAATTGGAAGGGAAACTTCTTCAGCAATTTTCTCTAGAGAAGGATGTCCTTCACGTACAATATCTTTCATGGTAATCATCATTTAAAACTCCTTCTATATATGGATAATAATAAAGTGCAACTTCATCAAGCTGGATTTCGGTTTCTAATCCTGGCTGTTGATCTCAACTAATATCAATTAATTATTTTAACATATTTTTATACAATAAATCATATATTTGCTAGCAGGACAAGCTAAAAGCGAAGAGAATTTTCATTTAGCATTGTATGTTTTGTGATATACTGTAGAACATAATTATTGTAGTAATGCGGATGTAGAAGGGGTGAAGTAAGTGATTTTTAAAAAATGGAAACCTATATTTTTTTGTATGAGCTTCATAGTTATTTTATCAGCTTGTAATAATACAACAGTGGAAGAAGAAATACATATACACTTAGAAGAGGCAGTTCGTTTAGAAGCGGACTTTGAGAATCAGCAAAGTGAAATAACACAATTGGAAATGGAAGAGCAGGAAATTTATAATGAAATTATTGATTTAGGTATGGATGAGTTTGATCAGATTACCGATTTATCTGAAAGGGCTATTGAAAATATAAATACACGCACTAATTTAATAGCTCTAGAGAAAGAAAGTATTCAAGCATCACAAAAAGAATTTCAAAAAATTGAAGGGCTAATGGAAGACATAACTGACGAAGAAGTAAAAAGTAAAGCCAATTCGATGTTTGAAGTGATGAACAACAGGTATACGTCCTACGAACAATTAAATGAATCTTATTTGGATTCATTGGAATTAGAATCCGAGTTATATGAAATGCTGCAAAGAGAGGAATTGAAACAGGAAGAACTTACCGAACATATTAATAAAATTAATGATAGCTATCAGAAAGTGTTGGATGCAAACGAACAATTTAATCAGTATACCGTTAAGTACAATGAATTAAAGAAGGAATTCTATGATTTAGCTGGAATCGACGTATCATTTGAAGAAAATCCAACAACAAATGACGAAGGTTCAAATGAAAATAGTGAGGAGTAATGCGAAAGAGTCTGCTGCATGTTTAGCAGACTCTTTTTGTTTTATAAATTTGCTTTTTTGTAAGCATTGTTGCATTTTAATATTCGCAGTCGATACACAATGCGAACTTATAAATTTTTCCGTGTGATGAGGATTAACAATATTAACCAAATATAGCATACCTATAGCAGGCAAAATGAAAAATTTTCAAAGAACTGTCGCAATCAATACTAATACAGTTTTTAGATAGTATTATAACAGTTGGAAGAAGCTTTTCGGGAAATGCTATCGATAGGAACGATTTTATATTCTTAATAAATTTAAAATAAATCAAAGTGATTGACCTTTGATTTATTATAAGATATATTTAGTTTAGTTAATAATTGTACCAATAATTTTTCGGTAGTTTTTATAACAGAGTTACATAGGCATTAATCAGTTTATAGATTTAAAAACATGAAAATGGGTACAAGAATTATAAAAGAAGTACAGTTTTTTCTTTTTTTGGGAAAGGCTAAAACTGAAAATAAAATTTGGGTTAAAGAAAGGAAGAGGTGAACTATTTTGAAACACGTTTTAGAAAGTGTTGAAAGTTTGTTCGAGACATTCCAGATTCTTAACGAGGATGGAGAAATTGTTAATAAAGATGATATGCCTGATATCTCTGATGATGAGTTAAAAGAGCTAATGCGTCGTATGGTGTATACACGTATATTGGATCAGCGCTCCATTGCTCTTAATCGTCAAGGGCGTTTAGGGTTTTATGCACCTACAGCGGGACAGGAGGCTTCACAATTAGGAAGTCAATTTGCTCTGGAAAAAGATGATTTTCTATTGCCAGGATATCGTGATGTTCCACAGCTAATATGGCAAGGTCTTCCATTATATCAAGCATTCCTATTCTCTAAAGGACATTTCCATGGAAACCAAATGCCGGAAGACTTACAAGCATTAAGTCCTCAAATTATTATCGGTGCGCAATATGTTCAAACTGCTGGTGTTGCATTAGGTATGAAGAAACGCGGTGCGAAAACGGTTGCGGTTACTTATACAGGTGATGGCGGTACTTCACAAGGTGACTTTTATGAAGGAATTAACTTTGCAGGTGCTTATAAAGCTCCAGCAATATTTGTTGTGCAAAATAATGGTTTCGCTATTTCGGTTCCAAGAGAATTGCAAACTAGTGCAAAAACATTAGCACAAAAAGCAGTGGCGGCAGGTATTGAAGGGATTCAAGTAGACGGTATGGATGTTTTAGCTGTATACGCAGCAACGAAACAAGCTCGTGAACGCGCTGTTGCTGGAGAAGGTCCAACATTATTAGAATTGTTAACTTATCGCTATGGTCCACATACGATGTCTGGTGATGATCCAACTCGCTACCGCTCAGAGGAAATGGATAATGAATGGGAAAAGAAAGATCCGCTTGTACGTTTCCGTAAGTTCCTTGAGAATAAAGGGTTATGGTCTGAAGAAGAAGAAAACAAAGTAATTGAAGAAGCAAAAGAAGATATTAAACAAGCAATTAAAGATGCTGAAAAATATCCAAAACAAAAAGTAACTGACTTAATAGGGAATATGTATGAAGAACTTCCATCTAACTTAAAAGAACAAATGGAAGAATACAAAGAGAAGGAGTCGAAATAAATCATGGCACAAATGACAATGATTCAAGCAATCACAGATGCAATGCGCACAGAGTTAAAAAATGATGAAAATGTGCTTGTGTTTGGTGAGGATGTTGGTAAAAACGGCGGTGTTTTCCGTGCTACTGAGGGACTTCAAGCTGAATTTGGAGAAGACCGTGTATTCGATACACCATTGGCTGAATCTGGAATCGGCGGTTTAGCAATTGGTCTTGCCACACAAGGATTCCGTCCAGTACCAGAGATTCAATTTTTCGGCTTCGTTTATGAAGTAATGGACTCTATCAGTGGTCAAATGGCACGTATGCGCTATCGTTCGGGTGGAAGATGGCATATGCCTATCACTGTTCGTGCTCCTTTTGGTGGTGGGGTACATACTCCAGAATTACATGCGGATTCTCTGGAAGGTTTAATGGCACAACAGCCAGGTTTAAAAGTGGTTATCCCTTCAACACCATATGAAGCAAAAGGATTATTAATTTCTGCTATTCGCGATAACGATCCTGTTATCTTCTTAGAGCATATGAAACTTTATCGTTCATTCCGTGAAGAGGTACCTGAGGAAGAATATACAGTAGAAATCGGAAAAGCGGATGTTAAACGGGAAGGGAAGGATGTTACCTTAGTTGCTTATGGTGCTATGGTTCATTCATGCCTTAAAGCTGCAGATGAATTAGAAAAAGACGGAATTTCTGCAGAAGTTATTGACCTTCGTACGGTTTCTCCTATTGATATAGAAACAATTTTAGAATCTGTAAAGAAAACCAATCGTGCAGTTGTTGTACAAGAAGCACAAAAACAAGCAGGTGTAGCAGCAAACGTAGTTACTGAAATTCAACAAAGAGCTATCCTTCATTTAGAAGCACCAGTTTTACGTGTAACAGCTCCAGATACAGTATATGCGTTCTCTGATGCAGAAGAAGTATGGCTTCCAAATCATAAAGACATCATTGAAAAAGTTAACACAGTATTGAATTTCTAAAATTAGGAGGTACATGAAAATGGCATTCGAATTTAAATTCCCGGATATTGGTGAAGGAATTGCTGAAGGTGAAATCGTAAAGTGGTTTTATAAAGAAGGCGACGAAGTAAAAGAAGACGATGTATTGTGTGAAGTACAAAATGACAAAGCTGTTGTTGAAATTCCTTCTCCAGTAGATGGAACAGTCAAAACAATTCACGTCGCAGAAGGTGAAGTTGCTACAGTAGGTAATGTGTTTGTCACTTTAGATGCAGAAGGTTATGAATCAGAAGAGGCAGAAGAAGTGGAAGAAGCTCCTAAAGAAGAGCCTGTAGAAAAAGCAGAGCAAAAATCAGAAGCTGCAGACGCTACTGATGATGGAAAACGTGTAATAGCAATGCCTTCTGTGAGAAAATATGCACGTGAGAAAGATGTTAATATTACAGCAGTTACTGGTACTGGTAAAAATGGGCGTATTTTAAAAGAAGACATTGATGCATTCTTAAATGGTGGTCAAGCAACAACAGCTGCAGAAGCTGCTCCTGAGGCCAAAGAAGAAGAAGCACCGAAGAAACCATATGTACCAGCTGGAGAAGAATTCCCGGAAACTCGTGAAAAAATGTCAGGAATCCGTAAAGCGATTGCGAATGCAATGGTTAATTCGAAGAGAACAGCTCCACACGTTACATTAATGGATGAAGTGGATGTTACTGAGCTTGTTTCACATCGCAAGAAGTTCAAACAAGTTGGTTTAGATCAAGGTATTAAATTAACTTATCTTCCATATGTAGTAAAAGCGCTAGTTTCTGCATTGAAACAATATCCAATCCTTAATGCATCGGTTGATGATGCAACAGATGAAATTGTTCAAAAACATTACTACAACATTGGTATTGCAGCCGATACAGAAAAAGGTTTATTAGTACCAGTAGTAAAACATGCGGATAGAAAATCTATATTTGGAATTTCTCAGGAAATCAATGAATTGGCAGAAAAAGCAAGAAGTGGTAAACTAGCACCGGGAGAGATGCAAGGGGCTTCATGCACAATCACAAACATTGGTTCTGCTGGCGGACAATGGTTTACACCAGTTATTAACCATCCGGAAGTAGCAATTTTAGGTATTGGCCGCATTGCTGAAAAACCGGTTGTAAAAGATGGTGAAGTAACCATTGCACCAGTACTTGCATTATCCTTAAGCTTTGACCATCGTGTTGTTGATGGTGCTACAGCTCAAAATGCTCTTAACCAAATTAAGCGTTTATTAAGTGATCCACAATTAATTATGATGGAGGCGTAGGTAAATGGTAGTAGGAGATTTCCCAGTAGAAGTAGATACTCTAGTTGTCGGAGCTGGTCCTGGTGGTTACGTAGCTGCAATTCGTGCTGCACAATTAGGGCAAAAGGTTACAATTGTAGACAAGGGTGCACTTGGCGGCGTTTGTTTAAACGTTGGTTGTATTCCTTCGAAGGCACTTATTCAAGCTGGGCATATGGTTGAAAATGCTCATGGAAGTGAAGACATTGGTATTACAACCAAAGATGTTAAGGTTGATTTCGCAAAAGTACAAGAATGGAAAGGCTCAGTTGTTAATAAGTTAACATCAGGTGTTGAAGGGCTTCTTAAAGGGAACAAAGTAGATATCGTTAAAGGTGAAGCATATTTTGTTGATGGCAATACAGCAAAAGTTATGGATGAGAAAAGTTCTCAAACATATAAATTCAATAACTGTATTATTGCAACTGGTTCTACACCAATTGAAATTCCAACTTTCAAATTCTCTGATCGTGTATTAGATTCAACTGGTGCATTGAACTTAAAAGAAGTTCCTAAAAGATTAGTTGTTATTGGTGCAGGTTATGTTGGAAGTGAATTAGGTACTGCATACGCTAACTTTGGTACAGAAGTTACTTTCCTTGAAGGTGCGAAAGATATTCTTGGCGGCTTTGAAAAATCAATGACACAGCTAGTTAAAAAAGGCTTGAAGAAAAAAGGTGCTACCATTATCACCGAAGCAATGGCAAAAGGTGTAGAAGAAACAAAAGATGGTGTAAAAGTTAGCTATGAAGTGAAAGGTAAAGAGGAAACAATTGAAGCTGATTATGTATTAGTTACAGTTGGTCGCCGTCCAAATACAAGTGAAATTGGACTAGAACAAGTAGGTGTTGAATTAGATGAAAGAGGTCTAATTAAAGTAGATAAGCAATGCCGTTCAAGTGTAAGCAATATTTACGCAATTGGTGATATTGTTCCTGGTGCTCCATTAGCACATAAAGCTTCTTATGAAGGTAAAATTGCTGCGGAGGCAATCAGTGGTGAAAAATCTGAAGTGGATTATATCGGAATTCCTGCAGTAGCCTTTGTTGAGCCAGAATTAGCTACAGTTGGTCTTTCTGAAGATGAAGCGAAGGAACAAGGATATGACGTGAAAGTTGGTAAATTCCCATTTGCTGCAAACGGCCGTGCGTTATCCTTAAATAACACAGATGGATTCTTAAAACTAGTTACCCGTAAAGAAGATGGATTAATTCTAGGAGGTCAGATTGCTGGTCCAAACGCTAGTGATATGATTTCTGAGATTGGGTTAGCTGTTGAATCCGGCATGACTGCTGAAGATTTAGCACTTACTATTCATGCACATCCAACACTTGGGGAAATTACTATGGAAGCTGCAGAAGTGGCGTTAGGTTCTCCAATTCATATTATGTAATATTATAAGTAATAAGGTGCCACCAATTTGGTGTCACCTTATTTTAGTTTGCAGAAAATCTTTGATCATATATAAAAAGAGAATTAAACTAAAGTTTTTTAGTTATGAAAAATCCGAACTGTGATTCAATATTCCTCAGTTAGAATTTGAAAAAGTTCGATTTTTTTCTTCTTTTTTTAGAACGGAGTGTTTAGTTATATCCTAGCCTCTTTCTCCTGTTTCTTTCACTTTATAATTGTGGGAGATGTAAAAAATCAGTGGGTGAAATACCCACTGATTGAAAATAACTTTATCTGATATCCTTTTTTAACTCTTTAATGAGCTTTTTCCTTTTATAGTGCTCGATTGCTTGTGCATCCTCTTTAAACGATTTAATTAAGGAAATAACAATTAAAATCATAATAATTGTAAATGGAAAGGCTGCAATAATGGATGCGGTTTGTAGTGCACCCAGACCTCCTTGCCATAGTAATACAGCAGCTGTGGCGGATTGAATGATTCCCCAGGTGAATTTAACGCGATTGGAAGGGTCTAAATTTCCCCCAGTAGTCTGCATGCCAAGAACCAGTGTTGCAGAGTCTGCCGATGTAATGAAGAAGGTACTGATTAAGACGATACCTAAAATGGATATTAGCGTACCTAGAGGAAGATGTTCCAGGACGGCGAATAAAGCCACTTCCTCCCCATAATTATTAATTTCCTCAATTATGTTGGTTCCATGATATAAATCTAAATCAATGGCAGTACCTCCGAAGACAGTGAACCATAGTGCTCCAATAATAGTAGGAACCAATAACACTCCTAATACAAATTCCCGAACAGTTCTTCCGCGGGAAACCCTTGCAATAAAGGTACCAACAAAAGGTGCCCACGCAATCCACCATGCCCAGTAAAAGATGGTCCAGGCATTTGTCCAACCCATATTTTCTTCATTAAAGGGTGACATGCGCAGACTCATACTTGGTAAATCCTGAATATAACTCCCTAGTGTGGTGGTAAAGAAATTTAAAATAAAACCTGTAGGACCAAGGACAAGCACAAATATCATTAATAGGGAAGCCAATATTAGGTTGGAATTACTTAAATATTTAATCCCCCTGCTTAATCCTGTCATTGCAGATACCATAAATAATACGGTGACAATTGCTATAATAATTAGCTGTAAAAGGGTAGTTTGATTAAATCCAAATAAATAGGACAAACCTCCACTAATTTGAATGGCTCCAAATCCCAGTGAAGTTGCGACACCAAATACGGTTGCAAAAACAACGATCGTATCTACTGCAGTTCCAAATGGTCCTTTGACTTTATCCCCAAATAACGGTTGTAATATGGAACTAACTACACCAGGAGCTTGTTTTCTAAATTTAAAGTATGCCAATGCTAAAGCTATCGTTGCATAGACGGCCCAAGGATGTAACCCCCAATGTAAAAAGCTGTATTTCATTGCTGTTTTAGCAGCTTCCGGAGTTCCGCCTTCTCCATATGGTGGAGTATAAAAATGAGAAAGCGGCTCAGCAGCTCCCCAAAATACCAATCCAATTCCCATACCGGCACTAAATAACATCGCAAACCAAGTTAAATAGGAAAATTCTGGTTTATCTTCTGGTCTTCCTAACTTCATTGTTCCATATCTGGAAAAAATCAAATAAATACAGAAGATAAGAAATGCTGTTGCGCTCATTAAATAGAACCAGCCAAAGTGGTCCACGAGAAAACCTTGTATTACCGAAGTTACTTGATTTAAATTTCCATTTGGCAGGGTTTCAGCAGGTATGATTCCCCAAATTATAAATAGAACAACGATGATTACAGAAATATAAAATACGTTCGTTATACTCAATTTCATTTTACTACCTTCCTTCAAGTACTAATGATGTGTCTTTACTTTTCCCAAAATAGAACCTTATAATTCAGAGTTATTTCATGACTGGCTTTGAATATATATAAAAGGGAATAAGTAATTCTTTATAAAGTGATCAACTAGCTATAAGCCCAATTCGGGATACTTTAAGAATGATATATGGGAAATTAATAGCCAGTAAACACATACTTTTTTAAGCCAGTGAAGAGGATGAAGAAAAATCTCCACTAAATAAAGAGACATGATATAATTTCAGACAACAAATTATAACATGAAAAAATGGAAGATTGTAGAAAAAACCTTATGCAAACCTTTTCAATTATAGGTATTGAAAATAAGAAAAAGTGATTGCCGTAATCATTGCTTTGGTAATCTTATAGCACATGTCTCCGAACGCTTTAGATTTCTACACCATAACTTGAAATTTTCGTTTTATTAGACATCACAATACAAAGTAATAAAGTATTAAATATAACGGTTAAAATGCCAATATGTATCATAAACGTGCATTATAAGTGAACCAAAATTCATTGTGTTATACTAATTGGCCTTGACTCCACAATTATGACATATTATAATGTGTGTAAGATAACTTATTAGAGTGAAAAGGGAGATGGGCTAAATGGGTACAATTGTTTGCAAAGATTGTGAGAAGGTTATTGAATCATACGAAGATGAAAAAGTAACAACACTTTATAGTACATGTCCTACTTGCGATGAAAAGTAATGGTAGTCGAAAAAAGAAAACGCTTTATAAATATAAAAAACGCTCACTGTGAGCGTTTTTTTTTGTACGATAAGAAAATATAAATTTACGCTTTGATGTCTAGTTCCATCGCCCAGCTACTAGCGGACTTCCCTCACCTCCGTACGATAAAGAAGGAAGGCCGACTAAAAGCAGGCCAGTGCTCAGGGTCGGCATCTGTTATAAAATTGGTTTTCGTTCTTTAATAACTCGAATGGTTTTAAGTGTTTCATCCTGAAGACCTTGAACAGGTAAACCGGCTTCCATGTTTTTATAAATGTAATTTATATTTTCCTCGGTTATAATTTCGCCTGGGATAAAAATAGGAATTCCTGGTGGATAGACCATAATGGATTCCGCACTTATTCTGCCAGCAGCTTCTGAAAAAGGAATGATTTCTGTTTCGGCATAAAATGCATCTCTCGGAAGTATGGCTAGTAATGGAATATCAGGTATTTTAACTTGTACGTCCTTCTTGGATACATATTCTTCTTTTTCCTTTTCCAATACTGTTAGTGCTTGTAATAACGAATGAACCGTTTTTTCGGAATCTCCAGGTGTAATAATGCATAGAATATTGTATAAATCAGATAGTTCAACTTCTATATTATAATTTTCACGTAACCACACTTCTACATCATAACCGGTAATGCCTAGATCCTTTACCGATATGATTAACTTTGTTGGATCATAATTGTAGATTGCTTCTGTTCCTATCATTTCATTACCAGCACAATAAATATAGGATAACTTATTAATTTCTTTTCTTGTATACTCTGCAAGCTGAATCGCTTTTTCTATCATGTTGTAGCCGTTCATAGCAAGCTGTTTTCTAGCTACATCCAACGATGCCAGTAATAAATATGATGTTGAAGTCGTCGTAAGCATGGACATGATGGTCTGAACTCTTTCATGGGAAATTCGATTCCCTTGTAAATTTAATACAGAACTTTGAGTTAAGGATCCACCTAATTTGTGAACGCTTGTAGCTGCTATATCCGCTCCCGCCTGCATGGCAGATAGGGGAAGGTCAGGGTGGAAATGAATGTGTACCCCGTGTGCTTCATCAACAAGTACTGGGACATCGTATTCGTGAGCAATAGAAACGATCTGTTCTAAATCACCTGCAATGCCGAAGTAAGTCGGATTAATGACAAGAACACCTTTCGCGTCCGGGTGTACTTGTAGTGCATGTCTTACTGCTGTAGGAGTTATTCCATGAGAAATTCCTAAAGTTTCATCTAATTCAGGATAAACAAATATTGGTATTGCCCCCGAAAATATGATTGCAGAAGTGATGGATTTATGGGCGTTTCTAGGAACAATGATTTTATCGCCCGGGTTACATACACTTAATATCATTGTCATAATGGCTCCACTGGTTCCCTGGACAGAGAAATAAGTATATTCGGCCCCGAATGCATCTGCGGCTAACTCCTGGGCATCTTTTATAATACCGTGTGGGTGATGCAGATCATCCAAAGGCTGAATGTTTATTAAATCCATTTGAAACGCATTTTCTCCTAAAAATTGTTTGAAGGAGGACTCAGCAGCGCTTCCCTTTTTATGGCCTGGTATATGAAATTGAATTGGTTTCTTTTCAATATGATGTAATAAACCGGAAAATAACGGAGTCTTGTTCTGATCTTTCATGAGTGACACCTCTTCTTAATAAATTAGGCTGTTTTCTAAAAGACTGGGACTGCGGTTACTCGTCCCACCGAAAAGATTTGTTGCTTTTACAGGAAAAGTTGTTCCATATTTGATAGAAACTCCTGACTAATGAAAATTCCTATCGTGATGCTCTTGCTTGTTCTAATGATAATGGTGGGCTTCATCGCTCCGGCAGAATACTACGCTGGTTGGGATTTTCTAATAATTGATTAGCATAAGTACGTAAAATTAATATATAGGTGTGTTCTAAACAACCGTCACGACAAGAAGTTGTATAGCACTATACCAGCGAAGGAAATACACGGAGACTCCTGCGGGAAGAAAGGCATCGGTAAGACCCCTAAAAACGAGACAACACGAGGAGGCTCACCAGCCGCCCTAAGGTACGCGGAGTGTATTTCCGTAGCGGTAGTATTATCTCAAATTAAACTACTTCGCAGTCTATATATATTCAATACCAACAATCTTTTCGAAGAGAGAGCCATATAAAATTGTGTGTAATAACCAGAGTATTATAGCAAAATAAGTTTATTTATTCTACTTAAGATATAGTATTAGCAGGAATACATATAAAAATGTTAAGATTTAATTAATATAAGGGGAGGGGGGAGTGCATCATGAATCTTAACACACGAGTCACAGAACTATTTAATATAAACTATCCGATTATTCAGGGGGGACTCGCTTACCTTGCGTATTCGGATTTAGCTGCGGCCGTATCCAATGCCGGTGGATTGGGTCAAGTTACTGCAATGAGCTTAGCTGATCCGGAAAAATTACGTAAAGAAATCCGGCGGGTTAAAGAGCTTACAAATAAACCTTTTGGTGTGAATTATGCGATTGGTCAGCATGGAAGAAAATTCGAGCACATGGTAGAAGTTGCTACTGAGGAGCAAGTACCAGTTATTTCAGTAACTGGCGGAAATCCAAAAGGTGTTCTGGATATGGTTAAAGAACATAACATTAAAACACTCGTTCTTGTTGCAGCGAAAAGACAAGCACAAAAAGCAGAGGAACTTGGTGCAGATGCAGTAATGGTGGTAGGTCAAGAAGGCGGAGGACATTTGGGCAGAAATGATACCGGAACGTTCGTTCTAACTCCTGAGGTCGTTGACAGCGTTTCAATACCAGTGATTGCGTCAGGTGGTATTGTGGATGGGCGCGGTCTGATGGCTGCTTTAAGCCTCGGGGCTGAAGGAATTGAAATGGGAACACGCTTTATTGCAACGAAAGAATGCGTAGACGCTCATGATCAATATAAACAAGAAATTCTGAACGCGGAGGAAGATAGTACCGTTGTGATTAAACAATCAATCGGTGCACCAGCAAGAGCGTTGAGCAATAGTTGGACAAATCAAATTTTAGAAATAGAAAAACGAAATGAAGGCTATGATTCCCTTAAAGATTACATAAGCGGAACAGCAAACAAAAGATTTATTTATGATGGTGATATGGAAAACGGATTTGGTTGGGCAGGTCAGTCTTCAATAAGAATTAAAGATATACCTACTGTTGAGGAATTAATCCAAAGAATTATTCGTGAAACAGAGGAAATAACCAGCAGATGGAACTAAGGAAAAAGACGAGGCATTTTATAGTGAATGCCCTCGTCTTTCTTTACCTAACGATTATGCTTGTAATGCGCGTTGATAAAATGGGATTAACGTTTCATAGGTGCTTTTAGCTGTTTCTGTTAATTTTGTGCCGTCTTTAACACGTTCATCTATAGCAGGCAGATGTCTTCCAATTAAGAATTCTGCCTTTTTCACGTCACGAAAACGTTCAAGATGTTTTACATCTAGCTCTGCTAATGGGAAGGATTCTTTTTTTGTATGATCAAGGGATATAACAAAATCATCAGGAAGACGATGTATGTCTTCATAATGATCCAATAGAGTTTGGGCAATGTCTTTTTTATTAGGCAATTCATAAATGAATGCAAGCCAGATAAATATATGATCATCAAACAATCCTAATTGGAAATGAGGGTGTTTTTTATATCCTCTTTTATTGTTGGCAATGGCCAGCCAAGTGTCTTTAGGAGGATTAACCGTCCTTCTTGCGTGTTTGGCAATATGTAAGTAAACTTCATTTCCCAAGTTAGTTGAGAGGTAATCAGCGAGTTCACTGCCAATGACTTGAAATTTTGGCTGGATTCTTGTTTGGATAGCCTCCATTCTCTCATCTAAGCCATCGATGGAAAAAGTCTCAAAATCTTCTTTTACAAAACCTTGCAAATTCACATTTGTCATCCTTCCTAACCTATAAATTATAATAATTATTATTAAGTATTCATATAATGAAGTCAAGCATTATATCTTCAAGAACTAAGGTTCGTAAAAATGTTTTAAGGAAGCAGAAAAGGGGTAAGAACTAGATAACCGTAAATTCCATAAATTAAATGAACCAAATATAAACTAAATCATAAAATATAGAAAGGACGAAATGGATTTGGAGCTTGCAAATTTACCCGAAAGGAGAGGCTCTTTTGAAATTTGTGATGGAAATTATTAAACGCGAAGAAGCGAAACAGAGATTACCAATTATTAAAATGGAGATTGATTATGAACTGATGACACTTCATGATGCAATGCAGGATGATGATCAGGTTCAAGTTATAAAATCAAAGGAACGTTTGAAATTTTTGACAAAACAATTAATGGAAATTGAAAAAACGGAGTAATAATAAAAACCCGACCCCAATAAGTATATGCGCATTAAATGTTTAACGTTCGAATACTTATTGGGGTCTCTTCTCTTACACCAGGAAAATATAAAATTTCCGGCTGTCATATGACTGATTAAAAATTCAAGGTATTCTATATATCCGTCCGTTCCGAAATGACTTGATTCTTCCATTTTGATACAATAGAGCGTATATTGTAGTAATGGAGGAATTGGTATGAACGCTGAGATGCTGAAAGAAATTTATACGAAGGCAAGGCAATGGGTAGAAGAAGCGGGACATTATATTAGAACTAATATCGATAATCCTTTGACAGTAGATACAAAATCGAATCCTAATGATCTTGTTACAACAATGGATCAGGATACGGAATCCTTTTTTGTATCTAAGATAAAAGAAACATATCCCGATCATTCCATTATTGGTGAAGAGGGGTATGGAGATAAGCTAACAACCTTGGAAGGAACGGTATGGATTATTGATCCCATTGATGGTACGATGAATTTTGTGCATCAAAAGAGAAACTTTGCGATTTCTGTTGGAGTTTATCATAATGGAATCGGTGTAATCGGATTGATATATGATGTCATGGCAGATGTTTTATACCATGCAAAACGGAATGAGGGAGCATATAAGAATGATAAAAAACTGAATCCACTCAATAAGGAAGTGGTTCTTGAAGAAGCCATCGTTGGAATGAATCATTTTTGGCTTTGTCCCAACCGCTTAGTAGAAGAAGAGACTATGCAGCAATTTGTTCGAAAAGTGCGTGGTACAAGAACATACGGGTCTGCTGCTCTTGAATTTGCCTTTCTTTCAGAAGGTATAATTGACGGTTATCTTACGATGAGTCTGTCTCCATGGGATATTGCTGCGGGAGTTGTTATAGCTGGTGAAGTAGGTGGAACTGCTACAAATATTGATGGGCAACCATTAAATATGCTTGAAAAAAATTCAGTTTTAGTATGTAATTCCAATTTGCAAAAAGATATCATTAAATTTATAAAAAAAGGAAGGAAGTGACAGTTATGAGTCACTTCTTTCCTTTTTTTTTAATGATAAGCCAAATCCCATTACAGCAAATCCCATCACGATAAACAATAAAATAAGCCAAATATTTCGATAGGCAATGGAAACGGCTGCACCTGAAAACATTGCGATAACCAAAATAGCTAATAATAGCATGGGAACATTGATCTTTTGCATGTAAACACCCCTATTTCTTATAATGATTATAAAACAAACTGTTCATTTTATCAAAAATAGTTCGTGTATTTCCTTCGCTTTTGTCTAGCTAGAATGCCGAAGATTTAGTAAGATAAAATAAGAGTTTATCTTACTAATGGGGGAGACATATGGAAAATTTTAGACTTGTATTTGATTTTGTTCTCGAATGGAATGGGACTGATAATATTTTTTGGATATTTTATGTATTAAACTTAATTTTATCAATTATTGCATATGAATTAGGTTTTGCTAAAAAATTACCTGTATTAAAGACAGTAATTGTTTACATACTCCTGTTAATTGGTGTATATATTCTAACTATATTCAGTACAGTTATGAGGATGCCCAGTGTAGAAAGCTTAATTGTTATTAATTTGGTTTTAGCTATTTATCGTACAAGACTTCACTTTCAGCGTAAGTCTAATAAGGAGAATATGCCAAACGCCTAAAAAACGCCATATAACGGCGTTTTTTTGGCTATTTTATAAGTCCTTTTGGTTTTTAAAATCCACGTCACGCGGTTAATCTGAAATTCGTGATGTTGGAGCTTTATCTATCTGCTACGGAAATTGACTACCCGTAGCGGAAATCAATGTTGCACATATACTGTGTCAGAGTTTATCGATTTAGTGAAAAATAATGAATCTTTCTTATAGAGGATGTTCAAAAAGTCCGGTGAAAATGACACATCGTTAGGGGAACTTCGACTAAGTACCGACACGTCCTGTGTCAAACGTCGAAGTCATCACATCCTGTGGGCACCGTAGAAGTCACCACAACACGCTAGGGGCCTGCTACTCAAATCTTCGCCGCCTCGAACTTTCGACGCACAGGACGTTACGATCTTAGCCGACCGGTCTTTTTCATCCTCCTTTTTGAACAAACACTTATAGTAGGAACTAAATGAATTGATCATCCTGCCTTTTTTCTTCATATAAACGGAATTTTCCTGTCGCATGACGTTCCTTTGTTTTTGCATCAATTCGATCATAACAGGTTTTGCATAAATACATATTAATTCTTCTGTTTCTTAATCGCTTTGCTTGTAGTGTGCTATCCATTAATGTATCTATTCGGTCACATAATGTACATTTAACCTGCATATTATCACCTCAAATTTGAACGTGTTTAATAATTATAACACAAAATTGTCATGTTTTAGCTATGGAAGTGGGGGAAATATAATAGTAAAAGATGAAGTAGAGGTGATATATTATGAAAAAAAGTACTATGTATACAGCAATGGGTGTAATAGGAGCAGCAATTGGAACGGTTGCAGTTCAATCTATTTTTAAAGATAGGGGACAAACGGTTGAACAGAAACATTCCAGCCTTGTAAATGCTGGTATACCAGATCAATCTTCGGAAGTTGACGAGGTACAAATGGAAAATGCAAAGATGGTATCTGAAGGGTCGCAATTCGGGGTCCATTACTATAATGAATGGAATGAAAGCTAAAAAAGAAAGGGGCAACTACAAGCCCCTTTCTTTTTAGTTCTGATTTAAGTTCTCATTGGATTGTTCTTCCTCAATTTCTTCCAGTTGATTTTCTTCGTCTTCAGGAAGCATTTGCTTATTTTGGTCTGGTTGTTCTGGCTGATTGTTTTCTATTGGAAAATCAGGCATATATCTGCCGACAATTGCTGATAATTCATCGACAAATCCTTGTACAGGATGGCCTTGTCTTATTTTTTCTGCCATTCCCCTTAGTCTTTCCGTTACATCAGCATCAGCTACAACCACAGCCGTTTTTCCATAAGGATCATGGTATAATGCTTCTAGTACAGTATATTTAATCGTACCAACACGTGATCTGTCTAAATCTTTGTCCACGTCTATGCCAACAACCGTATAAGGGCCAGCCACAACAGAAGCCGCATCGTTTACTTCGGGAACTTCACTTGCGAGATTAGATAAGTGTGAAGCAATTTCACTATTGGTTAGTTCCGGTAAATTTTTTGGGTCTGAATTTTTTACTTGTATCATTTGATCATTTGTCTGTTCTGACTCTAGGGAGTTATTTTCCTCTTGCTGTGCACAACCAGTGATTATCAATAATGTAACAATAAAAAGGACACCGATACGTAATCTCATTTATCATTCCTCCTAAATGCTGCTAGTACTTTTATTTTAGGTAGAATGAGATAAAATATACAAAAAAGAAAATGAAAAGGCTGCTGTATATATTTTACAGCAGCCTTTTCATTAGTTAATGACGATTTTTTTAATATTTTTAATTGGATTATCTTTATTGGAACCGTCTTTGTATAAAAAATGAACAGGTCCGTCTTCTTTTAATGGTTTACCATTCTTTGCAAACAATAAATATCCAGTTTCTAAATCCTTTAATGGTAAGGTATAACCCTCTTTTTCATCATCTGTTACGAATGTAGCATTTTTAGCTGAATCTTTGATTTCAGCATTTTTAATGAAATCATGTATCGGAATGACGTAAGAATTTTTTAATATTTCTTCTCCTTCTTTTTTTGTTATTCCTTTATTAGTTTTAGGTTTATCCTGCTGAACTACGTCTCTGTTGAATCTTTGTGCTACTTGTTTCAGATGATCTTCTTTAACTCCTGTCTCCTTCTTTTCTGTAAATGCGTCTTCCAATAATATTTTTCGTTCATCAAATATCCAGACAGTTGGATCTAAAGTGATGGAGTAGGAAACGTTTCCAACAATTGGTACAATCATTTTATTCTCTCCCTCATGTATGTATCTCTA
Organism: Oceanobacillus salinisoli; assembly: GCF_009733865.1. GTDB lineage: Bacteria > Bacillota > Bacilli > Bacillales > Amphibacillaceae > Oceanobacillus > Oceanobacillus salinisoli. The sequence goes on along the minus strand of NZ_WOFB01000015.1, from coordinate 80,639 downwards.
TCAAGGATAGCAGAGATAATAAAATATTTCACTCGATAAGAATGATTTAATTTTATTTGCATTTTTTTAGTGCTAACGATAATATAATATATTATACGGAAGTCTTTTAGCGGAGGGGATAAATTTGATGCCTGAGGTTACTGTGAATCATCGTGATAAAGCCCACGCTCTTCTTAAGGCTGATGCTGATAAAATCCTTAGACTTATAGAAGTTCAAATAGAAAATTTAACGATGCCACAATGTCCTGTATATGAGGATGTACTGGATACACAAATGTTTGGCCTCTCTAGGGAAATTGATTTTGCGGTACGTTTGGACTTAATAAGTGAGAATGAAGGTAAAGCACTTCTTGAAAATTTGGAAAAAAAGCTTAACATACTTCACGAAGCATCGCAAAATTCTTTGTAGTTATTATGTTCAAATGTTATGTAAGATTTTTGCAAAAACTTTGCCTTTCTAACATGTAATGGCAAGGTTTTTTTGTTTTAACGCAGGAAACTGTAAAATGTGGATATGGAATCGAAATTGAGATTAGAAGAGTCCAGGTATAGAAATCTTTCACTGTTTTCGATTCGATAAGAAGGTAAGGTTTAAGCCTAGCTTTTCTTATGGCCAGTCCATATAAATTTGAACGATTTAAGTAGGTGGAAAAGTAAATTTTTTAATAGATTTTACATTTTTAACGATAATATGGTAAACTATTAGAAATATTTCTATTCATCTACTATTTTGGGAATACATATAGCAGGGAGTAGTAAGATGATTAAAAGATTGAAAGATTATGATTACACCTTAATCATTACCCCGATACTATTGTCAGCATTTGGACTTGTAATGATTTACAGTGCAAGCATGGTTAGTGCCGTTGTTGAAGGACGGGAAAGCACACATTATCTAATAAGACAAGGTATATGGTTTGCTTTTGGTATGATTGGTTTTATTTGCACTTCCATCTTTCCTTACAAGAATTATCAGAAATTAATGAAAGTGATTATTTTTGCTGTTATTATCCTACTGATAGGGTTATTCCCTTTTGGAAATGCCGTAAATAATGCAAAGTCATGGTATGCTTTGGGTCCGATGAGTATGCAGCCTGCAGAATTTGCAAAATTAGCTCTTATTATGTACCTTGCTTCGGTTTATTCAAAAAAACAAGCGTATATAAATGAGTTTTATCGGGGAGTATTACCACCTTTAGTTATGACTGGCATTATTTTAGGGCTGATTGTATTGCAGCCGGATATAGGTACTGCAGCAATTATTTTCTTAATTGCTTGTTCTGTCATATTTAGCTCAGGGATCAAGTTTAAGCATCTATCTATTTTAATAGCAACAGGTGTAGCCTTAATTCTTCTTGCCATTCCTTTTATGGTTACCGAAGAACGACTTTCCAGGTTTACCGGTGCTTATCAGCCATTTGAGACACCGGATTCGGATGGATACCATTTAATTCAGTCTTACTTAGCAATAGGAGTTGGTGGGCTGACAGGAGAAGGACTTGGGCAAAGTGTTCAAAAACTCGGTTACTTAATGGAAGCACACACAGATTTTATCATGGCAATTATTGCAGAGGAACTGGGCTTAATAGGTGTCATTATTGTAATTGGTATGCTTGCTATTATTGTATTAAGGGGAATCTTTATTGCTAGAAAATGTGAAGACAGTTTCGGGGCATTACTTGCAATTGGAATATCTTCTATGGTGGGTATTCAAGCATTTATTAATTTAGGAGCGATAAGTGGAATTCTTCCTATAACAGGTGTACCACTTCCGTTTGTAAGCTATGGTGGGTCCTCACTATTAGTTTTGCTAATATCTATGGGGATTTTAAATAATATTGCAATGAATGTGAACAGAAAAGAAAATGAACCTACCAATTAAAAGAATAATAGAGGAGGAATATTATGGAAGAAATCAAACGAATTAATAAAGTATTAGTTGCCAATCGTGGAGAAATTGCTATTCGTGTATTCCGTGCATGTACGGAGCTGAACATTCGTACTGTCGCTGTTTACTCCCAGGAGGATACAGGTTCTTACCACCGATTTAAAGCAGATGAAGCTTATCTGATTGGGGAAGGGAAGAAACCAATTGATGCATACTTGGATATAGAAGGAATTATTGAACTTGCAAAGAAAGTGGATGTTGATGCAATTCATCCCGGATATGGCTTTTTATCCGAGAACATCCAATTTGCGAAGCGCTGTGAAGAAGAAGGGATTATCTTTATTGGTCCAACCAGTGAACATTTAAGCATGTTTGGTGACAAAGTCAAAGCAAGGGAACAGGCCGTGGATGCAGGTCTACCGGTTATACCAGGAAGTGACGGTCCGGTAGAAACGCTTGATGAAGTCATACAATTTGGTGAAAAACACGGTTATCCTATTATCATTAAAGCATCTCTCGGTGGCGGAGGACGTGGTATGCGAATTGTCCGTAACGAGAAAAGTGTCACGGAAGCTTACGAACGTGCGAAATCAGAAGCGAAGGCTGCTTTTGGTAATGATGAGATTTATGTAGAGAAACTCATTGAAAATCCAAAACATATTGAAGTGCAGATTATCGGGGATAACCATGGCAACATTGTTCATCTTTATGAAAGAGATTGTTCAGTACAGCGTCGTCATCAAAAAGTAATTGAAATTGCTCCTAGTATTTCCTTGCCTGAGGAACTTCGTATGGAAATTTGCGAAGCAGCTGTTAAATTGATGGAAAATGTAAATTACTTGAATGCTGGTACAGTTGAATTTCTTGTAACAGATGATGAGTTCTACTTTATTGAGGTAAATCCTCGTGTCCAAGTAGAACATACGATTACAGAAATGATTACAGGTATAGATATTGTCCAAACACAAGTAAAAGTTGCTCAAGGCTATGATTTGTTTAGTAATACAATTGGAATTCCACAACAGGATAGTATTCGTACAAATGGTTATGCTATTCAATCTCGAATTACTACAGAGGATCCGTTAAATAATTTCATGCCAGATACAGGAAAAATTATGGCCTATCGTTCAGGTGGTGGATTTGGTGTAAGGCTGGATGCAGGTAATGCATATCAAGGTGCAGTTATTTCACCACATTATGATTCTTTGTTAGTGAAAGTTTCAACGCATGCACTCACATTTGAACAAGCTGCACATAAAATGGTCCGAAATTTAAAGGAATTCCGAATTCGTGGTATTAAAACAAATATTCACTTTTTGGAAAATGTAATTATGCATGAGCAGTTTTTGTCTGGTGAATATGATACAACGTTCATTGACAAAACACCTGAGTTATTTGTTTTTCCAAAACGGAAAGACCGTGGTACAAAAATGCTTACGTATATTGGCCATACAACCGTAAATGGAATGGACGGAAATAAAAAAGACAAGCCTGATTTTTCTCCATTAAAAATTCCAAAAATAAATAATATGGAGGAAGTACCACGAGGAACAAAACAAATTTTGGATGAACAGGGTCCAGAAGGGTTAGCTTCCTGGTTAAAAGAACAAAAGGAAGTATTGCTGACTGATACTACGTTCCGTGATGCACATCAATCATTACTAGCAACTCGGGTTAGAACAAAGGATTTATTACAAATTTCTGAGCCAACATCCAGGCTGCTTCCTAATTTATTTTCTGTGGAAATGTGGGGCGGAGCGACGTTCGATGTTGCGTATCGCTTCTTAAAAGAGGATCCGTGGACCAGATTGTTGAAATTGCGTGAGAAAATGCCAAATGTTTTATTCCAAATGTTACTAAGAGCGAGTAATGCAGTCGGGTACAAGAACTATCCTGATAATTTGATTCGCGAGTTCGTTGAGAAGAGTTCCAATGCTGGAATTGATGTTTTCCGAATTTTCGATAGTCTAAATTGGATTGATGGAATGAAGCTTGCAATCGAGTCCGTACGTGAAAATAATAAAATTGCAGAAGCTACAGTATGTTATACAGGTGATATACTGGATAAAGGCAGAACAAAATATGACCTGGAATATTACAAAAATATGGCAAAAGAATTGGAAGCATCTGGAGCACATATTTTAGGAATCAAAGATATGGCTGGATTACTAAAACCAGAAGCAGCTTATCAATTAATTTCCACTTTAAAAGAAACGACGGACTTACCTATTCACTTGCATACGCATGATACTAGTGGAAATGGTATTTACACATATGCACGTGCAATTGATGCAGGTGTGGACGTGGTTGATGTTGCAAGTGGTTCGATGGCAGGTCATACCTCCCAGCCAAGTGCTCAAACATTATATCATGCATTGGAAGGAAATGATCGCAAACCAAAAATCGATGTAGAAAACTATGAAAAACTTTCCGCATATTGGGAAGGGGTTCGTGATTATTACAGAGGTTTCGAAAGTGGTATGAAAGCACCACATACTGAAATATATTTCCATGAAATGCCGGGAGGCCAATATAGTAACTTGCAGCAGCAAGCAAAAGCTGTTGGCTTAGGTGAACGCTGGGATGAAGTGAAAGCTATGTTCCGTCAAGTAAATGATATGTTTGGGGATGTTGTAAAGGTAACACCATCATCCAAGGTCATTGGGGATATGGCATTATTCATGGTACAGAATAACTTAACGGAAGACGATATATATGAGCGTGGGGAGTCCATTGATTTTCCTGATTCTGTTATTGAGTTTGTTCAGGGATATATCGGTCAGCCTTATCAAGGATTTCCAAAAGAACTGCAGCGTATTATCCTAAAAGGGAAGGAACCAATCACCGTTCGTCCAGGTGAATTATTAGATCCAATCGACTTTACAGAACTTAGAAATTCATTGTTTAAAACATTAAACCGCCAAGTAACAAGTTTTGATGTCATTTCATACGCTCTATATCCAAAAGTTTTTATGGATTATCAAAAATTCCATGAGCAGTATGGTGACATGTCTGTACTGGATACCCCTACATTCTTTTATGGAATGAAGTTGGGTGAGGAAATTGAAGTGGAAATTGAAAAAGGGAAGACGCTTTTTGTTAAGTTAATTTCTATTTCTGAACCTAAACCAGACGGAACACGTACGGTATACTTTGAATTAAATGGTCAACCAAGGCAAGTAAATGTTAAAGATGTAAGCATCCAATCATCACTTGCTTCCAGACCGAAAGTAGATAAAGGAAATGAAAAACAAATTGGTGCTACAATGCCTGGTACGGTTTTAGAGGTAAATTGTTCGAAAGGTGATCATGTTGACAAAGGGGACTACCTATTAACAACAGAAGCAATGAAAATGGAAACAACTGTTCAAGCCCCATTTAGAGGAGTTATTAAAGACATACATGTAAACAAGGGAGACGGAATAGAAGTAGACGACCTCCTAATAGAATTTGAATAAGAATAGAATAAAGGAAGCAACCAAGCGAGGTTAGCTTCCTTTTTCCACGTTTGGAAAGTATAAAATAGTCAAGAAGTGGGTTCGATGTAGCTGAAATCTTAAGAGTTCCAACTATAAAAAACGAATACAGCACTAAAAGACAATCGAATGCGAGTTATTTAAAGCAATAAAAGATTTTGCTTTTACAGGAAAATGTTGTTCCATATGTGATATAAACTCCTGACTAATGAAAATTCCTATTTGTGCAGCTCTTGCAATTCGCATTCTATATCAATTCAATAACAAAAAACTTTAGGAAAAGAGTCATTAAAAAAACCGAACTATGATTCTAACTAAGAAGTTTGAATCATAGTTCGGTTTTTTCTTTTAAATCACATTTTGTCCCAGCCTCTATCTGCATAGTGGAACTGGGACAATCATCTAATAGCCAGGCGATTGTCAAGCTTTATAATAAAGATTATCATTTAATTGCAGAGTGATTAAGTTCCGTTTGTTTCTTCAAATTAGCTGAATCAGCTTTTGCACTTCTAGTTGACAGCAGCATAAAGTAGCTTAACATGCCAAAATAACAGGAAATGACTAGTGCATGCATTAAAGCGACTCCAAGGTTTAACATCGTAAAAATAATCATCGCACCGAAAAATACCTGAAGGGAAATTAATGTTAGGGTAATAATCCATCCCCAGTAAACCACTCTATGATTGCGATAGGTTTTAATCATTTTTACAAAAAGAATGATTGTCCAAATAAAAAGCAGGCCTGCTGCTAACCGGTGTCCCATTTGTATCCATTGTTGAAAATTATAATCCTGAAAAGCTAATGGTGACCCGTTATTGCAAAACGGCCAGTCCCCACAAACTAAATTGGATTCCGTGTGGCGAACCAATGCCCCAGTATATACAACAAATAAGGTATATATGGAAAGGCAGTAAATCTCTATTCGATGTTTTCTTTGGATAAATAAGGATGTTGTATCCCATTTTTTATCAATTTCAAAGATAAGCAGCATAAGTAGAAAAACAGATGCAAAGGAAACTAAAGAAATCCCAAAATGAGCTGCCAATACAAAATCAGATTGGCCCCACATTACTGCGGCTGCCCCTATTAATGCTTGAAGTACTAGCACAACCACAGACATAACAGACAGAAATTTAACTTCACGAATATGCCCAATATTTTTCCATGCCAGTACTGCTAAAAGAACAACAACGATACCCACTACTCCTGAAACAGCCCTATGGCTTAGTTCGACAACCATCTCAAAGGTAAACTCTGAGGGAATTACTTGTCCTTCACAAAGAGGCCAGCTATCTCCACAGCCATCAGCCGAACCGGTCTTTGTTACCAGTGCTCCTCCCAGTAAAATAAGAATCATACCGAAAGTTGCTACAACAGATAACCATTTTAATTTTTTGATCATAATGTTATGTATGCCTCACTTTATGATGTTTAGATGATAATTACTTGTACCTTTATATTAATATTAGATCTTTCAATAATCCAATAATATACTACATATTAAATAGTAACACGACTAGATTATATTTTCACTATCCAAAAAGTAAAAAACTCCTTGCAATATTTCCTGTAGTTTGCTAGAAATAGAATAGGGAATAATTGCTAACTCTAATACTAGCAGTCTTAAGAATACATATTTTCCCGGTAATTTCACCAGTTTTTACTTAAGTTCAGATTTTTGTCACATTTCAAAGGCGTACTCCGTGATAAGATAGTATACAATATGGCTAATTAGATTATATTATCTTTCCGTGATACAATGAATTATTGAGATTGATAAGTGTCCTTTTTAATGAATCTTTAGATTTCACAACATTGACATCGTGCTAAAAGGGGGTATAGAGGTATATGAATAAAGCGGGTGCGCCATATTCAGAAACGATACAGGACTCCTCCGTATCAAGTAGACAAAAATTAAAAAAAATCATTTCAGAAATTAAAGCTTTAGTAAAGATTGGTATTGTTAATTCTAATTTAATTACTACTTTTGCAGGTTTATGGTTAGCAATATATTTTACTGGTTCTTCCCTATCCCAGAACTGGGATTTGTTTTTCCTTACAATGATAGGAAGCGCTTTAGTTATAGCCGGAGGATGTATGGTCAATAATTGGTATGATGTAGATATTGATCCAAAAATGATTCGGACAAGAAACCGTCCTACAGTGACAGGATTTTTCTCGCTTAAGGCAGTATTGACCATGGGGATTGCTGCGACCATTATTGGATTAATACTATTGTCGTTTACCACTTTGGAAGCAGCCTTTTTTGGTTTTGTTGGCTGGTTTGTGTATGTCGTTTTGTATACGATGTGGTCAAAAAGAAAAACTACATTAAATACGATTATTGGAAGTTTTTCTGGAGCGATGCCGCCATTAATTGGGTGGGCGGCCGTGTATCCTCAGTTCCATATCGTTCCTTTTATTTTGTTTTTAATTATGTTTATTTGGCAAACACCGCATTTTCTGTCATTAGCTATGAAAAAAACGGAAGATTATAGAGAAGCAGGAGTTCCGATGCTTCCGGTTGTCCATGGGTTTGATATAACAAAGCGGCAAATCGTAGTCTATATTGCCTGCTTGCTACCGTTACCTTATTTTCTAACATCTCTGGGTACCGTATTTGTAGTTGTTGCCACATTGCTTAATATTGGTTGGCTGATTTTCGGTATAATAGGATTGTTCACAAATGATGATTTAAAATGGGCAAATATAATTTTTATCTATTCGTTAAATTATTTAACGGTTATATTTATGCTCATGATTATTGTTACGTTACCGATTTTTAATTAGTTTTAACCTTGTTTATATTTTTTATAAAATATAGATAATAGATATAAGGAGAAAGAGAGGTATGAATACATGAGTCGTTGGATGGGAAAAATGAAAGCTTTAATCATGTTAGGTTTTGTGGCCATTGTGCTTTCAGCATGTGGCAAAGAAAACTTAACTGCTCTTGACCCTAAAGGATATGGTGCAGAACAAGCAATGGACATTATGATATTGTCTATCATTATCATGGTAGCGGTCTTTATAATCGTAATGTTGGTTTTCACCATTGCTCTTGTCAAGTTCCGTGAAAAGAAAGGTCAGGAAGATTACATTCCAAAGCAAGTTGAAGGGAATCACACATTAGAAATCGTATGGACCGGAATACCAATTATTTTGGTCTTAGTTCTAGCTGTTCCTACTGTTATATCTGTATTTGATTTAGCTGATACAACAGATGCCAGCAGTTCTTTAAATGTTGAAGTTACTGGTAATCAGTATTGGTGGCATTTTAATTATGAGGGTGAAGAAATTCAAACAAGTCAGGACTTATATATACCAGTTGGTGAAAAAGTATATTTAGATATTCAAGCTTCTGATGTTATTCACTCATTTTGGGTTCCAACTATATCCGGGAAAATGGATGCCAATCCTGAAAATGTAAATACCATGTACATTGAAGCATATGAAGAAGGCGTATATTGGGGGAAATGTGCTGAACTTTGTGGCCCTTCACACTCATTAATGGATTTTAAAATTGTTGCAGTCAGTCCAGAAGAATTTGATGCTTGGGTAGAAGATATGAAGAATGTAGATCCTGAACAAACACCACAGAATGCTGTAGCAACAGAAGGACAAGAATTATTTGAAGCAAATAATTGTATGGCATGTCACGCGATTGGTTCTTCACCAGTTGCAACTGGTCCTAATTTAACCAACTATGCGAACCGTACAAAAATTGCTGGAATTTTAGAGCCGACAACAGAAAACTTAGTGGATTGGTTACTCGATCCGGAAACAATTAAACCAGGTAATAAAATGACTGGTAATTATCCTAGCCTTTCTGAAGAAGAAGCAAATAGTATTGCAGAATATCTAATGCAATTGGATCATTCTGATGTTACTCCGGAAAGTGCTGGCAATTAGATATATAGAAATAATACTTAATGGGATGAAAGACACAAAAGGGAGGTTAAAGTCTTGAGTATTGCATCTACTCAAAACAAGGGCTTCGGTGCGATTTTATGGGATTACTTAACAACAGTTGACCATAAAAAAATAGGGAATATGTATATAGCTGCTGGTGCATTTTTCTTTATACTTGGTGGTATTGAAGCTCTTATTATCCGTATTCAACTTATGGCACCAGAAAATGATTTCATTAGTGCAGGCTTATATAATGAAATGATTACTATGCACGGTACAACAATGATATTTTTAGCGGCCACACCAATATTGGTCGGTTTTATGAACGCAATTATGCCACTTCAGATAGGGGCACGTGATGTTGCGTTTCCGTTTCTGAATTCATTGGGATTTTGGCTGTTCTTATTCGGTGGAATTATGTTAAACCTTAGCTGGTTCTTAGGTGGAGCACCAGACGCAGGTTGGACAGCGTATACTCCACTTTCCACACAATCCCCAGGACACGGGGTGGATTTTTATGTAATGGGATTGCAGCTATCAGGTGCTGGAACATTAATGGGGGGCATTAACTTCCTCGTTACCATCGTTACGATGCGTGCACCGGGAATGACTTATATGCGTATGCCGTTATTTACCTGGACTACTTTTGTTGCAAGTATCTTAATTTTATTTGCGTTTCCAGCTTTAACAGTGGGCTTATTTTTACTTATGTTTGACCGCATGTTTGGTTCCGCATTTTTTGATGTTGCCCTAGGTGGTAACTCTGTTATTTGGCAACATTTGTTCTGGATCTTTGGTCATCCGGAAGTTTATATTTTGATTTTACCTGCTTTTGGTATTTTCAGTGAAATTTTTCCTGTATTTGCTAAAAAGCGGTTATTTGGATACTCATCCATGGTGTTTGCAACGTTTATGATTGCGTTCTTAGGATTTATGGTTTGGGCCCATCATATGTTTACAGTAGGTCTTGGACCAGTCGCTAACGCCATTTTCGCAGTAGCAACCATGGCGATTGCAGTTCCTACAGGTATTAAGATTTTTAACTGGTTAGCGACAATGTGGGGTGGCAGCATTCGAATTAATTCTGCAATGTTATGGTCTCTTGCATTTATTCCTTCTTTTACTATAGGGGGAATGACAGGGGTAATGCTTGCGGCATCTACTGCTGACTTCCAATATCATGACACATATTTCGTTGTAGCCCATTTCCACTACGTTATTGTTGGTGGGGTAGTATTTGGTATTTTAGCTGGATTGCATTATTGGTGGCCAAAATTATTTGGTAAAGTCTTACATGAAGGTATGGGGAAAATTGCTTTTTGGTTATTCTTTATTGGCTTCCATCTAACTTTCTTTATTCAGCATTTTCTTGGTTTAATGGGAATGCCGCGTCGTTATTGGGTATTCTTAGAAAATCAGGGCTTGGATACAGGTAACTTAGTAAGTACAATCGGAGCATTCTTAATGGCATTAGGTTCTATCGTTTTTGTCATCAATGTTGTTTATACAACGATGAAAGGTGAAAAAGCTTCCGCTGATCCATGGGGTACTGGGCGTACACTGGAATGGGCAATTTCATCACCAGCACCAGAATATAACTTTAAACAGTTACCATTGGTTCGTGGATTAGATCCATTATGGATTGAAAAAATGGATGGAAACGTAAAAATGACTCCGGCAGAGCCTTTAAATGATATTCATATGCCGAATGGTTCCATCTTGCCATTAATTATGACAATAGGGTTCTTTATTGCTTCTCTTGGATTTATTTATCAAGTAGATAGCAAGGCATGGCTAATCGTTCTATATGCTGGGATGGCAATTGCTTTAGGATGCATGCTGATTCGATCCCTGAAAGATGACCATGGCTTCCATATTCATAAAGAAGACCTAGAAAGGGAGGCTGACTAATATGAGTCAAGATCATTCCTTAAATCCTGAATCTTTTCCACAGGATCCAGCCAAAGCAACCCAAGAAGGTAAACATAAATATATTGGTTTATGGTTCTTCTTAGGTGGGGAGACAGTTTTATTTGCTTGTTTATTTGCAACATACTTGGCATTACATCAGTCAACTGCAGGTGGACCATCTTCACAGGATTTATTTGGCTTAGAACTTGTGTTTATTATGACAATTTTGTTATTAACAAGTTCTTTAACCAGTGTGTATGCTATTTATCACATGAAAAACAACAACTTTAAGAAGATGCAATTGTGGTTTGGAATTACTGCGTTACTTGGTATCGCATTCCTTGCATGTGAAATATATGAATTTGCACACTATATACATGAGTATGAATTTACTTTTCGTTCCTCGGCATTTGGATCAGCTTTCTATACCTTAGTTGGCTTCCATGGAGGGCACGTTGTGTTTGGCTTGAGCTGGTTAATTGCATTGATGGTCCGAAATGCAAAACGGGGATTAAGCTTGTATAATGCACCTAAATATAATACTTTTGCTATTTACTGGCATTTTATTGATGTCGTTTGGGTGTTTATTTTCACTGTAGTATACTTGATGGGGATGGTGAGTTAATTTATGACTGATCACACGAATAAACTGAATTCCTTCAGAAGGCATAAGCAAAAAGAAGAAATGAAACATCAAGTTATTACTTTTGCACTAATGATTATCTTTACATTAATTGCATTTCTTGTTGTTGCAGCAGGAATGGATAAGACTTATGTAATTCCGGTTATACTTACACTAGCTGTCGTGCAAGTTGGGTTTCAGTTTTACTATTTTATGCATATGAAAGACAAGGGACATGAAGTAATTGCAGCTTTAATATATGGTGGCATATGGATTGCCATCATAACCATTCTTACTTTTACGACTATTATTTGGTGGTAAAATAATAACAATACAGATGATAACTAAAGAGATCGGGATGTATATCCCGATCTCTTTATACGTTAGGAAAGTATAAAATTTTAGCAAAGTTTTTCGACGCAGCTAAAATTTTAACGTCCTAAGTATAAGAAAAACTACCCATTCGCTAAAGGACGAGCGAATGCGAGTTTTTCTAAAGTGTTTGTTTATAATTTCGTCACATTCTAAATAGGTTTCCACTATCTGTATATTGTATAATAAAGAAAATATCCATTTTGGAGTGAGTATGTATGTGGCTAGAACTGCAGATATTTGGCTTTCGTGCATTATGGAGCCCTTACTTTTTTATATTTCTTCTTGTAATAGCAATTGCGTATTATCTTATAACTGGTCCATACCGTCATATATTTGGCGGCGACACAAGACCAACCCGGATCCAGCAATTTTCGTTTTATATCGGTATCGTTTTAATTTATATTGCGAAAGGATCGCCTGTCGATTTATTATCCCATATCATGTTAACAGCACATATGACTCAGATGGCAATCTATTTAATCATCGTTCCCATTTTAATCATAAAAGGGTTGCCTGTATGGATATGGAAAAAAATATACCATGTTCCAGTGCTCGGCAATATTATTGACTTTTTAACAAAGCCTATTATTTCTCTATTATTTTTTAATGGATTGTTTAGCCTGTATCATATTCCAGTAATCTTTAATTTTTCTAAGTCGTCACCAATGGCACATACTATCATCCATCTATTTTTATTAATCGCTGCATTTATTATGTGGCTTCCGTTGCTGGCACCTGTTAAGGAGTTGGATAAATTAAAACCGTTGCTGAAAGTAGCCTATATTTTTGTGAATAGTGTACTTATTACCCCTGCCTGTGTTTTAATTATATTTGCTTCAGCCCCTCTTTATGCTGCTTATACACATGATGGGGCATGGCTTACTGCTTTAAGCCTCTGTGTTCCGGCAGATATTTTGACTGGGATTGCTTCAGAGCTATCCGGACCGGAAATGTTCTCACCGCTAAGTATCATGGGAGACCAGCAATTAGGTGGTATTATTATGAAAGTGATTCAGGAATTTACATATGGTGCGGTGTTAACAAGTGTGTTGTATGGTTGGTTTAAGGCGGATGGATCTAAAATTGATGAATTACCTAATACCAATACAACATTAGAAACACATTAATTGAGTTTGATTAATAAAATTATGATATATTTTTTATAGAAAGGAATTATGCAAATTATGCCTTTTTTACCGACACTAAGTACATTTTTCATACTTTTGAGTGCAATATTCGTTGCATTCGGGTGGAGATTTATAGCTAAAGGGCGAGTTAAAGCCCATAAAATAACAATGATTGCTGCATCTGTAAGTGCTTTGTTGTTTTTCATCATCTATATGTCACGGACGATATTTGTAGGAAATACGCGTTTTGGAGGACCCGCTGAATTAGAAATATACTATACAATTTTCCTTATATTCCATATTATCCTGGCAACAACAGGGGCAATTTTCGGAATTATATCCCTAACACTTGCATTTAAGCGTAAGATTGAAAAGCATCAAAAGATTGGTCCTGTCACATCAATCATATGGTTTTTTACAGCAATTACGGGAATTATGGTTTACTTATTCTTGTATATTCTTTTTGATGTAGGAGAAACAACTAATCTTTTTAAGGCTATATGGGGGTTTTAACTTAAAAGGGTGTGAACTTGAAATAAGTTCACACCCTTTTAGTAAATTAGAGAATGATAATTACTTTTTATATGGTTCGAGTTCTTCAGCTACTTTAGATAGTAACGTTTTTGCGCGTTCAACCATACTTTCAGGAAATTCTTCTCCTTCTCCATATTCGACACCGTGAGGGTAATAATGCTTCCCTAAGAGAGGGGTTAACAGTTTAATTACAGCATCGCCGCTATCCACGTCCCCTTCGATAGCATAACCTTGAATACGAATATAGTATGTAATATTCTTTTCTTTAGACCCAATTTTGTAATCATAAGTTACCCGTTCATAATCCCATTGACCAGCACGAATAAAAGCATGTTTTCCGGTAAGATGATCAAGAGGTTTCAAATCTAATACCGCATCTTCAATTCCAGTGTTTTCTATCTTCATTTTCTTCACCTCGCATAATTGTCCTCATTATCTTATAATAGTACGAAAACGCTTAAGATGCAATTGAAAAAATTATAAATAATATAAGTATATTGATTAATAGCAAAGGCTGTTTCCAAAAGGGGGGTTGCTTTTTGCAGAAAACTTTAATTTGAGATAAATACTATTGCTACGGAAATACACTACGCGCACCTTAGGGTGGCTGGTGAGCCTCATCGTGCTGTCTTCTTTAGGGGTCTCACCGATGCCATTTTTCCCGTAGGAGTCTCCGTGTATTTCCTCCGAGGAGGCTAAAGCGTTGCCCTAAAGTGCGCGACTGCCTGGAGCGGAAATCAACGTTGCACAATACTAGTTCGAAGTTTATATCAATTCAGCAATAAGAGCTATAGAAAAACAAATTATCTTAAAAATGATAGAGAAAAGAGAATGTATCCTCTTATTTTGACATAGAATGAAGTATATTTAAAATCGGAAAAGGGGAATCGGTTGAAGATGCGGTTTATTCAAAGCTTAGTATTAGTAATGATTATTGCTTTAGCAGTCTTTTATTTTATGGAACAAACTGATATGTCCGAAGATAAGGCTATGGAAAATACAGTTGATTTCGTGAAGGAAAAGAGAAGTGTGCTGGATACAAAAGTCGTTCCTGAAGAATTATTTAGAGAGAATATTTTTAGGTGGATTAGCCAAACGGAAAATGAATTGCTGGAACAATTTGGGGAGCCTTTACGAAAGGATCCAAGTGCATATGGATATGAATGGTGGGTTTATAAGAAAGCAAATTCTGAATATGTACAATTTGGAGTTTTGGATAAAGAAATTGTTTCCATATATGCTACAGGTGACCATTTAGAACTAGATCCAATTTATATTGGACAAGCATATGAAGAATTACAGAATGAGTTTAATTTTTCCGATGAAATCACCTATAGTGAAACTTTATCTTCTTATACTTTTCGATTAACAGAGGAAGATGTGAAAATTCGTCCACTAGTTAAAGTCTCCAATGAAGTATTTATGCAATTATACTTTGATTCATTTACAGAGGAACTTTCTTCTGTTCGCATTTTAACAGCTGATACCCTGCTAAAACATCGTCCATATGAAATTGTTTATCGAGGAGAATTGCCAGGGGAACCCAACATGAGTGAAGAAGAGTGGAAAGCTGTCGAAAAGGGGATGGAAAAGCAAATTTATGATATTACAAATGTAATGCGTGAAAGACAAGGTAAAAAAGCTCTGGAGTGGGAGGATACGGTCAGTGAGGTTGCTTACGAGCATAGTAAGGATATGGCTGAAAATGATTATTTTTCCCATTTTGGGCTGGATGGAGAAGGTTTAAAGGAGCGATTGGCTGCTAAGGAAGTTTTCTACGTGTCAGCAGGTGAAAATATTGCTGCACAATATACAGATGCACCAGCTGCAATGGAAGGGTGGCTCAATAGTGAAGGACACCGTGAAGCATTGTTTAATGACGAATATACCCATATTGGGGTCGGTGTTTATCGTCTTCATTATACACAGAACTTTTTAGCACAAGCATTATAATTTCATTTAGTACATTAGTAAAATTCACATTTCACACGATGGATGCACGATTAGCACAGTTAAATGACAGCAGCATATTTTATATAGTATAAATGACTATCTATGGGGTGAGTTTATGGAAAATGAAGACCAGAAATTGCATCCATCTGTTGTATCGTTTAAACAATTTGTCAACAAATATCCATTGTTGCTCAGAGAAATAAGAAAAAGCGGTAGAACATGGCAAGAGTATTATGAAAAATGGGTATTGTTAGGTGAAGAAGACCCCTATTGGGATCAATTTAAAGAAAAAGATGATCAAACGACGAGACAGTCCAGAGCAAAGTCTAAAGATAAGGCAGAAGAGAAGAATTTTGAGTTGATGAGTCAGTTAATGAAGTTAACCGAAAACATAGATATGAATAAAATACAGAACCAAGTGTCTAATCTGAATAAAACCATAGCCTCTGTTCAGGAATTGGTTGACCAATTTCAGCATCCACCACATCAAAATGCACAACACTCCCGTCCGTTTAATTGGTTTCGGGATTAAGGAGAGATAATATGGACCCATCTGTCTATCAGTTTCTATCGAATCGACCAGATTTAGTCAACTTTATTCGATATAACCCGATTTGGTACCGTTATTTAACTAGAGACCCCAACAGTTTACGTGAAATGGAAAAAGAAGCAAAAATATTTTATGGAAAAACACTTCCACAAAGAATGGAAAGGTTCGGAAATAATGTTCAAATGTTAAATATGCTTGCCAAATTTGCTGGAGCTATGAAGGATTAGAACAAAGAAATCTTAATATGTTTTCAGAAAGATAAATAAATGATAAAATATGATTGGAGGTGTTTTGATGATAGCAACTTTGGAATATGTAGATATTCTGGATCATTCTGAGAAACTTGGTAAAATGGTTATGGAATCAGAGGTTATGGAAGACTACAAGAAGTCTCGGGTTGCACTTGATGAAGATAAAGAAGCGCAAAAGCTGATTAAGGCTTTTAATGATATGAAAAGTCACTACGACGATATACAGCGTTTTGGAAGGTATCACCCTGACTACAATGAAATAATGAAAAAGGTTAGAACGACAAAACGTGAAATGGATATGAATGAAAAAGTGGCATCTTATAAAATAGCAGAACGCAACCTTCAAAAACTATTGGATGAAATTAGTCAATATGTTGCAAACAGTGTAAGTGAACAAATCAAAGCACCTAGAGATGGGGCAGCATTGACAGATAGTGGTTGTGGACATGGGGGAGCATGTGGATGCGCCTCTTAAATTCGGCTAGCCTTCAGTAGTTTCTGAAGGTTAGTTGAATAACTATTATTTTTACATACATAAGATCTTTTTCTAAGTTTAATTGCTTTTTAAATATCACAGTAGCTATAACTGTTTTTAATATACTATACGAAATAGTGAGGAATTAGAAATGAGAACGAATCGACAGGGCTTGATTATTTGGTTTCAACATATGAAGAATTTGAAACAAATTAAGCGTCATGGAAACTTAATATATGCTTCCAGGAGATTAAAGTATGCTGTTCTTTATGTGAACAAGGCAGATATCGATTATATAGAAACAAAATTGTTAAAACTCCCCTTTGTATCAAAGGTTGAAAAATCCTATAGGCCGTTTATTCGAACAGATTATGAAAATGCTAAACCGGATAAAGCAAAACAATACGATTACAAAATGGGAATCTAATGGGAAGATAAAGATTGGAAAAGCTATGATTTAGCGAGGCCACTCCCTGTGTTACTATCCTGAAAGCTTACTTGAATCATCTACTTTTAGCTTTGCGGGGGCATTTACAACTTGTCATGATATTTACGGAAGGATGCTAACATTCTTAGCCGCATGGAAGAAGTAACTACTAAGCTAAAATTTTATACTTTCTAACGTAAAAAAATAAACCTGCAGAAATCATTCTGCAGGTCCCTTTGTTTTTTCTAAGAAAAACAAATAGGCAAAGGGAGAGGAGAAACCGGAGGAAGAACTTATGGGGAAGTTTAAGTCTTCTCCGTGTTTTGAAACAACTAATTAAGTAGTTGTATCATTATTATTATGTACATGGAGATTTTTTAATATACATTAAAAATACAATTAATTTCTTATTAGTTTGCAGCACTCTCTTTTTATGGTAGGATAAAAAGCAAATAAAATTTGAAAGTATGTTTAAAGAGGATGTTCAAAACACGCACTTAAAAGACTATTGCTTTCAACATACGTTAATAGAGGTGGATACATGAGGGTCATTGCTGGGGAATTTAAAGGAAGACAATTAAAAGCAGTTCCTGGTAAATCAACAAGACCTACTACTGATAAAGTGAAAGAATCCGTATTTCAAGTAATTGGCCCGTTTTTTGATGGTGGTAAGGTTCTCGATTTATTTGCAGGAAGTGGTTCATTAGGAATAGAGGCAATAAGCAGAGGAATGACTTCAGGTGTTTTTGTAGATAAACACCCGAAAGCAGTACATACAATAACAGAGAATATAAAAGCTTTAAGGTTGGAAGACAGCGTAGAGGTTTTTCGTGCAGATGCTTTTCGTGCGTTGAAAGCGTCTGCAAAAAGAGAAATAATATTTGATTTAATTTTATTGGATCCTCCATATGGAAAAGTTGATTATGTAAAATTAATAAATCAGATTGTAGAGTTTCAGTTGTTGTCTGATGATGGGATTATTTATTGTGAGCACGATCCCAAAGAGGATTTATCTGGTATGAAGCATTCATTTGAAATATTGAAGCAAGATAATTATGGAGGAACGATAGGAATAACGATATTAAGAAAAGCGCAAGCGCCCGTTTAGCGACGTACGGACTGCGCCTGGCCATGCCAGGTGGTTCGGTGTTGCCGCGCAAAGCGGCGGTTAACCGAACAGTCCCCGTAGGAGATAAAGGAAACATGCCCCTTTATAGGGGTATGCCGACGCCTGAGCGCTGGCCCGCTTTTAGTCGGCCTTCCTTAAAAAAAGTGAGTTGATGTTGACTTTCACCGCAAGGGTATAAGTGCGACTAAGCCTCTGGTTTCACCAATCGGCAAGTCTTCTTTATCGTACGGAGGTGAGGGAAGTCCGCTAGTCGCTGGGCGATGGAGCTAGACATCTAAGCGCAAAAATTTATACTTTCTTATTTTTATAAAAAGAAGAACTAAAAGGGAGTTTATTCTATGGGAAAATTAGCAATTTGCCCTGGGAGTTTTGACCCGATAACCAATGGGCATCTGGATATTATTGAACGAGCATCTGGGATATTTGAACAAGTTATTGTTGCTGTATTTAATAATCAGGCGAAATCACCTCTATTTACTGTTGAGGAGAGGGTAAAGCTGCTTGAAGAGTCTACCAATCATTTACCTAATATCATTATTGATTCTTCTGACCACTTGCTTATGGACTACGCCAAGGAAAAGCATGCAGACGCTGTTATTCGGGGACTCAGAGCTGTAAGTGATTTCGAATATGAAATGCAGATTACCTCGATGAACCGAAAGCTAAATCCTGAGGTTGAAACATTATTTATGATGACAAATAATCAATATTCCTTTCTTAGTTCAAGCATGGTAAAGGAAGCAGCAAAGTATCATGGGGATATATCGGGATTGGTTCCGAATGTTGTTCAAACAGCATTAAAAGAAAAATATCATCATGCGTAGAAAAGAGGATGTTGCAGTTTTATGCAACATCCTTCTTTATACTCCTCCTGTATAAGATGATTGCAGCAATTCCCAGGAAAGCAAATGTTATTAACGGCCCGGCTTCTCTAATTACTTCTAATGATGAAACCCAAAAACTTTCAGTTGCCTGTCCTGAAACGGGCATGTCTTCTGTTTCAATCGTTTTTCTATCAAGATATAGCGGTTTATAAAGGATGATAGTTAGTAAACTTCCAATCGTACCATGAAGAATGCGTGCAAAGAAATATGGAGTAAAGCTTATATCTGTTTTTGCTAAGATACTAGCAACTTGAGCTTGTACAGAAAAACCATTAAAGCCTAAAATAAAACTGACGAGAATTGCCTGTTGCAGTAAGGTGTCTGTAGTTACTTTGGATATCATGTCAGCACCTATCGTGATCTCAAACAACCCTGAAAAGAAAGGCAGTGCATATTCTGCAGGTAAAGTTAAAAAACTTAACAGCAGTGCAAAAATATTAGCAATGAATGTAGATACCCCAACTAGAAATAGAATTTTAATTAAGACGGAAAATAATACGATAAACCCACCAACCATTACTAAAGATTTAATTGAATTTAAAATAGCATCCCCCAGTATTTCTCCAAATGGCCGCTTGTCCTTTAATCTCGTTTCATGCATTTCAAAGAATGCTCTTTTTAACGAAACCTTTTTATTTTTATCTGTTGTACGGTGTTCATTTTTTCTCCCATAAAAACGCATGCTCATTCCAACAAGCGTATTTCCTACATAATGACAGGTTGCCAATAAAACACCCAACTTAGCATCGTGAAAGAATCCAACTGATATGGCACCAAATATAAATAATGGACTGGAATTATTTGTAAAAGATACGAGTCTTTCTGCTTCTACCTTACTAAGCTGATTTTGCTCTCTTAATCGTGAGGCAATTTTAGCTCCTGTTGGATATCCGCTTGCCATTCCCATCATCCAGCCAAAACTGCCTACACCAGGAATATTAAACAGTGGACGCATAATAGGCTCAAATAAAACACCAATAAACTTTACAACCCCGAATGAGATTAATAATTCAGCTGCAATGAAAAAAGGAAGGAGAGAAGGGAAAACGACTTCCCACCATAAATTTAGTCCACGAATGCTAGCTTCTAGGGCCGGATCTGGAAATTTGATTAATGAGATTGTAATAAAAACAGTTATACTTGAAAATAATATTGTCTTCATGATTTGTTTCAAAAAGGATGCCCCCTAGTCAGTTACTGTTTCCTGCTGTTTCTGCTCTTTTCTGTACATATAGTTGGGTTAGTAGTAAAATAATTTTACTGAAAACTTTTTGCTGGCAGGTTCAATCTGGAAAAAGTTTGTACAAGTCTATATCAATATACGCACATACATCCCTCATTTATGCCATACACTTTTATTAAAAGTATCTATTTCTTACGTGAATAATTGCTGTTAAGACCTTTAATTACAGTAATATAGTTACTTTTAGGAATATAAATGTGGGTCAACAGAAATTAAACACCTTATCTTGTTTCTAACAAGCAGTGGAGGAGGATAGAAACCTCCACACACTCTGTTTGACTTGGAGCTAAATAAAGGATGACTTTTTAGTGTATTATTTACTTTGTAATTCGATGGAAGGGGACAAACCGTAAGAATGAATTTCTCAAAGAAAAATGTTGTATATTTAATGATTGTTATCATATTGGCTTATTTCTTAGCTTCTTATCAGCTTCCATATTACATACAGAGACCAGGAGGAGCAGACGCATTAAATCCAATGGTGGAAGTAGAAAATGGCTTTGAGAGTAAAGGAGATATGCATCTCGTAACAGTTAGCGGTTTGCAGGCAACTCCAGTTCAATATGCATTGGCTAAAATTTTCCCCCATAATGAGATTCTTCCAATAGAACAAGTATTTCCTGAGGGA
Organism: Oceanobacillus salinisoli; assembly: GCF_009733865.1. Lineage (GTDB taxonomy): Bacteria > Bacillota > Bacilli > Bacillales > Amphibacillaceae > Oceanobacillus > Oceanobacillus salinisoli. The sequence continues at coordinate 59,254 of NZ_WOFB01000015.1, read as the reverse complement.
GTTTCACAGCAAGAATATATGGAAGCACAGCTGCAAGTTATGGAAAGTTCTCAGGAAGCCGCAACTGTTGTTGCTTACAAAGCTTCAGGAAGTGATATATCCATCGAATATAATGGAGTATATGTTGTCTCTGTTATCGAAGAAATGCCCGCGGATGGAAAATTAAAAACAGGGGACCGCATTATTGGCATCGATGGAGAAACGATTGAAGAAGCGAATGATTTGATAAATTATGTAGAAAAGAAACAGGCAAACGATACCATTACATTAGAATTTGTAAGAGAGGATAAAAGGATGACAGAAAATATTACGCTGGAACCTTTTGATGATTTGGATGGTAAAGTCGGGGTAGGTATCAGTCTTGTAACGGACCGAAGTGTTACGGTGGAACCCGGAGTGGAATTTTCAAGTGGCAGCATTGGAGGACCAAGTGCAGGCTTAATGCTTTCTTTAGAAATATACGATCAGCTTAGAGAAGATGATTTAACAAAAGGTTACGAAATCGCGGGTACAGGAGAAATTGATTATGACGGAAACGTACATCGTATTGGTGGTATAGATAAAAAAATTATCGCTGCTGACAGAGAAAGCATTGATATCTTCTTTGCACCATATGAAAATGGCGCAAAAGATTCTAATTACGAAATTGCTAAACAAAAAGCAGAAGAAATCGGTACAGATATGCAAATTATACCTGTTAATACGTTTTATGACGCATTAGAATATCTGGAGAACCTAGAAGAAAAAGACTAGCTGGAAGAAGCTAGTCTTTTTTCGTTAGGTGTAAAATGCAAGCCGTGAGTGGGGTTGACGAAGCTTTGAATTTTGACTTCCAAACATAAAACAAACGAACATAAATGTGCTCGTTTGCAAGATTTTATTCAGTAAAGCAGCACTTTTCGCAAAGCTACAAGAAGGTGATTGAAGTAGAAAATCATATATTAATTCTAGGAGTCGCTTCGTTAAAAGAGACGAGGGAATGTGAGTTTTCCTGAATGGTTCTCTAAAAGAGTTCTAAATTTGCAAACAGCGACACATGAGCGGGCGGTGATTTCCGCTTTGTGCAGTCGGCACCTTAAGGAGATGCTTGAACCTCCTTGCGAGCAAAAACCGCTCACTGCAGCTCAGCGTATTCGCTTTTCCAAAAGGTGTCGATTGTCCTCCACTCCAACCCAAAAGCGTTTCAACCATTATCCTACAATAATTGGAGCCTTCAGTTCTTGCTGGAATAGTTGAATTTTTGCATCCGATTTTAAAATGCTATAGTAAGCATTGGTTGCTCTTTCCTCCATCTCAAGCAAAGGATTAGAATCTCTATTGAAATTAGTAATAATAGGAACAGGGACTTTCTTTTTATAATGATTTAAGTAGGATTGTCCTTTTTTTGTCATACCAAGAACACGTACATAAGGGATATAGCCATGTTCTAAATAAGGTTCACTATCTTTTTTCTTGGTATTTGTCAATATATGAACAAAGATTCGCTGAATTCTAGTCCATGTATAACGCTTTGTCTTTATTAGCTCTATCCAATGATGAAGAGATATTGCCTTTTTTGCAGTTTTTTTAATTCGGAATTCGATGCCTTCATTTACCCCGTGAATTTCGCTTAATTCGTCTAGAGACATGGTCATTACACGATAATGAAGTAATTGGAAATATTGTTCCCAATTATGCCATAAACCTGCCATATATTTATATTTCTGTAATTGTAAAGTAGTTTCTTCTGGCATTGTTTCTCTGATGGATGGAATAAGATCCTTTTCTTCAAAGATCTTTTTACGAATACTTGTGGCGCTAGCTATTTTATCTGTTATTAGTTCATCATGGAAATTATTTTTCGTGCGTTTAATGGTTAATGGTTCTATAGGTAAGTCATAATCGAATATAGCTTGTACATAACTGAATCCTAGTATGTTGTTTGGCTTGGATAAATCCACTTCTTCCGCGGATAGTCCTATTTGCTGATAAGCTAATCGACTTGCTTCAGGGAATGACAGACCGTTCGTTAATCCTGACTTTAACGTTTTTTTAAAAATAGGTTCTTTCTCTTTATAGTTTTCATAGCTTTTTATAAAATAGGATATATTACCAGACTCACTTCCAAAACAAACATTGGAAACGCCGATTTGGTTTAGTGTTAGGACTGCCCCCCTGGCAAATATATCACTATTTTGCACTACATATAGGAATGGCAACTCAATAACCATATCAATACCTGTTTTTAAAGCCGCTCTCACTCGGTGAAATTTGTCTATAATGGCCGGTTCTCCCCGTTGCAGAAATGAGCCACTCATAACGGCTATCATACAGTCAGCATTCGCAGCCTTTTTGGCTTCATGAATATGATAGCTATGTCCATTATGAAAGGGGTTGTATTCTACGATTAGACCACATGCTTTCATGTTTTCAACTCCTGATATTTTGGTTAATATTGTACCAAAATATCATATTTATCGCACATTTTATCAAGTAGGGTGGAGATGAGGTGATTACTTGAAATCCACATAGGGAATAATACGACTGGTGTAAAGAAAACATATTGACAAAAGTCTTTTTTTCTTTTAAAATAACTCTTGTTGCCTTGAGGTGAAATTAATGAAATTTACATTAGGTCAAATTAGAAAACATGCTAACCAAGAACCTTTCACATTTGATGAACATGTGGATGTTTCCGAACTTCAAACGATGAACAACGATATACGTGAAATTAAACCTGTACATGTTCTTGGACATTGTACGCAAAGAGGCAATCAGTTTATTTTCTCTTTCACAATAGAAGGGGAAATGATTTTGCCTGATGCACGTACATTAGTGGACGTCCCTTATCCTTTCAAAATGAAAGCGACTGAGATATTTTCCACTTCATCATATATGGGTAAGGAAGAAGAGGAACAGGAAATCCACCCAGTAAATGGGGACACAATAGATTTAACCCCATACATAAAGGAGAATATTTTATTGGAAATACCATTTCGGGTTTTTTCTGATAAAGATACAGATAATGCTCCTTTTAGTGGAGAAGGCTGGGAATTCCTCTCAGAAGAAGAAGAAAAAAGTAAGGTAGATCCACGTCTTCAAAAATTACAGTCATTACTTGATAAAAAAACGGAAGAAAAATAGTTTTTCTTTCTTTAAAGGAGGTGTAAGTCATGGCAGTACCTAAAAGAAGAACGTCTAAAAAAGTGAAGAATCAACGTCGTACTCATAAAAAATTACACGTACCTGGAATGGTAGAATGCTCAAATTGTGGAGAATTAACGAAGCCACACCATGTTTGCAAATCTTGCGGACACTACGATGGGAAAGATGTAGTTAATAACTAAATCAACCTATTAGAGAACAGATCACTTATTTGTGGTCTGTTCTTTTTTTGGGAAAGTAAAAAATCAATACAGCAAAAATTTTCACATCCCAAGTATATGAAAAGCAAACAACTTAGGAAAGTGATTGGGGCAAAGGCATACATAAAACAGTGAATGATATGAAGTCCAAAAATATGGATAACCTATTAAATGCCTACATATCGAAATCCTATCGTCAAATGCTATTAATAAAAAATAGGACACTTGAGAGCATATATTTTTCATATGACTAAAGAAGCGAAGTAAACCGCTCTGTTATGGAACTCTGAGGAAGATAAAATGACTTTTTTAAATTTTTTATCACACAAATAACGAAACATTTTATTCTAGTACTCCTATTTTTTGCATACATTTTATAGCAAAGAAATAAGGAGGGGTGTTATGAACGAAACACGGCAAGACGCTTGGACAAAAGATGAAGATGTTATTTTAGCTGAGACCGTACTTCGTTATATTAGAGAGGGTAAGACGCAACTAGAAGCCTTTAGAGAGGTCGCAGCTCAATTATCCCGTACACCAGCAGCGTGCGGATTTAGATGGAATGCAACGATTCGTAAACAATATCAAGATGCAATTGAGTTAGCAAAAGAAGAAAGAAAACAAGGAACACGAAAAGATGTATGGAAGCTGGTTAAAACAGAGAACCAAGAAAAAGACACTATTGAATCCGCTATTATGTTATTGGAAAAAATGAAAGTGAAATTTCAGGAAGAGGGCGGTTTGAGTAAAGAAGAGCATGAAAAAGCTGTTGCAGAGTTACAGGATGAAAATAAACAATTAAAAGAAGTGCTGCAGCGCTATGAATATGCATGGGATGAAATCACGAAAATCCTAGAAAGAATCAAGTCTTATAAAGACGACCATATAAACTAATATCGCAGCATAACATATCTGAAAGAAAAAGACATGAATGGATTTGGGCATTCATGTCTTTCATCATTATTTATTTAGAAATTTCCTTTTCCCTGACTCCTTCAGGCATCCAAATAAGTGGATTTTCTCCTAAGTCACGCTGCATATCATATTGTGCTTTTTGAAAGCCCATTTTCTTCCAAAACCCATGAGAATTAACGAGTGGGTTGGTTTTTATGGGCAATTGGAAGCTTTTAGCGAAATCAACCAAAGCTCTTCCATATCCATTTCCCCGGTAGTCCGGCAATACTTCCAGCTTCCATAAAGTGAGATAATCCTGAGGAGGATCGAAATAATGATCATATTCCTTCTTCACTTCATATAAACTCATTCTGGCTGCGAGGTTGTTTCCATAATAAATGCCATAAAAAGGTGATTCACTATTATTTTCGACGATATTATTTTGTAATTCTTCCATCATTGATAATTCCTGGTGGCCATATTCTCGAAAACGTTTAAACATTTCAAGCGTTTTATAATTTATTAGTAGCCTTTCTACTTTAATGTTATCCATGAAATCACTCCCCTATGTGTTAGCGCTTTAATTCCCCTGAAAGACTAACTTATTGTAATGATTTTTCTTAGGTGAATCATCATACAATTATATTATAATATAAACACGCTAATTTTTAAATAAAATAAACAATAAGAAAATTACTTAAATATCATTTTTTGAAAGCAAAATATATTCTGTTTGCGTAATATATGATAAAGTAATATCGATGGAAAAAGGTTTGTGAGATAAAGAAAATAGTAAAAATATAGACTGATATGGAAAAAGAGTCCAGTGGTGTGGGTAGGAGGCGGATAGGTTTGGTTGATTTCATTGTTTATTTCCTGGCATTTTTCATAACAATACCTGCCATAGCTTCGGTTATTGTTTATATCATTTCATTGAAAATTTTTCATTCAACAAAAAGAGCTGTACATACTTCGGTAAATTGGACAACATTACTATATATAATAGCAGTGAATCTTCTTATCCAAAATCTCTTTCATATGTCAACCACTGGTTTTATATTATTATTCATGCTTATTGTTCTCACCTTAACGATCCTTTATCAATGGAGAAACCATATGGATATTGAGTTTAAAAAGGCATTTAGGATATTGTGGAGAATTAGTTTTTTGTTATTTATGTTCAGCTATGTGTGTTTGGTGATTACTGGAATCATCATGCAGATAATTGGATAGAGCAGGCATGAGTTCCAGGAAATACTTTCTTAGAAACAGTTAGAAACAGAATGAATGAAAAAAAGATAGGATTTAGGTAAAATACAAAAAAGGACTAAGTAGATAAAGGAGAACGAATTTCTATGTGGATTGATCCAATTAGAATATATAATCAAAGTAAGATTGTTTCCGACTATCGTTCGAATAAACAAGATATCTTGGATTTTTTTGAATATATTCCATCTGAAAATCTGGAACAGAGACTGAAGGATTTAAAAAAAAGAACCTTTCAGAGGGATTCTTTAACAGAGGTACTCTATAAAATGAATAAGCAGTGGGGGGCTCCAAGTTCTACACTGCATAATGTAGACCGGTTGTCAGATGAAAACAGTGTGGTTGTCATTGCAGGTCAACAAGCAGGACTGTTGACAGGACCGATGTATACCATCAATAAAATAATTTCCATTATACAATTAGCCAAACGACAAGAGGAAAAGCTAGATGTCCCAGTAATTCCTGTGTTTTGGATTGCTGGAGAAGATCATGATTTTGATGAAATTAATCATATTTATTTACAAAAAAATTCACGAATGAAAAAATATAAAGTGGCTCAGCAGGTAACAGACAAGCGTTCTGTCTCTGACATTGAATTGGATAAGGAAGAAATGCTTCGCTGGCTGAAGGGGATTTTCCTCCAAATCGAAGAAACGGAGTATACGATAACGCTATATGAATCTATCATCGATTGCTTAGAGCAATCAGCAACTTATACCGACTTTTTTGCGCGGCTTATTTACAGTCTGTTCCCTGAGGAAGGATTAGTGTTAATGGACTCAGCCCACCCACTAGTCCGAAGAATGGAAAGCAAACATTTTGTGTATATGATTGAGAAACAAAACGAATTAAGCAGTGGTGTTTGTGAAACGATGGAAAGATTAAAGGCGCAGGATTATCATGTACCTCTTGAAGTGGAGTTAAGTGGGGGAAATCTTTTTTATCATCAAGGAAAGGAAAGAATCCTGCTCTTTCGAAATGAATATGGAGATTGGATAGGAAAGCAAAATGAGGTGGTGCTTTCAACAGAGGAATTAATTCAAATTGCAGAAAAAAATCCGGAGAAATTAAGTAATAATGTGGTTACAAGACCGGTTATGCAGGAATTATTGTTTCCATCTCTTGCTTTCATAGGTGGTCCGGGTGAAATAAGTTATTGGGCTGCATTAAAGCCTGCCTTTCATGCATTTGACATAAAAATGCCGCCAGTATTACCGCGTTTGTCTTTTACATATATTGATTCCAAAGTAAATAAAGTTTTGAAGCATTTCAGTCTAACTCCTAGTGATGTGATTAATAATGGAGTTACAGATTATAAAAAAGCCTGGATTGACTCCAAAACCCATCCGCCAATCCGTGCTTTAGCAGAGGAAATAAAAGACACCGTTGGTAAAGCGCATCAGCCATTAAGGACACTTGCAAAAGAAATCCGATCTGATATAGGTGATTTAGCTGATAAAAACTTATTTTATTTACATAAAGAAATTACATTCTTGGAAGAAAGAATGATTCGAGCGGTTGAAGAGAAATATGAGAAGGATCTGGAGGAACTGAATCTTATACAGTTATTCCTTTATCCAGATGGTTTACAGGAACGTGTATGGAACCCACTTCCGATAATAAATAAATATGGTACGGATTTTATTAAAGAAACATTGGAATATTCATGTTCCTTTTCGAATGATCATTATCTTGTTTATTTATAGATTTTGGGAAAAGTCCACCACCATTCACCACTAATTAAAAAGTAATTGTAAAAAAGCCGTCATCTCAAGAGATGACGGCTTTTTTGATGGCCGATGTTTATTGGTGGATCCCGATTATATAAAAAAATAAAATATTTTTGGGGAATTTAGTGGTGAATTGTGGGGGGATGTGGTAATATTAGAAATATGAAAGTGGGGCGTACTTTATGTTCATGGGTGAATTTCAACATAACATTGATCCAAAAGGCAGAATCATTGTCCCTTCCAAGTTTCGTGAGGATCTTGGAGACTCATTTGTTGTGACCCGTGGACTTGATAAGTGTTTATTCGCCTACCCAATGGAAGAATGGAAATTACTAGAAGAAAAGTTAAAAAAACTCCCACTAACAAAAAAGGATGCTAGAGCTTTTACTCGATTTTTCTTTTCTGGTGCAGTTGAATGCGAAGTGGACAAACAGGGGAGAATAAATATTCCACAGACACTTCGGAAATATGCGGATTTAGAAAAGGAATGTGTAGTGATTGGGGTGTCAAACCGTATAGAGTTTTGGGCTAGTGATAATTGGGAAGAATATGTTACAGATTCTGAGGAATCTTTTGGAGAAATTGCCGAAAATCTTATGGATTTTGATATTTAATTTAGCTGTTTAAGATAAAAAAGTGGGTGTAATGATGTTTGAACATTATAGTGTATTAAGAGATGAAACGATAAAAGGATTAGCTATTAAAGAGGATGGCACATACATAGACTGTACTCTTGGCGGTGGAGGTCATTCTGAACAAATAGCTTCCAGGCTTAACGGGAATGGTTTATTAATTGCTTTTGATCAGGATCTTGACGCTTTAGATGCTGCAAAAGAAAGGCTAAAGGCTTATCAGGATAATATTCTATTTATTCATGCCAACTTTAGAGAGATGGAAGAAAAGTTAAATGAACATGGTATTGAACAGGTAGATGGTATTTTATTTGATTTGGGTGTTTCATCACCACAGTTGGATAGAGGAGATAGAGGATTTAGCTACCAGCAAGATGCGAAATTGGATATGAGAATGAACCAAACCATAGATTTGACTGCTTATGAAATTGTAAATAATTGGCCTTACAATCGATTGGTTTCGATTTTCTTCCGGTATGGGGAAGAAAAATTCTCTAAACAAATTGCCAGGAAATTGGAAGAATACCGTAAAACGAAGGCAATAGAAACGACACATGAATTAGTGGAAATAATTAAAGATGCGATACCTGCTCCGGCGAGAAGGAAAGGTGGACATCCTGCTAAACGTATTTTCCAGGCACTGCGTATAGCTGTAAACGATGAGTTAGAAGCGTTTAATGATGCTATTCATCAATCTGCAAGAATAATTGGTGTAAATGGCCGAATTGCTGTTATTACGTTTCACTCATTAGAAGATAGACTGTGTAAGCAAGCTTTTAAGAAATGGAGCACACCGAAACAAACACCAAAGAATCTGCCAATTATTCCAAAAGAGTTTGAGGCACCATTTAAGCTGATTACAAGAAAGCCAATTATTGCAGGGGACGAGGAATTAGAAGAAAACCGGAGATCACGCTCAGCAAAGCTGCGTATTGTTGAGAAGGTCAATCCATGGAATGAAGAATTTACTTATGAAGAAGGGTGGAAGAAATAATGAGTGCAAATCATGCCCATAGCTGGCAACATTTAAATCCACAGAAAACTCCTCAAAAAGAACAGAAACCACATGTAAAAGTCCGTAAACAAGGATGGATAACAAGAGGGGAAAAGGTAATCTATTCCGTTGTCTTCATGTGCTTTATTCTTTCAGGTGTTTTTATTGTTTCTTATTCTTCCTCAACTGATACATTAAACCGAGAACTGGAGACTTTAGAACAAACAGTAAGAAATCAGCAAGTAACGAATGAGGGCTTATTGTTTGAAAAGAAAGAGCTTAGTCGACCTGAAAGGATTTTAGGGATTGCAAAAGATAAAGGATTAAAAATTCAAGATGCTGAAGTGAAACAAGCACAGATATTTAACAACTAAGCAAGGGGAATTTGTATGCGGAAAAACAAAACAACCCACTTCATGTCTGCTATTTTGATTGTTTTATTCTCTGTTGCTTTCATAGTGCTGACTGGAAGGTTTATGTATATACAAGCAACTGGTGAGATTGATGGGGTTTCTCTGAAGGAATTTGCCGATCAAAAGCGGACTTCTTCTTATACGATTAATGCGGAAAGGGGAAAAATCTACGATAATAATGGGATGGCACTTGCTTATGATATGCCTGTATATCGTCTATATGCAATCGTTCGGGAAGAGTACTCGAAGAATTTAGATGAGCCAAAGCATGTGGTTGATCCTGAGAGAACAGCACAAGCTTTGGCTCCTATCCTGGGGGTGGAAGAGAGCGATATACTTGACCCCCTATTAAAAGGGATCAATCAGGATAGGTTCCAAGTTGAATTTGGAAAGGCTGGTAACGATATATCTCAGCAAACGAAAGAGCAGATTGAAAATTTAAACTTGCCAGGCATAAACTTTGAAGAACATTCCCAGCGATATTATCCAAATGGAACATTCGCCTCTCATATTATCGGGTTTGCCAGAGAAGAAGAAGTGGAAATAGATGGGGAACTTACCAGTGAAATAAAAGGGATAGCAGGTATGGAAAACGAAATGAATGATTTGCTAAAAGGTGAGGATGGGTATATTTCCTATCAACGTGATCAATACAATAAACGGTTGTTAAAGCCGAATGAAATTATTAGTGAGCCGGAAAATGGAGACGATGTCTATTTAACTATTGATCAAAAAATTCAAACGCTCGTAGAAGATGTTTTATCACAGGTGGAGGAAGAATATGAACCCGAGCGGATTACCGCGGTTGTTATGGACCCTAAAACCGGAGAAGTTCTGGCAATGGGGAATCGGCCGAGCTATAATCCGAATAATCCAGCAAATGTAGAAAATTGGTATAATGATGTTATTTCTACACCTTTTGAGCCAGGGTCAACAGTAAAAATGTTTACATGGGCTGCTGCGATTGAGGAAGGAGTTTATAATGGAGAAGATATTTTTCAATCGGGTAGTTTTCAAGTAAATGCGCAAATCAATGCTATTCACGATCACAATAATGGGGAAGGGTGGGGCACGATTTCCTTTGATGAAGGTTTTGAACGTTCATCCAACGTTGCAGCTGCAAAGCTTGTTTGGGAAAATATAGGAACAGACAAGTTTTTAGACTACTTGCATGCATTTGATTTCGATAAGAAGACAGGTATCGATTTACCTGGGGAGGTTGCCGGTGAAATACTGTATAACTGGCCCCTTGAAAAAATTACTACATCGTTTGGTCAAGGTTCAACATCAACACCAATTCAGCAAATGAAAGCTGCAACAGCCATTGCTAATGATGGGAAAATGGTCCAGCCATATGTAATTCAGAAAATCGTTGATTCTTCTACCGGAAAAATAATGGAAGAAAAAAGTCCAAATGTCGTTGGTCAGCCAATATCAGAAGCAACAGCAGACCAGGTGTTAACTTTACTGGAATCTGTCGTTGTTGGTGAAAATGGGACAGGGAAAAAGTTCAAATTGGAGGATTATACAACCGGTGGGAAAACGGGGACTGCTGAAATACCAAATCCAGAAGGTGGCGGTTACCTAACAGGGAAGAATAATTATATTTTTTCTTTCCTTGGAATGGCCCCGATTGACGATCCGCAGCTAGTCATGTATGTATCTGTGAAACAACCAAAATTAGATACGTATGAAGTCGGATCAGACCCTGTTTCCTTTATTTACCGAAACGTAATGGAAAACAGCTTGCATTATTTGAATATTGATCCTGACAAACAAGAAGATAATACGCCAAATAAGGTGGAAATTCCAAAGGTCATAGGTGCAAAAACTACCGATCTCCAACAGCAACTGGCTGATTATGGATTAAATGTCACCGTTGTTGGTGACGGAGGAAACATCATTTCAGCTAATGTTAAAGAAGGTGACAAGGTTATTGCACAAGAACGGATTATTATAGTCACAGATAAACCAACGATGCCAAATATTAAGGACTGGTCAATCAGAGATGTATCCCAGCTCGCGGATTTAATCGGACTGAAAATGGAAAGCTTCGGGAATGGATATGTCATCACGCAAAATATTGAAGAGGGTACACCAATAAAGGAAAATGACTATTTAGCGGTGGAGTTGAAAGCTCCAGGTGAATCTGAAAGTACAGAAGAAGATAAAGAGGAGCATTCCAGTGAACCAGAAGAAATACCGGAATCAGTTCAACCAGAAGAGTCAAATGAAACAGAGTGATGAAATTTAAAGATAAACAGTGTTCTATTCGAATTTTTTACTTCATATAGTTGATACAAGCCTACCTATGAAAAGGGGATTTAGAAATGAAGCGTGTATCCACTGTAACGGTTAGAAAACGAATAGTCACTGTTTTTCTTTTTGCTATTCTAATCCTAGCAATCATTGTTATCCGTTTAGGCTATGTTCAATTTTTCTTAGGTGATGAATTGGTTGGACAAGCAACGGATTTATGGACAAGGGACATTGTATTTGAGCCGGAAAGGGGCCTTATATTGGATGCGGAGGGGGAAGTGCTCGCCGAAAATGTTACAGCACCTTCCATTGTAGTCGTTCCTAGGCAAATTGAGGAACCAGAAGATACGGCATCGAAATTGGCCAATATACTTAATATGGATAAAGATCAGGTTTTTGAGCAAATAACGAAAAATGCTTCCAGTGCTAATTTACGCCCTGAAGGGATTAAAATTTCTGAAGAACAGGAAAAAGCGGTCCGTTCTGCCAATTTGAGTGGTGTCTATCTGTCAAAGGATTCCAAACGGCATTACCCTTTAGGTGATGATTTATCCCATGTATTAGGTTTTGCAGGTATTGATAACCAGGGACTAATGGGATTAGAACTTTACTATGATGAACAGTTAAGTGGTGAAGAGGGAAGTTTGGCATTTTATTCAGATGCAAAGGGGAGGAGATTAGAGACGCTTGCTGATATCTATAATCCTCCTACAGATGGTAACCATCTAAAAACAACCATCAATTCAAAGGTGCAAACAATTATTGAGCGTGAGCTTGATCTAGTGGAATCCAAGTATGAGCCAGATTCAGCACTGGCAATTGCTGTTGATCCAAAAACTGGAGGTGTACTTGGAATGTCCTCCAGACCTAATTTCCACCCTGAAAATTACATGGATGTTGATCAGTCAATCTTTAACCGAAACCTACCTATATGGGCAACATATGAACCGGGATCCACATTTAAGATTATTACATTAGCTGCAGCTCTAGAGGAAGATGCCGTGGATTTAGAAGAAGACGAATTTCATGATGATGGATCCATAGAAGTTGGAGGAGCCAATATTCATTGCTGGAAAAGTGGTGGGCATGGGCATCAGAGTTATTTAGAGGTTGTACAGAACTCCTGTAACCCTGGATTTGTAAACTTGGGTCAAATGCTTGGGACGGAAAAATTGTATTCCTATATTGATAGATTTGGTTTTGGGCAAGAAACCGGAATTGATTTACAGGGGGAAGCAACAGGGATTTTATTTAAACCTGAAAACGTTGGACCTGTTGAATTGGCTACTACTTCCTTTGGTCAAGGTGTTTCTGTTACACCTATTCAGCAAGTTATGGCAGTAGCTGCTGCGGTGAATGGAGGATATTTATATGAACCATATATAGCGGAAGAGTGGATTGATCCACAGACCGGTGAAGTAGTCGACAAACGAGAACCCGAAATGAAAGAAAGGGTGATTTCACAGTCTACTTCAGAGGAACTGCGCTATGCATTGGAAAGTGTAGTTGCACAAGGGACAGGCCGACCAGCATATGTTGAAGGGTATCGAGTTGGTGGGAAAACAGGTACTGCTCAAAAAGTAGGTCCAAATGGAGGTTATTTAGAAAATAACTATATTGTTTCATTTATTGGTTTCGCACCTGCAGATGACCCGGAAATTGTTGTCTATGTAGCAGTCGATAATCCGAAAAATACGGTACAATTTGGTGGGGTTGTTGCAGCACCAATTGTAGGAACAATAATTGGAGACAGTTTACGTGCTTTAGGGGTGGAGCCGCGTACTGGTGGATTAGAAAAGAAATATCAATGGCCAGAAGAACCTGCAGTGGAGGTTCCGGATCTAATCGGTTTATCCAAAGGTGAATTAGCTGAAATGCTTACGAACTTGTCCATCGAAACAAGTGGGTCTGGTGATTATATTATTGATCAAGCACCTGATCCAGGAACGAAATTGGAACCAGGTTCAAAGGTTCGCATTTATTTAAGTGATGAAAAACATCGAGATGATGAATAAAGTTTGCTATAATAAATGGAAACAGTTTTGATATGGTTATCGTTTCTATCCATCTTTATCTTTAAAAAAACGTGATGATTTTTTAAGAGGGTGAATTTCACCCTCTTAAAAATAGGTAAGTTATAGAATACATATATAGCTAGTTTGCGATTCCAATTATTCAGCAGGTAAAAAATAAAAGGCTACTTTCTAAAATGAGTGTTGCTTTAGCACGACCACTACGGAAGTACTTTGTATATTCGAAGCGGATGATGATCATCAACCATATGAAGTAGTGTCACATTTTAGTATCTGCTGCGGTACGTAAAAGTAACTTTACTTCCGAAAAGAAACAATAAAATAAAGGATGTTTTTGCATGAATTTAAATGAATTACTTTCGATTATACCTTTTTACAGAACCGAATCTGTCTTGGACAATATTGACATTATTGATCTCGAAATGGATTCAAGAAAAGTGAAGCCCGGTTTTCTGTTTGTATGTATTTCAGGATTTACCGTGGATGGACATGATTATGTAGATGAAGCGGTTCGCAATGGTGCATCAGCAATTATTGCGGAAAAACAGGTAGAAGCGAGTGTACCAACTATTTTAGTTAGTGACACTTCCAAGGCACTGGCAATGCTAGCAGTTAGGTTTTTTAATTACCCAACTTCAAGGATACCACTCATTGGGGTTACCGGTACGAACGGAAAAACTACGGTTACGTATTTATTAGAAAAAATATTTAATCAGTATGAGAAAAAAACAGGGTTAATTGGAACCATTCAAATGAAAATTGGTGAAGATACGTTTCCTACACCAAATACAACACCAAATGCTTTGGATCTTCAACGCTTTTTCAAAAAAATGAAAGACGAACAGGTTGAACAGGCCATCATGGAGGTATCCTCCCATGCCCTTGATTTAGGAAGGGTGCATGGCAGTGATTATGATATTGCTGTTTTCACGAATCTATCCCAGGATCACCTGGATTACCATAAGGATTTAGATGATTATTTGCGGGCAAAAAGTCTTTTGTTTAGTCAATTGGGTAATAACTATAATCTAGATAAACAAAAATTTGCTGTTATAAATGCAGATGATGCTTCTTGCGACCTTTTAAAACGAAGCACGGCACAGCATATTTTAACATACGGATACAACCATGAAGCAGATGTTTCGGCTAAAGATGTAAAGCTCGATGCAGCCGGAACTTCCTTCACCTTAATTACTCCAATTGGAACAGTAACGGTTTCCAGCAAACTAATTGGAATGTTTAATGTTTACAATATGCTTGCAGCAGCTGCAGCGGCTATTGCTGGAAATGTTCCATTAGAAGTGATAAAAGCAGCTTTGGAAAGTATACAAGGTGTAAGTGGCCGATTTGAGGTTGTTGACAATGGTCAGAACTATACGGTTATCGTTGATTACGCACATACCCCTGACTCATTGGAAAATGTGCTGCAAACGGTAAACGAATTTGCCGCAAACCATATTTATGTTGTTGTAGGATGTGGGGGAGATCGTGATCGAACCAAGCGTCCATTAATGGCAAAGAAAGCACTACAATATGCTGATTATGCTATTTTTACTTCGGATAATCCAAGAACAGAAGATCCATCAGCAATCTTAAATGATATGATAGAAGGATTGGAAGCATCAGATAGCTACGAAGTTATTGTAGACCGGAAAGAAGCAATCAACAAAGCGATTGCTTATGCCAAAAAAGATGATATTATATTAATTGCTGGAAAAGGACATGAAACCTATCAGCAAATTGGTCACATTAAATATGATTTTGATGATCGTGAAGTAGCAAAAAGCGCGATTATTGCTAAGGGGTAATGACTCATGTTATGGACGATAAAGGAGTTAGCAAATTGGTTTTCCGATATTCAAGGGAATGTTGATCCAACTGTTGAAATTCAAGAGGTAAATACAGACAGCCGGTTAAAGGTTAGAAATTCTTTGTTTATTCCACTTATTGGTGAAAACTTTGATGGTCATCAATTTGTGGAGCAAGCTATCGAGAATGGAGCTGTGGCCATATTTTGGAAGAAAGATAAGGAGCTACCGTCATCGATCTCTTCTGATATTCCAGTATTTATGGTAGAAGATACATTAAACGCCTTGCAGAGGCTGGCAAGGAATTATCGTGATGAGGTGAACCCAATTGTGATTGGGATTACAGGTTCCAATGGGAAGACGACAACAAAGGATTTAGTTGCCTCGATGGCAATGTCAAGTTATGTGACTCATTATACAAATGGAAATTTTAATAATCACATTGGTCTTCCATTAACGATACTATCGATGAAAAGAAATACAGAAGTACTTGTATTGGAAATGGGAATGAGTAATTTTGGCGAAATTGAAACCTTATCTAAAATAGCGAAGCCTGATCATGCAATCATTACCAATATAGGAGAGTCACATATTGAATTTCTTGGATCCAGAGAAGGAATTGCAAAAGCGAAAATGGAAATCGTACATGGCTTAAAAGAAAATGGTACGATTATTATTGACGGTGATGAAGATTTGCTTCGTTCATTGCATCAAAAGCCAAATACGGTTACCTGTGGATTTAATGATGGAAATGATTATAAAATAGTAGATGCGAAAGTTACGGTAAAGGAAACCATCTTTAAGCTGGCTGATGATGCCATTTATCATGTCCCATTACTAGGTAAACACCATGCCAAAAATGCAACCTTTGCGATAGCACTAGGTGAACAGTTGGGAATTAAAAAAGACCAAAGGAAACAAGCATTACTTTCGGTTCAGCGAACGTCGATGCGTTTTGAGTTAATCAAGGGTGTAAACGATGTTTCGATTATTAATGATGCGTATAATGCATCACCAACATCGATGAGAGCGGCCATTGAAGTGGTAAAAGAATTGAGCGGATTTACCGATAAAGTTTTAATTCTTGGAGATGTATTGGAACTTGGGGAACATGCGAAACAACTGCATCAAACAGTAGCAGAAGTGGTTGAGTCACCAATTACTGCGTTGTTCACGATAGGGGAACATGCAAAAGTCATTTCTCAGACCGTAAATAGGGAGAAAGCTAATTTCATTAAGACCGAGCATTTTCATTCAAAAGAAGAACTGTTGGAATCACTTCAACCGTATTTAAATAATGAATCATTGCTATTATTTAAAGCATCCAGAGGATTAAAATTCGAATCACTAGTAAATGAACTAACGGATTAACCATATTTTTATGTATGGACGGTTAAGGTAAGAGGAGGAATATTAATGGATCTATTTGTCATATTTGTAACCATAGCAATTGCATTTCTAGTTACCGTCCTTTTGTCTCCCATTTTCATCCCCTTATTAAGAAGGTTGAAATTTGGTCAAAGTATTAGAGAAGAAGGACCAAAGTCACATATGAAAAAGTCAGGTACCCCGACAATGGGTGGGATCATGATAGTCATAAGTATTGTGATTACATCCATTATTATGGTTTATAAAGTTCTGGGGAACAATCTGAGCTATGAATTTTGGCTATTGATTTTTGTTTTAGTTGGATATGGATTACTCGGATTTTTAGATGATTTTATAAAAGTAGCAATGAAGCGTAACTTAGGTTTGACTTCAAAGCAAAAGATGCTGGGACAAATTCTTATTGCACTTATCTTTTACTTTATCCTTAAAGGACAAGGCTTTTCTACATATATTCATATACCGGGTACCGATGTACAGTGGGATTTTGGATGGTTTTATGCTATTTTAATCATTGTTATGCTTGTAGGTGCATCCAATGCAGTAAATTTGACGGATGGTTTAGACGGGCTTTTAGCAGGAATAGCAGCCATTGCATTTGGGGCATATGCAATTCTTGCCTTGTTTTTGGGAGGACACACGGAAGTATCAATCTTCTCCCTTGCTGTTGTAGGTTCTCTTTTAGGATTTTTAGTGTTTAATGCACACCCTGCAAAGGTGTTTATGGGAGATACAGGTTCTTTAGCACTAGGGGGAGCTATAGGTGCTGTTGCGATTTTAACAAAAACAGAGATATTGCTTGTTATCATAGGTGGGGTATTCGTTCTGGAAACCTTATCTGTTATCATTCAAGTTATCTCATTTAAAACAACTGGAAAAAGAGTGTTTAAAATGAGTCCCCTACATCATCACTATGAATTATTAGGCTGGTCCGAGTGGAGAGTGGTAACGACATTCTGGTTAATTGGACTTATTTTTGCTGTGCTTGGCATATATATTGAGGTGGGCTTAAATTGAAAAAACTATTGGATTTTCCATATTCACATGTGCTCGTTCTTGGCCTGGCTAAGAGTGGTACAGCAGCAGCAAAACTACTGCTCGATAATGGAATACAAGTACGTATAAATGATATGAAAACAGAGGAAAACGATTCGGTTGTGGTTGACTTACGTAAAATGGGAGCAGAGGTGGTTGTAGGATCACACCCACTTTCTGTTCTGGATGACATCAAATTAGTCGTAAAAAATCCAGGTATTTCTTATGATAATCCTATTATCGTTGAGGCAAAGAAACGCGACATACCTATTATTACCGAAATAGAAATTGCTTATCAATTAGCTGGTCATTCGATTATAGGTATTACTGGTTCCAATGGAAAAACAACTACGACAACCTTAATTACAGAAATACTTCAAGCAAGTAAACGGCCTGTGAAGGTAGCCGGCAATATCGGAATAGTAGCTACCGAGGTCGCTCAAACACTTACAGAAAAGGAAACGTTAGTATTAGAATTGTCCTCCTTTCAGCTTCAGGGCATTGAAAAATTCAGACCGAACATTGCTGTTTTGTTAAATATTTTCGAAGCACATCTCGATTATCACAAGACTTTCGCAAACTATAAGCAAGCAAAATGCAATATTTTTAAAAACCAAACGAGTGATGATTACTTAGTTTATAATGCAGACGATGATGTGATTGTTTCTGAATTAAAAAATGCAAAAGCGGTGCTTGTTCCATTCTCTATAAGCAAAAAAGTGGAACAGGGTGCGTGGATGGACGAGGACTTTGTCTATTTTAAAGATGAGAAAGTTATTTCCCGTGAAGAAATTGTCCTAGTAGGGAAACATAACCTGGAAAATATATTAGCAGCCATCTCAGCCGCTAAATTAAATGGTGCAACAAATGAGGGGATTCGTAGCGTACTAACGTCATTCCAGGGTGTAAAACACAGACTCCAATATGTGGGTCATAAACTAGGACGTTTATTTTACAATGATTCCAAAGCAACCAATCTTTTAGCAACACAAAAGGCGTTATCTGCTTTTGATAAACCGGTGATTTTACTTGCTGGTGGATTGGATAGAGGAAATGGATTTGATGAGCTGGCTCCATTTTTAACATATGTCAAAGCAATGGTTGTTTTTGGGCAAACGAAGGAAAAACTGAAACAGTTAGCCGAGAATACGGGAGTTAATGAAGTTGTATTGGCGAATCGTGTGGAAGATGCGGTCGAAAAAGCATATTCGCTTTCAAATGAAGGAGATATTATATTACTTTCACCAGCCTGTGCCAGCTGGGATCAGTATCGTACGTTTGAAGAAAGAGGTGACATGTTTATACAAGCCGTGCATAAACTAGTGTAGGGGCTTGTATAAATAAAAATAAAAGGAATATTGAATGCCCCTGTCTATCATTTTAGGTAAAGGGGTGTTTTTTTGTTTAAAAAACGTCTGGATGATCAAAGTAAACCTGATTTTATGTTGTTATGGATTATTATAGTTTTACTGATTGTCGGAGTCGTGATGGTTTACAGCTCGTCTTATGTTTGGTCAGAGTATAAGTTTGGTGATCGGTTTTTCTATCTGAAGCGACAATTACTATTTGCTGGTGTAGGGGTAATTGCCATGTTCTTCTTTATGTTCATACCGTACAATACATGGAAAAAATATGCCAAAGTAATTTTGATTGTATGTTTTAGTTTGTTAATTCTTGTTCTAATTCCGGGGATTGGTTTAGTACGCGGTGGTGCTCAAAGCTGGATAGGAGTTGGTGCATTCAGTATTCAGCCTTCCGAATTTATGAAACTGGGTCTTATTATCTTTTTGGCTAATTTGCTTGCTGTAGGTCAGAAGTATATAACTTCCTTCAGACAGGGGTTTTTACCGTGTCTATTGCTGGTTTTTACAGCTTTTGGTCTGATTATGCTGCAGCCTGACTTAGGAACTGGTATGGTTTTGGTGCTTACTTGTATGATTATGATATTTGCTGCCGGTGCAAGACTGTCGCATTTTTTTGGACTAGCTGCACTTGGTGTACTCGGTTTAGTCGGTTTAATTGCATCTGCGCCCTATCGTATTAATCGTATTACTGCATTTTTGAATCCATGGGAAGATCCGTTGGGGGACGGATTTCAGATTATACAATCGTTATATGCGATTGGTCCCGGAGGTTTAATGGGTTTAGGTTTAGGGAATAGTCTTCAAAAGTATTTTTATTTGCCTGAGCCACAGAATGATTTTATATTCGCAATTATAGGAGAAGAATTAGGTTTCATTGGGGGAACATTTGTTATTGTATTATTTCTGCTTCTCCTATGGAGGGGAATAAAAGTTTCGTTGGAAGCACCGGATCTTTTCGGAAGATTGTTGGCACTTGGGATTGTCTCTATGTTAGCTGTTCAGGCAATGATTAATATTAGTGTTGTTATTGGCTTAATACCTGTTACAGGGATAACGCTTCCGTTTCTCAGCTATGGGGGATCTTCGTTAACTTTAACCCTATGTTCGGTTGGGATATTGTTAAATATTAGCATTTATTCCAAAATATAGTGGCGATTTGTGAGTGGAAAATATTAGAAGATACATTTTATGAAAAAACTTGATAAACTAATGGTTGTACACTATATGTTTCCCTGTATTTTATGATATAATTCATGTAACTGAATAAAAGCGGCATAATTTTATGCCGTTTATTCTTTTAATTTTCTAAAAAGGAAGAAATGGAGATGAGTGACAAAAATATTGTTTCAATTGAGGATCGCATTCCGAAATTAAAACAAGCCCGCAAAAAAAAAGCAAATCGTCGATTAATTTTTTATCTATCAATCTTTTTCTTCTTGATTTCAATTATCGTTTATTTACAATCACCATTAAGCCAAATTAAAACGATTACTGTTCATGGAAATGTACATACAACGGAAGAAGAAATTATTCAATTAAGTCAACTAATTGCCGATACAAATATATGGATGATTGATTTTGATTCCATAGAAAGTAAGATTCAGAGTAATCCCATTGTAGACAGTGCAGAAGTGAACCGAAAACTTCCATGGACAGTGACAATTGATATAACGGAACATAATGTTGTCGGTTATATAAAACAAGAGAGGAACTTTTTTCCAATCTTAGCTAATGGCGTGACACTTGAAACAGGACAAGCTACATATAATGGAAATTCTCCAATGTTGATTGGTTTTACGGAGGATGAGCCTATAAAACGGATAGCTCAGGAATTAAATAAGTTACCAGCAAATATAGCCAATCTTATCTCGGAAATTCATTGGAAACCTACAGAGGAAAACCAAAATAAAATCCTTTTGTATATGAGAGATGGTTATTTGGTAGATGGAACGATTCGAAACTTTGCCAGTAGAATGGAAGTGTATCCTTCGATTGTTTCCCAATTGGAACCGGGATCAGAAGGTATTATACATATTGGAGTCGGTGTGTATTTTGAATCCTTTGAAACGAATTCTTCAGAGGGTGGAGAGTCAGAAGACGTTTCCGAAGAATTATCACGTGATTAACTGGCTGAAGACCTCAACTAGAAGAATTCGAGATACTTCAGGAATGATATGGGGGACGCGCAGCCAGTAAAATCCTGATTCGTTTATCTAATAATCAGAAGGGATGAATCTCACACTGATTGAAGATTCACTTTATCAGAATAATGATATCGAAACCCATATAATTGATAAGTCAATCGAATGCATATGATTACAGGAAAAAGAAAAACGAGATAAGATTTTTCGGAAAAAATTAAAGGAATACGCTTTTTTTTGTGGAAATACCTATATATATTTTCTTTTCTTATTAAACTAGTTAATTGCCGGAAATAATGAACGGATTGTTGAATCCATCATGTATGGATGTTTTGAATTTGGAGGTGCCTTTCTTTGAATAACAGTGAAATACTAGTAAGTCTTGATATAGGAACATCAAAAATCAAAGTAATCATTGGAGAAGTATTAAATGATTCATTAAACATCATTGGAGTAGGTACTGCAAAATCCAATGGAATGAAAAAAGGTGCAGTAGTGGACATTGATCAAACCGTACATTCCATTAGAAATGCAGTAGAACAAGCCGAGCGTATGGTTGGAATGCATATTGAGCGGGTGGTTGTAGGAATAAACGGGAATCATATTGGTCTGCAGCCATGTCACGGGGTGGTCGCTGTTCAAAGTGAAAATCGTGAAATTGGTGATGAAGATATAAGTAGAGTGCTTGATGGGGCACAAGTGGTTTCTATTCCACCTGAACGTGAAATTATTGACGTTATTCCCAAACAGTTTATTGTCGATGGATTAGATGAAATAACAGATCCAAGAGGAATGATTGGCGTTCGGCTGGAAATGGAAGGAACGATTATTACATGTTCGAAAACGGTTTTACATAATATTTTAAAATGTGTTGAACGTGCAAATTTGGAGGTAGCAGATATTTGCCTTCAACCACTTGCTGCTGGTACGATAGCCTTATCTCCAGATGAAAAAAACATGGGTGTTGCATTAATTGATGTTGGGGGAGGCTGTTCAACTATCTCTGTTTTTGAAAATGATCATTTGCAGGGGACAAGTGTTGTCAGTTTAGGTGGAAATAATATAACAAAAGATATATCCATCGGTTTACGTACTACCACGGAAGAAGCCGAGGATGTAAAATTAAATTATGGACACGCCTTTTATGATGATGCCCAGGAAGATGAAACATTTGAGGTTTCTATTATAGGAAGTAATAAAAGAGAAACGTATAATCAGCTCGAAATTTCTGATATGATAGAAGCAAGAATGGAAGAGATCTATGCTTTTGCTGAGAGGGAAATTCGAAAGATGGGGTATCACGAACTACCCGGCGGATATGTGCTAACAGGAGGAACAATGGCAATGCCTGGGGTATTAGATCTGGCTCAAGATTTATTCCGCTCTAATGTTCGTATTGCTATTCCAGATTACATTGGAGTTAGAGAGCCTCATTTCACTGCAGGAGTTGGCGTTCTGCAATTTGCTCATCGGAATGCAAAAATTCAAGGAAAAGAATTATATCCAGCAGTCCGAAATGAAGTTAGTGAACCTTCCCCTAAACGTAATCCCAAGCAGCAAAGCACAGATGAGCCGAAAAGAAAAGAGAAGAAAGAGACAGGGAAAGTTGGCAATCTATTTAAATGGTTCTTTGATTAGGCGACTATATACTTAA
This sequence comes from Oceanobacillus salinisoli, assembly GCF_009733865.1. Classification (GTDB taxonomy): domain Bacteria; phylum Bacillota; class Bacilli; order Bacillales; family Amphibacillaceae; genus Oceanobacillus; species Oceanobacillus salinisoli. The sequence goes on along the minus strand of NZ_WOFB01000015.1, from coordinate 36,301 downwards.
ATCTATAAAACTCGTGTGATTTGCGTAGAAATTAGGAGGAACGAAAAATGTTAGAGTTTGATACAAATATGGATGAATTGGCAACGATAAAAGTCATTGGAGTTGGCGGCGGCGGTAATAACGCTGTTAATCGAATGATTGAACATGGTGTAGAAGGTGTTGAATTTATCGCAGTAAATACCGATGCACAGGCTTTAAATCTATCAAAAGCGGAATTGAAAATTCAAATTGGCGGCAAGCTGACAAGAGGTCTGGGTGCAGGTGCAAATCCGGAAGTTGGAAAGAAAGCAGCCGAAGAAAGTAAAGAGCAAATTGAAGAAGTTTTACAAGGTGCTGATATGGTATTTGTAACGGCAGGAATGGGTGGTGGTACCGGAACCGGTGCTGCTCCAGTAATAGCTCAAGTGGCAAAGGATTTAGGGGCACTTACTGTTGGTGTAGTTACCAGACCTTTCACTTTTGAAGGCAGAAAACGCTCTACACAAGCCATTTCTGGTATTGATGCTTTAAAGGAAAGTGTCGATACGTTAATTGTTATTCCAAATGATCGCTTACTTGAAATTGTGGATAAGAATACACCAATGCTGGAAGCTTTCCGTGAAGCTGATAATGTGTTACGACAAGGTGTTCAAGGTATTTCCGACTTGATTGCAAAACCAGGCTTGATTAATGTTGACTTTGCTGATGTTAAAACGATTATGCATGATAAAGGCTCAGCACTAATGGGGATAGGGATAGCTACTGGGGAAACACGTGCTACAGAAGCAGCGAAGAAGGCTATTTCTTCTCCTTTACTTGAAACGTCTATTGATGGTGCCCATGGTATATTAATGAACATTACTGGTGGAACGAATCTTAGTCTATATGAAGTTCAGGAAGCGGCTGATTTAGTAACGTCTGCTGCAGATAAAGAAGTGAATGTTATTTTTGGATCTGTTATTAACGAGAATTTAAATGATGAAATTGTCGTAACGGTTATTGCAACTGGTTTTGATGAACTAAATAAAAAACAGGAAGCAAAACCAAGACAGCAGCGACCAGTCATTAATCATAATCAGCATGCAGCAGCAAAAGAGGAGCCTGTACAACAACGGGAACAGGTCCAACGTCCCAGACAGCAGGAAGATGATGAACTGGATATACCAACTTTCTTAAGAAACCGCAATCGAAATAGAAGATAATGATACATGGCAAACGAGTGAGAAATATCGCTCGTTTGCTTTTTGTTTTTGGCTGTATTATACAATATTGTTGCTTTTTTGCGGGAAAATTTTATTTCGCATTTAATATAAACACCGGAGTAACTTTAGATGCTAAGTTGGTGTTGTACCTACCGCTACGGAAATACACTATGCGCACCTTAGGGCGACCCGTGAGCCTCCTCGTACTATCGCGTCTTTAGGGGTCTCACTCTGGTCACTGTTCCCGCAGGAGTCTCCGTGTATTTTCTCCGCTGGTCTAGTGCTATTCACCATTCTACTTGAGTGTTGCTAACCGGTGTTTGATTGAATCTGAGCGCAGTTTATTTCTTTAGAGTACTCTCTCTTTAAGTAAAAAGAAACTTATCATACGTCACTATTATAGAGGTTATAGCTATACATTAATTAGAAAACCAGTACTAGCGTAGGCAGAATACGAAGACTCCTCGAAAATAAAAATCGATTTTCTTCGTGCGATGTATTGCTGCCGAAGTGGTCCTTGTCCTGTGGGAATAGCACGTTCCAGACCTGAGCACGGCATCTTTCCGCGAGGAGGCTGAGGACGTGCCCACGAACCGTAAGTATTCTGCCGGAGCGAATGAAGCCCGCCATTATCATTAGAGCAAGCGAGAGCAACACAATAGCAATTTTCATTAGTCCAGGAGTTTATACCAATTTAGGAAATGGTAAATTTTATTGACTGTATAATTTACACCACGTAATTAACTGGCTGTAAGGTCATCACTTCAAGAATTCGGGATATTTCAAGAAGGATAAGTGGGTCGGGTCGGACAGCTAGTAAACTACTTATTTGTTCATCTAACTATCAGTAGGGGGGAAAACCTACTAATAAAGATATGCTTTATTCCGGTATAAAAATCTCTAGCTTCGGATGTACCATGCTTTGCACGGGAATGGCAACATGAAATCTCCTCGCATAGAGGATGATTTCGCACTTAGGTAAACAAAGGTAACGTATCTTTCTACTTTAAGTTTCTTCAAATAAGTTTCGACAAATGGATACCCTGTAAACTGGCACTTTCATACTCTCTATCAGAATCCTCCCGACAAACTCCTCAATAACTAGTTAAAATTAGCCTGTTTCTGCATACAAGAAATGACAGACTTTGCTGCTGAGATTGGTTATACTTCTCAGTAAATCCTAACCATTTAGAACATAAGATATTAAATTTAAAAGAGTTAAGTCCTCTTTTAAGAGAGGAAGAGTGAGATGACCATCTACCTGGATGCGGTCTGGGCGTTAAATTTTTGCTTGGACTTTATGCTCTTATTGCTTACAAAAGCATTAGCAAGAGATAGTACTAAAATGATCCGAATTATTTTAGGGGCATTTGTTGCTTCCTTAATTGTACCGATTACCGTATTTTATCCGGATTCAATCTTTTCTGGGGTAGTTGGTAAAATTTTATATTCTCTCTTTATTATATTATGTTCTTTTGGTTTTATAACGATTTATCGGTATTCAAAACTACTTTTATTGTTTTATTTCACAACATTTTCCATAGGAGGTGGACTCGTAGGATTACATTTTCTTTTTTCCAATCCAATTGCCGTATCATCAGGCGGCTTGATGACGTTTAATAAAGGATATGGAGATCCGGTTAGTTGGCTATTTGTCATTATTGGATTTCCATTTGTATGGTATTTTACCAAGGCCCGTATGGACAAGCACGCATCGGAAAAAATCCGGTATGATCAACTTTATTCAGTAACAATCCAAATCAAGGATAAAAGTTTTTCCACTACGGGTTACATAGACAGCGGTAATCAGCTAGTGGATCCTCTAACAAAAAAGCCGGTCATTATTTGTGATGAATCATTTCTTAAACAGTGGTTTACCGAAGAGGACTGGCAAAGTTTAAAAAGGGCTCATGATCATTTTGATATGGAACAAATCCCGAAAGAATGGCAAACGAGCATTCAGATTGTTCCCTATCAAGGGGTACAGGGTAGTAATATGTACCTGTTTGCTATTCGTCCGGAACATTTGATTGTGTACTACGGTGAAGAAAAAATTAAAAGTCGTAAATTATTAATTGGGATTCAGTTTGCAGGACTTACGAAGGACAATAGTTATCATTGCTTACTTCATCCTCAAATTATTCAATTAGCTACCATTCATTCAGCATAGAAGGAGAGATGAGATGTGAAATTTTGGAAACTGCGATTACGTCTTCGTTTAAAGTGGTATAAGTTACTCGTTCGACTAGGTTTTAAAACGGATGAAATATATTATATAGGAGGAAGTGAAGCACTTCCTCCACCACTTTCCAAACAAGAAGAGCAGGAATTATTGGTATTGCTGCCAAAAGGTGATAAAACGGCACGGTCAATATTAATTGAACGAAATTTACGCTTAGTCGTTTATATCGCTCGTAAATTTGAAAACACTGGAATTAATATTGAGGATTTAATAAGTATAGGAACAATTGGCTTAATTAAAGCAGTAAACACATTTAATCCAGAGAAAAATATTAAATTAGCAACATATGCTTCAAGATGTATTGAAAATGAAATTTTAATGTATTTGCGTCGGAATAACAAACTCAAATCAGAGGTTTCCTTTGATGAACCACTGAATATTGACTGGGATGGTAATGAATTATTACTTTCAGATGTCCTTGGTACGGATGATGATATAATAACTAAAGGACTAGAATCCGATGTAGATAAAAGTTTGCTGAAAGCGGCATTATCAAAACTGAATGATAGAGAAAAACAAATCATGGAACTAAGATTTGGCTTAGTCGGTAAGGAAGAAAAAACACAAAAAGATGTAGCCGATATGTTAGGGATTTCACAATCGTATATTTCCCGTTTAGAAAAGAAAATAATCAGGAGACTGAAAAAAGAATTTAATAAAATGGTCTAGGCTTAGTTAGTTAAGGTTTTGACAGGTAATGGTATTTTTTTCAAGCTCCTAGCATTGCATAAAAACCCTCTCGAGAGGAGATACTGTCCATGAACAGCATCACCATCCGGGAGGGTTAACATATGACTAGACACAAAGTTGAGATTTGTGGGGTTGATACATCGAAGTTACCAGTACTCAGCAATGAAGAAATGAAGGAACTATTTACAAGAATGCAACAAGAAGGAGATATATCTGCACGGGAAGAACTAGTGAATGGAAATCTGAGACTAGTTCTTAGTGTTATCCAGCGGTTTAATAATCGGGGAGAATATGTAGATGATCTATTTCAAGTAGGTTGTATTGGATTGATGAAATCTATAGATAATTTTGATTTGTCACATAATGTACGATTTTCGACCTATGCTGTTCCTATGATTATCGGAGAAATTAGAAGGTATCTCCGAGATAACAACCCTATAAGAGTTTCAAGATCGTTAAGAGATATTGCATATAAAGCTTTACAGGTAAGGGAAAAATTGATTAATAAGACTTCTAAAGAACCAACCCCAGCTGAAATTGCTGAAGAGATGGGAATCCCCCATCATGATATCGTTTTTGCTATGGATGCCATTCAAGATCCCGTTTCCCTATTCGAGCCTATATATAACGATGGTGGAGATCCGATTTACGTCATGGATCAAATTAGTGATGATAAAGATAAAGATTCCACATGGGTAGACAAGCTATCTTTGAAAGAAGGAATGTATAAGCTAAATGAAAGGGAAAAAATGATTTTAAATAAACGTTTTTTTCAAGGGAAAACGCAAATGGAAGTGGCAGATGAAATCGGAATTTCCCAAGCACAAGTATCCCGTCTAGAGAAAGCAGCAATCAGCCAAATGAATAAGCAGATGTTTGAAGGATAATAATTGCAATATTATAGCAGATCATTTTTGTTTCGTATTCGCAAAGTGAGGCTGGGGCAAAAGTGTTCTAGTTAAAAAAATCCGAACGATGATTCAAAATTCTTCCATTAGAATTTGAATTAGTTCGGATTTTTTCTTTTATTAAGGCTGTTTTCAGATGGCTATTTTCTAAAAGATTATTGCTTTTAAATGGAAATTTTGTGTCGCATTTTATATAGACTGCAAATATATTTAATTTGAGATAATACTACCGCTGCGGAAATACACTACGCGCACCTTAGGGCGGCTGGTGAGCCTCCTCGTGCTGTCTTCTTTAGGGGGCTCACCGATGCCTCTTTTCCCGCGGGAGTCTCCGTGTATTTCCTCAGCTAGTTTGGTGCTTTTGGCTTTCTAGCATGTGATTATGCTATAAAATATACTCTACCACTATTAAGATGGTTGATTGTAGCGGAGGGCAGTCGACTCCTGCGGGAATAGCACGTGTCCAGACCTGAGCAGGAAGTGGTTTTCTTCCGAGGAGGCTGAGGACGTGCCCTAAGATCCGCGACTGCCCGGAGCGGAAATCATCATAGCCCCCATCCCATCAGACATTTATTCTTAATTAAGTTAGTCAGGAGTTTATATCAATTCATAACAAAAAAACTTTGCGAAAAGAGCCTTTCATAAAGATTTGAACGTCGAGTACTCTTCCCGTTGATTAATCTCCCAGCTCCTTTTTCTGTACGATTAACATATTTTAAAACAAAATACATAAATCTTTTTATTCTATATGAAAATATTGTACATCCTCGCATATAGTGTAGTAAGGTGGGTGATTAGTATGGTTACATTATCAGAATTGCAGCTAAAAGAAGTTATTCTAATTGAGGATGGGCGTAGGTTAGGAAATATTTCGGACCTTGAAATTAACCCTGATACAGGGAAGATTGAGGCGTTTATTTTATTGGTAAAGGATAAGAAAGGAAATTTTTTTAGCAGGTCCGATGAACTGATTATTTCCTGGGATCAGATTGTCCGAATAGGTTCAGATGTTATACTGGTAAGAGAAGCGAAGGGGCCACTACTGCTCACACAGTCATATTCGCATAAATAAGAAAAATTACTGTAAGATGTGCTAAAATATTAGAGGAACTCGCATTCACTCGTGACTGTTAGCGAAATTTGGCATCGTTACACGATATTGTTGAAATTCCATGTTTACTTCATGTAATAAAATATATTTCAGGGGGACTAAATAATGATCGAAGCATTTTGTCAAAGTGATGACTCTTTTTTACATATAAAAAAATGGCAGCAATTACATCCAAAGTTAATAGCTGGGTTTACAACAAGAAATGGAGGAGTAAGTGCTCCTCCATTTCATACACTCAATTTTGGTCTGCATGTCCCAGATAATCAAGAAGATGTAATAAAAAATCGCAACATTTTAGCGAATAAACTTCATATTCCGGTTGCAAATTGGGTGTCTGGTGAGCAAGTACATCAAACATCCATAAAGGTCGTTTCTGAAGAAGACAAAGGAAAGGGCTCTATTTCATATGATAGTTCATTAAAAGGAATAGATGGCCTTATAACCAATAAAAAAGGAATCCTCTGTACAGCGTTTTTCGCCGATTGTGTACCAATCTATTTTTTTGATCCAGTGAGTGAATACATTGGAATAGCACATGCAGGGTGGAAGGGCACTGTCAATGGAATGGCAGAAAAAATGGTTTTGGCTTTGAAAGAAAAAGGTGTTCAAACAACCAATTTGTTAGCTGCAATTGGACCTTGTATTTCCCAAGAAATGTACGAAGTGGATGAAAGAGTAGTGAGCACCATTGATGGAAAATATCGGGAGAAATGTATCATTTCTAAAGGAAATAATCGTTTTTTATTGAATTTAAAGCAATTAAATGTAGAAATCCTTTTACAATCTGGTATATTACGTCATAATATAGAAGTGACAAATTATTGCACATTTAAAGATGATGCGCTATTTTTTTCACATCGAAGAGATAAAGGGAAAACAGGAAGAATGCTAGGTTTCCTAGGATATTTAGCTTAATTATACTAGGGAGGAGAAATGATAATAATGGATGTAGCAGAAAATTTGAAAGAAATTGAAGAAAACATGAGAAAAGCCTGCGTGAAAAGCAATCGTAATTTTGATGAAATAACGATTATCGGAGTGACGAAATATGTTACAATAGAACGAGCAGAAGAGACAATTGACGCAGGGATTAAAAATCTTGGCGAAAATCGAAATGAAGGTTTTCTTGAAAAATACGAAAAAATAGGTAACAAAGCAAGCTGGCACTTTATTGGAACACTGCAGTCACGTAAAGTTAAAGATGTCATCAATAAAATCGATTATCTGCATTCCCTTGATCGCAAGTCACTGGCAAAAGAAGTGAATAAACGAACAGAAAAACCAGTTAACTGTTTTGTTCAAGTGAATGTCAGCGGGGAAGAGTCAAAACATGGACTAGCCCATGGTGGGGTGCTGCCTTTTATTGAAGAACTAGAAAAATTCCCTAACATTCGTGTTGTTGGCCTAATGACCATGGCACCTCACATTGATGATAGAGAAGAAATTAGAGGTGTTTTCAGACAATTAGCAGAGTTAAGGGGTCAAATAAAAGAAAAAAATTATAAGCATGCCCCATGTGAATATTTATCCATGGGGATGAGCAATGATTATGATATTGCAATTGAAGAAGGGGCAACCCATATTAGAATAGGTTCCAAATTAGTGGGGAGTTAAATATTTTTCCATAGTGGGGTGAAACAAATGAGCATAAAAAACAAAATAAAAAATTTCTTTGTAGAAGAAGATTACGAGTATGAATATGTAGATGAAGAACAAATGCCCGAAAGTAAATTTAATGCAAAGGCAAAAAGTCAAAATGTCGTCAGCTTGACAAGTGTTCAGCAGCCGAATTCCAAAGTGGTATTATGCGAGCCCAGGACGTATAATGAAGCACAGGAAATAGCTGATAATATTGTTAGTAAACGAGCTGTTGTCATTAATTTACAGCGAGTGGACCGCAATCAGGCTAAACGTATTGTTGACTTTTTAAGTGGAACGGTTTATGCGGTCAATGGTGATATTCAAAAACTGGGTGCAGAAACATTTTTATGCACACCCGAGAATATAGATGTTTCTGGTTCTATTACAGATAGTCTATTTAATGAAGATGATTATGAAAAAGGATGGTAACAGCAAATGGGTTCATTATTACAAATATTAGATTTAGCCCTTAACTTATACAGTTGGGGAATAATTATTTATATTTTTATGTCATGGTTTCCTGGAGCAAGGGAATCTGCTTTTGGTGAGATGTTAGGAAAAATTTGTGAACCTTATTTAGAGGTGTTTCGTAAATTTATCCCACCACTCGGTATGATAGATTTTTCACCAATTATAGCCATTTTTGTTTTACACTTGGCTAGATTAGGGTTATATGAGTTTTTTAGAATGTTTTTATTCTAATGTAAGGCTTTTACAAATAGGAGTTTCTAATGGATATTTATCAGCATTTTCGTAAAGATGAACATGAGTTTATTGATCAAGTCCTTTCATGGAAAGAGCAGGTTGAAAGGACCTTTATACCTAAACTGACTGATTTTCTTGATCCAAGAGAACAGCAAATTTTGGAAATGTTAATTGGAACAAATCAGGATGAATTACAGCTCCGCCTTTATGGTGGTGGAATTCACAGTGAAAGAAAACGTACGGTTATTGCACCTTATTATGAAGAGATAAAAGAGGACACATACCAACTTAGTCTCTTGCAGGCATTTTATCAAGATAAGTTTGTTTCACTTGACCATAGGGACGTAATGGGTGCCTTTTTATCATTAGGCATGAAAAGAAAAAAACTGGGTGATATTTTTGTAGGGGATGGAATCGTACAACTCGTGACAGCAAATGAAATAGCAGCCTATGTGCTAACTAACTTAATTTCCATCAAAAAAACAAACATATTATTCGAGGAAATTCCGTTAAACCGTTTGATAGAAATGGAAAAAAACTGGAACGAAGCGGATAAAACGGTCTCCTCCTTACGCCTGGATGCAGTTCTTAAAGAAATTTATCATATTTCCAGAAAAGATGCCGCAGAATATATAAAAAAGCAATTGGTTAAAGTTAATTATAAAACGGTAGACCAAGTTAATTTCCAACTGCAGGAGGGAGATCTGCTTTCACTCCGAGGAAAAGGACGAAGCCAATTAGTTAGGATTAATGGACAATCCAAAAAAGAAAAATGGAAAATAACGATAGCGGTTTTAAATTAGGTGTTTTTCGCAGCGGTTGGTTAGCAGTATCTACTTAGTCCGGAGTTTCTATATTTATTGGCAAAGAAAACCATTTTTAAAAATTAGTTTTATTTTTTGCAGGATTTAAGGCTTTTTTGTCGAATAGTTAGTTGAAAACAAAAACGTTCTTATATGATTATTATCTATTATTTTTATAAGGAGGTGGCCAATGTGCCATTAACACCACTGGATATTCATAATAAAGAGTTTACAAAAAGTTTTCGTGGTTATGATGAAGATGAGGTAAACGAATTTTTAGATCAGGTCATCAAAGATTATGAGATGGTGATCAGAGATAAGAAAGACATGCAAGAACAATTGAATCAGTTAAATGAAAAATTGGGACATTTTACAAATATTGAAGAAACATTGAATAAATCGATATTGGTTGCACAGGAAACAGCAGAAGAAGTGAAAAGCAGTGCAACGAAAGAGTCAAAATTAATTATTAAAGAAGCGGAAAAAAATGCTGACCGTATTATAAACGAAGCGTTAAGTAAGTCACGGCGAATTTCGATTGAAGTGGAAGAATTAAAGAAACAGGCAAAAGTTTTCCGTACAAGACTAAAAATGTTAGTAGAGGCTCAGTTGGAGATGATTGAAACGGACGATTGGGAGGACTTATTTGATACAGAAATGGGTGAAGAGCTCGAATTAATAGAAAATGAATCGTAAATCTTGACGAAATGCACGATTTTACATATAATTCATAAACAAGGATAATAAGTCGAAATACGATGACGGAGACAGTATAAAAGCAGCCTTACTGGATTAGCGAATCAGGATATGGTGGAAGCCTGGTCAGTAATGCTTTTAGAACATCACTCCAAAGTATCCAATATGAAACAAGTAGTATTGGACGGTGATCCACGTTACGGATATCGAGTGAATTTAAAATGCTTATTTTGAATTTATAAGGGTGGTACCGCGAGTCTTCTCGTCCCTTTTGGGATTTGAGAAGGCTTTTTTAGGTTAGATAAGTATAAAAACAACTTAAGGAGGAAGCAAAATGGACTACAAAGACACGTTGTTAATGCCTAAAACAAAATTTAAAATGCGTGGAAATTTACCAAATAAAGAGCCGAAAAGGCAAGAACAATGGGATGAATTAAAATTATATGAGAAGGTTCAGGAAAGAACAAAGGGAAGACCATCATTCGTTTTACATGATGGGCCGCCATATGCAAATGGCGACTTGCACATTGGTCATGCCCTGAATAAAATTTTGAAGGATTTTATTGTACGTCATAAATCTATGACTGGATATCATGCTCCGTATGTTCCCGGCTGGGATACACATGGTCTGCCAATTGAAACAGCGTTAAGCAAAAATAAAAAAATAGACCGTAAAAAGTTAAGCATCGCGGAATTCAGACAAATGTGTGCTGAATATGCGTTAGGCCAGGTAGATGGACAGCGATCTCAATTCAAACAGCTTGGTGTTCGAGGTGAATGGGATAATCCTTATTTAACCTTAACAAAAGATTTCGAAGCCGCACAAATTCAAGTATTTGGTGAAATGGCTAAAAAAGGCTATATTTACAAAGGCTTGAAGCCAGTGTACTGGTCGCCATCATCCGAATCCGCATTGGCAGAAGCAGAAATTGAGTATTATGATAAACGCTCTCCTTCCATTTATGTAGCCTTTTCTGTGACAGATGGAAACGGGGTACTCGATAAGGGAGATAAAATTGTTATTTGGACAACAACTCCATGGACAATTCCAGCGAACCTAGGAATTAGTTTACATCCAGACTTGGATTATGTTGCTGCAGAAGTTGGGGAAGATAGATTTGTTGTTGCACATGAGTTGTTGGAAACCGTTGCAGCAGAATTAGGATGGGAAAACCCTCAAGTAGTCCAAACATTTAAAGGAAAAGAACTGGATAAAGCCGTTACAACACATCCATTTTATGACCGCGAGTCAATTGTAATGCTAGGAAAACATGTAACAACAGATGCTGGGACGGGTTGTGTTCATACCGCACCAGGGCACGGGGAAGATGACTTCTATGTTGGTAAATCCTATGGCTTAGAAGCGCTATCTCCTCTGGATGACAAAGGGGTATTCACCTCTGAAGCACCAGGATTCGAAGGGCTATTCTATGATGATGCAAATAAAGTCGTAACAGAAAAACTTGAAGAAGCTGGGGCATTATTGAAACTTTCATTTATTACTCACTCGTACCCGCATGACTGGCGTACGAAAAAGCCAACTGTCTTCCGTGCAACATCACAGTGGTTTGCTTCGATTAAAGACTTTCGTCAAAACATCCTGGATGAAATCAAACAGATTAACTGGTATCCAAGCTGGGGTGAAACAAGATTATATAATATGGTTCGTGATCGTGAAGATTGGTGTATTTCCCGTCAACGTACATGGGGAGTTCCAATTCCAGTATTTTATGGGGAAGATGGTACACCGATTATTACCGATGAAACCATTAATCATGTGTCTAAATTATTTGCAGAACACGGCTCAAACGTTTGGTTTGAAAGGGAAGCAAAAGACTTACTACCTGAAGGCTTCACATCAGAACATAGTCCAAATGGTACATTTACAAAAGAAACAGATATCATGGATGTATGGTTTGATTCAGGATCATCCCATCAGGCTGTCTTGCTTAATCGCGAAGGACACAGAAGACCTGCTGATGTGTACCTGGAAGGAAGTGACCAATATCGTGGCTGGTTCAACTCGTCCATTTCAACTGCGGTCGCAGTAACTGGAAAAGCACCATATAAGAACATTGTCAGTCACGGATTTGTACTTGACGGGGATGGACGGAAAATGAGTAAGTCATTAGGTAATGTCGTTCTCCCATCTAAAGTGCTCAAACAGTACGGTGCGGATATTTTACGTTTATGGGTGGCATCTGTTGATTATCAAGCAGATGTACGTATTTCCGATGATATTTTAAGACAAATTTCGGAAAGTTACCGTAAGATCCGTAATACATTCCGATTCATGCTTGGTAACTTAGCAGACTTTGATCCAAACACAGATCGAGTAGCTGATGAGGAATTGGAAGAAGTAGATCGTTACATGCTCAACCGATTACAGCAATTGATTACAACGGTACGTGAAAGCTATGAAAGATTTGAATATTCTCCGATCTATCACAGTATTCATAACTTTTGTTCGGTAGAATTGAGCTCGTTCTATTTGGACTTTGCAAAAGACATCCTATATATTGAGGCTGCTGATAACAAGCGACGTCGTAGTCTGCAAACAGGTTACTATGAAATCCTCACTTCATTAGTGCAGTTGTTGGCTCCAATTATTCCACATACTGCAGATGAGGTTTGGGAATTCATTCCTGGTGTTGGAGCGGAAAGTGTTCAATTAACAGATATGCCTGAACCTAGAAAATTGGCTGGGTTTAATGAAGAAAAATGGAGTCACTTCATGAAGGTTCGTGATGATGTATTAAAAGCTTTAGAAGAAGCTAGAAATGAGAAAGTCATTGGTAAATCATTAGAAGCAAAAGTGACCATTGTACCAAAAGACAACGAAACGAAAGAAGTGTTGGAAACTATGGAACACTTACATCAATTATTAATCGTTTCAGAAGCAGTTGTCACAGACACTGTGAACGGTGCGAAGGATTATCGTTATGTAAGTGTAGCAGTGGAAAATCATCCTGGTGAAAAATGTGAACGCTGCTGGGTATCATCTGATACAGTTGGCGAGGACCATGACCACCCAGAATTATGTACCCGCTGTGCTAGCATTGTTAAAGAAAACTATAGTGCATAAAGATGAAACGAGGTACAAATCTATTTGTACCTCGTTTTTTGCTATTAATAAAATAGTTATTTTCGTTAGTAATTGTTGCTTTTATTCTTCACAGTTAATATATACATCTGATGAGTGCACTGCCCGATTCCGCTCCGGGCAGTCGCGCACCTTAGGGCACGCTTCAGCCTCCTCGCGGAAAACCGCCGCTGCTGAGGTCTTGACACGTGCTTTTCCTGCAGGAGTCGACTGCCCTCTGTTCCAATCAACCAGCTTAATAGTGATTAGCTATCCTAATAATTTATTTAGCTAAATTTTAATGTTGGGAAGCACAAAACTAGCGTAGTGTATTTCCGGAGCGGTAGATTAAGCTTCAACATATATAAAGTTACTTCACAGTTTATTTATTTTGTGTCAAAAACAAATTTTTTCGGTGGCAAGAGTAGCGCATTCCCAATCTTATAGAAAGCAGCCACTATAAGATACTAAAATATGTTATTGTTCTTAATACAGGGTAATGAGGAGAAACACTCCACAAGGTTGTAAATGTTCTCATTTTCATTGCTTGCGCTTTTGTTCTTGAAAATTTATCCATTAACGTATAAGATGAATAAGAACTTCAGATAGAATCGGGGGATATTCGATGTATTGGTATTACATCATTGCTCTTCTTATTATTGGAATAGATCAATTAACGAAATGGATGGTTGTTCGCTCCATGGAGATTGGGGAGAACATATCCATCATAGATGGTTTCTTTTATCTTACATCACATCGCAATCAAGGTGCTGCATGGGGAATATTAGAAGGCAGGATGCTATTCTTCTATATTGTAACGGTCATTGTTGTTATCGGTGTGGTTTATTACATGCAAAAATATGCCCACAGTGATAAATGGTTGGCTTTAGGGTTAAGCTTTATATTAGGAGGAGCAATTGGTAATTTTATTGACCGCTTGTTCCGTCAAGAAGTAGTTGATTTTTTTGACTTCTACATATTTAACTATAATTTTCCAATTTTTAACGTAGCTGACTCAGCATTAACCGTTGGCGTTATTTTTGTTATTATTGCTACGATTCTAGAGGAAACAAAGAAAGGAAAAACAAAATCATGAGTGCTTTTCAACATGTTGTAACAGCAGAACAGGAAAAACAAAGAATTGATAAAATACTTTCAGAACTAAATGCAGAGAATTCCCGTTCCCAGGTCCAAACATGGATTGCAGATGGTTATGTTACGATTAATGGCGAAAGGGTAAAAGCAAATTATAAATGTCAAGCAGGGGATGAAATAGCCTGGACAATCCCGGAAGCAGAGCCATTGGAATTAACACCTGAAAACATCCCACTGGATATTATTTATGAGGATCGTGACTTATTGGTCGTAAATAAGCCAAAAGGAATGGTTGTACATCCATCTGTAGGTCATGGAAGTGGGACGCTGGTTAATGCACTTCTATACCATTGTGATGATTTATCAGGGATTAATGGGGTGGAAAGACCAGGTATTGTTCATCGTATTGATAAGGATACGAGCGGGCTTTTAGTCGTTGCTAAAAATGACTTGACACATACTGATTTATCCGAACAGCTTGCATCCAAAGAAATAAAACGTAAATATGAGGCCATCGTTCATGGAGAAATCCCTCATGAAACAGGTGTCATTGACGCACCGATAGGGAGAGACCCGAAAGATCGCCAAAAAATGGGGATTGTTGATCAAGGAAAGCCCGCAGTGACTCATTTTCGTGTCATTCAAAGTTATCCTGACTATACCTACATTGAGTGCCAATTGGAAACCGGGAGAACCCATCAAATACGTGTCCATATGAAATATATTGGTTATCCTCTCGTAGGTGATCCGAAATACGGTCCAAGAAAAACACTGGAAACGAATGGGCAAGTGCTGCATGCGAAAATACTGGGTTTTAGACATCCAAGAAGGAACGAATGGATGGAATTTGAAGTCGAGGCACCAGCCTATTTCAAGGAAGTTATTAACTATATTGAAAAAATATATTGACATCCTGACTAGAATTTGAAATAATAAGGACAATTAAATAAAAGCCCTTTTAAAAATAGTCCAGTGAGGCTAAAAAAGGAACGGTGATATCAAAGATACTATACGTATATCCAAATCCCTTTTTCCTCATACATGGAATAGGGTTTTTTTAATGTAAAATCATTTGTGAAGTTATGAAATAGGGAGTGCTGCAACAGATGAAGAAAAAAGCGGAAATATTAGATGCTGCTGCAATGAACCGAGCATTAACTAGAATGGCACATGAAATATTAGAAAAGAATAAGGGAGGAGAAGACCTTATTCTAGTAGGGATTAAAACAAGGGGAGTACCGCTAGCAAAAAGAATCCAGGAAAAAATAAAACAAATTGAATCCATGGATGTGCCAGTTGGTGAAATAGACATAACCCTTTACCGCGATGATTTAGAAAAAGTAACACAAAGTACAGATCCAGAATTAAAGTCTACAACAATTAATGAGGATTTATCTGGAAAGAAATTAATCTTAATTGATGATGTTTTATATACAGGCAGAACCGTGCGTGCTGCTATGGATGCAGTCATGGATAATGGGAGACCATCACTTATCCAGCTGGGAGTATTAGTGGATCGAGGGCACCGGGAATTGCCAATCCGAGCAGATTATGTTGGGAAAAACATTCCAACTTCAGAAAAGGAAATTATTGTCGTTCAATTAAGTGAAACGGATGAAGAAGATAAGGTTTCGATATATGAAAAATAAATGAGTTCAACTTTTAATTAAATCCAGAGAGATTTAAAAGGTTGTTTAATGGAGCGTGTACAGCGGAAAAGCATACTACACGTGTACCTCTTTGCAGCCTTTTATGCAAAGAGGTTTTTTTATGGGGAAAATGTCTAACAAATCTAAGGAGGAGCTATGAAACATTTTATTTCAGTTGATCAGTTGCCAGTAAAGGATATATACAACGTTTTAAGAAGAGCGGAATATTATCGTTTGAAAGATTTTAAACTCAATCATCAACTATTTGTAGCGAATCTGTTTTTTGAACCTAGTACGAGAACAAAAATGAGCTTTATCGTTGCACAGCGAAAGTTAGGGTTAGAATCATTAGACTTCCATTCAGAGTCTTCCAGCGTTTTGAAAGGAGAATCCTTATATGATACAGCGAAAACCTTTGAAGCAATTGGTGCGAATATGCTGGTCATCAGACATGAATTGGATGACTGGTTTGATCAATTGAAAGGTAAACTTTCCATACCGATCATCAATGCCGGTGCAGGGAAGGCAGAACATCCTACACAGTGTATGCTTGATTTATTAACGATATATCAGGAATATGGAACATTTTTAGAGGTAAAAGTCGCTATCGTGGGGGATATCAAACATAGTCGAGTAGCTAGGTCAAATGCTCAGGCACTGCAAAAATTGGGTGCGGAAGTTTACCTTTGTGCAGCGCCTGGATTTGAAGATGAAGAACTGGGCATGCCATATATACCGATTGATAAAGCTGCGGAAATCTGTGATGTTATGATGCTATTACGAATTCAGCATGAAAGACATGTTCATCAAGCGGAAACATCCAATTACCTAAACTTATATGGATTAACGAAAGAAAGAGAACAAAAAATGAAAGACAATGCAATCATTATGCATCCAGCACCGATTAATCGAGGGGTGGAGATTGATACAGAGCTTGTAGAGTGCTCCAGGTCACGAATATTTAAGCAAATGGCTAATGGAGTCTATATAAGAATGGCTATCATCATGGAATTATTAGAAGAGTGGGGGATTATAAATGAGAACAATTTTAAAGAACGCAAAGCGTTTGCTACCGTCAAATAAATTGGAAGACTGTGAAATCTTAATAGAGGATAAGCAAATAAAGGAAATTCGTTCTGTCATTAACGAAGAAGCAGATAGAGAAATAGATGTCAAAGGAAATGTTGTTTTACCTGGTTTTGTCGATGTCCATATACACCTCAGAGAACCTGGTGGGGAACATAAAGAAACCATTTTGACCGGAACGAAAGCAGCAGCACGCGGAGGTTATACCACCGTGTGTTCCATGCCGAATACCAATCCTGTACCTGACAGTTCAGAAACAGTAAACGCGCTATTTGAAAAAATTAAACAGGATGCGCAAGTACGTGTCCTTCCATATGCTTCGATTACGAAAAATTTAAAAGGTGAAGAATTAACGAATATCGAGGAACTTGCTGACTTGGGAGTGTTTGCCTTTACAGATGATGGTGTTGGCATACAAACTGCAGATTTCATGCTTCAAGCGATGGCGCGAGCGAAAAAAGCAGGAGCTTCCATTGTTGCACACTGTGAAGATAACTCCATTGTGTACGAAGGTGTTGTTCATGACGGCAAGGTGAGTCAATCTCTTCATCTACCAGGAATTCCTCCCATAAGCGAATCCGTCCAAATTGCCAGAGATGTACTATTAGCAGAAGCAACTGGGTGTCATTACCATGTTTGCCATGTCAGTACGAAGGAATCTGTTCGTGTGATTCGAGATGCAAAAAGAGCTGGAATTCATGTTACAGCCGAGGTTACACCACATCATTTATTGTTAAATGAAGAGGACATTACAACTGCCTCTACAGACTTTAAGATGAATCCGCCGCTTCGTGCTAAAGAAGATCAAGAAGCTTTATTGGAAGGATTAATCGATGGAACCATTGATTTTATTGCAACAGATCACGCACCACATGCCATGGAAGAGAAAGCAAAAGGGATGCTTGAAGCACCATTTGGGATTGTAGGGCTGGAAACAGCGTTTTCTCTTCTGTATACCAATCTGGTACAAACAGAAAAAATAACACTTCATCAATTAGTAGAATGGTTATCTATTAAACCAGCTGAAGTATTTACATTACCATATGGCAAATTAGAAGAGAATGCAGCAGCAGATATAACCGTAGTAAACTTAAATAAAAATAGTGTCATAGATAAAGAAACATTTTTTTCTAAAGGGAAAAACACACCATTTCATGATTGGAAAGTCACCGGGCAGCCAGTCTTAACGATGGTTGAAGGAAATGTCGCATACATTGATGAGGAGGATATTCATGGCTAAACGACAATTGATTTTAGAAGATGGGACAGTATTTATTGGCACATCATTTGGCAGTGAACGTACACAATCTGGAGAAGTAGTGTTTAATACGGGGATGACAGGATATCAGGAAGTCATTACAGATCCATCTTACTGCGGTCAAATGGTTACGATGACTTATCCGCTTGTGGGAAATTATGGGATAAACCGAGATGATTTTGAGACAATCACACCTTTTATTAATGGATTTATTGTAAAAGAAGTTAGTACTTCACCATCTAATTTTCGAAATGAGGAGAGCTTGGACCACTTTTTAAAGGCCCATGATATACCAGGAATCTCTGGGATTGATACTCGAAAACTTACTAAAATTATTCGTAAATACGGAACAATGAAGGCAATGATTGCTGATATGGATCAATCTGCAGAAGATATAGCTGCAAAACTGAAACATACAAGTTTTCCAACGGATCAGGTCAGCCGTACCTCCACTGTAAAACCATATGTTGTTCCAGGTCGCGGGATGCGAGTGGTCATGGTTGATTTTGGTGCAAAACATGGAATTTTAAGAGAATTAACGAAGCGGGATTGCCATATTACGGTGGTACCTTATAACTACAGCGCGGAAAATATTTTACGGTTAAAACCAGATGGAATTATGTTGACAAATGGCCCTGGAGATCCAAAAGATGTTCCAGAAGCTATCAAAATGATTAAACAGGTTATTGGCAATATACCGATTTTTGGAATTTGCCTTGGTCACCAGCTGCTCGCACTTGCAAATGGAGCAGATACAGAAAAATTAAAATTTGGCCACCGAGGTGCCAACCATCCAGTCAAAGATATTCATACAAATAAAACGTATTTAACTTCACAAAATCATAGTTATGCGGTAAGCGAAGCGTCATTGAAAGGTACAGGACTGGAACTGACACAAGTAGCATTAAATGACAGTACAGTAGAAGGCATCCGACATACTCTGTATCCGGCATTTTCCGTTCAGTATCATCCGGAAGCATCACCAGGGCCAGAGGATACGAACTACCTGTTTGACGAATTTTTAAACATGATGAAAGAGAATCTCACCAAGAAAGAGGTGGAAGTGTATGCCTAAAAATAATGCAATAGAAAAAATTCTAGTTATTGGATCAGGACCGATTGTGATCGGGCAAGCAGCAGAATTTGACTACTCCGGAACACAAGCATGTCAGTCGTTAAAAGAAGAAGGATATACGGTTATCCTGGCAAATTCCAATCCAGCCACGATTATGACGGATAATACCGTAGCAGATAAGGTATATATGGAACCTTTAACGGTTGAGTTTTTAACAAAGATTATTCGGAAAGAACAGCCAGATGCCTTACTACCGACATTAGGTGGGCAAACAGGTCTGAACTTAGCGATTGCTTTGGAAGAAGCAGGAGTTTTAAAGAAATATAATGTCTCCTTACTTGGTACTTCATTAGAAGCCATCCAAAAAGCCGAAGACCGTGAGCAATTTAGAACCTTAATGCAAGAGTTGGGTGAACCAGTGCCTGAAAGCAGAATCGTTCATACGGTAGAAGAAGCACTCGACTTTGCGAGTGAAATTGGCTTTCCTTTAATTGTTCGCCCCGCATATACACTTGGCGGTACAGGTGGTGGGATGTGCTATAACGAAGAAGAACTGAAGGAAATTACAAGAAATGGTCTTTCCCTATCCCCAGTTAGTCAATGTTTAATTGAAAAAAATATTGCAGGTTTCAAAGAAATTGAATATGAGGTCATGCGTGATAAGAATGATCAGGCAATTGTCGTGTGTAACATGGAAAATGTCGATCCAGTTGGAATCCATACTGGAGATTCGATTGTTGTTGCCCCATCACAAACATTAAGTGACCGAGAATACCACTTGTTGCGGAATGCATCACTAAAAATTATCCGTGCCTTAGAAATTGAAGGTGGATGTAATGTTCAATTGGCGCTGGACCCAAATAGTTTTGATTACTATATTATTGAGGTTAATCCTCGGGTAAGCAGGTCTTCTGCACTCGCTTCGAAAGCTACGGGTTATCCGATTGCGAAAGTGGCTGCCAAAATTGCAGTCGGCTATACATTGGATGAAATCATGAACCCTATTACTGGTAAAACATATGCCATGTTTGAGCCATCCTTGGACTATGTTGTATCGAAGTTCCCTCGTTTCCCATTCGATAAATTTATCATGGGTGACAGAAAGCTGGGAACGCAAATGAAAGCAACAGGAGAAGTCATGGCAATTGGGCGGAACTTTGAAGAGTCGTTATTAAAAGGTATTCGCTCCCTGGAAAGTGGTACAGAGGAACTTTGGCAAAAGGCTTTGGAAAACGTAGAGAAGGATGTATTAATCAAGCGTCTGAAAAAAGCTGATGACGAGCGGATCTTTATACTTGCAGAAGCATTCCGCCGCGGGATGACCATTGATGAAGTTTTTGATTTAACGAAAATCGACCGGTTCTTCTTAGTAAAAATTCAAAATCTGATTCATCTGGAAATTGAAATAAAAGAACATCCATTTTCTGTGGAAATCTTGGAAACAGTGAAAGAATTAGGTGTATCCGACGTACAAATTGCTAGACTATGGGGAGTGTCGGTTGACGAAGTCTATGCTTTCCGTACGAAAAAGCAAATTGTACCAGTTTATAAAATGGTGGATACATGTGCTGCAGAATTTGAATCAGAAACACCGTATTTCTACAGTACGTATGAGGAAGAAAATGAATCCATCGTTTCTAATCGCAAAAAAATCCTTGTTCTGGGATCCGGACCGATTCGAATTGGACAAGGAATCGAATTCGATTATGCGACGGTACATTCCGTACTTGCAATTAAGGAAATGGGTTATGAAGCAATCATTATGAATAATAATCCGGAAACGGTGTCTACAGACTTCAGTATTTCCGACAAACTTTATTTTGAGCCATTAACATTGGAAGATGTTATGCATGTTGTAAACCTTGAAAAGCCAGAAGGAGTTATTGTTCAATTTGGAGGGCAAACAGCGATTAATCTTGCCGCAGGATTGGAACGAAGAGGGGTCAAAATTTTAGGAACAAGTCTGGAATCGATTGACCGTGCAGAAGATCGGGATAAATTTGAAATTTTATTGGATGAACTGGATTTACTTCGTCCCAAAGGAAAGGCAGTACGAAAACTAGATCAGGCGTTAGATGTTGCCAATTCTATCGGATACCCTGTATTAGTGCGCCCATCCTATGTTATCGGCGGAAGCAAGATGGAAATTGTTTACAGTGATGATGAACTTCATAGTTACTTGCAAAAAACGGATAAAGTGGATCCCAAACATCCCATCCTAATTGATAAATATATTACCGGAATTGAAGTGGAAGTAGATGCTATCAGTGATGGAGAAACAACGATTGTTCCAGGAATCATGGAGCATATTGAACGATCAGGAGTTCATTCTGGTGACTCGATGGCCGTTTATCCACCACAGCGAATCAGTCAAGCCGTAAAACAAAAATGTATGGATGCTGCAACAAAAATTTCGGCAGCTCTTCGCGTCAAAGGGCTGATTAATATCCAATTTATTATCCGTGATGAAGATGTATATATCTTAGAGGTGAATCCAAGAGCAAGCCGAACCATACCATTCTTAAGTAAAATTACCGAAGTAACGATGGCAAATATCGCTACCAAATGTATATTAGGAACAAAATTAGCTGATTTAGGATACGAAACAGGAATACTACCTGAAAAAGACCAGGTTTCTGTTAAAATTCCAGTCTTCTCCTTTGAAAAGCTGCGCAGTGTAGATATCATTCTTGGGCCAGAAATGAAATCGACTGGCGAGGCAATTGGTTATGACAAGACATTGGAAAAGGCACTTTACAAAGGATTAATCGCTTCCGGAATTAAAATTCCACAAGAAGGTGGTGTGCTATTAACGGTTGCCGATAAAGATAAAGAGGAAATTCAGGAAATTGCGGACCGATTCCATCAACTAGGTTTTCAGCTATATGCAACCAAAGGTACGGCAGAATATGTCCAGCAACTAGGAATTCCTGTAGTGAAGGTGGAAAAGGTTGGATCCAATGAACCAAACGTTCTTTCTACGATTGAAAGCGGGCATGTTCAATTTGTCATCAATACGTTAAATTCTGGTAAAAAACCGCGTTCAGATGGTTTCTTAATTCGCAGGGAAGCAGTCGAGCATGGAATTGCATGTCTAACGAACTTGGATACAGCAAATGCGATATTAAATGTTATTGATTCCACCACGTTCAGTGCGAAACCTATGACAGATCAAGAGGCAGTGGTAATATGATCAAAAAAGAAAGCATGCAAGTGATTTCATCTAAAGAAATTGCTAAAGACACGGTTGAAATGAAGCTGGAAAATTCATATATCAGTGAGACAGCAGTACCGGGACAATTCCTTCATATCTTACTGGAAGGTCATTCACTAAGAAGGCCGATTTCGATAGCAGATGTTGATAAAGAAAAAAAACTAGTTACGATCTTGTTTAAAAAATTAGGTTCAGGTACTGAGCAATTAGCGGAAGTAAATTCTGGTGCATTACTTGATGTTTTAGGGCCAGGCGGGAATGGTTTTACGGTGGATACGAAAGGTAAATCTACTGTACTGCTTATAGGTGGAGGGATTGGTGTCCCTCCTATGTATTACCTCGGTAAAACATACGCTAATCAAGGTATAAATGTTATTTCTGTATTGGGATTTCAGTCCAAAGAACATGTTTTTTATGAAGAGGAATTCCAAGAATTAGGAGAAACCTTTATCGTAACGAATGACGGTTCATACGGGGATAAAGGATTTGTTACGAATGCCCTTCATAAAGTTGGAAAGTTTGACAACTACTATTCTTGTGGACCACTACCAATGTTAAAAGCAATTACAAATAAACTGCAGGAAAAAACGGGTTTTATATCCTTGGAAGAAAGAATGGGATGCGGGGTTGGAGCGTGTTTTGCCTGTGTGCTGCCAACAAAAACAGAAAAGGGCTATAAGAAAATATGCAGCGATGGTCCTGTATTTGATGCCAGGGAGGTTGTCCTATGATAGATTTGAAGGTTCAGTTACCTGGCTTGAACTTGAAAAATCCGATCATGCCTGCCTCTGGTTGCTTTGGGTTTGGCAGAGAATATAGCCAATTTTATGATTTAAGCAAATTGGGTGCGATTATTATGAAGGCGGCAACGGGAAGGGAACGATTTGGTAATCCTACTCCACGTGTTGCAGAAACGTCATCAGGAATGTTAAATGCAATAGGTTTACAAAACCCTGGCGTAGAAAAAATCATAGAAAACGAAGTCCCGTTTTTAGCAAACTATGATACGTCCATAATTGCAAATGTCGCAGGAAGCACAATCGAAGAATATGAATTAGTTGCTGGAACTTTTAATGCAACAAAAGATGTTCATGCGCTGGAATTAAACATTTCCTGTCCAAATGTAAAAGAAGGCGGTATTCAATTTGGTACCAATCCATCTATGGCTGCTAAGGTAACGGAGAAGGTGAAAAAGGCAAGCAATTTGCCAGTCTATGTCAAACTGTCACCAAATGTTTCTGATATTGTTGGTATGGCAAAAGCGGTAGAAAGTGCAGGAGCCGATGGTTTGTCCATGATTAACACACTAACAGGGATGCAGATTCACTTACCAACTAAACAGCCGCTTATAGCCAATAAAACAGGTGGTTTATCAGGGCCTGCCATTAAACCTATCGCAGTTCGAATGATTTATGAAGTGAAACAGCATGTATCGATTCCAATCATTGGAATGGGTGGAATTACTAGTGCGGAGGATGTACTGGAATTTTTGTTAGCCGGTGCAAGCGCAGTAGCAGTCGGAACTGCTAATTTTACGAATCCACTCATATGTTCTGAAATTATCGATGCCCTTCCAGCTACTTTAGAAAAATACGGATTTACTTCTGTGGAAGATGCCATCGGAAAGGTGGTTATATAACATGGTAAATGATTCGATCTATATTGCGCTTGATTTTCCAAATTGGAAAGAAGCAGAAAATTTTTTAATAAAAAATGAACTTCAAGGTGTTCCGGTTAAAGTAGGAATGGAACTTTTCTACCGTGAAGGACCCTCTGTCATTGATAAATTAAAAGCAAACAATCATTCTATTTTTCTTGATCTAAAGCTGCACGATATACCGACTACCGTGATGAAGGCGATGCGAAACTTAGGAAATCTTGAAGTGGATATCGTTAATGTACATGCTTTAGGCGGGAGTGATATGATCCAAGCAGCTAAAGAAGGGCTTTTGAGCAGCAATAAGAAAACCAAGCTAATTGCCGTAACCATCTTAACCTCGGTGGATGAGCAGACGTTAAACAATGAGTTGCACATTCCAGGATTAGTAACAGAAAACGCTGTTCATTTCGCTGACTTTGCAAAGCAAAATGGAGCAGATGGTGTTGTATGCTCGGTTCACGAAGCCAAGCAAATTAAGGAAAAATGCGGTTCTGATTATCTTACGGTTACACCGGGAATCCGCCTGGAAAATTCTAACGTGAACGATCAAAAACGGGTGGCGACGCCAAAATATGCTAAAGAAAATGGTTCAGATATACTTGTAATTGGCAGAAGCATAACAGAAGCAGTTAAACCAAGGAATGCTTATGAAAGAGCCGTAAAGGAGTTGGACATCAAATGACATTAAGTCAGGAATTAGCGCGGGATTTATTAGCAATCAAAGCTGTACAAATTAATCCAAATAAATATTTTACATGGACATCAGGCATACAATCACCAATCTATTGTGATAACCGTTTAACGATGTCTTATCCTGCGATTCGTAAAAAAATTGCCGAAGCATTTGCACAAAAAGTGGAAGCAATGGAAGAAAAACCGGATGTTATTGCTGGATGTGCAACCGCAGGAATTCCCCATGCTGCATGGCTTGCAGACAGATTAGGTATTCCTATGGTTTATGTACGATCTAAACCAAAAGGACATGGAAAAGGAAACCAAATAGAAGGAGAAATAAAAAAAGACCAAAAAGTAGTTGTGATTGAGGACCTTATTTCAACTGGCGGTTCTTCCATAGAATCTGCTCAAGCACTGCAAAAAGAGGGTGCTGAGGTACTAAGTGTGCTTGCAATTTTCACTTATGGTCTAAAGAAATCTGTTCAGCAATTTGCAGCAGCAAATCTAGCCTTTTCAACGATAACGAATTTTGATGAACTGATAGATGCACTGTTTAACGATGAAAAGTTAACGAACGATGAGAAGATTAAACTGCTAGATTGGCGAAATCAATTATAAAGCGTTCATAGGGGAAATCAATCCCTTATGAACTTTTTTCTTACATAAGGAAGCATATAGTTTTGACATATTGTTGGTTCGACCCCCGCAGGAGGGTACTATTTGAGTAATCTTCTTTGTTCCCTTGCGCAGAGGAATTCTATTACGAAGCGTTACTAGAAGACGCAGGCGCACCGGTTTTCCGCGAGGAGGCTGAGGTCGTGCCCACGGAAAACGGAGTATTCTGCCGGAGCGAATGTAAGCACGCTAAACGTCATTAGAACAACGAGAGTCACGATGATAATTTCCATGAGTTCAAATTTTTCCGAAAATGGGAATAATACTTTTTTTAAAAGCAACAATCCTTTTGCTAAAGAACAGATGAATGCTTCGTTTTCTGATCGGCTATTATCATCCATTCGTCGATTGCGAATGAGAGAATGTGATTATTGCTGATTTTGATATCATAGTAATCTTGTATTTCTTCTGAGGAATGTAACTGGTAGTTTGTAACTCTGATCTTTTCATTATCTAGTTTTAGCGTACGATTCAACCATTCATCATAAGGCAAACTTTTCTTTCTTGTCATTTGTTTGTTGATCCTTAAGCCGTATTTCACTAATAGTTGTTTCCATTGTGAAATGGTTAGAGAACGGACATGGCTGTAGTCACGCATCTTTTCCAATGTATTTATAAATGCATCAAGTAACTCATTTTAGGGTGTAACATTGTCAATAAAAAGGAACTTTCCATCATCTTTAAGAACACGCTTTACCCCCTGAATAAATCTTTCCTTATCCTGAAAATGGTGAGCTGCAATCCTGCATGTGACGATGTCAAAGCTCTGGTCCAGAAAAGGTAAATCTTCTGCATCAGCAATAACGTAGTGAATATTTTTATAGTCATGTAGATAATTGGCCGTAACAGCTAACATCTCTTTCGTTAGATCGGTCGCAAAGACGGTTTGGACAAATGGGGAAAGAGTCTTGGCAACATGTCCGCCACCAGTGGCAATGTCTAGGACCGACATTTGTAAGTCAGGTGAAAGCCAGTCAACTAACAAACTCTAAGTCCGGACCTTTCAAATGAGTGCTACTCGATATATATGCTTCTCTATTCCTTGAAAAAACCTGTTTTACTTTCTCTTTGCCATTCACGTTTACCCCTCTTTTCTTTTTTCTATATTTATCATATGATGATAAGTGTAATAAGTAAAATTCCGTTTTATAATCAAAAGTTATAATAAATACTTATCAAAGGAAGTCTGCCATGAAAATTGAAGACTATGAGTTACTATTAAAATTAAATGAAATTGGAACGATTCGCGGTACAGCAAAAGTTATCTTAATTTCTCAGCCTGCGGTTACGCAAAGATTGAAATATATTGAAGAATATTTTGGTGTGACGATATTTATTCGCACCTCGAAACAGTTAATGCCAACTCCAAGTGGGGAAATTATCTTGAATTATGCCAGGAAAATAGTGGAACAGGAAAATGCACTCAAGGATCAGCTGGCAAAATCGAGTAGTGAAGTTCAGGGAACGTTATCGATTGCCTGTTCGTCGGTTATTAGTCAGCGCTTCCTGCCTGCAATATTAGGAGAATATACAGCCAAATATCCGAATGTAACGATTGATCTCGTAACAGGAATCAGTGAGGATATTAGACGAGATCATAAAAACTATCATGTCAGCATTATCAGAGGAGATAAATTAAAGGATAGTCAGTGTATCCGGCTATTTGCTGACCCTTTGTATATTTTTGATACAGAACCATTTCCAACAAGAAAATTAAAAGAGAGACCGTTAATTTCCTTTAAGAGTGATGACAGTATGCATGAACAAGTGGACAACTGGTTGTATTATCATCAGGAAAAGATTAAACCATTAAAAATGATGACGGTTGATCAAATTGAAACATGCAAACAATTTATGAAACAGGGAATAGGCATGGCAGTACTGCCGGAAAGTGTTTCCGATTCCATGAAAGAAGAGTACCCACATATTCCACTGGAATTAAATGGTCAACCCGTTACGAGGGATACGTGGCTATGTTTTCAGGAAGGGGTACGTCAACTTCCACAAGTTAATCATTTTATAAAAGCATTAACCTATACAGAATATATATAAGAATACAATTGGCATGTACAACGTTTTATTCTATGCTGGAGAAAGACAAGCTAGAACCGATTAACCTATTTATATAATATTTGTAATTTCTGACATGGATACTTAAACAGGCTGTAACCACAAATAGGGTGGCCCCATGATAAGATTAGCTTGTCAATAATTATGAGGGGGACTACATAATGAAAAAGTTAGTATCTCTATTTGTTGGGTTTATGATTATAGGTTTGTTTGCAAAAGTGGCATCAGCAGCCGATTATGAGGTGAAAGAGGGGGACACCCTTTGGGATATAGCAAACGAAAAGAATACAAGCGTGGAAGCGCTGATGGATATAAATGGATTACATTCATCCTTAATTTACCCGAAACAGGTATTGAAAATAGATGAAGAAGATGTTGAGTATTATGAGGTGCAAAAGGGAGATACGCTGAGTGAGATTAGCGAAGTGCAGGGAGATGACGTCACCGTTGAAAAACTCAAAGCTTGGAATAATCTTCCCTCGGATCTCATTATTACAGGGCAGCAGTTAATCGTAAATGGTGAGTATTTTCATAAAGCAGAAAAACCCGCTAGTAATAATAGTTCTTCAGAAGCGGAATCAGAATCTGTTGTTTCAGCAGCCAGCACGGAAGTAAGTAAATCGAAAGAGAAAGACGAACCGGAAAAACAGGAAACGACACTGGAAGGAAAAACCTTATCTGTTGAAGCAACCGCCTATACAGCGTATTGTTCCGGATGTTCAGGCATTACTGCAACAGGTGTTAATCTAAAGGATAATCCCAATAAGAAAGTAATTGCCGTTGATCCGAATATTATACCGCTTGGTACGAGAGTGTACGTAGAAGGTTATGGCTATGCTGTTGCTGCTGATACCGGTGGTGCCATTAAAGGAAATAAAATTGATGTCCATGTACCGACAAAAGATGAAGCATATAGCTGGGGCAGAAGAACAGTCGAAGTTACCATCATAGAATAAGCTTAAGGAGAAATTTCCAGTTTAGCTTAAAAGAAGCGCAAGTATCCTTTAAGAAAGGGATACTTGCGCTTCTTTTACTATTTTACTCTTAGTTTATCGACGATTTCTTTGGACGGTGTAACAAATAATGTTTTCTGATTTTCATAAATAACAAACCCCGGTTTGGCTCCATTTGGCTTTCGTACATGCCGTATCTTTGTATAGTCAACAGGAACGGTAGAAGAGTTCTGTGATTTACTGAAATATGCGGCAATTTGTGCTGCTTCCTCTAACGTTTTTTCACTTGGTTCCTGTTCCCGGATAACGACATGGGAACCGGGTATGTCTTTCGTATGAAGCCATACTTCATCCCGGCGCGCCAGTTTCATGGTTAAGTATTCATTTTGTTTATTGTTTTTACCGACTAGAATTTCGGTACCATCAGAGGAAATATACTTTTCCGGAACCGGTTTAGCAGGCTTGTTTTTGTTTTTCTTTGTTTTCTTTTGTTTTTTTAGATACCCTTCTTCCCGTAATTCATCGCGAATTTCTTCAATATCTTCCATACTTGCGACATCCATTTGCTGTAGCAGTTGGTCAAAATAGTGAATTTCCTCTTTAGTCTTTTCGATTTCTTTTTCCACAATATATTTGGATGTCTTTAATTTCTGATACGTTTTAAAATAGTTTTGTGCATTCTCACTAGGTGTCTTATTTGGATTTAATGGAATGGTTAGTTCACTTTGTTCCGGGTCATAGTAATTCATTACTTTGACCTCTTTATCACCTTTTGATACGAGATGCATATGGGCGGTGAGTAGTTCACCTAATCGCTGATATTCATCAGCATTCTCCGCTTTTTTGATTGTTTTCTCATGTTTTTTTAATTTGCGTTCATTTTTGCTTCTTTCATTTTTGATAAATCGATATAAGTCTTTTGCTTGCTGTTTTACCCGATCTCGCTCAGCCTTTCCGGAATAAAAGGCATCCAGCATCTTATTTATGTCTTCAAAGGATTCGGATTCTCCTTTAAAGGAGTAAATCGGAATTACATGGAAATCTTCCTTCTTATTTCGGTAAATGGCTGGTTTAAATTGGTTTTCGGCTATCTGTTCCTTCATTTCTATAAATTTCTCTTCATAAACTTGAAGTGATCCTAGATGAATACGATGTACCAGCTCTTTTGCCAGAAAAGGGGAGAATCCTTCAAGCGTATTTACGATTTGCATTTCCATTTTTCCGGCATTAAAATCGAGTCGCTTTATAAATTCATCACCACTTATCTTCAGTGGATTTAATTTATTTTGTACAGGGGGGAAAATATATTCTTGCCCCGGTAAAATAGTACGGTGGCGATTTTGGGCTGTTGATATGTGTTTCATACTATCGATAATATGACCCTTCTCTTTATCAACAAGCATAATATTACTGTGTTTGCCCATAAGTTCGATAATTAGCAGTTTTTGACTAATATCTCCAATTTCATTTCTCGACTTTATTGTAAAGGTAACAATCCTTTCCATTTCATGCTGATCAATGGATTCAATCGTTGCACCTGATAAATGTTTTCTTAGTATCATACAAAACATCGGTGCTTCTTTAGGATTTGTATATGTATCATCGGTTAGATGAAATCGTGAATAAGTAGGATGAATCGACAATAATAAAGAGTTATTGTTCCCCTGACTGCGAACCGTAAAAACTAGTTCTGTTGCTGTTGGTTGATATATTTTCGTAATTCTTCCTGGTGTTAGCAGATTTTTCATTTCTTCTGTTACTGCTCTAGTGACAATACCATCAAAAGGCATTTCCATCACCTCCCTGAGCAATTATAGCATTTTTTGGGACAAGTATGCATAGATATCAATTAGGAGTTAACAAGATTGTATTATCTATTATCCCGGAGGAATGCAGATGAAGTGGTATCAATTAGATGTAGAAAAAGTAGAAAGGAAGCTGCACGTTTTATCGTCTAAAGGCTTGAATTCCAAACAGGTTCAAGAACGAATGAAACAATATGGACTAAATGAATTGGAATCACAAAAACGTACACCGAAATGGCTAATATTCTTAAAACAGTTTCAGGACTTTATGATTCTTGTCCTGCTGGCCGCAACACTAATCGCTGGATTGCTTGGCGAATACATTGATGCAATAGCTATTATGGTCATTGTTTTGGTGAATGGATTTATCGGATACTTCCAGGAGCAGAAGGCGGAAAAGTCGCTCGAAAAGTTAAAAGAATTGTCTGCTCCTATGGCTAATGTGCTTCGAGATGGAAAATGGGAAAAAATCCCTTCTAAGGAAATAGTAGTAGGGGATATTGTCCGAATGAACAGTGGGGACAGAATTCCTGCTGACGTACGAATCATTAAATCAAATAGTATGGAAACCGAAGAATCCGCACTGACTGGAGAGTCTTTGCCGGTAGTAAAGCATGCAAGTGCGATTCAAAGAGATAATCTGGAAGCCCAGGATCAAGCAAACATGGGGTTTATGGGAACTCTTGTCACAAGGGGTTCAGGGATTGGTGTCGTTGTCGGTACGGGAATGAATACGGTTATGGGACAAATCGCCTCCCTAATGGTTCATACACAGAAACAGACAACACCATTAGAAAGAAGATTAGCTGAATTAGGTAAAATCCTAATTGTAGTCGCCTTATTATTAACAGCGCTAGTTGTTATTCTTGGTGTCATGCAGGGAAATCCGATTTACGAAATGTTTTTAGCGGGTGTTTCTTTAGCCGTAGCAGCCATTCCTGAAGGTTTACCAGCCATTGTTACGGTCGCATTATCACTTGGTGTACAGCGAATGATTAAGAAGAAAGCAATCGTGCGAAAGCTTTCTGCAGTAGAAACATTGGGAACGGCCTCTGTTATTTGTTCAGATAAAACAGGAACCATGACAGAAAATCAAATGACCGTTAAAGAAATTTTTTTAAATGGAAAGCATTTATATGTTACCGGGGATGGTTATGATATTCGAGGTGATTTCTTTTTAAATAAAGAAAAAGTAGACCGAGATTATCCAAATTTAGAAAGCATGCTTTTATATGGGATGCTCTGTAATAATGCTACTTTAATGGTTAAAAAAGGAAAATATCATATTGATGGAGACCCAACGGATGGCGCACTGTTAGTAGCTGCTAGAAAAATTGGCTTGAAACCAATTGATGGCGAAAAATTCCAGATAATAAAAGAGCTGCCTTTTGATTCGGAAAGGAAACGAATGAGTGTTGTCATAGAAGACGAAAACGGAAAACGTCTTCTGATTACAAAAGGAGCACCGGATGTATTGCTGCCAAGGTCCTCTTACTTATTAGAAGGGGGAAGACAAGCATTACTGGGAAAAGAGGAAAAAAGCAAAATTGAACGTTCCATAGATGATATGGCAAATAAGGCACTTCGTACGATTGCTATTGGTGTCAAACCGTTAGCGAAAAGTGATTCATTGGATGATGCATTTATAGAAAATGAATTAACGTTTATCGGGTTATATGGCATGATTGACCCTCCTAGAAAAGAAGTGAAAAGTGCGATAGAAGAGTGCAGACAGGCAGGGATTAAGACGGTGATGATCACAGGTGACCATGTGAATACAGCAAGCGCAATCGCCAGAAATCTGAACCTTCTTCCAGAGAATGGACTAGTTTTGGAAGGGCATCAGTTAAATCAAATGTCCGTTGAAGAATTGGAAGAGGTTATTGAAGATACGTATGTATTTGCACGGGTTACTCCTGAACATAAATTGAAGATTGTCAAAGCATTTCAAGAGAAGGGTCATATTGTAGCAATGACGGGTGATGGGGTGAATGATGCACCTGCAATTAAAGCAAGTGATATCGGAATTAGTATGGGGATTAGTGGTACAGACGTAACGAAGGAAGCATCTTCTCTAGTATTAATGGATGATAATTTTGCAACGATAAAGTCGGCCATTCAAGAAGGAAGAAATATATACGAGAATATAAGAAAATTTATTCGTTATTTACTAGCTTCCAACGTTGGAGAAATATTAGTCATGTTGTTTGCGATGCTGTTAGCACTACCTTTGCCATTAGTACCTGTGCAGATATTATGGGTGAATTTGGTAACGGATGGCCTTCCCGCTATGGCGCTTGGACTGGACAAGGCTGAAGATAATGTCATGAAACGGCCACCTAGAAATTCAAGGGAAGGGGTTTTTGCCAGGGGATTAGGCTATAAAATCATCAGTCGAGGAATAATAATTGGTTTGGTGACGCTTATAGCATTTATGCTAACTTATCAAAATAATCCGGATAATCTTATATATGCACAAACCATTGCTTTTGCAACGCTGGTCATGGCTCAGTTAATTCATGTATTTGATTGCCGAGCAGAAAACTCTGTATTTGATCGTAATCCTTTTGGAAATATGTATCTTGTAGGTGCCGTTTTATCCTCCATTTTATTGTTGCTGATTGTGATTTATTGGGCACCACTGCAGCCAATTTTCCATACAACTAGTTTAGCTTTTAGGGACTGGTTATTTATTGGAGCATTAAGTGCCATCCCAACCGTATTATTCGGATTTAAAAAATAAATCATCTTAACAAACTTTCCAAGGGCCTTTTGTTTTGGTTGTATTTGTGGAATACAAGCAGAACAGAAGGCTTTTTTCTAAAAGGCCGCTACTTTCACTGCTAAATAACTTTATATTATGTTGGAGCTTAATCTACCGTTACTGCAATTTTGTCTTTTGATACGTCTAAACCTACGTATTTTGTGATATCATTCATAATACTAGCTCCTTTCGTATTATAGATCTGATTTGGTAATTTTTGGATTGTTATTCAGTATTACCAAATTAATCTACGTTGTTACGATTAAGGGGCTAGTTTCGTTCATGATAACTCCTCGAAAATACAAACCGATTTTCTTCGTACGATGTAGAGCTCCAGTTCGCGTTCCTTGTCCTGTGGGAATAGCACGTTCCAGACCTGAGCAGCGAGTTTACTACTTGAGTAATCTTCTTTGTTCCCTTGGAGGAATCCTACTACGAAGCTTTACTAGAAGACTTGAGGCGCACCGGTTTTCCGCGAGGAGACTTTAGGTAGTGCCCACGAACCGTAAGTATTCATGCACGATGTAATCATTAGATCAAGCGAGAGCATCATAAATAGGAATTTTCATTGGTCAGGAGTTTATATTAACTGCGAAGTTTAAAAAGCAATAAAATTGACGAAATGAGGTAAACAGATACAATCGTTTTCTTAAACATCTCAAATTACTAGTATTAAAAAGTAACCATTTTTACGATAAATCCTACTATTAAAGGATTTGAGAAGGGTATTAGTCCTTCACGGGCCGTTTTTATGGGTGAATTTTTCTTCTTCATTAGTCAAAGTAGTTTTCGTTTTTAACAATATGTTATAATAATGACGGATGTGATAATAATGGCAATGAGTATGACAGGATATGGAAGATATAGTTTACAAATAGAGGATACCTCTGTTACTGTTGAAATCAGAAGTGTCAATCATCGTTTCCTGGACGTTTCGATAAAGTTTCCTCGTTCCCTTATGATGTACGAAGAAAAAATGAAGAAAATAATAAAATCCTACTTTAAAAGAGGAAGAGTAGAGTTATTCTTAACCTTGAATGGTAAAAATCTTGTCCAAAAAACGCTTGAAGCGGATTGGGAATTAATGGATCAGTACATGAAAAGTATGGAAGAAGCGAAAAAACGTTATCAGTTAACCAGTGAAGTTCCTATTACCGTAATTCCCTCTATCCCGGAAGTTTTTTCTGTTCAGGAAAGCGATCAAGTACCAGATCAATTAGAAGATGTAATCTTAAAATGTACCAGCAATGCATGTGAAGAAGTACAGAAAATGAGAATACAAGAAGGGCAATTTTTAGTCGAGGATTTACGGGTACATTTGAAAAAAATGGATAAAATCGTTGCGGACCTACATAACCGAAGAGAAATAGTTATACACGAATATCGTCAGCGAATTGAAGAAAGAATCGGGGAACATGTAAAGGATACTGTTTCCTTAGACGAGGCAAGAATTCATCAGGAAATCGTCCTTTTAGCGGAAAAGGGTGATATTACCGAAGAAATTACCAGGCTTTCCAGTCATTTGTGTCATTTTGAGGAAATGCTTGATAAACGGGAACCTATTGGACGGAAATTGGATTTTATTACACAGGAAATGCTTCGGGAAGCAAATACAATCGGCTCTAAATCAACCGATGTGAAGATAAGCGAGTGGACGGTTCATTTAAAAAGTGAAATTGAAAAATTAAAAGAGCAAGTGCAGAATTTGGAATAAAAATTTGAATTATATCTATCTTTTTTTTTATAATTTATTGTATAATTATCAACCGGTATCATTCTATCACGTTGATAATGGTCTGTAAGATTCCCATTTTTGAACATCCGCTTTTAGATATAATTAATATTTCAGAAATGGTAAGTATCATTTACATCCAGTTAACATTTATACTCATGTAGTGCTAATAAACTGTGGGATGAAGGGATTTCCTTTTGATTCACTTTAAATTGGTACTTTGATTTTTTACATAAATGAGAGATTTAGGGGGAAAGAATTTGAGCTTAAGTTTAATAAACATCGGATTCGGTAATGTCGTGTCTGCAAATCGAATTATTTCGATTGTTTCACCCGAGTCTGCACCAATAAAACGTATTATTACAGTTGCTAGGGAAAATAATAAACTCATTGACGCAACATATGGGCGTAGAACGAGAGCGGTAATTATTACAGACAGTGACCATGTCGTATTGTCTGCTGTACAGCCAGAAACTGTTGGACAGCGGGTTATAAGCAATGAAGAGATTACTGAGGAATAATTTCTGTATCCCAATTATTTAGGAGGAAACATTTTGATTGATGAGAAGGGAATTTTATTTATTCTTTCTGGACCATCTGGAGTAGGAAAGGGAACAGTTAGAAAAAGACTGTTTGAAAAGTCCACAGATTTAAAATACTCTATTTCAATGACGACCAGAGAAAAGAGAACTGGTGAAACCGATGGGGTGGACTATTTTTATAAAACGAAAGAGGAATTTGAACGTTTAATTGAACAAAATGAACTTTTAGAATATGCGAAGTATGTTAATAATTATTATGGTACACCCCGTAAATATGTAGAAGAAACACTGGAAAAAGGCTTTGATGTCTTTTTGGAAATAGAAGTTCAGGGTGCCTTGCAAGTGAAGGAGAATTTTCCTGAAGGAGTTTTCATATTCCTTTTCCCGCCGAGTTTAGCTGAATTAAAAAATCGTATACTGGGTCGTGGGACGGAATCAAACGACTTGGTATTAAATCGATTAAAGGAAGCTAGAAAAGAAATTGAAATGATGGATGCATATGATTATGTCGTTGTAAACGATCAAGTTGATCATGCAGTTGATAAAATTGAAGCCATTATTCAAAGTGAGCATTTGAAGCGTGAACGGGTGGCGGCACAATACAAAAAAATATTGGAGGATGATCAAATATGATGTTAGAACCTTCCATTGACGTTCTACAGGAAAAAGTAAAATCCA
The DNA here is from genome assembly GCF_009733865.1 of Oceanobacillus salinisoli. Lineage (GTDB taxonomy): Bacteria > Bacillota > Bacilli > Bacillales > Amphibacillaceae > Oceanobacillus > Oceanobacillus salinisoli. Next base: position 311 of record NZ_WOFB01000015.1, on the reverse strand, counting down.
AATATACATTAGTTATTTTATCTGCTAAACGTGCACGACAACTTAGTGAAACAAAAGATTTACAAGTAGAAAATCCTAAATCACAAAAGTACGTTGGTATGGCACTGGAGGAAGTAGTAGCAGGAAAGTTATATTTAGAAGAAGATTAATATAGTTGCCCTCGCGGATAAGCGGGGGTTTTATTATTTAGGCTGTTTTCTAAATGGTGGTTGATTTTTGCAAGATTAATTTATTCCGCATTTTATATAGACTTCTGATTTATTTAATTACAAGTATTCAATCACTACGGAAATACACTATTGTGTTGCTCT